>NZ_FNZE01000014.1 GCF_900109175.1 Pseudomonas linyingensis | reverse complement strand
CCATGATCAAACTCTTCAGTTCACATCATTGCGGGTTTTGAGAAAACCCTAAACTTGGCTCAGCAATCGCAAATAAACTCATGAATTCACGAGACTACTTGTGATGCTGATAATCTTGCGACTGTCAGTCTTATCTCACAAGCACCCACACGAATTGCTTGATTCAACTTGTTAAAGAGCGTTTCGATCAAGTCTTTCGTCTCAACCGAGGCCGCGAATTCTACAGCAGCCTTGCATTCTGTCAAGCGTTTTTCGAAATTTTCTTTTCTACTCAACCACTTGCGTAACTCTCTCGCTGCCGTAACCCGGAGGCCGCTGCAGCGAGGAGGCGAATAATACAGCCTTAAAAAAGACTGTCAACACCCAGAACACACTTCTTTCCAGCAACGCCAGCAGACACGCTGCCGACCACGGCACAGGAAAGGGCTTCCTTGTACAGAAGCCCCCTCCTTATTACCCCGCAAGCACGGCAATGCGGGCGAAGGCCTTCTTCCCCGCCTGACAAACATAGACCTTGCCCGGCACGAACACGAAGTCACGGTCCACCACCACGCCATCCACCTTCACGCTGCCGGCATTCAGCATGTCGCGCGCGGTTGCCGCATTCTTGGTCAGCCCGGCCTTGTTCAGCACCGCGGCCACCGACATCGGCTCGGCGGAGAGCAACTCCACCTCCGGCAGATCCTCGGGCAGCTCGCCATCCTTCAGGCGATTGCCCGCCGCACGATGCGCGCCAGCGGCCGCCTCCTCGCCATGGAAGCGCGCGACAATCTCTTCAGCCAGCTTGATCTTGATATCGCGAGGATTGGCACCCCGCTCGACATCGCGACGGAACTCATCGATCTCCGCCATCGGCCGAAAGCTCAAGAGTTCGAAGTAGCGCCACATCAGCGCATCGGGGATCGACACCAGCTTGCCGTACATGACACCCGGAGCCTCCTGGATACCGATGTAATTGCCGAGCGACTTGGACATCTTCTTGACCCCATCCACCCCCTCGAGCAACGGCATGGTCAGAATCACCTGAGACTCCTGCCCGTAGGCGCGCTGCAGCTCGCGCCCCATCAGCAGGTTGAACTTCTGGTCGGTACCACCCAGCTCGACATCCGCACGCAGCGCCACGGAGTCGTAGCCCTGCACTAGGGGGTAGAGGAATTCGTGGATGGCAATCGACTGGTTGCCGGTGTAGCGCTTGTGGAAGTCGTCGCGCTCGAGCATCCGCGCCACCGTGTACTGCGAGGCCAGCCGAATGAAATCGGCTGGCGACAGCTGATCCATCCAGGTCGAGTTGAACGCCACTTCGGTTTTTGCCGGGTCCAGAATCTTGAACACCTGAGCCTTGTAGGTCTCGGCGTTCTCCAGCACCTGCTCGCGAGTCAGTGGCGGGCGGGTGGCATTCTTGCCACTGGGGTCGCCGATCATCCCGGTGAAGTCGCCGATCAGGAAGATGACCTGATGCCCCAGCTCCTGGAACTGGCGCAGCTTGTTGATCAGGACAGTATGCCCAAGGTGCAGGTCCGGGGCGGTTGGATCGAAACCGGCCTTGATCCGCAGCGGCTGACCGCGCTGCAGCTTGGCCACCAGTTCTGCCTCGACCAGAATCTCTTCTGCACCGCGCTTGATCAGCGCCAGTTGCTCTTCGACCGACTTCATGAAGCTGCCCATACCGACATGAAAAAAGGGGCAGTCACCATACAAGATCGCGCAAAATTTACAAAGTCTGCGCGGTCGTCCGCAACCACGCATCGCAAAGCGGCCACCCTCAGGTTGCCTCAAAGACCCTTTGGTTATAATTTAGACGGTTATTGCACCCCAAAGAACCCTACCCGCCATGACGGATTCGTCCAGGAACTCACCCCTATACCCGAAAAGCCACCTGCTGGCTGCCAGCGGGATTGCGGCGCTGCTGAGCCTGACCCTGCTGATTTTTCCCAGCAGTCAGGTAGAAGCCAAGAAAACCCTGCTCTCACTCGACGTGGAGAGCAGCGCTAGCCTATCAATCGACAAAGACAATGACGTTCTGCCTGCAGCGCTGGTCACCACCACCGCAGATCAAAGCACGCAACCGAGCGCTGGCGCCAACCAACCAGCCTCCGCCGCCGAGGCGCCGCGCGAGAGCCTGATCACCGTCAGCCGCGGTGATACTTTGTCCAGTGTGTTTGCCAAGGCAGCCCTGCCGGCCGACACCCTGCACACCTTGCTGGCCAGCAACAAAGAAGCCAAGCAACTGACCCACATCAAACCGGGTCAAGTCATCCAGATCACTCGCAACGCCCAAGGCGAGCTCGAGTCAATGAGTTCGCGCCTGAGCAGACTGGAAAGCGTACACGTCACCCGCACCGCCAAGGGCTTCAGCGTCAAGCGCGAGCTGCTCAAGCCGAGCATTCGCCAGTCCTATGCCCGCGGCACCATCGACAGCTCGCTGTTCGTTGCTACCAAGCGTGCCGGGCTGTCGCACAAACTGGCCCTCGACCTGGCCAACATCTTCGGTTACGACATCGACTTTGCCCTCGACATCCGTGAAGGCGACGAATTCGAGGTGGTCTACGAGGAAAAAGTGGTCGATGGCAAGGTAGCCGGCAGCGGCAACCTGCTCGCCGCCCGCTTCACCAACCGCGGCAAGACCTATACCGCCGTGCGCCACACCGACCGCCAGGGCAACAGCACCTACTACAGGGCCGATGGCAGCAGCATGCGCAAGGCCTTCATCCGCACACCGGTCGACTTTGCCCGCATCAGCTCACGTTTTACCAACGCCCGCCGCCATCCGGTGCTGAACAAGATCCGCGCGCACAAGGGGGTTGATTACGCCGCCCGACCCGGCACCCCGATCAAGGCCACCGGCGACGGCAAGATCATCCTCGCCGGACGCAAGGGAGGCTACGGCAATACCGTGGTCATTCAGCACGGACAACGCTACCGCACCCTGTATGCCCACATGAAGGGCTTCGCCAAGGGCATCCGCAACGGCAGCCAAGTCACCCAGGGGCAAATCATCGGCTACGTCGGCACCACCGGCCTGTCCACCGGCCCCCACCTGCACTACGAGTTCCAGGTCAACGGCACGCACGTCGACCCGCTGAGCCAGAAGCTGCCGATGGCCGACCCTATCGCCGGCGCCGAACGCAAGCGCTTCCTCCAGCAGAGCCAGCCCCTGCTGGCGCGCATGGATCAGGAGCGCACGTCGCTGCTGGCCCTGAACAAGCGCTAGGCCATGCCGCTCTATATCGGCGTGATGTCCGGGACCAGCCTGGACGGCCTGGACATCGCTCTGGTGGAGCAGGCGGGGACCACCCGCCTGCTCGCCTCGCACTACACCCCCATGCCGGCCGACCTCGGTCGCCAGCTGCTCGAACTGTGCCGTAGCGGCGACGACGAAATCGCCCGCGGCGCGCTGGCCGAGCAGCAGTGGGCCCGGCTCGCCGCAGAGGCCATCCACGAACTGCTCCAGCGCGAACAGCTGCACCCGCGGCAGATTCGCGCCATCGGCAGTCACGGGCAGACCGTGCGACACGAGCCACAGCGCGGCTTCACCGTACAGATCGGCAATCCGGCGCTGCTCGCCGAACTCACCGGCATAGGCGTGGTGAGCGACTTCCGGCGCCGCGACGTGGCCGCCGGTGGCCAGGGTGCCCCGCTGGTACCGGCTTTCCACCAGGCGCTGTTCGGCAGCGCACAGCGACGCGCCATTCTCAATGTCGGCGGCTTCAGCAACCTGACCCTGTTGGCGCCACAACAGCCGGTGCGCGGCTTCGACTGCGGCCCCGGCAATGTGCTGCTGGATGCCTGGATTCGCCGCCACCACGGCGTGGCCTTCGACCGCGACGGCGCCTGGGCGGCCAGCGGCCGCGTGGATCAAGCGCTGCTGCAGATCCTGCTGGGGGACGCTTACTTCAGTCTGCATGGCCCGAAAAGCACCGGCCGGGAGCACTTCAACCTCGACTGGCTGCTGGAGCGGCTGCAGCAGCTACCTCCTCTGGCTGCAGAAAACGTGCAGGCGACCCTGCTCGAACTGACCGCCAGCAGCATCGCCACCGCCCTGCAGCAGAACTTGCCCGCCGCGGAAGAGCTGCTGGTCTGCGGTGGCGGCGCACACAACCTGCGCCTGATGCAGCGCCTGGCCGAACTGCTGCCCGGTTGTTCGGTCGCCAGCACCGACACTCGCGGCCTGCCGGCCGACTGGATCGAGGCGATGGCCTTCGCCTGGCTGGCCCACTGCTGCCTGGAAGGCATTGCCGCCAACTGCCCGGAAGTCACCGGTGCGAGCGGCCCGCGCATCCTCGGCGCCGTCTACCCGGCCTGATCCGCCCCAACGAAAACGCCGCGCAAAGGCGCGGCGTTTTTTCGGCAGCACCCACTCGTCTCAGATCGAGAACGATTGCCCGCAGCCACAGGTGGTGGTGGCGTTCGGATTCTTGATCACGAAGCGCGAGCCCTCCAGGCCCTCCTGATAGTCCACCTCGGCACCCACCAGGTACTGGAAGCTCATCGGGTCGACCACCAGTCTCACGCCATCGCGCTCGATCACGGTATCGTCCTCGGCCTGCTCCTCATCGAAGGTGAAACCGTACTGGAAGCCCGAGCAGCCCCCTCCGGTCACGAATACTCGCAACTTGAGGCGGGGATTACCCTCCTCTTCAACCAGGCTCTTCACCTTGTTGGCCGCCCCTTGGGTGAACTGCAGCGAAGCGGGGGTGAAGGTTTCAATACTCATGTCAAGAACTCCAGGCGCGCAGCCGTCTTGCAACACAGAGGCGACGCATTATCGCTCACCTAGCGAAACGGTCAACTAATCTGCCACATCAACTGCGCCGTGCAATAGGACCGCAGCGGCGGCCGCGGTTACTGTTCGACGCTACCAATCGCCACTGACCGCGCGATCACTGCAACTCCGCCCAGCTGAAACGGCGCTCCAGCGGTTGCGGCTGCCCCTTCACGCTCGCCCGCAGACGGATCTCCTGCGGCTCGAAATCCTCCGGCAGCTCCAGCTCGGCAAAGCGCACACCTTCGGGAATCGCCTGGAAATGCCGAAAGGCAAAGGCCAAACCCTCGGCAGGCAGCGCCTCGATCAGCGGCAGAGCCTTGGCCTGCCCCTTGAGGTGACCGTGCAGCTCGATCTGCAGGCTGCCCTCCAGCTTCTGCTCGGCGGAACCGACCCGGCTGAGCAGAATCTTGTAACGGAAGCGCCGCGGATCTTCCGTGCCCTGCAGCTCGAACGCCCGAATCTGCAAGCCATGACGGGCGCTTCCCGGCGCCAGCACCTCCTTGTAGGTCGCCAGCTCCTGCTGCAGCTGGAAGATCTGCTGCTCGAGTTGCTTGATGGTCTGGCGGCTCCGCTCGGCGGCCTGCTGAGCCAGGCGCCCACCGCTTTCCTGTACCGCCAACTGGCGGCGCAGCTGCTCCAGTTCGACGCTGCGCACCTGCAGCTGCTCCGTCTGCACCCGCGATTGCACAAGCAGTGGGCCGAGCTTGCGCTCGCTCTGCCAGTAGCCGGCGAAGAACGCCGCCGGCAACGCCAGCAGCAGTGCGAGTGGTACCCCATAGCGGGCTCGTCCGCGCAGCGCTGGCAACTCGCCGCGCGGAGTCGTCATCAGGGCAGCAGGGCCGCGTGCGACAGCCCCATGCGCTCATCCAGGCCGAACAGGATGTTCATGTTCTGCACCGCCTGACCGGAAGCGCCCTTGACCAGGTTGTCGATCACCGACAGCACCACCACCAGGTCACCCCCCTGCGGCCGGTGCACGGCGATACGACAGACGTTGGCGCCGCGCACGCTGCGGGTTTCCGGATGGCTGCCGGCCGGCATCACGTCGACGAACGGCTCATTGGCATAGCGCTGCTCGAACAGCGCCTGCAGGTCGACGCTGCGGTCGGCCACGCGCGCGTAGAGGGTGGCGTGGATGCCGCGGATCATCGGCGTCAGGTGCGGCACGAAGGTCAGGCCGACCTCCCCGCCGGCGGCGCGGCGCAGGCCCTGACTGATTTCCGGCAGGTGGCGGTGCCCCTTGACCGCGTAGGCCTTCATGCTTTCGCCGGCCTCGCTGAACAGCGAGCCGACACTGGCCCCCCGGCCGGCACCGCTGACCCCGGACTTGCAGTCGGCGATCAGGGTCGCCGGATCGGCCAGGCCGGCCTCCAGCAGCGGAATCAGACCGAGCTGGGAGGCCGTCGGATAGCAGCCCGGCACGGCGATCAGGCGCGCGCCCTTGATCGCCTCGCGGTTGACCTCCGGCAGGCCGTAGACCGCCTCGGGTAGCAGCTCCGGTGCACCGTGCGGTTGGCCGTACCACTTGCCCCACTCCTCGGCATCCTGCAGGCGGAAGTCGGCGGACAGGTCGATCACCCGGGTGCCGGTGGCCAGCAGCTCGCCGGCCAGGGCGTGGGCCACGCCGTGCGGGGTGGCGAAGAACACCACGTCGCAGGCACCCAGCCGGGCCACGTCCGGCACGCTGAAGCACAATTGGTCGTAGTGGCCGCGCAGATTGGGGTACATGTCGACAACCCGCACGCCCTCCTCAGAACGCGAGGTGATCACCTCCACCTGCGCTTGCGGATGCTGGGCCAGCAGGCGCAGCAACTCCACACCGGTATACCCGGTACCCCCAACAATGCCGACCTTGATCATCTCGTGTCCCCGCGGGCCATCTGTGAAAAACAATAGTACGCCATGATAAGGCCGCGGCCCGGCCCGGCCAACCGCGGGATGACGCCGTGGCGGACATGCGACTACCATCAGCGCCGACCTCAAGCAAAAGGACTCCCGCATGCTCTACCTGTGGCTCAAGGCCCTGCACATCATCGCCATCGTCTGCTGGTTCGCCGGCCTGTTCTACCTGCCGCGCCTGTTCGTCTACCACGCGATGAGCGAAGACGCCGCCAGCCGCGAGCGCTTCTGCATCATGGAGCGCAAGCTGTACCGCGGCATCATGGGCCCCTCGATGATCGCCACCCTGGTGTTCGGCATCTGGATGCTGGTGCTCAACCCCGGCCTGTTCGCCACCGGCGGCTGGCTGCACGCCAAGCTGACCCTGGTGGCCCTGCTGATCGGCTACCACCACGGCTGTGGCGCACTGCTCAAGCGCTTTGCCCGCGGCGACAACCAGCGCAGCCACGTGTTCTACCGCTGGTTCAACGAGGTGCCGGTGCTGTTCCTGCTGGCCATCGTCATCCTCGTGGTGGTCAAACCGTTCTGATCTCCGGGTGCAGCCGACGGGCGCCGAGCGGAGTACACTGCGCGCCCTCGCGCTGTCGGCGCCCGGCCATGGAGACCCCCGCATGCCCCGTTATGCCCTGATCACCGGCGCGTCCAGCGGCATTGGCCTGGCCCTGGCCGAAGCACTGGCGCGACGCGGTCATGCCCTGATCCTGGTTGCCCGCGAGCGTCCGGCGCTGGAAAGCATTGCCTGCGAGCTGAGCCAGCGCTTCGGCGTCGAGGTGATGTTCCGCGTCTGCGACCTGACCGAGCCGCTGCAGCTGTCCGGCCTGCTCTACGAGCTGGAGCAGTGCGACTATCAGGTCGACCTGCTGATCAACAATGCCGGCGCCACTTGCGCCGGCAGCTTTCTCGAGCAGGACTGGCAGCGCGAGCGCAAGCTGCTTGAGCTCAACGTGTTCGCTCTGTCGCGGCTGTGCCACGCCCTCGGCAACGCCATGGTTGGCCGCGGCAGCGGAAAGATCCTCAACGTCGCCTCGCTGGCCGCCTTCCAGGCGGGCCCGTGGATGAGCAGCTACTACGCCAGCAAGGCCTTCGTGCTGCACTTCTCCGAAGGCCTCGGCGAGGAGCTGCGGCCGCTCGGCGTGCAGGTCGCGGCGCTGTGCCCCGGCCCGGTGCGCACGCCGTTCTGGCGCAACGCACGCCTCGACATGCGTCCGCTCAAGGACAGCCCGTGGCTGATGAATGCCGAGCAGCTGGCCCTGCTCGCCCTGCGCGGCCTCGATCGCGGCCAGCCGGTGATCGTGCCCGGCTGGCGCAACCGCCTGCTGGCCATCGCCGCCCGCCTGACTCCGCGCACCCTGGCGCGACGCCTGACCGCCCGCCTCAACCGGCAGCTGCTGCCGCGCTGAGGCGCCCGCTCAGTCGGCGCGCACCGTGCGCTCCGCCGCCCAGGCACGCAGTGCCGCCAGCTCCTCAGCCATCACCACCGACAGCGGCGCGGTCTGCTGCAGGGTCTGCAGCAGCAGGAGCTGATCCACCGCGCACTGGCGCGCCTGCGCGGCGTACAGCGCACTGACTACCGCCTGCTCGATCTCCGCCCCGGAAAAGCCCGCGCTGGCCGCCGCCAGCAGCGCCAGGTCGAACTGCCCCGGCTCCAGCTCGCGGCGCACCAGGTGGATGCGGAAGATCTCCGCACGCACCCCCGTATCCGGCAGGTCGACGAAGAACAGCTCGTCGAAGCGGCCCTTGCGCACCAGCTCCGGCGGCAGGCGGTGGATGGCGTTGGCGGTGGCCACCACGAACACCGGCGCCTTGCGCTCGGCCATCCAGGTCAGCAGGGTACCGAGCACCCGCTGGCTCACCCCGCCGTCGTGGTCGCCACTGGCCAGGCCCTTCTCGATCTCGTCCATCCACAGCACGCAGGGCGCCATCTGCTCGGCCATCTTCAGCGCCTCGCGCAGGTTGCGCTCGGTCTCGCCGAAGTACTTGTTGTACAGGCAGGCAAAGTCCAGGCGCAGCAGCGGCAGGCCCCACAGCCCGGCCACCGCCTTGGCCGCCAGGCTCTTGCCGCCGCCCTGCACACCGACCAGCAGCACGCCGCGCGGCAGGTCGCCGGCGTCCACGGCGAGGAACGCCTCGCGGCGCTCGTCGAGCCAGCGCTTGAGATTGGCCAGGCCGCCGACCTCGGCAAAGCGCGCCGTCTCGTACTCGAAGCCGAGCACGCCATCCATGTCGAGCAGCTGGAAGCGCGCGCGGTTGAGTTCCGGCAGGTCGTCCTGGGTGATGGCGCCGTCGTTGCAGATCACGTTGCGCGCCAGCAGGCGCGCCTCGGCGTGAGCCAAGCCGCGCAGATTCTTCACCAGCTGCTGCAGGGTGCGGTTGTCGGTGCGCACCCGCACGCCGTGGTTGCGCTCGCTCCAGCGCTGCGCCTCCTCGCGGACGATGGCCAGCAGCTCGTCCTCGCCGGGCAGCGCCAGGCTGAAGCGCGCGGCCAGGCGCTGCAGCTCGGCCGGCAGCTTGAGCGCATGGGAGACCAGCACCAGGGTCGGCCGCTGGTTGCCCGGCGCCATCGCCACCTCCTTGAGCAGGCGCACCAGACGCGGGCTGTCGGCCAGGAACGGATGCAGGTCGCAGAACACGTAGAGATTGGCCTGCGGGTCGGCCTTGACCAGGCGCAGCGCCACCTCCGGCTCGCGACTGTCGCCCTCGCCCAGCGGCTCGCCACCGAAACCCAGGCGCTGCACGCCCTCGGTCACCGACCACAGGTACAGCCCCAGGCCGCGGCGGACCGCCAGCGCGCCGAGGGTTTCCAGCACCCGCTGCTCGTCCCAGGACTCGACGACGATCAGGCGCACGCGCGAATCGAGCACCAGGCCCAGGTCATGAATATCGTTCTTCACACGGACTCCTTGCTGTGTGGCAGCTTGTGGGGGTGGGCGACAGCGGGTGGCGCCGCTACACTCGAGCGACCCGCATCAGCAACTCTGGAGATACGCTTGTGGACTGCCTGTTCTGCAAGATCGTCAACGGCGCCATACCGGCGCGCAAGCTCTACGAGGACGACCAGGTCGTCGCCTTCCACGACATCGGCCCGCAGGCGCCGGTGCATTTTCTCGTGATTCCGAAAAAGCACATTGCCACCCTTCACGATATCGGCGAAGAGGACAAGACTCTGGTCGGCCACATCGTCCATACCGCCCAGCGCCTCGCCCGCGAGCAGGGCTGCGAGGAAGGCTTCCGCGTGGTGATGAACTGCAACGAGCAGGGCGGACAGACCGTCTACCACATCCACATGCACGTGCTCGGCCAGCGCCAGATGCACTGGCCGCCGGGCTGATCGCCACTGCCGCCTGATCCCGCTCAAGTCCGGCGTCGAGCGCTTGCGCCAGACTTGCCGACCCAGCCCTTCCGGAGGTCGCCGATGACCAGCGAACGCCACTACTCTCCCCTGGATCGCGCCCTGCTGCAGGCCGATGCCGCCCTGCGCACCCTGCTGCCGTTCAGCGGCCAGCCGACCCGCCCATCGCCGGCCCTGCCACAAGACGAGGTCACCCTCGACGAGGCCGAGGCCAGGCACGTCTGCGGCCTGATGCGCATCAACCATACCGGCGAGGTCTGCGCCCAGGCGCTGTATCAGGGCCAGGCGCTGACCGCCCGGCTGCCGCAGGTGCGCAGCGCCATGGAGCAGGCCGCCGACGAGGAGATCGACCACCTGGCCTGGTGCGAGCAGCGCATCCGCGAGCTGGGCGGCCGCCCCAGCCTGCTCAACCCGCTGTTCTACGGCCTGTCGTTCGGCATCGGCGCCACCGCCGGGCTGATCAGCGACCGGGTCAGCCTGGGCTTCGTCGCCGCCACCGAGGACCAGGTGGTCAAGCACCTCGACGAGCACCTGGCCCAGCTGCCCCATGGCGACCAGCGCTCGCAGGCGATCCTCGAGCAGATGCGCGCGGACGAACTGCAGCACGCCACCGCGGCGCTGGATGCCGGCGGCCTGCGCTTCCCGGCACCGGTCAAGGCCGGCATGAGCCTGCTGTCCAAGGTGATGACCAAGGCCACCTATCGCCTCTGAGCCACAGCCGCCAGACACAAAAAAGGGCATCCCACGGGATGCCCTTTTTTGTGGTACAGAAAATCTCAGCGCGGCATGTTGCGGCCGTAGAAGATCTCCAGCATCTCGTGACGGACCCGCTCTTCCACCTGCTCGCGCTGCTCGGCGGACAGATTGCTGGCCGCATCGCCGAACAGGTAGTTGTCCAGGTCGAAGTCCTTGAGCAGCATCTTGGTGTGGAACAGGTTTTCCTGATACACGTTGACGTCGGTCATCTGGTACGCCTCCTTGGTATCGTCGGAGAGGTACTTCTGGATCGAGTTGATCTCGTGGTCGATGAAGTGCTTTTTGCCCTCCACGTCACGGGTGAAGCCGCGCACGCGGTAGTCTACGGTGACGATGTCCGAGTCGAACGAGTGGATCAGGTAGTTGAGCGCCTTCAGCGGCGAGATCACCCCGCAGGTCGACACGTCGATGTCGACGCGGAAGGTGGCGATGCCTTCCACCGGATGGATTTCCGGATAGGTGTGCACCGTGATGTGGCTCTTGTCCAGGTGCGCGAGGATGGTCTCCTTCAGCGGGCCCGGCGACTCCTCGATCTGGCTGTCGGTGGGCTCCACCGGCTGCTCGGAGATCAGGATGGTCACGCTGGCGCCCTGCGGATCGTAGTCCTGGCGGGCGATGTTGAGGATGTTCGCGCCGATGATCTCGACCACATCGGTGAGGATCTGCGTCAGGCGCTCGGCATCGTAGACCTCGTCGATGTACTGGACGTAGGCCTGCTGATCTTCCGGCGTCTCGGCGTAGCAGATGTCGTAGATGTTGAAGCTCAAGGTCTTGGTCAGGTTGTTGAAGCCATGGAGCTTGAGTTTGCTTTTCACCGTCGGTAACTCCCAATGTGTGCGGCGCAGCCGCGGTTGTGGCATGCCCGTCAGATACTCGCGGCACCTGCGTAGGACGGCTTGCACCTCTTCGCGTTGGCGACTGGCAATGAAGAAGGCGCCGCGCGATCCTGGGGATCGCGCGGCGCCTGAAAAAATGAAGCGCAACATTATGCCGATGCCGGCCGCGCTCGCCTAGAGCCTGCCGGCAGTTTGTGACCGGGTGGCTACCCTGGCAGGGATCAGCCCAGCTCGACGATCTCGTAGCTGTGGCTGACTTCCACGCCGCCGCGGGCCAGCATGATCGACGCCGAGCAGTACTTGTCCGCCGACAGCTCGACCGCGCGCTTGACCTGTGCCTCCTTGAGGCCGCGACCCTTGACCACGAAGCGCAGGTGGATCCTGGTGAACACCTTGGGCTCGCTGTCGGCGCGCTCGGCCTCGAGGAAGGCTTCGCAGCTCTCCACCGCCTGGCGCGACTTCTTGAGGATGCTGACCACGTCGAAACTGCTGCAGCCGCCCAGGCCGAGCAGGAGCATCTCCATCGGCCGCACACCCAGATTGCGCCCGCCACTCTCGGGTGGACCGTCCATCACTACCACATGGCCGCTGCCCGACTCGCCAAGGAACATGGCCTCGCCGGCCCACTGGATGCGTGCTTTCATCAGCCTGACTCCGTGCTCAAAAAAAGTGCAACAGTCTAACATAGCAACGGGACGGCTCTCTTTCGTCGGTGCTCTGTGACCGGCAGCGCATTTTTCGGCTATTGTCCCCCGGGGGGCTGTTAAGCTGACGCCGCATTACTGGCACACTGGCCCACCTATATAAAGACACGATAAAAATACGGACTTGATACTGCCTGTACTATCGGGCTTATTTCCTTAACCTTTAGGGACCGGGCATGGTTGCTATCAGCCTCACACCAAAGATCAAGAACCTCGACAAGCTGCTCGCGCATTGTCACCGCCGTCGCTACACGGCCAAGAGCACCATCATCTATGCCGGTGATCGCTGCGAAACCCTGTTCTTCATCATCAAGGGTTCGGTGACCATCCTCATCGAGGACGACGATGGCCGCGAGATGATCATCGCCTACCTCAACCCCGGCGACTTCTTTGGCGAGATGGGCCTGTTCGACCGCGAAGGCAACGAGCAGGAGCGCAGCGCTTGGGTGCGCGCCAAGACCGAATGCGAAGTGGCCGAGATCAGCTACGCCAAGTTCCGCGAGCTGACCCAGCAGGACCCGGAAATCCTCTACACCCTCGGCAGCCAGATGGCCGATCGCCTGCGCAAGACCACCCGCAAGGTCGGCGACCTGGCCTTCCTCGACGTCACCGGCCGCGTCGCCCGCACCCTGCTCGAGCTGTGCAAGCAGCCGGACGCCATGACCCATCCCGACGGCATGCAGATCAAGATCACCCGCCAGGAAATCGGCCGCATCGTCGGCTGCTCGCGGGAGATGGTCGGTCGCGTGCTCAAGGCCCTCGAGGAGCAGGGCCTGGTCAACGTCAAGGGCAAGACCATGGTGGTGTTCGGCACCCGCTGAAGCACGCCACTCCAACGCAAAAGGCCGTCCCTCGGGACGGCCTTTTGCGTTCGGCAGATGAACTCAGCCGGGGAAGAACAGCCGGCGCAGCTCCTCGCCGGGCTCTTGGGCGCGCATGAACGCCTCGCCGACCAGGAAGCCCCACACCTCGTGGCGCTCCATCAGCTCGACATCGGCGCGGGCGAGGATGCCGCTCTCGGTGACCACCAGGCGATCCTGCGGGATGCGCGGCAGCAGGTCGAGGGTGGTCTGCAGCGACACCTCGAAGCTGTGCAGGTTGCGGTTGTTGATGCCCAACAGCGGGGTGTCGAGCAGCTTGAGCGCACGCTCCAGCTCGGCGCCGTCGTGCACCTCGACCAGCACGTCGAGGTTGTGCTCCCTGGCCACCTGCGCCAGCTCGACCAGTTGGCCGTCGTCCAGGCAGGACACGATCAGCAGCACGCAGTCGGCGCCGATGGCGCGCGCCTCGACCACCTGGTAGGGGTCGATGAGGAAGTCCTTGCGGATCACCGGCAGCGAACAGGCGGTGCGCGCCTGCTGCAGGTAGGCGTTGCTGCCCTGGAAGAAGTCGACGTCGGTGAGCACCGACAGGCAGGTGGCGCCGCCGGCCTCATAGCTCTTGGCGATCTCCGCGGGCAGGAAGGGCTCGCGGATCACCCCCTTGCTCGGCGAGGCCTTCTTCACCTCGGCGATCACCGCCGGCCGGCGCTGCGCCGCCTGCTGTAGCAGGGCGTGGGCGAAGCCACGCGGCGCATCGGCCACCCGGGCCCGTGCCTCCTGCTCGGCCAGGCTGACCGCCGCGCGGGCGGCGGCGATTTCCTCGACCTTGCGGGCGACGATCTTTTCCAGCACGGTTGGCACGCTCATGCCTGGTTCTCCACTTTGAACACGTTGGTGAAGGCGGCCAGCTCGTCCAGCTTCTCGCGGGCCAGGCCCGTGTGCAGGGCGTCGTGAGCCAGCTGCACACCCTCCTTGAAGCTCGACGCGTGATCGGCGGCGTACAGCGCGGCACCGGCGTTGAGAATGATCATCTCGGCGGCCTTCTGGCCGGCCTCGGTCTGCCGGCGACCGAGGGCGTCGCGGATCAGCGCCAGCGACTGTTCGGCACCCTCGACGTTGAGGCCGATCAGGCTCTGGCTCTTGATGCCGAAGTCTTCCGGCTGCACGCGGTACTCGCTGACCACGCCGTCCTTCAGTTCGGCGACATGGGTCGGTGCGGCCAAGCTGACCTCGTCGAGGCCATCCTGGGCGTGCACCACCAGCACGTGCTGGCTGCCCAGACGCTGCAGCACCTCGGCCAGCGGTCGGCACAGCGCCTGGCTGAACACACCGAGCACCTGGTGGCGCACCCCGGCCGGATTGGCCAGCGGGCCGAGCATGTTGAAGATGGTGCGCAGGCCCAGCTCGCGGCGCGCCGCCGCGGCGTGGCGCATGGCGCCGTGGTGGGCCGGGGCGAACATGAAGCCCACCCCCACGGTCTCGATGCAGCGCGCCACCTGCTCGGGGCTCAGATCCAGGTAGATCCCCGCCGCCTCCAGCAGGTCGGCGCTGCCGCTCTTGCCGGACACCGCGCGGTTGCCGTGCTTGGCCACCTTGCCGCCGGCGGCGGCGACCACGAAGGCCGCCGCGCTGGAGACGTTGAAGATGTTCATGCCGTCGCCGCCGGTGCCGCAGGTGTCGACCAGGCGCTCGCCGGCGACCCGCACCGGCGCGGCCAGCTCGCGCATCACCTGCACGGCGCCGACGATCTCGTCGATGCTCTCGCTCTTCATGCGCAGGCCCATCAGGAAGGCGCCGATCTGCGCGTCGCTGCACTGGCCGGTCATGATCAGGCGCATCACGTCCTGCATTTCCGCGGTGGAGAGGTCGAGGTTGTTGACCACCCGGTTGAGGGCTTCCTTGATGTCCATCAGCGCACGCCTCCGCTCTGCTTCAAGAAGTTGGCCAGCAGCTCGTGGCCCTGTTCGGTAAGGATCGATTCGGGGTGGAACTGCACGCCCTCGACGTTGAGGGTCTTGTGGCGCAGGCCCATGATCTCGTCGACCGCGCCGTCCTCCAACCGGGTCCAGGCGGTGACTTCCAGACACTCGGGCAGGCTCTCGCGGCGCACCACCAGCGAGTGGTAGCGGGTCACGGTGAGCGGGTTGGCCAGGCCGGCGAACACGCCCAGGTCGCGGTGGAACACCGGGCTGGTCTTGCCGTGCATGGCCACCCGCGCACGCACCACCTCGCCGCCGAAGGCCTGACCGATGCTCTGGTGACCGAGGCACACGCCGAGCAGCGGCAGCTGGCCGGCGAACTCGCGGATCACCGCCAGCGACACGCCGGCCTCGTTGGGCGTGCAGGGACCGGGAGAAATCACGATGCGCTCGGGATTGAGGGCGCGGATCTGCTCCACGCTCAGCTCGTCGTTGCGCACCACCTCGACCTCGGCCCCCAGTTCGCCGAAGTACTGCACCAGGTTGAAGGTGAAGGAGTCGTAGTTGTCGATCATCAAGAGCATGGCGGTATCCCCTTCACTCTGCACTTTGTTCGGCCAGGGCCACCGCGCGGAACATCGCGCGGCGCTTGTTGAGGGTTTCTTCCCACTCCAGCGCGGGCACCGAGTCGGCGACGATGCCGGCGCCGGCCTGCACGTGCAGCTCGCCGTCCTTGATCACCGCGGTGCGGATGGCGATGGCGGTGTCCATGTTGCCGTTCCAGGCCAGGTAGCCCACCGCGCCGCCGTAGACGCCGCGCTTGACCGGCTCCAGCTCGTCGATGATTTCCATGGCGCGGATCTTCGGCGCCCCGGACAGGGTGCCGGCCGGCAGGATGGCGCGCAGGGCGTCCATCGCCGAGAGCTCCGGCTTCAAGTGGCCGGTGACGTTGGAGACGATGTGCATCACGTTGGAATAGCGCTCGATGACCATCTGCTCGGTGACCTTCACCGAGCCGGTGGCGGACACGCGACCGACGTCGTTGCGGCCGAGGTCGATCAGCATCAGGTGCTCGGCCAGCTCCTTGGTGTCGGACAGCAGGTCCTTCTCCAGCGCCAGGTCGGCCTCCTCGGTCGTGCCGCGCGGACGGGTGCCGGCGATCGGCCGCACGGTGACCAGGCCGTCCTCGACGCGCACCAGCACCTCGGGCGAGCTGCCGACCACGTGGAAGTCGCCGAAGTTGAAGAAGTACATGTACGGCGTCGGGTTGATGGTGCGCAGCGCGCGGTACAGGTCGATCGGCCCGGCCTGGAACGGGATCGACATGCGCTGGGAGATCACCACCTGCATGCAGTCGCCGGCGAGAATGTACTCCTTGATGGCGCGTACCGCGTGCTCGAAGTCGTCGTGGCTGAAGCTGGAGCGGAACAGCGGCTCCTTGCCCGGCGGCGCATTCAGGTCGACGCCCAGGCGCGGGGTGATCGGCTGACGCAGGCGCGCAACCAGCGCATCCAGCTGGGCCAGGCCCTGCTCGTAGGCACCTGCCTCGCTGGGGTCGGCGAGGACGATGGCGTGCAGCTTGCCGGCCAAATTGTCGAACACCACCACCGCGTCGGAGACCATCAGCAGGATGTCCGGGGTGCCCAGCGGATCGGGGTTCGGGCAGGCGCCGAGGCGCTGCTCGACGTAGCGCACGCTGTCGTAGCCGAAGTAGCCGACCAGGCCGCCGTTGAAGCGCGGCAGGCCGGGCAGAGTCGGCACGTTGTAGCGCGCCTTGAACTGTTCGACGAAGGCCAGCGGGTCGGCGCAATCGTGGCGCTCGGTCTCGATGCCGTCGACCGTCACCCGCGCCTGGTGGCCGTGCACGCGCAGCACGGTGCGGCTGGGCAGGCCGATAATCGAGTAGCGCCCCCACTTCTCGCCACCCTGCACCGATTCGAGCAGGTAGGAGTTGGGGGCGTCGGCCAGCTTCAGGTAGATGGACAGCGGGGTATCGAAGTCGGCGAGGGTTTCGCGGGCGAGCGGGATGCGGTTGTAGCCGGCAGCGGCCAAGCGCAGGAATTCTTCACGGGTCATGATCAGCCTCGGGGCCTGGAAAACGGTCGAAATGCAAACGCGCCGGCGAGCCGGCCAGGGACGATGTCAGGCGCGCCAGCGCCAGCGGGCCAGAGCCTTGATGACCTTCATCCACAATTTGCAGGTGACCACCACGATCTGATCTCTTCGGCGGGGTTTGAACACGTGCAGGCACACTAGCGCAGCACTGCGCACGAATCAACCAACTGGCGCAGATCGTCGAGCACCAGCGCCGGACTCTCCAGGGCGATCGGCTCGCCGTGGTTGTAGCCGTAGGACAGCGCCACGCAGGCGACCCCCGCCGCCTTGGCGGCGCGCACGTCGTTGCGCGAGTCGCCGACGAACACTGCTTCGCCGGCGGCGACGCCGGCCTGCTCCAGCACCCAGAACAGCGCGGCCGGATCGGGCTTCTGCTGCGGGAGGGTGTCGCCGCCGACGATCCACTGGAAATAGCCGCCGAGGCCCTTGTCCGCCAGCAGCTCGGGCAGGAAGCGCGCCGGCTTGTTGGTGATCAGCGCAAGCCGAACGTCGCGCTCGCGCAGCCAGTCGAGGGTCTCGCGCACGCCGGGATAGACGCGGGTCAGCTCGTGGTTGTCGGCGTAGGCGTCCATGAACAGCGCCAGCGCCTCGGCGGCCACCGCCTCGTCCACCCCGTCGTGGACCAAGTCGCCGGCCAGCGCGCGGCGCACCAGCACCCGCGCGCCGTTGCCGACCCACAGGCGCACCCGCTCGCTGCCGGCCGGCGGACGGCCGAGGGTGGCGAGCATGCGGTCCACCGCGGCGGCCAGGTCGGGCACCGAGTCGACCAGGGTACCGTCCAGGTCGAACATCGCCAGACGCGGCAGGCGCCCGGCGAACAGCTCGGCAAGTGCGGTCACGAACGGACCTTGGCCAGCTCGGCGCGCATGGCGTCGATCACCGCCTTGTAGTCGGGCTGGTTGAAGATCGCCGAGCCGGCGACGAAGGTGTCGGCACCGGCGGCGGCGATCTCGGCGATGTTGGCGACGTTCACACCGCCGTCGATCTCCAGACGGATGCCGCGGCCACTGGCGTCGATCAGCGCGCGCGCCTCGCGCAACTTGTCGAGGGTACCGGGGATGAACTTCTGTCCGCCGAAGCCTGGGTTGACGCTCATCAGCAGGATCATGTCGACCTTGTCCATCACGTGCTTCAGGCAGTCCAGCGGGGTGGCTGGATTGAACACCAGGCCGGCCTTGGCGCCGCCGTCCCTGATCAACTGCAGCGAGCGGTCGATGTGCTCGCTGGCTTCGGGATGGAAGGTGATGTAGCTGGCGCCGGCGTCGATGAAGTCGCCGATGATCCGATCCACCGGCTTGACCATCAGGTGGGCGTCGATCGGTGCGGTGATGCCGTACTTGCGCAGCGCGGCGCAGACCATCGGGCCGATGGTCAGGTTGGGCACGTAGTGGTTGTCCATCACGTCGAAGTGGACGATGTCGGCGCCGGCGGCGAGGACGTTGTCCACCTCCTCGCCCAGGCGGGCGAAATCGGCGGAGAGGATCGACGGGGCGATGGCGAAGGGCTGCATGGATACCTCGGGGCGGGAAGCCGAAAAGCTAAAGTTTCCAGCTTCACCGGGCCGCGGGCAAGGGTTGCCGCGGCCCGGCGTTTTCAGGCGTCCTTGAGCCAGGCGGCGAAACGCTGCTCCAGCGCCGGCCCGTGCCGGCTCCAGAACGCCGCGTCCATAGCCAAGGCCCCGGCGATGTTCTGCTCGGCGGTGGGCAGTTCGGCGGCCACCTGCGGGCTGAGCAGCTGCAACGCCCGGCGGTTGGTGGGGCCGTAGGCGATGCGCTCGGCGAACGCCTTCTGCTGCTCGGGCTGGCTGGCGAAGGCGACGAAGCGCCGGGCCAGCTCGCCCTTGCGCACGCCCTTGGGCAGCGCCCAGTAGTCGAAGTCGTAGATGCTGCCGGTCCACACCAGATTGATCGACTGCCCGGTGCGGGCGGCGCTGACCCGGCCATTGTAGGCGGCGCTCATCACCACGCTGCCCTCGGCAAGCGCACGGATCGGCTCCGCGCCGGCCTTCCACCAGTGGATATGCGGCTTGAGCTCGTCGAGCTTGCGGAAGGCGCGCGCGACCCCTTCGTCGCTGCCCAGCACCTGGTAGACGTCCTGCGCGGCGACCCCGTCGGCCATCAGCGCGAACTCCAGATTGTAGCGCGCACCCTGACGCAGGCCGCGCTTGCCCGGCAGGCGCCTGACGTCCCAGAAGTCGCTCCAGCCGCTGGGCGCCTTGGCCACCCGCTGCGGGTCATAGGCCAGCGCCATCGACCAGACGAAGACCCCCACGCCACAGGGCTGCAGCGCCCCGGGCACGAAGTCGACCGGATTGCCGGCGAGGGCCGGATCGAGGCGCTCGAACAGGCCCTCCTCGCAGCCGCGCTTGAGCTCGGGAGACTCGACCTCGACCACGTCCCAGGAGACATGGCTCATTTCCAGCTTGGCGCGCAGCTTGACCAGGTCTCCGTTGTAGGCGCCATGCACCACCTTGTCGCCGGTAGCCTGCTTGAACGGAGCGTAGAAGGCCTCGCGCTGCGCCTTCTGGTTGGCCCCGCCGAAGGAAATCACCGTCACGTAGTCGGCCAGCGCCGGCGCCACCGCGCCGCCCAGCAAGGCGACCAGCAGACCGCCCCTGCATACCTGCATCATGCTCACTCTCCGTCTGTGCATGGAATTGTCCGTTACTCCGGCAGCTGGGTGCGCAGCTTCTCGCTGCGGCCGCGCAGCCACTCGAGGGTCAGCAGCATCACCACCGAGAAGCCGATCAGCAGGGTGGCGGCGGCGGCGATGGTCGGGCTGAGGTTCTCGCGGATGCCGCTGAACATCTGCCGCGGGATGGTGGCCTGCTCTGGGCCGGCAAGGAACAGGGTCACCACCACCTCGTCGAACGAGGTGGCGAAGGCGAACAGCGCCCCGGAGATCACCCCCGGCGCGATCAGCGGCAGGGTCACCCGGAAGAACGCGGTCAGCGGCGGCGCGCCGAGGCTGGCGGCGGCGCGCACCAGGTTCTGGTTGAAGCCCTGCAGGGTGGCGGTCACGGTGATGATCACGAAGGGCACGCCGAGCACTGCATGCACCAGGATCAGCGAGATGTAGCTGTTGCCCAGGCCCAGCGGGGCGAAGAACAGGTAGCTGGCCACCGCGACGATCACCACCGGCACCACCATCGGCGAGATCAGGATGCCCATCAGCAGGGCCTTGCCACGGAATTCGCCGCGGGTCAGGCCGATCGACGCCAGGGTGCCGAAGGTCATCGCCAGCACGGTGGCGGCCGGGGCGATGATCAGGCTGTTCTTCAGCGCGCGCAGCCACTCGCTGGCGGTGAAGAAGTCCTCGTACCAGCGCAGCGAGAAGCCCTGCAGCGGGTAGACCAGGAAGGTGCCGGAATTGAACGACAGCGGGATGATCACCAGCACCGGCAGGATCAGGAACAGCAGGATCAGGCCGCACAGGGTGCGCAGGCTGTAGTACCAGATCCGCTCGACGGGCGACATGTACGGGCTCAGCATGGCGATTCTCCTCTCAACCCAGGCGCAGGCGGCTGGCGCCGACCAGCCAGTTGTAGATCACGTAGAGCAGCAGGGTGGCGGCCAGCAGCAGGCCGCCCAGCGCCGTGGCCATGCCCCAGTTGATGGTGGTGTTGGTGTAGAAGGCGACGAAGTAGCTGATCATCTGGTCGTTCGGGCTGCCCAGCAGCGCCGGGGTGATGTAGTAGCCGATCGACAGGATGAACACCAAGAGGCCACCGGCGCCGACCCCGGCCAGGGTCTGCGGGAAGTACACGCGCCAGAAGCTGGCGAACGGATGGCAGCCGAGCGACACCGCGGCGCGCATGTAGGTCGGCGAGATGCCCTTCATCACGCTGTAGATCGGCAGGATCATGAACGGCAGCATGATGTGCACCATCGAGATGTACACGCCGGTGCGGTTGAACACCAGCTGCAGCGGCTCATCGATGATGCCCAGCGCCTGCAGCGCGCCGTTGATCAGTCCGCCCGACTGCAGCAGCACGATCCACGCCGCCACGCGCACCAGGATCGAGGTCCAGAACGGCAGCAGCACGAGGATCATCAGCAGGTTGCTCTGCCGCGCCGGCAGGTTGGCCAGCAGGTAGGCCAGCGGATAGGCCAGCACCAGGCAGATGGCGGTGATCACCAGGCCCATCCAGAAGGTGCGCGCGAAGATCTCCAGGTAGATCGCCTGGTCCGGGGTGGCCGGCGCCAGCTCGCCCAGTTCGTCGACGCGATGGTCGAGGGCGGCCAGCAGGTAGTAGGGGGTGACGCCGCTGGCGTTGCGGCGGATGGCCTGCCAGTAGGCCGGGTCGGCCCAGCGCTCGTCGATGCGCTCCAGCGCCTCCCGGTACGAAGCCGGCTCGCTGGTCAGCGGCAGCTGGCGCGCGGTCTTCGCCAGCAGGCTGCGGTAGCCGGGCAGCTCCATGTTCAGGCGCTTGGACAGATCGCCCAGGCTCTTCTGCTGGCGAGCCTGCGCCAGCTCCGTGCTGAACGCCTGATAGACCGGCTCCGGCGGCAGGCCGCGGCCGTCCCAGGCGTCGATCGCCGCGACCGTGCGCGGCAGGGCGCCGACCACCTCGGGGTTGTCGACGCTGCGCCAGAGCAGCGCACCGATCGGCACCAGGAAGGTCAGCAGCAGGAATGCCAGCAGCGGCAGGATCAACGCCTGCGACTTCAGGCGATTCACCCGCTCGGCGCGCGCCAGGCGCTGCTTGAGGTTCGGGCCGGCGGCGCCGACAGGGGACAGTGCGAGGGGCATGGCCAACTCCGCGAATCAGGAGGAAAACTGCCCCTCGCGCAACCGCAGCCGAGGGGCCGGAGAGACGCGGCATCCGCGCCGCTCCCCGAGCCTCGCCGATTCGGACGAGGCGACCTGCATGGGCACCTGTTACTTGGCGGCCCAGGCGTTGAAGCGCTGTTCCAGCTGCTCGCCGTAGTCGGCCCAGAAGGTCACGTCGATGGCCACCTGGTTGGCGATGTTCTCCGGGGTGGTCGGCATCAGCGTCAGGCGCTCCTTGGGCAGCAGGTCGATGGCCTTCTTGTTGGCCGGGCCGTAGGCGATGTTCTCGGCGTAGGCCTTCTGCTGCTCGGGCTGTACGGAGAAGGCGATGAACTCGCGGGCGGCCTCCTGGTCCTTGGCGCCCTTGGGGATGGCCCAGGCGTCGAAGTCGTAGATGCCACCGTCCCAAACCATCTTCAGGTTGCTTTCGCCCTGTACCGCGGCGATGCGGCCGTTGTACGCCGAGCTCATCACCACGTCCCCGGAGGCCAGATATTGCGGCGGCTGCGCGCCGGCTTCCCACCACTGGATGTGCGGCTTCAGCTCGTTGAGCTTCTTGAAGGCGCGATCGACGCCCTCCTCGGTGGCCAGCACCTGGTAGACATCCTTGGGCGCCACGCCGTCGGCCATCAGGGCGAACTCGAGGGTGTACTTGGCGCCCTTGCGCAGGCCGCGCTTGCCGGGGAATTTCTCCACGTCCCAGAAGTCGGCCCAGCTGGTGGGCGCGGTCTTCAGCTTGTCGGCGTTGTAGGCCAGCACGGTCGACCAGACGAAGAAACCGACGCCGCACGGCTGGATGGCGCCGTCGATGTAGTCGGCCGGGTTGCCGAACTGCGCCGGATCGAGCTCCTCGAATAGCCCCTCGTCACAGCCGCGCGCCAGCTCCGGCGACTCCACCTCGACCAGGTTCCAGCTCACGCTGCCGGTATCGACCATGGCCTTGACCTTGGCCATTTCGCCGTTGTACTCGCCGGCCACCACCTTGTGCTTGCTGACCTTTTCGAAGGGTTCGTAGAACGCCTTGGTCTGCGCCTGCTTGTTGGCGCCGCCGAAGGAAATGGTGGTCAGATCGGCCGCCACGGCCGACAGGGTGCAACCCAGGCCCAGGGTCAGGGCCGCGAACCGCAGGGATTTCGACATTTATTCTTCTCCAGGATGCTGCGTTGGGGGTACTTGCCACTCTCGGATCGCGGCCCTATTCCGCCGTCAGCGGATCGAGGGCGCGGACGTGTTCCACCTGCCAGCCGAGCGGCACCACATCGCCCACCGCCAGGGCGGGGTCGAGTTCGGCGATCGGCTGCTTGACGAAGAAGTTGTTCTGCCCGGCCACCTCCAGACGCACGCGCACGTGGTCGCCGAGGTAGATGAACTCGGCCACCCGCCCGGAAAAGCGGTTGTCGCAGGCGCTGCTGTGGCCGTTGATGCGCACCCGCTCGGGACGCACCGACAGGCTGACCTGCTCGCCCGGCTGGCCTACACGCACCGCCAGCGCCTCGACCTGCTCGCCGCGCGGCAGCTCGACCACGCAGCGCTCGCCGGTCTGGCTGACCAAACGGCCGTTGATGCGGTTGTTCTCGCCGATGAAGTTGGCGACGAAGGCGTTGCACGGCTCCTCGTACAGCTGGCGCGGCGAGGCGATCTGCTGGATCTCGCCCTGGTGGAACACCGCCACGCGGTCGGACATGGTCAGCGCCTCGCCCTGGTCGTGGGTGACGTAGACCACGGTGACGCCGAGGCGCTGGTGGAGGTGCTTGATCTCCATCTGCATGTGCTCGCGCAGCTGCTTGTCCAGCGCGCCGAGCGGCTCGTCCATCAGCACCAGCTGCGGCTCGAACACCAGCGCACGGGCCAGCGCCACGCGCTGCTGCTGGCCGCCGGACATCTGCGCCGGGTAGCGCCCGGCCAGGGCCTCCAGCTGCACCATGCCCAGTGCCCGCGCGACCCGCTCGGCGATGTCGCTCTTGCTGACGCCGCGCACGCTGAGCGGGAAGGCGAGGTTCTCGGCCACGGTCATGTGCGGGAACAGCGCGTAGTTCTGGAACACCATGCCGATGTCGCGCTTGTGCGGCGGCAGCTTGTTGATCGCCCGGCCGCCAAGGAGGATCTCGCCGGCGGTGGGGGTCTCGAAACCGGCCAGCATCATCAGGCTGGTGGTCTTGCCCGAGCCGGACGGCCCGAGCAGGGTGAGGAATTCGCCCTTGCGAATGTCCAGATTGAGATCCTTGACGATCAGGTTCTCGCCGTCGTAGCTCTTCTGCACGCCGCGGAAGCTAACCAGAATGTCGTTGCCTTGCGTCTCGGCCATGACCGCACCTGTAGGTGTGTGGGGACTATGACCACAGAGTAGGCGGGGACAGGCAGCCGGCAAATCGGCGGGCAGGACGACATTGCCTAGGCGCGACGGAAGATGTGTTGTAGGGATTGCCCTACAAAAGCCTAAAGCCTGTTCAGAATCTCGCGCGCCAAGGCCGGCATCAACGCAGCCTGGCCGACGCGCAGCAGATCCTGGGCAGGCTTTCAGACCAGCTTGTGCTCCATGGCATAGCGCACCAGGTCGGCCATCGAGTGGGCGTCGAGCTTCTGCATCAGGCGCGCCTTGTGGGTGCTCACGGTCTTGTTGCTGACCGCCAGCTGCTGGGCGATCTCGTTGACGTTGGCGCCGCGCACCAGGCGCTCGAACACCGAGAACTCGCGCTCGGAGAGCAGCGCATGGGGCGGGCGCGAGTCGGTCAGGCCGACCTCGAAGACCATGCGGTCGGCCAGTTCCGGGTCGATGTAGCGGCCGCCGCCGGCGACCTTGCGGATCGCGGTGAGCAGCAGCGCCGGGTCGCTGTCCTTGGTGGCATAGCCGGCGGCGCCGATCTTCAGCGCGCGGGCGGCCATCTGCGCCTCGTCGTGCATCGACAGCACGAGAATCGCCGGCGGCTGGGTCAGCGCGCGGATCCGCGGGATCGCCTCGAGGCCGTTGACCCCGGGCATCGAGATGTCCAGCAGGACCACCTCGCACGGCGTGTGGCGGAGGATCTCCAGCAGCTGCTGGCCGTTGCCGGCCTCGCCGACCACGCACAGATCCTTGGCCATGCCGATCAGCTGCTTGATGCCCTCGCGGACGATGGTGTGGTCTTCGGCCACCAGTACCCGAATCATGCCGTTTCCTCTGCCTGTGCATCGAGGGGAACCCTCACGTACAGGGTAGTGCCCTGCCCGGGGGTGCTGTCCAGCCGCAGGCTGCCGCCGAACATGGCCACCCGCTCGCGCATGCCGACCAGGCCGAACGAGCCCGTGCGGGTCCGTTGCGGGTCGAAGCCCACGCCATCGTCGCTGATGCTGAGCTGCAGCTCGTCCGCCTCGCGACTCAGCTTCACCTCCACGCTGTGCGCCTGGGCGTGGCGCATGATGTTGGTCAGCGCCTCCTGCAGCACGCGGAACAGCCCGGTGGCCCTGGCGTCACCGAGCGGCGGCAGCTGCTCGGGCACCTCGACCAGGCAGGGGATCTGGGTGCGCTGCTCGAAGCGCCGCGCCTGCCATTCGATGGCCGAGGCGATGCCGGCATCGAGGATCGGCGGACGCAGCGCGGTGGCCACGTCGCGCACCACTTGGAACAGCTGGGCGAGCAGCTTGCTCATGTGTTGCAGGCGCTCGCGCAGGTCGGCGTCCAGCTCGCCGTGAGCCAGCTGGCACATGGAGAGTTCCAGCTTGAGCACGGTGAGCATCTGCCCCAGCTCGTCGTGCACCTCGCGGGCGATGTGCGCCTTCTCCTCCTCGCGCACGCTCTCCAGATGCGCGGCCAGCTCGCGCAACTGCGCCCGCGACTCGGCCAGCGCCAGCTCGGTCTGCTTGATCTCGCTGATGTCCCAGACCATGCCGTCCCACACCACCCGCCCGGCCTCCAGGCGCCGCGCGGTGGCCTTGATGTCGACCCAGATCGGCGTGCCGTCGCGGGTCAGCAGGCGCCCCTGCCAGTGCCAGTCGCTGTCGCCGTCCAGCGCTGCCTGCTGCTTGCGCCAGTAGCCGTCGCGCTCGTCCGGGTGGACCAGGCTGCGGATGCCGCGCCCCGGCTCGAGCAGGGTCGCCGCCGGGTAGCCGACCAGCCCGGCGCTGCCCTCGCCGATGAACGACAGCTGTACCTCGGCGCCGGGGGCGGCGCGCTCGAGGCGGAACAGCAGGCCGGGAACGTTGCCGGCGATGCCCTTCAGGCGCGCCTCGCTCTCCTCCAGCGCGGCGCGCGCGCGGCGGCGCTCGGTGACGTCGGTGAGGTAGACCACCAGGTATTCGGTGTCGCCAAAGCGCAGGAAGCTGATCGACACGTCGGTCGGCAGCCAGCTGCCGTCGGCGCGCCGGCAGCGCGTCTCGAAGCCCAGCGCCGCCTCGCCGGCGGCGCGCGCGCGCTTCCACAGGCCGAGCCAGCGGTCCATGTCCAGCTGCGGCTCGACGTCGCGCAGCGGCCGCTCGACCAGCGCCCCGGCGGCATAGCCGAGCAGCTGCTCGGCGGCCCGGTTGGCGTAGTGCACGTGGCTGTCCCAGTTGACCCAGAGGATGCCGACCGTGCTGTGGTCGATGGAGAACTGGGTCAGGCGCAGCTTCTGCTCGCTCGCCTCGCGGCGCTGCAGATCCTCGCGGGCAGCCAGCAGGCGCCGCTCCAGCTCGCTGTGCTGCTCGCGCAGCCACCAGGCAGCGCCGAGCAGGGCCAGCAGCAGCAGGGTCAGCAGCAGGGCCAGACTGCGCCAGAAGCCGGCCGACTCGCCCAGGCCGGGTACGGCCGCGCGCAGCCAGCGCTGCTGCAGCGCCTCGAGCTGCGCGGCCGGCAGGTTGCGCAACGCCTGATCGACCAGGCCGGCCAGCTCCGCCAGGTCGCGCCGCACGGCGATGCGCAGCAGCAGGGGGTAGCCGACATCGCCGAGCACCTGCAGACCGGCGAACTCGGCCTCGAGCGCCAGACGGCCGTACTGCGCCTCGTCGAGCACCGCGTAGCTCGCCTCGCCGGCCAGCACCTGGCGCAACGCCTGGCGTTCGGAGGATGCGGCACGCAACTCAAGGTTGGCGTGGCTGCTGCGCAGAAAGCGCTGCACCCCACTGCCGTCGCGCACCGCCACCGGCTCTCGCAGGCTCAGGCGATCGAGGCGGACCGCCGCCGCGCCGCTGCGCTCGCCGACAATCAGGTGCGGGATGCGCAGATAGGGATCGGAGTAGCGCCACAGGCGCAGGCCGCCCGGAGTCTGCTGCAGGCCCGGCGCCAGCTCTATCTCGCCGCGCTGCAGCGCCGCCTCCAGCGCCGCCGGGTCCGGATAGGAATGCCAGTTCAGCGACACGCCGAGGGACGCGGCCAGCGCCTCCATCAGCTCGACGTGGGCACCGCTCAGTTGCTGCTCGCGGCGGCGCCGCTCGAACTGGGCGTAGGGCGCCTGCAGCACCACGCCGACCTGCAGTTGCCGATGCTCGGCCAGCCACTGCTGCTGCGCCGCCTCCGGGCTGGCGGGCGCCGGCTCGGCAGCCAGCCAGGCGCCAGGCAGGCCGAGGCCGACCAGCAGCAGGATGACCGACAGACAGCGCGGCAGACGTGCGAGCAGGTGCATGCAAGGACTCCACAGGCCCGGCGGGGCGCCCCCGCAACGGGGCACGCGAAGTCGCCAGCCTACCCGATCCGCGCGGCAAACCGCAGCCCTCAGCCGCGGCCGTGGCGCACGCTGATCAGCTCCCAGGCCTCCTGCAGCTGGCGGGTCTTCTCGGTGGCCTGCGCCAGTTGCACGGGGTCGGCACTGGCCAGCTTGTCCGGGTGATGGCGACTGCGCAGGCGCCGGTAGGCTTGGCGGATCTCGGCCAACGGGGTATCGGCCGCGACGCCGAGCAGCTGCAGGGCCTGGCGATAGGCGTCGCCGGCCGGCGCGGCCAGGGCCACGCCCCGCGCCGCAGCCTCCAGTGCCGCCAGCTGCGCCGGCGTGCGACCCAGCAGCTCGGCCCACACGCCGAGCAGGGCGCGCGCCGCCGGGGTGCAGCGGCCGCCGGCCCAGGCCATGCGCCAGCAGGCGCGCAGCACGCTGTCGATGCGCGCCGGACGCTGGCGCAGGCGGCGCAGGGTGCGCTCCAGCTGCAGGTCCTCGTGGCCGCGGGCGAAGGCCTCGCGCGCCAGTGCCGGATCCAGGGCCAGGCGCTGCGCCTCCTGGGCCAGCAGGCGGCGCTGGGCCGCCGCCGGCTGCGGGTCGGCAGCCGCCACCCGGCCGAGCAGCTGCAGCAGCAGGCGGGCATCGCGCTGCTCGGCGGACAGCCCGTCCAGGCGTTCGCGCAGGTCATGCCAGTCGTGCAACTGCAGGCGGCGGTCCAGCCAGCGGCCGAGCAGGCCGCCGAGCAGCGCGCCGGGAATGCTGGCCAGGGTCAGGCCGGCCAGGCCGCCGAGCACGCTGGCCGGCCACAGCATCAGGCGCGCACCGCCAGCAGGCGCTCGACCTCGGCGAGGCGCTCGTGGGTGCCGACATCCACCCAGCGGCCGCGGAAGTGTTCGCCGCTGACCTGGCCGAGGCGCATGGCGTCGAGCAGCAGCGGCGCCAGCTTGAACGCCCCCGCCTGGCAGCCGGCGAACAGCGCCGGATCGAGCACCGCGATGCCGCTGTAGGTCAGCCCCGGCTGCGCGCCACGGGCGCAGGCCCGGCCGTCCTGCAGGCAAAAATCGCCCTCGGGATGATGGGCCGGGTTGTCCACCAGCACCAGATGGGCCAGCCCCTGCGGCGCGCGACGCAGGCCGGCGAAGTCGTAGTCGGTCCAGATGTCGCCGTTGACCAGCAGGAACGGCGCCGCGCCGAGCAGCGGCAGGGCGCGGTGGATGCCGCCGCCGGTCTCCAGCGGCTCGCCCTCGGCCGAGTAGGCGATGCGCACGCCGAAGCGCTCGCCGTCGCCCAGATGGTCCTCGATCTGCTGGCCGAGCCAGGCATGGTTGATCACCAGCTCGCGGAAACCCGCCGCCGCCAGGGCGCGGATGTGGTACTCGATCAGCGGCACGCCGCCGGCCTGCACCAGCGGCTTGGGGGTGTGCAGGGTCAGCGGGCGCAGGCGCTCGCCCTTGCCGGCGGCGAGGATCATCGCCTTCATGCCGGCTGCTCCTGCGCCAGGCCGGCGAGCAGCTCGGCCAGCGGCGCCAGCTCCGGCCGACGGGCGATGACTTCCTGCAGGTAGGCGAAGAAGCGCGGCACGTCGGCGAGGTACTTGGGCTTGCCGTCGCGGTGGCAGATGCGCGCGAAGATGCCGATCACCTTGAGGTGGCGCTGCGCGCCCATCAGGTCGCTGGCGCGCTGGAACTCGGCGAAGCTGGCCGGCAGGGCGATGCCGGCGACCTGCGCCAGCTGCCAGTAGCGTGCCAGCCAGTCATCGACGCGCGCCTGCGGCCAGCTGAGGAAGGCATCCTTGAACAGGCAGGTGACGTCGTAGGTCACCGGGCCGTACACCGCGTCCTGGAAATCCAGCACGCCGGGATTGGGTGTGCTGAGCATCAGGTTGCGCGGCATGTAGTCGCGATGCACCAGCACCCGCGGCTGGGCCAGGGCGCTGACCACCAGCAGATCGCAGGTGGCGTTCCAGGCCGCCAGTGCGGCACCGTCAAGGGTGACGCCGAGATGGCGCTGCAGGTACCAGTCGGGGAACAGCTGCAGCTCGCGACGCAGCAGGGCGTCGTCGTAGGCCGGCAGCTGGCCCTGCACCGGCAGCTGCTGGAAGGCTACCAGCGCCTGCAGCGCGTCCTCGAACAGGGCGTCGGCGTTGTCCGCGTCGATCACCTCCAGATAGGTCTGCCGGCCGAGATCGGGTAGCAGCAGGAAACCCTGCTCGAGGTCGCTGGCGAGGATCTCCGGCACGTGCACGCCGGCCTTGGCCAGCAGGCCGGCAACCTTGACGAACGGCCGGCAGTCTTCCTGCGGCGGCGGCGCGTCCATCACGATCAGGCTGCGCGCGCCGTCCTCCCAGCGAAAATAGCGGCGGAAGCTGGCATCGCTGCTCGCCGGGGTCAGCTGCGCCACACCGGGTAAACCCCAGCCGCGCGCGGCAAACACCTGCGGCAGACACAGGTCCAGCCAACGCACCAGTTTTTCGAATCGTTCATCCACAGACATTCGCAGGCTCCCCTTCGGACCTAGCCGTTGCGTGATACATTGCTTTATTATCGCGGATCTTACTCCAGCCCATCGAAAGGCGTGCGGCCGCACAGGCTGTTGGCGCGCAGGAAGCCCGGACATCAATAAGATGGCACTTACCCCCCCCTTGTTCCGCAGAAAATTCCCCCTCCTGGTTACCGGCAGCCTGCTGGCCCTGGGTTCCGCTCCGCTCCTGCACGCCACCGAGCAGTTCGACTGCCAGGTTTCCGCCTCCGGCGGCTGGGCCTGCACGCCGAAGGCCACCGCGGGCGCCCTGCCGCCGCGCCCGCAACCCAGCGCGGTCAGCGGCGACAGCGCGCAGCCCGCACCGCAGGCGGCACCGGCTGGCGCAGCAGCCCCGCAGGCCAGCGACAATGGCGGCCGCGCGCTGGCTTCGCGCAGCAGCGACTACAGCCACCTCGACTGGGTACCGCGTGCGCAGTTGAGCAAGACCCAGCTGGCGGAGATCGCCCCCTATTGCGCCGGCACCTATGTCGAGCCGAAGCGCCCGGGCATGGATGACGACACGCCGATGGGCGAGGCGCCGACCTTCGTCTCCTCGCGGGCCACCCGCTACGAGCAGCAGACCGAGACCACCACCCTCGCCGGCGACGTGGTGCTGCGCCAGGGCAGCATGCAGGCCGAGGCCGACGAGGCCAGCCTGCACCAGCTGGAAAACCGCGGCGAGCTGAACGGCAACGTGCGCCTGCGCGACAAGGGCATCCTGGTGGTCGGCGACCACGCCCAGCTGCAGCTGGACAACGGCGAGGCCCAGGTCGACAACGCCGAGTATGTCGTGCATTCCGCCAAGGCCCGCGGCAGCGCCGAGTACATGAAGCGCCGCGAAGACGCCGTGGTGCGTCTGAAGGACGGCACCTACACCCGCTGCGAGCCGGGCGAGAACACCTGGCACCTGAAGGGCAACAACATCACCCTGAACCCGGCCACCGGCTTCGGCACCGCGACCAACGTGACCCTGCGGGTGAAGGATGTGCCGGTGTTCTATACCCCGTACATCTACTTCCCGATCGACGACCGTCGCCAGTCCGGCTTCCTGCCGCCGAGCTTCAGCTCGTCGAGCGACAACGGCTTCACCCTGCAGACGCCCTACTACTTCAACCTGGCGCCCAACTACGACGCGACCCTGTATCCGACCTACATGGTCGATCGCGGCCTGCTGATGGAAGGCGAGTTCCGCTACCTGACCCCGGGCAGCGAAGGTCAGGTCGGCGGCGCCTGGCTGGACGACCAGAACGACGACCGCGAACTGCAGTCGGAGTACGAGGACCAGCGCTGGATGTACAGCTGGCAGCACAAGGGCGGACTGGACTCGCGCCTGCTGGCCGAAGTCGACTACACCGACGTCAGCGACCCCTACTACTTCCAGGATCTGGACACCGATCTCGGCATCGACCAGCCGGATTTCATCAACCAGCGCGGCAGCCTGAGCTGGCGCGGCGACAGCTATACGCTCAACTTGGCAGCCCACGCCTACGAGCCGACTAATATCACCGACATCACCCCCTATGATCGCCTGCCGCAGGTCAACCTCGACGGCGCCCTGCCGTTCCAGCCGGGCGGCCTGCACGTCACCTACGGCAGCGAGTTCGTCAGCTTCGACCGCGACCTGCGCAGCGGCAGCTTCTTCAACGAAGACGGCGTCGCGGAAAGCTGGTACGACAACAACATCAGCGGCCTGGCCCGTGCCAACGGCGACCGTCTGCACCTGGAGCCGGGCATCAGCCTGCCGCTGGAGTCGAGCTGGGGCTTCGTCAAACCGTCGGTCAAGTACCTGTACACCGATTACGACCTGAGCCTCGACGCGCAGGGCAAGCGCCAGATCGCCGCCGCCGGACAGACCTTCGACGACGCCCCGAACCGCGGCGTACCGATCTACAGCCTCGACTCCGGCCTGTACTTCGACCGCGACACCTCGATGTTCGGCCAGGGCTCGCGGCAGACCCTCGAGCCGCGCGCGTTCTACCTGTACGTGCCGGAAGAGGAGCAGGCCGACATCCCGATCTTCGACAGCGGCGAGAGCACCTTCAGCTACTCCTCGCTGTGGCGCGAAAACCGCTTCTCGGGCAAGGACCGCATCGGCGATGCCAATCAGGTCTCGCTGGGCGTGACCAGCCGCTGGATCCAGGCCAACGGTTTCGAACGGCAGACCATCAGCCTCGGCCAGGCGTTCTACTTCGAAGACCGCAAGGTGCAGTTGCCCGGCATCGATTACCGCACCCGCAGCGACGCCACGGCCGCGCAGTCGCCCTACGCCCTGCAGTACCTGTACCGCTTCAACCGCGACTGGCGCCTGTCCTCCGACTTCAACTGGGACCCGGACACCCACCGCACCCGCTCGGGCAGCGCGATGTTCCACTACCAGCCGGAAGACAACCCGAACAAGGTGGTCAACCTCGGCTATCGCTACCGCAACGACACCGTGCACTACGACCAGTCCACCGGCAACTGGGTGGTCGGCGGCGGCGATTTCGGCACCCCGGGTACCCCTGGCTACATCAAGGACTACTACAAGATCCAGCAGCACGACTTCTCCACCATCTGGCCGGTGGCGCCGCAGTGGAGCGTGATCGCCCGCTGGCAGCACGACTACAGCCGCAACCGTACCCTCGAGGCCTTCGGTGGCTTCGAATACGACAGCTGCTGCTGGAAGCTGCGCCTGATCAACCGCTACTGGATCGACTACGACGAGACCAGCCTCAACCCCGACCTGAACGACGAGGCGGATCGCGGCATCTTCCTGCAGATCGTCCTCAAGGGTCTCGGCGGCGTCGTCGGCAACAAGACCGAGTCCTTCCTCGACCAAGGCATTCAAGGTTACCGTGAACGTGAAGACCAAGCTTTCTGATTGTCTGCGCCCGCTCGCTCTGGGCGCCCTGCTGCTCTGCGCCACGGCCCACGCCGAGGTCAAACCGCTCGACCGCGTGGTGGCCATCGTCGACAACGACGTGATCATGCAGAGCCAGCTCGACCGCCGCCTCGCCGAAGTGCAGCAGAACCTCGCCAAACGCAGCGGCGAACTGCCGCCCCGCGAGGCGCTCGCCCCGCAGGTGCTGGAGCGCCTGATCGTCGAGAACCTGCAGCTGCAGATCGGCGAGCGCTCGGGCATCCGCATCGCCGACGAGGAACTGAATCAGGCGCTGGCCACCATCGCCCAGCGCAACAACCTGACCCTCGACCAGTTCCGCGCCGCCCTCGCCCGCGACGGCCTGTCCTACGACGAAGCCCGCGAGCAGGTGCGCCGCGAACTGATCATCAGCCGTGCGCGCCAGCGCCGGGTGGCTGAGCGCATCCAGGTCAGCGAGCAGGAAGTGCAGAACTTCCTCGCCTCCGATCTGGGCAAGCTGCAGCTGTCGGAGGAATTCCGTCTGGCCAACATCCTCATCCCGCTGAGCGAAGGTGCCTCGCCCCAGGCGATCCAGGAGGCCGAGCGCCAGGCCCGCGAGATCCATGCCCAGCTGCAGCGCGGCGCCGACTTCGCCCGCCTGGCTGCGGCCCGCTCGGCCAGCGAGAACGCCCTCGAGGGCGGCGAGATCGGCTGGCGCAAGGCCGCCCAGCTGCCTCCGCCGTTCGACACCATGATCGGCGCCCTGGGTGTCGGCGAGGTCAGCGAACCGGTGCGCACGCCGGCCGGCTTCATCATGCTCAAGCTGCTCGACAAGCGCGGCGGCGAGCAGGGCGTGCTGCGCGAGGAGGTCCACGTGCGCCACATCCTGCTCAAGCCCAGCGAAATCCGCAGCGACGAGCAGACCCGCCAGCTGGCCGAGCGTCTGTACCAGCGCCTGCGCGCCGGCGAGGACTTCGCCGCCCTGGCGAAGAGCTTCTCCGAAGATCCGGGTTCGGCGCTCAACGGCGGCGACCTCAACTGGATCGACCCCAACGCCCTGGTGCCGGAGTTCCGCGCGGTAATGGCCGACAGCCGGATCGGCGAGCTGTCGCAGCCGTTCCGCAGCCCGTTCGGCTGGCACGTGCTGGAAGTGCTGGACCGCCGTACCAGCGACGCCAGCGGCGAGGCCCGCGAACAGCAAGCGCTCAACCTGCTGCGCAACCGCAAGTACGACGAGGAACTGCAGAACTGGCTGCGCCAGATCCGCGACGAAGCCTACGTGGAAATCCGCCTGTGACCGAGGCCCGGCGCTTTGCCCTGACCCCCGGCGAGCCGGCCGGCATCGGTCCCGACCTGTGCCTGCTGCTCGCCCGCGCAGCCCAGCCGCATGCGCTGGTGGCGATCGCCAGCCGTCAGCTGCTGGCCGAGCGCGCCACGCAGCTGGGCCTGGACATCGCCCTGCTGGCGGTCGGTCCCGGCGCCTGGCCGGATGCTCCGGCGCCGGCCGGCAGCCTGTATGTGTGGGACACGCCGCTGGCCGCAGCAGTGGTCGCCGGTCAGCTCGACCCGCGCAACGCCGCCTACGTGCTGGAGACCCTGCTGCGCGCCGGCAACGGCTGCGTCAACGGCGACTTCGCCGGGATGATCACCGCCCCGGTGCACAAGGGCGTGATCAACGAGGCCGGTATCCCCTTCTCCGGACACACCGAATTCCTCGCCGAGCTGACCCACACCGAACAGGTAGTGATGATGCTGGCCACCCGCGGCCTGCGCGTGGCGCTGGTCACCACCCATCTGCCGCTGCGCGCGGTGGCCGACGCCATCACCGCCGCGCGCCTGGAGCGAGTGACCCGCATCCTGCACGCCGACCTGCAGGACAAGTTCGGCATCGCCAGCCCGCGCATCCTGGTCTGCGGCCTCAACCCCCACGCCGGCGAGGGCGGCCACCTGGGCCGCGAGGAAATCGACATCATCGCGCCGACCCTGGCGCGCCTGCGCGCGGAAGGCCTCGAGCTGATCGGCCCGCTGCCGGCCGACACCCTCTTCACCCCCAAGCACCTCGAGCACTGCGATGCCGTGCTGGCCATGTACCACGACCAAGGCCTGCCCGTGCTCAAGTACAAGGGCTTCGGCGCTGCGGTGAACGTCACCCTCGGCCTGCCGATCGTGCGCACCTCGGTCGACCACGGCACCGCGCTGGATCTGGCCGGCAGCGGCCGCGTTGACACCGGCAGTCTGCAGGTGGCACTGGAAACCGCCTACCAGATGACCGCCGGCTCCCGCCAAGCCGTCTGAAACCCCAGGCAGACGCAGGGCGGGCCTTTTCCACCTTGCGCGACCTGACGGCCCATCGCCGGCGAATTCCCCCCTGCCGTCTGCAGCCCAGCCGACAGAGCCCGCCTAGCAGCGTGTTCGCTGGTAAACTGCGCGCCTTCGTCTTTTTCGCCCTGGGTTCAAGCGTGACGCTTGCCGCTCCAGGCCTGGAGTCCCCCGATGTCCGAGCTGTACCAACACCGCGCCCGCAAGCGCTTCGGCCAGAACTTCCTGCACGATGCCGGCGTCATCCACCGCATCCTGCGCGCCATCCATGCCCGCTCGGGCGAGCACGTGGTGGAAATCGGCCCCGGTCAGGGCGCCCTTACCGAGGGTCTGCTCGGCAGCGGCGCCAAGCTGGACGTGATCGAGCTGGACAAGGACCTGCTGCCCCTGCTGCAGATGCGCTTCGGCATCGATCCGAACTTCACCCTCAACGCCGGCGATGCGCTGAAGTTCGACTTCAACAGCCTGGTGGCGGACGGCAACAAGCTGCGCGTGGTCGGCAACCTGCCCTACAACATCTCCACGCCGCTGATCTTCCACCTGCTCGAGCATGCCGCGATCATCGAGGACATGCACTTCATGCTGCAGAAGGAGGTGGTCGAGCGCCTGGCCGCCACGCCGGGCGGTGGCGACTGGGGGCGGCTGTCGATCATGGTGCAGTACCACTGCCGGGTCGAGCACCTGTTCAACGTCGGCCCGGGCGCCTTCAACCCCCCGCCCAAGGTCGAATCGGCCATCGTCCGCCTGGTGCCGCACGCGGTGCTGCCGCACCCGGCCAAGGATCATCGCCTGCTCGAGCGCGTGGTGCGCGAAGCCTTCAACCAGCGGCGCAAGACCCTGCGCAACACCCTCAAGCAGCTGCTCGACGCCCAGGCCATCGAGGCCGCCGGCGTGGATGGCAGCCTGCGTCCGGAACAGCTGGATCTGGCCGCCTTCGTGCGCCTGGCCGACCAGCTGGCCCTGCAGACAGCACCCGAGTGAATCGCTAAGCTTTTATGTCATGCCGCCCGAAGCCGCCACAACAATGACCACACCGGACCCGCGCTACCAGATCGACGTCAGCGTCGTCACTCGCCACCTGCCCGAGCAGTCGCTGCCGGACCAGGAGCGCTACGCCTTCGCCTACACGGTGACCATCCGCAACAGCGGGCTGCTGGCCGCCAAGCTGCTGACCCGGCACTGGATCATCACCGACGGCAACGCCAAGGTGCAGGAGGTCCGCGGTCCCGGCGTGGTCGGCGAGCAGCCGCTGCTGCAGCCCGGACAGAGCCACACCTACACCAGCGGCTGCGTGCTGGCCACCCCGGTCGGCAGCATGCATGGCAGCTTCGGCATGCAGGCCGGCGACGGCCACGGCTTCGCCGCGCCGATCCAGCCATTCCGCCTGGCGGTGCCCGGAGCCCTGCACTGATGGCGCTGTATGCCGTCGGCGACGTCCAGGGCTGCCTGCAGCCGCTCAAGTGCCTGCTCGATCGGGTGGCCTTCGATCCGGCTCGCGACCACCTGTGGCTGGTCGGCGATCTGGTCAACCGCGGCCCACAGTCGCTGGAAACCCTGCGCTTCCTGTTTGCCATGCGCGAATCGGTGACCAGCGTGCTCGGCAATCACGACCTGCACCTGCTGGCCGTGGCGCACAACGCCGAGCGACTGAAGAAGGGCGATACCCTGCGCGAAATCCTCGACGCGCCGGATCGCGACGAGCTGCTCGACTGGCTGAGCCACCTGCCGCTGCTGCATCATGACCAGCAGCGGCAGATCACCCTGGTGCATGCCGGCATCCCGCCGCAGTGGACCCTGAAGAAGGCGCGCAAGCGCGCGGCCGAGGTCGAGGAAGCCCTGCGCGACGAGACCCGCCTGCCACTGTTCCTCGACGGCATGTACGGCAACGAGCCGAACAAGTGGAGCAGCGAGCTGCGCGGGGTCACTCGGTTGCGGACCATCACCAACTACTTCACCCGCATGCGCTTCTGCACTGCCGACGGTCGTCTCGACCTGAAGAGCAAGGAAGGCCTGGACAGCGCACCGAGCGGCTATGCCCCCTGGTTCAGCCACCTCAACCGCAAGACCCGCGGACAGAAGATCATCTTCGGGCACTGGGCCGCCCTGCAGGGCCGCTGCAGCGAGCCCGGCATCGAGGCGTTGGATTCCGGCTGCGTGTGGGGGGCCAGCCTGACGCTGCTCAACGTCGACAGCGGCGAGCGCCACACCTGCAGTTGCCAAAAGGAGCAACCATGAGCGAATTCAAGCGCATCGATCCCGTCAGCGCCCACAACCTGCGTCTGGATGGCGCCGCGGTGGTCGACATCCGCGACCCGCACAGCTTCGCCAACGGCCACATCCGCGGCGCACGCCACCTGGACAACCACTCGCTGGCCGACTTCATCGCCAGCGCCGACCTCGACGCACCACTGCTGGTGGTCTGCTACCACGGCAACTCCAGCCAGAGTGCCGCGGCCTACCTCGCCCACCAGGGGTTCAGCGACGTCTACAGCCTCGATGGCGGTTTCGAGCTGTGGAATCGTCACTACCCGGACGAGGTCGCCCGCGGCCAGGACGACTGAACCGCTCGCCCTTCCGCTCACTCCTCAGCCGATTTTCCTGCTGCGCTCGCCGCCAAGCAGGTCTATGCTCATCTCAAGCGATTTGCAAAAAGGAAAGCCGGACCACCGGCTTCCAGGCAGGTAGTACGACCATTGGGGGTCGAGAGAGGGGTCAGGCGGGTCGGTGCCACACACCGGTCTGCTCAATGCCCGCCCGAGGCCCGCGTCCGGTTAAGGCATCGTGCGAGGTGACGTGATGAGCATTTTCAGCCATTTCCAACAACGCTACGAAACTACGCGCCAGGAGGAATACTCCCTGCAGGAGTATCTCGACCTGTGCAAGCAGGATCCGCTGACCTACGCCAGTGCGGCCGAGCGCATGCTCAAGGCCATCGGCGAGGCGCAGCTGGTGGATACCTCCACCGACTCGCGACTGTCGCGAATCTTCTCCAACAAGGTGATCCGCCGCTATCCGGCCTTTGCCGACTTCCACGGCATGGAAGAGTGCATCGACCAGATCGTCTCCTACTTCCGCCACGCCGCCCAGGGCCTGGAGGAGAAGAAGCAGATCCTCTACCTGCTGGGCCCGGTGGGCGGCGGCAAGTCGTCGCTGGCCGAGAAGCTCAAGCACCTGATGGAACACATCCCCTTCTACGCCATCAAGGGTTCGCCGGTGTTCGAGTCGCCGCTCGGCCTGTTCAACCCGGACGAGGACGGCGCCATCCTCGAGGAAGACTACGGCATCCCGCAGCGCTACCTGAGCTCGATCATGTCGCCGTGGGCGGCCAAGCGCCTCACCGAGTTCGGCGGCGACATCAGCCAGTTCCGCGTGGTCAAGCTGTACCCGTCGATCCTCAACCAGATCGCCATCGCCAAGACCGAGCCGGGTGACGAGAACAACCAGGACATCTCCGCCCTGGTCGGCAAGGTCGATATCCGCAAGCTCGAGGAGTTCCCGCAGAACGACCCGGATGCCTACAGCTACTCCGGCGCGTTGTGCCGCGCCAACCAGGGCATCATGGAGTTCGTCGAGATGTTCAAGGCGCCGATCAAGGTGCTGCACCCGCTGCTGACCGCCACCCAGGAAGGCAACTACAACAGCACCGAAGGCCTCGGCGCGATTCCCTACAGCGGCATCCTACTCGCCCACTCCAACGAGGCCGAGTGGCACAGCTTCCGCAACAACAAGAACAACGAAGCGTTCATCGACCGCATCTACATCGTCAAGGTGCCCTACTGCCTGCGCGTCACCGACGAGATCAAGATCTACGACAAGCTGCTGGTCAACAGCTCGCTGGCCCAGGCCCACTGCGCCCCGGACACCCTGAAGATGCTCGCCCAGTTCACCGTACTGAGCCGCCTGAAGGAGCCGGAAAACTCCAACATCTACTCGAAGATGCGGGTGTACGACGGCGAGAACCTCAAGGACACCGATCCCAAGGCCAAGTCGATCCAGGAGTACCGCGACAGTGCCGGTGTCGACGAAGGCATGAACGGCCTGTCGACCCGCTTCGCCTTCAAGATCCTCTCCAAGGTGTTCAACTTCGACCCCCACGAGGTGGCGGCCAACCCGGTGCACCTGCTCTACGTGCTCGAACAGCAGATCGAGCAGGAACAGTTCCCGGCGGAAACCCGCGAGCGCTATCTGCGCTTCCTCAAGGAATACCTGGCGCCGCGCTACGTCGAGTTCATCGGCAAGGAAATCCAGACCGCCTACCTGGAGTCCTACAGCGAGTACGGGCAGAACATCTTCGACCGCTACGTGCTGTACGCCGACTTCTGGATCCAGGACCAGGAGTACCGCGACCCGGAGACCGGCGAGATCCTCAACCGCGGCTCGCTCAACGAGGAGTTGGAGAAGATCGAGAAGCCGGCCGGCATCAGCAATCCGAAGGACTTCCGCAACGAGATCGTCAACTTCGTGCTGCGCGCGCGGGCCAACAACAACGGAAAGAACCCCAGCTGGCTCAGCTACGAGAAGCTGCGCGCGGTGATCGAGAAGAAGATGTTCTCCAACACCGAGGAGCTGCTGCCGGTCATCAGCTTCAACGCCAAGGGCAGCAAGGACGAGCAGCAGAAACACAACGACTTCGTGCGGCGCATGGTCGAGCGCGGCTACACCGAGAAACAGGTGCGCCTGCTCGCCGAATGGTATCTGCGCGTGCGCAAGTCGCAGTAGTACTCTAGGGAAAGATCCAGTCCGGAGCGCCACGCGGGGGTTGTCACGCTCCGGGCTGCTCCTCCGGCCTCCAGCCCGCACCGGAGCACGCCATGAGTTACGTCATCGACCGACGACTGAACGGCAAGAACAAGAGCACGGTGAACCGCCAGCGCTTCCTGCGACGGTACCGCGACCACATCAAGAAGGCGGTGGAGGAGGCCGTCAGCCGGCGCTCGATCACCGACATGGAGCACGGCGAGCAGATCAGCATCCCCTCGCGCGACATCGACGAGCCGGTGCTGCACCATGGCCGCGGCGGCCGGCAGACCATCATCCACCCCGGCAACAAGGAGTTCACCGCCGGCGAGCGCATCCCGCGGCCCTCCGGCGGCGGTGGCGGCGGTTCCGGCCAGGGCAAGGCCAGCAACTCCGGCGAGGGCGAGGACGACTTCGTCTTCCAGATCACCCAGGAAGAATTCCTCGACTTCATGTTCGAGGACTTGGCCCTGCCCAACCTGGTGAAGAAGCATCTGACCGGCATGGACAGCTTCAAGACCGTGCGCGCCGGCATCAGCAGCGAGGGCACCCCCGCGCGGCTGAACATCGTGCGTACCCTGCGCTCGGCCCATGCCCGCCGCATCGCCCTGTCCGGCTCCAGCCGCAACCACCTGCGCGAGCTGAAGGCCGAACTGGAACGCCTCAAGCGCGAGGAGCCGGACAACTTCAGCGATATCCGCGAAGTGGAAGAACAGATCGCCGGACTGCGCGCGCGCATCGAGCGCCTGCCGTTCCTCGACACCTTCGACCTCAAGTACAACCTGCTGGTCAAGCAGCCCAACCCGACCTCCAAGGCGGTGATGTTCTGCCTGATGGACGTCTCCGGCTCGATGACCCAGGCCACCAAGGACATCGCCAAGCGCTTCTTCATCCTCCTCTACCTGTTCCTCAAGCGCAGCTACGACAAGATCGAGGTGGTGTTCATCCGCCACCACACCAGCGCCAAGGAGGTCGACGAGCAGGAGTTTTTCTACTCGCGGGAAACCGGCGGCACCATCGTCTCCAGCGCCCTCAAGCTGATGCAGGAAGTGCTGGCCGAACGCTACCCGGTCAACGAATGGAACATCTACGCCGCCCAGGCCTCGGACGGCGACAACTGGAACGACGACTCTCCGGTCTGCCGCGACATCCTGATGCGCCAGATCATGCCGTTCGTCCAGTACTTCAGCTATGTCGAGATCACCCCGCGCGAGCACCAGGCGCTGTGGCACGAGTACGAGCAGGTCAGCGAGGCCTTCCCCGACAGCTTCGCCCAGCAGCAGATCGTCTCCGCCGCCGACATCTACCCGGTGTTCCGCGAACTGTTCCAGAGGAGGGTCGCTGCATGAGCCCTCGCGCCAAGAAAGGCCAGCCCCTGTCCACCGGCTCGGAATGGACCTTCGACCTGATCCGTACCTACGACCGCGAGATCGCCCGCCTGGCCGAGCGCTACGCGCTGGATACCTACCCCAACCAGATTGAGGTGATCAGTGCCGAGCAGATGATGGATGCCTACGCCTCGGTGGGCATGCCGATCGGCTACCACCACTGGTCTTACGGCAAGCACTTCCTTAGCACCGAGAAGGGCTACAAGCGCGGCCAGATGGGCCTGGCCTACGAGATCGTGATCAACTCCGACCCGTGCATCGCCTACCTCATGGAAGAAAATACCCTGTGCATGCAGGCGCTGGTGGTGGCGCACGCCTGCTACGGGCACAACAGCTTCTTCAAGGGCAACTACCTGTTCCGCAGCTGGACCGATGCCCGCTCGATCATCGACTACCTGGTGTTCGCCAAGCAGTACATCGACAAGTGCGAGGAGCGCCACGGCATCGACGCGGTGGAAGACCTGCTCGACTCCTGCCATGCGCTGATGAACTACGGCGTCGACCGCTACAAGCGGCCCTACCCGATCTCTGCCGAGGAGGAGCGCCGCCGCCAGAAGGATCGCGAGGAGCAGCTGCAGCAGCAGGTCAACGACCTGTGGCGGACCATCCCCAAGGGCGCCGGCAAGGGCCGCGAGGACGACGGCAAGCGCTTCCCCGCCGAACCGCAGGAAAACATCCTCTACTTCATCGAGAAGCACGCGCCGCTGCTGGAGCCCTGGCAGCGCGAGGTGGTGCGCATCGTGCGCAAGATCGCCCAGTACTTCTACCCGCAGCGGCAGACCCAGGTGATGAACGAGGGCTGGGCCACCTTCTGGCACTACACCCTGCTCAACGACCTGTACGATGAGGGCCTGGTCACCGACGGCTTCATGATGGAGTTCCTCCAGTACCACACCAGCGTGGTCTACCAGCCGCCGTTCGACAGCCCCTACTACAACGGCATCAACCCCTATGCGCTGGGCTTCGCCATGTACCGCGACATCCGCCGCATCTGCGAGGATCCGACCGAGGAGGATCGCCGCTGGTTCCCCGACATTGCCGGCAGCGACTGGCTGGCCACCCTCAAGTTCGCCATGCAGAACTTCAAGGACGAAAGCTTCATCCAGCAGTTCCTCTCGCCGCGACTGATCCGCGAGTTCCGCCTGTTCAGCATCCGCGACGACGACCAGCAGGACGAGCTGCTGGTCGACGCCATCCATGACGACAACGGCTACCGGATCATCCGCGATCATCTGGCTGCGCAGTACAACCTCGGCAATCGCGAGCCGAACGTGCAGATCTGGAACGTCGACCGCCGTGGCGACCGCTCGCTGACCCTGCGCCACTTCCAGCACGAGCGCAAACCGCTGGGCAGCTCCACCGAAGATGTGCTCAGGCACCTGCACCGTCTGTGGGGCTTCGATGTGCACCTGGAAAGCATGCAGGGCGAGCAGCGCGTGGCCGTGCAGCACATGCCGCCGCGCCGCGAACGCGAGGCGGAGGCCAGCCACTTCGACCTGATCGCCCGCCCGGTCTGAGAACCGCCCCGCACCCGGTGCGCCGCCGCCGTCGCTCTGAGCGCGGCGGCGCGCTATCCTCTGCGCCAATCCCATGCTGCTCGCAGGACACGTCATGCAGATCTACAAGGTGGGCGGCGCCGTGCGCGACCGCCTGCTCGGCCGCGCCGTCACGGAAACCGACTGGGTGGTGGTCGGCGCCCGCGCCGAAGAGCTCATCGCCCAGGGCTACCGCCCAGTCGGCGCCGACTTTCCGGTATTCCTCCACCCGCAGAGCGGCGAGGAGTACGCCCTGGCGCGCACCGAGCGCAAGAGCGGACGCGGCTACGGCGGCTTCACCTTCTACGCCAGCCCCGAGGTCACTCTCGAGGAAGACCTGATCCGCCGCGACCTGACCATCAACGCCATCGCCGAGGACGCCGAGGGTCGCCTGATCGATCCCTACGGCGGCCAGCACGACCTCGCCCTGCGCCTGCTGCGCCACGTCTCGCCGGCCTTCGCCGAGGACCCGCTGCGCGTGCTGCGGGTCGCCCGCTTCGCCGCGCGCTACGCGCCGCTGGGCTTTCGCGTGGCCGAGGAGACCCTGGCGCTGATGGCCGAGATCGCCGCCTCCGGCGAACTGACCGAGCTGACCGCCGAGCGGGTGTGGAAGGAAATCGCCCGCGCGCTGATGGAGCCGCGCCCGGAGGTGTTCGTCCAGGTGCTACGCGATTGCGGCGCCCTGCAGCAGCTGCTGCCGGAGGTACAGGCGCTGTTCGGCGTACCGCAGCCGGCCCTGCATCACCCGGAGATCGACACCGGCGAGCACGTGCTGATGACCCTGCGCCAGTGCGCCGAGCACGACCAGCCGCTGGCCGTGCGCTGGGCGTGCCTGCTGCACGATCTGGGCAAGGGGCTGACCGACCTGCAGGAGTGGCCACGACACATCGCTCACGAGCAGCGCGGCCTGCGCCTGATCGAGGCGGTCAACACCCGCTGCAAGGCGCCGCGCGACTGCGCCGAGCTGGCCCTGCTGGTCGGCGAGTACCACACCCACGCGCACCGCGCCCTGGAGCTGCGCGCGCAGACCCTGGCCGAGCTGTTCCAGCATTTCGATCTGTACCGGCGACCGGAGCGTTTCGAAGCCTTCATCGCCGCCAGCGAGATGGATGCGCGCGGCCGCCTCGGCTGCGAGCGCCAGCCCTATCCGCAGGCCGACTACCTACGCGCGGCGGCGGCCGTGGCCCGCGGCGTCGGCGTGCAGGCGCTGCTGGAGCAGGGCCTCCAGGGCGCAGAGTTGGGCGAGGCGCTCAAGCGCGCACGACTGAGTGCCCTGAAGGCGTTTCGCGAGGAAGCCAGGACGCGGGCGGCGCAGTAGGGCCCAGCGATTATTCACCCCGCCCATGAGGGTGAAAAAGACCTGTGGCTCCTACGGCCTCAGGAGCCCTGCGGCGCCGGGAAAGCCGTGCGCAGGTCGGGCGGTGTCAGTTCGCTGCCGCGCCAGACGAACGACGCCGGCCACAGCTTCTGCTCGATGCGCGCCGCCTGCCACAGGGCGGCGAAGCTGCGGCCCTCGGCGGGATGACGCAGCTCCGGCGCCAGCAGGGCCAGCGGCCAGAGCACGAAGGCGTTGCGCAGGATCTCCGCGCGTGGCAGCTGCAGGCCGTCGAAGTCGCCAACCAGGTCGTCGTACAGCAGCACGTCGATATCCAGCGGCAGGCCCTGACGGTCGGGAGCGTAGCGGCCGTTATCCGCCTCGATGGCCTTGAGCCGGCGATCCAGCTCGGCCAGCGGCAGGTCGGTCTGCGCCATCACCGCGAGGTTGTAGAAGGGTCCGCTGCGGATACCCACCGGTTCGCTCTCGAACACCGGGGAACAGCGCAGGTCGACGAGGAACCCGTCCAGGGCGTCCAGTCCGGCGGTCAGATGCTCGTGGCGGCGGACATTGCTGCCCAGGCCGAGAAATACCGTGATCAGCGACATCCGCGCTCGATCTCCACGCCAACGCCGCCACGCGCCGCCGGCACCGCGCCGGGCTTGGTCAGGCGCAGGCGCAGCCAGCGGATGCCGAACTCGGCCATCAGCAGGGCAGCCAGCCGTTCGGCGAAGGTTTCCACCAGCTGGAACTGGCTGGCCGCGGCGAAGGCTTGTACCCGCGCGCTGACCGCCGCATAGTCGAGGGCGGCGCCCAGGTCGTCGCTGGCCGCCGCCGGGCGGATATCCCAGCCCAGCTGCAGGTCCAGGGTCAGGCACTGGCGAATGCCGCGCTCCCAGTCGTACACGCCGATCACGGTGTCGACCTCCAGCCCGTCGATGAAGACTATGTCCACGCTACCCTCTTTCGCGTCACGACAAGCGCGCGACGCGTAGTTAGAATCGAGGCTTTGACGCCCCCGGAATCGATCATGCCCTGGCTGCTGGCAATCGTTGCCTACCTGCTCGGCTCGCTGTCGTTCGCCGTGCTGCTTGGCCGCTGGTTCGGCACCGGCGACCCGCGCCTGGCCGGCTCAGGCAACCCCGGCGCCACCAACATGCTGCGCCTGGCCGGACGCAAGGCCGCCCTGCTCACCCTGCTCGGCGACCTGCTCAAGGGCCTGCTGCCGGTACTGCTGGCCCGTCACTTCGAGCTGCCGCCAGCCCAGCAGGGCTGGATCGGTCTGGCGGCCGTCTGCGGCCACCTCTACCCGCTGTACTTCCACTTCCGCGGCGGCAAGGGCGTCGCCACTGCCGCCGGCCTGCTGCTCGGCCTGTACTGGCCGGCCGCCCTGCTGGCGCTCGCGGCCTGGCTGCTAACCTTCGCCCTGACCCGCATCAGCTCGCTGGCGGCGCTGGTCGCCACCCCGCTGACCCTACCCTTGCTGGCCTGGCAACAGCCTTCACTGCTGCTGCCGATCACCCTGCTCGCTGCGCTGATCGTCTGGCGCCACCGCAGCAACCTGTGCGATCTCTACGCCGGCCGCGAACGGCACTTCTGAGCCTGCCGAGTCCTGGAATTACGGTGCCGCCTGCAGCGCCGGCAGCGCCTCCATCGACCAGCGCGGCTGCACGCCGATCGCCGGACCGTCGTGCTGACCGGCCAGCAGGCGCTGACAGCCCGCGTAGGCGATCATGGCGCCATTGTCGGTGCAGAAGTGTGGCCGGGCGTAGAACACCTGGCCACGCAGCTCGCCAAGCATCTTCTCCAGCGACTGGCGCAGCGCCTGGTTGGCGCTCACCCCGCCGGCGATCACCAGGCGCTTGAGGCCGGTCTGCTTGAGCGCCCGCCGGCACTTGATGGTCAGAGTCTCCACCACCGCCTGCTGGAAGGCCAGAGCGACATCGCAGCGCGCCTGCTCGAGATCGCCGCCCTCGCGCTCGCACTGCCTCCAGGTGTTGAGGGCGAAGGTCTTCAGGCCGCTGAAGCTGAACTCCAGCCCCGGACGATCGGTCATCGGCCGCGGGAAGACGAAGCGCCCCGGCGTGCCACGCTCGGCGAGACGGGCAATTTCCGGACCGCCCGGGTAGTTGAGGCCGATCAGCTTGGCGGTCTTGTCGAAGGCCTCGCCTGCGGCGTCGTCCAGCGACTCGCCGAGCAGCTGGTACTCGCCGATGCCATCCACGCGCACCAGCTGGGTATGTCCGCCGGACACCAGCAAGGCGACGAACGGAAACTCCGGCGGGCTCTCCTCGAGCATCGGCGCCAGCAGGTGACCTTCCATATGGTGCACGCCGACCGCCGGCACCCCCCAGGCCAGCGCCATGGCCTGGGCGCAGGAGGCGCCGACCAGCAGCGCGCCGACCAGGCCCGGCCCGGCGGTATAGGCCACCGCGTCGATATCGGCGAAACTGCAGGCGGACTCGTCCAGCACCTGTCGAATCAGCGGCAGCATGCGCTTGACGTGGTCGCGCGAGGCCAGCTCGGGCACCACGCCGCCATAGACCCGGTGCAGGTCGATCTGACTGAACAGGGCGTCGGCCAGCAGGCCGCGCTCGCTGTCGTACAGGGCGACGCCGGTTTCGTCGCAGGAAGTTTCCAGGCCCAGTACTCGCATTGGGAAGTTGCCCCGCCTTGCCGTGATCGTTCGCTAAACCGCGCATGATAAGCGGGCCAGCCCGCCGATACCAAGCTTGCCGGCCGAGCGCGGACCACCGGTCGGCGGCTTTTGCCACAGGAGGCTTTGCATTCCAACAGCCAAGGGGTTAATATCCGCAACCCTTGAAAACCGGTGCGGCCCAAGCCTTTTGCAGGATTGCACCATTCATAATCGGTAATCAGTGAAGGTACGACCTGGATGCCAGCCGTCAAAGTTAAAGAGAACGAACCCTTCGACGTAGCTCTGCGTCGTTTCAAGCGCTCCTGCGAAAAAGCCGGTGTACTGGCCGAAGTGCGTAGCCGCGAGTTTTACGAAAAGCCCACCGCCGAGCGCAAGCGCAAGGCCGCGGCTGCCGTGAAGCGCCACGCCAAGAAAGTGCAGCGCGAACAGCGTCGTCGCGAGCGCCTGTACTGAGTTAACCCTCAGGCAGTAGCGTCTTGCACAGCACCCGGCCTTGGCCGGGTGTTTGCTTTGCAGGCCCCCGCAAAGCTCGCCTGATCCGCGAACCTGACCGGCGACCTGCCGCACCACCCGCCACTCCGCCTTGCCCGCGCAAGGGTCGGAGTTTTCGGCATTCCCGGCGGCCGCCTGGCTTTTCAGGCGGGCGGCAGCCATGCTGAACAGCATGCACACGAGCAGCCCATGGCCGGCCTGATCCCACAGCGCTTCATCGACGACCTGCTGAACCGCACCGACATCGTCGAGGTGGTGGGTTCGCGCGTGCAGCTGAAGAAGACCGGCAAGAACTACAGCGCCTGCTGCCCGTTCCACCAGGAAAAGACCCCCTCGTTCACCGTCAGCCCGGACAAGCAGTTCTACTACTGCTTCGGCTGCGGCGCCGGCGGCAACGCCCTCGGCTTCGTCATGGACCATGACCACCTCGACTTCCCCGAGGCGGTCGAGGAACTGGCCAAGCGCGCCGGCCTCGAGGTCCAGCGCGAAGACAGCCGCCCCGGACAGAAGCCGCGCCAGCCGGTCGATTCGCCGCTGTACCCGCTGCTCAGCGCCGCCGCCGACTTCTACCGCCACGCCCTGAAGAGCCATCCGGCGCGCCAGGCGGCCGTCGACTACCTCAAGGGCCGCGGCCTGTCCGGGGTGATCGCCCGCGACTTCGGCCTCGGCTTCGCCCCGCCCGGCTGGGACAACCTGATGAAGCACCTGGGTGGCGACAGCCTGCAAGAGAAGGCGATGATCGACGCCGGCCTGCTGATCGAGAACGCCGAGGGCCGGCGCTACGACCGCTTCCGCGACCGGGTGATGTTCCCCATCCGCGACAGCCGCGGCCGGGTGATCGCCTTCGGCGGCCGGGTACTCGGCGACGACAAGCCCAAGTACCTCAACTCGCCGGAAACCCCGGTGTTCCACAAGGGCCAGGAACTGTACGGCCTGTACGAGGCCCGCAAGAACAACCGCGACCTCGACGAGATCATGGTGGTCGAAGGCTACATGGACGTCATCGCCCTGGCCCAGCAAGGCCTGCGCAACGCCGTCGCGACCCTCGGCACCGCCACCAGCGAGGAACACATCAAGCGCCTGTTCCGCCTGGTGCCGAACATCCTGTTCTGCTTCGACGGTGACCAGGCCGGCCGCAAGGCCGCCTGGCGGGCACTGGAGGCCTGCCTGCCGAGCCTGCAGGATGGCCGCCGGGCGCGCTTCCTGTTCCTCCCCGAGGGCGAGGACCCGGACAGCCTGGTGCGCAAGGAAGGCCCCGACGCCTTCCGCGCGCGCATCAGCCAGCAGGCCCAGCCGCTGGCCGACTACTTCTTCCGCCACCTGATGGAAGAAGCCGACCCCGCCACCCTAGAGGGCAAGGCCCACCTGGCCACCCTCGCCGCGCCGCTGCTCGACCAGTTGCCCGGCGCCAACCTGCGCGCCCTGATGCGCCAGCGCCTGGGCGAAATCACCGGCCTCGGCAGCGAAATGCTCGGCCAGCTGGCGAGCGCGCCGACCAGTGACGTGCCGCCGACGGACTTCGCACCGTCTCATGACGACTACAGCCCGAGCTATCCGCCCTATCCGGGCGAGCGCGACGACTGGCCAGCCGGCCAGGGCCGCAAGCAGCAGGGCAAGAAACCATGGCAGGACGGCGACAACTGGAAAGGCAGGAAGGCCGGACAGCGCCGCGAGCCGCCCTCGATGCCGCCACCGCGCAGCGGTGCCGGCGCCGGCGTCGAGCCGCCGACTCTGAGCGCCTTGCGCACCTTGCTGCACCATCCGCAACTGGCGCAGAAGGTCGAGGATGCCGGGCATTTTGCCGCCGAAGACGACACCTACACCCAGCTGCTGGTGGCGCTGCTGGAATCGCTGCAGAAGCACCCGCAGCAGAACTCGCTGCAACTGATCGCTCGCTGGCACGGCACGGAACAAGGACGCCTGCTGCGTGGTCTAGCGGAAAAGGAATGGCTGATCCGTCAGGACAACCTTGAACAACAGTTTTTCGACACTATAACTACCTTGGCAGACCGTCAGCGTGAGCGCAGCCTCGAAGGCTTGTTGCGCAAAGCGCGGCACAGCGAACTCAGTGCAGAGGAAAAACTCCGCCTGCGTGCGCTTCTGAGCCGGAGCGAAATCCCTGCGTCCCCGGGTCCCGCTGGTACCTGAGGCCCCGGATCGATTATAATGCTCGGCTTATTTTCAGCCCGCCAAGACCTTCAGTGGATAGGGTGACCATGTCCGTAAAAGCGCAACAGCAGTCCCGCCTCAAAGAGCTGATCGCCCGTGGTCGTGAGCAGGGTTACCTGACTTACGCCGAGGTCAACGACCACCTGCCGGAAGATATTTCCGATCCGGAGCAGGTGGAAGACATCATCCGCATGATCAACGACATGGGGATCAACGTATTCGAGACAGCTCCGGATGCGGATGCCCTGCTGCTCGCCGAAGGTGACACCGACGAAGCTGCCGCCGAGGAGGCCGCTGCGGCCCTGGCCGCGGTGGAAAGCGACATCGGTCGCACCACCGACCCGGTGCGCATGTACATGCGCGAAATGGGTACCGTGGAGCTGCTGACCCGCGAAGGCGAGATCGAAATCGCCAAGCGCATCGAGGAAGGCATCCGCGAGGTGATGAGCGCCATCGCCCAGTTCCCCGGTTCGGTGGAAAGCATCCTCGCCGAATACCAGCGCGTCACCAGCGAAGGTGGCCGTCTGTCCGACATCCTCAGCGGCTACATCGACCCCGACGACGGCACCCTGCCGGCGGAGAGCGAAGCCGTGCCGACGCCGACGCCAGCCGCCAAGGAAGCCGTCGAGGACGAGGACGAGGACGAAGACAAGGAGAAGTCCGACAGCACCGAAGAAGAAGGCGACGGCGGCCCCGATCCGGAAGAGGCGCTGCGCCGCTTCACCGCGGTGGCCGAGCAGCTGGCGGTGGCCCACAAGGCCCTGAAGAAGTACGGTCGCGGCAGCACGCAGGCAAGCGCCGAGCTGGTAGCCCTCGCCGAGCTGTTCATGCCGATCAAGCTGGTGCCCAAGCAGTTCGACGTGCTGGTGGAGATGGTCCGCGGCGCCCTCGACCGCGTGCGCCAGCAGGAACGCGCGATCATGCAGCTGTGCGTCCGCGATGCGCGCATGCCGCGTGCCGACTTCCTCAAGCTGTTCCCCGGCAACGAGGTCGACCTGAACTGGTCCGCCGCGCTGGCCGGCGGCAAGGCCAAGTATGCCGAGGCCATCGCCCGCCTGCAGGCCGACATCCAGCGCAACCAGCAGGTGCTGGTCGATCTCGAGAACGAGGTCGGCCTGACCGTCGCCGAGATCAAGGACATCAACCGCCAGATGTCCATCGGCGAGGCCAAGGCCCGCCGCGCCAAGAAGGAAATGGTCGAGGCCAACCTGCGCCTGGTGATCTCCATCGCCAAGAAGTACACCAACCGTGGCCTGCAGTTCCTCGACCTGATCCAGGAAGGCAACATCGGCCTGATGAAGGCGGTGGACAAGTTCGAATACCGCCGCGGCTACAAGTTCTCGACCTACGCCACCTGGTGGATCCGCCAGGCGATCACCCGCTCGATCGCCGACCAGGCGCGCACCATCCGCATCCCGGTGCACATGATCGAGACGATCAACAAGCTCAACCGCATCTCCCGCCAGATGCTCCAGGAGATGGGCCGCGAGCCGACTCCGGAAGAGCTGGGCGAGCGCATGGAAATGCCCGAGGACAAGATCCGCAAGGTATTGAAGATCGCCAAGGAACCGATCTCCATGGAAACCCCGATCGGCGACGACGAAGACTCGCATCTGGGCGACTTCATCGAGGACTCCAGCATGCAGTCGCCGATCGACGTGGCGACTGTGGAGAGCCTCAAGGAAGCCACCCGCGAAGTGCTCGCCGGTCTCACCGCCCGGGAAGCCAAGGTACTGCGCATGCGTTTCGGCATCGACATGAATACCGACCATACCCTCGAGGAAGTCGGCAAGCAGTTCGACGTGACCCGCGAGCGCATCCGCCAGATCGAGGCCAAGGCGCTGCGCAAGCTGCGCCATCCGACCCGCAGCGAACACCTGCGCTCGTTCCTCGACGAGTAAGGCTGACGCAAGGAAAGAAACCCCGGCGCCGCAAGGCCCGGGGTTTTTTCTTGCGCGCCGTTCAGGCCGAGCCTCTACACTTGGTCGATGAACGCGCAACCGAGGGATCGCCATGTCGCGCCTGTTGGCCTTGTCGGGACTCTGCCTGGCACTGTTTCCCGCCTGTAGCCAAGCCGCCGTGCCGGGATGGATCCCGAACGAGTGGCTAGCATCGCCCCACCACCTCATCCTCCTGCTGGGCCTGCCGACCCTCGGCCTGCTGCTGTGGGGCTGGCGACTGCGCCGGCGGCGCAGCCAGCGCCTCGCCACGCTCGAGCACAGCCTGCGCAGCGCCGCGGAGCACTACCACAGCCTGATGGCGCAGCTGCCGCTGGTCAGCTGGGAACTGCGCCTGAGCGACCTGCGCTTCACCCGTATCTCGGCGCAGGCCGAAGCGCTGCTCGGCTATCCTACCGCTGCCTGGCTGGAAGCGGACTTCTGCAGCCGCACCCTGTACCCGGCGGATGCCGCGGCCACCCTCACCTTTCTGCAGGGTGACGGCGACCCAGCCCGTCACGAACACCGCCTGATCGCCGCCGACGGCCGCCTGGTCTGGGTGCTGACCATCGTCCAGCGCCTGCGCAGCGGCGACGACACTCTGCTCCAGGGGCTGTGCATCGACATTGGCCAGAGCAAGCAGGTCGAGCAGGCCCTGCGCCGGTCCGAGCAGAGATTCAGCTCGGCGTTCCACAACAGTCCCGACATCATGCTGCTGCTCGAACGCGACAGCGGGCGCATCCTCACCGCCAACCGGGCCTTCGAGCAGGCCGCCGGGCTGAGCGCCGACGCCGTGTGCGGACGCACCACCAGCGAGCTGGGCTTCTGGCACCGCCACGAACAGGGCCTGCAGGTGCTCCAGCAGCTGCAGGAGCACGACCTGCAGAACATCGAGGTCAGCCTGCTCCGCCACGGCAAGCAGGCATTCACCGGCCTGCTCTCGGCGCGGCGCATCGAGCTGGACGGCCAGCCGGCGGCCATCGTGGTGCTGCGCGACCTTGCCGACCTGCAGCAGGCCCGCCAGCAGCTGCACAGCAGCGAGGAAAAATTCGCCAAAGTGTTCTACGCCTCTCCCGACGCCCTGAGCATCACCCGTCTGTGCGATGGCCGGCTGCTCGAGGCCAACCCCGGCTTCACCCAGATCACTGGCTACAGCCCGAGCGAGGCGCTCAATCACACCGCCCTCGAGCTGGAGCTGTGGGTCGACCCGGCCGACCGCCAGCGTCTGCTGCGCACCCTCGAACAAGACGGCAGCGTGCAGCACATGCCCACCTACATACGCACCCGCGACGGCCAGCAGCGCCTGTGCGAGCTCAGCGCCCAGGCGCTGCAGATCGACGGCGAGGACTGCGTGCTGATCATCGCCCACGATGTCAGCGAACGCATGCAGATGCAGGAGCGCCTGCTGCAGGCCGCCACCGTGTTCGAGAGCACCGCCGAAGGAGTGATGATCACCGACCTCGAGCAGCGCATCGTGGCCATCAACCGCGCCTTCAGCGCCATCACCGGCTACAGCGAAGGCGAGGCCCTCGGCCAGACTCCGCAGCTGCTCGCTTCCGGACAGCACGGCGCAGAGTTCGACGAGGAGATCGGCGCCAGCATCGCGCGCGACGGCCACTGGCAGGGCGAGATCTGGAACCGGCGCAAGAACGGCGAATCCTATCCGGCGTGGATGACCATCAGCGCGGTGCGCAATGGCGGCAACCGGATTTCCCACCATGTCGCGGTCTTCGCCGACATCACCAGCCTCAAGCACGCCCAGGCGCGTCTCGACTACCAGGCCCACCACGACCCGCTGACCGGCCTGCCCAACCGCCTGCTGTTCGAGAACCGCCTGCAGCAGGCGCTCGACGAGGCGCAGGCCGAGCAGCGCCGCGGCGCCGTGCTGTTCCTCGACCTCGACCGCTTCAAGCACATCAACGACAGTCTCGGCCACCCGGTCGGCGACCTGCTGCTGCAGGGCATCGCCAAGCGCCTGCGCGAACAGTTGCGCGAGATCGACACCGTGGCGCGCCTCGGCGGTGACGAATTCATCGTGCTGATGCCCACCCTGCAGCAGACCAGCGACGTCGAGCGGGTCGCCAACAAGCTGATGAGCGCCTTCGGCACCCCGTTCAACGCTGGCGGCCACGAGTTCTTCATGAGCTCGAGCATGGGCATCAGCCTGTTTCCCGAACATGGCGAGGATGTCGCCACCCTGGTGAAGAACGCCGACAGCGCGATGTACAAGGCCAAGGCGCGCGGGCGCAACCGCATCGAGTTCTACACCGCCGACCTGAGCTCCCTGGCCACCGAGCGCATGGCCCTGGAAAACGACCTGCGCCGCGCCGCCGAACGCGGCGAGCTGCACCTCTACTACCAGCCCAAGCAGTGCCTGAGCAGCGGTCTGCTGGTAGGTGCCGAAGCGCTGCTGCGCTGGCGGCATCCGCTGCACGGCGACGTGCCGCCGGAGCGCTTCGTCGCCCTAGCCGAGGAAAACGGCAGCATCCTCGAGCTGGGCGACTGGGTTCTGCAGGAAGCCTGCCGGCAGCTGAGCTGCTGGCAGAAGGACTTTGCGCCATTCGGCCCGCTGGCGGTCAACCTGGCCGGCGCGCAACTGCGCCAGCCGCAGCTGGTCGGGCGGATCAGCGAGTTGCTCGCCGCTGCCGGCCTGGCACCCGGCAACCTGCAGCTGGAAATCACCGAGACCTTCGTCATGAGTCAGAAGGAGGAAGCCCTGCCCATCCTCCAGGCCCTCAAGGAACTCGGCCTGCAGCTGGCGATCGACGACTTCGGCACCGGCTACTCCTCGCTGAGCTACCTCAAGCGCCTGCCCATCGACATCCTGAAGATCGACCAGTCGTTCATCGCCGGCCTGCCGGACGACCCCGAGGACGCCGCCATCACCCGCGCCATCATCGCCCTCGGTCGCAGCATGCAGCTGACGGTGATTGCCGAGGGCGTGGAAACCAAGTCGCAGGAGCGTTTCCTCGCCTTCGAGGGCTGCCAGCAGATCCAGGGCTACGTGCTGAGCAAGCCGCTGCCGGCCGCGGAGTTCGCCAGCAAGTTCCTCAAGCTCCGGCAAGCCGTTGGCGTTGGCGCGCAGGCCCCGCTATAATCGCCGCGCCCTGCTGGCACGCCTTCGCGCGCACGGCAGGCATGCAGAGGACGCCCGCCGGCCTCACCGCAAGGAACTGCCCCGCCCAGCCGGGGTTCGATAGCGGGCCTATAGCTCAGTTGGTCAGAGCAGGCGACTCATAATCGCTTGGTCGCAGGTTCAAGTCCTGCTGGGCCCACCATATAAATCAAAGGGTTAGGTGATTTTCACCTAGCCCTTTGGCGTTTTCGGGCCGGCGTTTTCCGCTCTCCGCGGCGCGCGCTCCACAGCCGATGAGCGGCACCCGCCGCCGGGAACTCACCGCCGCCCTTCCCCTCTGAGGAGACACGCCGTCCCGGTGTTTCAGAGGAGTCCATCATGCGCCGTACCCTGCTTGTCACGTCCCTTGTCATCCTGCCTGCCGCCAGCGCCCTGGCCGACCATCGCGGGCACGACGTGAATATCGGCTGGGGAGAGGTTGCCACCTCCGCGGGGGTTTCCGCCTCGCTGTATTCCACCTTCAAGGACGAGAAGCTGGTGCTCGCCGCCGAGGACGACGCCTCCAGCTTCGTCGCCAGCGGCGGCAGCATCCGCGGCGCCTACCTGGAGGCCGCGCTGCAGCAGATCCGCCGCGACCACCCCGGCCTCAAGGCCAGCGACGAGGAACTGGCCAGCGCCATGCTCGTCAACGCCCAGAGCGGCGCGCCACGCTGAGTTCCGGGCCGCCGCACACCAAAAAGCCGTCGCAAGCGACGGCTTTTTCGCTCACGCCCCCGCACCTCACTCCCGATACGCCTCCACCGGCACGCAGGCGCAGAACAGGTGGCGGTCGCCGTAGACGTTGTCGATCCGGTTGACCGCCGGCCAGTACTTGAACGCCCGGGTGTGCGTGCTGGGGGTCACCGCCTCGGCGAGGCTGTAGGGCCGCGTCCACTCGCTGGTGACGTCGGCCAGGGTGTGCGGCGCCTGCTTGAGCGGATTGTCGTCCGCCGGCCACTCGCCGGCCTCGATGCGGGCGATCTCGGCGCGGATGCCCAGCATGGCGTCGACGAAGCGGTCCAGCTCGGCCTTCGACTCGCTCTCGGTCGGCTCGACCATCAGCGTGCCGGGCACCGGGAAAGACATCGTCGGCGCATGGAAGCCGTAGTCCATCAGGCGCTTGGCGACATCCTCTTCGCTGATCCCGCTGGCCGCCTTGAGCGGGCGCAGGTCGAGGATGCACTCGTGGGCCACCCGGCCGTTGCGCCCGCTGTAGAGCACCGGATAGGCCGCCGCAAGACGGGTAGCCAGGTAGTTGGCGTTGAGGATCGCCACCTCGGTGGCCTCGCGCAGCTGCGGCCCCATCATGGCGATGTACATCCAGCTGATCGGCAGGATGCTCGCGCTGCCCCAGGGCGCGGCGCTGACGGCGGTGTTCTGCGCCAGCGGCCCGTCCAGCTCGACCACCGGGTGGTTGGCGAGGAAGGGCGCCAGGTGCGCCTTCACCCCGATCGGCCCCATGCCCGGCCCGCCACCGCCGTGGGGAATGCAGAAGGTCTTGTGCAGGTTGAGGTGCGCCACGTCGGCGCCGATGTCGGCCGGGCGGGTCAGGCCGACCTGCGCGTTCATGTTAGCGCCGTCCATATACACTTGGCCGCCGTGGGCATGCACCGCCGCGCAGATCTTGCGGATGCCCTCCTCGTACACGCCGTGGGTCGACGGATAGGTGATCATCAGGCAGGACAGCCGCTCGCCGGCCTCGGCCGCCTTGCGCTTGAGGTCGGCGAGATCGACGTTGCCCTGGCTGTCGCAGTCGACCACCACCACCTGCATGCCGGCCATCTGCGCCGAGGCCGGGTTGGTACCGTGGGCCGAAGCCGGTATCAGGCAGACGTCGCGGCGCGCCTCGCCGCGGCTGGCGTGGTACTGGTGGATCGCCAGCAGTCCGGCGTATTCGCCCTGGGCGCCGGAGTTGGGCTGCAGGCTGATGGCATCGAAGCCGGTGATGGCGCACAGCCACTGCTCCAGCTCGTCGAGTAGCAGCCGGTAGCCGCGCGCCTGCTCGCGCGGCACGAAGGGATGCAGGCTGGCGAACTGCGGCCAGCTGACCGGCAGCATCTCGCTGACGGCGTTGAGCTTCATGGTGCAGGACCCGAGCGGGATCATCGCCTGATTGAGCGCCAGGTCGCGGCCTTCCAGCTGGCGCAGGTAGCGCAGCATCTCGGTCTCGCTGTGGTGGCTGTTGAATACCGGATGACTGAGGAAATCCGAGGTGCGCGCCAGCGCGGCGGGAATGCCGCCGGCCAGCCCGGCATCGTCGGCCAGCCCGGCCAGGTCGAAGCCGTGGTCGGCGCCGAGGAAGATCTGCGCCAGGCGCGCTACGGTGTCCAGACTGCAGGTCTCGTCGAGGCTGAGGCCGACCCGGCCGTGGCCGAGGATGCGCAGGTTGATCCGCGCGTCATGGGCGCTGGCGAGGATCGCCTGCTGGGCGCCGCCGACCTCCAGGGTCAGGGTGTCGAAGAACTGCCGGTTGAGGCGCCGGATGCCGCCCTGCTCGAGGACCCGGGCGAGGATCGCGGTCAGCCGCTGCACCCGGCCGGCGATGCGCCGCAGGCCCTGCGGACCGTGATAGACGGCGTAGAAGCCGGCCATGTTGGCCAGCAGCGCCTGGGACGTGCAGATATTGGAGTTGGCCTTCTCGCGGCGGATGTGCTGCTCGCGGGTCTGCAGGGCCATGCGCAGCGCGACGTTGCCGCGGGCGTCCCTGGATACGCCGATCAGGCGCCCAGGCATGGCGCGCTTGAACGCATCGCGGGTGGCGAAGAAGGCGGCGTGCGGGCCGCCGTAGCCCATCGGCACGCCGAAGCGCTGAGCGCTGCCGAGCACCACGTCGGCGCCCAGCTCGCCCGGCGGGGTCAGCAGCACCAGGGCGAGCAGGTCGCTAGCGACGCAGGCCAGCGCCTGCTGGGCATGCAGCTGGGCGATCAGCGGGCGTAGATCGCGGATCTCGCCGTGGCTGTCGGGATACTGCAGCAGGGCGCCGAACACCTCATGCTCGCCGAGCTTCTCCGGCGCATCGATCACCAGCTCGAAGCCGAAGCCGCTGGCACGGGTCTGCAGCACCGAAATGGTCTGCGGATGGCAGTTCTCGTCGACGAAGAAGCGCTGACTGGCGCTCTTCGCCACTCGCCGGGCCATGGCCATCGCCTCGGCGGCGGCGGTGGCCTCGTCGAGCAGCGAGGCGCCGGCCAGGTCGAGGCCGGTGAGGTCGCAGGTCAGTTGCTGGAAGTTGAGCAAAGCCTCCAGGCGCCCTTGGGAGATCTCCGGCTGGTAGGGCGTGTAGGCGGTGTACCAGCCAGGGTTCTCCAGCACGTTGCGCAGGATCACCGGCGGGGTGTGGGTGGCGTAGTAGCCCATGCCGATCAGGCTGGTCCAGCACTCGTTCTGCTCGGCATAGCCACGCAGGCGCGCCAGCGCGGCCTGCTCGTCCAGCGCCGGCGGCAAGGCCAGCGGGCCGTCCAGGCGGATGGCCGGCGGCACGGTCTGCTCGATCAGTTCGGCGCGGGAAGCGACGCCCAGGGCGTCGAGCATGGCACGCTGCTCCGCGGCATCCGGGCCGAGATGCCGCGGGAGGAAGGCTTCGGGCTGCAGCAGATCGCTGGGGCGGGACGAGTGGGGCATGACGCGGACTCCGGAACGGATGTCCGGCCGCGCCTGCGGCCGGGCAGACATGGAACGCGGAGCTGACGACCCGGCCGCTGGCAGCGACGCCGGCCACCAGCGGCAGAAGGATCAGGCGTCGCAGCTGGCCTGGTAGGCGGCGGCGTCGAGCAGCTGCGCCAGCTCGGCGGCATTGGCCGGCTGCAGCCGGTAGAACCAGGCTTCGTAGGGGGCGGCATTGACGGCTTCTGGCGCATCGGCCAGCGCCTCGTTGACCGCAATCACCGTGCCGGCGACCGGCGCGTAGATGTCCGAGGCGGCCTTGACCGACTCGACCACGCCGGCCTGCTCGCCGGCGGCCAGCGCCTTGCCGACTTCCGGCAGCTCGACGTAGACCACGTCGCCCAGGGCTTCCTGGGCATGATCGGTGATGCCCACGGTGACGCTGCCGTCCTCTTCCAGACGGGCCCATTCGTGGCTGGCGGCGTAACGCAGTTCGGCAGGGGTATTGCTCATTATTGGATTCCTTGTTCGGTTCGGCGTGCGCAATCACGCCAGCGGAAAAGTGCGCTCAACAGTACATGGACGCAGCAGCGCCGGCTACGCCCTGTCGCCTCAGATCAGGGCCTTGCCGTGGCGCACGAAGTTCGCCTTGACCACCCGCACCGGGTACCACTTGCCGCGGATCTCCACCTCGGCGCGCTCGCCGGTGCCGGCCGGCACCCGCGCCAGGGCGATGGACTTGCCGAGGGTCGGCGAAAAGCTGCCGCTGGTGATCTCGCCTTCGCCGAGGCCGGCGACGCGCACCACCTGATGGGCGCGCAGCACGCCGCGCTCCTCGAGCACCAGGCCGACCAGTTTGGTCTCCGCGCCGCCGCCGGCACGCTGTGCCTCGAGCGCGCCGCGGCCGATGAAGTCGCGCTCGGCCGGCTGCCAGGCGATGGTCCAGGCGAGGTTGGCCGCCATCGGAGTCACCGTCTCGCTCATGTCCTGACCATAGAGGTTGAGCCCGGCTTCCAGGCGCAGGGTGTCGCGCGCGCCCAGCCCCGCCGGGGCGATGCCGGCGCCGACCAGATCGTTGAGGAAGCCCGGCGCCTCGGCGGCCGGCAGCATGATTTCCAGACCGTCCTCGCCGGTATAGCCGGTGCGGGCGATGAACCATTCGCCCTCGGCCAGGCCGTGGAACGGCTTGAGTTCGCGAATCAGCGCGGCCCGCGGCGGCGTCACCAGCTCGGCACAGCGCTCCCGGGCGTGCGGCCCCTGCACGGCCAGCATGGCCAGATCGCGGCGCTCGGTCAGCTCGACGGCAAAGCCCTCGGCCTGCGCCTGCAGCCAGGCGAGGTCCTTGTCGCGGGTGGCGGCGTTGACCACCAGGCGATAGCCGCTGGCGGTGCGGTAGACGATCAGGTCGTCGATCACTCCGCCCTCGGCATTCAGCATGACGCTGTACAGCGCCTGGCCCAGCTCGGTCAGGCGCGCCACGTCGTTGGCCAGCACCCGGCGCAGATACTCCCCGGCCTGCACGCCGGTGACGTCGACCACGGTCATGTGCGAGACATCGAAGACCCCGCAGTCGCTGCGCACCTGATGATGCTCCTCGACTTGCGAACCGTAGTGCAACGGCATGTCCCAGCCGCCGAAGTCGACCATCTTGGCGCCAAGCGCCACGTGCAGGTCGTAGAGGGGGGTGCGCTGTCCCATGGGATCTCCTTCCGGGCTTCGAATGGGCCGCATTGTAGCCGCAAATGACCGCCCGGACATGCGCCCGGTCAGCCGTAGCGACGGGCCGAGCGCCGGATCAGGCCGATCACCGGCAGCAGGCCGACCAGCACCAGGGTCAGCGCCGGCAGCGCCGCGCGCGCCCACTCGCCCTCGCTGGTCATCTCGAACACCCTCACCGCCAGGGTGTCCCAGCCGAACGGGCGCATCAGCAGGGTCGCCGGCATCTCCTTGAGCACGTCGACGAACACCAGCAGCGCCGCGCTCAGGGTGCCGGGCACCAGCAGCGGCAGGTAGACCCGGCGGAACAGCCGCACGCCACCGATCCCCAGACTGCGCGAAGCCTCCGGCAGCGACGGACGGATGCGCCCCAGACTGCTCTCCAGCGGACCATGGGCCACCGCCATGAAGCGCACCAGATAGGCCAGCAGCAGCGCGCTCAGACTGCCCAGCAGCAGCGGCTTGCCGTCGCCGCCCAGGGCGCCGGACAGCGGGATCACCAGATGGCGGTCCAGCCAGCTGAAGGCCAGCATGATCGACACCGCCAGCACCGAGCCGGGCAGCGCGTAGCCGAGATTGGCCAGGCCGACCAGCGCCTGCATGCGCCGGGTCGGCGCCAGCCGGCGGGCGAACGCCAGCAGCATGGCCAGCGCCACGGTGATCAGCGCGGCCATGCCGCCCAGATAGAGGGTATGCAGGATCAGGCCGACGTAGCGTTCGTCGAGGTCGAAGCGCCCGCGCTGCCAGAACCAGACCAGCAGCTGCAGCATCGGCACGACGAAGGCGCACAGCAACACCAGGCCGCACCAGGCGCTGGCGGCCAGCGCCCTGGCGCCGCGCAGGTGGTACAGCGGCGCGCTGCGCGCGCGCTCGTTGCCCGGGCGGCTGGCGCCGCGGGCGCGGCGCTCGGTGTAGAGCAGCAGCATCACCGCCAGCAGCAGCAGGCTGGCCAGCTGGGTGGCGCTGGACAGGCTGTAGAAGCCGTACCAGGTCTTGTAGATGGCGGTGGTGAAGGTGTCGAAGTTGAACACCGACACCGCGCCGAAGTCGGCCAGGGTCTCCATCAGCGCCAGCGCCAGGCCGGCGCCGATGGCCGGCCGCGCCACCGGCAATGCCACCCGCCAGAACGCCTGCCAGGGCGACAGACCGAGCACCCGCGCCGCCTCCATCAGGCCCTTGCCCTGGGCGAGGAAGGCGGTGCGCGCCAGCAGGTACACGTAGGGATAGAACACCAGCACCAGCACCACGATCACCCCGCCGGTGGAGCGTACCCGCGGCAGGCGCAGGCCGCTGCCGAACCATTCGCGCAACAGGGTCTGCACCGGCCCGGCAAAATCCAGCAGGCCGACGAAGACGAAGGCCAGCACGTAGGCGGGGATCGCGAAGGGCAGCATCAGCGCCCAGTCCAGCCACTTGCGCCCGGGGAACTCGCACAGGCTGGTCAGCCAGGCAAGGCTGACGCCGAGCAGGGTCACGCCGACCCCGACGCCCAGCACCAGACTCAGGGTGTTGCCCAGCAAGCGCGGCATCTGGGTGTCCCACAGGTGCTGCCAGATCTCGCCATCCACCTCACCCCAGCTCAGCAGCAGGACACTGAGCGGCAGCAGGACCAGGGCGGCAATCGCCGCAGCGAGTGGATACCAGCGGCGTTGAGCGGAATGGGCCACGCAGACTCCTTGGCGGGCGGATCAGGGACGGGGCCAGTTCCCAATTGCAAAAAGCATGCTCAAACCGCAAAAGGCATGCTCAGACAACGGCGGCCAAAACAAAAACGCCCCGGCTGGGCGGCCGGGGCGTCGAGTATAACCAAAGGCGGACGGGAATCAGTTCCAGCCGGCACGATCCATCAGGCGGATCGCTTCGGCCTGGCGCTTGCCAGCCACTTCCACCGGGATGCTGTCGGCCTTGAAGCTGCCCCAGGCGGCCACTTCCTTGGACGGCGCGACCTTCGGGTTGGCCGGGTATTCCTGGTTGACCCCGGCGAACACGCCCTGGGCTTCCTCACTGGTCATCCACTCCAGCAGCTGCTGCGCGGCCTCGGCATGCGGGGCATGCTTGGTCACGCCGGCGCCGGCCAGGTTGACATGCACGCCGCGGTCGGCCTGGTTCGGCCAGAACAGCTTGGCCTTGAGGTCCGGCTGCTGCTGGTGCAGACGGCCGTAGTAGTAGGTGTTGACGATGCCCACGTCGCACTGGCCGGCGTCGATGGCCTGGATCAGCGCGGTGTCGTCGGCGAACGGATCGGTAGCCAGGTTGGCGACCCAGCCCTTGACGATCTGCTCGGCCTTCTCGGCACCGTGGGTCTCGATCAGGGTGGCGGTCAGCGACTGGTTGTAGACCTTCTTGCTGGAGCGCAGGCACAGGCGGCCTTCCCAGTTCTTGTCGGCCAGCGCCTCATAGGTGCTCAGCTCGGCCGGCTTGACCCGCGCGGTGGAGTAGACGATGGTCCGCGCGCGCAGCGACAGGCCAGTCCAGGCGCCGGTGCTGGAGCGGTACTGGCTGGGGATGTTGGCGTCGATGACCTTGGACTGCAGCGGCTTGAGCACGCCTTCCTGCTCGGCCTGCCAGAGGTTGCCGGCATCCACGGTGATCAGCAGGTCGGCCGGGGTGTTCTCGCCCTCGGCCTTCAGGCGCGCCAGCAGTGGCGCTTCCTTGTCGGTGATGAACTTGACCTTGACCCCGGTCTTGGCGGTGTACTGGTCGAACACCGGCTTGATCAGCTCGTCGATGCGCGCCGAATAGACCACGACCTCGTCGGCGGCCTGCACGGTACCGGCCAGGGTGGTCAGCGCCAGGGCTGCCAGGATCTTCTTGTTTGCCTGCATGGAACACGCCTCGTACGAAGGGTTGAGTTGGGAAAATGATAGTTAATCCCATTTAGCTTCTCAACCGCTAAGATTGCTCAGGCGCGTCTTTTTTGATCCGCGTCAGTGCCGCATGCCCGGGCCAGCGCGGGCAGATCGCCGGAGAGGCCCAGCGCCTGGCGCACGAACAGGCCCTTAGCCTCGTGATGCCCATCCATCAGGCGCAGACCGGCATTGCGCAGCCAGCGCAGCGGCAGCGGGTCGGCCTGGAACAGGCGTTCGAAGCCTTCCATGGCCACCATCATCGCCAGGTTGTGCGGCATGCGCCGGCGCTCGAAGCGGCCGAGCACGCGGCTGTCGGCCAGGTTCTCGCCACGGTCATGGGCGTGCAGCAGCCCCTCGGCGAGGGTCGCCGCATCGAGGAAACCGAGGTTGACGCCCTGGCCGGCCAGCGGATGGATGCTGTGCGCAGCATCGCCGATCAGCGCCAGCCCTTTCTCGACGTAGCGCTTGGCGTGGCGCTGGCGCAGCGGAAGACACAAGCGCGGATCGACCTCGAGTACCGCGCCGAGGCGCTGCTCGAAGGCGCGGCCCAGCTCGCTGGCAAAGGCGCCGTCGTCCAGCGCCATCAGCCGCTCGGCCTCGGCCGGCGTGCACGACCAGACGATCGAGCACCAGTGGCGGTCGCCGTCACGCTCGAGCGGCAGGAAGGCCAGCGGACCGTCGTCGGTGAAGCGCTGCCAGGCGGTGGACTGGTGGTCCTTCTCGCAACGCACGCTGGTGACGATGGCGTGGTGCAGGTAGTCCCACTCGCGGGTGGCGCAACCGGCCAGGCGGCGCACCGCGGACTGGGCGCCGTCGGCGGCGACCAGCAGCGGCGCGCGCAGCTCGCGGCCGTCGGCCAGCTGCAGCAGCCAGCCGGCGCCGGAACGGCGCAGCTGTTCGAGGCGCGCGCTGGCCAGCAGTTCGATGCCGCTGTCCTGCAGGCGCTCGAGCAGGGCGTCCTGCACCACGCGGTTCTCGACGATGTGGCCGAGCACCTCGGCGTGCACGCTGGCGGCGGAGAAGTGGATCTGCCCGGTGCCGGAACCGTCCCATACCTGCATCGCCCGGTAGGGCGCGGCCCGCCGCGCGGCGATGCCCTCCCAGGCGCCGAGGCGCTGGAGGATGCGCCGGCTGGCCTCGGACAGCGCGCTGACCCGCGGCTCGAAGGGCCCGGCGGCGTCGAACGGCGCCAGCTCCAGCGACCCGCCGTCCAGCAGCAGGATGCGCAGGCCGCTGTCCCTGAGGGCCAGGGCCAGCGCGCTGCCGACCATGCCGGCGCCGACGATGATCAGGTCTGCTTGCATCTTCGCTGCTCCTCGCGCCCTGCTGCAGGGCGGGTGAATCGAAAGGTGAACCGCTGGCTCAGGGCCGGGTGCCGAGACCCATGGCCTGACGGGCGAACCAGTGCTTGGCCGGCGGGCACAGTTCCAGGCCGAGCAGGCCCAGGTTGCGCAGCTGCGCCAGTGCCGGGCGGTCGTTGGAAAACAGCCGGGTGACCCGGTCGGAAAAGCCCACGGTCAGCGTCTGATCCAGACGTTGGCGGGCCAGGTAGCCCTGCAGCTGGCTCAGATCGCCCAGCCGCGCACCATCCTGCAGCAGGGTCTCGGCCAGCGCCATGACGTCGCGCAAGGAAAGGTTGTAGCCCTGGCCGGCAATCGGGTGCAGACCGTGGGCAGCGTTGCCGACCAACACCAGATGGCTGCGCACCTGCTCCTCGGCCTCGAGCAGCGCCAGCGGGTAGCTGTGTCGTGCACCGACCTTGCGGAAGGCCCCGAGGCGATAGCCGAACGCCTGCTGCAGCTCGGCGAGGAAGCCGCGCTCGTCCAGCGCCAGCAGGCGCGCGGCGTCGGCATCGGGGCGGGTCCAGACCAGCGCGCAACGGTTGTCCGCCAGCGGCAGCAGGGCCATCGGCCCGTCCGTCGTGAAGCGTTCGAAGGCCTCCCCGCCGTGCGGCTCGGCCGGGGTGACATTGGCGATCAGCGCGGTCTGTCCATAGGGGGTGCGGCGCAGCTGGATACCCAGCTGCTCGCGCAGGTCGGAACGGCCACCGTCGGCCAGCACCAGCAGCTCGCAGTCCAGCGGACTGCCGTCGTCGAGGGTCAGCCGGTAGCCGCCGGCCTGCGCCTGCACCGCCTCGACCCGCGCCGGACAACGCCAGTCGAGGCCGTCGGCATGCAGCGCCTGCCACAGGCAGTGGCCGAGCCAGGCGTTTTCCACCACATAGCCCAGGGCCGGCACGCCCTCTTCCGCGGCGGCCAGGCGCGTGGCGCCGAAGCGGCCACGCTCGGAGACCTGGATGCGGGTGATCGGCTCGGCGCGCTCGGCGATCGCCGGCCACAGGCCGAGGCGCTCGTAGATCAGCCGGGTGCCCCAGGCCAGCGCCGAGCAGCGCGCGTCGTAGCTGGGCTGGAAGCCGTCGCCGGGGGCGTAGGGTTCGACCAGGCTGATCTGCCAGCCCCGCGCCAGGGCGCCGCCCTGCTGCAGGGCCAGGGCCAGGCTGGCGCCGACCAGGCCGCCACCGACGATGGCAATGCGGCCGCTGCCGGCGGGATGTCCGCTGACCGTCATAGGCTCAGGCCGCCCGGCTGCGCGCGGCAGCCATCAGCGCCTCGATCTCGGCGACCGTCTTGGGTACGCCGTCGGTAAGGATCGTGCAGCCGGTCTCGGTCACCACCACGTCGTCCTCAATGCGCACACCGATGCCGCGCCAACGCGCCTCGACCGCGTGGTTGTCGGGGGCGATGTAGATGCCCGGCTCGACGGTCATGCTCATGCCCGGCTCCAGCTCGCGCCAGGTGCCGCCGATCTTGTAGTCGCCGACGTCGTGCACGTCCATGCCCAGCCAGTGCCCGGCGCGGTGCATGTAGAAGGGCTTGTAGGCCTCGCCCTCGATCAGCTCGTCGACCTCGCCGGCGAGCAGACCCAGCTCCACCAGGCCGGCAGTGATCACCCGCAGCGTGGCCTCGTGGGCCTGGTTCCAGTGCTTGCCCGGGGCAATTTCGTCGAAGGCGGCTTCCTGGGCGCGGAGCACCAGTTCGTAGATGGCCTTCTGCTCGGCGGAGAAGGTGCCGCTGACCGGGAAGGTGCGGGTGATGTCGCTGGCGTAGCAGTCGATCTCGCAGGCCGCATCGATCAGCACCAGATCGCCGTCCTTGAGCACGTCGTCGTTCTCGCGGTAGTGCAGGATGCAGGCATTGCGGCCGGCCGCGACGATCGAGCCGTAGGCCGGCAGCTTGGCGCCCCCCTTGCGGAACTCGTAGTCAAGCTCGGCCTCCAGGTGGTACTCGTACAGCCCTGCACGGCTGGCCTGCATGGCACGCACATGGGCTCGTGCGGAGATTTCCGCAGCCTCGCGCATCACCGCGACCTCGCCAGCCGACTTGATCAGGCGCATCTCATGCAAGCGGTGGTCGAGGGCGACGAACTCGGTGGGCACCGTGGCGCCATGGCGTGCCTTGCTGCGCACGTCGTTGATCCAGCCGACCAGCTGGCGGTCGAACTCGGGGTTGACACCCATGGCGTAGTAAACGCGCGAGAGGCCGGCGATCAGGCCGGGGAGAACCTCATCGATGACGCCGATGGCGAAGGCCTGGTCGGCGCCGTAGTTGCGCAGCGCGCCCTCCTGGCCGGCGCGCAGGCCCTCCCACAGCTCACGCTCGGGATTGCGCTCGCGGCAGAACAGCACGTACTCGCCCTCAGCCCGCCCGGGAATCAGCGCCAGCACCGCTTCCGGCTCGGGGAAGCCGGTCAGGTACTGGAAGTCGCTGTCCTGACGATAGGCCTGCTCGACGTCGCGGTTGCGGATCTGTACGGGCGCCGCCGGCAGCAGGGCGATGCTGCCCGGCTCCATCTGCTGCATCAGTGCCTGGCGGCGACGGGCATACTCGGACGGGGCAATACGGGTCATGGCGCGCCTCTCGGGTCGGATCAGTGCAGGGAAGGTTTGGCGTCGGTCGCGGGCTTCACCGGCAGTCCGCCGCACTCGCTGAGCAGTAGCAGGGGTGCGACCCGCAGGTACTCCATGACCTCCATGTAGTCGGTCTCGGCGTCGTCCGATTCCTCCAGCGACTCCTCGATGCGCGCGATGGCCGCCAGGTCCTGCAGCACCTCCTCGGCCTCGGCGGACAGCTTGCCCTGACGGGCGGTCAGGCCGAACCCGGTGAGGAAACCCTGGCACCACTGGCCCAGGGCCGCGGCCCGCTCGGCCAGCGGCGCCTCGTCGGCCGGCAGCAGCAAGACCAGCGACAGCTCGCCGGCCTCCAGCTCGCTCTTGACCATGCCCTGCAGGCCGACCAGGGCCTGGCGCAGGCGCTCGTCGGGCGGCGTGTCGAGCAGCTCGCCGGCGGACGCCAGCCACAGGTCGGCATCGAAGCCTGCGCCGGCGCAGGTACGCCCCAGCAGCAGGCCATGCAGTTCGGCGGGCGAAATGGACTGGCCGGCAGCGGTCAGCAGGGCAGCAAAAGCGGAATAGGCAGAGGCAGGCAGGGTCATGGCGGCAGGCGGAAGGTCTGGAATCGAGGCCCCCATGCTAGCACCGGCGCCCCGCCCAAGACCATCGGCGCCAGCGGGCGCCGGCCGCGCGAATGGCGGTTGTGTTGTATAGTCATTGGACCATTCAGCGCCCCGAGCATGAGCCCATGGAAGACGCCGACCTCAACGCCCTGACGGCGAAGATCGATCAGCTGATCCGCCTGGCCGAACAGCTGCGCACGGAAAACCACCAGCTGCGCAGCAGCGAGCGGCAGTGGCGCGAGGAACGCGCGCGCCTCATCGAACAGAACGAACTGGCCCGCCACACGGTCGAATCGATGATTTCGCGCCTCAAGGCCCTGGAGCAGGACTCATGACCCAGCCGCAAACCGTCACGGTGAAGATTCTCGACAAGGACTACCCCATCCACTGTCCGCCCCAGCAGCGCGCCAATCTGGAAAGCGCCGCACGCTACCTGGACGGCAAGATGCGCGAGATCCGCAACAGCGGCAAGGTGATCGGCGCCGACCGCATCGCCGTGCTCGCCGCCCTGAACATCGCCCACGAGCTGCTGCAGCAGCAGGGCAGCGCGGTCGCCGGCGACACCCGCGAACAGGTGCGCGAGCTGCTGGAAAGGGTCGATCGGGCCCTGCAGGAGGAGGCGGAGCAACGGCAGGGATGACAAGCGCGGAGTTTGCGGTAAACTCACCCACAGCTCCCTGATGTGTTGGCCAGTTGGTGATGTCCCTGAGCCGATTCACACAACCCGGGGGTTGCGGCTGGAAGCCGGTGCGCATGTCCGCTCGACGGAAAGCCTTAACGCTTCCTGCAACCTCCACCTTGAACTTTCGGGTTCAAGGGCTAAGCCGACAGCGGCACCTTGGGGAGTCATCCTTCCTCCGGCTTCAGCTCCGACTCTCTCTGCGCGTGCCATCAGCCGCCAACACCAAACCGAGCTGAGACGTCCGCAATGATCCACGCCGACACCCACTCCCGCCCTGCCCTGCGCCGTCTGCTACGCGCCAAGCGCCGCGCCCTCACACCGGCACAGCAGCGCCAGGCGGCTCGCTGCCTGTATCGCCAGCTGGCCCAGCACCCGCTGTTCCGCCGCGCCCGGCATATGGCCCTGTACCTGCCCAACGATGGCGAGATCGACCCGATCCTGCTGCAGCGCGAGGCGCAGCGCCGCGGCAAGCAGGTCTACCTGCCGCTGCTGGCCCGCTGGCCGCGCACCCACATGCGCTTCCAGCGCATCGATGCCGGCGAGTCCCTGCAGCGCAACCGCTTTCGCATCGCCGAGCCGCGCCCGCAGGCCAGCCGCCAGCGCCGACCATGGGCGCTCGACCTGCTGTTGCTGCCACTGGTGGGCTTCGATGACGGTGGCGGCCGACTCGGCATGGGCGGCGGTTTCTACGACCGCGCGCTGGCCTACCGGCTACGCCACCGCAACTGGCAGAAACCGGTCCTGCTCGGCCTGGCGCACGCCTGCCAGCAGGTCGACCGCCTGCCGCTGGAGAGCTGGGACGTGCCGCTGCACGCGACCGTGACCGACCGTGGCTGGCATGCCGGCTGTCGCCGGGAAGAACTGGAAGAGGCCCGCGCCGGGCAGCACCTGCATCACGCGTGAGCGCATCGCGACAGGTGGCCGCAACCGGCAGCCATCAACGCGGCCGGCGCAGGTCGGATCGGATTCAGATGGGGATCAGGGCTTACTGCTGTAGACCGCCGGCAGGTCGCCCGGCTTCGGCCACAAACTCTGCGCATAGCTGGTGGTGACCACGCCTAGGCCGAACAGGAAAACCAGAACCCAGAGCATGTCGGGTTTCTTGCGTTGCATCGATTGCCTCCCCCTCGCAGGCAAGCTGAAGTGCGCAGCGCCGGCGCTTCTCTGGCGACCTGGCGGGCGGCTCGAGGCTGAGCTCGAGCGGGCGCATTCTCCGGCAAGTCGGCCGGCCATGCAATTTGTCCGTGCAACCGGCGGTCGGCAAATGCGCGGCCTGCGACCGCGTCCACAGTCGAGCGGTGAGCGACGCCTCAGGCCGGCCGCGGCGCATAGACGAACACGTCGGCACGCATCTGCCGCGCGTCCATGCCCGCCGCGACCAACGCATCCAGCGTGCCATAGACCATCGCCGGCGATCCGCTGGCGTAGACGTGCAGTTCAGCCAGGTCGGGGAAGTCGGCGCACACCGCCTGATGCAGCAGGCCACAGCGCCCGCTCCAGCCATCGTCCGGCTGCGGATCGCTGACCACCGGATGCAGGAACAGGTTGGGCCGCCGCTGCCACTCCTCCCAGACCGGCAGGCGGTAGAACTCCTGCGGGCGCCGTACGCCCCAGTAAAGGTGCACCGGATGGGCAAAGCCGGCGGAGCGGCAGTGCTCGATTAGGCTGTGCATCTGCGCCAATCCGGTACCAGCGGCGAGCAGCAACAAGGGACCTACGGGCAGTTCGGCCAGGTGGCAGTCGCCGAACGGCAGCTGCACGCGGGCCAGCCCCTGGCGGCGGATGAACTCGAGCAGGTTGCGGGTGCCGTCGTCGCGGGCGAGGATGTGCAGCTCCAGCTCGCGGCCGGCGTGGGGCGCCGAGGCGATCGAGAAGGCCGCCTGGCTGCCGTCCTCGCGCTCGAGCAGCAGGTACTGGCCGGCATGGTAGCGCGGCGGCTTGCCGGCCGGTGCGCGCAGGCGCAGGCGGAACACGTCGCCGCCCACGGCGGCACACTCGACCAGCTGGCAGGCCAGCTTGCGTAGCGGCAGCTCGCCGGGCGCCAGCACGCCGTCCCAGTGCAGCAGACAGTCTTCCAGCGGCTCGGCGACGCAGGTGAACAGCTCGCCATGCTCCAGCTCGACGCCCTGCTGACGTACCTTGCCTTCAACCAGCAGCGCGGCACAGACGTGGCAGTTGCCGTTGCGACAGCTCTGCGGGCAGTCGAAGCCCAGCCGGCGCGCACCGTCGAGGATGCGCTCGCCGGGCAGCAGTTCCAGGCTGAGGCCGGAGGGTTGCAGGGTGATGCGCATGACGACTCCCGTTACGAAGGTGGTGGTGACGATTTCACACCCGGGGTGCGCAGCGCGCACCCCGGGTCCTCAGTCGATGCCCAGGCTGGACCACAGCGCGTCGACGCGCTTGACCACCGCCTCGTCCTTGACGATGGCGCGGCCCCACTCGCGGTCGGTCTCGCCCGGCCACTTGTGGGTGGCGTCGAGGCCCATCTTCGAGCCCAGCCCGGAGACCGGCGAGGCGAAGTCGAGGTAGTCGATCGGCGTATTGTCGATCAACACCGTGTCGCGCGAGGGGTCCATGCGCGTGGTGATCGCCCAGATCACGTCGTTCCAGTCGCGCGCATCGATGTCGTCGTCGGTGACGATGACGAACTTGGTGTACATGAACTGGCGCAGGAACGACCACACGCCGAGCATCACCCGTTTGGCGTGGCCGGGGTACTGCTTCTTGATGGTCACCACCGCCATGCGGTATGAACATCCTTCCGGCGGCAGGTAGAAGTCGACGATCTCGGGAAACTGCTTCTGCAGGATCGGCACGAACACCTCGTTGAGCGCCACGCCAAGGATCGCCGGTTCGTCCGGCGGACGGCCAGTGTAGGTGCTGTGGTAGATGGCATCGCGGCGCCGGGTGATGCGCTCGACGGTGAACACCGGGAAGCGGTCGACCTCGTTGTAGTAGCCGGTGTGGTCGCCGTAGGGACCCTCGTCGGCCATCTCGCCGGGGTAGATGTGCCCCTCCAGCACCATCTCGGCGAAGGCCGGCACCTGCAGATCCGAGCCGATGGCCTTGACCAGCTCGGTGCGCTGGCCGCGCAGCAGGCCGGCGAAGGCGTATTCGGACAGGGTATCCGGCACCGGGGTGACCGCGCCGAGGATGGTCGCCGGGTCGGCGCCGAGGGCCACCGCCACCGGATAGGGACGCTCGGGGTGCTTCAGGCACCACTCGCGGTAGTCCAGCGCGCCGCCGCGGTGGCTGAGCCAGCGCATGATCAGCTTGTTGCGGCCGATCACCTGCTGGCGGTAGATGCCGAGGTTCTGGCGCTCCTTGTTCGGCCCCTTGGTGATGGTCAGGCCCCAGGTGATCAGCGGTGCCACGTCGCCCGGCCAGCAGTGCTGGATCGGCAGCTTGCCGAGGTCGACGTCGTCGCCCGCCTCGATCACCTCCTGGCAGGGCGCATCCTTGAGCACCTTGGGCGCCATGGCCAGCACCTTGCGGAAGATCGGCAGCTTGGACCAGGCGTCCTTGAGTCCCTTGGGCGGCTCCGGCTCCTTGAGGAAGGCCAGCAGCTTGCCGATCTCGCGCAGCTCGGACACCTCCTCGGCACCCATGCCCAGCGCCACCCGCTTCGGCGTGCCGAACAGGTTGCCGAGCACCGGCGTCTGGAAGCCGGTGGGGTTCTCGAACAGCAGCGCCGGGCCGCCCTTGCGCAGGGTGCGGTCGCAGATTTCGGTCATTTCCAGCACGGGGGAGACCGGCGCCTGGATGCGCTTCAGTTCGCCGCGCGCCTCCAGGCCGCGAATGAATTCGCGCAGGTCGCGATACTGCATGCTTGAGCCTCGGTGGGACTGTCGAAGGCGCAGAGTCTAGCGCCGAACGGCGCCGCGGCGGAACAGCGACGCAGCGCGCAGAAACGACAACGGCCGGTAGGGACCGGCCGTTGCGTGCTTCCAGGGCGCCGCGCTTACTTGCGCTTCATCGACTGGAAGAATTCCTCGTTGGTCTTGGTGTCCTTCAGACGGTCGAGGAGGAATTCGATCGCGGAGATCTCGTCCATCGGATGGAGGATCTTGCGCAGGATCCAGATGCGCTGCAGCTCCTCCTCGGTGGTCAGCAGTTCTTCGCGACGGGTACCGGAGCGGTTGATGTTGATCGCCGGGAACACGCGCTTTTCGGCGATCTTGCGGTCCAGCTGCAGCTCCATGTTGCCGGTGCCCTTGAACTCCTCGTAGATCACCTCGTCCATCTTCGAGCCGGTCTCCACCAGCGCGGTGGCGAGGATGGTCAGGCTGCCGCCCTCCTCGATGTTGCGCGCGGCACCGAAGAAGCGCTTGGGCTTCTCCAGGGCGTGGGCATCGACACCGCCGGTGAGCACCTTGCCGGAGCTGGGGATCACGGTGTTGTAGGCGCGCGCCAGACGGGTGATGGAGTCGAGCAGGATGACCACGTCCTTCTTGTGTTCGACCAGGCGCTTGGCCTTCTCGATCACCATCTCGGCGACCTGCACGTGGCGGGTCGGCGGCTCGTCGAAGGTCGAGGCGACCACTTCGCCGCGCACGGTGCGCTGCATCTCGGTCACTTCTTCCGGACGCTCGTCGATCAGTAGGACGATCAGGTGGCAGTCGGGGTTGTTGCGGGTGATGTTGGCGGCGATGTTCTGCAGCATGATGGTCTTGCCCGCCTTCGGCGGAGCGACGATCAGGCCGCGCTGGCCCTTGCCGATCGGCGCGCAGAGGTCGATCACCCGGCCGGTGAGATCCTCGGTGGAACCGTTGCCGGCCTCCATCTTCAGGCGCTTGTTGGCGAACAGCGGCGTGAGGTTCTCGAACAGGATCTTGTTCTTCGCGTTTTCCGGTCGATCATAGTTGATGGTGTCGACCTTGAGCAGCGCGAAGTAACGCTCGCCTTCCTTCGGCGGGCGGATCTTGCCGATGATGGTGTCGCCGGTGCGCAGGTTGAAGCGGCGGATCTGGCTGGGCGAGACATAGATGTCGTCCGGGCCGGCCAGGTAGGAAGAATCCGCGCTGCGCAGGAATCCGAAACCATCCTGCAGGATCTCCAGCACGCCATCCCCGGAGATTTCCTCACCGCTTTTCGCGTGCTTCTTCAGCAGGGCGAAGATGATGTCCTGCTTGCGCGACCGGGCCATGTTTTCCAGGCCCATCTGGTCGGCCATTTCCAGCAGTTCGGGAATCGGCTTTTGCTTGAGTTCAGTCAGGTTCATAGGATGAGGTACATCGGGGGAGAGAAGGAAAGCGTTGAGCTCGGGAGGCCGCGCCGCAGGAAGACGGCAGGTTCACTGCGCGAATCCGGGGCGAGAGGGCGGCGGCGACGGCATGCAGGAAGCAGTCGGATAATGACTGCTGCCCGAATTTATCACTGCATTCGTTGCAGAGTCTAGACAGCAAACAGAAAAAACCCCGCACTGGGACGGGGTTATTCACGCATCGGGGTCAGATGTTGCTGTCGAGAAAGGCGGCCAGCTGGGACTTGGACAGGGCGCCGACCTTGGTCGCCTCGACGTTGCCGTTCTTGAACAGCATCAGGGTCGGGATACCGCGCACGCCGTACTTCGGCGGGGTGTCCTGGTTCTCGTCGATGTTCAGCTTGCACACGGTGAGCTTGCCCTGGTAGTCCTTGGCGATCTCATCCAGCACCGGGGCAATCATCTTGCACGGACCACACCACTCGGCCCAATAGTCGACCAGTACCGGGCCGTCGGCCTTGAGCACGTCCTGCTCGAAGCTGGCGTCGGTGACGTTGGTGATGAATTCGCTCATGGGAGTTCTCCGTGATTCGGATGCGAAAAAAATGACGGACCATGATAGCCCCACTCGCCGGCAACCGAAAGGCGCAGGCGATTGGCAATGGCTATGACGGAAGTCAACGGCATCTATTGTCGGAGCCGTCGACGTAACCTGCAGCGGGCGCTATTGCTCTATCATGGCAGGATTCTGCCGTTTTGCTGCGAGAAACACCGACCATGCCGCACACTCCCGCCGAAGCCTTTCCCCTGATTGCCGCCATCGACATCGGCTCCAACAGCATCCACATGGTACTGGCCCGCGTCGACCAGGGCGAGATCCGCCTGCTTGAGCGCCTCGGCGAGAAAGTCCAGCTGGCTGCCGGCCTCGACGAGCAGCGCAACCTCGACGAGGCGGCGATGGGCCGCGGCCTCGACTGTCTGCGCCGCTTCGCCCAGCTGATCACCGGACTGCCGCAGGGCGCGGTGCGCATCGTCGCCACCAACGCCCTGCGCGAGGCGCGCAACCGCGCGGAATTCATCCGCCGCGCCGAGGAGCTGCTCGGCCATCAGGTGGAGGTGGTCTCCGGCCGCGAGGAGGCGCGCCTGATCCACCTCGGCGTGTCGCACAGCCTGCCGGTGGCCGAGGGCAAGCGCCTGGTCGTGGACATCGGCGGCGGCAGCACCGAGTTCATCATCGGCGAGCGCTTCGAGTCGCTGCTGCGCGAGAGCCAGCAGATGGGCTGCGTCAGCTACAGCAAGCGCTTCTTCGCCGACGGCAAGCTGAGCCTGGCGCGCTATGCCCAGGCCTACACCTCCGCACGGCTGGAGCTGATGAGCTTCGAGCAGGCGGTGCGCAAGCTGGGCTGGAACGAGGCGGTCGGCTCCTCTGGCACCATCCGCGCCATCAGTCTGGCGATCCAGGCCGGCGGCCAGGGCAACGGAGAGATCACCCCGGCCGGCCTCGCCTGGCTCAAGCGCAAGATCCTCAAGTGCGACAGCCTCGCCGACCTGGCCATCGACGGGGTCAAGGCCGACCGCCAGGCGATCCTGCCGGCGGGCCTGGCGATCCTCGAGGCGACCTTCGACGCCCTCGAGATCCAGTCGATGATCCACGCCGAAGGCGCCCTGCGCGAGGGCGTGCTGTACGACATGATCGGCCGGCAGAGCCACGAGGACGTGCGCGAACGCACCCTGTCGGCGCTGATGGAGCGCTGCCATGTCGACCTCGAGCAGGCCGCGCGGGTGGAAACCAAGGCGCTGTCGATCCTCGCCCAGGTGGCCGCGCCCTGGGACCTCAACGACGACTGGCACCGCGAGCTGCTGTCGTGGGGCGCCAAGGTGCACGAGATCGGCCTGGATATCGCCCACTACCACTACCACAAGCACGGCGCCTACATCCTCGAGCACGCCGACCTGGCCGGCTTCTCGCGCCTCGACCAGGAGATGCTGGCGCTGCTGGTGCGCGGCCACCGGCGCAACATCCCGGTGGAGCGCTTTGCCGAATTCGGCGAGGAAGGCGAGCGTCTGGTGCGCCTGTGCATCGTGCTGCGCTTCGCCATCCTGTTCCACCACATCCGCGGCACCCAGGAAATGCCCGAGGTGACCTTTCACGCCGGCCCGCGCAGCCTCGAGGCGGTGTTCCCGCAAGGCTGGCTGACCGCCAACCCGCTGACCCAGGCCGACATCGAGTCCGAGGCGCAGTGGCTGGCACGGGTGGGCTACGCGCTCAGCGGCCGCTGAGCGCGCCGCAACGCAAAAGGGGCGGCCCCGCAAGGAGCCGCCCCTTTTTCGTCTCGCCGCAGCGGATCAGCGCACCGACAGCACCGGACTGCTGAGCTTCTCGACCATCAGCGCCTGGGCGTTGCGCGGGTTCTGGTTGCCGCTGGGCTGCAGGCGCAGGTAGCGGCCGTCGCTCTGCAACACCCAGGCCTGGGTGTTGTCGGCCAGGTAGGCTTCCAGCTCCTTCTTCACCCGGGTGATCAGCTTCTTGCCTTCCAGCGGGAAGCAGGCCTCCACGCGCTTGTCGAGGTTGCGCTCCATCCAGTCGGCGCTGGACAGGTAGAGCTGCTCGTCGCCGCCGTTGAGGAAGTAGAAGGCGCGGCTGTGCTCGAGGAAGCGGCCGATGATCGAGCGTACCTGGATGTTGTGCGACACCCCGGCAATCCCCGGACGCAGGCAGCACATGCCGCGCACGATCAGGTCGATGCGCGCCCCTGACTGGCTGGCCTTGTACAGCGCCTTGATCACCTTGGGATCGGTCAGCGAGTTCATCTTGGCGATGATGTGCGCCGGCTTGCCCTCGCTGGCGTGCTGCCCCTCGCGGGCGATCATGTCGAGCAGGGTCTTCTTCAGGGTGAAGGGCGCGTGCAGCAGCTTCTTCATGCGCAGGCTCTTGCCCATCCCGATCAACTGGTTGAACAGCTTGGAGACGTCCTCGCACAGCGCGTCGTCGGAGGTCAGCAGGCTGTAGTCGGTGTACAGGCGGGCGTTGCCGGCGTGGTAGTTGCCGGTGCCGAGATGGGCGTAGCGCACCAGCTCGCCGTTCTCGCGACGCAGGATCAGCATCATCTTGGCGTGGGTCTTGAAGCCCACCACGCCGTAGATCACCACCGCTCCGGCCTGCTGCAGGCGGCTGGCCAGGGCCAGGTTGGACTCCTCGTCGAAGCGCGCGCGGATCTCGATCACCGCGGTGACTTCCTTGCCGCTGCGCGCGGCGTCGACCAGCGCGTCGACGATCTCCGAGTTGGCGCCGGTGCGATACAGGGTCTGCTTGATCGCCAGCACGTGGGGATCCTTGGCCGCCTGGCGCAGCATGTCGACCACCGGGGTGAACGACTCGAACGGGTGGTAGAGCAGCACGTCCTGCTTGCCGACCACGTTGAACAGCTTGTCGCTGCTCTGCAGCAGCTTGGGAATCACCGGGGTCAGCGGCGTGTACTGCAGGGCACGCTGACTTTCCAGGCCGGTGATGGAGAACAGCCGGGTCAGGTTGACCGGGCCGTTGACCCGGTACAGCTCGGACTCGGCCAGACCGAACTGCTTGAGCAGGTAGTCGACCAGGTTCTGCGGGCAGTTGTCGGCCACCTCGAGGCGCACCGCATCGCCGAAGCGCCGCGAGAACAGCTCGCCGCGCAGCGCGCGGGCCAGATCCTCGACATCCTCGGCGTCCACCGACAGGTCGGCGTTGCGGGTCAGGCGGAACTGGTAGCAGCCCTTGACGCTCATGCCGTGGAACAGCTCGTCGGCATGGGCGTGGATCATCGAGGAGAGGAACACGAAGTTGTCGCCAGGACCGCCGACCTCTTCCGGCACGCGGATCACCCGCGGCAGCAGACGCGGCGCCGGCAGGATGGCCAGACCGGAGTCGCGGCCGAAGGCGTCGATGCCCTCCAGCTCGACGATGAAGTTCAGGCTCTTGTTGACCAGCAACGGGAACGGGTGGGTCGGGTCGAGACCGATCGGCGTCATGATCGGCGCGATCTCCTCGCGGAAATAGCGGCGCACCCAGGTCTTGATTTTGGTGGTCCAGTTGCGACGGCGGATGAAGCGGATCTGGTGCTGCTCCAGCGCCGGCAGCAGCACGTCGTTGAGGATCGCGTACTGGCGATCGACCTGCTCGTGGACCAGCTCGCTGATCCGCGCCAGCACCTGCTGCGGCTGCAGGCCGTCGGCGCCGGCCAGCTCGCGGGCGAAGGCGACCTGCTTCTTCAGCCCGGCGACGCGGATCTCGAAGAACTCGTCGAGGTTGCTGGAGAAGATCAGCAGGAACTTCAGGCGCTCGAGCAGCGGGGTGGACTCGTCGAGCGCCTGCTCCAGGACGCGGATATTGAACTTCAGCTGCGACAGCTCGCGGTGGATGTACAGGCTGCTGTCGTCCAGCCCCGGTATCGGGGCCGGCGCCTCGACGACGTCCTCCACGGCCTCGACCTGCGGCTCGGCCATGGACGGCAGCGCGGGCGCTTCCGCTTCGGGTAGCAGGGCAGGTGCCACCGGCTGTTCCGGCAGTTCGCTATCAATCAGTCCTGGATTGTTCATCGCTTGTTCCTGCAGGGCCTTCAGCCCTGTTGTTTCAACAGTTGTGCCGCACGCTTGGCGAAATAGGTGAGGATGCCATCGGCCCCGGCGCGCTTGAACGCGACCAAAGACTCGAGGATTACCGCCTCGGAAAGCCAGCCATTCTGGATCGCCGCCATGTGCATGGCGTACTCGCCGCTGACCTGATAGACAAAGGTCGGCGCGCGGAATTCATCCTTCACCCGACGGACGATGTCGAGGTAGGGCATGCCCGGCTTGACCATCACCATGTCGGCGCCTTCGGCCAGGTCCGCCGCCACCTCGTGGAGGGCCTCGTCGCCGTTGGCCGGGTCCATCTGGTAGGTATTCTTGCTGCCCTTGCCGAGGTTGCCGGCCGAGCCGACCGCATCGCGGAACGGGCCGTAATAGGCGCTGGCGTACTTGGCCGAGTAGGCCATGATGCGCACGTTGGGGTGCTCGGCCAGTTCCAACGCCTCGCGGATCGCCTGGATGCGGCCGTCCATCATGTCCGACGGCGCCACCACCTGGGCACCGGCGGCGGCATGGGACAGCGCCTGCTTGACCAGCGCATCGACGGTGACGTCGTTCTGCACGTAGCCGCTATCGTCGAGGATGCCGTCCTGGCCGTGGGTGGTGAACGGGTCGAGGGCCACGTCGGTGATGATGCCCAGCTCCGGAAAGCGCGCACGCAGGGCGCGGGTGGCGCGCTGGGCCAGGCCGTCCGGATTCCAGGCCTCCTCGGCGAGCAGCGACTTCTTCTCCAGCGGGGTGACCGGGAACAGCGCCAGCGCCGGAATGCCCAGCGCAACGCACTCGGCCGCCTCCTCGAGCAGCAGGTCGATGGACAGGCGCTCGACCCCCGGCATCGACGGCACCGCCTCGCGACGGTTCTCGCCCTCCAGCACGAACACCGGCAGGATCAGATCGTCGGCGGTCAGCACGTTCTCGCGCACCAGACGGCGGGAGAACTCGTCGCGACGATTGCGGCGCAGGCGGGTGGCGGGGAACAGGCGATTGGCGGGGGTAAAGCTCACGGCGCACTCCAGGCCCGGGACGGGCATGCTAGACAGTCTATGAAGAAATTATGACGGATATGAGACAACGCGACCCAGTGCACAGTTGCCGCGCGGGCGCTTCCTTCAGAGCCCTACCATAGCCCGCCGATACCCTCCTCGGCCACTGATGCATGGCCGCAGCGCCCCGCTTGCGGCTAGGATTGAGAAAATCCCCCTGCCGCCTGCGCCGGATGCCCCGGCGCGGGCCTGCAAGACCACCAAGGAGTGACCACCATGAGCAAGAAGGTTGCCGTGATCCTGTCCGGCTGCGGCGTCTACGACGGTGCCGAGATCCACGAAAGCGTGATCACCCTGCTGCGCCTGAGCCAGCGCGGCGCGCAGGTGCAGTGCTTCGCTCCGGACATCCCCCAGCACCATGTGATCAACCACCTGACCGGGGCGGAAAGCGCCGAGAGCCGCAACGTGCTGGTCGAGTCGGCGCGCATTGCCCGCGGCCAGGTCCGCGACGTGCGCGAACTGAAGGCCGCCGACTTCGACGCCCTGGTGATCCCCGGCGGCTTCGGCGCAGCGAAGAACCTCTCCGACTTCGCCTTCAAGGGCGCCAGCTGCGCGGTGCAGCCCGACGTGCTGGCCGCCACCCGCAGCTTCGCCGAGGCGCACAAGCCGGTCGGCCTGATCTGCATCGCCCCGGCGATGGCCGCGCGCATCTACGGCGCCGGCGTGCACTGCACCATCGGCCACGACCCGGACACCGCGGCCAGGCTGACCGACATGGGCGCCGAGCACGTCGATTGCGCGGTGGACGACATCATCGAGGACCCGCAGCGCAAACTGGTCACCACGCCGGCCTACATGCTGGCCAAGTCGCCGGCCGAGGCCGCCAGCGGGATCAACAAGCTGGTCGACCGGGTGCTCGAGCTGGCCTGATCGCCCCTACGGCGGGCTACTGCGCCGGGCCAGGGCGTTGAGCAGGCGGTCCAGCGCATTGGCGAAGGCCTGGCGGTCCTTCTCGCCATAGGCCGCCTGGCCGCCGCCGACCTGGCCCTGCTCGCGCAGGTCGGTGAACAGGTTGCGCACCGCCAGGCGCTCGCCCATGTTGCGCTCTTCGAACTCGCGGCCGCGCGGATCCAGCGCCGCCACGCCCTTCTTGACCAGACGGTCGGCCAGCGGCACGTCCGAGCAGATCACCAGCTCGCCGGGCACCGCGTGCTCGACCAGATAGTCGTCGGCGGCATCCGGCCCGCTGGGCACCACGATCAGCCGCACGCAGGCGAACGCCGGCTTGGCCTGCGGCTGGCCGGCCACCAGCACCACCTCGAACTTGCGCTTGAGGGCAAACTTCACCAGCAGATCCCGCGCCGCCCGCGGGCAGGCGTCGGCATCAATCCACACACGCATAGTCGTTCACTCTCCACGGCTGGCGAAACCCGGCATGCTACCGGGTTTCGCCAGCAGCGGCTCAGGCCGCCGGACTGTCCTGGCGCGAGCCCAGCCAGCTGCGCCCGTAGAAGACGAGGATGGCCGCCAACGCCAGTGCCTGAGCACCGAGGCTGAGGGCATCGGGGTGGATGCCCAGCCATTCGAACTCGAAGAAGCGCAGCGGATGCAAGCCGAGCACACCGGCCTCCTGCAGCGCGGCGACACCCTGACCGGCGAATACCACCGAAAGCACGCAGAGCAGCACGGCGTTGACGCTGAAGAAGGTGGCCAACGGCAGCCGGCGCGAGCCGCGCAGGATCACCCAGGCCAGGCCGACCAGCAGCGCCAGCGCAGCGCCCGCACCGGCGAGCACCACGCCGTGACCAGTCGGACCGGCCTGCAGCCAGAGGGTCTCGTAGAACAGGATGACCTCGAACAGCTCGCGATAGATCGAGAAGAACGCCAGCACGGCGAAGCCCAGGCGCCCGCCGCTGCCGACCAGGCTGCCCTGGATGTAGCCCTGCCAGGCCGCGGCATGGCGACGGTCGTGCATCCACACCCCGACCCACAGCACCACCACGCTGGCGAACAGAGCCGTGAAGCCCTCCAGCAACTCGCGCTGGGCGCCACTGACGTCGATCACCCAGGCCGCCAGGGCCCAGGTCGCCACGCCCGCGAGCAAGGCCAGCCCCCAGCCGACGTGCACGCTGCGCATCGCCGACGCCTGGCCGGTATTGCGCAGGTAGGCGAGGATCGCCGCCAGCACCAGGATCGCCTCCAGCCCTTCGCGCAGCAGGATCAGCAGGCTGGAGAAGAAACTCAGCGAACGGGACATCGCGGCCCCACCGAGCAGCTCGGCGCTGTGCTGAAGGGCCGCGTCGGCGACGCCGAGACATTGCTCGACCTGTTCCACCGGCGCGCCGTCCTGCAGGGCCTGGCGGTAGCCCATCATGGCCTTCTCGGCTTCCTTGCGCTGCGCGCCATCGACGTTGTTCAGCGCGCTCTCGACCAGCTCGAAGCCTTCCAGGTAGGCAGCCACCGACAGGTCGTAGGCCTGGTCGCGCTGCCCCTCGCGGTAGGCCGCGAGACTCTGGGCCAGGGTCTCGCGGGCAAAGCCGATCAGTTGCTGCGCATCGCGCTGCGGCTGCGGCGGCTGCGCACGCTGGGCGCGGAAGGCGGCCAGCGCCGCCGGCCCCTGCTCGGAAGCCACCTGCTGCGGGGTCCGCCCGGCCAGTTGCTCGAGGCTGAAGCTCGCCCCGCCCGTCGCTGCCGGGCTGGCGCTGAAACCGGCGACGTGGCTGGCCAGGTCCCAGCGCGCGCGCTCGTCCAGCTCGCTGGCGAAGGCCGGCATGTCGGTCCCCTCAACCCCCAGGCCGATGCTGTTGTACAGGTCATACAGGCTCAGGCGGTCCATGCGCGCGGCATCGCGCATGTTCGCCGGCGGCGGCTCGAGGCCGACCCCCGCCGGACCGTCGCCGAGCCCGCTTGCGCCATGGCAGACGCTGCAATGCTGGGCGAACAACGCCGCACCGCGCGCCGGATCGGGGGTGATCCGCGGGGTCAGGCTGATCCGATAGCTGCTCACCAGGTCGGCTGCCAGCTGTCGGGCCTGGATAGCCACCACCGCGCCGTCACGGCGCCGGGTGATGTTCTCGCCGAGGCGGGCGACGCCCTGCTCCAAGGCCGCCTTGCCGGCATTGGCCGGCAGGGCCGCGACCAGCCCCTGCAGCACTCCGTGGAACTCCAGCTGCTCCTGGTATTCGCCACTGTCGACCACCTGGCCGTCGAGCACCGTGGCCGGGTAGTCGGCGCCCAGATAGCTCAGCAGGTGCAGGGCCTGGGCCGCGCCCTCGGGCTCGGCCAGGGCGGTCAGGCTGCACAGCGCCAGTACAGGCAGCAGCAGCCAGCGCAGGAATCGACTGGAAACAAGCATGAATGAATCCCAAATGAGAATGACTGGCAAATATATTGCGCTTCCCCAGCCGCTCACTCAAGCCATGCTCCGTCGAATGTCTGCGACGCCTTGCCGCCCACCCCTCAGGTCGGCGCGCGGCGCACCAGCGCCAGCAGCCCCGCCGCGGCGACGAACAGGCTGGCGAAGGTGCGGTTGAGCAGGCGCTGCTGGCGTGGCGTGCGCAGCAGGCGCAGGACCCGCGCGGCCAGGCCGGTGTAGCCGGCCATCACCAGCAGGTCGACGCCGATCATAGTCGCCGCCATCAGCAGGTACTGGGTCAGCAGCGGCCGCGCCGGGTCGAGGAACTGCGGCAGCACGGCGAGGATGAAGACGATCGCCTTGGGGTTGCTGGCGTTGACCACGAAGCCGCGCAGCACCAGGCTCAGCGGCCGGCCCAGCGGACGCACCGCGCTGGCGTCGGCCAGCTCGCCGACCGGCGCGCGCCACTGCTTCCAGCCCAGGTACGCCAGGTAGACCACGCCGAACCACTTGATCACGGCGAAGGCCAGTTCCGAGGTGGCGAGGATGGCGCCGACACCGGCGGCGACGATGGCGATCTGCAGGGCCAGCGCCAGCTGCAGGCCTACGGCGTTCCAGTAGCCGCGGCGAAAGCCGTAGTTGAGGCCGCTGGACATCGAGGCGATGGCCCCGGCGCCGGGCGACAGGCTGATCACCCAGCAGGCGGCGAAGAAGGCAAGCCAGGTTTGCAGGGCCATGGATGAACTCTCCGGTTGCGAATGGTGGAGACGACGCCGGCCCATGACGGGCCGGCGCGGGTACAGCATACATGCGGGCAGGCATCAGCCTACCCCGGCAGCACTCAGTCCGGCAGGTCCTTGTGCAGCTTGACCGGCTCGTTGAGCTTGCGCTTCATCGCGGTGCGCATGCGGATGTTGAGCGCCTCGACGGTCAGCGAGAAGATCATCGCGAAGTACACGTAGCCCTTGGGCACATGCTGACCGAAGGCCTCGGCCACCAGCAGGGTGCCGACCACGATGAGGAACGACAGGGCGAGGACCTTCAGCGACGGGTGCTTCTCGATGAAGTCGCTGATGGTGCCGGCGGCCAGCATCATCACGAACACCGAGATGACGATGGCGGCGATCATCACCGGCACGTTCTGCACCAGGCCGACGGCGGTGATCACCGAGTCCAGCGAGAAGATGATGTCGATCACCGCGATCTGCAGGATCACGCCCATGAAGCCGGCCTTCTTGGCGCTGCCACCCTGCGCCTCGTCCACCTCGCCCTCGAGGCTGTGCCAGATCTCCATGGTGCTCTTGAACAGCAGGAACAGGCCGCCGAAGAACAGGATCAGGTCACGACCGGAAACGCCCTGCTCGAGCACGGTGAACAGGTCGGTGGTCAGGCGCATCACCCAGGTGATCGACAGCAGCAGCAGGATGCGCGTGCCCATGGCCAGCGCCAGGCCGAAGAAGCGCGCCTTGGGCTGCTGCTCCTTGGGCAGACGGCCGACCAGGATCGAGATGAAGATGATGTTGTCGATGCCGAGGACGATTTCCAGGGCGGTCAGGGTGAGGAAAGCAACCCAGATTTCCGGGTTAGAGAGCCATTCCATGAGGGTTCACGTCTCGTTGTGGGTGGGGATTGGGGTTGAGGTTGAATGTTCGGCCCCGCGCCAGCGGCGCACGACCTTCTGGAAGAACAGGCTGTTGGGGATCTGCACCAGCGCGCCGGTGCCGGCCTCGGCGTCCTCTTCCAGGGTGGTGTACAGCAGGTTGATGGCGATTACCCGGCCCTTGGCGCCGGGCTTGTCGGCGGCCTCGACGACTTCGACCCGGTCGCCGAGGCGGAACGGGCCGACGGTGAAGATCAGCACGGCGCAGAACAGGTTGGACAGCACGCTCCACACGGCGAAGAAGGCCACAGCGGCGACCGCGACGAAGCCGGAGAACGCCGCCCACAGCACGCCGGCGGAGACGCCCAGATGCTCCAGCGCCAGCAGCAGCGCGCTGCCCATGATCAGCCAGCGCAGGGCGCCGCGCAGCGGCAGCAGCAGCTCGGCGGGCAATTGCTGGTAGCGCTGGCCGACACGACTCAGGGTGCGCGCCACCAGGCGTTGCAGCACAAAGCCGGCGAGCAGGATCAGCAGCACCTGCACGCCGAGCAGCAGGGTCTCGCTCCACTCGCCCAGCCACTGGGCCAGCCAGGCTTTCACGCGGTGCCGCCCAGTTCGGCTTCCAGGGCCTCGAGCTGCTCGAGGGCCAGCAGCCAGGCCTCTTCCAGTTCGCCCTCGCGCTGCTTGAGGGTGGCCTGCTCGGCCAGCAGGCTGCGCAGCTCGTCCTTGCGCGCCGCCTCGTACAGCGCGCTGTCACCCAGGCGGGCTTCCAGCGCGGCGAGCTTCTCGTGCACGCCACCGAGGTCCTTTTCCAGCTTGTCGGCCTGGCGCTTGAGCGGCGCCAGCTGCTGGCGCAGCACCGCGGCGGCCTGGCGCTGGGCGCGCTTGTCGGTCTTGTCGGCGTTCGGCGCCGTCTCGACCACCGGCTGCTGGCGGGCACGGTAGTCGACCAGCCAGCGGCTGTAGTCCTCGAGATCGCCGTCGAAGGTCTGCACGCGGCCGTCGGCCACCAGCAGGAACTCGTCGGTGGTGCTCTTCAGCAGGTGACGGTCGTGGGATACCACCAGCACCGCGCCCTCGAAGTCCTGCAGGGCCATGGTCAGCGCCAGGCGCATTTCCAGATCGAGGTGGTTGGTCGGTTCGTCGAGCAGCAGCAGGTTGGGCTTCTGCCAGGCGATCAGCGCCAGCGCCAGGCGCGCCTTCTCGCCGCCGGAGAAATTCAGCACCGGCTCGTCGCAGCGCGGCCCGCGGAAGTCGAAGCCGCCGAGGAAGTCGCGCAGGACCTGCTCGCGCTCGCCGGGGGCGATGCGCTGCAGGTGCAGCAGCGGGCTGGCCTTGGGGTCCAGCGAGTCCAGCTGGTGCTGGGCGAAGTAGCCGACCGCGAGGTTCTCGCCGCGGGTCAGGCGCCCGCCGAGCGGCTCCAGCTCGCCGGCCAGGGTCTTGATCAGGGTCGACTTGCCGGCGCCGTTGGGGCCGAGCAGGCCGATGCGCGCACCGGGCACCAGCTGCAGCTTGACCTTGTCGAGCACGATCTTGTCGCCGTAGCCGAGGCGGCCCTCGGCCAGATCGAGCAGCGGGCTGGAAACCTTGTCGGCCTCGCGGAACACGAAGTCGAACGGCGAGTCGATGTGCGCCGGCGCCAGCTCCTCGAGGCGCTCCAGCGCCTTGATGCGGCTCTGCGCCTGGCGCGCCTTGCTGGCCTTGGCCTTGAAGCGGCGGATGAAGTCTTCCATGTGCGCGCGCTGCGCCTGCTGCTTCTCGTAGGCCTGCTGCTGCTGGGCCAGCCGCTCGACGCGGGTGCGCTCGAAGGCCGAGTAGCCGCCGCGATAGAGGTTGAGCTTCTGCTGCTCGAGGTGCACCACGTGATCGACCACCGCATCGAGGAAATCGCGATCATGAGAGATCAGCAGCAAGGTACCGGGGTAACCTTTCAGCCAGCTTTCCAGCCAGAGGATGGCGTCGAGGTCGAGGTGGTTGGTCGGCTCGTCGAGCAGCAGCAGCTCGGACGGGCACATCAGCGCCTGGGCCAGGTTGAGGCGCATGCGCCAGCCACCGGAGAAGTCGCCGACCGCCTGCTCCATCTGCGCCGGCAGGAAACCGAGGCCGGCCAGCAGCTTGCGCGCGCGGGCGTCGGCGCTGTAGCCGTCTGCCGCATCCAGCTCGTGGTGCAGGTGGGCAATGGCCGCGCCGTCGTGCCCCGCCTCGGCAGCGGCCAGTTCGCGCTGGATGCGCCGCAGGTGCTGGTCGCCGTCGAGCACGTAGTCCACCGCACGGCGCTCGAGGGTGTCGACCTCCTGGCGCATGTGCGCCACGCGCCAGTCCGGCGGCAGCTGGCAATCTCCGCCGTCGGCGTGCAGCTCGCCACGCAGCAGGGCGAAGAGGCTGGATTTGCCGGCGCCGTTGGCGCCGACGAGACCGACCTTCTGGCCGGGGTGCAGGGTCAGTTCGGCGCCGTCGAGCAGGCGCTGCGGGCCACGCTGCAGGGTAAGATTCTGGAGTCGGATCATGATCTGGGGACTGGTTCGATAGCCGCGAAGTTTATCAGCATGCGGCTCACTCGTCCGGGGAGCGCTATGAGCAAATCATTATGGGATTTTTCCGTCGACCTGTACGCCCGCCCTGGCGTGGCCGATTGCTGCCTGCAATTGCAGGACCAACGCGGTGCGGATGTCTGTCTGCTGCTGGTCGCGCTGTGGCTGGAACGACGCGGCGTGGCCGCGACGGCAGAGCGGATCGCGCAGCTCGAACGGCTGGCGACCCCTTGGCAGGCCGCGGTCGGCACCCCGTTGCGCCAGCTGCGCCGGGCATGGAGGGCCGCCGCCGCGGAGGATATCGAACTGACCGAACTGCGCCGGCAACTGGCGACCCTCGAGCTGCAGGCCGAGCGCATCCTGCTGGAACGCTTGGAGGCGCTGAGCAGCGCCTGGCCGGCCGATGCGCACAGCGCGGGGCACTGGCTCGAGCGCCTGGGCCCAGGCCGCAGCGATGACAACCAAGCACAGCACGCAGCAGCCCATGAACTGCTGCGCTACGCGGCCGGGTCGCTCTCGCCTACTTCTTCTGAGGAACCGGCTTCTGGGCGGCCTGCCCGCTAGCCGGCGTGGCGGCACTGGCCGGTTTGCGCGGCGCGCGCGGGGTAGCGGGCTTGCGCGGACTGGCCGGTTTAGCGGCGGCAGGGGCGGCCGCCGGGGCACGCTTGCGCGCCGGCTTGCTGGCTGCCGGCGCCGCGGCGACCGGAGCAGCAGGAGCAGGAGCAGGAGCAGGAGCAGGAGCAGACTGAGTGGCCGTCTTGCTGGCTGCCGGCGCACGCCGGGCGCGTGCCGGCTTGACCGCGACGGTCGGCGCGGCAGCGGCCGGTACGGCTGTCTGCGGGCTGCGTGGCTTGCTGGCGGTGGCCACCTTGGTGCCCTCCACCTCGCGGCGGGCCAGCAGCGCGCCGACCGCTTCCTTGACCTTGCCGACGCCCTGGGCCAGGTGCAGACTCTGCTCGGCGTCGGCCTTGAGGCCGGCGATGTAGTCACGGGTTTCCGCCTGGCGCTGCTTGAGGGTATCCAGCAACTCCTCGATCTCGACGATGCTGGCCCGCGCGCGGGTCTGCGCCTTGGCCTTGCCCTCGGCGGCCGCGGCCTCGAGGCGGGCGCCGGCCTTGTGCAACTTGTCCTGGGCCTTGCTGCGCTGCTTCTCCAGCTTGGCCAGCAGCTTCTCGGCATCCACCAGCGCCTGACTGCAGGCCTGCTCCAGATGCTCGAGCAGGCTGTGGGACAGTTGCTGCAGCAAGTGCAGCGGAGTGGGGACCGGCTTTTTCCTGGTTGCCATGAAGACGCCTCCGGGCGATGAGTGTCACCCCATACTAGCCCCCCGGGCGCGCCGCATCCAGACAGACGGCGCAGCCGTACCCCGCGACGGCTCTGCCGTCAGGCAGGCGAGGCCTGGCGATGCGCGTTGTGCAGCACCTCGATCAGGCAGTCCTCCAGCTCGAAGCGCTGTTCGAGCAGCTGACCGAGGCGCGCCAGCTCGTGGCTGAGTCCGGGACTGTCGCGACAGTCGCCGTTGTCGCAGCGGTCGTTGAAGTCGAGCATCACGGCGGTGCTGGCCTCGATCTGCGGAAAGACCTTGGCCGCCAGGGTCAGCGCCTGCTCGTCGCCGAAGGCGCGCGCCTCGCCGAGCAGCTGTTCATAGATTTCGAAATGGCCGGCGGAGACGTAGTCCATCAGCTGCGCGCAGAAGTCTTCCAGCAGCGGGCCGCTGGTCTGCGGGCGACTGTTGAGATCCTGGAAGGCGCTGACCAGCTGGTGCCGGCACTGCAGCCAGCGATCCAGCAGCAGATGTACCCCACCCCAGCGTTCCTGGGCATTGCGACAGTTCTCGAGCATGGTATTCCTCGCTTCCCGCGTTGGACGATGTTGTTATGCGCAAGGGAAAACGATGCCACCCGGCATCGACTCAGGCCACGGCAGGGTACCTCCCACGGGCAATATCCTGCTACAGCCAGTACCGGCGAGACTATGCCGGCTGTCTGCCACCAGCAAGCCATCGCCGGGAAAACTTTGATACGGCCGTTTGAGGCCGGGATCAGTCGCGACGCAGCAGCTGCAGCAGTGCCACCGCGGCAAAGCCGACGAAGGCCAGCAGGCTCCACTCGGGGATGCTCAGGCCCAGCAGGGTCCAGGTCACCTCGGCGCAGTCGGCGGTGCCGTGCAGCATCAGACGCACGATGTCCTGGAACGGCAGCGCCTCCATCATGTACTCGAGACTCGGCAGGCAGGCCGGCAGTTGATCCGGCGGCAGACCCTGCAGCCAGATCTGCCGACCGGCCGAGGCGATGCCGGCGGCGCCGAACAGCAGGGTCAGACCGGCATACAGACGCCGACCGAGGCGCTGCGGGCCATGCATGGCGGCAACCAGGCAGGTCAGGCCGACGCCGATGAACTCGATGCGCTGGACCACGCACAACGGACAGGGCTCGAGCCCCTCGGCATGCTCCAGATACAGGCCGAAGGCCAGCAGCGCGGCACAGGCGAGGAAGACGAGGAAATTCAGCAGGCGGGGGTTGGCCAGCGGCATGGCGGCTCCGGAGGGAGGAAACAGAGGGCCGCTACGGTAGAGGAAAGCCGGGCAGGCTTTCAAGGCTGCCCACCCGGCGAGAGGCGACGACCGTCGCGTGAAACGTGCCGTCCGTCACCCTCGGCCCAATCAGCGCCCCGGCTGCGGCAGGACCGGCAGATCGCGAGCGAGCAGGCCGAAGCCTTCCTGGAGCAGACGGTTGCTGCGCTCCAGCTCACCGAGACGGGCGAGCAGCCGTGCCAGTTCGCCATAGGTTTCGGCACTGCGCTCCAGGCGCAGGCTGTGCTCGAAGTAGTCGCGCGCCTTGCCCCACAGATGGTTGCGCAGGGCCAGACGACCGAGGCTGAGCAGCAGGCCGGGGTGCTCGGGGTGCGCCTTCAGCCAGGCCTCCGCACTGGCCAGCTGGCGGGCCGGATCGCGCCCCTCGGCCAGTCCGTAGAGATAGGCCAGACGCTCGTCGAACTGGCCCTTGAGCGCACCGCGCAGCACATCCTCGGCTTCGCCGCCGGCGCCGAGACGCTGCAGCTGTTCGGCGTAGCAGGCCACCAGGGCCGGCGTCTGCCGCACCGCCTGCGGCAGCTGTTTCCAGGCCTGCTGCAGGGTCGCCAGCGGCTGCTCGCCGCTCTGCGCCGCCTGCACCAGCAGGGCGCTGCGCGCCTGCCGCTCCAGGGCGTCCAGCTCGCTGTCCTTGAGCAGTGTCTGCCGGCGAAGGTCGGGCAGCAGCTCGCACAGCGCCGCCCAGTTGCCGAGACGCAGGTGGAGCTGCTGCAGCAGGCGCAGGGCGAGGGGGTGACGCGGGTGCTTCTCACGTACCGGCTGCAACGTGGCCACCGCCCGCTCGTCCTCGCCACGCGCCATCAGCAGTTGGGCCTGGGCCAGGGCGACCGCCACCGCCGCCTTCGGCTCGCGCAGGCGGGCCTGCTCGAGCATCAGATCGGCGGTGGCATGCTCGCCCAGCTCGCTGGCCGCACGGGCGGCAGCCAGATAGGGCACCAGCGGCTGCGAGCTGTGCTCGGCAGCCCGGCGCAGCAGGCGCAGGGCATGCGACCAGCGTCCGGCGGCGAATTCGAGCAACCCGCGCTGGGCGGCCAGCTGCACCCGCCGCGCGCGGTTGCGCCCCGACCAGGGATTGACCAGCCGCCCCGAGGCGCCCATCAGGCCGAGCAGCAGACGGATGCCATAGAGCAGCGCCCACAGCGCGACCCCGAGGGCGAGAAACACCCACAGGGTCGATTCGTAGCGAAAGCCCTTCCAGGCGATCAACACGTAGCCGGCATGCTCGGCCACCGCCAGGCCCAGCAGCGCAGCGGCAAGAATCGCCAGCAGGAACAGCAGGAAGGTGCGGTTCATGCTCCGCCCTCCTGCGCAGCGTCGCCAGTCGCCGGATCGGATTCAGATTCGGAGGACTCGGATTCAGGCTCCACGGGCGCGGCGGCCGGCTTGACCGCCTGGCCGGCCGCCTCCAGCTCGGCACGCGCGCGCTGTGCGAGGTAGGCCTGCAGGGCGCCCAGCGCCGGGGTCAGGTCGGGCAGCTCCTGGGCCACCGGCTGCCCGGCCAGCTGGCCGAGGCGCTCGTAGAGCGCCTGGTTTTCCGGGGTGTCCAGACCGAAGTAGCGCTGCAGCACGGCACGGCCCTGCTCCAGGGCACCCTGGTAGACCTGCGGCTGGGCATGCAGCGCGGCCCACTGGGCCTGTTCGAGAGCCAGGCGCAGGGTCATGCGCAGCTGCTCGAGGGTCTGTCCGGCGAGCAACGGCTTGACCTCGTCGCTGGCGGTGAATTCGAGGCGCACGAAACCGCTCAGGCGCTGCCACCAGTCGGCCCACAGGCTGGCGCCATCGCCCTCGGCGACCTGCGCCGCGGCGGGCACACCACCACCTTGCTGCGCCTGGAACTGCGGCTGGCGGGTATTCAGGCGCGCCGCCTGCTCGCCCAGGGCACCGAGCTGCAGGAACAGCCCGGTGCGGTCGATGACCGGCAGGGCCTGCAGGGCTTCCAGACTGTCCACCAGCCGCTCGCGCACGGCGAAGGCCGCTGGGTCGTCGTGATCGCGAAGGATCTGGTCGGCCGCGCTGACCAGGAAGCGCGCGCTGCCGACATCCTGCAGCGCCGACAGGCGCAGGCTGGCCAGGCGCAGCAGGTGCTCGGCCTCGGCCAGGCGCCACTCCTGGCGGCTGGCGCCGAGCACGTTGTCGACCCGCTCGCTCAGCTGCTGCTGGCCGGCCTGCAGCTCGGCCAGCAGGCGGCGGCGCTCCTCCAGCTCGTCCGGCGACGGCAGCCGGGACAGCTGATGGCTCATCACCAGGTCACGCTCGGCCAGACCCAGGGTCTGGGTACGCGCCTCCTCCAGGCGGATCTGCTGCTGCTCGGCGGCGACCTGCAGACTGCGCACCTGCCACAGGCTCCAGCCGGCCACCAGCAGACCGCCGGCGCCCAGCAACAGGGCCAGCAGCGGCAGCGTACGGCCATTGCGCGACGACGCCTGGCGCGGCGCCACGGGGCTGGCGCTCGGCGCGGCGGAGGCTTGTTCGGTTTGCGGGGCTGGGTCGGTCACGTCGGCATCCTTTTGGTCGGTTCACACGTCCGGCAGCGCTACGCCGCCGGGCGCTCTCAGCGTTCCATGGCGCCGGATTCGGCCGCCAGTTGCGCCAGCAGGGCCGCAGCGCTGGCCCCGCGGCAGTCTCGTACATCCCGGGCGCCGGCCTCGCGGGCCAGCGCCGCCACCCGCGGGCTGGGCACGAACAGCGGCAAGCCTGCCAGCTGCGGCCAGTCGTCGCCGGCCAGCTGGCAGAGATGGCTCAGGCCCTCGCCGCTGCTGACCACCAGGCCATTCAGCGCCTGCTCGCGCACCGCCTGCAGCAGGCTGCCGGCGGGGTATTCCGGCAGACGCCGCCGGTACAGGGAAAGATAGTCCACGGCGACGCCGCGCTCGCGCAAGCGCTCGCCCAGCCAGTCGCGCCCGCCCTCGCCGCGCAGGATCAGCAGCCGCGGGTTGGGCACGTCGATGGCCTGCTGCAAGGCGGGCAGCGCCAACAGCGCCTCGCTGTCGTCGCCGCTGTCCGGCCAGCTGGCATCCAGGCCGTAGTCCTCGAGCAGCGCGCCGGTGGCGGCGCCGACCGCGAACCAGCCCTGGCGCGCCGGCGGCAGCGGCCAGTAGCGGTCGAGCAGCTCGAGCCCCAGGCGCGCGGCCGGCTTGCTCACCACCACCACCGCGCAGTAGCGGTCCAGGTCGAGGAACAGCGTGCGCTGCTCCGGGGTTTCCCCCAGCGCCTCGATTTCCAGCAGCGGCAGACAGTGGCCGAAGATGCCCTGCGCCGCCAGCGTCTGCGCCAGCGAGGCGCAATCCTCGGTCGGCCGGGTCAGCAGCAGGCGCCAGCCACTCACGGCTGGCCGGCCTCGCCGTACACCTCGGCGAGAATGCGTGCGGCGCCCTGGGCCAGCAGCGCCTCGGCCACCTGCACGCCCAGCGCCTCGGCCTCGCTGCGCGGCGCGCGGGCCTCGGCCCGCAGCAGCAGGCCGCCGTCGGGCTGGCCGACCAGGCCACGCAGCCACAGCTGGTCGCCTTCGAGCAGCGCGTAGCAGGCGATCGGCACCTGGCAGCCGCCGTTGAGCCGCTTGTTCAGCGCGCGCTCGGCAGTTACCCGGTCGGCGGTGTCGGTGTGGTGCAGCGGCGCCAGCAAGGCGTGCAGCTCGGTATCGGCGGTGCGGCACTCGATGCCCACCGCGCCCTGGCCGCCGGCCGGCAGGCTGTCCTCGGCACTGATGAAGGCGCGGATGCGCGCCTCGAAGCCGAGACGGATCAGACCGGCGGCGGCGAGGATGATGGCGTCGTACTCGCCGGCATCCAGCTTGGCCAGGCGGGTGTTGACGTTGCCGCGCAGGAACTGGATCTTCAGGTCGGGGCGGCGCGCCAGCAGCTGGGCCTGGCGGCGCAGGCTGGAGGTGCCGACCACGCTGCCGGCAGGCAGCGCATCGAGACTGGCGAAGGTATTGGAGACGAAGGCGTCGCGCGGATCTTCGCGTTCGCAGATGCAGTACAGGCCCAGGCCCTCGGGGAAGTCCATCGGCACGTCCTTCATCGAGTGCACGGCGATGTCGGCTTCATTCTCTAGCAGGGCGGTTTCCAGCTCCTTGACGAACAGGCCCTTGCCGCCGATCTTCGCCAGCGGCGCATCGAGCAGCTTGTCGCCGCGGCTGACCATCGGCACCAGGCTGACGGTCAGCCCCGGATGGGCCTGCTCCAGACGGGCCTTGACGTGTTCGGCCTGCCACAGGGCGAGGGCACTCTTGCGGGTGGCAATGCGGATTTGGCGGGACATGGGCAATTCCAGAAGCAGATGGACTGCCGCGATGATAACAGGCTCGGGGCTCAGGCTGGATTGGCCAGGGGGATGGAAAGCGGCCCGTTGCCTGCAGGCTGCGCTCGACGCGCCAAGGCACCCCGCAGTATGCAGAAGACAGCCGGCACGCTCTTCCTCAGAGCTGGTTCATCAGCTTGCGCACCCCGGCCACATGGCGGCGACTGACGGTCAGCGCCTCGTCGCCAAGGCCGCGCAGGTACAGCTGGAAGTGTCCCATCGGCGTGCGCTGCAGGCGCTCGATGCGCGAGCGGGCGACCAGCGCGTTGCGGTGGATGCGCACGAAGCGCTCGCCGAACTCGTCCTCCAGCGCCTTCAGCGGCTCGTCGAGCAGCACCTCGCCGTGCTCGTGGCGCAGGGTCACGTACTTGTGGTCGGCGATGAAGTAGATCACCTGCTCCAGCGGGATCAGGTCGATGCCCTTGCGGGTGCGTGCGCCGATGTGGCTGCGCGGGGCGCCGTGGTCCTCCGCCGGACGAGTCAGCGCCGCCAGCTGCATGCGGTTGGGCCGCTCGGCCTTCTTCAGCGCCTCCTCCAGCGCCTCGGGACGCACCGGCTTGACCAGGTAGCCGACCGCGCTGACCTGGAAGGCCTCGAGGGCGAATTCGTCGTGGGCGGTACAGAAGATCACCGCCGGCGGGGCCTCGCGCTCGCACAGCCGCGCCGCCACCTGCAGCCCGTCCAGACCGGGCATGCGAATGTCCAGCAGGACGATGTCCGGCCTGAGGCTGTCGATCAGGCTCAGCGCCTCTTCGCCGTTGCTGGCCAGCGGCTCGAGCACGCGATAGCCATCCAGTTGCCCGACCATCCGGGCCAGGCGCTCGCGCGCCAGGGGTTCATCGTCGACGATCAGGACATTCATGATGTTCTGGCTTCCTGCGTAGGTCTTGCACAAGCATAGCGTAGACAGGTGAAGTGCCGTCCGTCACGGCGCTCGATGCTCAGACCTGCCTCTGGCCCGAAAAGTGCCGCAAGTCGCGACTGGATATTGCCCAGCGCCAGGCGAGTGCCGCCCGACTCCGCCGCCTCCTCGGCCGCCAGCGGATTGCTGACGCACAGCTGGAACAGGCCGCCGGCGTAGCTGGCGCGCACCTCGATCAGGCCGCCGTCGATGCGCGGCTGGATGCCGTGGATGATGGCGTTCTCCAGCAGTGGCTGCAGGGTCAGCTGCGGGATTGGCAGATCGTCCGGCACACCGGCGATCTGCCAATCCAACTGTAGCCGTTCACCCAGGCGGTACTGCTCGATCGACAGGTAGCGCCGCGCCAGGGCCAGCTCGTCGCGCCAGGCCACCAGGCTGCCCGGCTTGGCCAGGCTGGCGCGGAACAGGTCGGAGAGGTCGAGCACCGCCAGCTCGGCCTTGTCAGGAGCGCTGGCGATCAGGCTGGCGATGCTGTTCAGGCTGTTGAACAGGAAGTGCGGGCGGATGCGCGCCTGCAGCGCCTCGAGCCGGGCGCGCAGCTCGGCCTGCTGCTGGCGCCGCCACTGGCTCTGCAGGTAGAAGTAGCGCAGCACCAGCCCGGACATGATCAGCGCGATCAGCCCGTGGCGCAGATACAGGTTGAGCTGGCCCTCCTGGGGGCGCGGCACGGACAGCCCGAACCAGCCGGCCGCCCAGGTGCAGGCCAGGGTCAGCGCCACCACCAGAGCGCCGCAGAGGATGCCGGCCAGCGCCTGCGGCAGGCCCATCAGCCACGGCCGCAGGCGGCACAGCGCCGCCGCCGAGAGCAGCACCAGCCACTGCACGAACAGCGAGGTCAACGCCAGACGCACCCAGTCGAACGACGGCTGCAGCGGCTCGGCCAGCACCAGCACCAGCACCAGCAGCTCGGCCAGCAGCACCAGGCTGAGCAGCGCCTCGGGCGCGCACAGTTCGGGGAGGAAGAAGTCAGCGGACGAGGCCGGCGGTCGGGTGCCGGCAAACCAGGATTTGCGCATCCAGCCAGTGTCCGCCGCGACCGTTCGTCCGGCAAGCCCGCAGCATGGCAGGGGGTGACCTGGGTCACCGAACGCCGCTGCCGGGTTTTGCCGGGCGAGCTGGTATCATGCCGGGCATACGCCCCGTGGGGCCTCCGTCCTTTGCATGAACACAGCACGAGACACCTGATGAGCAGCGAAAAAACCAACCAGTCCTGGGGCGGCCGGTTCAGCGAACCGGTCGATGCCTTCGTCGCCCGCTTCACCGCTTCCGTCGACTTCGACAAGCGCCTGTATCGCCACGACATCATGGGCTCGATCGCCCACGCCACCATGCTGGAGCAGGCCGGCGTGCTGAGCGCCGCCGAGCGCGACGCCATCATCGCCGGCCTGCAGCAGATCCAGGCCGAGATCGAGGCCGGCCAGTTCGACTGGCGCGTCGATCTGGAAGACGTGCACATGAACATCGAGGCGCGCCTGACCGACCGCATCGGCATCACCGGCAAGAAGCTGCACACCGGGCGTAGCCGCAACGACCAGGTGGCCACCGACATCCGCCTGTGGCTGCGCGACGAGATCGACGTCATCCTCGGCGAAATCACCCGCCTGCAGCAGGGCCTGCTGACCCAGGCCGAGCAGCACGCCGAAGTGATCATGCCCGGCTTCACCCACCTGCAGACCGCCCAGCCGGTGAGCTTCGGCCACCACCTGCTGGCCTGGTTCGAGATGCTGTCGCGCGACTACGAGCGCTTGGTCGACTGCCGCAAGCGCGTCAACCGCATGCCGCTGGGCTCGGCTGCGCTGGCCGGCACCACCTACCCGATCCAGCGCGAGATCACCTGCCAGCTGCTCGGCTTCGAGGCCATCGGCGGCAACTCGCTGGACGGCGTGTCGGACCGCGACTTCGCCATCGAATTCTGCGCCGCCGCCTCGCTGGCGATGATGCACCTGTCGCGTTTCTCCGAAGAGCTGGTGCTGTGGACTTCCGCGCAGTTCAACTTCATCGAGCTGCCGGACCGCTTCTGCACCGGCTCCTCGATCATGCCGCAGAAGAAGAACCCCGACGTCCCGGAACTGGTGCGCGGCAAGAGCGGCCGGGTGTTCGGCGCGCTGACCGGACTGCTGACCCTGATGAAGGGCCAGCCGCTGGCCTACAACAAGGACAACCAGGAAGACAAGGAGCCGCTGTTCGACGCCGCCGACACCCTGCGCGACTCGCTGCGCGCCTTCGCCGACATGATCCCGGCGATCAAGCCGCGCGTCGAGGTGATGCGCGAGGCCGCCCGCCGCGGCTTCTCCACCGCCACCGACCTCGCCGACTACCTGGTGCGCAAGGGCCTGCCGTTCCGCGACTGCCACGAGATCGTCGGCCACGCGGTGAAGTACGGTGTGGCGACCGGCAAGGACCTGGCCGAGATGTCGCTGGATGAGCTGCGCCAGTTCAGCGATCAGATCAGCGACGACGTGTTCGCCGTGCTGACCCTGGAAGGCTCGGTCAACGCCCGCGACCATATCGGCGGCACCGCGCCCAACCAGGTGCGCGCCGCCGTGGCCCGCGGCCAGGCCCTGCTGGCTGCGCGCTGAGGTCGCTTCGGCAGCGCTCCGACCAAGGAGCGCTTGCCGCCCCCACCATCGGCGGGTTATGAAGGAGCCGTCAGTTGCTCCGGAGCCCGCCATGTCCACCGCCGACCGCCCGCGCTTTCGCGTCAGTGCCGACCGCCAGTCGGCCAGCCGGCGCCTGCGCTACGTGGAAACCAGCCGCCCGGATGACGGCAGCTGCACCCTCTGCCAGCTGGACGAAGAAAATCCTCCGGCGCTTGACGAGAACTCCGCCATGAGTCACAACTCCGCCGAAGACGATGCGGTCTTCGCCGAAAACAAGCTGATCGAAGCCATCGAGAACCAGATCGCCGCCGGCGAGCCGGCCGCCGCCCAGGCGACCCTCAACAAGCTGACCCTGGTCGGCTACGAACGCAGCGAGGCCGTGCGCCTGATGGCGCTGATCCTTGCCCACGAGATCGAGAACATGCTGGCGGATAACCGGCCGTTCGACGGCTCCGGCTACGAAACCATGCTGCGCGCCCTGCCTGAACTGCCGGAAGCGCTGGGCGATGCGGACGACGAAGAAGACGAATAAAACGAACAAGACAACCGGCAACATCCCTTGAGCGCGACCCTTTCGGTCGCCCTGCCCTGCACTGGAGGCACCATGAACCTGACCCCCGAGCTGATCGCCGAAGTGGAACTGCTCGCCCTGTTCAACCCGGACAATACCCAGGAGGGCCTCAAGATCCACCACGACGCCGCACCGCAGAAGATCGCCGCGGGCGAGCGCCTGCACGCCAAGGGCCTGATCACCGAAGTCGACGGCGGCTACCTGACCAGCCTCGGCCTGGACGCGGCCGAACAGGTCCGCGGCCTGCTGACCATTCTGCAGCCGGCCTGACCAACACCCGGGCGGACAGCGCGCACTGCGCTGCCCGCCTCCACCACGCCTGCAGCACGCGACTGCGGCTTCACCTTCCCGCCTCACCTTGCCCTTCCCTGGCCTGCGCCAGCCGCCAATGGGTCGGCCTCACATTTCAGCGACATTCCTTGACCGCCTCGACGAACATCGTGGCCGGGACGGATCTATCATGCGGGTCCCACACCGGACCAGGACGTCCCCCTCATGAGTCGCCCGCTGCGCATCACCCGCTACGCACTCGCTGCCATCTTGCTCCTGGCCATTACCCTGACGTTGTACTGGGTTCGCGACGATTCGCTGCACCCCGAGGCCAGCGCCTGGGTCCAGGCAGTCGACAGCCCGCGGGACAGCAGCGACGGCTACCTCTACCTGCTCGGCCTGGTTGCCGCGACAGAGCCGCGGGCCGCCGGCCGGGCACGCCTGGCCGAATACCGGCAGTGACGCGCCACGCATTCGCCCTTCGATGACTCGTTCCAGCCGACGCCACTCCGGCAACTGGATATTCCCAAGCTCGCAGCGCAACACAACGAACATGGCTACTGCCTGGAGCCGGCGCGCGACGAGGCGCATCTGGAGCAGGGGCGGGAGCTGCTCAAGCGTTATCGGCAGGTCGCGCGCCTCGCCGACCTGCGCAGCCTGGCCGCCAGCGAGCTGTCGGAACCGCAGCCCAACTATGTCGTCCTGCTGGCCGGCAATCGCCTGCTGGCGCTGGACGCCTGCCGGCTACGCCAAGACGACCAGGCCGAACAGGCCAGAACCCTGCTCGAGGAAGACATCGGCCACTGGCGCCGACACCTGGCCGCCGCCGACACCCTGACCCAGAAGATGGCCATCGTCCGCCTGTTCGCCAGTGATGTCGGCGTCCTCGCCGCGCTGTACCAGCAGGGCCTGATCGAGCGCCCGGCCGCTCTGCCGCCCCTGACGGCCGCCGAGCGCTCGCTACAGAGCGCCATGCAGAGCGAGTTCGCGATGCTCGCCAAGGGCTTCGCGTCGATGCGCGAGGACCCGCACTTCCCTCAGGAACATGGGCGCCTCGCTCTGCAGCTGCTGTTCAAGCCGAACATGAGCAGCAACGCCACGCTGCCCGACTACCAGCGCATCGCCCGTGCATCGCAACTAACGGCCAGCGAATTTGCCGACGGGCTGCGGCAGTCACCGCCCCCGCGCCGCCAGGACTGGCGCAATCCCATCGGCAATATACTGGTCGCTGTCGCCATACCCGACATGAGCCAGTACCTGGCCCAGCTGCACGATCTGGATGCGCGCATCCAGCTCTACAACCGCCTCAACACCCTCGCCCCCGGCTTCTCCAGCGCGCAGGCGCTGGCCCAGGCGGCCGAGGGCAATCCCTATGGCCTAGGCCCGGCCAGGCTGGTCGAGGGTCCGCCGCAGCGCCTCTGCTACGACGGCCCGCGAGAAGATGCGAAACAGCTCCGCTGCCTGGCGCTGCTCAGCCAGGACCCGGCACCCGTGGCCAGCCACATCCGACCGTAGATGCCCGCGGGACTGCGCCTAGGCGCGACAGCGGCGCAGTGCCCGACAGCCATTGCCACGCCCCTGAAATGCAAACAGCCCGCGACCGATCACCCGGCGCGGGCTGTTTGCATTGCTGCGGACTGACGCGGGCTCAGCGCACCTCGCCGGCGGCTTCCGGCTGGTAGTCGACGCCGAGCAGGCTCAGCTGCAGGGTCTTGCCCCCGGGCAGTGCCCAGTCGATGGTCTGCCCCACCGACAGGCCGAGCAGGGCGCAGCCCACCGGCGCCAGCACCGAGACGCTGCCCTCGCGCCCGGACTCCTGTGGATAGACCAGGGTGAGGTGGTACTCCTTGCCGCTGGCTTCCTCGCGGCAATGGGCGGTGGAGTTCATGGTCACCACCCCCGGCGGCACCTCGTCAAGACCGACCACCTCGGCGCGGCCCAGCTCGCGCTCCAGCGCCTCGGCGGTGGGATTGAACGCCTCCAGGCTGTCCAGCATCTTCTCCAGACGCTGCAGGTCGAGGCGGGTAATGGTAATCGGCGGCGACAGGCTCATGATGTCGGCAGGGCTCCTGATGGATGGATCGCGAAAAGGAAAACCCCGCCACACTGGCTGTGTGAAAACATCGCGGACGTCGGCGAGGCAAAGCAAAACCGCGCCCCGCACCTTTTCCCGAGCGGGACAGGTGCGGGGCGCGGCTTCAACGGCGCATCGCCCGACGCGGTGTCTTTATACAACCGGCGCAGGCGGGGTCTGCCCTGACCCTACCACAGCGCGACAAATAAGCAACCCGAGCGCCGGCGACCGGCGGCGCAGGCGGGTCGCGCTCAGAGCGCGGTGAAATCCACCGCGGCGCCACCCTGCTCGCTGGCCAGACGCGCGAGCATGGCGGGCAACGCCTCGCCGTTGCCGTCGCAGACCCAGGTACCGGCCGCCTCGTCGTAGTCGAAGTGGAAACCGCCGGAGCGCGCCGCCAGCCACAACTGGCGCAGCGGCTCCTGACGGCTGAAGATCAGTTGGCTGCCATTGTCGAAGCGCACGGTCAGCACGCCGCCGCTGTTCTCCAGGTCGACATCCAGATCAGTGGCATCGAAGGCGTCCTCGACCGCCAGTTGCAGGGCATCCACCAGGGCGTGGAAGCGGGCTTCAGTAAGACTCATGGACTCTTCTCCGCTCGAACAGGAAATGGCATCGCCCCGCTTGCCGGGCACGCTGGCGACGCACCGCGCAGGCCGCGCCCGCCGTGCGTCCCGGCGCATAGGCAAGCCCTCGGGGGGTCGGTATACTCCGGCGCAATCGATGCTTTTACAAGGATTTCCGCCATGAAGCGCCTGCTGCTTCCGTTCCTTGCGCTGATCGTGCTCAGCGCCGGCCTCACCGGCTGCGGCCAGAAGGGTCCGCTGTATCTTCCGGGCGATGAAAAAGCCGGTAGCAGCAAAGACCGTTTCGAATTCTAAGAGTCCGGCGCATCCCGCCCAGTCGCGGACGTCCGGACTCCTTCAGGAGGCCTGCATGCAACCTTTCAACTACCGCGGCGGCGAGCTGTTCGCGGAAGGCGCGGCGCTGTCCGCGATTGCCGAGCGCTTCGGCACCCCCACCTACGTCTATTCGCGCGCCCACATCGAGGCGCAGTACCACGCCTACGCCGACGCGCTGACCGGCATGCCGCACCTGGTGTGCTTCGCGGTCAAGGCCAACTCCAACCTCGGCGTGCTCAACGTGCTGGCCCGCCTCGGCGCAGGCTTCGACATCGTCTCGCGCGGCGAGCTGGAACGCGTGCTGGCCGCCGGCGGTGAGCCCGGCAAGATCGTCTTCTCCGGCGTCGGCAAGAGCCGCGACGACATGCGCCGTGCGCTGCAAGTCGGCGTGCACTGCTTCAACGTCGAGTCCGACGTCGAGCTGGAGCGCCTGCAGCAGGTGGCCGCCGAGCTGGGCGTCAAGGCGCCGGTGTCGCTGCGCGTCAACCCCGACGTCGACGCGCAGACCCATCCGTACATCTCCACCGGCCTCAAGGAGAACAAGTTCGGCATTGCCATCGACGCCGCCGAGGCGGTCTACGCCCGCGCCGCCGAGCTGCCCAACCTTGAGGTGGTCGGTGTCGACTGCCACATCGGCTCGCAGCTGACCCAGCTCGAGCCGTTCCTCGACGCCCTCGAGCGCCTGCTGGCGCTGGTCGACCGCCTGGCCGCGCGCGGCATCCAGATCCAGCATCTGGATCTGGGTGGCGGTCTCGGCGTGCAGTACCGCGACGAGGAGCCGCCGCTGGCCGGCGATTACATCAAGGCGGTACGCGAGCGCCTGGCCGGTCGCGAACTGGCCCTGGTGTTCGAGCCGGGCCGCTCGATCGTCGCCAACGCCGGCGTGCTGCTGACCCGCGTCGAGTACCTCAAGCACACCGAGCACAAGGACTTCGCGGTGATCGACGCGGCGATGAACGACCTGATCCGCCCGGCGCTGTACCAGGCCTGGATGGACGTCAGCGCCGTGCAGCCGCATGCCGGCGAAGTGCGTTGCTACGATCTGGTCGGACCGATCTGCGAGACCGGCGACTTCCTCGCCAAGAACCGCGAGCTGGCCCTGGCCGAGGGCGACCTGCTGGCCGTGCGTTCGGCCGGCGCCTACGGCTTCGTGATGAGCTCCAACTACAACACCCGCGGCCGCGCCGCCGAGGTGCTGGTGGATGGCGAGCAGGTGCACCTGGTGCGCCGCCGCGAGAGCATCGAAGAGCTGTACGCCGGCGAAAGCCTGCTGCCCAACTGATCCGGAGGCCGGCATGCTGCTGCGTTTCACCAAGATGCACGGGCTGGGCAACGACTTCATGGTCCTCGACCTGGTCACCCAGCACGCCCATGTGCAGCCCAAGCATGTGCGCCAGTGGGGCGACCGCCACACCGGCGTCGGCTTCGACCAGCTGCTGATCGTCGAGCCGCCGAGCCGGCCGGACGTGGATTTCCGCTACCGCATCTTCAACGCCGACGGCTCCGAGGTGGAGCAGTGCGGCAACGGCGCGCGCTGCTTCGCCCGCTTCGTCATCGACAAGCGCCTGACCGCCAAGAAGCGCATCCGCGTCGAGACCAAGAACAGCGTGATCGAGCTGAACGTGCGCAGCGACGGGCAGATCACCGTGGACATGGGCGCGCCGCGCCTGTTGCCGGCGGAGATCCCCTTCGTCGCCCCGGAGGCCGCGCTCGCCTACGAGGTCGAGGTCGGCGGTCAGACCGTCGAGCTGGCTGCGGTATCGATGGGCAACCCCCACGGCGTGCTGCGCGTCGACAACGTCGACACCGCGCCGGTACATACGCTCGGCCCACAGCTGGAAACCCATCCGCGCTTCCCGCAGAAAGCCAACATCGGCTTCCTGCAGGTGGTCGACGCCCACCACGCGCGCCTGCGCGTGTGGGAGCGCGGCTGCGGCGAGACCCAGGCCTGCGGTACCGGCGCCTGCGCTGCCGCGGTGGCCAGCATTCGCCAGGGCTGGCTGCAGTCGCCGGTGCAGATCAGCCTGCCCGGCGGTAGCCTGTCGATCGAGTGGGCCGGCCCCGGCCAGCCGGTCATGATGACCGGCCCGGCGCTACGCGTGTTCGAAGGCCAGGTGCGCCTGTGAGCGAGCTGCCGGAGCTGGACGCCGAACAGGTCGCCGCCTGGCTGGCCGCGCACCCGCAGTTCTTCGTCGGCCGCGACGAGCTGCTCGCCGAGCTGCAGATTCCCCACGAGGCCGGCCACGCGGTGTCGCTGGTGACCCGCCAGCTGCGCCTGCTGCGCGAGCGCAACCACGAGCTGCGCACCCGACTGACCCAACTGATGGACATCGCCCGCGACAACGATCGGCTGTTCGAGCGTACCCGTCGGCTGATCGTCGCCCTGCTCGACGCCGAGGGCCTCGAGGAGCTGGTCGCCGCGGTGGAGGACAGCCTGCGCCACGACTTCCAGGTGCCCTTCGTCAGCCTGCTGCTGTTCAGCGACAACCCGCCGGCGGTGGGCCACTGGGTCAGCCAGAGCGAGGCCCAGCAGGCGGTCGGCGCCCTGCTCGCCGGCAACAAGACGGTGTGCGGCGTGCTGCGCGCCGAGGAGTTGGCCTTCCTGTTCCCCGCCGAGAACATCGCCAGCATCGGCTCGGCCGCGGTGGCGGTGCTCAGCCATCAGGGCCTGCACGGCGTGCTGGCCCTCGGCAGCCCCGACCCGCAGCACTACAAGAGTTCGCTGGGCACCGTGTTCCTCGGCCACGTGGCGGAGATCGTCGCCCGCCTGCTGCCGCGCCTGGTGCCGCCGCTGCGCGCGGTGCGCTGACACGCGGCCGCTGTTGTCGGAGGTCCGCCCTCGGGGCGAAGCTGTTGAGCTTGAGGCGGGCCTGCGGCCCGCATCGCCGCGAGGTCGCGCCTCCCACAGGCTGGCCGCACGCGGCACCCCAGCCGCCACCACCAGGAGTCCGCCATGCAAACCGAACTGGACGCCTACCTCGAACACCTGCGCAGCGAGCGCCAGCTGTCGCCGCACAGCGTGGCCGGCTACCGCCGCGACCTCGACAAGCTGCTGGCGCTGATGACCGAGGCCGGCCTCGAGCGCTGGCCACAGCTGGAAACCCGCCAGCTGCGGCGCATGCTCGCCAGCCTGCACCAGCAGGGCCTGGCCGCGCCCAGCCTGGCGCGCTTCCTCTCCGCCGTGCGCGGGCTGTACCGCTACCTGATCCGCGAGAACCACTGCCGCCACGACCCCAGCGCCGGCCTGCACCCACCCAAGGGCGAACAGCGCCTGCCCAGGCTGCTCGACACCGACCGCGCCCAGCAGCTGCTCGACGGCGCGCCGGGCGTCGATACGCCGGACGACGCTGCGCCGGCCGACGACTTTCTCGAGCGCCGCGACCAGGCCATGCTCGAGCTGTTCTATTCTTCCGGCCTGCGCCTGTCCGAACTGACTGGGCTGGACCTGGCGCAGCTCGACCTGGACTCCGGCCTGGTGCGGGTGCACGGCAAGGGCAACAAGGTGCGCACGCTGCCGGTCGGGCGCAAGGCGCGCGAGGCCCTGCAGGCCTGGCTGGAGATCCGTCAGGGCGCCGCCGTCGACCAGGCGCTGTTCATCAGCCAGCGCGGCCAGCGCCTGAGTCCGCGGGCCATCCAGCTGCGCGTGCGCCAGGCCGGAGTGCGCGGACTGGGCCAGCACCTGCACCCGCACATGCTGCGCCACAGCTTCGCCAGCCACATGCTGGAGTCCTCCCAGGACCTGCGCGCGGTGCAGGAACTGCTCGGCCACGCCGACATCGGCACCACGCAGATCTACACCCACCTGGACTTCCAGCACCTGGCGCGCATCTACGACCAGGCCCACCCGCGCGCGCACCGGCGCACCGACGCCACTCCAGACAGCGCCGCGCCGCCCCGCGGCGACGAAGATGACGGCCAGGACTGATCCAGCCCCGCACAGCGGCGGTATGATGCAGAAACCGACCGAAACACTCGGCCCTCTCACCCACAGCGGAGAATGCCCGTGACCCTGCGCCTGATCACCTTCGACCTCGACGACACCCTGTGGGATGTCGCCCCGGTGCTGCAGGCCGCCGAAGCCGGCCTGCTGGCGTGGCTGGCCGAGCATGCCCCGCGCCTCGGCGACGAAGCCAGCGCGCAGCTGCAGCACAACCGCCAGTGGCTTCTAGAGCAGGAACCGGGCCTCAACGGGCGCATCAGCGAGCTGCGCCGCCGCGTGCTGCGCCACAGCCTGCAGCAGGCCGGCTATGCCGAACGCGAGGCGGTGCAGCTGGCGGAAGCGGCCTTCAGCCACTTCCTCGCCGCGCGCCAGCAGGTCAGCCTGTTTCCCGAGGTGCGCCCGACCCTCGAACAGCTGGCCGAACAGTTCAGCCTGGGCGTGCTGACCAATGGCAACGCCGACGTCGAGTGCATCGGCATCGCCGGCTACTTCCGCTTCGCCTTCAACGCCGAACAGCTCGGCGTCAGCAAACCCGATCCGCGCGCCTTCCACGCCGCCCTGCAGCACGCCGGCGTCCCGGCGCAGGCCGCCGTGCATATCGGCGACCATCCCCGCGACGACATCCAGGGCGCCCAGGACGCCGGCATGCGGGCGATCTGGGTCAACCCGCAGGGCAAGGCTTGGGACGGCGAGGGCACGCCGGATGCGCAGATCGCCAGCCTCGCCGAGCTGCCGGCGCTGCTGGCGCGCTGGCAGGCCGCCTGATGCCGCACGACAGCCCCGCCTTCGCGGTGACTGCCGACTACCCACAAACCCGCCCCGGCCAGCTGCTCTGGCCGCTGCTGGCGCCGGCGCTGGTGCTGCTGGCCGGGCTGCTCGCCGGCGGCATCCAGCCGGCCGGACTGCTGGGCGGCGCGCTGTTCGCCGCCTGGGTGCTCTGTGCCCGGCCGCGGCTGTCCGGCGGGCTGTGGCTGGGCGGCACGCTGCTGGCCGGCCTGGCCCTCGCCGCCCACGTCCTGCCCGGCTTCAGCCCGCTGCCGCTTGGCGTGCCACGCTCGATCAGCCCGGACGCGCCGCCATATGCGCTGCGCCTGTCCTGGGACAAGCTGCTGGTCGGCGTCACCCTGCTGGCCTGGTGGTGGCGCCAGCCGCGCCGGCCGGTGGAGCATGCGAGGTCGGCCTGGCGCTGGGCCCTGGCCACCCTGCTGGCGGTGCCGGCGCTGGCCCTGGCCCTCGGCGTGGTGGCCTGGCAGCCGAAATGGCCGGCCGAGCTGGCCGTCTGGCTGGCACTCAACCTCGGCGTGACGGCACTGGCCGAAGAGCTGCTGTTTCGCGGCGTGCTGCAGGGCGCGCTGGTCGCGCGTCTCGGCGCCAGCCGCGGCATCGCCCTGAGCGCGGCCCTGTTCGGCCTGGCCCACGCGCCTTTCAGCCTGACCTTTGCGCTGGTCGCCGGCGTCGCCGGGCTCGGCTACGGCTGGGTCCTGCAGCGGTCTGGCCGTCTGGCCGCGGCCGTGCTGCTGCACGCGGCAGTCAACCTGCTGCACTTTTTGCTGCTCAGCTATCCGCTGCGCCTGAACTGACGATTCGCGGACACAAAAAAGGCGACCCCGGATCAACTCCGGGGTCGCCTTTGCGCCTGCCAGTGATCGGATCGATCAGATGGGGCGGCTGCCGTACTTGCTGTCCGGCTTCTTGGGCGGATCGGCAACCACGTTGGATTCGACTTCCTGTACCTTGCCGCCGCGCGCGAGAAACTCTTCCATCGCCCGCGCCAAGGCGTCGCGCTCTTTCTGCTTGGCCTCGATGGTGGGCAGTTCCTCGGGCTCGGCTTCCTTCTTGGTCTTCTTGGCTACCGGGGCAGCCACCTCGTCGTCGCTGTCGCCATCGTCATCCGGCGCCGCACCCAGCTCCTCGTCGGCCTCGTCGGCGCCTTCCAGCTCGTCCTGTTCCAGATCTTCTTCGCTCATGATGAACCCCATGCTGCTCTGCAAAGGCAGATTGTTTATAGCCCAACAACGTCACGTGCGCGCGCTGCCGGTGTACATTCGTCGAACTCGCCCCGCGACTCCCCATGCCATCCGGCATGAGTGGATACGGCTGTGCGGCCCATTCGCGCGCATTCTAGCGCGCCGCCAGAAAAAGCAAAGGGCACCCGAGGGTGCCCTTGTGCTGTGGCGATAAAAAGCGCGCCGGTCAGCTCTTGCGAGTGAACTCCGGATAGGCCTCCATGCCGCACTCGGCGATGTCCACGCCGGTGTACTCGTCCTCGGCATCCACGCGCACGCCCATCACCGCCTTGAGGATCGCCCAGACGATCAGGCTGGCGGAGAACACCCAGCCGAAGATGCAGACGATGCCGAGCAGCTGGGCGGTGAAGCTGCCGCCGTCGTTGGTCAGCGGCACCGCCAGCAGGCCCCAGATGCCAGACAGACCGTGCACCGCGATGGCACCCACCGGATCGTCGATCTTCAGCTTGTCGAGCAGCAGCACGCCGCCCACCGCCAGCACGCCACCGACGGCGCCGATCAGCACGGCCGACAGCGCCGACGGGGTCACCGGTTCGGCGGTGATCGCCACCAGACCGGCCAGGGCACCGTTGAGGGCCATGGTCAGGTCGAACTTGCCGAACAGGATGCGCGCCACGATCAGCGCCGCCAGCAGGCCACCGGCCGCCGCCATGTTGGTGTTGAGGAAGGCCGCCGCCACCGCGTTGGCGTTCTCGATGCTGCTGATGGCCAGCTGCGAGCCGCCGTTGAAGCCGAACCAGCCGAACCACAGGATCAGTGCGCCCAGGGTCGCCAGCGGCAGGTTGGCGCCGGGAATGGCGTTGACCTGGCCGTTCGGGCCGTACTTGCCGCGCCGCGCGCCGAGCAGCAGGACACCGGCCAAGGCCGCGGCGGCGCCGCACAGGTGCACCACGCCGGAACCGGCGAAGTCGAGGAAGCCGGCCTGGTTGAGGAAGCCCGAACCCCATTTCCAGTAGCCCTGGACCGGGTAGATGAAGCCGGTCATCACCACCGCGAAGGCGAGGAAGGCCAGCAGCTTCATGCGCTCGGCCACCGCGCCGGAGACGATCGACATGGCGGTGGCGACGAACACCACCTGGAAGAAGAAGTCGGCGCGCTTGGAGAAGGCCGGCGCATCCTCGCCGCCCGCGGCGACCAGGTCCACCGCATGCTCGTCACCGATCAGGAAGCCCAGACTCGGCAGGATGCCGCCCTCGGGGCTGGAGTACATGATGTGGTAGCCGATCAGCAGGTACATCACGCAGGCCACGGCGTACAGGGCGACGTTCTTGGTGAGGATCTCGGTGGTGTTCTTGGCCCGGACCAGACCGGACTCGAGCATGGCGAAACCGGCCGCCATCCACATCACCAGGGCACCGCAGATCACCAGATAGAAGGTGTCCAGGGCGTATTGCAGGGGGATCAGAGCATTGGTATCCATATGAAAAGCCTTGTGCAGGGGGGCGCTGGCGCGCCGGCGTGCGGGCACCCGACCTTGGGTGCCCGCCACATTGCCTCAGAGGTTGTAACCGCGTTCGTTGTGCTCGGCGAGATCGAGACCGACGCTCTCGGTTTCCTCGCTGACGCGCAGGCCGATCACCAGATCGAGCACCTTGAGAATCACGAAGGTGACGATGGCGGTGTAAACCACGGTGAACGCCACGCCCTTGAACTGGGTGAACAGCTGGGCGCCGATGTCCTCCACCGTGCCGAAGCCGCCCAGCGCCGGTGCCGCGAAGGCGCCGGTGAGGATCGCGCCGACGATGCCGCCGACACCGTGCACGCCGAAGGCGTCCAGGGAGTCGTCATAACCGAGCTTGCGTTTGAGGCTGGTGGCGCAGAAGAAGCAGATCGCACCGGAGGCCAGACCGATCACCAGGGCGCCCATCGGGCCGGCGGTACCGGCGGCCGGCGTGATGGCGACCAGGCCGGCGACCACCCCGGAGGCGATGCCCAGGGCGCTGGGCTTGCCGTGGGTGAGCCACTCGGCGAGCATCCAGGCCAGCGCGGCAGCGGCGGTGGCGATCTGGGTGACCAGCATGGCCATGCCGGCGGTGCCGTTGGCGGCGATCGCCGAGCCGGCGTTGAAGCCGAACCAGCCGACCCACAGCATGGCGGCACCGATCAGGGTGTAGCCGAGGTTGTGCGGCGCCATGTGGGTGGTCGGGTAGCCCTTGCGCTTGCCCAGCACGATGCACGCCACCAGGCCGGCGATACCGGCGTTGATGTGCACCACGGTGCCACCGGCGAAGTCCAGCACGCCCCAGTCCCACATCAGGCCGCCGTTGCCGGCCCAGACCATGTGGGCGATCGGTGCGTAGACCAGGGTGAACCACACCGCCATGAAAATCAGCATCGCGGAGAATTTCATGCGCTCGGCGAAGGCACCGACGATCAGCGCCGGGGTGATGATGGCGAAGGTCATCTGGAAGGTGATGAACACGCTTTCCGGGAAGGCGCCGATCAGGCTGTCAGGGGTCAGGCCGCTGAGAAACGCCTTGGACAGCCCGCCGATGAAGGAGTTGAAGTTGACGACCCCCTGCTCCATGCCGGTGGTGTCGAAGGCCAGACTGTAGCCATAGAGGACCCACAGCACGCTGATCAGGCCGGTGATGGCGAAGCACTGCATCATCACTGAAAGGATGTTCTTGGAACGGACCATGCCGCCGTAGAACAGCGCCAGGCCGGGGATGGTCATGAACAGGACCAGCGCGGTGGCCGTCAGCATCCAGGCGGTATCGCCGCTGTTCAGGGTCGCTTCTTCGGCAGCCAGGGCCAGGCCCGGGCTGACGAGAGACAATAGGGCTCCTAGCCCTGCGATTTTGCGCAGAGTCATGTGTTACTCCTGGGGCGTGGGGTTCGGTGGAGTAGCGGTTGTAGCGGCTGGGGTCAGACCGCGTCGGTGCCGGTCTCGCCGGTGCGGATGCGGATCGCCTGCTCCAGATTGACCACGAAGATCTTGCCGTCACCGATCTTGCCGGTGTTGGCGGCCTTGGTGATGGCGTCGATGACTGCATCCAGCTGGTCGTCGGCAATCGCTACTTCGATCTTCACCTTGGGCAGGAAGTCGACCACGTATTCGGCGCCGCGATACAGCTCGGTGTGGCCCTTCTGGCGGCCGAAGCCCTTGACCTCGGTGACGGTAATACCCTGCACGCCGATTTCCGACAGCGACTCGCGCACGTCGTCGAGCTTGAACGGCTTGATGATGGCAGTGACTAGCTTCATGAATGTTTCTCCCGTAATGGTGGACTTGCCCCAGGAACAACGAACCCGTAACAAGTCTAAGCGCAGAGTCCCACGTTTGTAACAGGCGGCAGACACTACGCAGGCTGGATTCAACGTTGACCGGCAGCTAGTGGCGAAGCTCTCCCCTGCTCCGCCCAATCCACCACAGTGGCATTCGGCACCGGCAGCACAACGCTTGCAGAAACCTTGCCAGCTTTTCACAAACACTTGTTTTTCAGTGATTTGCGCGTGATCGTCGGTTTTACCGGCAAAATGCCCAACAACTGCGCACCGTTACAGTGCACAAGCCCAGTCTAGTTGCGCAAAAACCGAGCTGCCACCCGCCACAGCACCGCACCCGTGCACCAGCAATGGGCACGCCTGCCGGCAGCACGTGCAGGACCTGCGTCGCAGGTCCGACAATGCAATCTGCTAGACTGGCGCCTTCTGTTGATGGAATGCCGCCATGCTGCCGCCCAAAGCCGTTTTCGACCTTCTCGCCAGCCAAGCCAGCCGCCTGTTCGGCAGCGATTCGCCATTGCCGCGCGCCGAACTGGAAGCCCAGTTCAAGGCCCTGCTGCAGGGTGCGTTCGGCAAGCTGGACCTGGTCGGCCGCGACGAGTTCGACGCGCAGATGACCGTCCTCGCCCGCACCCGCGCACGCCTGGAAGCCCTCGAGGCACGGGTCGCGGAACTGGAAGCCCGCCTGGAAACGCCGCACGAATAAGCAGCGGCACCTTCCGCGGGACACTTGATCAAGGAGCGATCATGTCCCTCGCCATCGTCTACAGCCGCGCCCAGCTCGGCATCGACGCCCCGGCCGTCAGCGTCGAGGCGCACCTGGCCAACGGCCTGCCCTCGCTGACCCTGGTCGGCCTGCCGGAAACCGCCGTGCGCGAGAGCAAGGACCGCGTGCGCAGCGCGATCCAGAGCTGCGGCTTCGAATTCCCCAGCCGGCGCATCACCCTCAACCTAGCCCCCGCCGACCTGCCCAAGGACGGCGGCCGCTTCGACCTGGCCATCGCACTCGGCCTGCTCGCCGCCAGCGGGCAGCTGCCGGCCGCCAGCCTCGAGAACCTTGAATGCCTCGGCGAACTGGCCCTCTCCGGCGCCCTGCGTCCGGTGCGCGGCGTGCTGCCGGCGGCGCTGGCCGCCCGCGGCGCTGGGCGCGCCCTGCTGGTGCCGCGGGCCAATGCCGAGGAGGCCTGCCTGGTCTCCGGGCTGACCGTGTACGCCGCCGAGCACCTGTTGGAAGTCGCCGCCCATCTGGCCGGACATACACCGCTCGCCCCCTGGCAGGCCCACGACCTGCCGCTGCCGACCGCCAGCCCGGGGGACATCGCCGAGGTGCAAGGCCAGCTGGCCGCCAAGCGCGCCCTGCTGGTGGCCGCCGCCGGCCGCCACAACCTGCTCCTCAGTGGTGCACCGGGCACCGGCAAGACCCTGCTGGCCAGCCGCCTGCCCGGCCTGCTGCCGCCGCTGTCCGAAACCGAGGCACTGGAAGTCGCCGCCATCCAGTCGATCGCCGGCTCCGCGCCACTGGTCGGCTGGCCGCCGCGGCCGTTCCGCCAGCCACACCACAGCGCCTCCGGCCCGGCACTGGTCGGCGGCGGCAGCCGGCCGCGCCCCGGCGAAATCAGCCTGGCGCACCACGGCGTGCTGTTTCTCGACGAACTGCCGGAGTTCGATCGCAAGGTCCTGGAGGTACTGCGCGAACCGCTGGAAAGCGGCGAGATCGTCATCGCCCGCGCCCAGGACAAGCTGCGTTTTCCGGCGCGCTTCCAGCTGGTGGCGGCGATGAATCCCTGCCCGTGCGGCTATCTCGGCGATGCCGAGCAGCGCTGCCGCTGCACCCCCGAGCAGGTGCAGCGCTACCGCAGCCGGCTGTCCGGGCCGCTGCTCGATCGCATCGACCTGCACCTGCACGTGCGCCGCGAGCCGACCCGCCTGCACGCCGCCAGCGAAGGGCCGGACAGCGCCGCGCTGGCGCAGCAGGTGGCGGCGGCCCAGCAGCTCCAGCAGGCGCGCCAGGGCTGCGCCAACGCCCATCTCGACCTGCCCGGCCTGCGCCAGCACTGCCCGCTCGGCGAAGCCGACCGCCTGTGGCTGGAGAGCGCCGGCGAGCGCCTGCGCCTCTCGCTACGCGCCCTGCACCGGGTGCTCAAGGTGGCGCGCACCCTCGCCGACCTGGCCGGCATCGCCGACATCCAGCGCGCCCAGCTGGCCGAAGCGCTGCAGTACCGCGCACCGGGCGAATCCGGTTGAGCGCCCGGAAATCGATACAACGAAGCTATGAGGAATCATTGAAGTCTCAACTAAAGCTATCAAGATGCTAGAGTAACCGGTCACCTCCTCCGGCCGGCGAGCATCCGCGCGCGTTTGCGCCTGCCTGGCGGCCGGTCCAGTCTGTCTGCTATCCGCCCTTGGCGGCCATCCGCACACACGGAGAGCTTGCTCAATGGAAACATCCCCGCGCCCCGGCGCCACCCTCAACCCGCCGGTGTTCTTCACCTCGGTCCTGCTCATCCTGGCCCTGGTGGTTTTCGCCGTAGCCTTCCCGGACAGCGCCCAGAGCCTGTTCAGCTTCGTGCAGAGCTGGATCATCACCAACGCCAGCTGGTTCTACATCCTCGCCGTCGCCCTGATCCTGATCACCGTGGTGTTCCTCGCCGTCAGCCGCTACGGCGACATCAAGCTCGGCCCCGACCACAGCCGGCCGGACTACAGCAACACCACCTGGTTCGCCATGCTGTTCTCCGCCGGCATGGGCATCGGCCTGATGTTCTTCGGCGTCGCCGAGCCGGTGATGCACTTCGTCGCCCCGCCGATCGGCGAGCCGAACACCGTGCAGGCCGCGCGCGAGGCGATGAAGCTGACCTTCTTCCACTGGGGCCTGCACGCCTGGGCGATCTACGCCATGGTCGCGCTGATCCTCGCCTTCTTCTGCTACCGCCACGGCCTGCCGCTGACCCTGCGCTCGGCGCTCTACCCGCTGATCGGCGAGCGCATCCACGGTCCGATCGGCCACGCGGTGGACATCTTCGCCATCCTCGGCACCGTGTTCGGCGTGGCCACCTCGCTGGGCTATGGCGTGCTGCAGATCAACAGCGGCCTCAACCATCTGTTCGACCTGCCGGTCGGCACCTGGGTGCAGATCGGCCTGATCGTCGCGGTCACCACGCTGGCCACCCTGTCGGTGGTCACCGGCCTGGACAAGGGCATCCGCCGCCTGTCCGAGCTGAACCTGGCGCTGGCCGCCATTCTCCTCCTGCTGGTGCTGGTGCTCGGCCCCACCGTGTACCTGCTGCAGACCTTCGTGCAGAACACCGGCAGCTACCTGTCGGAGATCGTCAGCAAGACCTTCAACCTGTACGCCTACGAGCCGACCGACTGGCTCGGTGGCTGGACCCTGCTGTACTGGGGCTGGTGGATGTCCTGGTCCCCGTTCGTCGGCATGTTCATCGCCCGCGTGTCGCGCGGGCGGACCATCCGCCAGTTCGTCTGCGGCGTGCTGTTCGTCCCCGCCGGCTTCACCCTGCTGTGGATGACCGTGTTCGGCAACGGCGCCATCCACATGATCATGCAGCAGGGCCTGACCAGCCTGGCCGACACGGTTGGCCAGGACAGCTCGCTGGCGCTGTTCGCCTTCCTCGAGCAGTTCCCCTTCTCCTCGGTGCTGTCGCTGCTGGCGGTGCTGATGGTGGTGGTGTTCTTCGTCACCTCGGCAGACTCCGGCTCGCTGGTGGTCGACATGCTCGCCTCCGGCGGCAGCAACCACACCCCGCTGTGGCAACGGATCTTCTGGGCCAGCTCGATCGGCGTGGTGGCCATCGCCCTGCTGCTGGCCGACGGCCTCAGCGCCCTGCAGACCGCCACCATCGCCAGCGCGCTGCCGTTCTCGGTGATCCTGCTGGCCTCGATGTGGGGACTGCTCAAGGCCCTGCACCTGGACGCCACCAAGCGCGTGCTGCGCCACCAGACCTCAGGGCATACGCGCCAGGCGCGCAGCCCCGGCGGTTGGCAGCGGCGCCTGCGCAACATGGTGATGTTCCCGCGCCGCGCCCACGTCAACCGCTTCCTCGACGAGGTGGTGCAACCGGGTTGCCTGGCGGTGGCCGAGGAGCTGCGCAAGCAGGGCCTGAACGTCGAGGTGCAGAGCGGCGACGACCACCGCGTGCGCCTCGAGGTGCGCCACGGCACGGAAGTCGACTTCGTCTACGAGGTGCACCCGCGCGCCTACGTGCAACCGAGCTTCGTCATGCTCGAGGGCGACGAGGAACGCAAGTACTTCCGCGCCGAGGTGCACCTGCTCGAGGGCGGCCAGGACTACGACGTGATGGGCTGGTCACGCGACGAGGTGATCGACGACATCCTCGACCAGTACGAGCAGCACATGCACTTCCTGCACGTGGTGCGCTGAGGCTTTCCCCCGGTCACCCACCCATTCAGCGACCGGGCCAGCCTGCTAAACTGCCGCCTCCTTCGCAGCCAGACACCCCTGCCCGCATGTCCCGACTCAATCCCCGCCAGCAGGAAGCCGTCCACTACATCAGCGGCCCGCTGCTGGTGCTGGCCGGCGCCGGATCCGGCAAAACCAGCGTGATCACCCGCAAGATCGCCTACCTGATCCAGCAGTGCGGCATCCGCGCGCAAAACATCGTCGCGGTGACCTTCACCAACAAGGCCGCGCGCGAGATGAAGGAGCGCGTCTCCAGCCTGCTGCGCGGCGGCGAGGGCAAGGGCCTGACGGTGTCGACCTTCCACAACCTCGGCCTCAACATCATCCGCAAGGAGCACGCCCACCTCGGCTACAAGCCGGGCTTCTCGATCTTCGACGAGCAGGACGTCAAGGCGCTGCTCGCCGACATCATGCAGAAGGAGTACCAGGGCGACGACGGCGTCGACGAGATCAAGAACCTGATCGGCGCCTGGAAGAACGACCTGATCCTCCCCGAGCAGGCACTGGAGCAGGCGCGCAACCCGCGCGAGCAGACCGCCGCCATCGTCTACCTGCACTACCAGCGCACCCTCAAGGCCTACAACGCGGTCGACTTCGACGACCTGATCCTGCAGCCGGTCAAGCTGTTCCAGGACCACCCCGAGGTGCTGCAGAAGTGGCGCAACAAGGTGCGCTACATGCTGGTCGACGAATACCAGGACACCAACGCCAGCCAGTACCTGCTGGTCAAGCTGCTGGTGGCCGAGCGCGCGCAGTTCACCGTGGTCGGCGACGACGACCAGTCGATTTACGCCTGGCGCGGCGCGCGGCCGGAAAACCTCATGCTGCTCAAGGACGACTTCCCCAGCCTCAAGGTGGTGATGCTCGAGCAGAACTACCGCTCCACCAGCCGCATCCTCAAGTGCGCCAACGTGCTGATCGCCAACAACCCGCATGCGTTCGAGAAGCAGCTGTGGAGCGAGATGGGTCACGGCGACGAGATCCGCGTGATCCGCTGCAAGAACGAGGACGCCGAGTGCGAGCGCATCGCCATGGAGATCCTCACCCAGCACCTGCGCACCGACCGCCCGTACAGCGAGTTCGCCATCCTCTACCGCGGCAACTACCAGGCCAAGCTGATGGAGCTGAAACTGCAGCACCACCAGATTCCCTATCGCCTGTCCGGCGGCACCAGCTTCTTCGCCCGCCAGGAGGTGAAGGACCTGATGAGCTACTTCCGCCTGTTGGTCAACCCGGACGACGACAACGCCTTCCTGCGGGTGATCAACGTGCCGCGCCGCGAGATCGGCTCGACCACCCTGGAGAAGCTCGGCAACTACGCCACCGCGCGCAAGATCAGCATGTACGACGCCAGCGACGAGATCGGCCTGCGCGAGCACCTCGACGCCCGCTACTGCGAGCGCCTGGCGCGCTTCAAGCACTTCATCGACCGGGTGCGCCGCGAATGCGCGCAGGACGACCCCATCGCCGCCCTGCGCGGGATGATCGCCGACATCGACTACGAGAACTGGCTGCGCGAGAACAGCTCCACCGACAAGGCCGCCGACTACCGGATGAGCAACGTCTGGTTCCTCCTCGAGGCGCTGAAGAACACCCTGGAGAAGGACGAGGACGGCGACATGACCATCGAGCAGGCCATCGCCAAGCTGGTGCTGCGCGACATGCTCGAACGCCAGCAGGAGGAGGAAGACGGCGCCGAGGGCGTGCAGATGATGACCCTGCACGCCTCCAAGGGCCTGGAATTTCCCTGCGTGTTCATCATGGGCATGGAGGAGGAAATCCTCCCCCACCGCTCCAGCATCGAGGCCGACACCGTCGAGGAGGAACGCCGCCTGGCCTACGTCGGCATCACCCGCGCCAAGCGCAACCTAGCCATCACCTTCGCCGCCAAGCGCAAGCAGTACGGCGAGGTGATCGACTGCGCGCCGAGCCGCTTCCTCGACGAGCTGCCCCAGGAAGACCTGCAGTGGGAAGGCCTGGAGGACACCCCGGTGGAGGTCAAGGCGGTGCGCGGCAACAGCGCGCTGGCGGATATCCGGGCGATGCTCAAGCGCTGACGGTCCATCCGGCTCCACTCCAGTTACCGCTCCGGCTCCGATCCAAGCAGCTGCCCTGACTTGACCGCTGCACTGCCCTTGCACGATGCCGCCTGGCCGGACTTGACCGGCTGGGGCAGACAACCATCACGCCCCCTTCTACCCCTCTGCTTGTGCGGACGACTCCGTGTGAGTGCCATCGGGCTGAGCAGCGTCCGGCTTTACATCTTCCTTACATTTCGATAATAATTCTCATTAGATAAAGAGTTGCATTACCTAGTAAGCACTCCGCCCGGATCCTGAGCCGTCATTGCACAGGCGCAGGCCCAGCCTGCCCCTCCAGCCGATGGCCTGCCAGGCAATCCAGGCCGCTCTCCTGCCAACAACGATCAAGACACACCGCTTGCATGACCGGGGTTTGCTTCCGTTCGCCTCGAAAAAGACTGGATCGCCGGACCAACAATCAGGAGTTTCGCCCCACCATGAGCAAGACCACCCGCCAGATCGGCATGTCCCTCAGTCTGCTGGCCCTGGCAGTCGCCCAGGCGGCGTTCGCAGCCGAAAGCACCGCCGCTGCCACGGAGTCACCGGACCACGATCTCACCCTAGCCCCCTTCGTGATCGAGGGTGACGTGCTCGGCCGGGCCAGCGACGAGGAAGTGCGCACCTACGCCGGCAGCCGCAGCGTGGTCGAGGCGGAGGATCTCAAGAAGGCCAGCGTGCGCGGTCTGGACGATGCCCTGCAGCGGGTGCCGGGGGTGAAGATCTTCGACGAGACCGGCACCGGCGTGCTGCCGCAGCTGTCCGTGCGCGGCCTGTACGAGAGCCGCAGCGGCCGCGTTCAGGCACTGGCCGACGGCGTTCCGCTGGCCCTCGGCCCCTACGGGCAGACCAGCCTGTCGCTATTCCCGCAGACCCTGGCCACCGTCGAGCGCATCGACGTGGTGCGCGGCGGCGCCTCCGTGCAGTACGGCCCGAACAACGTCGGCGGGGTGATCAACTTCATCAGCCCGCCGATTCCCGAGCAGTGGGAAACCACCCTGCAGGAGCGCGTCACCTTCGCCCCCGGCGGTCGCCAGCTGTTCGACAGCTACATCGGCACCGGCGGCCGGATCACCGACAGTTTCGCCCTGCAGCTCGATCTCAACACCCTCGACGGCGAGTACGGCCGCGAGCACTCCGAGACCGCGGTACAGAACTACCGCCTGCGCGGCCAGTGGGACATCGACGAGGCGCGCAGCCTGAGCTTCGGCGTGCAGCGCTACATCGCCGACATGGACCTGGCCGGCGCCCTCAGCGTGGCCGACTACCGGGACGATCCGCGCCAGTCGACCCGCGACCTCGACCGCTTCGAGGGCGACACCGACCGCGTCTGGGCCACCTGGAACCAGTACCTCGGCAGCTTCGGCCCCTTCGACAGCGTGGAGTTCAGCTGGACCAACTTCGCCCACCACAGCTACCGCAACTTCATCGTCGGCCTGCCGTTCACCCCGGATGCCACGCCGACCACCCTGCAGGACGCACCGCGCGACTTCCGCGTCTGGGGCAGCGAGCCGCGCCTGAGCCTGTCCATCGACGGCGACACGGTCAGCCAGACCTGGGTGCTCGGCGCCCGCCTGGTCAAGGAGGACGTGGACTTCAAGGTCAACCGCGACAACCTGAACACCGGCGCCTTCAGCGTGTTCCGCGACTGGACCTTCGACGACCAGGGCGAAGCCGCCTACGTCAGCAACGCCATCGGCCTGCTCGACGGCCGCCTGACCATCACCCCCGGGGTGCGCTACGAGCATGCGACCATGGAGTACGAGGGCCGGGTCAACGGCGTGGCGCAGAAGCCGCAGGAGAAGACCGCCGAGGAATGGCTGCCGGGCCTCAGCGTCGGCTACGAGCTGAGCGACCAGTGGTTCCTCTACGCCGACGCCCAGCGCTCGCTGCGCATGCCGCAGATCACCTCGATCGTCTTCGACGGCGACGTGGCCGCCGAGCTGGCCTGGAACTACGAGACCGGCGTGCGCTTCAGCCCGAGCAACAACCTGCGCCTGGAAGCCGGCCTGTATCGCATCGATTTCAAGGATCAGATCGAATACAACGCGAGAACCACCCGCTTCGAGAACCTCGGCAGCACCCGTCACCAGGGCATCGAGACCCAGGTGTTCTGGACCCCCGAAACCCTGCCGCTGCTCGACCTGCACGCCAGCTACGCCTACCTGGAAGCCGAGCAGCACTCCGGCCAGTTCGCCGGCAACGAGGTGCCCTTCTCCTCCAAGCACCAGCTGGCGATCGACGGCCGCTACCGCTTCGCCGAGCACTGGACCTACAGCCTCGACGGCCTCTACGTGAGCAGCGCCTTCACCGACGCGGCCAACACCGAGGACGAGAACGCCAACGCCTCGGTCGGCAAGATCCCCGGCTACTGGCTGTGGAACACCGCCCTGGAGCGCGAGTTCAAGATGCAGGACGGCAGCCTGCTGACCGCCTCGGCCGGCGTCAGCAACCTGTTCGACCGCGAGTACTACTTCCGCGGCATCGACACCAGCCCGTGGGGCCGCCAGCCAGCACCGGGTCGCACCCTGACCGTGGGCGTCAATTACCGCTTCTAAGCAATCCCGTGCACCGTCCGACCCACCCGGTCGGGCGGTCATCAGTGTCAATCGATCTGGAGTTTCCACGTGTTCCGCAAAACCCGCCTCTGCCTCTCCATCTCCCTGGCCTTCATGGCCTTGCCCTGCGCCCCGGCTCTGGCCGAAGAGGTACTGGAGCTGGACACCCTGACCGTCAACGCCACCCGCGGCAAGAGCGAGGCCGGCAAGACGCCGCAGAAGATCACCGTGATCACCCGCAAGCAGATCGAGCAGCAACTGGCGATCACCTCGGACCACGGCCAGGTGCTGAGCAACCTGATCCCCTCCTACTCGCCCAGCCGCCAGAAGCTCAGCAACGCCGGGGAAACCTTCCGCGGCCGTGCGGCGCTGGTGATGATCGACGGCGTGCCGCAATCCACGCCGCTGCGCGCCGGCGGCCGCGACGGCTACACCATCGACCTGGAGATGGTCGAGCGCATCGAGGTGATCCACGGGGCCAGCGCCGAGCACGGCCTGGGCGCCACCGGCGGGATCATCAACTACGTCACCCGCCGCCCGCAGGGCGGCGCCGTGAAGCAGCACGCCGGCGTCAGCATGGAAGCCTCGGACGACTTCGACGGCGAGGGCATGGGCTACAAGCTGGACTACCGAGTCGAGGGCAACGAGGGCAACTGGGACTACCTGGCCGCCATCAGCGGCCAGACCCGCGGCATGTACTACGACGCCAATGGCGAGCTGATCGGCGTCGATGACACCCAGGGCGACATCATGGACTCCACCAGCACCGACCTGCTGGCGAAGCTCGGCTACTGGTTCGACTCCGACCGGAACCTGGAGCTGATGGTCAACCGCTTCGAACTCGAGGGCGAGCACGAGTACGTCAACGTGCCGGGCGACCGCGACGCCGGCATCCCGACCACCTCGCGCAAGGGCCAGCCGCCGGGCAAGGCGCCGCAGAACGAGGTGCTGGCCACCAGCCTGACCTACAGCGACACCAACCTGGCTGGCAACCAGCTCACCGCCCAGCTGTTCAGCCAGCGCTTCCGCGCCCGCTATGGCGGCAACATCCTGGCCAGCTTCCAGGATCCGGCGATTGCCCCGGTGGGCACCCTGTTCGACCAGTCGCAGAACGAGTCGGACAAGTACGGCGGCAAGCTCAGCCTCAGCCGCGACGACCTGTTCGACGGCACCCTCAAGCTCACCGGCGGCCTCGACTTCCTCCAGGACACCACCAGCCAGATGCTGATCGCCACCGACCGCGAGTGGGTGCCGGAGACCGTGTTCCAGAACCTCGCGCCCTTCCTCCAGGCCGAAGTGCGCGCCACCGAGCGCCTGACCCTGCACGGCGGCGTGCGCCACGAGTTCGCCGAACTGGAGGTCGACAGCTTCCGCACCATCGCCTCGGCGGGCGGCGTCAGCGTCGAGGGCGGCAAACCCGACTTCGAGGAAACCCTGTACAACGCCGGCCTGGTGTTCCAGGCCAACGATTGGGCACAGATCTTCGCCAACTATTCGGAAGGCTTCGGCATGCCCGACGTCGGCCGCGTGCTGCGCGGCATCAGCCAGCCCAACCAGAGCGTCGACAGCTTCCTCGACCTGCAGCCGATCGTCACCGACAACCGCGAGATCGGCCTGCGCCTGAACTGGCAGGACGTCGACTTCGAGATCAGCTACTTCGAGTCCGACTCCGACCTCGGCTCGCGCCTGCAGAACGTCGGCGGCATCTACCAGGTCCGCCGCGAGCGCACCGAGATCGACGGCGTCGAGGCCACCGCCGGCTGGCAGATCAACGACACCCATCGCCTGCAGGCCAGCTACGCCAAGCTCAACGGCGAGTCGGATACCGACGGCGACGGCAAGGTGGACACCGATCTGGACGGCGCCAACATCTCCCCGGATCGCTACGGTCTGAGCTGGCAGGCCAACTGGACCGACAAGCTGAACAGCCGCGTGCAGGCCAACCACTATGCCAGCCGCAGCTTCGACACCCCGGGTCTGGACTTCGACGGCTACAGCCTGGTGGACGCCTCGCTGGGCTACCAGCTGCCGGTCGGTGCGGTCAGCCTCGGCGTCGAGAACCTGCTCAATCGCGACTACATGACCTACTACGCCCAAGCGGCCAGCACCCGCGACGACCAGTTCTTCGCCGGTCGTGGTCGCACCTTCACCCTCGGCTACCAGGTCGACTTCTAAACCAGCCCAGCCCGAACAGCAGAGGGACAGTGCCGCTCTGTCCCTCTGCTCTTTCCTGAGACTTGCCGACGGCGACTGGCCTGGTCGCCGCCACCAGCCATCCGCGCCCCCTGCCGTCACCGCCGGCCCGATGGTAGGATGCGCGCCCTATGCGCATCCACGACCTCAACACCCGTCTTGCCGCCTGCGGCGCCCAGCCCTGCCACCGCGGACGGATATTGCGTGCCTGGCTGCACGGCCGGGCGCTGGACAGCGGGCCACGCAACCGCCCGGCCGAGGACTATTTCCCGCTCTCGGTGCGCGCGGCGCTGCCGGCGCTGAGCGAGGAAGTCGCCGGCCTGGCCCGGCTGCGCTCCGAGCATCCGGGTGCCGACGGCTCGGCGCGCCTCTTGGTCGAGCTGGCCGACGGGCAGATGGTGGAGAGCGTGCTGCTGCCGCGCGACGGCCTGTGCGTGTCGACCCAGGTCGGCTGCGCGGTGGGCTGCGTGTTCTGCATGACCGGCAAGAGCGGCCTGCTGCGCCAGGTCGGCAGCGCCGAGATCGTCGCCCAGGTGGCGCTGGCGCGGCGCTTCCGCGCGGTGAAGAAGGTGGTGTTCATGGGCATGGGCGAGCCGGCGCACAACCTCGACAACGTGCTGGAGGCCATCCACCTGCTCGGCACCGACGGCGGCATCGGCCACAAGAACCTGGTGTTCTCCACCGTCGGCGACCTGCGCGTGTTCGAGCGCCTGCCCCAGGAGCACGTCAAACCGGCGCTGGCGCTGTCGCTGCACACCACCCGCGCCGACCTGCGCCGCGAGCTGCTGCCGCGCGCGCCGCAGATCGATCCGGCGGAGCTGGTCGAACTGGGCGAGGCCTACGCGCGCACGGTCGGCTACCCGATCCAGTACCAGTGGACCCTGCTCAAGGGCATCAACGACAGCGTCGAGGAAATGGACGCCATCCTGCACCTGTTCAAGGGCAAGTACGCGGTGCTCAACCTGATCCCCTACAACAGCCTGGAAGGCGACGACTTCCAGCGCCCGGACGGCGAACGCATCGTGCAGATGGTGCGCTACCTGCACAGCCGCGGCGTGCTGACCAAGGTGCGCAACTCGGCCGGCCAGGACATCGACGGCGGCTGCGGCCAGCTGCGCGCGCGGGCCGAGGTGGTCAGGAGCCGCCGGCAGGCGCCGCAGGCGGACTGAGCCCTGGTTGCCCGGCAGGCAGCCGCCCTGCCTGACGGCGCAAGTATCCCCCGTACCCCGCCACGGCCTTCACGCCAGTCAGCAAGCACAGCAATACCGCCCCGCTCGCCCATCGTCATGGCACCACGCCCTGACCACGGCAGCTGTACAAATTCCATCCAGCAATATGAACAATGTCAAATCAGGATAGACAACGATTCGGCAGGCGGCGGATTTTCATCTACGGTATGGGATGTGATGCGCGTCACGTATTTTGCGCACATCTCCAAGGCATTCGATTTCAATGGTTGGCTTTGGACGGCCTGCTTTTGACGCACTCAGGTCGCTACGTGATTCCGCTGTTCGGCCTGGGTGCAGAGAGGTGTTGCCGAACGCTATTGCGTTGATGTCCGAATCCTTCGGAACGCCAAAGCCACACCCGCAGCAATGCGGGGCCGGAAAGCCCAGGGTCTTGCCCAAGACAGCCAGGTTGCCTACCTACCGAGCGTGACACCCACGCAATGCGGTCTGCAGAGATCAGGAATTCGCCACGAAGGTGGCGAGTACTCCTCTGGACCATATAGCGGTAGGAGTTTTCACATGGCCACTATCATTTTTGACACGACCCTGACCGACGACGTCACCCATGACGAAAGTCCGGGGCTACAGACCAGCAATGTCGCCACTACCACCGAAGACAACAACGACGACGACATACTGCTGAGCAGCATCGGCGCCCTGCTCACCACCCTCGACGGCCTGGGCGCACCGAGCACCGCCATCGGCGCGGCGCGCAACCAGGTCCTCACCTTTGTCGAAGGCGCCGATCCGGTGCTGAAGTTCCGGCTGTTCGACGGCGTCGACAGTGATGGCGGCGACCCTCTGCTGGACAGCGAGCTTACGACCCTGACCACGACCGCCGGCGATGACCCCATCACCCTGGTCAGGCTCAACGACACCACCATCTTCGGTTACGCCAACTATGGCGAGACGGGCGAGCGCGTCGCCTTCGCCCTGCATCTGGAGCCGATCGCCCCTACGGCCACCGATCCGGGTGGTGCCAACATCACCATAGTTCAGTACGAGGCGATCCACCATCCCACTGGTGGCGACTCCTATGACGAGGCGGTGGATCTGACCGGGCTGGTGTTCGTCGATGCCGTCCAGGACGTCGCCTTCGACGACTTCTCCACCGCCGCCGCCGGACAGAACCTCTGGAACTCGGTGACCGATACCACCTCGGGCATCCAGCTGCTGTTCACCGGTTTTCAGCTGGGTAGCGACACCGTCAACACCAGCGACTTCGCCATCGGCAGCAACAGCCAGTCGATCGTCATCGGCGACGGCATAGTGGTCGACTTCGTCAAGGGGCAGACCGCACCGACCCAGACCAGCGCTGATGACCTGGCCAACATCGACTTCAACGAGCGCGTGGAAGGCCCGAGCGGCGGCTTCACCCTGGTGCAGACCGGGGGCAACGCCGAGAACCGGGTCGGCGCCGAGGTCTTCGCCTACGACTCGAGTGAACTGGGCACGGCTTACCACGATGGCGTCATCAGCGGCGCCTCGCAGACCATCGTCGCCATTGAGGTATGGCTCGGCGACACCCTGGTCAGCGCCTGGACTCGTACAGACGGCACCGACCCCGACAGCATCGACGAAGATGTCACCTTCGCCATCAACGCCAGCAATGATGACGGGGTGATCATCGAAGGCCTGCTGGTGAACTACCGGGTCGAATTCTTTGTCGACATAGTGGACGGGGATGACACTGGCAAGCTCGATCGCTTCAGCGTGCAGAACGTCAGCGCAGGCGGTGCAGCCAACGACACCTTCGACCTCGGCGACATCCGACTCGGCGGGCAGGATGCCGACCAGACCGAAGTTGGCAGCCAAATCCGCTTCGAGGATGACGGACCGACCGCCGACGCCGCCCTCGGCACCGGATCGGTCAGCCACGACGAAACCGCCGGCCTCGACGCCGATGCCGACGACACCGACGATGCCGCCGTGGCGGCGCTGTTCGCCG
>NZ_FNZE01000029.1 GCF_900109175.1 Pseudomonas linyingensis | reverse complement strand
GCCGGCGATGTTGGCCTGCGAGGACAACACGTCGAGGCTCTGCGCGCGCGAGGTGCGCGGCGCCGCCTCGAGGGCGAAGGCGGTGATGCCGTGTTCGGCCATGCGCGCGATGTTGGCGGCATCGAACGGGTTGAGCATGCCGACCAGCACGGCGCCGGGCTGCATCATGGCCAGTTCGGCGGCGTCGGGGGCGGCGACCTTGAGTACCAGGGCGGCGCCCAGTGCGGCGGCGGCATCGCCGAGATGGGCGCCGGCAGCGACGTAGGCGTCATCCGGGATGCAGGCAGCCAGGCCGGCACCGGACTGCACGACGACCTGGTGGCCCTGGGCGACGAGTTTCTTCACCGTTTCCGGTGTGGCGGCCACGCGGGTTTCCCCGGCGTGGGTTTCGAGCGGTATACCGATTTGCATGAGCAAATCTCCATTGGCAAACGAAATTGTTGTTGTTCGTCGCTCCCGCAGGACGCCAGATCCGCTGGCTGTGGTGCCGGTGGCGCTGTGCGCGGACCGGCGGCGGGGCCTTGTTGCGCGGGATTGTGCCGGGGCAAGTGCTCGCGGTTCAACTGTTTTGGCTTGAATCGAGACGAAAATTGCAAGTCGACTTTGGCCGAAATGATGGCACTTTCAGCCGAAGGTAGTAGATGAGTGGACGGTTTGCTTTACAGTTTGCCTTACAGTTTATTTGTAAATATATTGTCTTTAGAGTAAGTGTTTGGAGCCATCCGTGTCCGCCATCTGTACCGATTTCGCCCGCCTGCGCGCCAATGCCGCTGTCGCCAGCCAGCTGCTGAAGGTCCTGGCCAATCCGGATCGCCTGCTGCTGCTCTGCCAACTGGCCGAGGGCGAGCGCAACGTCGGCGAGCTGCAGGAGACGCTGGGCATCGTCCAGCCGACCCTGTCGCAGCAGCTCGGCGTGCTGCGCCGCGAGGGGCTGGTGGCCACCCGCCGCGACGGCAAACTGATCTATTACCGCATCACCGATCCGGCCGCGCTGGCGGTGATCCATACCCTGTATCGGCAGTTCTGCTCGGAGGAACATCCATGATCATCGACTGGGCCCATTTCACCCCCTGGAGCGCCTTGGCCGGCGGCATCCTGCTCGGCCTGGCCACCGGGCTGTTCGTCCTCGCCAACGGCCGTATCGCCGGCATCAGCGGCCTGCTCGGCAACCTGCTCAATCCCAAGGCCAGCGGCCGTCTGGACAGCCTGTTGTTCATCCTCGGCCTGCTGCTGGCGCCGCTGCTGTGGCTGGCGTTCGCCGAGCTGCCGGTGATCGAGATGCAGGCCGGCGTGTCGGGGCTGCTGCTCGCCGGTCTGTTGGTCGGCTTCGGTGCGCGCCTGGGCGCCGGCTGCACCAGCGGCCATGGCATCTGCGGCCTGTCGCGGCTGTCGCCGCGCTCGCTGGTGGCGACCCTGAGCTTCATGACCACCGGTTTCGCCACCGTGTACGTCGTCCGCCACCTGATCGGAGCCTGAACATGAGTCGTCTGACTGCATTCATCGCCGGCCTGCTGTTCGGCATCGGCCTGCTGCTGGCCGGCATGGCCAACCCGGCCAAGGTCCTGGCCTTCCTCGATCTGGCCGGCCACTGGGATCCGTCACTGGCCCTGGTGATGGGCGGCGGCATCGCCGCGGCGCTGATTCCCTTCACCCTTGCCAAGCGTCGCAGCCAGTCGCTGACGGGCTGCCCGATGCAGCTGCCGAGCAAGCGCGAGCCCGACCGCCAGCTGGTGATCGGCAGCCTGCTGTTCGGCATCGGCTGGGGCATCGCCGGCATCTGTCCGGGGCCGGCGGTGGTGGTGCTGGGCAGCGGCAATCGCGCCATCCTGCCGTTCGTCATCGCCATGCTGGCGGGTATGGGCCTGTATCGCTGGTATGAAGCGCGTCGCGCGTGAGGCGGACAAAACGGCTAGGCTAGAGCCTTCGCCGGCCTGCGGGCCGGCCCTTACGTGATCCTGTCTCTATGGAAAGGGAGCAACACCTGATGATAAACAAACTGATCGCCTGCACCGCCGGCCTGCTGCTGGCCGGTACCGCCAGCCTGGCCGTGGCCCAGGTCAGCCCGGAAGACCAGATCGAGTTCCGCAAGGCCGGCTACAGCTTCATGTCGTGGAACATGGGCAAGATCAAGGCGCAGGTTGTCGAGGGCTCGGTGGCCTACGATCCGAAGCAGGTGGCCGCCGCCGCCAACGCCATCGCCGCCATCGCCAACTCCGGGATGGGCGCGCTGTACGGGCCGGGCACCGAGAAGTCGGTGGGCAAGGAGAAGACCCGGGTGAAGCCGGAGTTCTTCACCCAGAAGGAAGAGGTCGCCAAGGTGGCCATCGCCTTCAATCAGGCCGCCAACAACCTGGCCAAGGTGGCCGCCGAGGGCGACAAGGCCGCCGTGGCCCAGGCCTTCGGCGAGGTCGGCAAGAGCTGCAAGGGGTGCCACGACCAGTTCCGCATGGACTGACAGCCCATGTGAAAGCTGCTGCGCTCGGTCATGCTGCGTTAAAAAGTGGCTCGGACTGCTCATTTACAGCCCGTAAACTCCGCGCCCTCGCCACTTTTTGCCTTGCCTGACCTTCGCTCGCGACGCTTTCACAAGGCCTGTATGGCTGTTTACCTTGCATGAAAAAGGGCGACCCGCGGGTCGCCCTTTTTGTTGCCTCCCTACCAGGACGGCGCGCTCTGCACCGGTGCGGGTGGCGCGGGGATCCAGCTGCCGTTGGCCGCCCAGATCGTGCCGGCGGCGAACGCGAGGGCAACCACCAGCGCCGGCAGGCTGCCGCCCTTGGCCGGCTTGACCGGCTTGTCGGCCGGCACCCGGCGCTTGCCATGCAGCATGGCCTCCACCAGGTTCTCGCCGTGCACCAGGCGGTAGAACAGCAGAGCCGCCAGGTGCAGCACCACCAGCGCCACCACCAGCCACAGGCCCTGGCGGTGCAGGCTGGTCAGGCGGGCGCTGGTGTCGCTGTCGACCAGGCGGTACAGCGGGCCGGTGAAGGCGATGTCGTCGTTGGCCACCAGGCCGCTGGCGACCTGCAAACCCAGCGCGGCGAGCATCGCCAGTACCGACAGCCAGCCCAGCGGGTTGTGGCCGCCGCCGTGCCATTCGCCGCGCAGGTAGGCCGGCAGGCTGCGCGGCAGGTGCAGCACCTGGCCGAAGCGCACGTAGGTGGAGCCGAGTACGCCCCAGGCCAGGCGGAAGGCCAGCAGGCCGGCGATGGCGAGGCCGAGGCGACCGTGCCAGACCATCCAGTTGCCGCCGACCCAGCCGGTGGCAAGGGCGGCGCCGACGCTGAGCGCCAGCGACCAGTGGAAGATACGGGTGGGCAGATCCCAGATGTGGATATGCAGGGTCATCAGCGTGTCCTTGCCGGTGGAAAGTCTTGTGGGTGAATAGGCGTGCCGGAGGCAGATGCGGCGGCGCCCGCGAGGGGCGCCGCCTTTGGGGCGGTAAGCGCGCCGGCAAGCTGCAGGTCAGGCGCCGACGGGGTGCAGGCCGGTTGCGCGCCGGCGGCGCTTCTGCAGGACGTAGACCAGGCCGAGCAGGGCGAAGCCCGGCAGCCACATCAGCTCCTTGGGCCAGCGCTCGGTGGGGGCGCGCACGTCGAGGATCTGCTGGTCGAACTCCAGGCCGAGGTCGGCGGCCGGGCTGCCGAAGGCGACGTTGTCGATCAGCGTCTTGCCGTCCTGCTGGTACAACTGGATGCCCAGCTTGTCCAGGCGCGCCGCGCCGCTATCGCCGTCCGGCACCGGCAGCAGCACGGTGAAGGTGCGCGGATCGCCGAGGGCGTCCTCGCCCTGGATGCGCAGGCGCAGGCTGCTGTCTGCCTCGACCTCGCCGAGCGCCTCGGCCAGTTGGGCCGGCGGCACCTCGCGGTAGGGGTCGTGAGCCATGTCCATCCAGAGGCCTGGGCGGAACAGGGTGAAGGCCACCAGCAGGAGCAGCAGGCTTTCGTACCAGCGACTCCGCACCACGAAGAAACCCATGGTGGCGGCGGCGAAGATCAGCATGGCGATGGTGGCGACGATGAAGATCAGCACGCCGTGGGCGAAGCCGACGTCGATCAGCAGCAGGTCGGTGTTGAAGATGAACAGGAACGGCAGCGCCGCGGTGCGCAGGCTGTAGAAGAAGGCGACGAGGCCGGTCTTGATCGGGTCGCCCTTGGACACCGCGGCGGCGGCGAACGAGGCCAGGCCCACTGGCGGGGTGACGTCGGCCATGATGCCGAAGTAGAAGACGAACAGGTGCACGGCGATCAGCGGCACGATCAGGCCGTTCTGCTGGCCGAGGGTGACGATCACCGGCGCCAGCAGGCTGGACACCACGATGTAGTTGGCGGTGGTCGGCAGGCCCATGCCGAGGATCAGGCTGAACACCCCGGTGAGCAGCAGCATCAGCAGCAGGTTGCCCATCGACAGCAGTTCGACCAGGTCGGCCAGCACCAGGCCGACGCCGGTCTGCGACACCGCGCCGACGATGATGCCGGCGGCGGCGGTGGCGATGCCGATGCCGATCATGTTGCGCGCACCGGCGATCAGACCTTCGCGCAGGTCGATGCAGCCGTCGACGAAGCTGCCGTGGGTCTGGCCGCCGTCGCCGCGCAGCCAGCCGAGAAGCGGGCGCTGGGTGAGCAGGATGACCATCAGCATCACCGAGCCCCAGAACGCCGACAGGCCGGGCGACAGGCGCTCGATCATCAGGCACCACACCAGCACCACCACCGGCAGCAGGAAGTGCAGGCCGGAGAGCAGCACGGCGCGGGTCTCGGGCAGCACTTCCAGGGGTTTGTCCGGGTCCTCGGCGGGCAGCGGCGGATTGCTCGCGGCGATCTTCAGCAGGCCCAGGTAGGCGACGGCCAGCAGCACGGAAACGCCCGGCAGGGCGTAGTCGCCGAGCGCCGGCTTGAGCCAGCCGAGGCCATAGTAGACCGCCAGCGACAGCCCGGAGATCAGCGCGACGCCGAAGGCGAAGCCGGTCAGGCGGCGCAGCCAGGGCTTGGGCTGGCGCGCGCCGATCGGCTGCAGGCCGAGCTTGAGCGCCTCGAGGTGGACGATGTAGAACAGCGCAATGTAGGAGATCGCCGCCGGCAGGAAGGCGTGCTTGATGATCTCCACGTAGGGCATGCCGACGTACTCGACCATCAGGAAGGCGGCGGCGCCCATCACCGGCGGCATGATCTGGCCGTTGACCGAGGAGGCCACCTCCACCGCGCCGGCCTTCTCCTTGGAGAAGCCGACCTTCTTCATCATCGGGATGGTGAAGGTGCCGGTGGTCACCACATTGGCGATCGACGAGCCGGAGATCACCCCGGTCAGCGCCGAGGACACCACCGCCGCCTTGGCCGGGCCGCCGCGCAGGTGGCCGAGCAGGCTGAAGGCCAGCTGGATGAAGTAGTGGCCGGCGCCGGCGCGCTCGAGCAGGGCGCCGAACAGCACGAAGAGGAACACGAAGCTGGTCGACACGCCGAGGGCGATGCCGAACACCCCCTCGGTGGTGATCCACTGGTGGTTGGCCAGCGCGGTGAAGCTCACCCCGCGGTGCGCCAGCAGGGCCGGCATCCACGGGCCGGCGACGCTGTAGACCAGGAACAGCAGGGCGATCACCGCCAGCGCCGGGCCGAGCGCGCGGCGGGTGGCCTCCAGCAGCAGCGGGATGCCGACGCAGGCGGTGACCAGGTCGAGGGTGGTCAGGTTGCCGGGGCGCTGGGCCAGCTGCTCGTAGGCGATGAACAGGTAGGCGGCGCTGGCGCAGGCGACCAGGCCGAGGGCGATGTCGGCGAGCGGCACGCGGTCGCGCGGCGAGCGCTTGAACGCCGGATAGGCGAGGAAGGCCAGCAGCAGGGCGAAGGCCAGGTGGATCGAGCGGGTCTCGGTGTCGTTGAACACGCCGAAGCCGAACACGAACGGCAGCGGAGAGGCGATCCACAACTGGAACAGCGACCAGGCCAGGGCCAGGCCGGCGATCACCGTGGCCATCGCGCCCACGGGCAGGCGGCCGCCCACGTCCTGGGCGATTAGTTCCTCGGTGGAGAGTTGCTTGTCATGCATGGGATGAACCTGCATCGGAAAACGGATAACGCCAGAACCCGCGGCCTCGCGGCACGCGGGTTCTGGGAGGAAGCTGCGTAGCGGGCGCTACGCCAAGCTTAGTGCACGGGACGGCGGACAGCGTTACAGCCAGCCGCGTTCCTTGTAATAGCGCGCGGCGCCTTCGTGCAGCGGGGCGGACAGGCCGACCTTGATCATGTCCTCGGCCTTCAGGCCCTGGAAGGCCGGGTGCAGGCGCTGGAAGCGCTCGAGGTTGTCGAACACCGACTTGACCAGCTGGTAGACCACTTCCGGATCGGTCTTGGCGCTGGTGGACAGCACCGCCTTGCCGCCGATCGAGGGGGTCGCGGCGTCGTTGCCCTTGTACAGGCCGCCAGGGATTTCGGCCTTGGTGTAGTAGCTCTTCTCGGCCAGCAGCTTGTCGATGTCGGTGCCGGTCACCGGCACCAGCACGGCGTCGACGGTGGTGGTGGCTTCCTGGATCGCGCCGTTGGGGTGGCCGACGAAGTAGGTCATGGCATCGATGTTGTTGTCGCCCAGCGCGGCGGCCTGCTCGGCCGGCTTCAGCTCGGCGGCGAGGGCGAACGCGGACTTGTCCCAGCCCTTGACGCGCAGGATCTCGTCGAGGGTGTCGCGCTGGCCGGAACCGGGGTTGCCGATGTTGACGCGCTTGCCCTTGAGGTCGTCGAAGCTGGCGATCTTGGCGTCGCGGCGGGCGAGGATGGTGAACACCTCGCTCTGCAGGGAGAACACCGCGCGGATGTCGTCCATCGCGCCTTCGGCCTGGAACGGCGCTTCGCCCTTCATCGCCTTGTACTGGTGGTCGGACTGCATGATGCCGAAGTTGAATTCGCCGCTGCGGATGCCATTGACGTTGGCCACGCCGCCGCCGCTGGCCGGGGCGTTGCACTTGATTTGGTGCTCGGCCGAGCCGCGGTTGAGGAACCGGCAGATCGACTGGCCGGCCACGTAGTAGACGCCGGTCTGGCCGCCGGTGCCGATGGTGACGAACTTGTCCTGTGCCTGAACGGTGCCGCCCAGAGAGAGGCCTGCCAGTGTTGCCGACAGGGCCCATGCCAAGGTTTTGCCTTTCATGGAGGTGCTTCCTTCTTCTGTTTGTTGGGTCTGCCGGCGCGCTTGTGGAACGCGGCAGACCGGCAAGTTTACCTGCAAAAGAGTCCTGTTCCGCCAAGTTCGGGCGGAAAACCCTGTGCAGAGTGTAGAAGGTCGCGGCGCCGCGGGCCGGTCAGTGCGGCAGGGCCAGCAGCAGGGCGGCGCTGTGCAGGTCGGGCTCGCCGTCGTGGCGCTCGGGGCGGTACTTCATCTGGAAGGCGGCCAGCACGTTGCGGGTCGCCTGGTCGAGCTGGCCGTGCTGCGGCACCGCATAGCCGACGCGCTCGAGCTGGTGCTGGAACCAGGCCACCTCGGGTACCCGGCCGTCCAGCTGGCGCAGCTTGTCCTGCACGCTGGCGGCGGCGGGCCAGGGGATCAGCCCGGCGGCGGCGAGCTGGCGCCAGGGGAACAGCGGTCCCGGGTCGACCTTGCGCTGCGGAGCGATGTCGCTGTGGCCGACGATGTTGACCGGCGCCACGCCGTGGCGGGCCTGGATGTCCTTGAGCAGGACGATCAGGCGGTCGATCTGTGCCTGCGGGTAGGGGTGCCAGCGGCGCCCGTCGGGGCCGTCGGTGTAGCCCGGGTTGACGATCTCGATGCCGATCGAGCTGGCGTTCAGCCAGGTGCGCCCGCGCCACTGGCTGTCGCCGGCGTGCCAGGCGCGGCGGTTCTCGTCGACCATGCGGTAGATCTTCGCCCGGTCGGCCGGCAGCAGGTAGTGGGCGCTGACGCCGCCGCTGCTGAGGGTTTTCAGCGAGCGTGGCAGGTCGCTGGAGGTGTAGTGGATGACGATGAATTCGACCCGGCTGCTGTGGTCGACGGAGCGCTGCGAGTCGTCGAAGCGCAGGCCGCCGGCGCAGCCGCCGAGCAGCAGGGTGAGGGCAAGCAGGGGGAGGATCTTCATGGTACGCAGAGGGTGGGCTGTGACGCGGGCGTCCAGCATAACCCGTCCGCTTCAGTTCGCGTGCGGCAGGGCGATCAGCTGCTGGTCGCGCAGGGCGGCGGGCAGGCGGATTTCCACCGCCACCGGCAGGTGGTCGGAGATCGGTGCGTCGAGTACCTGCATGCGCTCGAGGGTCAGCTGCGGGCTGAGCAGGATGTGGTCGATGCAGCGCTGCGGTTGCCAGCTGGGGAAGGTGGCGCAGGTCTGCGGAGCGATCAGGCCGAGGTCGCGCAGCGGCGAGTTCTCCAGCAGTTCGCTGGCGTGGGTGTTCATGTCGCCCATCAGCACGCAGTGGCGATAGCCCTGGATCAGCTCGCGGATGTAGGCCAACTGGCGGGTGCGCGCCTTGGTGCCGAGGGCCAGGTGCATCATCACCACCGCCAGCGCCTCCGGACCCTCGCCGAGACGCAGCAGGATGGCGCCGCGCCCGCGCGGGCCGGGCAGCGGGTGGTCTTCCAGCAGGCTGGGGCGCAGGCGGCTGAGCAGGCCGTTGCTGTGCTGGGCCAGCGGGCCGAGGTTGCGGTTGAGCTGCTGGTACCAGTAGGGGAAGTTGCCGAGCTGGGCGAGGTGTTCGACCTGGTTGACGTAGTCGGAGCGCAGGCTGCCGCCGTCGACCTCCTGCAGGGCGACCAGGTCGAAGTCGGCGAGCAGGGCGCCGATGCGCTGCAGGTTCACCGCGCGGCCGCTGTGCGGCAGCAGGTGCTGCCAGCTGCGGGTCAGGTAGTGGTGGTAGCGGCCGGTGCTGATGCCGACCTGGATGTTGAAGCTGAGCAGGCGCAGGCACTCGCCGAGACCAGCGTCGCCGCTGGCCTGCGGATTGCGCCGCGCGGCCCGGCTGGCGGGCGCGCGGGCGGTGATCCAGCGCCTGAGCATGGCTCGCGTCGCTTACTGGGCGGGGGCGGGCTGGGCGGCGCGCTCCTTGGCGATCAGGTGGTCGGCGACCTGGATCGCGCCGCCCGGGCCGCCGGCAGTGCCGAGGTCGAAGCGGTACTTGCCATTGACCACCAGTACCGGTACGCCGGTGATCTGATAGGCCATCGCCAGCTTCTTGGCTTTCTCCATCTGGCCCTTCACGGCGAAGGAGTTGAAGGTGCTGAGGAACTTGTCCTTGTCGACGCCCTGGCCGGCGAGGAACTCGGCCATCTCCTCAGGGGTGGCCAGTTTCTTGCCTTCGCGGTGGATGGCAGTGAACACGGCGTCGTGCACCTTGGCTTCCACGCCCATCGCCTCGAGGGTCAGGAACATCTGGCCGTGAATGTTCCACAGGCCGCCGAACAGCGCCGGGATGCGCACGAAGTTGACGTCTTCCGGCAGCTTCTCGGCCCACGGCTGGATGGTCGGCTCGAGCTGGTAGCAGTGCGGGCAACCGTACCAGAACAGCTCGACCACTTCGATCTTGCCGGGCTGGGCCACCGGTACCGGGCTGCCCAGTTCGACGTACTGCTTGCCGGCCTGGATGTCCTCGGCTTGAGCGGTGGCGCCGAACAGGCTGAGACCGGCCAGCACGGCCGAGAGAATCAGGTTACGCATGCTTGACTCCTGAACAGGATGACGTGGGGTGCGGCTGGCGATTGGACACCGATGGCCGCGGACGAATTCCCAGCGATTGTAGGCGAGACGGGCAAAAAAAAGGGCGGCCGTGGCCACCCTTTTGTGTTGCGAGCTACTGCAGGGCTGTTTAGTGCAGGCCCTGGATATAGCTGGACACCGCTTCGATGTCCTTGTTGCTCAGCTTGGCGGCGATGGAGCGCATGATCATGCTGTCGCCGTCGTTGGTGCGGTTGCCTTCGCGGAAGTCGGTCAGCTGCTTGGCCACGTATTGGGCATGCTGGCCGCTCAGCTGCGGGAAACCGGCCAGGTCGTTGCCGGCGCCGGTCGGAGCGTGGCAGCCGGTGCAGGCAGGCATGCCGGCTTCCAGGTTGCCACCACGGAACAGCGCTTCGCCACGGGCGACCAGCTTGGGATCGGCCTGGCCGATGCTGCCCTTCTGGCTGGCGAAGTAGGCGGAGATGTCGGCCAGGTCCTGATCGCTCACGTTGTTCAGCAGGCCGGTCATCTCCACCACGGTACGCTTACCACCCTTGATGTCCTGCATCTGCTTCAGCAGGTAGCGCTCACCCTGGCCGGCCAGCTTCGGGAAGTTCGGCGCCACGCTGTTGCCATCGGGGCTGTGGCAGGCGCCGCAGACGGCTGCCTTGGTCTGTCCGGCGGTGGCATCACCAGCGGCGTTGGCCACACCGGTCACGCCCATGGTCAACAGCAGACTCACGAGTAGTTTGTTCATCAGCTAATCCAACTACGGCTAAGGGAGGAAGGGGGTGTCGAGGTTACTTGGCCGCGCTCATCCACTCGATGACGGCCTTGTAATCCTCGGCGGTGCAGTCCATGCACATGCCGCGCGGCGGCATGGCATTGAAACCGTTGGTAACGCTTGCAACCAGTGCGTCCATACCCTTGGCCAGGCGCGGCTCCCAGGCGGCCTTGTCGCCTTTGAGCGGTGCCATGGGGAGCGCACCATTGTGGCAGGCAGCACAAGCACGATTGAACACCGCTTCCGGATCCTGGGCCGCCTGCGCGGAGGCAGCAGCAGCGACGAGCGACACAACAAGCATCAGTTTCTTCATGGTCGACCTCATTTACATCAGGGGGAAACGGCCCGGCATTCTGCTGGCAGGGTCCGTCCGGCTGGACAACATCACTTGGGAATAAAGCGCACACAAAATCCGTGGCATTATATACAGGCGACGTCAAAACGGAAACGGAACAGCCATCCGTGACACTTGGTCGCAGCCCACTCCAGTACCAGCCTGCAACGCGTTTCCGGCGCAGGCGCACAACAGGCCCACGCCATGTCCGTCAAGAATCCCATCCTCGGTCTGTGTCAGCAGTCCGCCTTCATCAAGAGCGCCGCGCAGGTCGACCAATGTCCGCCGGACGTGGGTTACGAGGTGGCCTTCGCCGGGCGCTCCAACGCCGGCAAGTCCAGCGCGATGAACACCCTGACCCACGCCCGTCTGGCGCGTACCTCGAAGACCCCGGGGCGGACCCAGCTGCTCAACTTCTTCCGTCTCGACGACGAGCGCCGCCTGGTCGACCTGCCCGGCTACGGCTACGCCAAGGTACCGATCCCGCTCAAGCAACACTGGCAGCGCCACCTCGAGGCCTACCTGGGCAGCCGCCACAGCCTGGTCGGCGTGGTCCTGCTGATGGACATCCGCCATCCGCTGACCGAGTTCGACCGCCTGATGCTCGACTGGGCGCTGGCCAGCCGCCTGCCCATGCACATCCTGCTGACCAAGGCCGACAAGCTCACCTACGGCGCGGCGAAGAACGCCCTGCTCAAGGTGCAGAAGGACATCCGTCAGGGCTGGGGCGAGGTGGCCAGCGTGCAGCTGTTCTCGGCGCCCAAGCGCCTGGGTATCGAGGAGGCCCATGCGGTGCTGGCCGGCTGGATGGCCCTGCTGGGTGAAGACGAAGACGACGAGGCTGCCGACCACGGCGAGGCAGCACAGGGCTGAGGCTTCGCGCAGGCAAAAAAAACCCGGGCTTCCGTGGGGGGGATGGAAGTCCGGGTCTTAACACCGGATCACCAGGGCGGGGTAATCCGGAGTTCTGCCAACATCAGGTTCTGCAAGAACCATCCAACGAGGGGTCTGCCAACCACTCCCTATGTCCGACTGCCTGCCATGGCGAAAGTTCAGCCGTTGGTCGGGTGATGGGCAAGACCCCGCGCGGCTCGGAGCCTGTTCACGATCTCGCGAGCGAGAGCCAGGCAAGGCGAAATCGGTTGAGGAAGCGGAGTTTACTGGTCGTAAATGAGCATTCCGAAACCGATTTCAACGCAGCATGGCCGACGCGCAGCAGATCGTGAGCAGGCTCTCAGTGCGCCTCGTCCCAGTTGCTGCCCACCCCGGCCTCCACCAGCAGCGGCACGTCCAGCGCGGCGGCACCGCTCATCAGAGGCAGCAGGCCGGCCTTGAGCGCCTCGACCTGATCTTCGCGCACCTCCAGCACCAGTTCGTCGTGCACCTGGAGGATCATCCGTGCATCCAGTCCGGACGCCGGCAGCCAGGCGTCCACCGCGACCATGGCGCGCTTGATGATGTCCGCCGCGGTGCCCTGCATCGGCGCGTTGATCGCCGTGCGCTCGGCAGCCTTGCGCATGGCGCCGTTCTTCGCGTGGATCTCCGGCAGGTACAGGCGCCGACCGAACAGCGTCTCGACATAGCCCTGCGCCGCGGCCTGCTCGCGGGTGCGTTCCATGTAGGCCAGCACGCCGGGGTATCTGGCGAAGTAGCGGTCGATGTAGGCCTGCGCCTGCTTGCGCTCGACGCCCAGCTGCTTGGCCAGGCCGAAGGCGCTCATGCCGTAGATCAGGCCGAAGTTGATCGCCTTGGCGCTGCGCCGCTGCTCGGTGCTCACCTGCTCCAGCTCGACGCCGAACACCTCGGCGGCGGTGGCGCGGTGCACGTCGCGGTCATGGCGGAAGGCGTCCAGCAGGCCCTCGTCCTGGGCCAGGTGGGCCATGATGCGCAGCTCGATCTGCGAGTAGTCGGCCGCGACCAGCCGGTAGCCCGCCGGCGCTACGAAGGCCTGGCGGATACGCCGCCCTTCGGCCGTCCTGATCGGGATGTTCTGCAGGTTCGGGTCCGAGGAGGACAGCCGGCCGGTGGCGGTCACCGCCTGGTGGTAGCTGGTGTGGATGCGCCCGGTGCGCGGGTTGATCTGCTCCGGCAGGCGGTCGGTGTAGGTGCTCTTCAGCTTGCTGACGCTGCGGTAGTCCATCAGTACCTGGGGCAGCGCGTAGCCCTGCTCGGCCAGCTCGGCGAGCACGCTTTCCGCGGTGGAAGCCTGGCCCTTGGCGGTCTTGGAGAGGATCGGCAGGCCGAGCTTGTCGTAGAGGATGGCGCCGAGCTGCTTGGGCGAGGCGAGGTTGAACTCCTCGCCGGCCAGCTCGAAGGCCTCGCGCTGCAGCTGCTGCATCTTCTCGCCCAGCTCCAGGCTCTGCTGGCCGAGCAGTTTGGCGTCGACCAGCGCGCCGTGGCGCTCGATGCGTGCCAGTACCGGCACCAGCGGCATCTCGATCTCGGTCAGCACCCTGGCCAGCGCCGGCACGGCCTGCAGCTGCTGCCACAGGGTCTGGTGCAGGCGCAGGGTCACGTCGGCGTCCTCGGCGGCGTAGGGGCCGGCCTGCTCGAGGGCGATCTGGTCGAAGGTCAGCTGCTTGGCGCCCTTGCCGGCGATGTCCTCGAAGCGGATGGTGCCGTGGCCGAGGTACTTCAGCGCCAGACTGTCCATGTCGTGGCGGGTCGCCGTGGAGTCCAGCACGTAGGATTCCAACATGGTGTCGAAGGCCACGCCGCGCACCTCGATGCCGCAGCGGGCGAGGATGTTGATGTCGTACTTGGCGTGCTGGCCGACCTTGGCCTTGGCCGGGTCCTCCAGCAGCGGCTTGAGCGCGGCGAGCACCGTATCGCGATCGAGTTGCTCGGGCACGCCCATATAGCTGTGGGTCAGCGGCACGTAGGCCGCCTCATGGGCGCTGACGGCGAAGGACAGGCCGACCAGCTCGGCCTGCTGGGCGTCGAGACCGGTGGTCTCGGTGTCGAAGGCGAACAGCTCGGCGGCCTCGAGTTTCGCCAGCCAGGCGGTGAACTGCGCGGACTCCAGCACGGTCTCGTAGCGCTGCTCGGGGGCGGCGGGCGCTGGGGTTGCCGTCTCGGCGTCGCCCGCGTCAGTCGCTGCGCTGCCGGCCGCAGGAGCGCCTGCCGCCGGAGCGCCGGCCGCCTTGGCCTCGCGCAGCAGGTCGTCCAGCCAGCTCTTGAACTCCAGCTCGCGGTACAGCGGGATCAGCGCCTCGCGGTCCGCCGGCATTGGGTGCAGCTGGTCGAGGCCGATGTCCAGCGCCACGTCGGTCTTGATGGTGGCCAGCTGGTAGGACAGGTAGGCCATCTCGCGGTGTTCCTCGAGCTTGGCCGGCAGCGACTTGGCGCCGCGGATCGGCAGCGCTGGCACCTGCTCGAGGTTGGCGTAGATCACGTCGAGGCCTCCGCCCAGGCCCTGCAGCAAGCCCAGCGCGGTCTTCTCGCCGACCCCGGGCACGCCGGGGATGTTGTCGACCTTGTCGCCCATCAGCGCCAGGTAGTCGATGATCAGCTCCGGGCCGATGCCGAACTTCGCCGTCACCCCCTCGCTATCCATGTAGGTCGGCGGGTTGGTCATGGTGTTGACCAGGATGATGTGGCCGTTGACCAGTTGGGCCATGTCCTTGTCGCCGGTGGAGATCACCACCGGGCGCTCGGCCGCCGCGCTCGAGCGCGCCAGGGTGCCGATCACGTCGTCGGCCTCCACCCCCTCGATGCACAGCAGCGGCAGGCCGAGGGCCTTGACGCAGGCGTGCAGCGGCTCGATCTGCACGCGCAGGTCGTCCGGCATCGGCGGGCGGTGCGACTTGTAGTGCTCGAACAGCTCGTCGCGAAAGGTCGGCCCCTTGGCATCGAACACCACCGCGAAGGGGCTGTCCGGGTACTGGCGGCGCAGCGACAGCAGCATGTTCAGCACGCCCTTCACCGCACCGGTGGGCAGGCCGCGCGAGGTGTGCAGCGGCGGCAGGGCGTGGAAGGCGCGGTACAGGTAGGAGGAACCGTCCACCAGGACGAGAGGGGCTAGACTCATGGGAAATCAACTCTTGGGCGATGCGACCGGGGTAAGATAACCGGACAATTCTCAGCAAAGGGACAAGGTTACCACCATGCGCGCACTCAACCGTCTGCTGCTCGTTGGCCTGCTGGCCGCCGTACCGCTCGCCGCCATCGCCCAGGACGAGGCGCCCAGCGCCGAGCCGGACGTGACCATCCGCCAGGAAGGCGACAAGACTATCCAGGAATACCGCATCAATGGTTTCCTCTACGCCATCAAGGTCACCCCAAAACTCGGCAAGCCGTACTTCCTGGTGCGCGCCGACGGCGACAGCAACTTCATCCGCTCGGACAACCCGGACATGCTGATTCCGCAGTGGGAAATCTTCCGCTGGTAAGTCGCTTCACCTAGCTGCAGGAGACGCCATGTCCGTTTTTACCCCGCTGGAGCGCCACGAACTGGAAGCCTTCCTCGCCCCCTACGGGCTCGGCCGCCTGCTGGAGTTCCAGGGCATCGCCGCCGGCACGGAGAACAGCAACTTCTTCGTCAGTCTGGAGCACGGTGAATACGTACTGACCCTGATCGAGCGTGGCCCGCGGGAGGACCTGGGCTTCTTCATCGCCCTGCTCGACGTGCTGCACAGCGCCGGCCTGCCGGTGCCCTACGCGGTGCGCACCCGGGACGGCGAGGCGCTGCGCGAGCTGGCCGGGCTGCCGGCGCTGCTGCAGCCGCGCCTGCCCGGCAGCCATGTGGCGCTGCCCAACCCGCACCACTGCCACGAGGTCGGCGAACTGCTGGCGCGCCTGCACCTTGCGACCCGCGCCGAGATGATCGAACGACCGAGCGACCGCGGACTCGACTGGATGCTCGCCGAAGGCCCGCTGCAGGCCCTGCGTCTCGATGGCCAGGCCCGCCAGCTGCTCAAGGGCGCGCTGGAGGAAATCGTCCAGCTGCGCCCGCGCCTCGAGCACCTGCCGCAGGCCAACCTGCACGGCGACCTGTTCCACGACAATGTGCTGTTCGACGGCAATTTCCTCAGCGGCGTGATCGACTTCTACAACGCCTGCTCCGGGCCGATGCTCTACGACCTGGCGATCGCCGCCAACGACTGGTGCGTGGAGCCGTGCGGCGAGTTCGACCACCACCGCCTCAACGCCCTGCTCGCCGGATACGCGGCCCTGCGCCCGTTCAGCGCCGCCGAGGCCGAGTTGTGGCCGGCCATGCTGCGCATCGCCTGCGTGCGCTTCTGGCTGTCGCGGCTGATTGCCGCCGAGGCCTTCGCCGGCCAGGACGTGCTGATCAAGAACCCCGAGGAATTCCGCCGCCTGCTGCAGGCGCGCCAGACGGTGGAGCCGGGGCAGGGCTTGCCGTTCGCCCTGTGACGGCGGCCGCCAGCCCCGTCAGCCGAGATACTTCGCCTTCAGCTGCAGCAGCAGCGCATGCAGCTGCTGATGGCGGCCTTCGCCCATGATCTTTTCTTCGTGCTCCGCAAAGGCGCGCTGCAGCGCCGCCATGCGGGTGTCGTCGAACAGGCGCTCGGCCATCGGGAACAGCACGTCGTTCTCCTTGGCGATGTGCGTGCGCAGGAGTGCGGCGAAGGCCGTGGCGGCGGCGGCGAAGTCGGCGGCCTGCAGGCTGGGCGTGCAGGCCTGCGCCATGGCCTGGACCAGGGCGCGGCCCTGGACGTGCTCGGCGTGCAGCTCGTCGATGAAACCGCCGTGCTCGGCGAGGCCGGCGTGGCTCATGGCCGGAAACAGCAGGCCTTCCTCCTTGCCATGGTGGCACTGGTCGACGAACTCGCGCAGGAAACCGAGGAAGGCGGTGAGGTCGGCGGTGGCGGTCTCGCCGCGCGCGGCCTGTTCGGCCATGCGCTCGAGGATCTGCAGGGCGGCGAGAATCGCATCGTGCTCGTGCCGGAGATCGGCAATGGCCTGGCTCATGGGGAGTCCTCTGCGGCAAGGGGCCTGCAAGGCAGTCTAGGAGGCCGCGAGGGCTTGTCCAGCATCTCGGCCGATGACCGGCACGGCCGGCGGCGACTGCTCCTTCTACACTGTCAGCCTCTCCTGCGGCGTCCCGCCGCTTTGCGGAGGTTGCCATGAAAGTCGAACCCTATCTGTTCTTCAACGGCTGCTGCGAGGAGGCGTTGAACTTCTACGTCCGCGCGCTGGGCGCCGAGATCACCTTGCTGATGCGTTGCAAGGAGTCACCCGAGCCGATGGAACTGCCGCCGGGCTCGGAAGAGAAGGTGATGCACGCCAACCTGCGCGTCGGCGACAGCAGCCTGATGATGTCCGACGGCATGTGTGCCGAGCTGAAGCCGTTCAGCAGCTTTTCCCTGGCGATTAGCGCGCCGACCACGGAGCAGGCCGAGGCCTGGTTCGCCGCCCTGGGCGAGGGCGGCAAGGTCGACATGCCGCTGCAGAAAACCTTCTGGGCCAAGTCCTTCGGCATGCTCACCGACCGCTTCGGGGTGAGCTGGATGGTCAGCTGCGAGTAGCGCCGCCATGCGCCCCGAGTCCCTGGCTGGCGGTGACCGCGAGTTCTTCATCAGCCGCCATTTTGCTGCGCCGCGCGAGCGGGTGTTTCTCGCCTGGGTCGAGCCGGTGCAGCTGGCGCAGTGGTGGGGGCCGCACGGCTTCAGCAATCCAGTGTGCGAGCTGGACGTGCGCCCGGGCGGCGCCTACCGCATCGTCATGCGCGGTCCCGACGGCGTCGACTACCCGGTCAAGGGGGTCTACCACGAGGTGGTGGTGCCGGAGCTGCTGGTGATGACCGACGACTGCAGCGAGCACCCGGAGGAATGGCATGCACAGCTGGACCCGGCATGGCAGGCGGACGACGAGGGGGTGACGCTGGATTCGCTGTCGCGGGTGACCTTCGCCGCGCAGGAAGAGCGCACCCTGCTGGCCATCCGCACGCTGTTCGCCACCGCGGCGATTCTCGATGCGATGCTGAAGATGGGCATGGCGGAGGGCTGGGCGCAGAGTCTGGAGCGCCTGGAGCGGCACCTCGCGCAGGCTTGAGCTGGAGGTCGGCAGGCGGTGAGCCTGCCGACCTCCGGCGGGGCTGTCCTCAGAGCAGCGCCTTGAGGTCGCCGAGGCGGCGCTTGACGGTGGTGCTCAGCTTGGTGAACTCGCCGTGCAGCAGCTCGTTGGCCTCGTCCTGCTTGCCGGCCTTGCTCAGGGTCACCACGCTGGAGGCGGTGTAGTGGAACATCTTGTGGGTGGCCTTGAGGTCCTGGAAGGTCATGTACTTGCCCAGATGTGCCTCGCCGTCGCTGTAGAGCCACTTGCCCAGGTCGCAGTGATCGTCGCAGCAGACCACCTCCGGGCGCAGGTCCTCTTCCGACTTGCCGGCCAGGTAGGTTTCCAGGCGCAGCTTCCAGTTCTCATGGGCCATCACGGCGACGTCGATATTCAGCGTATCAGCCGCCTTGATCAGCGCGGCCTGCGCCTCCTGCCTGGCCTTCTCGGTGTCCTTGGAGTGGCTGTCCATCTTGAAGAAGTCGAAGAAGCTCATGGGGTTGTCCTTGTCCTGGGCGCGTCGCTCCCCGGGTCGGGGGCGGCGGGCGTTTCCTGGGCTGGCGGCGCGCGGGGCGCTGCCGAGGTGGTGGGGGGTGCGTCTGGCCATCATCCTGACACTGCAGGGTGGCGACAGGCATTGACCGGGATCAGCCCGGTTCCGGGAATGCTTGGCACAAGTGGACTACCGCCGGGAGGCGGGGAGGACCGGGCGCCGCGTCGGCAGCGCCGGTGAGGGTTACATCTGCGACTGCAGGTAGTTGGCCAGGCCGATGCGGTCGATCAGCCCCAGCTGGATCTCCAGCCAGTAGGCATGGTCTTCCTCGGTGTCGTGCAATTGCTGCTCGAGGATGCCACGGGTGACGTAGTCCTGGTGCTGTTCGCACAGGGCGATGCCCTTGGCCAGCGCCGCGCGCACCTCGTACTCCAGCGTCAGATCGGTCTTCAGCATCTCCGGCACGCTCTTGCCGACCCGCACGGCGTCGGGAGTCATGTCCGGCACGCCGCCGAGGAACAGGATGCGCTGCATCAGGGCGTTGGCGTGGTCGGTTTCCTCGACCATCTCGTGGTTGAGACGCTCGTAGAGCTTGGTGAAGCCCCAGTCGTGGTACATGCGCGAGTGGGCGAAGTACTGGTCGCGGGCAGCCAGCTCGCCCTTGAGCAGGCTCTTCAGGTAATCGATGACGGCGGTCTGTCCTTTCATGACGGGGCATCCTGGTGCGCGGAGGAAAGGGCCCTAGGTTTCCCGCGCCGGGGCGCGGGATCTACAGACTATAGCTCGCGCTGCCGCGTCTGCACGGCGAGGGTGGAGAAGCGCCGTGCCGCCCGTCAGGACGCGGCGCCGCGCTCCTCCTCGGCGGCCACCTGTGCCTGGCCGACCGCGCGCCCCAGCGCGGCGTGGCGCGGCAGCAGCCACAGGCACCAGCCGAGCAGCAGCACGCCGGCGCCGACGAGGGTGGCGGGGGCGCCGAGGCGGGCGGCTAGCAGGCCGGCGCACAGGCCGCCGAGGGCTTCGAAGCCGAAGCGGCAGGCGATGTAGAAGGACACCACGCGGCCGCGCAGGGCGTCCGGCGCCAGTCCCTGGATGAGGATGTTGGTGCCGACGTTGGCGCAGGTCAGGCCGAAGCCCAGTGCGGCCATGGCGGCCAGCGCCAGGGGCAGCCGCGTGCTGGCGGCGAACAGCAGCAGGGCGCAGGCCGAGAGCGCGCTGGCGGCGAGGATCAGCTGCACCTGGCCGGCGGTCGAGCGGCGGCTGGCGAGAAACAGCGAGGCGAGCAGCGCGCCGCCGCCGGCGGCGCCCCACAGCCAGCCGAGGGTGGCGGCGTCGCCGACGAACACGTCCTTGGCGAACACCGGCAGCAGCACCGCGTAGCAGGAGGCGGCGAAGTTGACCACCATCACGCCGAGCATCAGCTGGCGCACCGTGGCCTGGCCCAGCACGTAGTCCAGGCCCTGGCGGAACACCGCGCCCATCGAGCCGCGCACCGGCGGTGGCGCGTCGATGCGCATGCGCAGCAGGCCGATCAGCAGGGCGAGGAAGGACAGTGCGTTGAGGGCGAAGCAGAACGCCTCGCCGGTCAGGCCGAGCAGCAGACCGGCCAGCGGCGGGCCGACGAAGCGCGAGCTGTTGACCAGCATGGCGTTGAGCGCCAGGGCGTTGGGCAGGTCGGCGCGGTCGCCGATGAAGCTGCTCATCAAGGACTGGCGCAGCGGCGTGTCGAAGGCGCCGAGCACGCCGAGCAGGGTGGCCATCGCCACCAGTAGCGTCGGGGTGACCCACTCCAGGGCGGTCAGCGCGGCGAGGGCCGCGGCCTGCACGGCAAGCAGGGCCTGGGTCGCCAGCAGCAGGCGGCGCTTGTCGCGGCGGTCGATCCAGGCGCCGATCAGCGGACCGATCAGCAGCTGCGGGGCCAGGGCGACGAAGCTGGTCAGGCCGAGCAGGGCGGCCGAACCGGTCAGCCGGTAGACCAGCCAGGCCAGGGCCACCTGCTGGATCCAGTTGCCGAGGATCGACACCAGATGGCCGGCGAAGTACAGGCGATAATTGCGGTGGCGCAGGGCGCGCACGGCATGGGGCCAGCGCGCTGCGCCGGGGGCAGGAGTGGTGCTCACGAGGAGAATCCGCAGCCGGAGAAGACGGCGGCAGAGCTTACTGCCGGCGGGGTCGCCTGTCGCTGTTTTCGCCCTCGCCATGCCATGTGCCCGCAGGCGCCGCCGAGCGCCGCGGCGCGCGTGTGCCGATTGCGATCCGCCGGACACTCGTTCAATACTCCGCGCAACGCCCACGCCAGGGCCGGACAATAACGCAGAGAAAGTCCCATGAACGAGCTCGAATCGCCCCCCTCCCCACCCGCCCTGTCGCCGCCGCTGCCGCTCTCGCCGGCGCGGCGCATCGAGGAGCTGAGTGGCGATCCGACCTTCATGACCTCGCTGGCGCGCGGGCTGGCGGTGATCGACGCCTTCCACGAGCGCAAGCGCCAGCTGACCATCGCGCAGATCAGCCACCGCACCGAGATTCCGCGCGCCGCGGTGCGCCGTTGCCTGCACACCCTGGTCAGACTCGGCTACGTGGGCAGCGACGACGGGCGCACCTACACGCTGCTGCCCAAGGTGCTCACCCTCGGTCACGCCTACCTGTCGTCGACGCCGCTGGCGGTCAGCGCGCAGCCGTTCCTCGACCGCCTCAGCGAGCAACTGCGCGAGGCCTGCAGCCTGGCCACCCTGGAGGGCGACGAGGTGCTCTACCTGGCGTGCACGGCGACCGCGCAGCGCTTCCTGTCGGTGGAGATCCGCGTCGGCACCCGCCTGCCGGCCTACTGCACCTCGCTGGGCCAAGTGCTGCTCGCCGCCCTGGACGAGGCATGCCTGGACGAATACCTGGCCGGCGCCATGCTGGCGGCGCGCACCAGCCGCACCCTGTGCGAACCGCAGGCGCTGCGCGAGCGCCTGGACCAGGTGCGCGCGCAGGGCTGGTGCCTCATCGACCAGGAGCTGGAAGCCGGGCTGCGCTCGATCGCCGTGCCGGTGCACGACGGCGAGGGCCGCGTGCTGGCGGCGATGAGCGTCAGCGGGCATGCCGCGCGGGTCAGTCGCGCCGAGCTGGAGGGCCGCTACCTGCCCGCCCTGCAGGCGGCCAGCCGCGAACTGAGCGTGCAGCTGCTGCGCTGAAGGCGCCGCCGCGAAAGTGGGCGATTACCGCCCGCAGCCCTGTTCGGGGCACGGCGCTATCCCTTAGTGTGCGCGCGGTCTTTCCGGTCGTCGCCGAATTGAAACTGCCGATTGCCTGCTCAGCTGCGTGAAAGCGCTCTGGAATGCGGCTTACGGCCATTTTGCGATGGGCGGCTGGCACTTTGCGACCTTCGGCCCGGTTGCTGGTGGCGCGGCGTTGTGAATCAATGCAAGAAAACAGGGTGGCGCCCCGTATGCCGAGCCACCGTATAGTGCCCATAAAAAATACAAGAGCACCGTGAACCATGGACTGTCGTCTGCTGAACGAAAAGAGTCTGGTTTTCGCCCATGCCGATCCCCATGCGGTCTCGGACTACGTCAACCAGCATGTCGGTTCCCACCGCATCCTGTTGCCCCGCAACGGGCATCCGGAGGCGAGCCTGAGTCATCGCACCTTCGGCAGTCTGGATCTGTGCCAGATCAGCTACGGCAGCCGTGTGCAGGTCACCTCGCCGGCGCTGGAAACCCTCTACCACCTGCAGATCCTCCTGCGCGGTCACTGCCTGTGGCGCGGTCGCGGCGAGGAGCACCACTTCACCCCCGGTGAGCTGCTGCTGATCAACCCCGACGACCCGGTCGACCTGACCTACTCGGACGACTGCGAGAAGTTCATCGTCAAGCTGCCGGCCACCTTTCTCGACAAGGCCTGCAGCGAGAACCAGTGGCGCCATCCCGGCGAGGGCGTGCGCTTCGCGCCGCGCCACCGCCTCGAGGAGCTGGACGGCTTCGTCAACCTGATCAGCCTGGTCTGCCAGGAGGCGGAGGCCGAGCAGACGATTCCCCAGGTGCAGGAGCACTTCGCCAAGATCATCGCCAGCAAGCTGCTCGGCCTGCCGGGCAGCAACGTCAGCCGCGAGCCGCTGACTGCCGGCTGCCCGTCGTTCGAGCGCCTGGTCGAGTTCATCGACAACAACCTCAAGCAGGACATCAGCCTCGAGCAACTGGCCGAGCTGGCGCACATGAGTGCGCGCTCGCTGTATGCGCTGTTCGACAAGCACGCCGGCACCACGCCCAAGCACTACATCCGCCAGCGCAAGCTGGAGACCATCCATGCCCGCCTGAGCGACCCGCGGGCTTCGGTACGCAACGTCACCGAAGTCGCCCTGGACTACGGCTTCCTGCACCTCGGGCGCTTCTCCGAGTGCTACAAGAGCACCTTCGGCGAGCTGCCCTCGGACACCCTGCGCCGCCGCAACTGAGCCCGTCCCCCGCGGCGGGGCCTGCCCGCCGCGCCGCTGTCGCCTTCCTCTGCCCCCTCCGCCCGTCTCCTCGCCATGCGCTGCCGCGCGGGCCTGGCCGTTTTTGTCCCGGCTTGCCGCGCTGTGCAGAAAGCGGATAGCGATCGTGCAGAAAGCGGATATTGCCCGCCCGGTCGCGGGCTTAGTCTGAACTCCACAGCACAAAAACAACAACGGAGAGCACAGCCATGTCCGTGGGTCCTGATTATCTCAATTCCCTGCTCGAAGAAGACCAGGAAAAGGGTATCTACCGCTGCAAGCGGGAGATGTTCACCGACGCCGAGTTGTTCGAGCTGGAGATGAAGCACATCTTCGAGGGCAACTGGATCTATCTGGCCCACGAGAGCCAGATCGCCGAGAAGAACGACTACTACACCGTCACCATGGGTCGTCAACCGGTGTTCATCGCCCGCAACCGTGCCGGTGAACTGAACGCCTTCATCAACTCCTGCAGCCACCGTGGCGCCACCCTGTGCCGCTTCAAGCACGGCAACAAGGCGACCTACACCTGCCCGTTCCACGGCTGGACCTTCGACACCAACGGCAAGCTGCTCAAGGTCAAGGATCCGCTCGAAGCCGGCTACCCGGACAGTTTCAACTGCGACGGCTCCCACGACCTGACCAAGATCGCCCGCTTCGAGTCCTACCGCGGCTTCCTGTTCGGCAGCCTGAATGCCGACGTGGTCCCGCTTGTCGAGCACCTCGGCGAGTCGGCGAAGATCATCGACATGATCGTCGACCAGTCCCCCGAGGGTCTGGAAGTGGTCCGTGGCTCCTCCACCTACGTGTTCGAGGGCAACTGGAAGCTGCAGGCCGAGAACGGCGCCGACGGCTACCACGTCACCGCCACCCACTGGAACTACGCAGCCACCCAGGGCAACCGCAAGGACAAGGATGCCGGCGACGACATCCGCGCCATGAGCGCCGGCGGCTGGGCCAAGAAGGGCGGCGGTTTCTACTCCTTCGAGAACGGCCACCTGCTGCTGTGGACCCGCTGGGACAACCCGGAAGACCGTCCGCTGTACGAGCGTCGCGACCAGCTGGTCGAGGAAGTCGGCGCTCCCCGTGCCGACTGGATGATCCAGAACTCGCGCAACCTGTGCCTGTACCCGAACCTGTACCTGATGGACCAGTTCAGCTCGCAGCTGCGCATTGCCCGGCCGATCTCCGTCGACAAGACCGAAGTCACCATCTACTGCATCGCGCCCAAGGGCGAGAGCGCCGAGGCGCGTGCCCACCGCATCCGCCAGTACGAAGACTTCTTCAACGTCAGCGGCATGGCCACCCCGGACGACCTCGAGGAATTCCGTGCCTGCCAGGAAGGCTTCCAGGCTCGCGCCCTGCCGTGGAACGACATGTCCCGCGGTGCCAAGCACTGGATCGACGGTGCCGACGAGGCCGCCAAGGAAATCCAGCTGCAGCCGCTGATGAGCGGTGCGCGCGCCGAAGACGAAGGTCTGTTCGTCCTCCAGCACCGCCACTGGCTGGCCAGCATGAAGAAGGCCGTCGAACAAGAACAACAGAACCTGATCCACGTGGAGGCCGGGCAATGAGCATCTCCTACGAAGCCGTACGCGATTTTCTCTACCAGGAAGCGCGCTTCCTCGATGACAAGGACTGGGACAGCTGGCTCGAGCTGTATGCCGAGGACGTCAGCTTCTGGGTGCCGGCCTGGGACGACAACGACGAGCTGACCGAGGATCCGCAGAAGGAAATCTCGCTGATCTGGTACGGCCGCCGCGCCGGCCTCGAGGACCGCATCTTCCGCATCCGCACCGAGCGTTCCAGTGCGAGCATTCCGGACACCCGCACCTCGCACAACATCAACAACATCGAGATCGTCGAGCAGGGCGAAGGCTTCTGCAAGGTGCGCTTCAACTGGCACACCCTGAGCTTCCGCTACAAGGTCGTGGACCAGTACTACGGCACCAGCTTCTACACCCTGGATACCCGCGGCGCCAACCCGCTGGTCAAGGCGAAGAAGGTGGTCCTGAAGAACGACTACGTGCGTCACGTGATGGATATCTACCACATCTAATGAGAGGCGAGCGGGCCGCACCAGGCGGCCCGCATCGCTCCACAACCTGCGTGCGCGCAAGGCTGCGGCCTGCGCGGAATACCGCCCCAAGCGAGGTGCAGCATGTCGCACAAAATCGCACTGAATTTCGAAGACGGGGTCACCCGCTTCATCGACGCCAAAGCCAGCGAAACCGTGGCCGACGCCGCCTATCGCCAGGGCATCAATATTCCGCTGGACTGCCGGGTCGGCGCCTGCGGCGCCTGCAAGTGCCAGGTCGAGTCCGGCAACTATGAACTCGGCGAGGACTTCATCGAGGACGCCCTGAGTGCCGACGAGGCCGCCCAGGGCCTGGCGCTGACCTGCCAGATGCGCGCGCAAAGCGACTGCGTGGTGCGCGTTCCGGTCGCCTCCAGCGCCTGCCGCATCAAGCAGGGCAGCTTCCGGGCCGCCATTCGCGAGGTCAAACCGCTTTCCGACAGCACCATCCGCCTGGCCATCGAGGGCGACGAGCTGGGCAAGCTGGCCTTCCTGCCCGGCCAGTACGTCAACCTGCAGGTGCCGGGCAGCGAGCTGAGCCGCGCCTACTCGTTCAGCTCGATGCCCGAGGACGGCCAGGTGTCGTTCCTGATCCGTAACGTGCCGGGCGGCCTGATGAGCGGCTACCTCACCCAGCTGGCCAAGGTCGGCGACGTGATGACCATGACCGGTCCGCTGGGCAGCTTCTACCTGCGCGAAGTGCGTCGGCCGCTGCTGATGCTGGCCGGCGGCACCGGCCTGGCGCCCTTCCTGGCGATGCTCGACAAGCTCGTCGCCAGCGGCAGCGAGCAGCCGGTGCACCTGATCTACGGCGTCACCAACGACTTCGACCTGGTGGAGATGGACAAGCTGGCGGAATTCGCCCAGCGCCTGCCCAACTTCACCTGGAGCGCCTGCGTGGCCAACCCGGACAGCCAGTATCCCAACAAGGGCTACGTGACCCAGCACATCGCGCCGGGCCAGCTGAACGACGGCGACGTCGACATCTACCTGTGCGGTCCGCCGCCGATGGTCGAGGCGGTCAACCAGGATCTGCGCCAGCGCGGAATCCAGCCGGCGAACTTCTACTACGAGAAGTTCGCGGCCAGTGCCTGACAGTCCCTTGGGCCCGCGGTCCGGCTGAAGCCGCGCGGGCTATTTTTTTCACGGATGCCTCGCCATGCACACACAACAAGTACAACAACGCTTTGAACAAAAGGTGGCGGTGATCACCGGCGCCGCCCAGGGCATCGGCCGGCGCGTCGCCGAGCGGATGGCCGCCGAGGGCGGCCGCCTGGTGCTGGTCGACCGCTCCGAGCTGGTCCATGAACTGGCCGACGAGCTGGCCGGCATCGCCGAGGTGCTGACCCTCACCGCCGACCTCGAACAGGCCGGCGATTGCCAGCGGGTGATGGCCGCCGCCGTCGAGCGCTTCGGGCGCCTCGACATCCTGGTCAACAACGTCGGCGGCACCATCTGGGCCAAGCCGTTCGAGCACTACGCGGAAAACGAGATCGAGGCCGAGGTGCGTCGCTCGCTGTTCCCCACCCTGTGGTGCTGCCACGCGGCGCTGCCGCAGATGCTCGCGCAGGGCAGCGGCGCCATCGTCAACGTCTCCTCCATCGCCACCCGCGGCGTCAACCGCGCTCCCTACGGCGCGGCCAAGGGCGGCGTCAACGCGCTGACCGCCTGCCTGGCCCTGGAAACCGCCGAGCGCGGCATCCGCGTCAACGCCACCGCGCCGGGTGGCACCGAGGCGCCGCCGCGCCGCATCCCGCGCAACAGCGCCGAACAGACGCCGCAGGAGAAGGCCTGGTACCAGCAGATCGTCGACCAGACCATCGACAGCAGCCTGATGAAGCGCTACGGCACCATCGACGAACAGGCCGCGGCGATCCTGTTCCTCGCCTCCGACGAGGCCTCCTACATCACCGGCGTCACCCTGCCGGTCGGCGGTGGCGACCTCGGCTGAATTACCCGTTGATATCCCGCCCGCTGCATCCCCGTGCAGCGGGTGCTTTCCGTGCTGCAAATAACAACAAGAGAAAAGCCATGAAAAAGATCGACGTGCACGACATCATCGACAACGCGCCCTTCACCCGCTTCCACTGGATGGTCATGTGCCTGTGCGCGCTGCTGCTGATCTTCGACGGCTACGACCTGTTCATCTACGGCGTGGTCCTGCCGGTGCTGATGAAGGAGTGGGGCCTGAGTCCGCTGGAGGCCGGTGCACTGGGCAGCTACGCGCTGTTCGGCATGATGTTCGGCGCCCTCGGCTTCGGCACCCTGGCCGACAAGATCGGTCGTAAGAAGGGCATCGCCATCTGCTTCGTGCTATTCAGCGGTTCGACGGTGCTCAACGGCTTCGCCAGCGGCCCGACCGAGTTCGGCATCCTGCGCTTCGTCGCCGGCCTCGGCTGCGGCGGGCTGATGCCCAACGCGGTGGCGCTGATGAACGAGTACGCGCCCAAGCGCCTGCGCAGCACCCTGGTGGCCATCATGTTCAGCGGCTACGCGGTGGGCGGCATGCTCTCCGCCGGCGTCGGCATGTACATGCTGCCGCGCTTCGGCTGGGAGGCGATGTTCTTCGCCGCCGCTGTGCCGTTGCTGCTGCTGCCGCTGATCATGTTCTACCTGCCCGAATCGATCGGCTTCCTGGTCCGCCAGGGGCGCAGCGAACAGGCCCGCGCGCTGCTCAAGCGCGTCGACCCGAGCCGCGAACTGCACGCCGCCGACGGCATGGAAATGGCCGACGTCAAGGGCAAGGCCGCCTCGGTGCTCGAACTGTTCCGCGACGGTCGTGCGGTGCGCACCCTGTCGATCTGGACGGCGTTCTTCTGCTGCCTGCTGATGGTCTACGCGCTCAGCTCCTGGCTGCCCAAGCTGATGGCCAACGCCGGCTACAGCCTGGGCTCCAGCCTGTCGTTCCTGATCGCCCTCAACCTCGGCTCGGTGTTCGGCGCCATCGGCGGCGGCATGCTGGGCGACCGCATGAACCTGCCGCGGGTGCTGGTGGTGTTCTTCGTCGTCGCCTCGGTGTCGATCAGCCTGCTCGGCTTCAAGAGCCCGACGCCGGTGCTCTACCTGTTGATCGCTGTCGCCGGTGCCACCACCATCGGTACGCAGATCCTCCTCTACGCCTGCGCCGCGCAGTTCTACGGCCTGTCGATCCGCTCTACCGGCCTGGGCTGGGCCTCCGGCATCGGCCGCAACGGCGCCATCGTCGGCCCGCTGCTCGGTGGCGCGCTGCTCGGCATCAACCTGCCGCTGCAACTCAACTTCATGGCCTTCGCCATCCCCGGCGCCATCGCCGCCATCGCCATGCTGGTGTTTTCCCTGAGCGGCCGCGAGAACGCGCCCGCGCGCCTGGTCGATCCTGCCGCCTGATCCAGGCTGCCGGGTGGCGCGGCTTGCGCTGCCCGGCAGCTTGCCTGGCATGCCGACGATATAACGCGCAACTTGGGTTATATGTTGTGAAATTCTTTCCGGGTAACTTGGCAGTTGTCCGGGAAGAATTTCTGCTGCCTGTTGTTCGTGGCTTCCGGTTCTGCTTGTTTGTTTTCCAAGGTCTGGCAAGTGTGCGATTAGCGCACAGATAAGTCTGGGCGATGTTGTGTTCTGCGGGAAAAGATACAAGATAGGTCGGGAGCTTTGGCGCAATATCCTTCAGGTGGCGCCAGCAGTAACTGCCTGCGAGCCTGCGAATTATCTGTGGTGGCAATGGATTGATTAACGTCTTTTCGGTGTAGCGCCGAAGGGGCATTGCTTGGCCTGTCGTCCTGTGGCGGCGGTGTTGTTCAAATAATAAAAAGAGTGAGCACATGAAGAATAAAGCGAATCTTCCCTTCCTGATGATGGCCTCCAGCGGTGTGGCCCTGGCGCTGCCGGTAGTCGCCCTGGCCGCCGAGGGCGGCTTCATCGAGGACTCCACCGCCACCCTGACGGCGCGCAACTACTACTTCAGCCGCGACTTCCGCGACGTTCCCGCGACGGCCCAGTCCAAGCAGGAAGAGTGGGCCCAGGGCTTCATCCTCAACTTCAAGTCCGGCTACACCCCGGGCCCGGTCGGCTTCGGCGTCGACGCCATCGGCCTGCTCGGCATCAAGCTGGACAGCAGCGCGGATCGCGCCGGTACCGGCCTGCTGCCGGGGGCATTCGGTGACGAGGCGCCCGACGACTACAGCCGTGCCGGGGCGGCGCTCAAGGTCAGGGTCTCCAAGACCGAGCTGAAGATCGGCGAGCTGCAGCCCAACCTGCCGGTGCTGACCTTCTCCGACATCCGCCTGCTGCCGCCGACCTACAGTGGCGCCAGCATCGTCTCCCAGGAAATCGCCGGGCTGACCCTGCAGGGCGGCCAGATGCGCGCCACCAGCCTGCGCAA
>NZ_FNZE01000013.1:7093-151590 GCF_900109175.1 Pseudomonas linyingensis | reverse complement strand
TACGTGGCGGACACCAACCCGGTGCGGGTGGTCGATGTTTTCGTCGATGAGCTCTATCTTGGCACGCTGGGTTTCGACGGTGTCGTCCCGGCGGAAACTGGCAGACCGGCCTACCATCCTGCCGACCTCCTGAAGATCTACATCTACGGCTATCTCAATCGCATCCAGTCCAGCCGCCGTCTCGAACGTGAGGCTCAGCGCAACGTTGAGTTGATGTGGCTGACCGGACGTTTGATGCCGGACTTCAAGACCATCGCCAACTTCCGCAAGGATAACGGCAAGGCAATCCGCGGCGTCTGTCGGCAGTTCGTGGTGCTGTGCCAGCAGCTTGGCCTGTTCTCGGAAGCGCTCGTGGCCATCGATGGCAGCAAGTTCAAGGCGGTTAACAATCGCGACCGCAACTTCACCAGCGCCAAGCTGCAGCGGCGAATGGAGGAGATCGAGTCCAGCATCAACCGCTACCTGACGGCACTGGATACCGCAGATCGTCAGGAACCTGCCGTGGCGCAGGTCAAAGCCGAACGCCTCCACGACAAGATCGCGACCTTGAAAACTAAGCTGCAGGAACTCAAGGAAATCGAGGTTCGGCTCAACGAAACACCGGATAAGCAGATTTCCCTGACCGATCCCGATGCCCGCTCAATGAAGACGCGTGGCACCGGCATGGTCGGCTACAACGTGCAGGCGGCGGTCGACGCGAACCACCACCTGATCGTGACGCACGAGGTTCGATCGAGACCAACTGAGTTCGATGGCCAAGCAAGCGCGAGAGGCCATGGGTGTCGAGGAGCTCTCGGCGGTCGCAGACAGAGGGTATTTCAAAGGCGAAGAAATCCTGGCGTGCCATGAGGCTGGAATCACTGTTTACGTGCCCAAGACGCTGACCTCGGGCGCGACAGCGGCTGGCCGCTTCGGCAAGGGTGATTTCATCTATGACGCGGCAACGAACGAGTACCGATGCCCGGCTGGGCAAAGTCTGATCTGGCGGTACTCAAGCGTCGAGAAAGGGCTGAAGCTGCACCGATACTGGAGTTCGCACTGCCAAGGTTGTGCGTTGAAAGAGCAATGCACACCGAGCCCACAGCGCCGAGTGAGTCGCTGGGAGCATGAGGCAGTGCTCGAGGCGATGCAGAGTCGCTTGGATCAAGCGCCCGAGATGATGCGGATCCGCCGGCAGACGGTCGAGCACCCGTTCGGCACGCTGAAATCCTGGATGGGTGCCACCCATTTCCTCACCAGAACGCTCGACCGGGTGAGTACCGAGATGAGCCTGCATGTGCTCGCCTACAATCTCAAACGCGTGTTGCGCTTGATGGGCAGCGGCAGCAATGAAGGCCTGAGGCCTGTTTTACGACTCTTGCCGCCCTCCAGCACGCGCGCCGAAGCCGAAAGTGCCATAACAACCAGAATCACCGATTGCGCCTGATTGGGCCTCCGACGGCCTCCTGGACACTGAGAAGATCCCCCGGCAGTTGATTTCCATCGCTTGCTGCGTTTTTACACGGTCTGGGCCAACAGCGGACGTCAAGAGGTGCCTACGAAGCTAGGAGAAACTCACATCTCTTAACCGCGTCTATTTTCTGATTTTGCCTGCGCACCGCTAAGACCTGTCTGTACTGCTCCTAGAGTAAGTCCTTCCTCCCACGAGTTACGTACTGGTGCTGAACCGCGACTGGCTCAGTCACTGCGCCACCTGCAACACCTCTTCGCCTCAGCTTCGCATTGCTACCCCCAAGGAAGTGCTCAAAACACGGCTGGAACAATTCCTGACGCTCCACGGCTGAATCTTCGCCAGCGCGACGCAGGTTGTCGCGCCCGCCCGGACAATGACCTGCATCTACAAGAGGGCTCAACGATGAAAAACCTGCTCGCCACCATCGGACTCTTCGTGGTGTTGACCAAAGGCTACGCGTTCTACCGCGAATATAGCGAAATGAAGCGCGAACGCGATGCGCAGCGGCATGCCGCAGACTGAAACAAAGCGAAATGACAGCTACCATCCCATGAAGGACTGGTGGCACAAAGCCATTTGCTTGAGTAGGATTCACGCTAACTTGACGCTAGCCTACTGGCGCTCAATAGATGCATAGAACCAGGAAATTACAATGTCCCAAGCGAAGGATACGCTGCTTAGGCTGTTTGCATTGCTACGCCTGATCCCCACCGAACCTCAGCGCATTGCAACCCCGACCCTGCTCGAAAAGCTCCGTGACAGAGGCTTCTCGGTTTCTCTGCGCTCGATCCAGCGTGACTTGAGCCGGTTGTCGATCCCATTCTCCCTGCAGTGTGACGACAGCGAAACGCCCTTCCGCTGGAGCTTCAACCGCGAGGCACCACTCAAGCTGGAAGACATGGACGCGCCCACCGCACTGGCGTTGTTCCTCTCGGAAAGCCACCTTAGCCCGATCCTGCCGCAAAGCGTTCTGGACCAGCTGGGCCCACAGTTCCGCCGGGCCCGCAACTTCCTCAATGGTCTGGGTGGCAACGGCCTGGCCGACTGGGCAAAGCGGGTTCGCTCACTACCCAACGGCAAGACCCTGCTCCCGGCGCAAGTCAGCGCGCACACTTGGGCCCAGGTGTCGGCCGGCCTGCTGGAGCGCAAGCAGCTGGAAGTGGTCTACCACAGCCGCAGCAAGGGTGAACTCAAGCGTTTTCGCCTGCACCCAGCTGGTCTGGTATCGCGCCATGCGGTGAGCTACCTGCTGGCCTCTGTGGATGGCTACAGCGACCTGCGCCAATTCGCCCTGCACCGGATGACCGAAGTGAGCGTGCTCGGAGAGGCTGGCCGCGAACATGAAAGCTTCGACGTGGATGCCTACATTGCCAGCGGTGCTTTCAGCTATCGAGAGGCCGAGGCCCAAGTCGAGCTGGTCGCCGATGTGCGCCCGCAGATCGCTGTCCTGCTCAACGAAACGCCGCTGAGCCAGCAGCAGACTTTGAGCAGCGTTTCCGTGCAGGGCTGGCATCGCATGCACGCCACCGTGCCGCTAGACCGCGAAACGCTGTGGTGGATCTTCGCCCTGAATGAAAACATTCGCCTGCATGCACCCCAGGTGTGGGTAGACGAAGTGCGCGAGCGACTGAATTCGATGCAGGCGCTGTACCAGAACACTCACGTAACCCCGCAACTGCAACCCGCCTGACCTTCAACTATCAAAAGGACATTGCCATGCCACTTCCCCTCATCCTCGGCGCTGCCGCGCTGGTCAGTGCTGCCTACGGTGCCAAGAAAGGCTACGACGGTTACCAGAAGCACTCCGAAGCAGACGATATCGTCAACGCTGCCAAGGCACGCTATGCCGATAAAAAGGACGCGTTCGACGTACAGGAAAAGGCCACCAATGCGGCCCTTGAGGCACTGGGTAAGGAAGAGCTGCAAATCGGCAAGCAATTCGACGAGTTCAAGACCCTCGCTGACAAGCTGCTACTGAAGCTCAACGCTGGCCGCCAGGACAAGCTGAAGATCAACATCCCCAAGCACAAGCTGCAGAGCATCGAGAGCTACAGCTACACCGCCGTTGGCGTACTGGGTGCCACCGCGGGGGCAGGTGCTGCCGGTGCTGCTGCCGGGTTTGCCGTGTATGGCGGTGTTATGGCGCTGGGCGCTGCGTCCACCGGCACAGCGATCTCGTCGCTGGCCGGTGTGGCTGCAACCAACGCAACACTGGCAGCCATCGGCGGAGGTTCGCTTGCCACCGGTGGCCTGGGCATGGCGGGCGGCACTGCAATCCTAGGTGCTGCAGTGGCAGGCCCGGTACTGGCGATCGCCGGTTGGGCTTACGACAGCCATGGCGATGAAGCGCTGAAGAACGCGCACAAAGCCGACCGTGAAGTGGACAGTGCCGTGTCCAAGTTGCTGAAGGCCCAAAAGCAGCTCAGCAAGGCTGAAGATTACGCATTCGATGTCAACGACGTGCTGAAGTCGGTGTACGCGCAATTCGACAAGTACTTCGAACACCTCAAGTTCATGGACAACCGCCTCGAAGATATCCGCGCCCGCAAACTGGATGCGCAGGCGGAGCTGGACAAAGTGGGCGGCTCCATCATGCGCTCGGTCGAAAACGGCTTCATGCTGGCGGCCATTCTGGTCGACCTGATCACCACGCCGCTGTTCAAGGTCAAGGAAGTGAACGGCAACGTCGTTAAAGACGAGAACGACGTGCCGGTCATGGCCACCGACTCCGATGGCTCGATGATCCTCAACGATGCCAAGCTGCAGGAACAGATCAGCCTGACCCGGAGCAAGGCGGCAGAAGTAGAGCCTGCCTGATGCCAGCGGGGGCCGAAAGGCCCCGCTTTCGCTTCGCCCTTCTCTCATTCGTCATGGACGCCCCAATGCACGCCGCCGCGCAAGACTTCCCTTGGGCCGAAGAGCTCGAGAAAACCGTAATCACCAGCCTCACGACCAGCTTTGGCCTGGACTTTCTGCTGTTCAAGGACAAGCAGGGCGGCGAGGTGAACACCATCCACAACGTGCGCAACGGCGTATGGGCGACCGACGCAGAAAAGCAGCGTTTCGAGCAGCGTGGCGAGTACGATTCCACGCCCTACCACCAACATGCGAATTACATCGCCACTGGCCAGAAAGACAAGGCCAGCCAAGCGGCAGGCACGCTGAAGGACCCGTACCGCAACAAGGTGATGGCTGCCCATGAACAGCGCAACCTAGACCATGTGATCAGTGCCAAGGAAATCCACGACGACGCAGGTCGGGTACTGGCTGAGCTAGATGGCGTAAAGCTGGCGAATCAGGCCAGTAACCTGCAGACCACCCATGAAACGATCAACAAGTCGAAGAAGCAGACGCCCATCAACGACTACCTGCAAAAGCTTCCGGGCCTGATTTCAAATCATGAAAAGGTGCTGGACAGAGACCGTGCACGCCTGGCGAAAATGGCTCGCGAAACGCCTCAGCAACAGCACGAGGCGCGTGCGCTAGAAGACAAAATTCGCAAGAACGAAAGCAAGATAAAGGAACTCAAGGCAGTAGACCCCGATGCCATGCTCAAGCGCGATGCCGAGGCACGGGCCCCTTATGACCAGCAGATCAACAAGGCCTATTACACCAGCAGCAAGTTCCTCCACCAGACCGCCCATGCCGCCGGCTCGGCAGGCCTGGCCATGGGTACCCGGCAGATGCTTGGGCTGGTGATGGCGGAAGTGTGGTTCGAGTTGCGCGAGCAACTGCCTGCACTGCTGGACAAGCTCAAGCACAGTTTTAGCCTAGAAGCCTTTGTCGACAGCATCAGCCAGTCGCTCAAGGGTATCTGGAAGCGTGTCCAGGCGCGTTTCAACGACTTCCTGGTGGCGTTCAAGGATGGCGTGTTTGCCGGTGTGCTCGGAAGCCTGTCCACTACTCTGTTCAACATCTTCGCCACTACCCAGGCGATGGCGATCAAGATCATCCGCGAAATGTGGGGCCAGTTGGTCAAGGCCATCAAGGTGATGGTGTTCAACCCTGACCAACTAAGTTTCGTTGAGCAATGCCAGGCCGTGACGTCGTTGCTGTCGGTGGGCGTTGCCACGGTAGTCGGAACCATGGCCTACACCCAGCTGGTGCCATTCCTCAGCTTCCCTTTCGGCACCGAGCTGGCCGCATTTGCCGGTGCGCTGGTAACGGGCCTGGTGACCCTGGGTCTGAACTACTTCCTGCTGCACAGTACAGTGGCACGCAAGATCTGGGCCTTCATTGAATCGCTGACACCACACGCCGCTACGCTATGCGAGTTCCAGGCAATCAACGCAGAACTGGATCGTTACCTGCTGGAGTTGAGCCGGCTGGAGTTCAATCTGGACGTGGATGAGTTGCAGGCCTTTACCCAAGAGCTTGAAGCGTGCAATGACGAGATCCAGCGCAGTGCGGTCCTGCAACAGGTTGTGGAGGCCCGAGGGATCGAGTTGCCGTTCGAAGTAGGTAACACGGCCAGCACACGCAACTGGCTGGCTTCGCTGGTATGACTCTACCGGCGTTCCCTTGTACCCAGTGCGGGCAGTGTTGCCGCAATGTGCACCTAGCGGAACAGACGCAACATCTGGATCGGGGGGATGGAGCTTGCCGGCATTACAGTGATGCCGACAAGCACTGCCTGATCTACGAGACCCGGCCGGATATCTGCCGGGTCGACCGGCAGTACCAGATGCACTATGCGCAGCGGTTCAGCTGGGAGGCGTTTGTAGAGGTGAATGTGAAGGTTTGCAAGCTGCTGCAGGGTCAGGCACAGGAGTGAGCTAAGCTGCCTAAGCTGGTTTTCGCCAGTAATGACAGCGTTATGACAGCCTAGGGCTTAGAGTCTGCGAAATAACGGAATTAGACGGGGGTTCAAATCTCCCACGGCCCACCAAATACAAGTTTTCACATGCTCCCATATGACCGGCCTCCCCACTGAAAAGCCCACTCTGTGCGGGCTTTCTTGTTTCTACACGTTCCCCAGCGTACCCACACACCGTTGTTCATCGTGTATATCGAGGCCGCAGATCACAATAGAAATTCAGGCAACAATAGGGAGGATAAGCAAGAATGGTTCGTGAAACGGTACTGATCGACAATTGCGCGTGGGACACTCTTGAATGTCGAGGCGTCGACTTGGTCAACGAGCGCGGAGAAGATCTGCAATTCACTGTCAGCGATCTCGGTTTGATTGAGATTCCGGCAGACTCTCATCCGAATGAAGACGCTCAACGAGTTGGTAAGTACGCACGAGCCCAACTGGCAACCCTAGAAGCTGAGCCAGCAGTTTGGTTTCAATTCAAAAATATTGACGACCCTGCCCCAAGTGGCGTTGGTTTTGGAGAATTGCAGCCTGATGGCAGCGTCCAGGGAGGGGCTTTCCTAACCAGTGTCGAGGGACGAGCCTATGTCGACACGAACGAGCACCGAATTGGCGGCGCCAGCGGTATAAAGCGGATGGGTAGTGGTTTGCTCAAGCACCAGACGGATATTGATTACGGCGAATGGTCTACAGGCCTACTAGTGATTACTGCCAATCCCAAGGACTTTAAAGCTGGAGCCAAGGCTGTGGATATCCGTACTTGGGTTTCGGGAAGCTTCGGTGACTTCGTACGGCAAGCTCTCTCGAAGAGGGAGGCCTGATCCCAGCGAAAGCGATATAGGACATTAGCGTCTGCTTCTGGCCGTTCCCTGCCAGCCAGGGCCATGAAGCATGCCGGTCAGATTCGCTGCGAATGACTGGTCAGGTTGAGTGCAAATGGGTGGTCAAGTCTGTGAAATTATCCACGCACGCAACCGCTCCCTCCGCATGAAGCCCTAACCAGCGCCAGCACCGGGCCCCTTCTCAAAGCCTGTGACTGACCGGTTGAGTCCCGGTATCTTGTCGCCAAACATCTATTCCACTCTCGCCTTCTGGCCACCTATGAACGACATCGAGTTTGCACAGAGCGTCAGCCCCGAACTGGCCGGGCTTTACGCGCAGGCTAAAGACCTGGCCTTCGTTACTCCAGGCTATGCCCTCACCCACTTACGCAGCTTCGCGGCGGTGTTCTGCGATGAGATAGAGCCTTCGGCAAAGGCTGACTCCAATATCGCCAACAAGATCGTAATGGTGCGCAACGCGCAGGGCTCATCCAGGAAGGTACTGTCAGCCCTGAACACCTTGCGCGACAGTGGGAACAAAGCTGCCCACCCGGAGGAATATCCGCCGGGCACCCTCGACTTCCCTTCGGTCGTGACTGAGGGGCTGTACCTCGCTCGTGAGCTTTTGGAGTATCTCTACTGGCTGAAAACCGGCAGCTCAGCCGCACCTGAATATGAGGTCATCGAGCCTACACTGCACATCCAGCGAGATCTCAGCTACAGAGCCATATTCGAAGAGGATGCGCAGTCTCGATATACGCTAGGCGTCTACTTCAAAGAGAAAGCCGATCGAGAGAAGTCCGATTATGGGTTGCATCGTGTTGATGACGGCTATGGGGGGGCCGGTATGCCCTCACGCGAGGCCATCGATCAGGCCATGCACTGGTTCAAATGTGCCGCCGAGAGCGATCATCCCGGTGCACGATATGAATATGGCGCGTACCTGTTTCGACTCAAGGACAACCCTGACGGGACTATAAGTCGTCGCTACGATCGTGGACGCGGTGAACGCTATGTCTGGTGGGCATGCCAGGCGGGTCATGCGGACGCCCAAGCCATGATGGGCGACTTCTTCTTTAATGGCACTGAGCACCTTGACAGCGATTATGAGCGCGCAAGAGAGCACTATCAGGAAGCCGCTGAGCAGTCGCACCCGCGGGCATTGGCTCAACTGGGCAGAATGCATGAGCTGGGGCTTGGCGGACCGAAGGACCTCAAGAAAGCCTTCGAGTGCTCACTGAAAGCCGCAGAGTCTGGTTTCCCGCAAGCTCAATATCACCTGTACGCGCTGCATCGACAGGGGGACTCATTTGTCGGGGATCACTCAACCGCCCTCCACTGGCTAACCGCAGCCGCAGACCAACGCCATCCTGATGCCATGATGGCGTTGGCGGGGCTGATAGCGGATAAGAAAGTAGCGAATCGCAGCTTCGCAGATGCACAACATTTTTATGAGCAGTGCATCAACACCCCGCACCTTCGGATTCGGGCCCTGTACGCGTATGCCAATCTGGTGGCGACACACTCTGAGGACCTTCTAGAACTGGAATCAGCACGCCATTGCATTTCCCAATGCGCGGAAGAAATCCAGGCCAACCCTAATTACCATCACTCGCTATCGGGGTGCAACAGGATCAATCGTGTTCTCCTGAACAAGCAGGCAGCTGCCATGTCCCGTGAATTCCCCCATTTCCGGTTCCAATTTGGAGCCGCGGAGCCTGCACAGGGGGCATCGGATTACACAGGTCCGAAAGTCGGCAGGAATGACCCATGTCCCTGTGGCAAGGGCGCTAAATACAAGCATTGCTGTATGAGATAGAGAATCGCTGGCAGCCCTAGGCGGCCTGCTGGAAGTTACTCAATTCGAATCCAGTTCTGCGGGCCGGATACTCATCAAGCCACATGCTTTCCACGCCCGAGTCTGTACAGAATTTTGTGTAGATGGTGCGGAGCTCCACACACAAAGCTGCACCTTAACGCAACCTGAGGCCTACGGCTTTGAGTGGCTGCTTCTGGCCGACTGCTGCCGGTGGCGAGAGGCTGCAGTCGACCCAAAGCGGCCGGTCATGACGGGCAGCAACCGGCCATCGGGTGACATCGCTCTCGGGCATATCCCCCGTCGTTATGCTTACTGGATAACGCTTGCGCCAGTTTCACCCTAGCCGATATTGAAAACCCTTTGATAATGACCCCGCAGTGCCGCCAGCATGGCTGACTGATGAGAATCGGCCGCGGCCTCTCCCCACCTTTCGTTTGAATAGATCAGGTCCATCTTCAAGGAGTCTGGCCGCTTCTCGTACTCCCGCTTGTTGAGGAATCGCTGGCGCTTTTCGTTAAATGGTAGATTGCCATACTCCGAGTTAATACTGCGCGAGACCAGCGCGAGATTGCCAAAGCAGTCCAGCCAATCCTTCGAGACCGTATTGGTATCGGTCGCCTGTGGATTCTGCGGCGAAATATGCTCTACCGAATTCTTCGCGGTGAAACGGAAATTGCCCCAGAACTCACGGTCACGTTGTTGTTCATACCAGAGCACGAAGTCCAGCTTGTAGAACCAGTAATGCGCAAATCTAACGCCATCTTCCTTCGCCAGCGCCGCTTCGAACTGCAGCGTTGAAGCGGTACGCCAAGGGTCGTCCATGAAGCGTCGGCTACGTGCGACCAGCGAAGCATCCGTCACTTCGCCAAGCAACTGGTTATCCAGATGGCACAGGAAGCCGTAGTAACGCTCGACTTCACTGCCGCCACCGCGCACGGTATGAGCATGCTTGTGGATGAAGTACAGGAAGGGGGTCAGCCAGTAATGGGTGGTGATCTCCTGCGAGTGGTACAGCATGCTCTGCAGCAAGGACAGGCCCTGATGCAGGGTATTGTCGCGGCTGCGATTGATGTAGCGCTTGTCTTCACTGGCGGAAATCGAGGTGTGGCAGACCTGATGGATTTCCTCATCACCCTGGTCGACCCACTTGATCACGTACTCGTCCCACAGCACACGCATGCGCCAGAGCAGATCGATGAAGCCTTGCGCCCTAGCCGCACGCTGCGCTGGCTCCGCTGGCACCAGCAAGTAGGCCTCGAACAGGGCGAGCAACTGCCGGTCCAGCACGCGTGGCAGGTCCTGCGACCCTTGCTCCTTCAGCCAGATACGCAGGACATGAAGCAGGAACAGCGGAAAACCGATGATGCTGCGCGCCCAAGGGGCTTCGCCGTCATCCTCTGTGATGGTTACCCGCGCAGTGCCGGTATCGCCAATCGGGCCACCAACAATGTCCTCCAAAGTCAGGCGATCGTCGTCATCCATTTGCGCGGCATCGGCCTTGCGCCCAAGCAAGCTGTGCACTGCACCGGAATGCAGCAGTTGCCCCTTGTTGTAGAGATCCCCCAGTCGATGCGCCTCCAACTGGGTTTCCAGACACAGATTGCGCTCGACGAATCCACTCATGTCGGCACAGGCATTCCACAAGGCTGCGTAACGGGAACGGTTTTCCGCGGGAATGTCGTGCAGCAACCTGGCCTTGAGGATCTCGTGATGCTGTAGCTGGATGCCGCGGTTGTTGATGACCTCGAACAGCTTGTTTAGGTCCATTCCCTCGGGCACCAGGGTGAGCACCAGCGAGACATTGCGATACACGAAGCCGGCCAGCACCTTCAGATATTCATCATCTACAGGCCCGCCGTCCGCACGCTTGTAGGTCTGTGCGAAGGAGGCCATCAATTGCTGGGCCTCTCTCATGCTCCAGGTGTCGATGGCTTCACTGTTCGTCGCTTTGCCACCCGGCATCATGCTGGCGAGGAAGTCATTGACCTCCTCGCGGATCGAGAAGTGTAGACGCGGAATCATCCCGTCCTTCAGAACCACCCTGCTGAAGTCTCCCATCACCTCGCGCCATACCGGCACTGTGCTGAGCATCCACAGCGTGGTGAAACGCTGCTGTCCGTCGATCAGGTCGAAGCGACGCACGCCTTGGTCGCAGTCTTCAGCGGTGGTCTTTTCCACCAACAAGGTGCCGCCCAAGAAAAACTGCGTGTCTCGGCGATCGAACGCATTTGCCATGTCAGTCAGCAGCGTCTTGATCTGGTCATCACCCCACACGTAAAGGCGCTGGTAGATCGGCACGTTGAAACACCACGCGGCGTCTTCCCTGTTGGTCAGCTGTTCCAGGGTGCAGAGGCTGGAATCAATGCTCATGGCGCCCCCCCAGGGCAGCTTTCAGAAACGCCTCAAGCCATTGCGATTTGTCCGCAAGGTTGCGGCATCCAGAATCCGCCTGCTCCCGGTAAAACGCCAGGACAGCCCGTTTGTATCGACCTTGCACGCTATTCCCAACTTCAATCGTTTCCTCGGCATACAACGATGCCACGTCCTGTTGGCGCTTCTTCAGAAAGTCCAGTACCTGTTTCGGGTGATAGCTCTGCGCGATCACATCCAGCAGGTTCAGCTCGGCCAGTCTGAAGAAGTTGGCGGCGGTTTCCTGCTTGACCAGTTGTTGCTTCAGGCGAATCGCACCCAGCAGAAACTCCAAGCGCAGGGCAAATGCAGTTAGCTGCTCGACGTCGAACTGATCCACATACACCAAGCTGCAGAGCATGAAGATCTCGCGCAGATACTCTTGGTTGTTGCACAGTAGCTGTCGATAGATCGCGCGGAACGCACTCACTTGCGCGCAGGGTGCAGGAGCGTTCATCAACCTCTGCAGCAATGCCGCGTACTTGTCTGCATAGAGAAAGAAGCCCACGCCTTCATGGATGGGCTGGCGCAGCGCCATGGGCAGGTTCGCAGGGTTGTAGCTGACACGCAGTTGGTTGCCCTGCAGTACGTACTCGCCATCACCCGCCACGGTCAGCGCAGTCGCCAGCCGATTCGGGCGGGTGGCGTAGAGTGGCACACTGTCGACGCTGCTGTGGTTGTCTGCGCCGTGGCGCCAGGTGTCGCTCTGGAACTCGGTCAGCAGCGTTTCGTGCCTGCCCGCTGGCGTTTGCGCACCTCGCCAGCGCCGCGCACGCCAGAGAAAACGATTGAACAGGTTGGGGGCGAAATCCTGTCCCGGCGACAGTATCGCGGGCAGACGTTGCAGTGCCTCCCAGCGCTCGGCGCAGCGCTTCTGCAGGGCGGTCTTGAGCTCGCCCTCGCCGTCCGCATGATCGATCGCCCGCAGGTGATAGGCCTTGAGCAGGTCGGTGGCACGCAGGGGCACGCCGCGGTTGTTTTGGGTATCGAAAAAGGTGAAAGCAAGGTCGCTGCTGTCCACTTCGATCACCGTCAGACGCAGCTTTTCGATGACCTCCCGTGCAATCGCCTCTTGCTGCTGCAACGCCTGCACCCCCTCACGGATATGCCGTGCGGACTGCCCCGAATAGCTGAGCGCCTGGCCCGCAGGCAGCTTGCCGGTAGCGCGGTGATACAGCAGCGACAAAGCCGTGATGCGCTGCTGCCCATCGATGATGAACCTTTTCGACTGGCGAGCATCGTGATGCAGTAATACCGTGCCAATGTAGTAAGGCAGGCGGTTGTCTGTCTGGTCTGCGAATTCCGCGAGATCACTGGTCAGTTGCAGCAGCTTGTCCGGACCCCAGACAAAGCCGCGCTGGTAACTGTCCAGTGCCAATGGCCTACCTGCCTTCAGCAGATCGGCGAATGCCAAGGTGCTGACCCGGACAGGGGATTCCTGCGTCATTTATCGACTCCCCTGCTTAGCTCTCTTCCCAGCGTTTGCGCAACGTCCTGATCCGGGCATCACCGCGCAGCGCACGCCGATCCGGTCCGCAGAGCGCGACCGAGCCTGCAGGCAGACCAAAGACTTCCTCGATGGCAGCCCGAATGCTGCTGACCTTCGCATCCGAACGTGCGGCCCTATAGCGCGCCGCCCTGCGTTCGGCAGCGACCACGATCTGGTCTGCATCCTGCTCATCCTCCGGTTCCTCGACCTCCCAGTCCTCGTCCTCTTCGTCTTCCTCGAGAGGTTGCGGATTATCTTCGGCCTCTTCGGCCTCTTCGGTCAGGTCGGCCAGGCTCTGGCCATTGGAATACCACGTATCGGCGTCCTCCTGCTCCCATACCAATCCACCTTCGACATGGAACGCTCGCAAGGCGGAGGCAGACGACACGTAATCGCTGAACCGTGACTTCACCGCCGGCAACCGCTCGAAGCCAGCGCCCAAGGCCAGCAGAACCTTCCTGGGGCCCGCAACCAGCAGGAACTCAGACAAGCCCGGCTCACGGAAATTGATGCTGGCAGAAGCGTACAGATAGATGGTGGCGCGAAGTGAGGCATCCTGTTCGGCCAACCGAGTCAGTACCTGCATCACGGTGTGGTGGATACTGAAGCCCGCACTCTCGATGGAGTCCGAGTTGACCTCGACAGTGGGCAATGGCGACCCGCTGTTGACGAAAGCGAGCTCCGACACCGATTTCCTGATCATTGCATTCGTTCCTTGAACGGTTCGTGGGTGGGGCTCGTGTTTTGCTGCGATGTTAGCCGTGCTTTCGCACACCCTCCTATTGGGTATGGAGAGGTCGCGCTCGATAGTGGCAATTAAATGGAAAATTGAGTAGATGATGACGGTATAGCGCGGTGGCGGCAAGCCCTTAAAGTGCATGCCCATGCCGGGCCTAATCCTGGAACAGCATTAACGTGAAACGGGCTTGGCGTCAGTTTGCAATGGCTTCCTCTGGCCGGATAGCGACGGTCTAGTTTCGGCCGTCGCAGGGAACGGTTACACCTCAGTCTTTTCCGCCATCTCCAAGGCATCATCGACCTCGATCCCAAGATATCTGACAGTGCTTTCAAGCTTCGTGTGACCAAGTAGAAGCTGGACTGCACGCAGGTTCTTTGTCCGGCGGTAGATCAGCGGTACCTTGGTGCGTCGGAGCGTGTGAGTGCCGTACATCGCAGGGTCCAGACCAATGGAGATCACCCAGGCTTTGACAATGCGTGCGTATTGACGAGTGGATAGATGGTCGGAGCTGTGCAGTCTGCTTGGAAACAGGAAATCCTCATGACACATGCTCGCCATGGGTTATGTCCCGTACTCGCAGCTTGGTTAGGTCACAGGCACGCAGCTTGCTGTCGATTGCCAAGTCGAAGAGGGCAAGATCCCGTGTTTTCTCGGCGAGTTGGAGCCGTACCCGAATGGCCCAGATATCTCTGAGGCGGAATGGGGCCTTCTGCCCAACAAGCTTTCCCTTGTTCCACGGTTGATGACCAACGGTTGCAGTGATTCTCATGGCTTGCCCTCCTCTGTAGGGAAAGACAAGGGTGGATCAGATCAGTGCATGAGGCACTAACGACCCAAAGCTGCAGATCATTGCCGGCAGAAACCGGCCAAGAGCTAGCGGTGGGCACAGTGATAGGTAACGACTTGCGTCGCTTGACCTGTTGCCTAAGCTTATCGAGCAGCCAAGGCTAATCATTGGGCCATCACCAGCTCAATGCTCGATAAAATAAAAATGGGGGCAGGAAATCAATGGAATATTTCAGAGAGCCAAGCAACAAAATACAGGCTGGCTTTGCACTGAACGCGGGGAAACTATTGAATCAGTACCGCACTCTTACTACCAACCTTCAGCCCATGGAAAATTATGATTCAACACTGACGATCTGTGTTCTTCAGTCACTTCTGGCTAACTGTGCAGAACTATTGGATGCAATGAGCTCAAGTCAGAAAAAAATCTGGTCTGAGAATGTACATGAAGTTCCTCGTCGGCGGGGTATCACGAGCTCCTTCATAGTTGACAATACATTTCCGACCGAGGTGACCTACGCCGACTTCGTCAAGCACCTTAGAAATGCATTGAGTCATCCCACATCGACTGAAAAGACGCCAAATCATCCCGCAACCGGCTACACAACTTTGCCTGACGACTCAGGCGTCATTTCTCGATTTCGTTTTACTGATTCGCCTTGGGTTGATCGAGGTAGGATTCACAGTAGGTATTCGTCATCGGATTTGAAAAAGATGGAAACTATTATCAGCAGTTTTCAGGGAAAGCATGGTGATATTGGTCTTGAGATCAAAAAAAAGCAACAGACTGGAAAATACGAGATATTTCGCAATAACAAAATATATCTTCCAGTCTTCATTGCTGAGCTTTCGCTCGCTTCGCTAACGGAGCTGGCAATCGAGTTGGCTAACCACCTTGCCCAACCTGTCATAGAAGGCTGGAATGGAATCTCCATACAACGTCTCGTAGGGTAGTCCAATGGGGACAGATTTTTATCCACTATATGCTTCGTAGACAGAGTCGAACGTCAGCTTATGGCCGATCGCTGCCGGTCCCCACCGGCAGCTGACGACCCACAGCGGAAGTTCGGCCGACCAAAACCTATGACGGCTTTGCAACGGTTGCTGCTTATCGCCGTCAATAGCGCAGCTCTCGTTTCGGAGCTCGTGGCAGTAAGCGAAGCGGGACTGGTGAGGATTGGGAGTCGTTGACCCTCACAGATCGACATCACGCAGCGCTTGCAGCTGCTCAGCACTCGGTTTGTGGCGCTCGGTCACCGTTCCCGCGATCTTCACTGCTCCAGCGTCCATGGTGTAGACGGTGGTGTGATAAACGCTGCCACCGAAGCCGCGGGAGATGCCGAAGCCCTGGCCCGCATACACATTCTTCTCGCCAGCGAGGACCCAGACCGGCTCGAGGTCAGCCTTCGCGAGCATGCTTAGGAAGTAGTCGCGCGAGACTACTGCAGCACCGGAGCCGCGCTCTTTCAAGGAAGGGTCCTGCCACCTGAGTACCCCCTGGGCATCGGTGTACTCGGGGGTTCTCCCGTCGCGCAGGCGCAAACCGAGTAGCCTCATCAGACCCGAGGTGGGCATGTGGAGACTGAACGTGTCATCAATCGAGTTGTCGTTGTCGTTGCCCCCTGCATGCAGCGCGGCCACTATGCCTGAATAGGGCGTATCGATGCCTTCGCCGGAGTTTTTTTCGAGTTCTATCTCCTTGGTGCCGCGCCATCCATGCTCGCCCAAGAAGCACTCTAAGCGCTCGTACTCCCCGTATCGACTCACATCGCCGCGATGCCTCTTAAGAAGCTCTCGCGCCAGCTGCGCACCGGTGCCCAGCTTAGTGACCAGACAGGTGATGCGCGACCAAGCGTCCGCGTGATTGCGCCGCTCTAGACCGGGAACTTTCCAGTGGCGGAAGCCGTAAGTCGTGAGCCACTTTTGGCCATCGGGACTGCACAAGTCGATTTGTCCCACGTCGTTACAACGACCGTCCTCGGAGCTCAACCAAGCCAGTAGAACCTCCGTGTCTCCGAAGGGAAGCTGCGGAGATAACGGTGTCCACCAGGTGACCGGTGTCGAATCCCAACCGGACTCGAGACTGTTCTGTAAAAGAAGAGACGGATCCAGGTCTCTCTTCATGTCCCGCCCCTTAGGCCCGTACTCAAAGGCTCTCAATAAGCCTTCGTCCCCATATGAGCAGATGGTTAGGTTGTCGACCAAGCGCGTGATAACTTCGGATAATGCGATATATTGATACTTCTTTCCGATGCGCTCTATCCTGTGCTTGCCCATCCGGTCATGGGAGATGCTGCCGCCATGTTCGAACTTATCGAAAAGCTCCTCGCGCCAGCCGAGATTGTGGGCGCGCTCGCAAATCCATCGCCTTAGTGGGGCGTGGTCAACCTCCGACGGGGGCCTATCGTCGCTATTCATTCGAGTCGCTTCTAGCATGTGCTGTTCGGCAAAGCTCGTGTACTCCGCGAGCAGCCCTGAGTCGAGTGAAGCCTTGAAAGCTTCATTCGCCTTCTCGAATGAACCCCGCAGCTGTTGCGTCTCTTCCTCGTCCCTGCCCCAACCGCGGAAAGGTCTCTGGCGATAGTCTGTGGATGCTCTGAAGAGCGCGACATAGAACTCAAGTTGCTTTGGATCAGCCTTCTCTAGGAACACCTGCAGCCAGTTTTCAAAGAGTTCCAGAGTACTCTTTCCCGCTAGAGCGCGCGGCATGTCAACAATCCCGTGCATCCATGCACTAAGGGTGTAGTTGCCAAAGTCTCCATGCTGATCCGTCGACGAACAAATGGAATCTCCGTATCCCTTCCCACGGTACTTTTCTAGATCCTCAGAAGTGATGACCTCAAGCGGCCACGCTGAAGTGAACTTGGCTTCGCACGCATCGAGGTCAACCTCGGATGGAAGCTGTCCGACGTTCTGTGCATAGAGAAGGATGCCGAGTGCGAAATCTCGGGCAAGTAGGTTCAGTGGCGGCTGCCGGCCGTCCGCGAAGTGGCTTGCCCACACTGCGGAGGCTAGAGCCTTGCAGCCGCTTCGGTCCGTGTCTTGCATCGCGGCGCCGTAGCAAGCCGCCAGCAGGCGTTCCACGATGTATGCGTCGTTGACGTTGGCGAACTTGCGAATCAAGTCCGCGCCGTCACACAGATTGTTGGACAGCAAGTTGACTAAGGCCTTGGTTGCTCGGTCGCGCACGGCGCGATTGCTCGTCGACAGGCACCACGTCAGTGTAAGCACACCAAGCCTTCGCCGTTCCTTGTCAACCTCATCAGCGACCACATGCCACGCCCAGTCGATGAGCGACTCGACTGCTCCGCCATCACTCAAATCGTCTTCGGCTAGGAAGACGGACCATGTGGCGTCCCGCTGCGGCATTGGCAGTTGCCAGAGTTTGTCGTGAAGCCAATCGGCGTTGTACGGGTTGGCAGGCTCGGTGCTCACGAGTAGCAGCAAGCCGTACGGCGACTGACCCGTGCTATCGCAGAGCTTCTTCACCCAATCCGCGGTCCGACTCGTGAAGGCCTGCGGAGCGCGCCAGGCTAAGGACGTCCTGAACGCATCGCAATAGGTATCGCTCTCAAAGGCGTCGTCAGACAGCACATCGAACAGCTCAAGGCCGAACTGCTCCGGTATCTGCACGGCAAGGGCTTCGACCAGACCGGCAAACTGCCAAGATTCGAACAGCGAGAAGTAGCTTGCTAGTGGTTCCTTCTTAAACGAACCTTGAATGTCGCTTCGGTCGACCTGTTCAAGGAGGCGCTTAGCCCGCAGGTGGTCGGAAAGCCGCTCGAACGTGAATCGAATGATTTCTTGCGAAGTTCCCTCGTGCCATTCGACATCCTGGGTCAAGACGCCTTCCGAGAGGAAAGCCGTGAAGAGGCTCTTCTCGGTAAGGCCGCCCGACGGGTGTATGCCCTCTAGCAACTCGAAGGATGACTCTACAGTGAGCGCGCCGGTATCGCCTTGCTCGGCGCAGGCTTGGAGGAATGCATTCAGCGCCTTGCGAGGAATGTTGAGCTGCGGAACTAGTTTGAGGTCGCTCTCAACCTTTCGCGCGACGGCGTCCAGGTAGAAGTCGAATATTGTGCTCAGGCCATCCAAGCCCTTTGGAAGTTGCTTGAGATTCTCGGCGTCGAGGTACGTGCAGCAGGTTCGCAGGAATAGTGGGTTTTCGAATTCGCGCGCCAGGTTTGGAGAGCTCGGCCGAGCGATGCCGCGGCGGTCGAGGTATGCCTTGGCCGCGGCCCCGGACCGGCCTGAGAAGCCAGGGTGCTCGGTCCGCTCTAGGCCCTTCAACGGAAGGAGATGGACGTAGGTCTTGCGCACGGTCAGAGCGAGTGCGACGCGTGGGAACTTTCGTACGAGTGCTACAAAGCCCTGAAGGCGTGTTTCCCACAGCGCGATGCCGTGCCTTTCATTCAGCGCATCCACCGCAATCACAGCGCGGCAGCCGGCGGCTTCTGCTGCAGCGTCCAGTGCTCCAAGGAACTCGTCGGTCGTGACCTGCGACAGGTCTAGTAGGCCGCGAATCTGCTGCCACGGGTCCCCCTCCGTCAGACTGTTCGTGAGCACGAGGATGAATGGCCGCTTGCGCTCCAGTTGCCCCTCGCCAAAGTCGGCCAGGAGGTGCGACTTCCCGATGCCAGCCGGCCCCGAAATCAACAACTCGTGCTTGTTGATGAGCCGCCACGCTCCGGATGCCAGTTCGCGGCTCACGCGCTGTACTGCCGAGTAAAGGTCAAACAGATCCTTTCGGGCGATGTGTATGTCCCTCTCTGGTTCCTTCGTTGCCAGCTCGGTCAAGGCTTCAACGATAGCGGAGAGTGCAGTAGCGCAGAAGGCGGTCCAGGGCTCAACAGCGACCAGTTCCTCTGGCAACGCAGGCGGCTCTGCAAGGCTTCGCTGAAGCGGTGCGCAAGCCTCACGAAGTCGCTCCGCAATCTGCTGCAGGCCTTCTCGCGCCAGGCTTGCAGCCGCACCGTCCAGGTTATACGTAACCTTGGCCGCCCATTCGTGTGGTGCCAGTAACATCTCAGGAGCGCGCGAAATGGACTGCAGCTGCTGCTGGATGGGCAGGTCAACGTGGCTCTCTGGGCTGTACCGTTCACCAAGGTTGGAACGAACGATGTCGAACTTCTCTCGGAACCATGCTGAGCTGAAGCGGACGGCGTCGAACCAGTAGCAAGCACGTCCGGAGTACATGGGGTTGTCGCGACTGAGTCGCTCTTCAATGCTCGACGCGCTCCAAAGATCGATGGTCAGCTCTCGCCTGTCAGCTGCCGCAGCTGCGACACTTTCGGTCCGCCACTTCTCAAAGCGCTGGACCTCGCTGTCCTTCTTTCCAGACCGATTGTCCCTCAGGTCGATGGGCAGGCAGACCACAAACCTACGCAACTGAGGGTGCGCTGCGAGGGCTCGGTTGAGGGAGTCATTCAAGTTCGAAACTTGGCCGCTCTCGAAGCCATTGATGAAGTACTTCGCTTGCCAGCCTACTTCATGCCCATCAGGATAGGTCCTGTAGCACTCCAGGCCCTGGTCAGCGCCAGACCCTTTCCGGAGGAAGCTACTCCCCTCTGCTGGGTCCTCGAGGGCTGCCAGTTGGCAGCAGAGCTCTTCGAAGCCGCCCATCTGCGTGCCGCGGTGATTACGGATACGTGTGAAGTCCAATTTCTGCCCCAACTTGACCTCCTTTAATGGCCAACCTGCTCGTCGGGTGAAATTTGGCCTTGAACCACTTTACGGGACCGAATTCTAACCGTTCAAGGGCTCTCGCCTGGTGGAGTGGGATGCTGGCGTGCACGAATCGACAGTCCCATTCGTTCGTGCTCAGTGATTGCTCTGAAGGCGGGCTGCTAAAAGGCGAGAGTGAATGACTGTAGCCACCTGAAGCGGTCAGTCAGGGCAATCCTCTGACTGGCTGCTCTTTGGCCGATTTCGGCCCGTCGCCACTGTCCGCTTTGGGGCGTCTGCACCCCCTCCACTCGACTAACCCACTACGCTCCGAAAACTCGCCCGGTAGTCCGTCGGTTTCAGATGCACGTGCTGGGCAAGGTCACCCGACAGGGTGAACAGGCGCGGTCCGTCCCTGAATTGAAACACCCGGTAGAGATGAAACTGCTCCTCAGCTTCCTGGGAGAACATCAGCTCGTTGTGACTGACCAGAAATGACGAGCCCAGGCCTCCATTGGTGGTCTTCACCTCGATGAAGCGATGCCGGGTGTCGTCATCAAACGAGAGGATGTCGAAACCGGCACCATCTCCTTGCGTGTCTGCCACCCAATCCAGCCGCTGGAACAGTTCCGGATGACCTAGTGCGGTGAGGCGCTGCTGCTCGTAACCAATCACCCACTGCTCCCCTGCCCGCCCGAGCTTACGATTGGCTTCATCACGGGCGGCATAGTCGAACTTGCGCGGCAGGCGTTGCCGGACGGGCGCAGGGCCGCGCACGAGCGCTTCGCGTTTTGGGGCCTCAACCAATGCCGCCAGGTAGGTTTTCTCGCCGGGGAGCTTCACCTCCTCCAGGGCATCGACGATGGTGCCTAAACGTTGCGGGTGCTTCAGGACATACGCTTGTACGGATTTACGCAGCAACAGCTGGCTGTTGCCTCGTGGCTTGTAGCCGTTGATATAGGGCAGCCCCAGGGCATCAAGTACCGCACTGATGTTCTGATGTTTGAGCTCAACCGACGACTTGCTGCGACCGTTCAGCACGCGGCGCAGTGCTTGGTTGTGCTCGGACTTGTTATACGGCTCCCCGGCTGCCTCGGCACGCAGCATGTCGAAGTAATCACGCACCGTGGCCTCTACCTCGACCTCCGACCAGTCTTCTCCGATGCGAATAATGCGGAACCCGAGGTTGGTTAATGCAGGCACCACCGTGGCCTCGCCGCCCGAGAAACTGTCTGCGGTCAGCGGACCTTGCTCGGGGAACTGCTTGCCGAAGGCAACGCCTGCGATAGCTTTGGAATCGCAATCGGTACCGGTTTTCGGATCGCGCACCAGAAAGTCACGAGACTTGCCGAACCCATAGCGCGCCAGAAACTTCGTGCGGCCAAGTTGCACGAACTCATCGATGGCGGCCTGTACGGCGGCGGGGCTTCGGAGCTGGGAAAGCTGAGACACAGGTTCCTTCCTTTCTTTCTCATTATGGTGCGTGGAGCAGTGCCCAGGCCCTAAAAACTATAAATAAAGGCCAACAGGAGTTCACACTCCCTGCTATTCACGCCTTGAAGATAAAACACCCACAACCCTTGGTATCACCAGTTCCCACTGCTCACATTTGTGCCAGGCCCGGTACTGCTCTTCGCACCGTTCGCTGCGGCGTACCAAGATGGCCGCCACCTCACAGTGCTCGACGTCTAGTTCTAGCCTGAAGGACTTGGCCGTGCGGCCAACCACCTGGCCCTTGGCATCCAGCATCAAATAACGGTCGTCCTGCGCCTTAAGCGTGAGCGAGTCGCCGGGTTCGAGGCAATCCAGCGCTTTGTGAATAGCCGCGTGGGCCGGCTGACGTCCGGCGAAGTCCAGATCGATGTCAGCGAGCGACAGCTGCAGGTATCGCATGTCGAGCGCCGGCAAAGTCTCGCCGTGAAACGCTCGCCCCATGACCTCCTCAGTCAGATACCGGCTGAAAGCGTTGCAGCCGGGGAATTCACACAGGGTCAGGGTCTGCTCAGCGCGCGTCATGCCTACGTAGTAAAGCCGGCGCTCATCGCTCAGCGTGTCGGGCTGGGTGGACCAGCCGCCATCGAGCAACACTACATGGCGGAACTCCAGGCCTTTTGCTGAGTGCACCGTGCCTAGGTAAAACCCCTGCTTCGGTTGTTGACGCAGCTCACGTGCGTAGTCGTACAGCCAGTCGATCAGTGTGTATGCACTCAACGGGCACTGGCCGAACTCCGCTGTGAGCTGATCAAAGGCCGTGACGAAGAAACCGTACCAGTCGGCGGCGAGATGCCTGTCGCCAAGGCGCGCCCATGCATCGGCCGCGCTCAGCGGTTCTGCGATATCGCGCAGCCCTTCCATGGCCTGTACGAAGCCGCGCTGGGCCGTCAATGGCAAAGCGCTGTCCTTGTCCGCGCCCAGGTAGTACGGCACCCCGTGCGCCTCACACCAGGCTTGAACCGGCAGGAGGTATTGATGAGTGCGGGCCAACACAGCGCAGCCTTGCCAATCCTCAGTATCAAGGCCAAGCAGGCGTTGCAGCTCGGCCATCGCCGCCTGCGCCTGCAGGTTCGCCCGCGCGTGGTCTTCGGCCTCGATCTTCAGACGCAGCACCCGCCCTGCTCGCTCGGGGTCGAGGGTTTGCCATTCGCCGCCCCTAGGCCACTCACGGCGGGCCGTATCGATCTGAATAGGATGATCCTGCTTCAAGCGGCCGGGGTTGCGACCGATCACGCTGTTGGCCGCCTCGATGATGCGAGCACTGGAACGGTAGTTATCGACGAGGAAGCTCGTCGCCGCCGAGTAGTCCTCCCGAAAGCGCTCGATGTAGCGGTTGTTGGTATCGCGCCATGCGTAGATATTCTGGTCATCATCGCCGACCGCCAGGATGCAGAGGCGCCCCTCCTCTTCTGCTTTGCGACCGGCCAGTGCGCTAACCAGGCGGTACTGCAGATTATCGATATCCTGATACTCATCGACCAGAATATAGCGGTAGCCGCGCATCAGCTGCTCACGCAGGTCATCCTCGCCTTCGACCTGGCGCTTCCCTTCGAGTAGTTCGACGGCCTCACTCATCACTTGGGCGAGCCGCCCCTCCTCGACCGTCTCGCCGCGATCGAAGCGGGTGCCGGTCAGGCGCATGGCCATTCGGTGATAGGTCATGACGTTGACCCCGAACGCATCGGGGCCCACCAGCTTCAGCAGACGCTGCTTGATTTCATTGGCCGCGTGACGGTTGAAGGTCAGCGCCACGATGCAACGCGCGGGCACCCGCCTGACGCGCAACAGGTACGCGATGCGGTGCACGATCACGCGTGTCTTGCCAGAACCGGGGCCAGCCAGAACCAGTCGGTTCACGTCGTCATCGTCAGAGACGATGATCCTCTGGGCCGCGCTGAGCTTCTCGACAATGCTGCGCCAGGACTCTTCGCTCGTGGCGAGCTTCAGTACTTCCTCACGCCCGGCGAAGTAGCGGCGAATGAACTCCTGTTTCGCCAGGGTGAAATAGTGCTTCACCAGATCCTGTGCCTCACGCATCGAGCCGAGCGCGACTTCGGCGTACTCGCGCATGACATGCACCTGAATGCGTTTCTCGCGGTAGTGCTCATCGAGGCGTTGATAATCGTCTTTGAGGTATCCGGTGCGTTTTTCCGGCTCGACTTCGATGGTCATGGCACGGCGCATGACTGTCATGCCGTGGTTGAGGGTCAGTACGTCCTGTTTATGCAGGTAAAGCAGCACGTGTTCGATTGCGCGGCGCCGTTGCGGTGGCTCGATACGGGCGCGAAGCTCCAAGTCCTGGTCGATCAAGTCCATGAGCTCACCGAACGTGGTGTCGACCAAAAGGTCTTTGCTGCGCGAACCCGGCGGTAGCTTTCCGATCAGAAACGGCAGCACTGCCGCCGCCAGGGCACGGCGACGCTCACCCAAACCTTGGATGCCCCGCCAGTTATAACCGCCTCGAATGCGCAGCTTGAGGAAGTCCTGGCTGATCTGGCGTAGATCGAAGCTGCTGCGCAGTTGCGTCTCACTGTCATGGTCCTGGGCCAGACTGCGCAACAGACGTAGCACGTGAAGCGGAATCAGATCCTTGTTGCCGGTGGCGGTCTTGAGCGTAGCCGTCAACAGGGGCACGTTCACATCCTGCCACTCCCCGCCTTCGGCCTCGGGGGCCATCTCCTGCAACAGATCGAACAGCGCCGACTCCAGCTCCAGGGTGGCTTGCAAGCGTTGGGTGGACGGGGAAACGACCCCATGACGGACGTAGAGCGTGAGCTTGGAGTCGTTAACCAATAGGCCTAGATCTTCCATCTGCCGCAGTGTTGCGCTCACCTCTTCGGAGGTGAGGCTGGCCAGGGCCATCAGGGCATCGGTATTGATACGCTCGTCGGCGCTCGCATCGTACAGGTAGCTCAGAATGGCCTTGAACTCTTCCAGCCGGCGCGCCGGCAGCTTGGCCGTGGCCAGGCGCTTGTCGGCCTCCTCCTTGGAGAGCCTCAGACTCGCCGGAAAGATCTGGGTCTGATTTTCCTCACGCCGCAGGAACTGCCCGCGTTCGAGCCAGGCCACAGCCGTGACCACCTTGGTTTCAGCGTCGCGCTCACCGGCCTCGAAACTGGTCTCGACCTGTTCGTCCATCAACACTTCGCCGGCGGTGATGACGACCTTGCCGCCCTTGCGCCGCTCGCTCTCCTTGCGCAGTTTGCGCAGGATCTGCTGAATGTCGCGCAAGGTCAGCTTCGAACCCTCGCACATTCCGAACTGGTTCTCGATGTCCTGAGCGTCGTATAACAGGACGCAGCGGGCCTCGGCCTGATCGCGGCCCGCACGACCGGCCTCCTGCAGGTAGTTTTCCAGTGACCCCGGAATGTCAGCGTGCACGACCAGACGAATGTCAGACTTGTCCACGCCCATGCCAAAGGCATTGGTGGCCACGATGATCTTGAGTGCCCCGCCCTTGAATGCGTCCTGAATGTCCTTCTTCTCGTGCGGCTCAAGCCCGGCATGAAAGTACTTGCAGGCCCAGCCGTGACCGATCAGAAAGTCCGCCAGCTCCTCGGCACCCTTGCGGCTGGAGACAAAGACCACCGCCCCCCCTTCGTGACGACCTAGTTCGTCCTCGAGCAGCGCCTGGGTGTGGTGACGCTTCTCCGCACGGGTACACGGCAGCACCTCGAAATGCAGGTTGGTGCGCTCATGGGTACCGATGAAGCGCTCGAAGCTGATGCCGAGCTGTTCTTTGAAGTGCTGCTCGATGTCTTCCAATACATCAGGCTTGGCTGTGGCCGTGAAACAACCGATGGCAGCCAATTCACCGTCACCGGTGAACTGCTTGATGAAGCGCGAAACGTAGAGGTAGTCCGGGCGAAAGTCCGCGCCCCATTTGGACAGGCAGTGCGCTTCGTCGAAGATCCAGGCCCCGACCTGCCGCTGGGCAATCGCACGACGAAAGGCCTTGTTGCGAAACTGCTCGGGCGAGACCAGCAAGATCCCAACATCCCCCAGCTGAATCTTTTCCAGCACCTCGGCCCGCTCGGGCATGGTCAGCAGACCATTCAAAGTAGCGGCGCACTGGACGTTGCGCACCAGCAGGCCATCGACTTGGTCCTTCATCAGCGACTGCAACGGCGAGATGATGATCGTAAGGCTGCCGTTACGGTGAAAGCGGTTCAGCGCCGGGAGCTGGTAGCACAGCGACTTGCCACCCCCGGTCGCCAGAATGGCCAGCACGTGCTTGCCCTGCATGCCGGCCAGCACCACATCGTGCTGCAAGGGGCGACCGTCTGGCTCGCTACGAAAGTCCTCGATGGGCGCGAAATAGCGCCGGAGCTCGTGGCGTGGATCGTGGGTGGTGCGACAGTAACCACAGCTGTCCTGACCGCAAGGGATGTCGCGCAGCTCGCCAATCAGCCGCCCTACTTCTGGAAACTGGTGACGGACCCAGGGCGCCAGAACCGAGTTACCGCCCGAGACGCGTAGCCAGGCCAGCGCATAGGCCAGGGGCCAATGCAGGGACTCGTCCATGAGGTCCGTCTCCAGCAGCTCTTGCAGACGGGTGCTACAAACCTTGAGCGTGCGGGTCAGGGTTGGATCGCTTTCTTGGAGGAGTTCGGGAATCAGGCTGCGCAGTTCGGTGAGGCGCTTGGGGGCTTGGCCGGTGATCGACGCGAAGAGCGCGCCCAGGTCGCTCTTGAGTGTTGGTGCGAGCAGCGTCTGGTAGCAGAGAAGCTCGTTTTGTTGGGTGACGTTGAGCTCAGCAAATGCCTGCCGCTGGTCGTTGAACAGGGTTAGGGTGGAGCGGCAGTCCGACAGCGGCGAGTTGAGGCTGTCGCGGATGAGTTTGTAATCCTTGACCAGGCGGTGATACGGGTTTTGCGGAAAGGCCAGGGGCGACAGCCGGAGGGTATCGATTACGGGCAACTGGTGCAGCGCCAGCTGTGGCGCCTGCTGCTGGAGAATTGGCAGGTCATGCTCGATGACGTTGTGGCCGAGCACGAAGCAGGCGCCCTGCCCCAGGTTGTCCAGGGACTGGAGGACGTCGGGCAGGTTCCTGTCGACCTTGCGCTCCAACTCCTCCCCCGTATCGGGACGCAGGGCACCGACCATAAAGATCCAGTCGGGCTGACCGGCTTTGCCGGGTACGACTTCCAGATCAACGATCAGGCCTTTGGGGTGAGACGGTGAAGCCATCCGGACAGCGATCCTTGCAACAGACTACGTGGCTATCGCACTGTAGCGGCAATAGTCCGGTGTGGGTAGGTGCGCGGGTTCGCAGCGGGGTGTGGTTGAGGGGATTCCGACAGGTGTTTCGGTGTCGCTGAAAGCATGTGGCAGGAAAGCTCGCTGGGCTGAAATGACTTCCTTTGATCCATTCTAAAAATTCTCAGTCATACATCACGGACATGACATCCCTCTCACGGAGATCTACGTCATGTCATTGCAGTGTCCTCTCTGCAGTTCTCCCAAGATCGCCTCGCTGCGTACAGCCATGAAGATCGGTGCCGCAGTGGGCGCCGCCGGAGGCGCAGCTCGTGGTGCTAGCGTGGCCTTGACCGGCAGTCAGGTCGGTGCCGCCGTAGCCGTTGGCCTTGCAGCCGGCCCGATTGGCATCACGCTCGGCACCGTCGCCGGAGCCATCCTCGGTGGCCTGGCCGGCGGTGCCGGTGGCTGCGCACTCGGCGCTCAGCTGGGCGAGAAGTTGGATCGCCATGTGCTGTCCAACAACCTCTGCTTGGACTGCGGGCATCGTTTCAATCTGCCGGTCTGATCGGCCGTCCGCCGTTTCCTCACACTTTCCTTCATCTTCGTCCTTTTTCGGCAGTGGCTGCGCCTAGCGCAGCTGCTATGCCGTTTTGCATCCCAAGGAGTCATCACCATGGTCCATCTCATCGAACAAATGGCCTATGTCGGCCAAGCCCCCTGGCACGGTCTCGGCAGCGAACTTCCACCTCATCAACCGCTGGAAGTCTGGCAGCGTGAAGCCGGTATGGACTGGCAGATCCTCGACAGCCCTGTCCGCTTCATGGCCGATACCCAGGGGCACCTCGGCACCATCCATGCCTTCCCCGAACAGAAGGTGCTGTATCGCTCGGATACCAAGGCCCCGCTATCGGTAGTGTCCAACCGCTACCAGATCGTCCAGCCGCGCGATGTGCTGGAGTTCTACCGCGACCTCACCGATGTCTCCGGCTACGAGTTGGAAACGGCGGGCGTACTCAAGGGCGGCCGCAAGTTCTGGGCGCTGGCCCGCACTGGGCAGGGCTCAGCACTCAAGGGCAACGATCAGGTCAACGGCTATCTGCTGCTGGCCACGTCCTGCGACGGCACCCTGGCCACCACGGCAACCCCGACCACGATCCGGGTGGTCTGCAACAACACCCTGAGCATCGCCCTCGACGGCGCTCCGAAAGCCATCAAGGTGCCGCACAACACCCACTTCGACGCCAAGGCGGTGAAGCGGCAGCTGGGCATCGCAGTGTCCGGTTGGGACGAGTTCATGTACCGGATGAAGCATCTGGCCGAGCGCAAGATCCGTCCGCACGAGGCGAAGAACTTCTTCCTCGACGTGCTCTGCGATATCCAGCCCAACAGTGCCGTGCCGGAAGCGCTGCCCAACGAGCGGGCGCTCAAGAGGGTCGAGAGCCTGTATGGCGGTGCAGGCCGCGGAGCCCATCTGGAATCCGCTCAGGGTACGGCCTGGGGGCTGCTCAATGCGGTCACCGAGTACGTCGACCACGAGCGGCGGGCGCGCAGCAACGAGTACCGCATGGACTCGGCCTGGTTCGGCCAGGGCGCCCAGCTCAAGCAGAAGGCCCTGGATACCGCACTGCGGCTGGTGGCCTGAGCTTTTACCTCACCCCCTTTCACATCCCTTGCGTGAGCGCCCGGTCAGCTTCGGTTGGCCGGGCGTTCTTGCGTCTGGAGGAATGCACCATGGAACAGATCCAATCCCGCACTACCCCGAGCAAGCCACGGCCGGCACTACGCCTGGTCAAGACTAAGGCCATGCCCCGCGATGAGTGGCTGGCCGTGCGCAAGCGTGGCATCGGCAGCTCGGATGCCGCGGCGGCCGTGGGGCTCAACCCCTACAAGTCGCAGCTGGAGCTGTGGATGGAGAAGACCGGCCGGGATGCTGCACTACCCAAGGCCGACGCTCAGGATGAGGAAAGCCCGCTCTACTGGGGCAACATCCTCGAACCGATAGTCGCGGCGCACTACACCAAGCGCAGCGGCAACCGGGTGCGCCGGGTGAATGCCGTCCTGCAGCACCCGTCTGCCGAGTTCAGCTGGATGCTGGCCAATATCGACCGCGAGGTCATCGGCGCGGATGACGTACAGATCCTCGAATGCAAGACCGCCGGCATAAACGGGGCACGCCTCTGGAAGGAGGGCGTGCCCGAGTACGTGCAGCTGCAGGTGATGCACCAGCTGGCGGTGACCGGCAAGCAGGCGGCCGATGTGGCGGTGCTGATCGCCGGTCAGCATGTCGAGATCCATCGTATCGAGCGCGATGACTTCCTCATCGGGCGCCTGATGCGTCTGGAGCAGCAGTTCTGGCACTACGTCGTCACCGACACGCCGCCACCGGCTGACGGCAGTGCCTCGGCGGAGCTCGCGCTGCGCACGCTGTTCCCGCAGGACAACGGCGAGACACGGGATTTCAGCCAGGACACGTCGCTCTCGGCGGCTTTTGCCGAGCTGCAGGCGGTGCGCGAGATCCTGAGCACCCACGAGAAGCGCGAGGCACAACTCAAGCAGACCATCCAGCAGGCCATGGGCGACGCCACCAAGGCCATCTTCGAGACCGGCAACGTGACCTGGAAGAAGGCCAGGGACAGCGAGAGCGTCGACCTCAAGCGACTGCTGCAGGATCACCCCGAGCTGCAGGCCCAGTACACCGTCATCAAGCCCGGCAGCCGGCGCTTCCTACTCGCCTGAACAACCCGCCCCAACCACTCAACGAGCCACCCCGGCCCCTCGCGGCCTGGGTGGTTTTTCTGTTTTCAGCTCAAGGAGAACCCCCATGCTCAAGGGCCTGGCAATCACTCCGCCGGTACTCGGGCGGATTTCCATCGGCAAGGTCGTCGAGAAGAACGGCAAGCGCCTGCCGGAGAAGGACGACCAGTTCACCATCACTTCCCAGGTGCAGGTCCGCGACGGCTGGCTGCTGCACCCCTTCGACGAAGCGCTGCGCAAGGAACAGGGCGGCAAGATCCGCAGCATCCCGATCCGCCTGCTGTTCAACGAGCCGGATCTGAACTTCCGCGCTGACTACAGCCTGTTCGATCGCAACACAGGAAGGCCGCAGTGCGTCGGCAATGGCGAGACCTGCCGCCGCCAGACCAGCGAGGGCCTGCAATCACTGCCGTGCCCCTCGCCGGATGCCTGCCCGCTAGCCAAGGGCAACGCCTGCAAACCCTACGGGCGGCTCAACGTGGCCATCGGCGATGACGATCCGCTCGGCAGCTTCGTGTTCCGCACCACCGGCTTCAACAGCATCCGCACCCTGGCGGCACGCCTGCAGTACCTGCAGGCGATCTCCGGCAACCGGCTGGCCTGCCTGCCGCTGGAGCTGCGCCTGCGCGGCAAGTCCACCCGACAAAGCCACGGTACACCGATCTTCTACGTCGACATCACGGTGCGCAGTGGCCTGATGCTGGAAGAGGTGCTGGAGCAGGCCCGCCAGCTCAATGAAGCCCGCCGCAACGCCGGCTTCGACCAGGCCGCGCTGGATCAGGCCGCCCGGCAAGGCTTCGCCAACGGCGCCTTCGAGGACAGCGAGGAAGACACCGGCGCCATCGTCGAGGAGTTCTTTCCGGCGACCGAGGAGGAATCTGGTCGGCAGGAAGTCTCTACCGCATCCACTCCCGCAAGCGTTGCCGCACCCCGCAAGTCCGGCCTGGCCGAACGTCTGGAGGCTAGGATGCAGCCCCCGTCCTTTTCAGCCGAAGCGCACTGACCCACAGAATCGATTCGAGGAACCCCAGCATGAAATTCCACAAGCTCAGAGCCGGTGAAGTGCCCGGCACCTACGTCATGGAATCGCCGGTCACCGAGGCCGACATCCTGCACATGGCCCAGCAACTGGCTCGCAAACGGCTGGCCAAGGGCCGTCCGCTATCTGATCCGCAGAGCGTGTTCGCTCACCTGAAAACCCTGCTGCAGGACTACCCCCACGAGGTGTTCGCCCTACTACTGCTCGACACTCGCCACCGTGTGATCGGCTTCCATGAACTGTTTCGCGGCACCCTGGACTCGGCCAGCGTGTATCCTCGAGAAGTGGTCAAGCTAGCCCTGGAGCACAACGCGGCAGCCGTGATCCTGGTGCACAACCATCCTTCGGGCGATCCAGAGCCGAGCAACGCCGACCGCCATCTGACCCACAAGCTCAAGGAGGCGCTGAATCTGGTGAGCGTCCGCATCCTCGATCACATCGTGGTCGGCAAGGAGGGCTGTGTTTCGATGGTGGAGTTGGGCTACATGTAGCTGCGATACGACTGTGAGGACTGCGCCATGGCAATACTGCGTCTCCTGGCGTCGCTGTGCGTCTTCGTCGGCATCCTGGCAGGCTGTATAGCCACCTTGCTGCTGGTGGTCATACTGCTGCGCTTTCCGCTCTTACTGATTGCAGTGCTGCTTGCCTGCTGGATCTTCAGCCGGTTGCGCCAAATTGCAGACAAACCATCTGAATGAACAGCATAGAGGTCAGTGTGAGCAGCTTAACGGTTGCTCACACTGACCCTGCTTGTTTTTTCTTTTGTTGCTTCTGGTGACCTCAATCCGATATCCATATCGGCCCAGCGATGGATAAGCCCTCCAGGAATGCTGAGGAGAGGACAAGACTGGCTTTCCGCCGCACCCCGCACAGATACCTCAGCTGATTGAGCAGCTTATGTAGGTTGGCCAGTCTCCACTTGGCTGCATATGTGCAAATAAAAGCTTGCCGAGCATCTGCATAGCCTGCTCATGGGGAGCAGCATTGAAGTCGAAGCCCATCTGATCCCTATGCGGCATACGGCAGCGCCAGTAGCCCATGCCCTGATCCAGCAGAATCTTGCTGGTCTTGCCTGATGACCAGTCAACCGTGATGACCCTGCAGTGCAGCAGATCGCGGGGGCTGCTCATGACCATGATGTCCGGAGCAAGATCAAACTGGCCTCTAAGCCAGAGTTCAAGTACCGCCTCCTGATCGTTCACTCGCATCCAGTCATGCGTCAGCTGGAAGCTCGCCTGATGGCCACCAGGAGCCAGGGTCTGAACGGACAGCGACTTAAGCTGTTCACCTCGAAAGAGCTCAAGGAAGCTGCTCAACAACATCAGCGACCAAGGCGACTTCAGGTAGCGATCCGAGTAGCTAATGGAGACAGCCTGATCATTGGCGATCAGAGAAGCCAACTCCGGCAGCTTGGCATCAACCAGCGCAGCGATGCGTTTTTTTAGTGTGCTGACAGGGCCATCGAGCTGCGAGGAGACCTCAACGATACGAGCCCCCTGCGGATGCTGGTGCCAACTGCTGCAGTCAATAAGGTTGACTGCAACCGCAGGCATCAGTTTGCTGGTGGCCCAGACTACATCGGCATGGCTGTGCAACCAGTCGGCTCCAGGTGCTCCAGCACAGCTTTTGCTGCTGTACAGACTGCGGACACCTGCCTGGGAAGCTATCTGGGCAACCAGATGGGGGGCTTGGTACACCCTGGCTTGCAGCTCGACCAGCTCAATGCCCAGATGGGCAAGCAGCGCCAGAGTTGCTTTCTGCTCGGGACTCAGCTGGGCAGAACCAGTCAGACCAAGGCGAACCTTGAGGCGCTCGGCAATTGCCCAGGTCAGCAGCTGGTCTCGGAAGCGCGGATGGTCAAGGTCCCAGTCTGCACAATCCCCCTGGAGGCAGAGCAGAATTGCTGCCGTTTGATCACTACGATCCAGTGAGTTGATGGCCACACTCAGCTCACGCAACGGGCCTACCGAGCAATAGCATGCACCATGCAGCTCAGCGAATACCTCCGGCAGTCCCAGATGCTCAACCAGCCGGGACTCGCTCAGCCACTGCAGTGCGAGCTTGCGATCCAGTTCTTCACGTTCGACACGGCTGTCCTGGCTGGCTAGGCAGTGCGAGCACACGTTCTCGCAGTTGACCGGGCAATGCAGTCGCTCCTGAGCCTTGGTCAGCAGAAGTGCAATATCCTTCAGTCCAGCAAAGACGAAACCAGCCCCCCCGCTGACCTGATCAAACAACTGGATGACCGTTCGCCCCTGCCGGGTTTCCCGGTCCCGATCCAGACGATAGCCGAAGCCCATTTCACTGCTGGCGATACCCAACTGATCTGCGATCACATCGCGCAGGGCAGCACCCAGCGTTGTAGCAATCAGGCGACCCTCTGGCTGCCCTTCGGAGGAGTCTGGCAGCCAGTCACCCGTAAGCGGGTTCCGGAGGAAGATCTCCAGCACATCGGTGCGGATCTGGTAGCCCAGATGCAGATTGCCCATGACGGTTTCGCCGTGGCAATCGGGCTCTGGCTTGCTGTCCTTGCCCTTGCGACGCTCCCCTCCCAGCGGGAAATGCAACGTGCCAGGCTGCAGGCCTTTAGGGATGTCACCAGAGGGCAGCATCGACTCCGCACGCCCACACTTCATGCAGATGGCATAGCCGGTTTCATGCTCGCCCGATGAATGATGGAAAACGCTGCCATCATGACCAAAGCGCACGAAGCCGCAACGCTGATCAGGCAGCGCAATGCTTTCACCATTCAGCTGAATGCGCGGTCGCTGGACGCGGATGTACTTCTGCGAGGTAACGTCATTGGTGGTGGCCTCATAAAAGTCGGTCACAAAGCCACCCGGACGCAGCACCACACGCCGCTCGCTGGCTGGAATGGGTGTCGTGCAATGCGAGCAGCATAAACCATCGCTATTGGCATAGGCATGCTCGATCACTCCCGTGTTGCCGCATTCCGGGCAGCGCCAGGCAATATCGAACTTCTGCACCTCGTTGACCTGCCCATCGGCATGCCACTGCAGGCTGACACCGGCCGAGCGGTAGACGCGGCCATCAATCACCACCTGCCCCCCCGGGGCATACTCCCGAATGGCAATATTCAGGCTGCGTGATGGCATTTCCTTGTTGTCAAAGATGCTGTCTTCGCGACTCACCTTGTCGTTTCGCTTCTTGTGCAGAAAGTCCTCGACGTTATACGTCTTCAGGCTCACCACATCGGTAGGGAAACCGTAACCTGGGAGGAATGCCGACGATGCCAGATAGCGCAACAGGTATTCGTTTTCATGGCGCTGCTTCTCCAGCTCCAGGGCCTTCTTGTATGGCCCGTCGCTGGCGGCCTGCAGTTTCTGGTTGATATTGCGAAACTCAGCCAGCCAGCGCTCCTCAAGGTCAGACAATGCTTGTCGGGTTTCGCCGGTGATCGAACTGAGCGAGCGCCCCTCCAGGCAGGTGCCACGCACAAGTTGCCTCACTGCAGCACCAAACTCCTCAGGACTTGCCATGAGCCAGGCCAGGAACTGTTGACAGGGCGCATCCTCTGTAGCGAAGAACCAGTGCAGGGTCAGTTTGGTACGGTCGCCATCATTGTTGCTGTGCATACGCAGGAACAGCGCAAGCAACAGCGAATGGACATGCCGTTGCACGATCCGTGCAGAGCTGAGAGTGATGCTCGGCGCTGGAATGGCGGTCACGAACGGCCATTGGGGATTGGCAAAGGCACGCTGGTTATGCGGGTCGGCCTTGCACAGCGTATAGGCGATGGCACGCGCTTCGCTGCGTCGGCCGGCGCGACCAGCGCGCTGCAGATAGTTGGCTGGATGTGGCGGCAGATTGTTCATCACTACAGCCGAAATACCGCCGATATCGACACCCATTTCCATGGTGGTAGAACAGTTCAGCACGTTGATATCACCGCGCTTGAACTCCTCGACATAGCCTTCCAGCCGTTGTGCCGACTGCTGGGCCGAGTGCTCGGCAGTCCGGTAATAGAAGCCGCCCTCGACCGTGCGATCACTGATATCCGTCCACAGGCTCTCCTGGCGTAACTGGGCGATGACCGGGTCTTTCGCCACAAGCTGGCGGATCTGTGTCTGCCTGGGTAGCGGAGAGCCATCCGGCCTCAGGGCACTGAGATCCGGCAGCTGGATCCTCTGGCAGCGGTAATCTTGGTTCAGCAGCTTCTGCGGCAGATAGGGTGTCAGGCCCCGGAAGGTGGTATCGAAAATACGCCGGGTCAACGGGCAGACCCAGCCTTCGACAGGCAACGAGAAGGTAAGGGTTTCCAGGCGCAGACGGTGGCCGGTATCAGAGAGCTCCAGAATGCCCACATTGACCAGCGCCAGCCACGCGGCCTCCAGCCAGCTGTTGATCTTGTCGGCATCGGCATTCGCGGCACGATTAAGGCCAGTTGCCAGCATTAGCAGCTTGACCAGCCGGTGGGCAGTACCCTGCTTGATCTGCGGCCACCTTCTGATAGTGCTGCTTTCCTGCACGTCGCTTTGGGGTGAGTAAAGCGCCTTGGGACTGAAACGGCTGCCCATCCAGTGGCGCATCCGGTCTTCCATCGGGATGAAGGTGTTCTCCCGGACATAGAAGTCGAGTGCCACCTTGAGGAAGTCGCGCCAGTCATCCAGTGTCAGCATGCTTCTGGGCGCATTGGCATCGCCCAGTGCAGGCGTGGCACGGGTGTCGGTCCACAGCGGCGGAGCGGAGATCACTCTGTCCAGCCCCTGATAACCGACCCTGATCAGCCCCAGTGTCTCAGTGCTGTTCTGGTTCTTGGGCCGACGAGAAAACTCGCGGGCCAACAGCAGGCGCGCCATGGTCAGGCCACCCTCGCTGCCATCGAACAGCGCCGGATTGGCATAGCGGTTGTAGCGCAGGATGAACTGGTCGATATCCCTGGCGGCTGCAATTTCCTGGGCCATCTGCGACCAAGTAATGATTTCAGCCTGACTTGCAGGTGCTGCGCCGCTCTGTAAAAGTTCAGCCTTCTTGCGGAGTTCCGCAGCTGACGCTGCCATGCCCATTTTTTCCATGCTGTCTGCCATGGCCAATAGCTCAGCAGGATCACCCGTGGGGATATCCCTGGGAGCGGCATTGGCCTTGGCCTGCACATTGCGCAGTGTTGCAAAGACCAGCCCGCGCAACCGCGAGCGCTCTGCTTCCTGCTGCATCCTCACAGCCATGCGGGCGGTGCCCTGCCGGCTGTCGGTGAAGGTGATCAGCTTGCGGCCGCGCCCCGGTAGCTCCTCCGGTGAGCGCCCCTCGCAATCATCCTTGTCAGGATCGGGGCAGAACTCCAGAACAGTCGGCACTGCATTGGCAATGTAGAAGGGTGCACCAAGATAGGCCTTTCTCAGGAAGTCACTGGTACCTGATGACGAATGATCACAGTGGCTGCAGCAACAATTCTTTTCCTCGGTCAGCACGATGCTGATGTTGCGGGTAGCGCTTACTGCACCCAGCTTCTGGCTTTCCAGATCGAGGTTGATCGAGAAATAGGGCTCATGAGCGGCTGGTAATCCGGCAATGATCAGGCTCGCGCTCTGGACATGCGCCTTCAGCAGCTCGGCAGGCGCATCCTCGCCACCGCCTTCGTGATTGAGGGCAAACTCATCGCCGGCGTAAGGGCTGGGCTGGTGCAGCTCGCCACTGCGATCCTCTGCCAGCAGGTGCGGTGTCTTGCAGTCATCACAGAAGCCCAGCTCGTACACCGGCGCATGGCACTCACAGCGCGCCCGCTGAGATACATATACGTTACCGAACGGCCAGTCCTGCAGATGACCGGGCTTGGCACTGCATCGTGGATCGACACAGGCCCAGAGACCATGCAGCATGCGCTGGAACAGATGGATACGCAGCTTCAGGAACGGCGGCTGATCTTCAGCTGGATGCGTGCCGGTCATGATGTCGAGCCAGTCAAGTATCTCTCGCTGCCGTTCGAGGGAGCCGCTCCCCTGCAGCTGACCGGAAACTGCATCAATCAGCTCATTCAGGTCGAGAGGCTTGCCAGAGCTGACCACTGCGTGACGCAAACGCGTGGAAATGGCGCTATCGCACAGTGCTTGGAAGCGTGCTGAAGAGACAGCCTGTCCCGGCTCGATATCCCTGATGGCCTCCAGAGAGAGGTTGCCACCTGATGCCCCTGGCGCAAGATCGGGCCAGACACGCGAGCCGCCAATGACCACAACCTGATCGAGTGGGACACCTGCCATAGCAGCCAGATAGCACTTCAGGCGCTCTTGCGCATCAGCTCCGGCAATGGTGGCCGAGGTGGCAACAAAGCGGATCTGCTCAGATTGCCTGCCGAAGGCCTGTACCACCCTGCGCAGCAGCAAGGACATTTCAGCCGCCTGCGAGCCCACGTAGGTATGAGCCTCATCGAGAACGATCCAGCGCAGCGACTGCTGCTGCCTAGAAATCTCCAGGATTGGGCTATCGACCTGACGAACCAGCATGTACTCCAGCATGGTGGCGTTGGTCATCAGGATGGGGGCTGGCTCCTTGCGCAGCAGCTCCCGCGACAGGATCTGGTTGGGCTTCTGCTGCTGCTCCCGGCGGATACTGTCGGCGCGCTCTTCCGTCTTGCCGTTGTAAAGACAGAAACGGATGTTGCTGCCGTACCTGCGAGTCCAGGCGTCGAGGCGCTCCTGCTGGGAATTGATCAGGGCATTGAGCGGATAGAGAAACAGGGCACGAACCCCCACCAGGGCCGCCCCGGTCTGCGCCTGCTCGCGGATCAGATCCTCAAGGATCGGTACCATGAAGCACTCAGTCTTGCCTGAGCCGGTACCTGTAGTAATGACTGCCGAGCGCGGCTGCTTATCCAGCAGGGTGCGCCAAGCCTGCAGCTGATGGACATAGGGGTGTGCTGCTTTCTGGAATCGGTAGGCCGGCGCATTGGCCAGGGTATCGAGCAAACTGGGTGACAGCAGGCCCTCAGCCGACAGATCCTGCAGACGCAGCTCGTCTTCCTGCCAGCCAAAGGTGTGTTCAAACACTGGCGGAGCCAGGAAGCAGCCATCGGCTCCTAACTCGTTCACCATGCTCTGACTCAGATGCTGGCGCAGGCCCGGATGGCTGATGCCCAAAACACCCAGCGTTGCCTCGCGGGTTCGCTCAAGGCTTTGCTCGATCAGGCTCCTGAAAAAACGCATTACAACTCCTTATGCTTCATCCTGCGAGGCGAGCAGATACGACACCATCAGGGCATGTGCCGGAATGAACCAGCCCTGACGGTCAAAATCGGAAACCAGGCGGATGGCAAATTTCAGATAGGCCGGTGTCGCCGGCAGATCGGTCACTCTGGCTTTACCGGCAGTGACGAAGGCCATGAAGATCGGCAGGTAGGTCACCGCGTCGGTGAACTCCACCAGCGAAAGGGCTTTCACCAACGGCGGCAGTTGCTGCCTGTCGACCCAGCGGGAAAGCTCGTCGCCAAGCAGGGTAGGCCAGTTCCGGTTGGACTCATGCAGACGTCGCAGATCCTGGTACCAAGTGGGCAGAACAATTTCCGGTGGCAGCCTGGTCAACGAACTGCGGCTGCCAGTAGTCAGATAGTCCCCCAGATAGTCGAAACCGGAAACGATACAGCGCAGTACGCTAGCCCGATTGGCAACCAGGCCATCGACCAGCACCTCAGGCAGCCCCGTCAGCTGCAGACTGTCGTGGAACAGTCGGTGAGCCTGTACCCATAACGGCAGTGGCACAGCTTCCCAGACGACAGCCAACTCATCACGGATGCGCGCACAGAGCGCCTCATCCATCTCCAGCCGGAATACCGCGAAGCTGAGCGCCTCTCGATTGCGCGACAGGGCTTTCCAAGCTTCGAAGGATGATAGTGGCAGGTGGCGATAGTGCTGCTTCAGATCAGCCAGATACTGCCAGCCACTGTGGTTGAAGTCGGTTGCCATGGCAGCAATCTGCTGGTCAATGACATGCGGGTTGTGCAGCGGATGGAAAAGTTCGGCAGCGTGATGCAGCGAGCACACTTCAGCCCCGGTATCACGGCTGTTTTCTGTCGTTATGTACAGCCCAGGACGGAAGCGAACACTCGACTGCTCGCCCGGATAAATCAGCCACGGCCCCTGAGCCTGCATTTTCTGCGGAATTTCGAAGTGGCCGGTACCCACCGTCTCACTGGTTCTCTCAGCCAGTTGCAGCGGTGTGCGCTTGGGATCAGACAGCAGCATAGCCTCAACCTGAACCCCATCACGTATGGCGGAGCGGGCGGTGTTGCAGACATGAAAGGCATGCCGCCCATCCCACTGCAGCAGTCCGCCATAGCGGCGGATATCAAGTTTCAACAGCGGCTGCTCGGTTTCCAGGGAAAGCTTGATATAGGCATCCTGCTCATCCACCGCACCCAGCATGTTCTGCATGTCGCCCAAGTAGCTGAACAGGTTGAGCATGACAGGCACCGCCCCGACACGGATACAGAAGGAATGCCTGGGATGCGGTTGCTCCGTACAGATCAGTTCCAACTCCATGTGAAACATCTGCCCCTGCGGCAGGCCGGAAGTCAGCACGATGCGGTGTCCGATCAGTTCAGCTAGTGTCAGCTCGCGGCTGCGCGATGGATTGCCGCGCTGATCCAGCAGACGAGCCCCCTGATAGGGATATGGAAGTCGCAACTGAATGGGAGGCAGTCCATGGCCGGCCTCCAGAATGAAGGTCGCGGGAGGACTGTCACCCTGATGGTGCAAGTTCAGCGTATGCTCAGCTTGCTCCGCTCCCAGTACATCACTGACAACATGCAGATCAAGCTGGCCTTCCCCCTTGAGCCGGAGGCGTGCGGGCTGCGATCCCAGTCCGGGGAACAGGGACAGGCTGAACTCTCTGGGCAGGACACCGAAACGCCGTTGCAGCAATATTTTTCCGGAACGGTGGCGCAAGCTGTAACGGACGAGGCCATAGCGACTGTTGCGCTGGCGATCCAGCAACTCGCCATCCACGAACTCCTGCAGATCTTCTCTGGAGTAGCTGTAATCCTCGGGCAACTCAAGGACTGGCCAGCCCAGGAAGACAATCGAGGGAGCACTTTCGTAAAGCGCAAAAACGCCCGTCAGGCTGGGCTTGCGCTCGTTGCTGCCCGCCTGATTCAGCTCGATCTGGTAGCAGTTGGCCCCTTTGGCAAGGCAAAGATCCGCATCGCTCTCCAGCCAGTGCCCGCCTTCCGCATCCAGTGCCAGAGTCTCCGGAGCCGCACCCTCACAGGTGACAAGAAAGCCCGGGGGAATGCGGAGCCTGAGCAGCGCGGCCGCCACAGAGCAGCTGGCACTGGCGACCAATTGCCAGCGATCCGAGCGGTTCTCGAAAACCAGAGGAGCATCTCGGTAATCGAGCGCACTGCCCTCGAAAAACTGACAATGTACCGTGCGGCCATTGTCCAGCAGGCGCAGACTCAGCGGCTCGTCCAACATGCGCCGCTCCACCGTAACCTGCGGGTTGGATAAGCGAACCCTGACGCCCTGCGGGGTGAGCTGGCCATAGACGGCAGCACCACGGGCCAACAGGCGCTCGCCTTCGTAGAAAGCCAGATCCAGACGGGTACTACCCAAGGCTGCCGGGTCTATGGCAAAGGTTTCCTCAGAGGGCAGGATCAAGTCCGTGCTGATGGACCATTGGGGCAATGTGCCATGCAGAACGTGCTCACAGGTGAAAGCCTTGGCCTTCGCAAGGGCCTCCTTGCGCTCCTGACGCTTCTCATCGGCATCTCGCAGCCAGTCATTGAGCAACGTGCGGGCATTGCTTTCATCCAGCGGGATAGGAAAAGCATCCATCCAGCCAGGAGCCTGCTGGTCGAGATAGCTGGCCGGATCCTGCTGTTCCCTGAGCGGGTACTGCTCGACCAGATACATGAGCTGATCGACGATGCCAGCAAGAAGTCGGCGCGTCTCCAGATTACGGAAGACGGCCGGAAGACCATCCTCGAAGTCTGCCATCAAGTCGGCCGTGGTTCTTCGGTTGCCCTCGGTTCGATAGAAATGCTTGATACCCCGACGTACGGCCCGCCCGAAACCATGGGACTCGCTCTGCACCAGCGGCCATGGCAGCCCACCCTCGGTGAACAGCGAGCCCAGCCAGTCACGGCCGTTTTCCCGGAAGCGTATTGGCCTACACCAGTACCTCAGCCCATCGCTGGTCAGAGCGGCATGCTGTTGTGGAGTGAGCGTAATCCCCAGCCCTGCCTCAGCGCCTGACCAGGACCAGGAGCTGTTGTAGTTGCGGCGATATTGCTCACTGACGAAAAGACAGAAGCATGCTCCCAAATGGGTTGCATGCACGGGGTTATCCAGCTTTCTGAGCTGTTGCTTCAGCAGCGTCAGGAGAGACTGATACTCCTCTTCTGAAACCTGATAGCTGTAGAGAGGTTTTCCAGTTGGCCCTTTGAACAGCTCGCGATTCAGCAGCAGCTCGCTGAGCCAGGCTTTCAGTGGGTTTGTTGCATTCGGTGCTTTCTGCATCAACAAGTCCTTTTGATACACTGTTAGCCCTTCCAGCCCCACATGAATCTTGTCTCAAAATAGTGTGCTGATTTCTCTGAGTTCTGCACGACACTCATGGGCAACCCCTCAGTGATAAACCCGCCCTCCCTCACCCACATCCCACCATGTAGATGTGCGCGAAGACCACGTTCGCTTTGAGGCTGATCTCTTCCGCTTCGTAGCCCCCTGACGGCAGATGGGCTGAAGCGATTGTAGGCATGCCGCAGGAAGATCAGGCCCCGCACCGGCATGGCGTACTCGGACGCGGTGAGCTTGGAGTTGGCACGCAGCTGATCGACTGCCTCCCAGAGTTCCCTTTCAAATGCTGGACGTCCATCAATCGATCTCTGGAATTGAGCGCCACTGGGGCTAGAAATGCTGCATACCTGCGGCTGGCAGTCTAACAGACAGGAGCGACGGGTTGCGTCGCATGAAGGCAGGAATGGGCCGTACCAAAGCAGTGATACGGTCCAGACTTCTTGCTTGAGGTAGATGCTTACTCGTCGTCGCTCTAGCACTCTACCAGCTCAAACTCCGGCTCCTTGAGCACCTCGACGCCCGCAGGGGCAGAAGCCAGACAAGAGCTCTCAAAATTAGCACCGGACAGGTCGAGCGAAAACGTTACATCCCAGACCAGAGGGCCTAGCTTCGTTTCAGCTTCAAAACGCTTGAGCCATATCTCGCTGTCCTCTTTGGAAGCCGGCTCGCCTATCTGGACGGTTTGCACCTCACGAAACTGATCCGCTGAGATCTTCAGCTCCTGTCCCTCAGCCTTGACCACTGCACCCCGCGTACCCCGAATCAGGTAACCCATGTGACGCTTCTCCTTGTGAAAAGCGCCAATTTAGCCGAACTCGCCAAGGAACGGCACCCTAACGAGTGCCCATGAGCTTGTTATCAGCACCTAGCCAGCAACACCGGACTCCGCTCACTTGGCTGACTCCTGCCCCAGGCCTGCTGCAGGCTCGGCCAGAAATCCACATGAACGAACACAGGTCGCATGCGCAGCCCATCGCAGGCCTCCAACAGCCCCAGGGTCTCCTGCCATGAATAGACCCAGCGATACCGTGGATCGGTAGCCAGCCAGTCCACCGGGGATTTCGCTTTGTCTTGCTGGCTCCACTGCAGGCGGTATTGCCATTCCATGGATCTGCGTTTACCCACCAGGCGTAGCGAGCCACGCTGCCCAGCATCCAGATCCAGCAGCAGTTCCTCTTCGGACTGCATGACACTAGGCTGGTAGGTGCTGAGGCTTCTGGTCATGGCTGCCATTGCCTTGGCTACGTCTTCGGCGTAGGCCTGGCCGTTGAAGGGCAGATCCTCGTCACTGCTGTCGTCGATGTCCTCCAGTTCAGGCAGGTAACGATCATGCAATTTCTCCAGTGCAGCCCGTGTCTCGCCTCGGATGATCAGCAGTACGCCTGCCCGGTGAAGCGCGTACTCAACGATCTCGAAGGTGCCGATATCGGTTTCGATCCACATGAATGCGTCCTCCTTTTCCCAGCAGAGGCATCAGCCCCTGCTAGCTCCAAAGCTGTGCTGGCGATCTCCATACGCCTTGGTTGCAGTCTTACAGAGGTAGCTGGCCCGGTGGAAGAACTCTGCCTGGCTCTGCGCGTCATCACGGGTGATGTGGTAACTGGGATTCTTCGGGATGTGCACCAGCCCAGTGACCGCTTCCCTCGGCAGCCTCAAGGCACTGGCCCAGGCTTCCTCCAGCCGGTTGAACAGGTTCCTGCCATTGGATCGGAAGTCACCCAGCGTGTGGTAAGCATCCCTGTTCAGGAAGATCACCAGGTGGTAGTGCGGTCTGTCAGAGCTGGCGATCTCGCGTACCCAGACGTAACGCACGGTACAGGGATGGGCGTAGCGGTTGTTGCGTCTGGCCATGCCGCGGCTGTGCTCGATCTTGGCCTTGAAGGACTCGACGAACCGGCTGATCACTTCGTTGGTGAAGGCGTAGCTGGGCAGCATGCCGCTGCTGGGAAACCTCAGCTCTACCCGGAAGGCGAATGTCCGGGGGTGCTGATCCAGTGCTCGTTGCATCGTGTCGTACAGCCGTTGTAGGTGCTCACAGATGAATGGGCCTTTCTCGTGCATGACGGGCAGGCCTTGGTAGGTGTGATCGTGGTGGATGTGCAGGTTGTGGTTCTGAGGGTGACGACGCATGGTTATGTCTCCTGTGAATGGATTCATAACCAGTGCTTGATGGGTATGTTTTTACGACTGATGGCGACCTGATCGATGCTGATTAACTGATCGTGTAGCTATAGGCTGTGGGGGCTAGTCCTCTGATGAGTAGATTGATCGTCATGGCTAATGATCTTGATATGCCTGGATAGAATGAAAATGATCACATATAAATCATAAATCTATTAACCGAGAACTCCTGAGCCCCCTCCACCCCATGACTCCTTGGCAAGTCGGCCTCCTCAGCCCCATGCCAGCTTGGCAAACCCGCTACCCTAGCCACTCCGACAAAAAAGCCCTGCAGTCGGCGCGAACCGACTGCAGGGCTTTTTGCTGTAACCCAAAGCTTACTACTCAGTAGCTGAGATCGCCTGCTGGTCGCGCTCCTTGATGCGCTCGGCCATCCAAGCCTGCACCTCAGATTCAACCCACGCGCTGATGCTGCCCCCCAGCTTCACTGCATCGGGGAAGATCCCCAGCTTGACGTATTTGTAAATGGTCGAGCGGCCCAGGCCAGTCAGGGCTTGTACGTCGTTCAGGCGAAGAAATTTCATGATCGGACCCTCCGTTGTTTCGTCCAGACCATGGGGAGAGGGTGTTGGAAATTACGATTCAGGACTGGCGACGAGCTTGCCAGTAGGTAGGGCCAGCAAGCCACAGAGGTAGCGTTCCAGCAATGGAATGTCAGCTTCATAGCTGTATAGCTTGTCAGTCATCTCGTTGTAACAGCCATCCCATGCAGAAGCGCCCTTGGAGAAAATCAGCACAGCGCGCGTCCATCGATTCGCAGGCCTTCCCTCCCACTGCTTCTGCGGCGAGGCATGAGGCAGGATCAGGTACTCGTGCAGTTCGTAAGCAATGGTTGGCCCATTTTTGGGGCCCGAACCAGAATCCTTCTCTGGCTTTGCCGCACGCAACAGATACCTCTGCGTCCTACGAGCAAGGCGTCGTGCATGAGCATAAATGACGCGAACTAAAGTGCTGGCGGACAGGCTTGATCTATCGAATTGAGAGCATCCCAGCAGTTCGATAAAAGCCAAGATGCATAGAGCTCCAGCCGCGCTTGCAGTGCGGGGATAATGCGGTGGTGCTCCTTCAACTGGGCAGCTCTTGCAACCAGATCCTCATCACGAGGCGATCTCTCGGCTGCATCCGGCTTCAAGCCGTCAAGCAGAAATTCATGCAACACTTCAGCATGCTCCCATCGCTGCACCCAGCCGAAAATCATGATCCCAGCCAAGGGATAACATGACTCAAAAAGTGAGTGCTGCAGATTCAGGTAGTAGACGCTCTTGGCCTTACCGAATAGAGCCCGACTGGTGACACCAGGTATCCAGGCGCGGATGAGCTCGAGGTTCACAAGGCTCTGCAGGCGGTTCTTCAGGGCATCGCTTCTGAGGCCGGTGAGTCTGTACAGATCGATACTGCTCAACTTTCGAACCACACCATGACGATCCGCATTGCACAGCAATGCACAAAGCAGCAAGCGGGCCTCGAGTGGCAGTGATTCCGCATCTTGGCCTTGCTCCTGCCTCACATGGGTTGCAGGCGCTGTGGTGATCATCAGCCTCTCAATGGCTGCCCAGTGAAAGTCTCCCGCTTCCATGTCGGAGTTTTGAGCTGACTGCAGCAACTGCCATGTTCCTGGGCTCAGGCTGTAGTGGTTACGGGGGCGTCCCCGTCCTTCTCGCTGCGGATGCGGCAGCAGCAGTCCACGCTCTACAAGCTCATGCAACGCATCTGATAGGCGCGCCTTCGAGATGCCAAATAGCGCAGCAAGCTCTCCGCGTTCGCACCGACAGGCTTGCTCCTGAAAGCGCAGAGCGAATTTTGCAAGGACGTACTTAGCCTTCGGCGAAAGGGGAATTTTGCTGTAATGGCGGCTCTCCTTTTTAGATAGCTCGACCGAAAGGACTGAAAGAATCATAGAGCGGCCCCGGTTTCTGCAAATTAAAATCGGAAAAACACCCTGTTTTTAGTTTTTATTAAAGCACGTAACAAGACGCATAGCAAAACACATGACAGCACTGTGTTGTTACTTGTTTTGAAACGCATAACGGATAAAATACAGGATTCTGCACCCATCTAAAAACCGAGCAGCCAAGGAGGACAATGTGCGCAAGCGAGCAGAAGGCCTGAGCTGGATCGATAAGGGCAACAGCGAACAGATACAGTGGGCTGCTGACTACTTGCGACAGAGGGGGAGCCTCAGCAAGGAGGCAGCCACTTTAGGCGTAAGAGATTATGAAGCGCTGCTAAAAGAAGGGCTTTACTTGGAGAAGTCAGCCGAGGGCGTACGCACTCTGCAGAGGATGCAGGCTGCCTGGCGACAGCGGATCTACAGGCAGCCGCACCATGGCCGCAAGCCTTATACATTCACGCTGCCGACCCAGACCAAGCAGCACTTGAGCCGGCAGGCAGAGAAGTGCGGGCATACTGAAACAGAGCACCTGATACAGTTGATAGATCAGGGCTATGAAGAGGCCATTCGCAGCTCTAGACGAATGAAAGAGGTCCGGGCTAAGGAGCGCAAGGACCTCCCCAGGCTCAAGGCGGAGGTCGTCTTCTTGCAGCTAAGGGAAAAGGAGCTGACGAAGCACCTGAGGGAAAGCCTGCTGGCTCGATTCGCAGCGGAGAGCGTTCCTGCGGAGGAGTTGGAGCAAAAGGTTGACCGCGAGATGAGTCGCGTTGCGCGTGAGGTGCGGGTGCTCATGGATGAGCAAGTGAAGTCCAACCCACGCCTCAAGCATATGGGCATATAAGCCCTTTGGAGCTGACTCTGAAGAGACCGAGCTGGCATGCACATCAAGCCATGTTCCTGCTCGGAGATAGGCAACAGCGCCAAAGTGTACACCCAAGTGTACACTGAGAGCGCCCAAAAACAACAAAGCCCCGGAATCCGGGGCCTTGCGGGGATTAGATGGCGGAAGCGTAGAGATTCGAACTCTAGGATAGTTGCCCATCGGCGGTTTTCAAGACCGCTGCCTTAAACCACTCGGCCACGCTTCCACAACGGGCGGCAATACTACCCGATAGAAACAGACTGTCAAACTCTAGTTGCCTGATCGTCACAGCAGCTTTGCTATGCTTCAGGCCATCCATGCAATAGACATGACCCTCAAGGAGAAACGAGCCCATGCGCGAACAACCCTATGCCCTGCAGAACACGCAGGTAGCCGAGCAGGAGACCAGCAAGGTCCTGCGCAACACCTATGCCCTGCTGGCGATGACCCTCGGTTTCAGTGGCTTGGTGGCTTTTGCCGCGCAACAGGCCGGCGTGCCCCATCCGGGCTTCATCATCACCCTTGTCGGTTTCTATGGCCTGTTCTTTCTGACCACCAAGCTTCGCGATTCCGGCTGGGGTCTGCTCAGCACCTTCGCGCTGACCGGTTTCATGGGCTACACCCTCGGCCCGATCCTCAACCGCTACCTAGGCATGAGCAACGGCGCCGACCTGATCGTCAGCGCCTTCACCATGACCGCCATCGTGTTCGGCGGCCTGTCTGCCTACGTGCTGACCACCCGCAAGAACATGAGCTTCCTGTCGGGCTTCATCACCGTCGGTTTCTTCGTTCTGCTCGGTGCCATCCTGGCCGCCTGGCTGTTCGAGATCAGCGGCCTGCAACTGGCGATCAGCGCCGGCTTCGTGCTGTTCTCCTCCGCGGCGATCCTCTATCAGACCAGCGAGATCATCCACGGCGGCGAACGCAACTACATCATGGCGACCATCAGCCTGTACGTGTCGATCTACAACCTGTTCCTCAGCCTGCTGCAGATCTTCGGCATCATGGGCCGCGACGACTGATCCCGGTCCGCGCCGTCCCCGGAGCCCGCCACTTTGGCGGGCTCTTTCGTTTGCGTTTATCATGGGCGGCATTCTGCCCAGGCTTTCCCAGATGAAATTCGCCATCGCCCTGTTCGCTCCGCCCCATGCGCCCTCCAGCCGCCGTGCCCTGCGTTTCGCCGAGGCGGTGCTGGCCGGTGGTCACCAGATCGTGCGCCTGTTCTTCTATCAGGACGCCGTGCATATCGCCTCCTCGCTGCCGGTCAGCGCGCAGGACGAGCTGGACCTGCCGGCTGCTTGGCGCAGTTTCGTGACCGAGCACAACTTGGATGGAGTGGTGTGCATCGCCGCCGCCCTGCGCCGCGGCGTGCTGAACGGCGAGGAAGCCCAGCGCTACGCCCGCGCCAGTCACAATCTGGAGGCGCCCTGGGAGCTGTCCGGCCTCGGCCAGCTGCACGAGGCGGCCCAGGACGCCGACCGCCTGATCTGCTTCGGAGGCGACTAAGATGGCCAAATCTCTGCTGCTGATCTGCCGGCGTTCGCCGTGGAGCGGTCCCGGCGCCCGCGAGGCACTGGACATCGCCCTGGCTGGCGGCGCCTTCGACCTGCCGATCAGCCTGCTGTTTCTCGACGACGGCGTGTTCCAGCTGCAGCCCCGCCAGCAGCCGGCCGCCATCCAGCAGAAGGACCTCACCGCCAATCTGCAGGCCCTGCCGCTGTTCGGCGTCGAGGCGCTGTACGTCGCCCGCACCGACCTCGATCGCCGCGGCCTGAGCGCCGAACACCTGACCTTGCCGGTGACGCCGCTGGAAGATGCCGCGCTGGCCGCCCTGCTCAACCAACACGACCTGGTGATCACCCTCTGATGGCCACCCTGCACCTGCTTTCCCGCTCGCCGTTCACTGATACCAGCGGTGCCAGCTGCCTGCGCCTGCTCGGCCCCGGCGACGGCCTGCTGCTCACCGGCGATGCCGTGCATGCCCTGCAGCCCGAGTCGCAGCCGTTCGAGGTGCTGCGCGCGCTGCCAGCCGACCGCCCGCTGTTCGCCCTGGCCGAAGACCTCGACGCCCGTGGCCTGAGCACGCCGGATTTCGTCAAGGCCGTCGACTACGCCGGCTTCGTCGAGCTCACACTGCGTTTCGAGCGGACCAACAGCTGGCTATGAGCACGATCAACGTACAGGGAAAGACCATCGCCCTCGACAAGGATGGCTACCTGCTCGAACTGGACGACTGGAGCCCGGCGGTTGCCGAGGCACTGGCCGCCCGCGAGCAGATGGTGCTGAGCGCGTCGCACTGGGAGATCCTCGAGCTGCTGCGGCGCTTCTACGCCGAATTCCAGTTGTCGCCGGCCACCCGCCCGCTGATCCGCTACACCGCGCAGCAGCTTGGCACCGAGAAAGGCAACAGCCTGCACCTGAACAAACTGTTCCACGGCACCCCCGCCAAACTGGCCGCCAAGCTGGCCGGACTGCCCAAGCCAACGAATTGCATATGACGACCCCGAATCTGGTGACTCCCGCAGAACATCCCTTCGCCCAGTTCGTGCGCATTCTCGGCAAGGGCAAGCGCGGCGCGCGCAACCTGACCCGCGAGGAAGCCCGCGAGGCCATGGGCATGCTGCTCGACGGCAAGGCCGAGGAAGTGCAGCTCGGCGCCTTCCTGATGCTGCTGCGCCACAAGGAAGAAAGCGCCGAGGAACTGGCCGGTTTCACCGAGGCGGTGCGCGAGCGCCTCAACGTACCGCCGACCCTGCTGGATCTGGACTGGCCGACCTACGCCGGCAAGAAGCGCCATCTGCCCTGGTACCTGCTGGCGGCCAAGGCTCTGGCTGCCAGCGGCGTGCGCATCCTCCTGCATGGCGGCGGCGCGCACACCGCCGGGCGTCTGTACACCGAGCAACTGCTCGACCTGCTGGAAATCCCCTGCTGTGCCAACTGGAATGAAGTGGTGCACGCGCTGGACAGCCAGCACCTGGCCTTCATCCCGCTGGGTGCCTGGATGCCGCGCCTGCAGCACATGATCGACCTGCGCAACACCCTCGGCCTGCGTTCGCCGATCCACTCGCTGGCCCGCGTACTCAATCCGCTGGGTGCGCGCTGCGTGCTGCAGAGCATCTTCCATCCCGGCTACCAGGCGACCCATCGCGAGGCCAGTGTGCTGCTCGGCGACCACTCCATCGTGATCAAGGGCGATGGCGGCGAGATCGAGGTCAATCCCGACGCCGACACCCATCTGTACGGCGCCACCGCCGGTCAGCCGTGGGACGAGGAATGGCCGGCGCTGTCGCCGCAGCGCCACGTCAAGCCAGCCAGCCTCGACCCCGCGCATCTGGCCGCCTTCTGGCGCGGCGAGGCCGAGGACGCCTACGGCCGGCTGGCCGTACTGGCGACCATGGCCCTTGCCCTGCGTGGCCTCGGCCTCACGCGCGACGCCGCCTTCGCCCGTGCCGGCGAGCTGTGGGAGCAACGTCTGGGTTGAGCCTGCGGGGCTGGCTGCCAACCGGGAGCCGCCCGCGGCTTCCCGGTCTGATACCTCATGACCCTGAGCATCCACCAACTTCGCGTCCAGGACTGGCGCCAGGCCTTCAGGCCCGGCGACTTCAGCCGTGGCCGCGACTACGCCATGGACAATCGCGCGCAGGTCGAGGGCCTCGACAAGGGCGTGCTGCTCGCCGAGTGCCGCGGCTCGGGCCGCCAGCGCTACCGCCAGCGCATCCGCCTGATCGACCGTGGCGCCCAATGGGACGTCGACGGCCGCTGCAGCTGTCCGGTGGGCTACAACTGCAAGCATGTGGTCGCCGCCCTGCTGACCGTGGAGCGCCTGCAACTGCAGGACTGGACCTTGCCGGACAGCGACGCTCCGCCGGAAATCGTCGATCTTCCCGTCGTGGCGCCGCAGCCGCGGCTGATTCTCGGCAGCCACGTGCGCGTGCACTACGACGCACGCAAGGGCCGGATGATCGAGCAGACCCAGCACCGCGCCGCCCTGGCCTTCGACTACCAGGGGCACCTGACCTTCGGGCGGGTGGCGCAGAAGGAATGGCTGATCAGGCTCGACGCCCGCCGTCAGTTACGTATCGTCCGCCAGCTCGAGGCCGAAGCGGCGCTGCGCCGCCAGTTGACCGAGCAGGGCTTCAGCATCGCCCTGCGCCGCAGCGAGGCACTGCCGGAGAGCGCCGGCGAGCCGTTCGAACTACCCGATGACGCCGCTTGGCTGCACTTCGTCCGCGAACAGCTGCAACAACTGCGCGAGCGCGGCTGGCAGGTCCGCCTGCATCCCGACTTCCAGTTCAACCTCGCCACCCTCGGCGAGTGGCAGGTGGGCATCGAGGAATCCCCGGAAGGCGACTGGTTCGACCTGGAAATGGGCATCGAGGTGGACGGCGAGCAGGTCAGTCTGCTGCCGATCCTCCTGCATGCCATCCGTCACTCGCCCTGGCTGCTGAGCGGCGAGACGCTCGCCCAGCGTGGCGACGACGAGGAACTGCTGGTGCCGCTGCCGCGCAGCCATGGCATCGGCCGCCGCGTGGCCCTGCCGTTCGGACGGCTGCGGCCGCTGCTGGCCAGCCTGGGCGAGCTGTACTTCCGCGAAGACGACGGCCAAGGCGAGCGCCTGCGTCTGGGCAAGGCCGATGCGGCGCGGCTCGCCGAGCTGGACAAGGTCCCCGCCCTGCACTGGCAGGGCGGGGAGCGCCTGCGCGAGTTCGCCCGGCGCCTGCAGCAACTGCCGCAGCAGTCGGTGCAACCGCCGGCCGGGCTGCGCGCCGAACTGCGCGACTACCAGCTGCAAGGTCTGAGCTGGATGCAGGCGCTTGGCGAGCTGCAGGTCGGCGGCATCCTCGCCGACGACATGGGCCTGGGTAAGACCCTGCAGACCCTGGCGCACATCCTCGCCGAGAAGCAGGCCGGCCGCCTGAACCGCCCGGCGCTGATCGTCATGCCCACCAGCCTGATTCCCAACTGGCAGGACGAGGCCGAACGCTTCGCTCCGGAGCTGCGCGTCTTGGCCCTGCACGGCGCCAAGCGCAAGGCGCTGTTCGCGAAGATCGCCGAGCACGATCTGGTGCTGACCACCTATGCCCTGCTGCCGCGCGATCTCAAGCAGCTCAACGCCCAGCGTTGGCACCTGCTGATCCTCGACGAGGCGCAGAACATCAAGAACCCGCGCAGCAAGGCGGCCAGCGCCGCCGGCCAGATCAAAGCCGACCAGCGCCTGTGCCTGACCGGCACGCCGCTGGAGAATCACCTCGGCGAGCTGTGGTCGCTGTTCAACTTCCTGATGCCCGGCTGGCTCGGCGAGAGCAAGGCCTTCACCAAGACCTACCGCACACCGATCGAGAAACACGCCGACGCCCAGCGTCTCGCGCACCTGGTGGCGCGGGTGAAACCATTTCTGCTGCGCCGCACCAAGGAGCAGGTGGCCCGCGAGCTGCCGCCCAAGACCGAGATCACCCAGCGCATCGAGCTGACCGACGTGCAGCGCGACCGCTACGAAACCCTGCGCCTGGCGATGGACCAGAAGGTGCGCGGCGAAATCCAGCGCCTGGGCATCGCCCGCAGCCAGATCGTCATCCTCGAGGCGCTGCTGCGCCTGCGCCAGGCCTGCTGCGACCTGCGCCTGCTCGGCGAGGATGAATCGGCCAGCCATGCCAGCGACTCCGGCAAGCTCAGCGCCCTGCTGGAAATGCTCGAGGAACTTACCAGCGAAGGCCGCCGCGTGCTGCTATTCTCCCAGTTCACCAGCATGCTCGGCCTGATCGAGCACGAACTGAAGTCGCGCAAGATCGCCTACGTCAAGCTCACCGGCGCCACCCAGGATCGCCGCGCGCCGGTGCAGGCGTTCCAGGCCGGCCAGGTGCCGGTGTTCCTGATCAGCCTCAAGGCCGGCGGCGCCGGCCTCAATCTGACCGCCGCCGACACCGTGATCCACTTCGACCCCTGGTGGAACCCGGCCGCCGAGGCCCAGGCCAGCGACCGCGCCTACCGCATCGGCCAGGACAAGCCGGTGTTCGTCTACAAGCTGATCGCCCGCGGCAGCGTCGAGGAAAAGATCCAGCAGCTGCAGCACAGCAAGGCCAGCCTGGCGCGCAGCGTGCTGGAAGGCGGCGGCCAGGGCGACTGGACGCTGAGCGAGGCCGACCTCGACGCCCTGTTCGCTCCGCTGGCCTGAAACCATGCACTTCTCCGCTGCCGGCCATGCTCCGTCACAGACCCTCGCCTGCGAGCTGCGCGAATACCCGGAATGGCATCGTGGTCGGACGCGCTACGCCGTGTGGACCCTGCCAGTGGAGTGTCCGCAGATGCTGGCGCGCGTGCAGCGGGCACAGCAGCATCTGGGCGACTGGTTGCATCAAGGCTACCGACGCCAGGCGCATATCACTCTGTTCGTCTGCGGCTTCCCCGCCGAGCAGGTGCGCTTCGAGGATGATTTCCCTCTCGAGCGGCTGGCGGCCCAGCAACAGGCAGTGCGCGAACTGGGCGTTGCGCCGTTCGAGCTGCACATCGGCGGCCTGGACAGTTTCGCCAGCGCGCCCTTTCTGACCGTGAGCGATCCCGCAGGCGGCCTGGACGCCCTGCGGACGGCACTGGCAGCGCACAGCCCGGAAATTCGCCAGAGCGACTACCACGCCCATCTCACCGTGGGCCTGTATGCCCGCTCCGTGCCGCGTGACTGTGTGCATCGACAGCTGGTCGCCTTTGCCGAAGGCGATCCGCTGCCGCTGACGGTGCGCGAGCTGCACTACAGCAGCTACGCCGCCGCCGAACTGTTCGGTCCGCTGTGCACGGAGCGGCGGCTGGCGTTGCCTCGGTAGGCGTCGCCAGCAGGCTGCACGGTGGCGGCTACAGCTTGATCACATAGCCATAGGCACGCTTGCTGCCATCGGCCTCGCGCTGCAGGTAGACGCCCTGGATCTCCGGCTCGAAGCCAGGCAGCTCGTTGACGCCCTCCTCCATGGCAAGAAAGTACTTGAGCGCCGAGCCACCCCAGACCTCGCCGGGCACGACACAGAGAACCCCCGGCGGATAGGGCAACGCGCCTTCGGCGGCGATGCGCCCGTCGATCTCGGCCAGCGGCACCAGCTCCACGTTGTTGCGCAGCAGGTGCTGGTTGGCCTCCCAGGGCGTCATGGCCTGGCGCGGGAAGTACTGCTTCCTGAACATTTCCTTCTGCAGCTTGTTCATCTCGTGGCGCCTGTAGAAATTGTGCATTTCCATGCACAGCCGGCGCAGCGTGTAGCCGCGGTATTTCTCGTGCGCGGCATGGATGGCCGGCAGCACCTCGCTCAGCGGACTGTCGTGGTCCAGATGGCGCTCGAACTGGGCGATATGGGCCACCAGGTGCTGCAACTTGGCGAAGTTGTCCGAGGGCGTGAGTAGGAACAGGATCGAGTTGAGGTCCGCCTTCTCCGGCACGATGCCATTGGCGCGCAGGTAGTGGGCGAGTACCGCGGCCGGCACGCCGAGCGAGGCGTAGCCACCCGTGGTCGGGTCGATGCCGAAGGTGGTCAGCAGCATCTTGCACGGATCGACGTAGTACTGGTCCTTGGCGTAACCGGCGAAGTCGTGCCACTTGTCTTCCGGCTTGAATTTGAAGAAGCGCAGGTCGTCGATGATCATCTCGGTTTCGTGCTCGGCCCACGGCTGGCCGTCCACCTGCGCCGGGATGAATGGCTTGATGTACTTGCAGGTGCGCAGCAGCAGCTTGCGCGCCTCCACACCATTCTTGATGCACTCGCGCCACAGGTTCCGCCCCGCCTGCCCCTCGTGCATCTGCGCGTTGACGTCCAGCGCGGCGAAGATCGGATAGAACGGGCTGGTGGACGCATGCATCATGTACGCGTTGTTCAGCCGCTTGTGGTTGCAGTAGCGCGGCTGACCCTTGATGTGGCGGTCCTTCTTGTGGATCTGCGACGACTGCGAGAACCCTGCCTGCTGCTTGTGCACCGACTGGGTGACGAACAGTCCCGGATCGTCCGGGCCGAGATCGAGCAGCAGCGGCGAGCTGTCGTGCATCATCGGGATGAACTGCTCGTAGCCCACCCAGGCCGAGTCGAACAGGATGTAGTCGCACAGCCTGCCGATCTTCTCCACCACCTGGCGGGCGTCGTAGATGGTGCCGTCGTAGGTGCCGAGCTGGATCACCGCCAGGCGGAACGGCCGCTCCAGCTGGGCCCTGGCCGGGTCGACCTCGGCAATCGCCGCACGGATGTATTGCTCGTCGAAGCAGAGCGCGTCGATGCCGCCGATGAAGCCGTAGCAGTTGCGCGCCGTCTCCAGGTACACCGGCTTGGCGCCGCAGAGGATCAGTGCGCCGAGGTGGATGGACTTGTGGTTGTTGCGGTCGAACAGCACCAGGTCGTCCTTGGCCAGCAGGGCGCTGGTGACCACCTTGTTCGAGGTGGACGTGCCGTTGAGCACGAAGTAGGTCTTGTCGGCGTTGTAGATGCGCGCGGCGTTCATCTGCGCGTCGCGGGCCGGCCCTTCGTGGATCAGCAGGTCGCCGAGTTTGACGTCGGCATTGCACAGGTCGGCGCGGAACACGTTCTCGCCGAAGAACTCGAAGAACTCCCGTCCCAGCGGATGGCCACGGAAGAACTGGCCACCCTGGTGCCCTGGGCAGTCGAAGGCCACGTTGCCGGTCTTGACGTACTCTTTCAACGCCTTGAAGAACGGCGGGTAGAGCTTCTGCGTGTAGGTTTCAGCCGCCTGGGCGATGCGCTTGCCGTTGAAGTGGCGCTCGCCCTTACCCACCTGCAGCGTGCCGGCAATCCGGGAAAGGATGTCTTCCGGCACCGTTTCGTCCGACCGCAGGGCGACGAACAGCGGGATCGGGAAACCCGTATGGGTGATCTTCGCCAGCACGTCATGCGCCTGGTCTGCCGTCGCCACCGCGGCCGCCACATTGGTGAAGTCGGTGCTGGTCAGATCGATCATCGGGTAGTCGAGGATGAAGTTGTCGAACAGTGATGACGGGCAGGCGACCTTGAATGTGCTCATGCGGATCTCCGGGCTGAAGGCCTGTTGAGGCAACTTGCCTGAATCTAGTCACTGGCAGTGGATTTGCCAGCGCCCTGCGGCAAGCACCGGCGATCACGGCCGACCCGTGAGTGGCTGGCAGCACAGGCCACTGACTGGCCCCTTCCCGTGGCTGACCCGGTAATGCAGAGAGGATAAGGTAAACTGTGTGCTTATCAATTTCATTATGTTAAATAGCGAATGATAAGGTCCGCCCCGCGGGTCGCCGGTCCCTCGACGTTTGTTCAGGGCCAAGCAATTCTCCCCTCGCCGCAGTCCGGTCGTATAATCGGCCCCGTCTACCCCGCAGCCCGGACGGATGGAGTCACCGGAGCCATGCCTATCAAGTACGCGCGTCGCCTGACCGATCGGCGGCGCTCGAAGCAGAGCAATCGTCAGTTGGGGCTGTGCCTGGCCTTCATCGCCGGTGCCGCCAACGCCGGCGGCTTCCTCGCCGTGCAGCAATACACCTCGCACATGACCGGCATCCTCTCCTCGGTCGCCGACAACCTGGCCGTGGGTACCATCGACCTGGCTCTAGGCGGGTTGGGCGGCCTGCTGTCGTTCGTCGCCGGGGCGATCACCTCCACCCTGCTGATCAACTTCTCGCGCCGGCGACGGTTGCATGGCCAGTTCGCCCTGCCGCTGCTGCTGGAGGCCTTCCTGCTGCTCTGCTTCGGCGTGCTCGGCGCGCGGTTGATGGACGTGCCCGGATTCTTCGTGCCGCTGACGGTGATGCTGCTGTGCTTCATCATGGGCCTGCAGAACGCCATCATCACCAAGCTCTCCAACGCGGAGATCCGCACCACCCACATCACCGGGATGGTCACCGACATCGGCATCGAGCTGGGCAAGGCGCTCTACCTCAACCGCCACGACCGCCCGGGCCAGCCATCGGTGCGCGCCAATCGCGAGCGCCTGCGAATCAACTGTCTGCTGGTCGGCAGCTTCTTCGTCGGCGGCATCGCTGGCGCCTTCGGCTTCCAGCATTTCGGCTTCATTTCCACCGTGCCGCTGGCCGCCCTGCTGCTGGTCCTGGCCATGGTGCCGGTGCTCGACGATGTGCGGCTATCCTGGCAACTCTGGAGCAGAAGGCGATGATTGCCGCAACTTCCAGCTTCTTGACGCCGCGCCGGCAACCGGGGCGTTCGCGCCCTTTGCACTGACCGACTACGGGATGGGTTTTCCCGGCCGCCATCGTGCAGGGAACCGCTCACTGACAGGATGCACAGCATGAAACAGCAGAAATGGATTGGCCGCGGCGCACTGCTGGCGGTGCTGGCAGCCGGAGGCTGGCTGGTCTGGCAGGGCTTGCAGCCCAAGGGCCTCGGCGCTGGCTTCGTCAGTGGCAACGGGCGCATCGAGGCCACCGAGATCGACGTGGCGACCAAGTCGGCCGGGCGCATCGTCGCGATCAACGTCGCCGAGGGCGACTTCGTCCAGCCGGAGCAGATCCTCGCACGCATGGACACCGAGGTTCTGCAAGCCCAGCTGCGCCAGGCCGAGGCTCAGGTGCGCCAGGCGCAGAATGCCATCCTCACCGCCCGCGCCATGGTCGCGCAGCGCGAAAGCGAGCAGGCCACCTCCGAGGCAGTGGTGCTGCAGCGCCAGGCCGAGCTGACTGCTGCAGAGAAACGCCACCAGCGTACCGCGACGCTGGTGCAGCGCAATGCCGTGTCCCGACAGCAGCTCGACGACGATCTGGCGGCTCGCCTGGGCGCCCAGGCCGCGCTCAGCGCCTCGCGCGCCAAGGTGCTCTCCGACCAGGCCGCCATCGAGGCGGCCAGATCCCAGGTGATCGAAGCCGAGTCCGCCGTCGAGGCGGCGCAGGCGACCGTGGCCCGCCTGCAGGCCGACATCGACGACAGTGCGCTGAAGACCGACCGCGTGGCCCGCGTGCAGTACCGCATAGCACAGGTCGGCGAGGTGCTCGGCGCTGGCGGCAAGGTACTCAACCTGGTCGACCTGGCCGACGTCTACATGACCTTCTTCCTCCCCGAGCGCCAGGCCGGCCTGGTGGCGCTGGGCAGCGAGGTGCGCGTGGTGCTGGATGCCGCGCCGCAGTTCGTCATCCCTGCCAGGGTCAGCTACGTCGCCAGCGTCGCCCAGTTCACCCCCAAGACCGTGGAAACCGCCAGCGAGCGGGAGAAGATGATGTTCCGCGTCAAGGCGCGCATCGACCCGGAGCTGCTGCGCAAACATAAGGAGCAGGTGAAGACCGGCCTGCCCGGCATGGCCTACCTCAAGCTCGATCCTGAGGCCCAGTGGCCCGCCGACCTGCAGTTGAACGTGATTGTCGGCCAATGACTGAGGCAAGCGTCGCCCGGCTGGACAGCGTCGGCCTGACCTACGGCAAGACCCGCGCGCTCGACGGTGTCAGCCTCGAGGTCCCGGCCCGCTGCATGGTCGGCCTGATCGGCCCGGACGGTGTCGGCAAGTCCAGCCTGCTGGCGCTGGTGGCCGGCGCCCGGCAGCTGCAGGAAGGCACGGTGCAGGTGCTGGATGGCGACATGGCCTCGCGCCGCCATCGCCGCGACGTCTGTCCGCGCATCGCCTACATGCCGCAGGGACTGGGCAAGAACCTCTACCCTACCCTGACGGTGTTCGAGAACCTCGAGTTCTTCGCCCGCCTGTTCGGCCAGGACGCCGCCGAGCGGCGCTGGCGCATCGACGAACTGACCCGTAGCACCGGCCTGCATCCGTTCCTCGACCGCCCGGCCGGCAAGCTGTCCGGCGGCATGAAGCAGAAGCTCGGCCTGTGCTGTGCGCTGATCCACGACCCCGACCTGCTGATCCTCGACGAACCGACCACCGGCGTCGATCCGCTGTCGCGCAACCAGTTCTGGGAGCTGATCGAGCGCATCCGCGCCGAGCGACCGCAGATGAGCGTGCTGGTGGCCACCGCCTACATGGACGAGGCGCAGCGCTTCGACCACCTGGTGGCGATGGACGACGGACGCATCCTCGCCACCGGCACCCCGGCCGAACTGCTGAAGCGCACCGCCAGCGCCAGCCTGGAAGAGGCCTTCATCCGCCTGCTGCCGGAAGCCAAACGCCGCCTGCACCGCGAACTGGTGATTCCACCGCGCCAGCACAACGATAGCTTCGCCATCGAGGCCCACGGCCTGAGCATGCGCTTTGGCGATTTCGTCGCGGTGGACCGGGTGAACTTTCGCATCGAACGTGGGGAGATCTTCGGCTTTCTCGGCTCCAATGGCTGCGGCAAGTCGACCACCATGAAGATGCTCACCGGCCTGCTGCCGGCCAGCGAGGGCGAAGCCCTGCTGTTCGGCAAGCCGGTCGACCCGCACGACATGCAGACTCGCCAGCGGGTCGGCTACATGTCCCAGGCCTTCTCGCTGTACAGCGAACTGACGGTGCTGCAGAACCTCGACCTGCACGCCCGCCTGTTCCATATCCCCGCCGAGCACCGCGCGACACGCATCGAGGCGATGCTCGCGCGCTTCGGTCTGAGCCACGACGCCGACAGCCTGCCCACCAGCCTGCCGCTGGGCGTGCGCCAGCGCCTGTCGCTGGCGGTGGCGGTGATCCACAATCCGGAGATCCTGATCCTCGACGAACCCACCTCCGGGGTCGACCCGGTGGCTCGCGACGGCTTCTGGGAGCTGCTGGTCCAGCTGTCGCGCGAGGACGGCGTGACCATCTTCATCTCCACCCACTTCATGAACGAGGCGCTGCGCTGCGACCGTATCTCGCTGATGCACGCCGGCCGGGTGCTGGACAGCGACACGCCGCAGGCGCTGATGGACAAGCGCGGCCTGCCGAGTCTGGAAGCCACCTTCATCGCCTATCTCGAGGAGGCGGCCGCGCAGAGCGACACCGACCTGCCGGTAGCGGCCAGTTCGCCCGTCTCCGCCACCGAGACCGGTGCGCAGCCGCGCGGCAGCGCGGACCTGAAATCGCGCTTCAGCCTGCGCCGCCTCCTCAGCTACAGCCGCCGCGAGTCCATGGAGCTGCGCCGCGACCCGATCCGCGCCACCATGGCCATGCTCGGCACGGTCATGTTGATGATCATCATGGGCTACGGCATCAGCTTCGACGTGGAGAACCTGAGCTACGCGGTGCTCGACCGCGACCAGACCACCACCAGCCAGAGTTACCTGCAGAACATCAGCGGCTCGCGCTACTTCATCGAGAAGGCGCCGCTCTCCAGCCATGCCGAGCTGGACCAGCGCCTGCGCAGCGGCGACATCAGCCTGGCGGTGGAGATCCCGCCCGGCTTCGCCCGCGACCTCAAGCGCGGCGACACCCCGCAGGTGGCCTTCTGGATCGACGGCGCCATGCCGATGCGCGCCGACACGGTCAAAGGCTACGTGCAGGGCCTGCACCTCAGCTACCTGCAACAGCTGGCCCGCGAGTCCGGCGTGGATGAGCAACTCTCGCCTGCCGAGGTCGCCATCCGCTACCGCTACAACCCCGACGTGCAGAGCCTGCCGGCGATGATGCCGGCGATGATCCCGCTGCTACTGATGATGATCCCGGCGATGCTCACCGCCCTCGGCGTGGTGCGCGAGAAGGAACTGGGCTCGATCACCAACTTCTACGTCACCCCGACCACCCGCCTGGAGTTCCTGATCGGCAAGCAGCTGCCCTACATCGCCCTCGGCATGGTCAACTTCGCCATGATGGTGCTGCTGGCGGTGGTCGTCTTCGCCATCCCGGTCAAGGGCAGCCTGCTCACCCTGACCTTCGGCGCCCTGCTCTACATCGCCTGTGCCACGGGGCTGGGCCTGCTGATGTCGTCGATCCTCAACAGCCAGATCGCCGCCATCTTCGGCACCACCATCGCCACCCTGCTGCCGGCCATCCAGTTCTCCGGACTGACCCACCCGGTGTCGGCACTGGAGGGCGCCAGCGCCTTCATCGGCCAGCTGTACCCCACCAGCCATTTCCTGATCATCAGCCGCGGGGTGTTCTCCAAGGCGCTCAACCTGGCCGATCTCTACCCGTATTTCATCCCCATGCTGCTGACCATCCCGGTGCTGACCCTGCTCAGCGTCGCCGGCCTGCGCAAGCAGGAGAAATGACATGAGCGCCGGCCGTCGCAAGCTCGCCAACATCCTGCAGCTCGGCCTCAAGGAGCTGCGCAGCCTGTACCGCGATCCGGCGCTGCTGATCCTGATCGTCTGGTCGTTCACCATGGCGGTCTACTCCAGCGCCACCGCCATACCGGAGGCCCCGCACCGCGCCAGCATCGCGGTGGTCGACGAAGACCAGTCGCAGCTCTCGCGGCGCATCGTCAACGCCTTCCAGCTGCCCTACTTCATCCAGCCCGCCGCCATCGACCTGGCGCAGATGGACAGCGGCATGGATGCCGGCCTGTACACCTTCACCCTGAACATCCCGCCCGGCTTCCAGGAGGATCTGCTGGCCGGCCGCCTGCCGACCATCCAGCTCAACGTCGACGCCACCCAGGTCAGCCAGGCCTTCACCGGCGCCGGGCATATCCAGCAGATCATCGCCACCGAGACCGCCGAGTTCGCCAGACGCTATCGCAGCAACGAGGTTTTGCCGATCGAGGCGGTGGTGCGCACCGCCTTCAACCCCAACCTGACCCGCGCCTGGTTCGGTGCGGTGAACGAGGTGATCAACCAGATCACCATCCTGGCGATCATCCTCACCGGCGCGGCGCTGATCCGCGAGCGCGAACACGGCACCATCGAGCACCTGCTGGTGATGCCGGTCACCCCGTTCGAGATCATGCTCGGCAAGGTCTGGTCGATGGGGCTGGTGGTACTGTCGGCGACGGCCTTCTCCCTGCGCTTCGTGGTCGAGGGCTGGCTGGACATCCCGCTGCAGGGCTCGTTGCTGCTGTTCACCGGCGCCGCCGCCCTGCACCTGTTCGTGGTCACTTCGATGGGCATCTTCTTCGGCACCGTGGCCCGCTCCATGCCGCAGCTGGGCCTGCTGACCATCCTGGTGCTGATGCCGCTGCAGATCCTCTCCGGCGGCACCACTCCCCGCGAGAGCATGCCCGAGCTGGTGCAGAACGTGATGCTGGTGGCGCCGACCACCCACTTCGTCGAACTGGCACAGGCCATCCTGTTTCGCGGCGCCGGCGCCAACATCGTCTGGCCACAGCTGCTGGCCCTGGCGGTGATCGGCACGGCATTCTTCGTCGGCGCCCTGGCGCGCCTGCGCAAATCACTGCAGTAACGGATACTTGGCATGACGCGCGCCACCCACTACCGCACAAGGAGTCACGCTTTGAACAGGACACCCGGCATTCTGCGCAGACTTGCCCTGGCGATTGCGCTCGCAGGCGTCCCCGACCTGCTGCTGGCCGAGCCGACAGCGCTCTCGACCCGCACCGACCTGATCGGCGTCTACCAGCAGGCGCTGGAGAACAATGCCGACCTGGCGGCCGCCCGCGCCGACTACCTGGCGCGCCAGGAAGGGGTACCGCAGGCACGCGCCGGCCTGCTGCCGCAGCTCAACGGCGGTGCCAGCGTCAGCGACATCCAGACCGAGCTGGACGAGCCAGCGGTCAGTTTCGGGCGCAGCGGGCCGCTGTACCAGGCCAGCCTCAGTCAGGCGCTGTTCCGCGCCGACCGCTGGTTTCAGCTGCAGGCGGCCAAGGCCATCAGCGAACAGGCGGGACTGCAACTGGCGGCCATCGAGCAGAACCTGATCCTGCAGAGTGCCCAGACCTACTTCGCCGTGCTACGCGCCCAGGATACCCTGGCCGCCACCCGGGCCGAGGAAGCCGCCCTGCAGCGCCACTTCGAGCAGGCCACCGCGCGCTTCGAGGTCGGCCTCTCGGACCGTACCGAACTGCTCGAGGCCCAGGCCAGCCACGACACCGCGCGGGCCAACCGCATCGGTGCCGAACGTGATGTGGAGGACGCCTTCCAGGCGCTGGCCACCCTGACCGCGCGCGACTACAGCTTCGTCGAAGGTATCCGCCACACCCTGCCGGTCGCCCCGCCAATGCCGAATGACGCCAAGGTCTGGGTCGACACCGCGATGCAGAAGAACCTCGAGCTGCAGGCCAGCCAGTTCGCCGTCAGCGGAGCCGAGCAGACCCTGCGCCAGCGCAAGGCCGGCCATGCCCCTACCCTGGACCTGGTCGCCAGGTACGAGCGTGGCGACAACGACCGTCTCGGCTACACCAATACCGCCTTTGCCAGCCGGGTCGGCGAGATCAGCCGGATCGGCGGCGATGTCGAACGCCAAAGCATCGGCCTCGAGCTGAACATCCCGCTGTACAGCGGCGGTCTGACCAGCTCGCAGGTGCGCGAGTCGTACCAGCGCCTGACCCAGACCGAGCACCAGCGCGAGGGCCTGCGCCGCCTGGTGATCCAGGACACCCGCAACTTCCACCGCGCGATGAACACCGACGTGGCCCAGGTCCAGGCGCGCAAGCAGGCGATCGTCTCCAACCAGAGCGCCCTGGAAGCCACCGAACTCGGCTACGAGGTCGGCACCCGCAACATCGTCGACGTGCTGGACGCCCAGCGCCAGCTGTACGACTCGGTGCGCAACTACAACAACGCGCGCTACGACTACATCATCGACCACCTGCGCCTGAAACAGGCCTCTGGCACCCTCAGCCCGGAGGACCTGCAGGATCTTGCCCGCTTCCTCAAGCCCGACTACAACCCCGACCGGGACTTTCTGCCGCCCCTGCCCGCTTCCCCCCTGGACGGCCAGCCTTGACCGGCAAACCCTCGACCAGCCTGCAGCGGCCCCTGTACCGGTCGGCAGCTCGCCCATGAACCCGCGCAAGCCGAGCTATGCTTCCCAGTGGCACCGGCTGCGCAGGGGCGGACTCGCATGCCCAGCGGCAGCGGCGTTTGGTCACTCCCCTTCTCCCGGCTTCTGGATGACAGTGTCAGGGCGGTCGTGATCGACACGCTGCAGAGCCGTGCGTTTTTTTGTGCGTCAAGCAAGGAGTAGTAGATGAACATGATCACCCCACAGCCCGTGGCTTATCCGGCACCAGCCAGCCTGCCGACGCTCAACCCCCTCGATCTCAAGGTGCATGCCGCCATCGCCCGCGCCAGCTCCTCCGTGTCGCCTACCGCCCTGCTGCTCGCCCTGATCGACTGGTCCTGCCATCTCGCCGGCTCGCCCGGCAAGCAGCTGGAGCTGTTCAACCTGTCGCTGGAGCAGACCCACCGGCTGACCCAGTATCTGCGCGAGGTCACCCTGGCCACTCCGGACTGCCCGGCGCACGAATGCGTCGAGCCGCCGCGCCGGGACAAGCGCTTTGCCGCCAACGAATGGCACAACTGGCCGTTCAACCTGATGCACCAATCCTTCCTGCTCGGCCAGGAGTGGTGGCACGCGGCGACCCACGGCGTGCGCGGCGTATCCCGGCATCATGAGGACGTGGTGGCCTTTGCCGCCCGCCAGATGCTCGACATCTTCTCGCCCGGCAACTACCTGCCGAGCAACCCGGCGGTGCTGCAGCGCACCGTCGAGAGCGGCGGCGCTAACCTGGTGCGCGGCATGCTCCACGCCCTCGAGGACTTCGAGCGCATGGCCGCCGGCAAACCGCCGGCCGGCACCGAGAACTTCGTGGTCGGTCGCGACGTGGCGGTGACGCCCGGCAAGGTGGTGCTGAAGAACCGCCTGATCGAACTGATCCAGTACACCCCGACCACCGAGACCGTCCACCCCGAGCCGATCCTCATCGTGCCGGCGTGGATCATGAAGTACTACATTCTCGACCTGTCGCCGCACAACTCGCTGGTCAAGTACCTGGTCGACCAGGGCCATACGGTGTTCTGCCTGTCCTGGAAGAACCCGAATGCCGAAGACGCCGACCTGGGCATGGACGAGTACCTTGAGCTCGGCTTCTTCGCCGCTCTCGAGGCGATCAACGCCATCGTGCCCGACCACAAGGTGCATGCCACCGGCTACTGCCTCGGCGGCACCCTGCTGGCGATCGCCGCCGCCGCCATGGCCCGCGACAACGACGAGCGCCTGGCCTCGATCAGCCTGTTCACTGCGCAGACCGACTTCACCGAGCCGGGCGAGCTGGCGCTGTTCATCGACGAGAGCGAAGTCAGCCTGCTCGAGGCGCAAATGCGCGAAACAGGCTATCTCACCGCCGGGCAGATGGTCGGCGCCTTCCAGTTGCTGCGCTCCAACGACCTGCTGTGGTCGCGCATGGTCGGCGAATACCTGATGGGCGAGCGCGCGCCGATGAACGACCTGATGGCCTGGAACGCCGATGCCACGCGCATGCCGGCGCACATGCACAGCCAGTACCTGCGCCGTCTGTTCCTCAACGACGACCTCAGCGAGGGGCGTTATCCGGTCGACGGCAGACCGGTGTCGCTGAGCGACATCGACACGCCGATCTTCTGTGTCGCCACCACCCAGGACCACGTCGCGCCGTGGCGCTCGGTGTTCAAGCTGCACTACCTGACCCCGACCGAGATCACCTTCGTCCTCACCAGTGGCGGCCACAACGCCGGCATCGTCAGCGAACCGGGCCGGCCGCGGCGGCACTACCAGGTCATGCAACGACCCGCTGGCGGCAACTTCGTCAGCCACGATGCCTGGCTGGCCAGCGCGCCACGCCACGAAAGATCCTGGTGGCCGGAATGGCTCGACTGGTTGAACACCCGCTCCTCGGCACCGCAGGCTGTTCCCGCCACCGGCGCTCCGGACCAAGGCTACCCCGTGCTCGGCGACGCCCCGGGCGAGTATGTACGGCATAAATGAGTCTCGGCGCAGGTCCAGCAGGCCGTTTTTAACGCAGCATCGGCAACGCAGGTAGTTTTTCAACAACCTGCGGGGCGCCGCCCCATCCACTTTTCACAGTAGTAGGAGTTCGCCATGTACCTCGATGCCAAATCCTCGCTGTCCCTGTTCAAGGTCAACCTGCAGTTCTATTTCCGGGTCTGCGACCTGATGCGGGAAAACACCCTGCGCTGGGGCGAAGCCGGCAGCCGCTCGCTCGATACCTGCGCCACCGAACTGGAGAGCGCCGCCACCCGCATGCTCGACGCCAGCGACTGGAATACCTTGGGCGTGGTCTCCAGCGACCTGCTGTGGAAAGCCATGCAACTGCAGACCCAGGCCGTGCAACAACTGGCGGAAACCACGCTCGCCAACCAGACCGCCTTCAACAGCGCCGCCCAGAAAGCCGTGGCGAGCTGGCAGCAGGCGAGTTCTGCCGCCCTCAAGGAAACCTCCGGCGCCATGCCGATCAGCACCACCCTGCAGGATTATCTGCAGGACTATCTGCACCTGCTGACGCCGGAGCACGGTGGCCGTCGCAAGCCCTCGGCGCGCAAATCGCATTGAAGCCAGAGGGGCGGCAGGCGGGGTCTTGATTTTTATCTGTATGCATATACAGTATTCGAGAGGCAGGCGATCCAGCCTGCCCGACTCGTAAAGCCCTCGGCCCACCTCGGGTTCGACGGCAACATGCCTAGCTGCCTGCAACAAGGAGCCCAACATGTCTTTGTCCTTCTCGATTCCCGGCCTTGCCACCCCCTTGCGGCTTGCCATTCCCTTGCGCAAAGCCTCGCCCTACGACCTCGACGACTTCCTGTTCTCGCCCAGCGAGCTGCAGCACAAGTACGAAAGCAGCTGCTTCGCTGGCGAACACCCGCACTTCTCCAGACCTCTCTGGCGCAAGGCCGTCAACAGCGGGCGCAGCGAACTGGGCTACTGGCAGTGGGTCTTCGAGCAGGTCCAGGCAGACGACGACACCTATCTGCTGCTGCACTGAGCCGGCTCAGCGCTCGGGCGCAGCGTGCCGGCGCATGAAGCGTCGGTCGAGCCAGTCCTTCCAGCGTCCGAGCACAGTCCCCTCGGCCGTGAGCCCGGCCCAGCTCAGCAGCGCCCCGCCCTGCCCGTCAGCCAGCAACGCCAGCGCATGTCGCTGCGGCTGGTAGGCCGCCAATGCCTCGCCGTTGAGTGCATGGGCCAGATTGCCGGCCAGCACCGGCCCCTGGCGGACTGCATAGACACCGTTGCGCGGGGTATCGGCCAGACTGGCGCAATCACCGGCGGCGAATATCTGCGGGTGGGAAAGACTTTGCAGGGTGGGAGCAATCGTGACGAAGCCTTTGCCATCGCAGGCCAGGCCCGATTCGCGCAACCAGGGCAGCGGACTGGCGCCGGTGGCCAGGACCAGCCGCTGTCCCTGCCAGACTGGCTGGCCGGCAGCCATCAGCACATCCCCGCGAATCCGCTCGACCGCGCAGCGTTCGTGAACCTGCACCCCGGCCGCCTGCAGATGACGCAGCGCCCGTTGGCGCAGGGCCGGCGGATGGCCGGAGAGCAGCGGCGCCGCGCTGATCAGCGCCAGTGACGGCACCTGGCGGGCCATGGCCAGGGCCAGCTCGACGCCCGCCGCACCGCCGCCGAGGATCGCCAGCGGCTCGGGCGGGCGCTGCCAGTCCTGCCAGCGGGCAATGAAGGCAGGGAACGGCTTGACCGGGAGCAGCTCCATGCCCGCGCCCTCCTGCGCGGGCGCGCTGGGCAACGAGCCCGGATTCAGCGACAGCCAGCGGCCGTGCAGCGCCTCGCCGCTGCTCAACTGCAGCGTGCGCGTATCCGCCTCCAGCGCCGTCACCGCCGCCGCCACCCATTCGATACCAGCCGCCGCGCACAGCGGCTGCAGGGGAATGCGGCACTGCCCGGCCGAGTAGCGCCCGGCCAGCAGCCCCGGCAGCATGCCGGAGTACCAGACATACGGCTCGGGACAGATCAGCGCGATGCGCCCACGCGGGCGCTGCCCGCCCGCCCACAGGCGCAGCACGCCCAGGTGGGCATGGCCGGCGCCGACCAGCAGCAGATCGAAGGCGGCCGTCATCGCCGGCCACCCAGCCCCAGCCGCCAGCGATGGAAGCGCGCCAGCGCGCGCAGCACGCCCTGCGGCGCGTGCGCGCGTTTCCACTCGCCGGCAGCGTACTTGTTGGCCTCGGACAGGGTCGGGTAGGTGTGGACAGTGGCGAGGATCTTGTTCAGGCCGAGATTGTGCTTCATCGCCAGCACGTATTCGGCCAGCAGGTCGCCTGCATGTTCGCCGACGATGGTCGCGCCGAGGATGCGGTCGCGCCCCGGCTCGGTGAGCACCTTGACGTAGCCAGAGCTTTCGTCGGGATGGCCGGCCTCGTCGGCGATAGCGCGATCCAGTTCGGCAAAGCCGTAGCGGGTCACCTCGCAGGCGATGCCTTGCCGGCGCGCCTCGTCCTCGGACAGGCCGACCCGCGCCACTTCCGGGTCGGTGAAGGTGGCACGAGGAATCACCCGGTAGTCGGCCTTGAAGCGCCAGAAATCGCCGAACATCGCGTTGACGGCGGCATACCAGGCCTGGTGGGCGGCGAAGTGGGTGAACTGGTAGGGACCGGTGACATCGCCGACGGCGAAGATGTTCGGGTAGCGGGTGGCGAGGAACTCGTCGGTCTCCAGGGTCTGGTTCGGGCGCAGGGCCAGTTGCAGCGCTTCCACCCCATAGCCCTCGACGTTGGCCACCCGCCCCAGGGCGACCAGCAGCACGTCGAAGGGAATGGTCACCTGCGCGCCACTGTCGCGGTCGCGGGCCACCAGCTGGCGCTGCCCACCCAGCGTCTCGAAGCGCTCGACCTGATGGCGCAGGCGCAGGTCGATTCCCTCGGCGCGAAAGCGCGCCATCACCGCCGCGCTGGCGTCGGCGTCCTCACGCGCCAGCAGGCGCGCGCCGCGCTCGACCTGGATCACCTGACAACCCAGGCGCTGGAAGGCCTGGCTCAGCTCGCAGCCGATCGGCCCGCCGCCCAGCACCAGCAGGCGAGCGGGCTTGTCGCGCAGGCTCCAGATGGTGTCGGAGGTGTACGGCTGCATGGCGGCCAGGCCGGGGATCTCCGGCAGCAGCGGGCGGGCGCCGGCGGCGATGATGATGGCGCGGGTCGTCAGGGTGCGGCCGTCGACCTCCACCGTCCACGGCGAGGTGATGCGCGCCTCGCCCTCGATCACCTCGACGCCCAGCCCGGTGTAGCGCTCTGCCGAATCGTGCGGCTCGACCTGAGCGATGACCCGCTGCACACGTTCCATCACCGCGGCGAAATCGGCCTCGCCAGCCACGTTGCGAAAGCCCAGCGCGGTGGCGCGGCGCAGCTCGTTGGCCAGCCGGGCCGAACGGATCAGCGCCTTGGACGGCACGCAACCGGTGTTCAGGCAGTCGCCGCCCATCTTGTGCTTCTCGATCAGGGTCACCCGCGCCTTCACCGCGGCGGCGATGTAGGCGCTGACCAGTCCGCCGGCCCCGGCGCCGATCACCACCAGGTTGCGCTCGAAGCGTTGCGGCTTGCTCCAGCCGGCATACACCTGGCGCGCCTTGAGCCAGGCCAGCAGCTTGCGGGCCAGCAGCGGAAACACGCCGAGCAGGACGAAGGCGCCGAGCAGCCCCGGCGAGAGGATACCGCCCAGCGAGTCGAGCTGGCCCAGCTCGCGCCCGGCGTTCACGTAGACCAGGGTGCCCGGCAGCATGCCGAGCTGGCTGACCCACCAGAAGGTGCGCGCCGGCAGTCGGGTCAGGCCCATCGCCAGATTGATCAGGAAAAACGGGAAGATGGGCACCAGGCGCAGGGCGAACAGGTAGAAGGCACCCTCCTCGGCGATGCCCCTGTCGATGGCGGCCAGGCGCCCACCGAAGCGGCTGCGCACCCAGTCGCGCAGCAGGAAGCGGCTGCTCAGCATGGCCAGGGTGGCGCCCAGGGTGGAAGCCAGCGACACCAGAACCGTGCCGCCGAGCAGGCCGAACAACGCGCCGCCGACCAGGGTCAGCAGGGTGGCGCCGGGCAGCGACAGCGCGGTCACCGCCACGTAGACCAGCAGGTACAGTCCGGCGGCCCGCCATGGCTGCGCGGCCACCTCGGCATCCAGCGCCGCCTGGCGGGCCTTGAGCGCTTCGAGGCTGAGGTACTGGCCGAGGTCGAACAGGAAGAACACGGCGACCAGCGCCACGATCAGTCCGAGCAGAACCAGCCGGCGCGCGCTCATGCCCTGCCCCGCGCCAGCAGCCCGGGCAGCAGGTAGCCGGCGCAGCACAGCAGCAGGCCATACAGGTTGGTGCCCAGCAGCAGCGCGTACTTGCCCGTGCCGATGGCCCAAGCGGCGGGGATGGCGCCGAGGGTCAGCGCCACGCCGAGGCCGAGACCGGTCCAGAAGCTCAGGTGGAACCCCAGCCTGGTCGGTCGCACCAGCCCATGCAGGACGAACACCGGCGCCAGGCCGATGACCATGGTGCCGCTGATGGTGGTGGCCTTGAGGATATCGGTGCCGGCCAGCATCGGCAGGTTGCCGAGCAGCGCGAACAGCACCATCACCGCCATGCCGACGGCGATGGCCTTCTGGCCCAGGTCGCGGCCGGCCAGCTGCGGCAACTCGCGCCCGGCCAGGCGGGCCAGGCTGGAAAAGGTCGAATCGAGGGTCGAGCCGGCCGCCGAGACCATCACCACGGTCATCACCAGCAAGGCGAGCAGACCCATCGAGCGGGCCAGCGCAGCCGGCACGTTGTCCGAGGCGGCCAGACCGTCGAGCTGGGCGTGCACGCCGATCAGGCTGAAGGCGAGGATGGCGAAGAAGCCCAGCACGCCGGCCACCACGAAGGCGCGGCGCATGCTGCGCTCCTCGCAGATGAAGCCGCGGTCGGTGAGCACCGGGTCGTGGAACGGGTAGCTGAACACCTGCAGGCCGGCCACCAGCAGCAGGTCGACGCCGGTCGCCAGCGCCCACTCGCTGGTGCTGACCAGCTCGCGCGGGCTGTGCTGCGGCAGGATCAGGCCGAGCACCCAGACCAGCGCGACGACGAAGATCGCCGCCTGCGCCGCATCGGTGAGGATCGAGCTGCGCAGGCCGCCGCGCAGGCTGTAGGCCAGGGTCACCGCGGTGAACAGCAGCGCCGCACCGATGAACGCCGGGCTGCCGGCGTCGCCGTAGTAGCCGCCGACCACCGCGGTGTTGCTCCACACCTCGTTGAACAGGCGGATCAGGATCGCCGCCGAGAAGGCCAGCGCGGCGGCCCGTCCGTAGTGGCTGGTGAGAAACGCCACCAGCCCGGTGGCGCCGAAGCGCCGACGCAGGCGGTAGATGACGAAGCCGGCCAGCGGGATCGACAGCCAGTAGGTGGCGTAGGCCAGGCCGCCGACCAGGCCGTAGGTCGCCCCCAGGTTGGCGGCGTTGGTCACCGACTTGGCGAAGATCCAGCTGATGAAGATGCTCGAGGTCAGCAGCCAGGGTGCCGCGCTGCGGCCCTCGGCATCCTCGCCGTGGAAGAAGCCACCGAGGGTCACCGCGCGCGGCGACAGCGCCCACATCAGCACGCCATAGAGCAGCAGGAAGCCCCAGAACAACACGCCCAGCAGAGAGGTGATTTCCATGTTCGTGCTCCTTCAGTCCTTGAGTGCGCCGCCGCAGCTGGAACCCTGCCCTGCGGTGCAGGCAAAGCAGTGGTCGCGGGTGACGATCGGGTTGCCGTCGAGCACCGCCTGCTGCAGATCGCGCAGATGGGCGCGCTCACGGCCGATCAGCTCCAGCGGCAGGCCGAGCATCTGGTTGAAGTCGCAGTCGTACAGGTAGCCCTGCCAGTCGACGCTGACCAGCGAATGACACATCACCGACGCGAGGTTCTCCGCGCGGTAGCTGTCGCGCAGCAGTTGCAGGTAGGCGTTGAACTGTCCCTTGCTGATCAGCGTGCTGCCGAAGCGGGCGATGGGCTGGTTGGTGATAGTCAGCAGATGATTGAAGACGATGCCGAAGTCCGCGGCCAGATGCGCCTTGTAGTCGGCCTCCAGCGCCGCCTGGGACGGCGGCAGGCTCGGCCCCTGCGGGTTGTAGACCAGGTTGAGGATCAGGCCGCTGTCCGGCTGGCCGTAGCCCATGGCGTTGAGCTGCCTGAGCCCCGCGATGCTACGCTCGAACACCCCGTCGCCGCGCTGGCGGTCGACGTTGTCCCGCCCATAACACGGCAGCGAGGCGGTGATCTCCACACCCTCCCCGGCCAGAAACCCGGCCAGATCCGCATGCCCCGGCTCGCCTAGGATGGTCAGGTTGCAGCGATCGATCACCCGCAGCCCTTCGCGCCGCGCATGGCTGACCAGATCGCGAAAGCGCGGGTGCATCTCCGGCGCGCCGCCGGTCAGGTCGAGGGTGTGCACCGGATGGGCATCGATCACCTGATAGAGGACAGCCAGGGTGGCGTCGCTCATGCTCTCGGTGCGCGTCGGCCCGGCATTGACGTGGCAGTGCAGACAGCGCTGGTTGCAGCGATAGGTCAGGTTGACCTGCAGGGCTTCCAGCTGGCCGCGGCGAATCGCCGGGAAGTCCAGGGCATTGAGCAGCGGGAGGGTGTCGTGCATGGCAGTTGGTGCTCCTGAGTCATGTCCATTGTCCATTGGAGGCATGAGGGTCGCGACTGTTACAACTCAGCCACTTTCTGCTCCAAGTAAATACCAGCAGCGCCGGCTGCGTGCGGATGGATTGTCGTGCGCCCCGGCGACTCACTATGCTGGCGGCAACGGGCAACGGGGGACGGCATGGACGAGGAACAGGAACTGGTGCGGCGTGTACAACAAGGCGACACGGTCGCCTGCGAGGCGGTGATTCAGGCGCATCACCGCTTCCTGATCGCCATGGCGGCTCCCCTGGTAGGCCAGGCATCGGCCGAGGATGTCGCCCAGGAGACCTGGCTCAAGGCGTTCGCTGCGATCCACCGCTTCGAGGGCCGCTCGCGGCTGCGCACCTGGCTGGCGCGGATCGCGTTGAACGAAGCGCATACCCTCATGCGCAAGTCGCGCCGCGAGATATCGCTGGAAGGCTGGGGGGCAGACCCAGGCTCGCCGATCGACACCCGCTTCAGTGAGCGTGGTACCTGGAGCATCCCGAGCGCCGAATGGCATCACGACACGCCGGAGGCACTGCTGACCGAAGCCGAACTGCACGAGTGCATCCGCAAACACCTGCACCGGCTGCCCGGCGACCAGCAGGCGGTGGTGATGATGCGCGAACTTGGCGGGCTGGAGTTCGCCGAGATCGCCCAGGCCACCGGCCTCAGCGAGGGCAACGTCCGCGTCCTGCTGCACCGCGGACGACAGCGCATGCATGCCATGCTCAACCACTTCGAGGAGGTGGGCACATGTTGATGTTGACCTGCAGGGAAATGTCCGAGCTGGGCTCGGCGATCATCGATGACCAATTGCACCTGCGCACGCGCCTGGCGGTGCTCGCCCACCTGAGCCTGTGCTCGAACTGTCGGCGCTATATCCGCCAGTTGCGCATCACCTCGCAGGTGCTGCAACAGATGCCGATGGACCAGGGGCCCGTCGATGCGACGGCCGTGCTGGACAAGGTGCGCAAGGCCGAGGACGACAACGGCTCGCTGTAACGCCCATCGCCCGGCGTGCGCCAATGACCACAGCGGTGACCACAGCGACGGGCGCGCAGACGCTACCGGCCTTTGCCCCCGCCCTAGCCTACAGACTCGAGACCCGCCCATGCCCGACCGCTCGCCCTCCCTCGCCAGTCGACTGCCCACCTTGGTACTGGTATGCAAGCGTCCGGCCATCGGCCACGGCAAGCAGCGCCTGGCCGGCAGTCTCGGCGCGGAACCGACGTTCGTGATCGCCGAACGGCTGCTGGACTGTGCCCTCGAGGACCTCGAAAACTGGCCGGGCGCCACGGTGATCGCCCCGGATCTGGCGCAGCATCGCAACTGGGCCAGCGCAGTCGCCCCGCTATCCTGCTGCCAGCCGCAGACGCCCGGCAACCTGGGCGAGCGCCTCAACGCCCTGGATCGCACGCTGCGCGCCGCAGGCCACCGCAGCCTGGTATTCATCGGCAGCGATGCCCCGGCCCTGCGCGAATGCGACTACCGGCAGGTGCGCAATGCCCTGGATGAAGTGGACACGGTGCTGCTCGCCGCCCGCGACGGCGGCGTGGTGCTGATGGCCTCCAACCGGCCGTGGCCGGACCTGACCGCCCTGCCGTGGAGCAGCGCCGCACTGGGGCAGGCGCTGGCCGAGGCCTGCCGTGGTGCCGAGCATTCGCTGCGGGTGTGCGGCGAGTCTTTCGATATCGACGAGCCGGCCGACCTCGATCACGCCCTGCGCGAACTGGCGGACGACCCACGTCCGGCACGACGCCGCCTGATACACACCTTGGCGACCGGCGGCGGAGACCACCCATGACCCCCCCCACCGCGGTCAGCGTGGTCATCCCCTGCTTTCACGACGAGGCCAGCCTCGAGCGCCTGCTCGGCCAGCTGCAACTGGCCGAGCAGGACGATGGCCAACTCCTGCAAATCATCGTCGTCGATGCCGCCCGCAGCGAGCGCTGCCGCATGCTGTGTCGCGACCACCAGGCACTCTGGCTGCCTGCCGAGCCTTGCCGAGGCGTACAGCTGCGCCAGGGCGCCGCGCTGGCCGAGCACGAGATCCTCTGGTTTCTGCATGCCGATGCCGAGTTGGACGGCCAGCCGCTGTCTGACCTTTGCCGGGCGGTTGCCGATGGCGCAGCCGGTGGCTATTTCTCCTTCCGCTTCAGCGGCCAGCCGGGCTGGCAGGGCCGGCTGCTCGAACGCCTGGTGGACTGGCGCAACCAGATCGGCGTGCCCTACGGCGACCAAGGCCTGTTCTTCCGCCGCAGCGCCTACTTCGCCGTGGGCCAGCACGCGCCCTGGCCGCTGTTCGAAGAAGTCCCGCTGGTCGAAGCGCTGCGGGAATACGGCGACTTCCGTCGCATCGACCGGGGCTTGCGGGTCAGTCCGCGGCGCTGGCAGCGCGACGGCTGGTGGCGCCGCTGCCTGCGCAATCGCCTGCTGGCCCTGGGCTTCGCTCTGGGCGTGGCACCGCAGCGGCTGGCCAGGCTGTATGCTGCGCCGCGCCGGGGTCATTGATGATGGGGCTAGCCGCGAATCAGCCAGGCACCCGCCGGCATGTGATAGTGCAGTGCATCGCAATTGCCGGGCGGCGGCTGCCGCCCCGGCGGGCGGTCGGGAAACCAGATGCGGCACAGACCCGGCGGTGGCCGATGGCCACGGGGGATGCGCCCCATGCCCCACTCATGCCCCGCATGGAAAGCCGCCTTCTGCAGCTCAGGGCTGGGCGGGCCGTCCATGAGGTCGCTGTCGTTCCATTCCGGTTGAAACTCGTCCGCGGGCCACTCCGCGGCAGTAGCCTGGGTCCGCTCCTGCTCGCCCAGCTGTTCACGCAGCGCGTGCGCTTGGGCTTCGGCCTGTCGGCGCCGCTCGATCTCCTCGTCGAGCAGCTGTTGCAGGGCCAGCCGCTCGCTGTCGTCGACCGCCGGGGCAAGGTTCTGCTCGGCGGCCTGCCGGGCCTCGGCGATCAACCAGGCGTTGCTTTCCCGCAGGTTGTGATCGCTGCCTGCCAAGGTGCTGGACTTGGCCGCCAGGGCCTCTGCCTGCTGATACTGGCCTTGCTGCAGGCGAGTCTGCCCCAGGTAGTGCAGGATCGCGGGGTTGCGCGGCTCGATGCGCAGCGCGCGCTCCAGGGTCGCAGCGGCCCGGTCCAACTGGCCGGCATGCAGATCCTGGGCGGCGCTCTCCAGCAGCGCGCTCGCCGCCGGATTGGCCTGCCGCGCTGACGATGGTGCGGCACCGGCGGCGGCGCAAAACAGCGCAGCGGCGGTGCTGAGCAGCAGTGCCGGCCACATGCCGGGTATCCTCAAGGGGGTTTTCATCATGTCGGTTAGCGGTCGTCCTGGTCTCGGTGTGCTTCCCGCCAGTGCTCCTCGACATGCTTGCGTTCCACATGATCCCTGAGGTGCTCCGGCGCGCCCGTTCGACTGCCTTTCGCTGCGCTCGTTCCCCTGCGGACTCCCGCCTCATTCCGAAGCGGTTGCAACCGTCGTCGCATGCTTATGGCTCCGGAACTATGGCACCGCGACTATGCTTGGGCACTGAACGGCCGAACGGCCATCGCGGAACGGGAGGTAGCCCATGTCATCGGACACCGCACGGGTGGCGCGGCGCTGGGAACCTGACGCAGGGATGTCCCGACAGGGTTGCGGCAGGCACTCGCCTGCCGCGCCGCAGGCTCAGTCGAGCGGCTGGTCGTCGCGAATGAGGATGCACTGCAGACCGTTGTCGTCCTCGCTGTAGTCGCATACATAGAACATCTGCACTTCACCCGCCCCTGCCATGACCGCCACATAGTCGCCGACGTCAGGCACGAAGAAACCAGGCGACGCCGGCTTGGCTTCGCACTCGATGAAGGCGGTCACGAACAGCTCTGGGTCGTCATCGCCGAAGAACTCGGCAAGCTCCTCCTCGTCCCAGTCTGCCGGAGCCTGGAACGGCCCGCTAAACAGGATACGGGCATCGCCCAGGTCTTCTTCCTCGGCGTCCGGGTCGTTTTCGTCCGGTCGGTAGACGGTGCAGTCCTGCGCGTCGCCGTGGTTGAGGATGGCCTGGCGGGCGGCAAGGCGCTTGGCCGGGTCAAGACCGTCGGCTTTGCACATCTGTACCCAGACATCGTCCATCATGGGTTGCTGGTCGTTGGGATTCACGTCGATCTCCGCTATCGGGGTTGCCAGTTGTCGTTGCGCGCTTGGTAAAGAGCACGCGCTCGCCCGGCCTTCGCGGGCTAGACGGGATCATATGGTAGACCGCTTTACGGTGCCCTTGACAGCGGCGAGCAGAACCCGCAAATTCCTCAAATCATAATTGCATTACGCAAAACACAATAAGCCAGCGAGCATGCGCCCATGGATCTGTACACCTACTACCGCTCCACCTCCTCCTACCGGGTACGCATCGCCCTGGCCCTGAAGGGACTGCAAGCCCGCCACATCCCTGTGAACCTGATCGCCGACGGCGGCGAGCACCATCAGCCGGCCTACCGTGCGCTCAACCCGCAGGGCCGGGTGCCCGCCCTGCGCACCGACGACGGCGCCCTGCTGATCCAGTCACCGGCGATCATCGAATACCTCGAGGAGCGCTACCCGCAGCCGGCGCTGCTGCCGACCGATCCGCTCGAGCGCGCCCGTCAGCGCGGCGTGGCGGCGCTGATCGGCTGCGACGTCCACCCGCTGCACAACGCCGCGGTGCTCAACCGCCTGCGCGGCCTGGGGCTGGACGAAGAGCAGGTGCAGCAGTGGATCGGCCACTGGATCGGCGAAGGCCTGCGCGCGGTCGAGGCGCTGATCGGCGACCAAGGCTTCTGCTTCGGCGAGCCGGGCCTGGCCGACGTCTACCTGCTGCCGCAGCTGTACGCCGCGCGCCGCTTCAACGTCGACCTGGCACCCTACCCGCGCATCGCCCGCGTCGAGCGCCTGGCCCTCGAACACCCGGCCTTCCTCCAGGCCCATCCGGATGCCCAGGCCGACAAGCCGGCCTGACGCCCATGAGAATCCTCGGCCTTCAACTGCTCATGGGCGACTTCCTCGCCCGCAGCGTGCGCGGACTGTCCTGCGCGCCGCCGCCTCGGACGTTCTCCCGCTGAACTGCTAAACCTCTAAACAACAAGATTCAAGCGAGACACCGAGATGACCGATCTGTTTGAAAACCCGATGGGCCTGATGGGCTTCGAGTTCATCGAATTCGCCGCCCCGACGCCGAACACCCTGGAACCCATCTTCGCCATGATGGGCTTCACCAAGGTCGCCACCCACCGCTCCAAGGACGTCGACCTGTACCGTCAGGGCGACATCAACCTGATCCTCAACAAGGAGCCGAAGAGCCTCGCCGCCTACTTCGCCGCCGAGCACGGCCCGTCGGCCTGCGGCATGGCCTTCCGGGTGAAGAACGCCCACCAGGCCTACGCCCGCGCCCTGGAGCTGGGCGCCCAGCCGATCGACATCCCCACCGGGCCGATGGAACTGCGCCTGCCGGCGATCAAGGGCATCGGCGGCGCGCCGATCTACCTGATCGACCGCTTCGGCGAGGGCAGCTCGATCTACGACATCGACTTCGAATTCATCGAGGGTGTCTACCGTCATCCGCAGGGTGCCGGCCTCAAGCTGATCGACCACCTGACCCACAACGTCTACCGCGGGCGCATGGCCTACTGGGCGGACTTCTACGAGAAGCTGTTCAACTTCCGCGAGATCCGCTACTTCGACATCAAGGGCGAGTACACCGGCCTGACCTCCAAGGCGATGACCGCGCCGGACGGCATGATCCGCATCCCGCTCAACGAGGAATCCTCAAAGGGCGCCGGGCAGATCGAGGAATTCCTCATGCAGTTCAACGGCGAGGGCATCCAGCACGTGGCCTTCCTCACCGACGACCTGATCAAGACGTGGGACGCGCTCAAGGAACTGGGCATGCGCTTCATGACCGCGCCGCCGGCCACCTACTACGAGATGCTGGAAAACCGCCTGCCCGGCCACGGCGAGCCGGTGAACGAGCTGCAGTCGCGCGGCATCCTCCTCGACGGCACCTCCGAGGGCGGCGAGCAGCGCCTGCTGCTGCAGATCTTCTCGGAAACCCTGATGGGTCCGGTGTTCTTCGAGTTCATCCAGCGCAAGGGCGACAGCGGCTTCGGCGAAGGCAACTTCAAGGCGCTGTTCGAGTCTATTGAAAGGGATCAGGTACGCCGCGGCGTACTGACCGCCGAGTAAACAGCGGCTTTACCTCTCCCGTCCGCGGGAGAGGCTTCGGGGGAAAGGGCTTTTCACGGCGCCCCCAGGTTTCTCCCACGGCAACCCGGACGGCCTGGCAGCTTTTAGTCCGGGTTGCCGTTTTTCTTTGTGGCTCGCGCTACTGCGGCGCATGCCCGCCCATCCGCGCACTTATCTCGCCGCTCGGCCTGCGCTACCTGCGAATCAGCGGCGAAGCCTGGCGCGGTGCCGACCACGGTGATCACTCCGGCCAGCTTCCCGCCCGCCGCGAACAGCGGTGCCGACAGCGCGTTCACCCCCGCCATCAACAACCCGTGCACGTGGTGCAGGCCGCGCGCGGATCTGCGCGTGCAGCGCCTGCAGTTCGGCAGCACTCGGTGCGCCCGGCTCAAGCAACGCCTGGGCCTGCAGCGCCGCGCTCTCTATGGCGGGCAGAAAGGCATCGAACACCAGGCCGATGGACAAGCCGAGTAGCGGCAGCAGCCAGGACAGGTCGCAGGCCACCCCGGTACGCAGCAGCCGCGGCCGGCGAAAGCTGCGTGCGCAGATGTCGGCGTGTCGTCGTCGAGCAGCACCTGAATTGCGCTTGCCCAAGTGAACGCTTGCACAGCATTGTGCCTTCAAAGACCATGTAGAGATCGAATCTGATCAGTAGCAAACTCTACATATGAAGCTGGCCGCTCTCATTCTGTCCCTGCCCACCGAGAACGCTACCGCCCGCCAACGGGCCTGGCGCGCGTTGAAGGCCTCCGGCGCAGCCGTGCTGCGCGATGGCGTCTATTTGATGCCGGCGCGCGACGACTGCCGAGCCACGCTGAACACACTGGCGGCCCACGTCAACGAAGCTGGCGGTACGGCCCATGTCCTGCACGTCGAAACGGACGATGACGCGAAATTCGCGGCCTTGTTCGACCGCAGCGAAGACTATGCAACCTTGCTGGCCGAGGTGGGCCAAGCGAGGGAAACGCTGACAGCCGACACGGTCCAGGATGCACTCAAGCACACGCGCAAGCTACGCAAGTCCTTCGCCGCCCTGGTCGAGATCGACTTCTTGCCTGGCGAGGCGCAACGCCAGGCCGATGGTGCATTGCGCGAACTGGAACTCGCCTGCGCACGCGCCCTGTCGCCGGACGAACCGCATGCGACCGACGGCACGATAACCCGCCTGCAACGGGCCGATTACCAAGGCCGCACATGGGCGACGCGGCAGCGTCCGTGGGTGGATCGCCTGGCCAGCGCCTGGCTGATCCGGCGCTTCATCGACCGTCGCGCCTGTTTCCTGTGGCTGGAACAGCCCTGCGACTGCCCAGTGGACGCCATCGGTTTCGACTTCGACGGCGCGACGTTCAGCCATGTCGGCGGCCGCGTCACCTTCGAGGCGCTGGTCGAGAGCTTCGGGCTGGATCAACCCGCCATCAAGCGGATCGGTCTCCTGGTGCACTACCTCGACGTCGGCGGCGTGCAGCCGCCCGAGGCCGCCGGCATCGAAAGCGTGCTGGCCGGGATGCGCGAAAACATTACCCAGGACGACCTGCTGCTGGACGCGGCTTCGGCCATATTCGACGGCTTGTTGGCCAACTTCCGCAAAGGAGAAGAACCTTGAATGCCCCGGATGAAGCCTCGTATCGCCCGAGCGCGGCCACGGAGACCCCGAGTGATCTGCCCCCTCCCCCCATGAGCTACCTGCAGCTCTTCGTGCGCTTTCTCAAGTTCGGCTTGCTCGCATGGGGCGGACCTGTGGCTCAGATCGGCATGTTGCGCCGCGAGCTAGTGGACGAGGAGCGCTGGATCTCCAGCAAACGCTTCAACAAGCTGCTGGCCGTGATGCAGGTGCTACCCGGTCCCGAGGCGCACGAAATATGCGTTCATTTGGGCATCCGCGCCAAGGGGCGGCTGGGTGGCGTGCTGGCGGGACTCGGATTCATGCTTCCCGGCTTCCTGCTGATGTTCGCGCTATCCTGGTTGTACTTTCAGATCGACATCGTGGGTACCACGCTGGGCGCGGCGTTCCTTGGCGTGCAGACGGCCGTGATCGCCCTGATCGTGCGCGCCGTGCACCGTATCGGCGAGCACATCCTGCTCGATCGCTGGCTGTGGGCCATCGCCATCGTTTGCGCGCTGGCCGCCATGGGCGGTGTCGACTTCTGGATCACCCTGCCGGCCGGCGGCCTGGTGTACGCCCTGCTCGTGCTGAATCGTCACGCCCTGGCGCTCTTGATGACACTGGCGGCGGTGGCGCTGGCCACGGCCGTGGCTTTCTGGGCTGCGCCGGCCACGAAGCTGGTGGAAACGCTCGTGCAAAGCCAGGCCTCCGTGCTGCTCATCTTCGTGTCCGGCCTGAAGGCTGGCTTGCTAACCTTCGGCGGTGCCTACACGGCGATTCCGTTCGTTCGCAACGACTCTGTCGGGCGCGGGTGGATGACGGATGGGCAGTTTCTGGACGGCCTGGCGCTTTCCGGCGTGCTTCCGGCGCCACTCATCATCTTCGCCACCTTCGTCGGCTATGTGGCAGGTGGTCCGGTCGGTGCGGTGGCCATGACAGTTGGCGTCTTTCTGCCGGCCTTCGCGTTCTCGCTGATCTTCTACGACCGCCTGGAGGCGATTGTGGAGAACAAGCGACTGCACGCCTTTTTCGACGGTGTGGCGGCCGGGGTAGTCGGCCTGATTGGCGCCACCACCATCGACTTGGCACAGGTGACTGCTGAACGTGTTCCATCGCTGACGGAGGGCCTGTCGATTTTCGCCGCCGCCTTGGCATTCCTTTATATCTGGAAGAACAAGCTCAATGTCGTCATCGTGATCCTCGCGGCGGCAGTGACCGGGTGGCTGCTGTTTCAGAGCCAAGGCTGAACCGGATCGAGCCGCTGCCCATTGTTCCTCCAGCTGGCAGCTCACGGTGGTAGCCGCCAGCTCCGCTCTCAGGACGAGTGCCCGCCCATCCGCGCACTGATCTCCCGAGCCACCACCAGCAGCCGCTCCGCCTGCGCTCCCTGCGGATCAGCGGCGAAGCCTGGCGCGGTGCCGACCACGGTGATCACTCCGACCAGCTTCCCGCCCGCCGCGAACAGCGGTGCCGACAGGGCGTTCACTCCCGACATCAGCAGCCCGTGCACGTGGTGCAGGCCGCGGGCGCGGATCTGCGCACGCAGCGCCTCCAGCTCGGCGGTGCTCGGTGCGCCGGGCTCGGCCAGCGCCTGGGACTGCAGCCCGACGCTCTCCACTGCCGGCAGGAAGGCGTCGAACACCAGGCCGGTGGACGAGCCGAGCAGCGGCAGCACCGAGCCCACCTGGGTCACCACGGTCACCGCGCGCACCGCCTGCTCGACGTGCACCACGGTCGGCCCCTTGTTGCCCCATACGGCGAGGAAGCAGGTCTCGTTGAGCGCATCGCGCAGCTCGACCAGGCGCGGCAGCGCCACCTTGGTCACGTCCAGGCGGCCGATGGCGGCCAGGCCGACGAACAGCGCCTCGCGGCCCAGGGCGTAGTGGCCGGTGGTCTCGTCCTGCTCGGCGAAGCCGCTGGCGATCAGCGCCTGCAGGTAGCGGTGCACCTTGCTCGCCGGCATGCCGACGTGTTCGGCCAGGCGCGACAGCGAGGTGGCCGGCGCCAGTTCGGCGAGGCCCTTGAGGATGTCGGTGCCGACCTCGGCGGACTGCACCTTCTGGCGCCGCGGCGCAGCCGGGCGCTCGGTTTCGCTTGTCATGGTCCTTCCTGCTCGTAGCGTTGAATGACGAATTCTAGCGCTTGACACGTCCCGGCACGCAAGTAGCGCAATACGTAATGACATTGCGCCATGCAATACAGGTCCAACAAAAAACGCAGCCAGAAGGCCGCGTTGCCGTCATATCTCGCTGTGAAGGAAGGCGACTCCGCTGGGGGTTACCTCACTTCACTGGATATACGCCGGATTCCTTCGATTAGTGAATCCCCATCGATACCTTTCTCGCTGACGTCAGTGACCCACTGCTGCCGTGCAGGTACGGCTGCATCCTGGATACGCTGATATTCACTTTCCTCGATCTTGACCACCTTATCGGCAGGCATTGCAGCGTGCGCATCGACCAGCGCCTGCTCCCACACCCCGGAGATCATGTCGACTAGTGCCTGACCACTGTTGCGGTCAATGACCGCTTTCAGATCATCCGGCAACTTCGTATAGGTTTTCTGACTCATAAGCATGCCGAGCACAGTCTGGGACGGGGCCAAATAGCCTGCCGTGTTGTCACTGTGGTAATCCGTCACCTCATCGACCTTGACGTCGCGGATGTTGGCCCAGCTAAACAGCACGCCATCGATGACCCCCTTCGACAGTGCTTCAGTCATCTGCGGCGGCGGCATGGTTACAGGCACTGCACCGAGCTGGTCCACAACGGCTGACGACGCACGGCTGGACGTCCTCACTCGCATCCCTGAAAGGTCTTCAATGGTTCGGACCGGCTTGTTGCGTGTATGGAAACTCATACCGCCATCACCATGCAGCGCCAGGACCTTGTATCCCTTGAAGTCGTCTGCGGCGTACTGCTGATAGAAGTTCCAGATGATCTGGTTACTTTTCCTGGAGCCATAGGGGAGCAAGAATGCTTGTTCGACAGCTTCGATCCGAGGGAACTTTCCAGCTGAGAATGAGGGGGCTGTCCACACGATATCAGCGACGCCATTACGCACCATGTCGGCCTGCTTGGCAGGGGTACCCCCTAGCAGCATCGAGGGATAAATCTGGCACTGCAGACGACCTTCGGACTCTTTGCTGATCTTCTCGCACCACGGCTCAAAGATCTTCTTCTGCTGGAATGAGTTCGAGGACAGGAAATGGGAAAACCTGATGGTGTGCGTTTCTGCAGCATGCGCAGAGACTGCAAAAGCCAGCATGGCGACTTTTACAGCAAGGACTTTCATCTTCGTCATGGTAAACCTCGTTCAGCTCATTGTTTTTATGCGTACAAGAATCTTCAGTGACGTCGGCTGTTCAACGATGCGCGCTGTAGGAAGCGGTGGAGCGGTAGCGAGTGTGAGGCCCATAGCGCACATCCCGCCATGAAATTATCATTTGCGTAACCAATTTCCGTTACGCGTAACAATATGCCTGTGACCGGCACTGTCAAGTCGAAAGTGCGCCGCGGCCGCCAGCCCGGCTGACGGCATACCCACCATGCTCTGCGGCAAGCACTGAGCGATCCGGGAAAACACAATCACCAACCCTGAGCCGAGCAGCATCAGTGGCATGGCGAGTCCGCAGATCTGCCTCGAGACAAAGCAACACCTTGCCCATCGGCGTGCTGCGCCCCTGCCGCCGCGGCACATCCGGGCTCCTCGGTTTCGCTTGTCATGGTCCTTCCTATTCCAGGCGATGAATGGCGGGGTTCACGCTTGACGCCCCCTTGCGCTCGAGTTACGTTTTGCATAACTTGATTACGCATAACAAAACGCGCATTCGCCATCGAGACCCAAATCCGATCCCGCGAGCCGCACCGACCACCGAGAAAGGGAGACCGTCATGAATCCGATCGTGCAGAAAATCCATCACGTGGCCTACCGCTGCAAGGACGCGCTGGAAACCGCCCGCTGGTACGAGCAGCACCTCGGCATGAAGCTGATCCTGTCGATCGCCGAGGACGCCGTGCCCTCGACCGGCGAGGCCGATCCGTACATGCACATCTTCATGGATGCCGGCATGGGCAACGTGCTGGCGTTCTTCGAGCTGCCGACCCAGCCCGAGATGGGCCGCGATCCGAATACGCCGGTGTGGACCCAGCACCTGGCCCTGCAGGTCGAGTCCATGGAAGTGCTGCTGGCCGCCAAGGCGCGCCTGGAAGCCGCCGGGATCAAGGTCATCGGCCCGACCGACCACGCCCTGTTCCAGTCGATCTACTTCTTCGACCCCAACGGCCACCGCCTCGAACTGGCGGCCAACACCGGCTCGCCGAAGATGCTCGAGGCGCTCGATGAGGTGAAGTGGGCCATGCTCGAGGAGTGGGCGCAGACCAAGCGCGCGCCCAAGCACGCCGCGTGGATGCACGACGGCAGCTATAAAGAGATGTTCCGGTAAGGCGTTCACAGCGCTCGACGGCAGCGGGAATCGGGCGGCGCCTGTAGGGGCGAATTCATTCGCCAGCGCAGCCCCGCCAAGGCGAATGAATTCGCCCCTACAGCGATGGCCCTGCGCTTGACGCCCCTCCGGGTGCATGATTACGCTAATCGAAAGATATTTACGCAAATAACAAAAGCACCCAGATATGCCTATGCACGCACAGCAATCCACCGCGGCCCTCGCCTACCTGACGGGCTTCGGCAACGAGTTCAGCAGCGAGGCCCTACCGGGCGCCCTGCCGCTTGGCCAGAACTCGCCGCAGAAGGTGCCCTACGGCCTGTACGCCGAGCAGCTGTCCGGCACCGCCTTCACCGTGCCGCGCGCGGAAGCCCGCCGTACCTGGCTGTACCGCATCCGTCCGTCTGCAGCCCACAGCCGCTTCGAGCGCCTGGAGCGGCAGATCGCCGGCAACCGCCTCGGTCCGGTCAATCCCAACCGTCTGCGCTGGAGCCCGCTGGACATCCCGCAGGCGCCCACCGACTTCGTCGACGGCCTGGTCGCCCTGGCCGCCAACGCCCCCGGCGAAGCCGTCAGCGGCATCAGCATCTACCTGTACGCCGCCAGCGCCTCCATGCAGCGAGTGTTCTTCGATGCCGACGGCGAGCTGCTGATCGTCCCCGAATCCGGCCGCCTGCGCATCGCCACCGAGCTGGGCCGCCTCGACGTCGAGCCGCTGGAGATCGCAGTGATCCCGCGCGGCATGAAGTTCCGCGTCGAACTGCTCGACGATGCGGCACGCGGCTACGTCTGCGAGAACCACGGCTGCGCCCTGCGCGTGCCCGACCTCGGCCCGATCGGCAGCAACGGCCTGGCCAACCCGCGCGACTTCCTCGCCCCGGTCGCCCACTACGAGGACAGCGACGCACCGGCCAGCCTGGTGCAGAAGTTCTGCGGCGAGCTGTGGGCCACCGAGCTGGACCACTCGCCGCTGGACGTGGTCGCCTGGCACGGCAACCTGGTGCCCTACAAGTACGATCTGCGCCGCTTCAACACCCTCGGCACGGTCAGTTTCGACCATCCCGACCCGTCGATCTTCACCGTGCTCACCGCGCCGAGCGCCATCCTCGGCCAGGCCAACGTCGACTTCGTGATCTTCCCGCCGCGCTGGATGGTGGCCGAAAGCACCTTCCGTCCGCCGTGGTTCCACCGCAACCTGATGAACGAGTTCATGGGCCTGATCCAGGGCGTCTACGACGCCAAGGCCGAGGGCTTCATGCCCGGCGGCGCCTCGCTGCACAACTGCATGAGCGCCCACGGCCCGGACAACGCCACCACCACCCAGGCCATCGCCGTCGAACTCAAGCCGCACAAGATCGACAACACCATGGCCTTCATGTTCGAGAGCGGCCAGGTGCTGCGCCCGAGCCAATTCGCCCTGGAATGCCCGCAACTGCAGAAGGACTACGATTCCTGCTGGGCCGGCATGGCCAAGACTTTCACCCCGGAGGGGAACTGATTCATGAGCACCGCTGCCAACCTTCTTAGCTGGATCGCCTCGGCCAACGACCACCCCGACTTCCCGCTGCAGAACCTGCCGCTGGGCATCTTCAGCCCGCAGGGCCAGTCGCCGCGCGGCGGCGTGGCCATCGGCGAGCGCATCCTCGACCTCAAGGTGGCCTGCGAGGCCGGCCTGTTCGAGGGCGAAGCGAAAGCCGCCGCCGAAGCCGCCAGCGGCGACAGCCTGAACGCCTTCTTCGCCCTCGGCGCCCCCGCTCGCCGCGCCCTGCGCGCGGCGCTGCTCGAACTGCTGGGCGAAGGCAGTCCGGCGCTGGACCGCATGAAAGCCCTCGGCGAGGCCCTGCTGCCGGCGATGCATGACTGCCAACTGCACCTGCCGGCGCGGGTCGGCGACTACACCGACTTCTACGTGGGCATCCACCACGCCAACAACGTCGGCAAGCTGTTCCGCCCGGACAACCCGCTGCTGCCCAACTACAAGTACGTGCCGATCGGCTACCACGGCCGCGCCTCCACGGTGTGCGTCTCCGGCACCCCGGTGCGCCGTCCGGTCGGCCAGACCCTGCCGCCGGGCCAGGAAGTGCCGAGCTTCGGCCCGAGCAAGCGCCTGGACTACGAGCTGGAACTGGGCATCTGGATCGGCCAGGGCAACAAGATGGGCGATTCCATCGCCATCGGCGAGGCCAGCGAACACGTCGCCGGCTTCTGCCTGCTCAACGACTGGTCGGCGCGCGACGTGCAGGCCTGGGAATACCAGCCGCTCGGCCCGTTCCTGGCGAAGAACTTCGCCTCCACGGTATCGCCCTGGGTGGTCACCGCCGAGGCGCTGGAGCCGTTTCGCACTGCCCAGCCGCCGCGCCCGGCCGGCGATCCGCAGCCGCTGCCGTACCTGCTGGACGCGCAGGACCAGGCCCACGGTGGCTTCGATATCGAGCTGGAGGTACTGCTGCTGACCGCCGCCATGCGCGAGCAGGGCCTCGAGCCGCAGCGCCTGGCGCTGAGCAACACCCAGAACATGTACTGGACCGTGGCGCAGATGGTCGCCCACCACAGCGTCGGCGGCTGCAAGCTGCAGCCGGGCGACCTGTTCGGCTCCGGCACCCTGTCCGGCCCGGAGCCGAGCCAGTTCGGCAGCCTGCTGGAGAGCACCTTCGGCGGCAAGCAGCCGCTGACACTGGCCAACGGTGAACAGCGCACCTTCCTCGAGGATGGCGACGAGGTGATCCTGCGTGCCCGCTGCCGCCGGGAGGGTTATGCCTCGATCGGCTTCGGCGAGTGCCGCGGCGTGCTGCTGCCCGCCAAAGCTTGATCATGACGCTCTTGTAGGAGGCGCGACCTCGCGGCGATGCGGGCCACCGGCCCGCCAGAAGCAACCAGAGCCTCGCCCCGAGGGCGGGCCTCCCACAACAGCGGCAGCAACACCCGGCGCCACGAACGGAACGACAAGAGGGGCACACCCATGAACAAGCTCTACCCCAACGCCCACGCCGCCCTCGACGGGCTGGTGGCGGACGGCATGACCATCGCCGTCGGCGGCTTCGGCCTGTGCGGCATCCCCGAGGCGCTGATCGCCGCCCTGCGCGACTCCGGCAAGAAGAACCTCACCGCGATCAGCAACAACGCCGGAGTCGACGGTTTCGGCCTCGGCCTGCTGCTGGAAACCCGGCAGATCCGCAAGATGATTTCCTCCTACGTCGGCGAGAACAAGGAGTTCGAGCGCCAGTACCTGGCCGGCGAGCTGGAGCTGGAATTCACCCCACAGGGCACCCTGGCCGAGAAGCTGCGCGCCGGCGGTGCCGGCATCCCGGCGTTCTTCACCAAGACCGGCTACGGCACCTTGGTCGCCGAAGGCAAGGAGACCCGCCAGTTCGACGGCGAGTGGTACGTGATGGAGCGCTCGCTGACCGCCGACGTGGCGCTGGTCAAGGCGTGGAAGGCCGACCAGGCCGGCAACCTGCTGTTCCGCAAGACCGCGCGCAACTTCAACCCGCTGGCGGCAATGGCCGGCAAGGTCTGCGTGGTCGAGGTAGAGGAACTGGTCGAGACCGGCGCTCTGAACGCCGACCAGATCCACCTGCCGGGCATCTACGTTCAACGCATCGTGGTCAACCCGAACCCCGAGAAACGCATCGAACAACGCACGGTGAGGAACTGAACCATGGCCTGGACCCGCGAACAGATGGCGCAGCGCGCCGCCCAGGAGCTGCAGGACGGCTTCTACGTCAACCTCGGCATCGGCCTGCCGACCCTGGTGGCCAACTACATTCCCGCGGGCATGGACGTCTGGCTGCAGAGCGAGAACGGCCTGCTCGGCATCGGCCCGTTCCCGAGCGAGGACGAGGTCGATCCGGACCTGATCAACGCCGGCAAGCAGACCATCACCACCCTGCCCGGCAGCAGCTTCTTCGACAGCGCGGCGAGCTTCGCGATGATCCGCGGCGGCCACATCAACCTGTCGATCCTCGGCGCCATGCAGGTGTCGGCCCAGGGCGACCTGGCCAACTGGATGATCCCCGGCAAGATGGTCAAGGGCATGGGCGGCGCCATGGACCTGGTCGCCGGCGTCAAGCGCGTGGTGGTGCTGATGGAGCACACCGCCAAGGGCGGCGCGCACAAGATCCTCGAACGCTGCGAGCTGCCGCTGACCGGCGTCGGCGTGGTCGACCGGATCATCACCGACCTAGCCGTGCTCGACGTCACAGAGCAAGGGCTGAAGCTGGTCGAGCTGGCCGAGGGCGTCAGCTTCGAGGAGCTGCAGGCCGCCACCGGCTGCCCGATCCAGCGTTGAGTCTGGCGAGGCAAGAGCTTCGCCCCGAGGGCGAGGCTCCCACAACGACAACAGCAGTAGCGTGGAGGGCGTGACCCGCAGCGATGCAGGTCACGCCCAAGACCTCCGTCCTGCTGGCGTGCACCAGCGCAGCGGTGCGGCCATCAGTAACGCCAGGTGACGGACCAGGTCACGGTATGGAAGTAGGCGTTGCTGAACTCCTCGGCGGCGCCGAGCCGCTGATCCCCCCTGTAGCCCTGTTCCCCCGCCAGGTCACCCATCCAGGTGAAGGCATAGTTGAAGTTCAGTTCAGTGTTGCGGTCGTAGGCATAGCTCAGTCCCGAAGCCAGCCGCCAGGTTGCCGCCATGGGGGCGGCGAAGGTCTGCCGCCCCTCGGTAAGCGCCGAGCTGTCATAACCCACCCCGGCCTGCAGGAGCAGTTTCGGGCTGGCCTGGTACTGGGTACCGATGGCCAGGTGCCAGGTGTCGCGGTAGCTGCGCTCAGCGGCGCCGGAGCTCGCGCTGGCGCCGCCCCACTCGACGTCGGCCCGGCGGTGCGCCGACCAGTCCTGCCAGCCAGCGCTGACCAGCAAGGCCCACTGCGGCCCCAGGGCCCGGTACAGGCTTAGGGTCGCGGCCTGCGGAAGACTCATCTCGATCGGCATGGGTGCGCTGCGCAGACCGCGGGCATCCAGCAAGGCCGCCTGAGCCAACAGCGGATTGTCGCTGCCCTGGCGAGCCGCGGACTCGCCCGCCACCGGGAAGCTGTAGTGCAGGCCGATGTGGGTGTCCGAGCGCAACTGGTAGACCAGGTTGAGGTCATCCGTGGCGGATTCGGAGGGCACGATGCTCCCGGCATTGGCCACGCCGGGGGTGGTCAGGCAGAGCAGGCTGCCTAACAGGGCAAGGGTATAGCGGGGGGTTTCCATGGCAGTCTACCTGAGCGACGTGGTGGTCGTGGAACTGCGCATGCGCTGGCAAGCGGCAGGACAACGACTATGGTGGTGGAACACCTTATCCACTCTAGGCAAAGGCCAACGGCGTTACGCTCGATTGACGCGGCGCCGGGCAATAACAGGCGTGCAGACGATATTCGTCAACTTCCCAGCGATCAGCGCCACCCGCCCAGGGCACGCCCTTCTAAACTGATTCGAATGGGTCGCAGGTTTGCGGGGGGCTGCCAGAACGACGGAGCCGCCCCTGCTCGGCGGCATCCGAGGATGTCAGACGCCGCCGAGCAGGCAGGAGCGAGAGCTGTCAACCGAGCAACAAACCCAGCTCAGGCACTGCTTCGAACAGATCCCCCATCAGAGCGTAGTCGGCCACCTGGAAGATCGGTGCCTCCTCGTCCTTGTTGATCGCCACGATCACCTTGGAGTCCTTCATGCCGGCCAGGTGCTGGATGGCGCCGCTGATGCCCACGGCGATGTACAGCTGCGGGGCGACGATCTTGCCGGTCTGGCCGACCTGCATGTCGTTGGGCACGAAGCCGGCATCCACCGCGGCACGCGAGGCGCCGACGGCGGCGCCGAGCTTGTCGGCCACGCTGTAGAGCAGCGCGAAGTTGTCGCCGTTCTGCATGCCGCGGCCGCCGGAGACGATGATCTTCGCCGCGGTCAGCTCGGGACGCTCGGACTTGGCCAGTTCCTCGCCGACGAAGGCGGAGATGCCGGCATCGCTGCCAGCCGCCAGCGCTTCGATGGCAGCAGCGCCGCCTTCGGCCGCCACCGGGCCGAAACCGGTGCCGCGCACGGTGATGACCTTGACCGCCGCGCTGGACTGCACGGTGGCGATGGCGTTGCCGGCATAGATCGGCCGCTGGAAGGTGTCGGCGTCAATCACCTTGACGATCTCGGAGATCTGCTCGACGTCGAGCAGCGCGGCGACGCGCGGCAGGTAGTTCTTGCCGTTGGTGGTGGCCGGGGCCAGCACGTGGCTGTAACCGCGAGCCCCCTGCCCTTGAACAAGGTGCACCACCAGCGGCGCCAGGTTCTCCGGCAGCTGGTGGGCGAACGCGGCGCTGTCGGCGACCAGCACCTTGGCCACACCGGCGACCTGGGCGGCGGCCTCGGCCACCGCGCCGCAGTTGGCGCCGGCCACCAGCAGGTGGACATCGCCACCGATCTGTTGTGCGGCGGCCACGGTATTGAGGGTGGCGGCAGCCAGGGCACTGTTGTTGTGTTCAGCGATTACCAGGATTGCCATCTCAGATCACCTTCGCTTCGTTCTTCAGTTTCTCGACCAGTTCGGCCACCGACTTGACCTTGATCCCGGCGCTGCGCGCGGCAGGGGCTTCGACCTTGAGGGTCTTCACCGTCGAGGCGGTGGATACGCCCAGCGCGTCCGGGGTCAGCACCTCAAGCGGCTTCTTCTTGGCCTTCATGATGTTCGGCAAGGATGCGTAGCGCGGCTCGTTGAGGCGCAGGTCGGTGGTGACGATGGCCGGAAGCTTCAGGGCCACGGTCTGCAGGCCGCCGTCGATCTCGCGGGTGACGTTGACCGTGTCGCCATTCACCTCGACCTTGGAGGCGAAGGTGCCTTGGGCGAAGCCGCACAGCGCAGCGAGCATCTGCCCGGTCTGGTTGTTGTCGCTATCGATGGCCTGCTTGCCGGTGATGACCAGCTGCGGCTGCTCCTGGTCGACCACGGCCTTGAGCAGCTTGGCCACCGCCAGCGAGTTCAGCTCGTCGTTCGACTCGATGAGGATGGCGCGGTCAGCGCCGAGGGCCAGGGCGGTGCGCAGCTGCTCCTGGGCCGCGTTCGGCCCGACCGAGACCACCACGACTTCGCTGGCGATGCCCTTTTCCTTGAGACGCACCGCTTCTTCCACGGCGATCTCGCAGAACGGGTTCATCGACATCTTGACGTTGGCCAGATCGACGCCGCTGTTGTCCGCCTTGACGCGGACCTTGACGTTGTAATCGACCACGCGTTTCACAGTTACCAGAATCTTCATCGGTACCTCGGGTGCATCCACTCGCTATTGTTCAGACGCCCGTCGCCACACCTGTCGCCGGGCTGTCCTGTTGTGCTGGATTTGTAGCGGTTACCTTCCGGGCTGAGACGGCGGTTCAGCCACCCCCGCCCATTCGACATAGCTGCGCCACTGCGCCTTGAGCGCCTCGACCTTCGCGGGATAGCGGGCGGACAGATCGGTGGTTTCGCCGCGATCCTCGGCCAGGTTGTACAGCTTCCAGTCGTAGGGCCGGTCGGGCAGCGGCGGGCTGCCGTCCGGGGCGCGGGCCGCCACCAGCTTCCAGTCGCCATCGCGCACGTAGGCCTGGCCGAACAGCTCGCCGGCCACCGGCCGTGCCGCGCCGGGTTCCTTGCCGGCCAGCATGCCCAGCAGCGACTGTCCGGTCATCGGCTGCTTGGGCTGCCCCCGATAGCTGGCCCCCGGCACCGGGACACCGGCCAGTTCGAGGAAGGTCGGTGCCAGGTCATCGACGCGACCGAAACCGCGCAGGATGCGCCCGCCTTCACCGCCCAGGCTGGCCGGCAAACGCACGATGGTCGGCACGGCAATGCCACCCTCGGCGGTAGTGCCCTTGACCAGACTGAACGGTGTGGCGCTGACCTCGGCCCAGCGGTAGCCGTAGTTGATGTTGGAGCCCTTATGGCCGATGTTGGCCAGCGAGTTGTCGGTGTTCTCGTCGGCGGGCGAATAGCCCTTGGCATGGTCCTCGCCAGCCGCACCGTTGTCGGACATGAAGACGATCAACGTGTTGTCATAGGCGCCGATCTTCTTCAGGTAGTCGACCAGGCGGCCGATATTCATGTCCAGGTGGTCGACCATGGCGGCGTAGACTTCCATCTTGCGCGCCTGGAGCTGCCGTTCCTCGACGCTCAGTTGCTGCCACTGCGGGCTCGGCACTGGTGCCGGCAGCGCCGCGGCGAACTGCGGATCGATCAGACCGAGGCTTTTCAGGCGCTCGATGCGCTCATGGCGAATGGCATCGTATCCGCCGTCATAGCGGCCCTTGTACTTGTCGAGGTATTCCTGCGGGGCATGCAGCGGCCAGTGCGGCGCGGTATAGGCGGCATAGGCGAAGAACGGCTTGCCAGTCTCGCGCCCGGACTCGATGTAGTCGATCAGCTTGTCGGTGTAGAAGTCGCTGGAGAAGAAATCCTCCGGCACCTCGAACGGCTTGCCATCTTCCCGGTAGCTGACGTTCTCGATCCGCACCTTGGAGCCAGGCAGCGGCTTGAAGTGGCTGGCGCCGCCCTCGAGCAGGGTCACCGAGCGGTCGAAGCCCCAGGCATGCGGCCCCTGGTCGTCGGCCTGGCCCAGGTGCCACTTGCCGGCCATGTAGGTGGCGTAGCCGCCGTCCCTGAGCAGCTGCACCACAGAGTGCGCCTGATCGTTGAGGTGGCCCTCGTAGCCGGGGCGTCCCTGCAGATCCTTGGCGAAGGGCAGCACCTCAGCCATGGTGCCCAAGCCAACCAAGTGGTTGTCGGTGCCAGACATCAGCATCGCGCGGGTGGGCGAACAGGTCGGGGCGGCGTAGAAACCGGTCAGTCGGACGCCCTCGCCGGCCAGTTGATCGAGGCTCGGCGTTTCGATTTCGCCACCATAGCTGGTGATATCGGAGAACCCCAGGTCATCGGCCAGGATCAGCAGGATGTTCGGTGGGCTGCTGGCGGCAAAGGCAGCTTGCGGCAGCACGCAGGCCAGCATGGCAGCCGTGGCCGCTCGCTTGAATCGCTTCATGAGTTTTTCTCTTTTTTGTTATCGACAGGCCGATCAGTCTTCCAGGCGAATTTCGCTCACTCGCAACAGGCGATCCCCGGTGTAGGCCCCGACATAGAGCTGGCCTGCCGCCTCGACAGCCACCGATGCGCCAGCCAGCACGCCTTCGCCGGCCTCGAACAGCACACGGTGCCGCCCGCTCGCGGTGTCCAGCGCAGAAACCTTGAAGCCCACCGGGCAGTGCTCGACATGGCTGGCGAAGCAGCGCTGGAACGCAGCAACATCGGAGATCCCCGCCCCCAGCAGGCGGCCGTCGCGCCCCCAGCTCAGGTTGTCGACCATGTAGCCTACCGGGATGTGGGCGAGCGTGCGCTTGTCCTGCAGGTCGAACTGACGGATTTCCCCGACAGTCCAGGCGGCGAACCAGGCATGCCGACCATCGGCCGACACCTGCACGCCATTGGGGAACGGCGCCTCGCTGCCCTCAACCTTGGCCAGCGGGCTACCTGGTGCCCAGCTCATCAGGTAGCCGGTATCGCGGCCATCGAGCAGCTGCACCAGGGGCAGCGGCGGCGCCATGCTCGGCGACTCGAACATCACGGTGGCGACAAAACCGCCATCCGGGGTAGCTGCCACATCGTTGAAGCGGCCGACGCCCTTCTGCTCGACGCAGCCGCGCCAGGTGGCGGTCCAGCCTTTGTCGGCCGCCTCGAGCTCGATGAACTCGATGGCCTCGCGGCCGCTGTGGTTGACCACCAGCAACTGGTGGCGACCATCGGCACGCCGGGACAGGTGAATGCCGTGGGCGCCCGGCGCCTGCGTGGGCGCAGCACACTGCCCATCTCCCCAGCCGGCCGCCGGCTCGATGGCCACGTCCAGATCGCTCACCTGCTGTCTGTGCAGATCCATAACCCGCAGGCGCGACACCTGCTGGCCGGCCAGGCCGGGGGTAATGCTCATGAACAGGTGACGACCGTCCGGCGACAGCTCGAGATCTTCCGGCGGGGCAATGCCGCAGACCGGCTGGTAGCCGTCGCCCGGGGCACAGACGGGAGCCTCAGCGGAAAGCGCTTCAGCAAAGGCCGATTCAGCGATAACCAGACCGGCAGCCAGCGAACCGGCCAGCGCAGCGACGCAATGGATCTTGTGCACGAGGAACTCCTGTTGCTCTTCCGATATCCAGTCAGCGTCACGCTACCAGCTGTGGCCCATTCGACCAGCCAAACCAAGTGAAAGGTGCTTTCGGTTTAACGCCAATGATCCCGCCAGCCAGGTTGACCAGAATGGCCTTACCTCGACAACGAAACGGATCTTGCGCAGGCAGCGCCGCGGAAGGATCCCAGGAGAGCCTCATGACTACTGCAGAGAACAGCATGGACCCCCGCCAATTTCGCCGCGCCCTCGGCAACTTCGCCAGCGGGGTGACCATCGTCACCGCCTGCGGGCCGGACGGACACAAGGTAGGCGTCACCGCCAACAGCTTCAACTCGGTGTCCCTCGAGCCGCCGCTGATCCTCTGGAGCCTGGACAAGCGCTCCAGCGCCTGGGAGGTTTTCCAGGCCGCCAGCCACTTCACCGTCAACCTGCTCGCCTCGGACCAGATCGCCCTCTCCAACCACTTCGCCCGTCCGCAGGAAGACAAGTTCGCCGGGATCGAATACGCCAGCGGCCTGGGCGACTCCCCGGTGTTCGATGGCTGCGCGGGCAACTTCCAGTGCAGCCACTTCCAACACATCGACGGCGGCGACCACTGGATCATGATCGGCAAGGTGGAGCGCTACGAGGACCACGGCCGCGCGCCACTGGTCTATCACCAGGGCGGCTACGCCATGGTTCTGCCCCACCCGCGCGGGCGCAAACCGGAGGACAGCGAAACCAGCCAAGCGGGCGACCTGCTCAATACCCGCCTGGGCGACAACCTGTTCTACCTGATGATCCAGGCGGTCAACGCCTGCCATCCGCGCTTCGTCCAGGAAAACCTCAAGCTGGATCTGCGCAACAGCGAGGCGCGCCTGCTGCTGGTGCTGGACAGCGCACCGAACGCCAGCCTGGCCGAACTGCAGCAGGCCGCGGCCATGCCGGCGCAGGAAGTGGAAGAGGCCCTGGTCGCCCTGCAGGAGCGCGGCTACCTGCAGAGCGTGGAGCAGCGCCACCAGGTCACCGCGGCCGGACATGCCAAGCTGGAGGCGCTGTGGAGCACTGTGAACAAGGCTCAGGACGACATCTTCGGCGCCCTCAGCGAAGGCGAGCTGGAAGTGCTCAAGAAGGCCCTGCGCCTGGGCATGGCCAGCCGCTGAATCCTCCCACGCGGGGCCGCTCGGCCCCGCGCTTCTCCCCTTCCTCACGCAATCAGACACCGACCTCCTGCGCCGGCTCGGCCAGCGGCTCACTGCGCAGACGCCAGGCCAGCAGGCCGGCGACATTGAAGCAGAACACCACCAGCGCCAGCGGCAACAGGCTGCCGTCGTGCAGCCGGCTGACCAGCAGGCCGGCGAGCATGCCCATGCCGAAGGTGAGGCTGACGTGCAGCGCCGACGCCTGGCCGGCGCGCGCGCCCTGCTCGGCCATCGCCAGCGCAGTGGCGTTGGGGCCGACCAGGCCGACGCTCGACACCAGCACGAAGAACGCCGGCAGGATCAGCCACAGCCCGCTCACGCCAATGAGCTGGTTGAGCACCAGCAGGCTGCCGGCCAGCAACGGCGCCCAGAGCAGCCGTGGTAGCAACTGCAGCGGAGAGTGGCGGCGCAGCAGCAGGCGCACCAGTTGGCTGGCCAGCACCAGGCCGATGGCATTGATGCCGAAGAACAGACCGAAACGCTGCGGCGATACCCCGTGCAGATCGATCAGCACGAACGGCGAGCCGACGATGTAGGCGAACATCGCCCCGGTGGTGCAGGCCTGGCTCAGCGAATAGCCGATGAAACGCCGATCCCGCAGCAACTGGCCGTAGCCGGCCAGCACCGGCCGCAGCGCCAGACTGGCACTGCGCTGCGCCAGGCTCTCGTCGAGCACCGTCAGCAGCCCGAGCAGGCAGCACACGCCGAAGCCGGCGAGCGCCACGAAGATGGCGTGCCAGCCCCACAGCTCGAGCACCAGCCCACCGGCCAGCGGCGCGAACACCGGCGCCACGCCCATCACCAGGGTGATCAGACTCATCACCCGGCCGGCCTGCTGCGGCGTGCAGCGGTCGCGCACGATGGCTACCGCCAGGACCGCCCCGGCGCAGCCTCCCAGTCCCTGCACGAAGCGCCAGCCAATCAGCTCGGTCAGGCTGTCGCTGCCGGCCAGCAGCAGCGACGCCAGGGTATACAGGGACAGACCGAACAGCAGCGGCGGCTTGCGCCCGAAGCGGTCGCTGATCGGCCCGTAGCAGAGCATGCCGAGCAGCATGCCGACGAAATAGGCGGAAAAGCTCAGCTCCACCTCGCCGGGTGCCAGCTCCAGCGCAGTCTGGATCGCCGGGAAGGCCGGCAGATACATGTCGGTCGACATCGGGGCGATGGCGGTCAGGGTGCCCAGCAGCAACAGCAGCATGAGCGGTACGTCTCTGGTCGAAGTCACGGGCAAGCCTTCTCCTTTCTATTAACGCAAAAGGGGGAGGCAAGCCGCCTCCCCCTCGGTCTTGCTCAGTCGCGGTTCAGTGCTGCAGGAAGTCGATCACCAGGCGGTTGAAGGCATCGGCGTGCTCCCACTGCGCCCAGTGGCCGCACTGGCTGAACACGTGCAGGCGCGAGTCGGGGATGCCGTTGAGCAGCTTGAGGCTCCAGTCGATGGGCACGAAGCGGTCGTCGCGGCCCCAGGTGATCAGGGTCTTGGCCTTGATGTCCGGCAGGTTGGCGCTGAAGTCGCCGAAGTTGAACTGGCTCAGCTCGACGCTCTTGAGGAAGTTCTCCAGGTGCTGCGGGTTGGCGAGGATGCTGTTGAGGCGCAGCTGGACCAGCTCCTCGGTCAGCGTGCTGGCGTCGTAGACGAAGACGTTGAGCATCTTCTTCAGATTGTCCAGGGTCGGCTCGCGATAGACCTGGAACAGCAGCTTGATGCCTTCCATCGGCAGCGGAGTGAACAGGCTGGTTTTGCCGACGCCCCCGGCACCCATGAGGATCAGCTTGCCGAGGCGCTCGGGGAACTCGACCGCGAAGGCCAGCGCGCTGCCGCCGCCCATGGAGTTGCCGACCAGGTGCGCCTTGTCGATGTCCAGCGCATCCATCAGCCCTTTGGTGTAGCGCGCATTGACCACGAAGCGCGGCTCGGCGCTGAGCAGCGGTTCGGATTTGCCGAAGCCCGGGCAGTCGAGCAGGATCACCCGGTAGCCGGCCGCGACGAAGGCGTCGACGTTGCGGTGGAAGTTGGCCCAGCCGGTGGCACCGGCGCCGGAGCCGTGCAGCATGATCACCACCTCGCCTTCGCCGACGTCGTTGTAGTGCAGGCGCAGGTCGCCGACCTGGGCGAAGTGGCTGGTGTTGTCCTGGGTGTATTGGCTCATGGGTTGATTCCTTTTGTTTTTGGATGTCAGGTGAAGGACTACATCGCGTCAGGCGCGACGACGATCAGTTAAGTGGGGTGGATACATGCGCTATTTGGCATCGAGTTGCGCCAGCCGCGTGGTGACCTGCCCCAGGTAGTAGGCCGCGCTGCCCGGAACCCAGGCCCGGTCGTGCTGCAACAGACGGGGGCGGACGAAGTCGTAGCTCTGTTTCAGCTTGCTCAGCTCGGTCGCGCGCTCGGGCCATTGCGCCTTGAGATCGGCGAAGCCCTGGAGGATCTGGCCGTCCAGCTGGGGAACGGTGTCGTCGTCCACGTCCAGCACGTACATGCCGATCAGACTGAAGGCGCGCGACTGGTAGAGCAGCAGCAGCCGCTCGATGTCCAGACTCAGGCGGTGCAGGGTCAACTGGCGCGGCTCGGCGGCTGGCGCTGCGGCATAAAGTTCGGCCGCCCGATGGTCGAGACGGGCATGGGCCTTCATCAGCGGGATGATCCGCTCGGGATAGAGTTCCACCTGGCCCGTCGGAACGCGTTCGATCTCCTCGAGCACGCTGCGCATCTCGGCGGACGCCTCCTTCAGCGTGGCGTCATCCTGCCCGGTCAGCAGCTGCTGTAGCCCATCAAACCCCTGCCGATAGCGCTCGAGGTGGCGTGGGTCGGCCTCATCCTGGTTGGGGTTGTAGAAGGCGAGCAGGTTGCTGCAGGCGGCGAAAGCCTGCAGGCGGATGTCCTGCAGACGCTGGGCAGCAAGACTGGCGCTAGCCAGGCCAGGCAGCATGAGCAGGAGGACGAGCAACAGGCGATGAAGCATGACGATTTTCCTTGTTGTTATGAACAATCGGTCACGGTGCCGGAAGGGGCAGGAGCCAACCTGGCTCCCGCCGCCTTCATCGATCAGCGGCCCTTGCCGGCCGCCAGCAGGTCCAGCGCGACGTCGACGATCATGTCCTCCTGGCCGCCGACCATGCGGCGCTTGCCCAGCTCGACGAGGATATCCAGGGTCTTCAGGCCGTACTTCTCGGCGGCCACTTCGGCGTGGCGCAGGAAGCTCGAGTACACGCCGGCGTAGCCGAGGCCGAGGGTCTCGCGGTCGACGCGCACCGGACGGTCCTGCAACGGACGCACCAGGTCGTCGGCGGCGTCCATCAGGCGATAGAGGTCGGTGCCGTGGTTCCAGCCCATGCGCTCGGCGGCGGCGATGAACACCTCCAGCGGCGCGTTGCCGGCGCCGGCGCCCATGCCGGCCAGAGAGGCGTCGATACGGTCGCAACCCTCTTCCACCGCGACGATGGAGTTGGCCACGCCGAGGCTGAGGTTGTGGTGGGCGTGCATGCCGGTCTGGGTCTCGGCATTCAGCACCGCCTTGAAGGCGCGCATGCGCTCGCGGATGTCGTTCATGTTCATCGCGCCGCCGGAGTCGGCCATGTAGATGCACTGCGCGCCGTAGCTCTCCATCAGCTTGCCCTGGGCGGCGAGCTGCTCGGCGGGGATCATGTGGCTCATCATCAGGAAGCCGACGGTGTCCATGCCCAGTTCGCGAGCGTACTCGATGTGCTGCTTCGACACGTCCGCTTCGGTGCAGTGGGTGGCGATGCGCACCGAGCGGGCGCCGGCGTCGTAGGCGGCTTTCAGATCATGGACGGTACCGATGCCGGGCAGCAGCAGCACGGTGATCCTGGCCTGCTTGATCACGTCGGCGGCGGCCTCGATCCACTCCAGGTCGGTGTGCGCGCCGAAGCCGTAGTTGAAACTCGAGCCCTGCAGGCCGTCGCCGTGGGTGACTTCGATGGCGTCGACCTTGGCCTCGTCCAGGGCGCGGGCGATGTCCTGCACGTTCTGGATCGAGTACTGGTGGCGCACGGCATGGCTGCCGTCGCGCAGGGTCACGTCGGAGATGTACAGCTTCTTGCCGGGATTGAAGGTCATGGCGGCGCTCCTTACGCGTTCTGCATCGGCTGGGACAACATGGAGAGCGCCATGCGCTCGGCGGTAGCCAGCGCAGCGGAGGTCATGATGTCGAGGTTGCCGGCGTAGGCCGGCAGGTAGTGGGCGGCGCCTTCGACTTCGAGGAACACCGAGGTCTTCAGGCCGGAGAACTGGCCGTGGCCGGGGATGGTCAGCGGCTTGTCCGCGGGGATCACGTCGAACTGCACCTTCTGCTTCAGGCGGTAGCCCGGCACGTAGGCCTGCACGGCGGCGGCCATTTCCTCGACCGAGGCTTCGACCTTGGCCTGGTCGACCAGCTCGGAGAGCACGAACACGGTGTCGCGCATGATCAGCGGCGGCTCGGCCGGGTTCATGACGATGATCGCCTTGCCCTTGGCGGCGCCACCGATCACCTCGATGGCCTGGGTGGTGGTCTCGGTGAACTCGTCGATGTTGGCGCGGGTGCCGGGGCCGGCGGATTTGCTGGCGATCGAGGCAACGATCTCGGCGTAGTGGACCTTGGCGACGCGGGAGACGGCAGCGACCATCGGGATGGTGGCCTGGCCGCCGCAGGTGACCATGTTGACGTTCAGCGCATCCAGGTGCTCCTCGAGGTTCACCACCGGCACGCAGTACGGGCCGATGGCCGCCGGGGTCAGGTCGATCAGGCGGATGCCGGGCTTGAGCGAGCGCAGGAAGGCGTCGTTCTTGACGTGCGCGCCGGCGCTGGTGGCGTCGAAGACGAAGTCGATGTCCTTGAACACCTCCAGGCGGGTCAGACCTTCGACACCCTCGTGGGTGGTGGCGACGCCCATGCGCGCGGCGCGGGCCAGGCCGTCGGAGGCCGGGTCGATGCCGACCATGGCGCCCATTTCCAGGTTCTTGCCGTTGCGCAGGATCTTGATCATCAGGTCGGTGCCGATGTTGCCGGAGCCGACGATGGCGACTTTGAGTTTCTTGTTGTTCATCGGGATTCCTTTGCTAATGTCGCTCAGTCGAAGCGGATCGAGCAGCTGCCGATGCCGGCCAGGGTCATGCGCAACTGGTCGCCGGACGTCACCGGCACCATGGCCGACAGCGCCCCGGAGAGGATCACTTCGCCGGCCTTCAGGCCCATGCCCAGACGGCCCAGGGTGTTGGCCAGCCAGGCCACGGCGATCACCGGCGAGCCCATGGTCGCCGCGCCGGCGCCGGTGCCGACGATGCGGCCGTTCTTCTCCAGCACCATGCCGGTGGTGAACAGGTCGAGCTGGCGCGGGTCGACCAGACGGTCGCCGAGCACGAACACGCCGCACGAGGCGTTGTCGGCGACGGTGTCCTGGATCTTGATTTTCCAGTCCTGGATGCGCGAATCGACGATCTCGAAGCAGGCCATCACGCCCTCGGTGGCGCGCAGCACGTCGGCCACGGTGACCCCCGGCCCGGCCAGGTCGTGCTTGAGCACGAAGGCGATCTCGCCCTCGGCCTTGGGCTGGATCAGCGAGGCCATCGGCACGCTGGAGCCCTGGTCGACGATCATGCGGTCGGTGAGCTGGCCGAAGTCAGGCTGGTCGACCTTGAGCATGTCCATCACTGCCTGGCTGGTGACGCCGATCTTCTTGCCGACGATGCGCTCGCCCTGCTCCAGGCGCCGGGCGATCAGGCGCTGCTGGATGGCGTAGGCATCCTCGATGCTCAGTTGCGGGAAACGCTCGGTCAGCGGGGCGACCGCCTCGGCGCTGCGCAGCGCGTTGAACAGCTCGTCGCCCAGCGCCGCGATGTCGAAGGAGGTGCTATTCACGGAGTGGTTCTCCTGTGCGGGGAAACTGCGGAATGGGTTGAGGCAGTTCAGGTTCATGTGATGGCGTGGCATCCGGCAGCGGCGCATTCGGTGTCCTGCTCCTCGCTGGCGCCGGACACGCCGATGGCGCCGACCAGCCGGCCGTCGACCAGCAGCGGGAAGGCACCGCCCATCGGCACCATGCGTGGCCTCAGCAGCAGGCAGGTGCGCACGTGCTCGGGCGCGCAGCTCATCAGCTCGCCCAGCGCGCCGGTCGGCATGGAGAACGACACCGCGGTCATCGCCTTGTCCTGGGCGATGTCGATGGTGTGCAGCGGTGCCTGCGGCAGGCGGGAGAAGGCCAGCAGGTGGCCGCCGGCGTCCACCACCGCGACGCTGACCCGCAGGCCGCGCGCCTCGGCATGGCGCAGGGCGGCGGCGATGGACTGGTGGGCCACCGGCAGGCTCAGCGGATCGCCGAGCCGCAACACTTCGGTGCCGGGGTTGGGATGCAGGTTCATACCAGCACCTCCCGGTTGCCGGCGCAGGCCAGCGGCGCGGCCGGCTTGAGCATGAAGCAGGCCAGCGCCGGCACCAGCACCAGGGCCACCAGCATGTTGCAGAGGAACATGAAGGTCAGCAGCACGCCCATGTCGGCCTGGAACTTGATCGGCGAGAAGATCCAGGTGACCACGCCCAGCGACAGGGTCAGGCCGGTGAACACCACTACCCGCCCGGTGAACATCAGCGCCTGGTAGTAGGCCTGCGACAGCGTGGCGCCGCGCTTGATCCAGAACAGGGTGACGCTGAGGATGTACAGCGCGTAGTCCACGCCGATGCCGACGCCCAGCGCCACCACCGGCAGGGTCGCCACCTTCAGGCCCATGTCCAGCTTGACCATCAGCGCCTCGGCCAGCAGCGAGGTGAGGATCAGCGGCAGGATGGCGCAGACCACCGCGCGCCAGGAGCGGAAGGCGACGAAGCACAGCAGGGTGACCGCCAGGTACACGCCGAGCAGCATCTGGCCGTTGGCCTGCTTGACCACGATGTTGGTGGCGCTCTCGATGCCGGCGTTGCCCGCGGCGAGCAGGAAGCGCGCGTCGGCATCGTTGTACTCGGCGGCGAAGCGCTGGGTGACGTCGACCACCGCGTCCAGGGTGTCGGCCTTGTGGTCCTTGAGGTAGGCGTACACCGAGAGCAGGTCGCAGGTGTCATTGAACAGTTCGCGCGGCGAGCGGATGGCGGCGGCGTTGATCATCGCCTGGTTGGGCGGCAGCTCGTTCCACTTGAGGTTGCCCTCGTTCATGCCGACGTTGATCTTGCGCGCCAGCCCGGCGATCGAGCTGGTGCCCTCGACGCCGGGCAGTTGGCGCAGCCGCCATTCCAGCTCCTCGACCTTGCGTAGGGTGGCGTAGTCGACGCACTGGCCGGCCGGGGTTTCCACCATGACCACGAACACGTCGCTGCTGGCCTGGTAGTGGCCGATGACGAATTGGTTGTCCTGGTTGTAGCGCGAGTCGGCGCGCAGCTCGGGGGCACCTGGATCGAGGTCGCCGACCTTCAGCTCCTTGCCCACCAGCACCGCGAACAGGCCGACGCCGAGGGCCACGACGATGGCGATGGTAGCCGCCCGCGGCGCGGTGAAGCGGTCGAGCCACTGCACCAGCGGATGCCTGGCGCCGCCCTGCTCCGCGCCGGCCTCGCTCTTCAGGCTGCGCGCGGCGGCCTGCGCCGAGACGCCGGTGAACGACAGCATGATCGGCAGCAGCGCCAGGTTGGTGAACACCAGGATGCCGACACCGACGCTGGCGATGATCGCCAGCTCCTGGATCACCGGCACGTCGACGATGGTCAGCACGGCGAAGCCGACCACGTCGGCGAGCAGCGCAGTGATGCCGGCGGCGAACAGGCGACGGAAGGTGTAGCGCGCGGCGATCAGCTTGTGGGTGCCGCGGCCGACGTCCTGCATGATCCCGTTCATCTTCTGCGCGCCGTGGCTGACGCCGATGGCGTAGACCAGGAACGGCACCAGGATCGAGTACGGGTTGAGCTCATAGCCCAGCAGCGGCAGGCAGCCGAGCAACCAGGTCACCCCGATCAGGGTGCAGCCCTGCACCACCAGGGTGCTGCGCCAGCAGCGGGTGAAGTAGTAGAGGATCGCCGAGGTGATCAGCACCGCCACGGCAAAGAAGCCCAGCACCGCCTGCAGGCCGGCGATCAGGTCGCCCATCACCTTGGCGAAACCGATGATGTGGATGTCCACGCCCTTGGCCTGGTAGCGGGTGCGGATCTGCTCCAGGGCATCGGACAGGGTCTGGTAGTCCAGCGCCTCGCCGGTCTTCGGGTCGATGTCCAGCAGCGGGATGAGCACGATGCTGGAGCGCAGATCGCGCGCGACCAGCTGACCGATCTCGCCAGAGCGCTCGACGTTAGCACGCAGCGTCTCGAGGCTTGCCGGGCTGCCGTCGAAGCCGTCCGGCACCACCGGGCCGCCGTCGAAGCCCTCCTCGGTCACGCCCTGCCAGCGGGTCAGCGGCGTCCACAGCGACTTCATGAAGGCGCGGTCGACGCCCGGCACCAGGTACAGATCGTCGTTGATCTGGCGCAGGGTCTCCATGTACTCGGCGGTGAAGATGTCCTGCTCGCCACGGCTGGCCACGGCAATGCGCAGCGAGTTGGCCGAGCCCTTGAGGTCGTCGCCGTGGCTCAGGAAGTTGAGCACGAACGGGTGATTGGCCGGAATGGTCTTGAGGAAGCTGGCATTGAGCCGCAGGTTGGTCGCCGCCAGGGCGAACACCAGGGTCAGCAGCAGGCAGAAGCCGATCACCCAGAAGCGGTGGTTGAACAGCAGACGCTCGAGGCGGTTGCCCGAGTACTTGTCGAAATCCGCAAGGGATGCGATGGCCTCGAAGCCATCGGAAGATGTACCGATACCCATGTTGTTCACCTCGTGTATCCAGCGACTCAGCGCAGGGCGTCCGGCTCGAAGAAGGCAACCCCGTTCACACCGACGGCGACGCCGCCACCCTGGGCGGTGGCCAGCAGGCCGGCGAAGGGGAATTGCCGATTGGGCTTGACCGGCCTGAAGCGCAGGCCGTCGTCGCGGCTGAGCCAGCCGGTGCCGGACTCGTCGACCAGCAGGATGGCGCCATCGGCCAGGTTGATACCGGTGGTCAGGCTCTTGCTGGTGCCCAGCTCGACCTGCTGCCAACTCGCCCCGGCGTCCGTGGAGCGGAACAGGTTCCCGCGCAGACCGAAGGCCAGCAGGCAGCCCTTGCCGCTCACCACCAGGCCGAAGAAGCTGCCGGCATAGGGCTCGCCCAGGGGCTCCAGCTGGCGCAGGTCGGCATCCATGCGCAGCAGCATGCCCAGCTCTCCGGCCAGGTAGAGCTTGTCGTGCAGCTGGCGGGCGACGTTGACATGGCGCTGTTCGCTACCGTCGAGCAGTTCCAGCGAGGGCTTCCAGTCGGTGCCGCCGTCACGGGTGGCAAAACCGAAGCCATAGGCGCCCACGACCACGGCGTGCTGGCGATCGACGCACTGGATATCGAGGAACGGCTTGTCCGCGCCCTCCATCTGCAGGCGACGGGCGTCAGCCGATTGTTCCGGGTCCTGCATCTCGCGAGCCAGGAGGATCCTCGCTGCGGCCTGCCGGCCGTCCAGCTGCTTGCTCCAGTTCTGGCCGCCATCCACGGTCTTGAGGATCACCCCGCGATGACCGACTGCCCAGCCGGTCTGCGCATCGGCGAAGCACACTCCGGTCAGGGTCACCGTCACCGGCACGCTGGCCTGCTGCCAGCTCCGCCCCTGATCGTCGGAATACACCACATGGCCGCGCACACCCACCGCCACCAGGCGCTCGCCGGCCATGGCGATGGCGCTGAGCATGGAGTGGGCGGCCAGCGCAGAAGGCAGCGCCTTTTGCTCCAGGGTATCCGCCACCTGCTTGCTCGGCGCCTGATTGGCCGCCGCCTCGACGGCATGGGCGCTAGCGCCACCCATGCCGGCCAGGCATACACACAAGGCAATTATTGTTTTTTTCATGGTTCGAACCTCTGCTACCACCTGCCACCGGAGCAGCGACCTTCCTCGGCTATCGGGGAAGGTCGCCGTCTACCGTTCAGGGCTCAGCGCGCACTCTGGTTGGTCAGCGACTCCGGCGAGAAGTAGCTCTCGCGGCGGCGCTCGGTCATCGCGTACTGGTCCTTGCCGGCATCACCCAGGGCGCAGTTGTAGACCCAGGCCTGGGTGCGGTGGTCGTGGAAGAAGCCGGTGCAGTAGTTCACCGTGGCCGGGATATCCGGCGCGGCGAACGGTGTGGTCAGCGCGGTGCGCCACAGGGTGCCTTCGGCGTCCCAACCGTCGAGGATCGCGGTACCCCAGTTGTCCTCGTCGTAGTAGTACTTGCGCTTGGGCACCGCATGGCGCTTGCCCGGCTTCAGGGTCGCCTCGACCTCCCAGACCCGGTGCAGCTCCCAGCGCATCATTTCCGGCTTGGCATGGCGCTGACCCATCACTTCCTGGTCGGCATGGGCCAGCAGCTTGTTGTTGTTGTAGGGAATGATCATTTCCCGCTTGCCGAGCAGCTTCCAGTCGTAGCGTTCCGGCGAGCCGCCGCCACCGAAGGTCTCGTCGACGAAGTTGACCCCGGAGGCCACCACGTTCGGCGTGTCGAAGTTGATGCTCGGCGCGCGGCGCACGCGACGCTGGCCGGCCAGGTACTGCCACAGGGTGCGGCCCTTCACGTGGTCGAGCACGTTGTGCACCATCAGCGCCTCGCCGGCGCGGAAGGCCGGGGCGTAGGTCGCCTGGATCGCCAGCATGTAGTTGGGGTTGGGCGAGGTCTCGGCCGAACCTTCCTTGTAGTAGTAGGGATACTGTCCTTCGTCCTGGGCCGCGGTGGCCAGCACCTGCTTGCCATCGGCGGTGGTGGTCCACACCTTGTACTTGGTGTGGGTCGACTCGCCACGCCACAGGGTCATGTGGTTCCAGTGCACCTCCAGACCCGACTGGGGAATCGGGAACGGCACGCCGCCGTAGGCGCCCTTCACGGTCAGCCCATCGTTCTCCAGGGTCGCGTTGGTGGCGTTCTTCAGGGTGTTGTCGTAGATCCACTGCGGCGCCGCGGCGGTGCGGCGGGTCGGGTAGACGTCGATGCGGAAGGTGTCCGGATTTTCCTTGAACAGCTGGATCACCCCCTCGGCCAGCTTGTCCTTGTACTGCTCCAGGTTGGCCGCGGTGATGGTGAACAGCGGCTGGTCGGCCGCGAACGGATCGACGTTGCGCTGGCCAGGCTGGTAACCGGCCGGTACCTGGGTGAAACCACCGTCCCAGGCCGGGATGCTGCCGTCGGCATTGCCGGCGCGCTCGGCGCCCAGCGGGGTCAGCTTGCCCTTGAGGGCCTCGGCCTGCTGCGGGCTGACCGCCGCATGGGCGGCGCCGATGCACAGGGTCAGCAGGGATACGCAAGTCAGGAAACGGGTTTTCTTGTTGTTGTACATGTTCAACACCTCAGAAAGTGTGCGAGACGCTGAAGGCGACGAAATCGCGGTCGGCGTTGGTCTGTTCGTAGGTCTTGATGCCGCCGATGTTGATCGGCGCCGAGGGGCCGAAGAAGCCGTTGTAGGCCAGGCTGAAGTTGATCGACTTCAGGTAATCGCCGGAGATGCCGATGTTGTAGTTGCCGCCCTTGGCCTGGCTGAAGCCGCCGACCGCCGAGGAGCGGCCGTCGATGCCGTAGCCGAAGCCCATCGGTACCGACAGGTCGAGGCCGTCGAGCACCTGGAAGTAGGTCGGGGTGAACACCACGCGCATGGCGGTGGCGTCGCGGGTGGAGTTGGGGTCGAGCATGTTGCGGTTCTTGTCCACGCTCAGCGTACGGTTCCACGCCAGTTCGGCGAGGATGACCGCCGAGTCCCAGAATGGGCCGGTGGTCAGCACGTTGATCATGTTGACCTGCGCATGGGCGGTCTTGCCGATGGCGTACAGCGGGTTGTGGTCGTTGTCGCCGACCGCGACCGGCGCCAGCGAACTCAGGTCGGCGACGGTCAGGCTGACCAGCGGCGCATCGTGGCGAACGGAAGCCTCGAAGCCGACGTTGGCGTTGCCGATACCACGGTTGGCGCTGAAGCCGAAGGCGGTGATGTCCTCCGGGAACACCAGCATGTACTCGCCCTGCTTGTCCCCCGGCTGGCCCGGGCCGACGTTGGCCCCCGGGCGCACCTGCACCTGGAAGTTCTTGTCGTGGTAGCGCACCGCGTACAGGCCGAAGTCGGTATCCAGCGCGTCGGAGCGGTAGCGCAGCTGGATGCCGCCCTGCCCCGAGTCGCGCGCCTCGATATCCTTGCCGCGGTAGAAGGAAGCCACCGGCCCCACACCCGGCACGCTGGCGAGGATGATGCGCTCGCCGCCCTCGTCGAGCAGGTCGGCCGGGCTGAAGTAGCTGCCGGCACCTGGCAGACGGTTGCTCTCCCACTCGAACTGGTAGTAGGCGCCCACCGAGAAGTTGGGGGTCAGCTGCAGCTGGGTGGAGAACTGCTTGACCGGCAGGCCGAGTTCCTTGAACTGCGAGTTGGGCACAGAGATCGCCTTGACCACGTCGATCGGCTGCTGGGCCGCGGCGATGCCGTTGTTGCCGAAGAACAGGCTCTCGCCGTACAGCAGGGCGTGCTGGCCGAGACGGGCCACCCCCCACATCTCCTCGCCCAGGTTGAAGTCGCTGTAGACGAAGGCGTCGAGGATCTCGGCATCGCGGCCGTGCAGGTCGCGGGTGTCGTCGGTGAACTCGTCGTGATCGACGCTGAAGGCGTTGGCGGTGTCCGGCGAATCGTTGTCGTTGTCCTTGTTGTAGACGTCGTCGTACCAGGCCGCGCCGCTGACGCGGAAGCCGGCGCCGTTGCGCGAGACGTCCAGTTCGGACAACAGGTCGACCCGGTTGGAAATGATCCCCTGGTCGAAGTTGCGATCGCCATCGTCCAGGTTCGGGTCGGCCACCAGCTTGTCGTGCTGATCCTTGACCCGCCAGGCGTTGCTGTACTTGAGCGTGTTGTCCCAACGCGCCTCCCAGTCGCTGCCAGTCTCGAACTGGAAGGCCTGGGCCGACATATTGGGCAGCAGCAGGATTGCGACGCTCAGTGCGGAAAGTTTGAAGGCTTTTTCAACCACGCAGGCAGTACTGACAGTGAACTGTCTTTTATTGGCCATTTGAACACCTCGAATGACGGTAACCCGTCTTTTATTGTTATGGGGTGACTGCCGGAGCCAGGCTGCCGGCAGTGGCATACATCGGATTACACAAATTCCCCCGGACATCCCTCAGTCGTTGATCGATACCGCCTCGAGGCCGAAGATCATCGGCGGCAACTGCTGGCCCAGCAGGTAGGCACCGAGCATGCCGGCGGTATCGTCGGCGTTCTGGGTGATGTGGTTGGCGGCGGCGATGACGTCGCGCAGGATGCGTTGCAGCGGGTTGTCCAGATAGATGCCGCGGGCCGAAGTGGCCTTGAACAGCAGCATCACCGCTTCCTCGCACTCGCGGCCGACGCGGGCGATGTCGAGCATGTAGTGCACGCGCTCGAAGGTCGGTACCAGTTCGCGGCGCTCCACGATCTCGGTGCTCTCGGCCATCATCTGCAGCAGGCGGGCACGGGCGGTGCGCACGCGGACCACGGCATTGCCGAGGCGATCCTTGACGTAGGGACTGAGCGCCGCGCTGTTGCCGTCGGTGGTGTTGGTGCGCACGCTCATCTGGCGGATGTACTCGTCGACGCCGCCCTGGGCCATGCCGACGATCAGCGAGGAGACCGCGCCGAAGAACACCTGGTTGAACGGGTACAGGTAGTGGTTGCCGCGCTCGCTGTACTCGTACTTGATCAGGCTGTGCACGCGGTGGTGCGGCACGAAGGCATCCTTGACCAGCAGGCTCTTGCTGCCGGTGCCGGCCAGGCCGAAGGTGTGCCAGTCGTCGATGATCTCGTAGTCGTCGGCCGACACCAGCATCGACAGGCGGTCGATCACCCGGCCCTCGGCATCCTTGCGCAGACCGCCGAGGAAGGCCCACTGGCCGTGGTCGCAGCCGCTGGAGGTCTTCCAGGTGCCGCTGATGCGGTAGCCGCCCTCGACCTCCTCGACCTTGCCGAAGGGCGGGTAGGACGAGGCGATGATGGTGGCATCGTTCTCGCCCCAGACGTCGACGCAGGCCTGCTCGGGCATGCTGCCGAATTCCCACTGGTGGATACCGAGGATCATCATGTTCCAGGCGCTGCTGCAGCAGCCGCGACCCAGCTCCATCAGCACCTTGTAGAACACGCTGGGGTTCATTTCCCAGCCGCCGAACTGGGCCGGCTGCAGGATCTTGAAGAACCCGGCCTCGACGAAGGCGGCAATGGTTTCCTTCGAGACCATGCGGTTCTTTTCTACCGAGTCGGCCTTTTCGCGCAGCATGGGAATCAGCTCGCGGGCGCGTTGCAGCAGTTCGGCCTCGCTGGGAATCTGCTGATCGGCAATGAGTGCGGACTTCTTCAATACTTGGTTCATGTGCGTATCTCTCAATTATTTTTATTCGATATCCGTGACCGGCAAGCAGCACGGCGCGGAAGTTATGCCGCGAGAAAACGGCGTACGGTCTTGTTCAAATCGTCCCGCTGGCCAGGAACTGCAACATCACCCGATTGAACTCCTGCGGATCCTCGTATTGCGGCCAGTGCCCGGCCTCGGTTTTCATCACGTACAGCTGCCCTTTCGGCAGGCGCGGCAGCGCCGACTCGGCAGCCGCCACGTCGTGGATCGGGTTGTGGGTGGTCCACAGCAGCAGGGTTTCGCACTGCATCTTTTCCAGCTCGATCATGTCCGGCTTGCCGCCGTCCTTGACCTTCTTCAGCCGCGCGTAGATCAGCGGGGCGCACTGCTGGTAGCCGGCCGAGGAGTAGAAGGTCAGTCGCGACTGGATCAGCTCGTCGCTGAGCAGGTGCCAGTTGCCCTCGTAGAGCAGCCACTGCATGCGCTCGCGGATGCTCTCGAAGGTCGGCGCCTGACCGAAGCTGCGTGCCGACAACTCGGCCAGGTACTTGAGATCGGCGCGGCCCTTGTCGCTGACCACCGGGATGCCGCCGGTGGTGTTGAGCACCGCTCGTTTGATGCGCTGCGGATAGCGCACCGCGAAGTCGCCGGTGACCACCCCGCCCAGCGACTCGCCGGAGATGTGCGCCTGCTCAATGTCCAGCGCATCCATCAGCTCGCGCAGCTGCTCGACGTAGTCGGCAATCGAGTACTCGATGTCGGTCTTCTTCGCCGACAGGCCGTGGCCGACATAGTCGAAGGCAATCACGTGGTAGTGCTCGCCGAGGGCCACCACGTTCTTCGCATAGGCCTCGATATGGCCGCCGATGCCGTGCATCAGGATCAACGTCTCGGCCTTGCCCTTGCCGGCTTCGGCGATGCGGGTGCGGCCATAGGTGGGCAGATCGATGTAGCGAATCTCTGCGCCCAGGAAGTCCAGCCAGATGCTCATGTTCATTTCTCCACTGTGTCGATCAGACGATCTGGTTGCGCTTGTGGCCCCAGTCGCTCATCTGGGAGTAGCTGCGCACTTCCCAGTCGTTCTCGTCGATCACCACCCCGCCCCAACCGATCTCGAAGTTGAAACCGGACGGTGTGCGGGCGTAGAAGGAGAACATGCGGTCGTTCGGGTGATGGCCCAGCTCCAGAGCCACCGGAATGCCGGCCTTCACGGTGCGGTCGTAGGCCAGGCCGACGTCGTCGAGGTCTTCCACCTGCAACATGAAGTGGTTGAGGGTCTTGGTGGCCATCGGGTTCTCGGCCGTGGCGATCGAATGGTGGCGGCCGCTGGCGGTGTGGAAGAAGGTGGCGTCCACCAGCATGCCGGGCATGATTTCCTCGCGGATGTAGTCGCTGACCCGCAGCTTGAGCACGTCCCTGTAGAAGCTCAGGGTCTGCTCACCCTTGCCGGCCTTGGCGAACGGCAGGATGTGACCGATACCCAGCTCGCCGCAGACGAAGCCACCCTTGAGCACCTTGGAGCGGAACGGGTTCCGCAACTCGGCCACATGCGGACCAAAGAAGAATTCATGGCTGAAACCGTTGGGATCCTGGCAGGCGTAGGCCTTTTCCACCTTGCGGCGCTGCAGCAACTCGGCGGGTACGACACTGACCTCGACACCCTTGTCGCGCAGCTCGGCGACGTACTCCTCGAGCGCCCGCTCGGTCTTGAACTGCCAGCCGGCCACCAGCAGGTCGTCGATGCTGTTTTCTTCCAGGAAGATGCGCTGCTGGTGCTCGTCCATGCGCAGGCTCAGGCCCTGCGCATCGCGCTGGCCAACCTGCAGGCCGAGGATCTCGCTGGCGAACCACTGCCACTGATCCAGATCGCTGACACCCAGGCCGACATAACCCAGTGAGTTGATCTCTGCCACTTCACGTCCCTCTGTTGTTTTTATTGTTCCGAAGGCCTCGCTCAGCGCCCCGGTCAGTTGCGCCGTGAGAACTGCCGGCGCTTTCCCTAGGTAGAGCAACGCCCGTGCCAGCACCTGAAAAGGCGCCAGAAGAGATTAAAATATCTTTTATTTTCAATAGCTTAGGATTTGTTGCGGAGACTTGCGGAGCGCGTTGCGCAGCTCCTTGCAGCGGACAACCCTTGCGAATTTTCCGCAGGCACCAAAAATTCGGAACGAAAAACATGAAATCACCGACGGTGCTTGTCCGGAGCATCCCGAACAGGCGATGCTGGCGATCAACCTCGGCATCACATTGCGGATAACTACAAGCAAAACAGGCACATCCATGAGTACGACCACGAGCGAAGACGGCGCAGGCGCACGCAAAGGAAGGCGCAGCGACTCCCGTGGCATCATCACCGACCTGCGTTTCCCCGACATGCAGGACCTCACCGAACACCTGTTCTTCAATCTTCAGGAAGGGCTGATCTGGCTCGGCGAGAAACGCATGCTCCTGCTGCACGCGGAGGCCTTCGGCGCCCTGCGTCAGGAGCTGATCGAATCCATGGGGGTCGAGTTCACCCGCGGGGTGTTCACCCGCATCGGCTACCTCACCGGCGTGCGCGATGCAGACCTGGCCATCAAGACCCGTACCAGCGGCACCCAGCTCGACATCCTCGCCGCCGGCGCGCAGCTACACGCCCTGGCCGGCATGGTCGAAGTCACCCCGGTGTGCATCGAGTTCGACCAGAGCAAGGGCTACCTGTACGGCGAGTTCCTCTGGAAACATTCGGTGGAGAGCGATCTGCATGTGGCCAGCAACGGCACCAGCAGCGATCCGATCTGCTGGATGGAAGTGGGCTACAGCTCGGGCTTCCTGACCCGCCTGATGGGCAAGCGCATCCTGGTACGCGAGACCGAGTGCCGCGCCAGCGGCGACGAGGTGTGCCGGGCCGTGGCGCGGCCGGTGGAGGAATGGGACGACGCAGAGGAAGACCTCAAGTACTTCCAGCCGCGCGCCGCCGACCATCGCCGCGGCGAGCCGATGCCGCAGCCCGCGCAGACGCCCGCGGCGCCCAGCCTGGTCGCCGCGCCCTTCGGCCTGACCCAACCGCGCAGCAACCCGGCCGAACTGGACCGCCCGGTGGGCAGTTCGGCGGCCTACCACGCCGCACTGCACAAGATCCTGCGGGTGGCCACGACCAACGCCACCGTCCTGCTGCTCGGCGAAAGCGGCGTCGGCAAGACCATGTTCGCCCACGAGGTGCATGCCAACAGCCGCCGCGTAAACGGCCCCTTCGTGGAGATCAACTGCGCGGCCATCCCCGAGGCACTGATCGAGTCCGAGCTGTTCGGCGTGCAGCGCGGCGCCTACTCCGGCGCCACCGAGCCGCGCGCGGGACGCTTCGAGTTCGCCGATGGCGGCACCATCTTCCTCGACGAGATCGGCACCCTCAGCATGACCGCGCAGAGCAAGCTGCTCCGGGTGCTGCAGAGCGGCGATCTGGAGCGCCTGGGCAGCAACAAGACGATCAAGGTCGACGTGCGGGTGATCGCCGCCACCAACGAGGACCTGGCCGTGGCGGTCAAGGAAGGTCGCTTTCGCAGCGACCTGTTCTACCGGCTCAACGTCTTCCCGGTGACCATCGCCCCCCTGCGCGAGCGCAAGGACGACCTGCCGCTGCTACTGGACGTCTGCCTCACCAAGCTGACCGCGCTGCACGGCCGCCGGCTGACCGGCATCACCCCGCGGGCCCTGCAGGCGATCCTCGACCATAACTGGCCGGGCAACATCCGCGAATTCGAGAACGTCATCGAACGTGCGGTCATCCTCGCCGATGACGGCGAGGCCATCGACATGCGCCACCTCTCCGGCTTAGGCCAGGGCGGGCAGCGCGAGCGCGTCGGCACGGTCAGTTGGGAAGCCGGCCCGGCCATCGGCATCCGCCTGCCGGAAAGCGAGCCGTCCGGGGTCGGCCTCGCCCAGCAGGAGAACGCCAGCCACGAGCAACTGCTCAACCTGGCCAAACGCGCCCTGCAGCGCGGGCCGGTCAAGCTGCCGGATATCGAGGAGGTATATATCGAGGTCGCCATGGAGCAGTGCGAGGGCAACGTGTCCAAGGCCGCCGCCCTGCTCGGCATGACCCGCGCCCAACTCGACTACCGGCTGAAGAAGATGGCGCAGAGCGAAGAGTGAAGCGCCCCAGCCTTGCCAGGGTCACCGGGCGGCAAGTCAGGCCCTGGCAAGCCGCTGTAGGGGCGAATTCATTCGCCAAAATGCCTCGCAAAGGCGAATGAATTCGCCCCTACGCCACGCTATGGGTTTCATGCGATTGCCCCGGCAGGACTCCTAGCCCCTCATGAGGAGACGCCGGGAAGACCCGCGCCGCGCTCGTCGATGCATTCGTACTCGCCCATTTCGAATTCGCGGCAAATGAACGGGCGGTTTTCGTAGATCGTGCACAGCAAGGTTTCGCGATCGAGCGCCGCGCACCAGCCATCGTCCAGGCGCGCCATCACCTGGCCGCCCCAGGCGTCGATGTCGATGAACTGCTCAGGCACGCCGGTATCGGTGATCAGCATGACTTCCAGGCGACAACAGCAGGCCTGGCAGTTGGCACAGGTTACTTCTGGCTCAGCCAGATTGACCGCTTCGATCTTCATCAATCGGGAGTTTCCCTCCGGCGAAATCTACACATCATCCAAACACTCGATTGCCGTGGTTGACCCGATGCGGGCAGGCCCGGCTCCTCTCTCGCATTAATCGGGAGCGAAGCCGGGCGCAGGCCGCGATCATGCCGGGTTGGGCAAGCCTAGCAGGTCGCGGGCGACGGCTTCGGCGATGCGGATGCCGTCGACCCCGGCGGAGAGGATGCCGCCGGCATAGCCGGCGCCTTCGCCGGCGGGGAACAGGCCCTTGACGTTGAGGCTCTGCAGGTCGGCGCCGCGGGTGATGCGCAGCGGCGAGGAGGTGCGTGTCTCCAGGCCGGTGAGCACCGCGTCGTGCATCGCGTAGCCGCGGATCTGCTTGTCGAACACCGGCAGTGCCTCGCGGATCGCCTCGATGGCGAACGGCGGCAGGGCCGCGGCCAGATCCTGCAGCTTGACCCCCGGCTTGTACGACGGCTCGACGCTGCCCAGCGCGGTGGACGGCTTGCCGGCGATGAAGTCGCCGACCAGCTGCGCCGGGGCCTCGTAGTTGCGACCGCCGAGTTCGTAGGCGAGCGATTCCAGGCGCTCCTGCAGTTCGATGCCGGCCAGCGGGCCGTCCGGGAAGTCCTGCTCGGGGCTGATGCCGACCACCAGGCCGGAGTTGGCGTTGCGCTCGTTGCGCGAGTACTGGCTCATGCCGTTGGTCACCACCCGGTTCGGCTCCGAGGTGGCGGCCACCACGGTACCACCCGGGCACATGCAGAAGCTGTATACCGAGCGACCGTTCTTGGCGTGGTAGACCAGCTTGTAGTCGGCGGCGCCGAGCTTCGGGTGGCCGGCGTACTTGCCCAGGCGCGCCTTGTCGATCACCGACTGCGGGTGCTCGATGCGGAAGCCCACCGAGAACGGCTTGGCTTCCATGAACACGCCGTGGCCGTGGAGCATGCGCATGGTGTCGCGGGCGCTGTGGCCGAGGGCCAGCACCACATGGCGGCTGGCGATCCGCTCGCCGCTCTCCAGCTGCACGCCGCGTAGCTGGCCGTCCTCGATCAGCAGGTCGCTGACCTTCTGCTCGAAGCGCACTTCGCCGCCGAGGGCGATGATCTCGGCGCGCATGTTCTCGACCATGCCGGTGAGGCGGAAGGTGCCGATGTGCGGCTTGTTGACGTAGAGGATCTCCTCCGGCGCGCCGGCCTTGACGAACTCCTCGAGCACCTTGCGGCCGAAGAACTGCGGGTCCTTGATCTGGCTGTACAGCTTGCCGTCGGAGAAGGTCCCCGCGCCGCCCTCGCCGAACTGCACGTTGGACTCGGGATTGAGCACGCCCTTGCGCCACAGGCCCCAGGTGTCCTTGGTGCGCTGGCGCACTTCCTTGCCGCGCTCGAGGATGATCGGGCGAAAGCCCATCTGCGCCAGCAGCAGGCCGGCGAAGATGCCGCACGGACCGAAGCCGACCACCAGCGGACGCTCTTCCAGCTGCTCGGGCGCGTGGCCGACGAACTGATAGCGCATGTCCGGGCTGGGGCCGATCTGCCGGTCGTCGGCGAACTTGGCCAGCAGCGTCGCTTCGTCGCGCACGCTGACGTCCAGGGTGTAGATGAACAGCAGCTCGCTGGACTTCTTGCGCGCGTCGTAGCTGCGCTTGAACAGGCTGAAGTCGAGCAGTTCGGCATCGGCGATGCCCAGGCGCTGCAGGATCGCGGCGCGCAGGTCGGCGTCGCTGTGGTCGAGGGGCAGTTTGAGTTCGGTGATGCGCAGCATGGGGCCGTCCACGTCAGGGCCGGAGGCAACCCGGCAGCTTTTGAAAGGCGGCGATTATACGCGCGATGGCGCCCCTTCGGCAGGCTTTGCGCCGGCCGGCCAGGGCAATCGCATGAAGCCGATTTCCCGGTCCGCAGGGGTGCATCCATTCACCAACGCGGCCCTGCCGAGCGTCAAACCTCGCCCAGATAGTCCTTCTTGCCTATCTCGACGCCGTTGTGGCGCAAGATGCCGTAAGCGGTGGTCAGGTGGAAATAGAAGTTGGGCAGGACGAAGCCCAGCAGATAGGTTCGCCCGGTGAAATGGATTTCCTGGTCGTGGGCCTTGAGCACGATGGCGCGCTCCTCGCTGCCGTCGATCTGCTCCGGCGCCACCCCCTTCAGGAAGGTCGCGGTCTTGGCGAGGCGTTCCTGCAACTCGTCAAAGCTGGCTTCGGTATCGGCATAACTCGGCACCTCGATACCAGCCAGACGCGCGGCACAGCCCTTGGCCGTGTCGGAGACGATCTGCACCTGACGCACCAGCGGAAGCATGTCGGGAGCGAGCCGAGCGTTGAGGAGCACTTCCGGGGCGATTTTCCGCGCGGCGGCATGGGCGGCAGCCTTGGCGAGGATGGCCGCCAGACTATCCAGGCCACGGAGGAGCGTCGGGATGGAGGCTTGGTACATGGAGAGGGACATGTGCTGATTCCTGGCAGGGGGATCGGGCAGACGCCCGATCCGGGGTTGCAAGAACGCCGTGCGGCTCGGCGTTGACGACTTCAAGATAGCCGATGGCGCCCACCCTGCATGAGCGCCAGCGCACGGGTTGCTTCCCTCAGCCGAAGGCGGTTTCGGAATTGGCCGTGGTGCAGAAGCGACCAATGCTGGCCACCGAGTTGGCATGCTCCTGGGCCGACGGCGAGGCGCAGCAGTCTTCCAGCAGCACCACGTCGAAATCGCGGTCATGCGCGTCGCGTACTGTAGCCTGCACCACCGCCTGGGTACTCACCCCGCTGCAGTAGATGCGCTCGATACCTTCGCGCTTGAGCAGCAGCTCCAGTTTGGTCTGGTAGAACGGCGAGACGCGGTGCTTGACGATGTCCCACTCGCCGGCCTGCGGCGCCAGCGCCGCGTGCACCTGGCCGCCCCAGGCGTTCATCTTGAGGATGCCATTTTTCGCGATCGGGCCGAACACCTGCGAGTTCGGGTTGGCCTCGCGATGATCGTCGGAGAAGGCCACGCGCACGAAGGCCACCGGGATGCCCTTGCTGCGTGCCTTGTCGATGGCCGCGGCGGTGCGCGCGATGATCTCGCGCGAGCGCACCTGCTCGCCCAGCGGCGACTTGCCGCTGGCGCCGTCTTCGTGGATCAGGTCGTTCTGCATGTCCAGAACCAGATAGATGCTCTTCATTGTTTCAAGTCTCTGCTGGGTTGAATCAGTCGCACCACAGGGCGCCGTTGATGTCGAGAATTTCGCCGCTGATGAAGCCGGCCTTGTCGGAGAGCAGGAAGGCCACCGCCTCGGCGACCTCCTCGGCGCGGCCCATGCGCCCGAGCGGGATCAGCGCGCGCAGGGTCTCGGGGAAGGTCGTGGTCATGTCGGTGGCGATCGGGCCGGGCGCCACCGCGTTGACCCGCACGCCGCGGCTGGCCAGTTCCTTGGCGAGGAACTGGGTCAGGCTGTGCACCGCCGCCTTGGACATGCCGTAGGCCACGTTGCCGGCGCTGGCCTGCTCGGCCGGGTCCAGCCACGGGCGGGCGTTGCCGCCGTTCTTGCCGACCACCGAGCCGATGTTGACGATGGCTCCCCTGCCCCGCTCGGCCATGCGCCGGCCGACCAGCTGGCAGGGGATCAGCGTGCCCTGCACGTTGATGCGCAACACCCGCTGCAGCTCGGCCTCGTCCAGATCCAGCGCACTGCCCCTGGAGACCACGCCGGCCACGTTGACCAGCGCGGTGATCTCGCCCAGCTCGCGCTCCACCTCCTCCACCGCCGCCGCCACGCTGGCGCGCGAGGACACGTCGCAGGCGCGGAACCAGGCGCCGGCCGGCAGCGTCGCCGGCTCGGCGAGATCGAGCGCCGCCACCCGGTAGCCCTGCGCGGCGAGCAGCCGGCACGCCGCGCTGCCGATGGCGCCGCCGGCGCCGGTCACCATTGCCACGGCCATGTCAGCGGCTCTCCGCGGCGGTGTGGCCGGCAATGCGGCCGAACACCAGGCCGCGCAGCACCGAGGTGCCGCCGCAGTAGTTGCCGAAGTACATGCCGGCGGTTTCCCCGGCGGCGTACAGGTTGCGGATCGGCTCGCCGTCGACGTTGATCACCCGCGCGTGCTCGTCGGTCTTCAGGCCGCCGAAGGTGAACACGTTGGCGGAGATGATCGGGTAGGCCAGGTACGGCCCCTTATCCAGCGGCAGCGCCCAGTTGCTCTTCGGCGGATTGAGCCCCTCGGTGGCCAGGCCGTCGAGCTGCAACGGGCGGTACTCGCCGGGACGGCAGACGGCGTTGTACTCGGCCACGCTGCGCTCCACCGCCGCCACCGGCAGGTCGAGCTTGCTCGCCAGCTCGGCCAGGCTCGCGCCCTCGATGGCCGGCTGGTCGGTACGGATGCCGAGGCGATAGTTGGGGATGTCCTTGACCTTCTGGTCGAGGATCACCCAGGCGATGCCGTCGGTCTGGGCGAAGATCTTCCGCGTGACCCGCTCGTACCAGGCATCCACGGTGCCCGGCGCCTCGTCGGTGAAGCGCAGGCCTTCCTTGTTGAGCAGCACGCCGTAGGGAAAGATGAAGATCGACGGTTCGGAGATGCCCGAGCGCGGGTCGACCGGCTCGGCGTGGTAGCTGCCGTACTCGCCGGCAGCGGCGGCGCCGGCCTCCAGGGCCATCTGGATGCCCTCGCCACGGTTGTAGTAGCCGCCCTTGCACACCGGGCGCATGAAGGAGGCGCGCGGGCCGACGTAGCGGCTGAGCATCTCCAGGTTGCCCTCGAAACCGCCACAGGCCAGCATCACCGCGCCGCCGAAGCGGATCTCGCCGCGGGCCGGCGAGTACGCGCGCAGGCCGACCACCTCGTTGCAGCCGGCGGTGAGCAGGCCGCGCGCGGTGGTCTCGTAGAAGAACTCGGCGCCGAGCGCCTCGGCGCGCGCCGCCAGCGCCTCGACGATGGCCTCACCGCCGCCCACCGGCAGCAGGCGCGGCTGGGTGCTGGTGAGGAACTGGGTGGGCAGGAAGTCGAACTTCACGCCGTTGTCCTTCAGCCACTGCACGGTGCCCGGCACTTCCGCGGCGAAGGTGCCGATCACGTTGGCGTCGATGGACGCCAGCGCGCGGGTCTGCACCGACCAGGCGCTGCGCTCGCTGAGACTCTCGGCGACGAAGTCCGGGTCCTGGTAGTAGCCGGAGTTCTCCGCCAGGAAGGCGTCGAAGTCATCGGTCACCTCCTCGTGGTTCTTCATGCGGAAGTAGGCCTCGGTGAAGCGGGTCTGCCCGCCGCGCTCCTCCTTCTTCGCCCGCTCCAGCACCGCTACGCGCAGGCCGCTCTCCGCCGCCGACACCGCCGTGGACAACCCCGCGGCACCGCAACCCACCACAATCAAATCGAAATTCAGATCGGTCATTTTTGAGCCTCCCTCTGGTGGTTGTTACGATAGGAAGGCGCCGACCGCAGAACGAGGCCGGCCGAGCTAATGGGGCATTTGAAAATAATGAAGAGCCGGATCGACAAACTCTGGGCCATGCAGGTGTTCACCCGCGTGGTGGAGTGCGCCAGCTTCAACCGCGCCGCCGAATCGCTGGACATCGCCAACGCCACGGTGACCGCCAGCGTGCGCAACCTGGAGACCCACCTGGGCGTCACCCTGCTCAGCCGCAACACCCGCACCCTGCGCCTGACCGACGCCGGCGAGCGCTACTTCAAGCACTGCGTCGAGCTGCTGCGCCAGGTCGAGCAGGCCGAATCCGAGGTCATGGAGCAGACCGCCAGCGTCCAGGGCCAGCTGTGCATCGAGTCGCCGGCCGCCTTCGGCAAGGACGTGATGGCGCCGCTGCTCGCCGAATTCGGCGCCCGCCACCCGGACCTGCGCATCGCTCTGCGCCTGACCGACCACCCCGAGGGGCTGATCGAGAGCGGCACCGACATGGCCATCCGCATCGACTCGGTCAACGACGCCGACCTGGTCGCCCGCCCGCTGTACCAGGCCCACTACGTCGCCTGCGCCACACCGTCATTGCTGGAGAAGCTCGGCACCCCCGACCACCCTGCCCAGCTCGACCCCACCCAGTGCCTGGGCCTGTTCCCCAAGAGCAGCTACACCCCGGCGCGCTGGTCGTTCACCCTCGGCGAGGAAGCCCACGACCTGCAGCCGATGGGCAAGCTGCACTTCAACAGCACCGACGCCCTGATCGACGCCGCGCTGGCCGACCTCGGCGTCATCTACGTGCTGGACGTGTTCGTCAACCGGCTGCTCTCCCAGGGCAAGCTGGTGGAACTGTTCCCCGGCTGGCAGACCTACGGCCGCACCTTTTTCACCGTCACCCCCAAATCCCGCTTCGTCGCCCCGCGCACCCGCGCCTTTATCGAGTTCCTGCTGGCGAGTTTGGATGCCCAGCGCCGGCCGGCGCCGGGGGCGAGTGTGGGGTTGCATGTGGGGAGACGGGGGCGGGGGTGAGGGCTTTGGTCAAGAGCCGAGCCACATACCAGTCCCCATCAAGGTCACGGCAGGTATCGGCCAAGAGCGGAGGCTCAACACTGGACGCGCTTTGAGTAGATTGCAGCGCTCTGCCGAGCTTGAACCGGAAGAGTTGTATACCCAATCTCGCGCCCCAATATCACTTGGCCATAAAAAACTCATGGCTTCATGGCCCGTCAACACGAACAAGGATGAGACTTCATGGCAAAGAAAAGCGCCCAGTTTGGTGCGATGCTACGGAACATTCACCTGAACCTCAGCTCCGAGGTTTTAGACGAATTCCGGTTCCATTTCGGCAGCTCAGTAGCAGCGAGCCGCAAGGATCTGCAGAAAACCTACGATGGCCTAAGCGACGAGCAGTTCGAGTGCGAGCAAGACCGAGCGGATTATGAAGGTGTTCTCAGCGACGAATATTGGCAGCTCGACGAAGTTAAAAAACTGGGAGAGTCTCTGGCAATTGTTGGCCTTTATCGATTAGTCGAAACGCACTTGGGTGCCGTACTGAGAGTAACTTTTCCTTCGCTTGGGGAAGACAAGAAAGCCTGCCTTATTCGTGGTAACTCAAACGAAATCGACTGTACCAATCTCTTCGGATTCAGAGCCGTCGACGAATTGCGCCTAATCAACAACAGCATCAAACACAACGACTCTAAAGCCAACGGAAAACTTGCAATGACTTATCCCGGATGGATTCAAGACAAGCACATGGAGAATCTTGGAGCGCACTACGAGCGCTTGAAGCCTGATGTCATGGCCTACCTCAAAGCGTTTGTGAACGAGGCATATGCAAAGAGCGGTGAGTTTGCACCGCCATCCTTGTCGACCAATGGGCAGGTGCTCTCTACTACCTGACTCTAACTCGCCTTGGAGGGTGGGTTTAGCCCACGCTGACCTGCGTTGGTGGGCTAAAGCCCACCCTACGGACTGGGAAACTGGCCTCACGCGATTGCACACCCGCACCACCATATAAGAGCCACTATGATATCCTCTAACAGGACATTTTCCCACTAAGGATCAATATAGTGGACTTCTCATTCGCAGACCGCAGCGAAATCCTCCAGGAGCTGGGCCAGCGTCTGCGCCTTCAGCGACTGGCGCAGGAGCTTACCCAGCAAGAACTGGCCGGCATGGCCGGTGTCGCTCCCGGCACCATCAAGAAGCTGGAGGGCAACGGCACCTCCTCGCTGGAAACCGTGGTGCGCGTGGTGCAGGCCCTCGGGCTGACCGATGAGCTGCAGGCGCTGTTCGTGCTGCCCAGCCAGTCCATCGCCCAGATGGAGCAGGCCGAACAGGCTCGGCAAACCCAGCGGGTACGGGCGCCGCGGAGAAAGCGCCCATGAAAAAGCTCGACGTGTACTACTGCGGCTGGGGCGAGCACTGGCGGCTGGGCACCCTGGCCGACGACGGCGCCAGCCTGCTGTTCGAGTACTCCCCCGAGGCACTGGCCCAGAAGCTTGAGCTGTCGCCACGCCACCTCAAGCTGCGCGCGCAGGCCTACGGCGGCTTTCCTGCCTACCAGCACCGCCTGCCGGGCCTGGTGGCGGACGCCCTCCCCGATGGCTGGGGCCTGCTGCTGATGGATCGGCTGTTCCGCAGGCAGGGCATCAGCCCCGGCCCGCTCGACCGCCTGGCCTTCATCGGCGACCGTGCGCTGGGCGCGCTGAGCTTCGTGCCCGCCGCCGACACGCCGCTGCCGGAAGCCGACCTGCAGCTGCTGGCGCTGGCGCAGGAAGCGCAGCAGGTGCTCGCCGGCGAGGAGTCCGCCGTGCTGATGGAGCTGGTGCTCACCGGCGGATCGCCGCAGGGCGCCAGACCCAAGGCACTGGTGCAGTATGACCCGCAATCGTGGACACGCGGTTAAACACTCACCCGAGGCTCGAAGGCCTCCGGGCTGATGTGCTCCAGCGTGCTGTGACGGGCCGCAATGGATCGTTAGGGGAAACCGTAAGCATCGGTTGTAAGCTTTTGAGTCCAGCCTGCCTTGCCACTTGCAAAATAGCATTATAATGGCACGACCAAATTATTACATGGAGTTAATATATCTAAGCTTTCTGGGAAACTCCATCAGCGACGTGTTCCTCTAGATCCGAGGTGAGATTTGATAGGCTAAGGAAGTCAGGGGTACAGGTTGGTGGCGGTGTGGCGATGATTTGAGTACCGCTTTTGTGTGACTAGATTTTTTGCTTCCATCAGAGGGATTTGATTTTGATTGAAAAGAAAATAATTTATTTAGATTATAACGTTTTTGCGAGCCATTTTAATAATGATGTGGCCGGCCTACGTGAGGTCGTAGATGCACTGAAAGAGAAATACATGTTCCCTTATAGCCCTGCCCATCTGGAGGACTTGGGGTCGTCCATAATGTGGCGTAAATTTGAGGAGGAAGAGATTAAGGATGTCGCGCATCGCTGCGGGGAAAGACTGCAAAGCATTTCCGACATCTCGAATAACTATGAAATATTTCCTGGCCAAGGGAATAATCCCACCCGAATCATACAAGAGCACCCAGGCCAGTGCTTGATGCGCGTTTTGGAATATTTTGATCGGAATAGATTTCTCGACAGCCGCGAGCGCAAGCTGCTTAAAGATCTCAAAGCAAGTGATGTTGATGGCGCGCGTTCACGCATCGCCTCAAACCTGCCTGTGACGTTCCTTTCAAGTGCAGAATACGACTCCGAAATAAAGAAAAAATTTAACTCGGATGCTGTGCTCCAAGAAAATGCAAGGCAGGCTGGGTTGCCTGATTTCTCTTGGGAGAGCATTTCCATTTCGCACCAAGTACTGGAACATGTTTTCGAAATTTTGATGAACTATCTTGAGGAGCTGAGATTTAAGCCGGAAAAAGTTAAGATGGCTCGCTCTCGCATGCATGATGTTACTCACGCAATTTACGCTACAAAAGCCAATTTCTTCGTCACCGGAGACGATCGTTTTTGTCATAAGGTGCGAGTGGCTTACACGTATCTAGGTGTACCAACCAAGATCATGCATTTAGATGAGTTTCTCAAGACAGGCCATCAGCTTTAGGGCCTTTTATTTTTTTGGCTATGAGCGCTGTTGGCAGCGTGCTTCACTGGACTCGTTCGACACTTAGAAAAAAGGGGACAGATTTACTTTTCTGGCACCGACGCCCTGATCGACGCCGCGCTGGCCGACTAGGGTGTCATCTGCGTGCTGGGCGTGTTCGTCAACCAGCTGAACTGGGGCAAACTGGTGGAACTGTTCCCCGGCCGGCAGACCTACGGCCGCACCTTCTTTACCGTCACCCTCAAGTCCCGCTTCGTCGCCCCGCGCACCCGCGCCTTCATCGAGTTCTGCTGGCGCAGCCTGGACGCCCAGCGCCGGGGGTGCATACAGGGAGACGGGGCGGGGGTAAATGGTCCGTAGCGACTCTTTTAGCTATAAGGAAAGTGCTTGGATTTACCACATTAAAAACGCCGCGGCTTGAGCATGAGCAATTGAAGCACCCTTCAACTACCCTTATAATACTTTGCATATCCTTGCGCATGACAACAAACTGAGCACGAAGTAGAAGCTTTAGCCCCCACCAACTGCGCTCATGATTCGAGTTTGAAAGCGCAGAAAAAGGAAGCCTAATGGCGCCGACCCATGGACCCTTAATGACGGATCAGGAAAATGGCAATCAACCTTAATGTTTTGTCCGCTCGACTGAGGAAGAGCCGAGAAGCACTAGCTTATGACTTTGATGAGGCAAGCAGAGCCTCTGGCATACCCGCAAATAGACTGATAGAAATTGAGGACGGAAACACAAAACCGTCCGGCGATGAAATTCTTATATTAGCCGCTCTCTATGACTGCGACTTCCTTCAACTTATAGATGAAAGACTTCCCGCCCCTTCCGAAAAAACAGAGATCTTATATAGACGACACGGAGACTCTTTTAGCCCTAAAGACAGAAGAGCAGTACAGGAGTTCTTATATTTATGCCAAGCCGAGGCGAATCTGGAGGAGATCTTAGGAAGAAAAAAAACCAGACCGCAGCTTAGCTGGAGCGGAACAAACTACAAAACCCACGGAAGACAAGCAGCGGAGCAGCTTAGGAACATTATCGGGTATCGCCCCAATGAAGTTAACCGAGACATATATGCAGATTTCAGGGCAATTGGAGTGCACATTTTTCGAAGGGAACTGGAAAACAACGAAATATCCGGCCTTTATATAGAAGATCCAATTGCCGGGCACTGCGTACTTATAAATTATAATGAAGACATATACAGGCAGCGCTTTTCTACCGCACATGAAGTCGCCCACTCCATATTTGATTCCTCCGATGGAATTATGGTGACATATGAAGCTCGAAGCTCAAAGTTCTCCCCTAAGGACTTTATCGAAATAAGAGCCAACAGCTTTGCCTCTCACTACCTAATGCCATTAACAATGCTAAATTCCCTACCAAAGCTGAATGAAGAGTCTGCTGCCGCATGGGCACAGCGGTTTAGGGTAAGCACTCCAGCACTTGCCAAGGCGTTGAAGGATGCAGGAATTATTGACGAGAAAACCGCAAGCAGACTCCGATTAGTCAGAATTCATCAAGCAGAGAAAATTGATCCCGAGGCCCCTGAGGGCTTAACAGAAAACCAGCGAGAGCGTCGCCTAGGGCTTCTTAAGAGAGGTCTTTCAGGTTATTATGTAGAGCTTTGCCGGCAAGCCCATGACAAGGGAATAATTAGCACTCATCGGTTGTGCGAGCTACTTCGAATTGAGCCTGACGATCTCGCAGAGTTTGGAAAACTGTTTGGATGGACTATACAGCATGGCCTTTGATCCTCGTCAATTCTCCAGGATGGTAGTCGTGGATACCTGCGCCGTCTGGAATATTCTTTCAGCAAGAAAACTGAGTCTTGCAGCATTCTCATGCGGCACCACCTTCTGTATAACGCCGATGGTTAAATACGAGTGCATGCACAAGCCAAGAAAAACAAATACCACCCAATCTGAGACGCTAAAGGGACGCCTGCAAAGCGCACTTCAAAGCAACTCAATATCCATTCAGCATTGTGATCTTGACGACCTCATAGCGGTGGCGCGGCTAGCACCTTCAAGACTGAGTAGCGGTGAGCTGTCTTGCATAGCTATGTCTTATCGGATCTCGACAATAGCAGTAATGACTGATGAAAAGCTCGCACGGCGCTTTTCCGAGGAAAAACTGCAACTACAAGTGCAGACCACACCAAAACTCTACGGATGGCTTCACTATCGTAGACTTCTGGGCGACTCGGATCACTCGGAAATAGTAAGCGAGCATGAGTCATTTGAGCGAAGGCCCCTAACCGAATTCTTCAACATCGCATACGAGACAGCCTTGCAGTACAGACTGAAAGATCAAACCCCCTGAAATCTTGGGACTTGCTAGAAAAATTGCCGCCACATCTACGAAATCATAGCTATTTCTGACAGCTTGTGGGTTACGGCCTTAACCTACCCCACAAGCCCCGGTATATCAGGTAGCACCTCCCTATCTCTCCACCACCCTCAACAACTCCGGCAACACCTGCTCCCAGTCCCCCACCACACCGACACTGGCGACCTTGAAGATGTCCGCCGCCGGGTCCTTGTTGATGGCGACGATGCGGGTGTCCGGACTGATGCCGGCGAGGTGCTGTGGGGTGCCGGAGATGCCGACGGCGAGGTAGATGTCCGGGCTGACGAACTTGCCGGACACGCCGACCTGGCGCATCACCGGGACCATGCCGGCGTCGACCGCCGGCAGGCTGCCGCCGAGGCTGCCGTCCAGGCGTTCGGCCAGTTCCTCGAGCAGGGCGAAGCCCTGTTCGTTGACCCCGCGACCGCCGGAAACCACGATGCGCGCACTCTCCACCGGGGGCAGGCGCTGGCCGCTGGTGCTCTCCTCCACCGCCAGCGGCGCGGGCAGGACGGTGTCCAGCTCCAGGCGCTCGCACGGCGGCTCGGCAGTGCTGCTCAGCTCGGCCTTGCCCAAGCGCAGGCAGGCGACGGCGCTACCGTCAGCCTGGGTCATGCCCAGGCGCAGGCGGCCGCCCCAGGTGGCGCGCTCGGCCTCGAGACCTGCCTCGGTCCAGCTCAACGCGCTGCAGCGGCCGAGGGGCTGGGCGTCCAGCACCGCTGCCAGATGCGCGGCCAGTTCCTCGCCGTCGGCGCCCGGCGGCACCAGCAGCAGGCGCTGGTTGGCTTCGGGCTGGCGGCGCACGGCGTCGGCGCCGGCCAGTGCCAGGGCGGCGGGTTCGGCATCGAGCGCCAGCCCGCCATGCGCGGCCAGGCAGATGCGCGCGGCGCCGGCGGCGGCCGCGCGGCGGGCGCCCTCCTCGGCGCCGGCGTTGCCGAGCAGCAGCGCGGCGAAGCCGAGGCCGGCGTCGGCGGCCACCCGCTGGGCGGCGCCGAGGGTCATGTCGAGGGCGTCGTCACCCCAGGCCAGGGGGATCAGGGCCAGAATTTCGCGTGTCTTAAGTGGTGCGCTCATGCCGCGTTCTCCTCTTCTTCGCCACGCAGGTAGCCGGCCAGCGCGCGGGCCTGGCTCGGCACGTCGCCGTCCAGCAGCCGGCACTGGCCGCCGCGCTGCACTTCGCGGGCCGGGGCCAGGTCGGCGAGGCGCACGTCGCTGTCCGCCGCCGCGCTGGCAGTCACGCTGTCGAAGGTCATCTTCTTGGCCAGCATCACGTTCTTCATCAGCGGGTGGCGCAGCTTGTTGCGCCGGTCGTTGGTCACCGTGGCCAGCAGCGGGCCGGCGACGCTGTGCCACTGCTGGCGGATGCCGCGCTCGCGCAGCAGGCGCACCTGTTCGCCCTGCCATTCGGCGTACTGGGCCAGGGCGAACAGCGGCAGGCCGAGGCGCGCGGCGAGCAGCACCGGCAGGCTGCCCTCGTCGAGGTCGCCGAACTCGCGGCCGATCAGCAACAGGTCGGGAGTGCCTTCCGCGCCGATCAGCCCGGCGATCTGCGCCGCGCTCAGCCGGGCGTCCCAGGGCCGGCACGGCTGCAGGTCGAGCAGGCGCAGGCGGTCGGGCTTGAAGGCGGCGACGCTGCGCAGCAGGTTGTCGTTGTTGCTGCCACCGAGCACCAGCACCTCGATGCGGCAGTCCTCGCGGGCGTCGCGCAGCTTGAGCGCCAGCTCCAGGGCGCCCTCGTCGAACGGGCCGAGCTGGCGGCGCGACTGGCCGCCCTCCTCGATCAGCCCGGCGGCGTCGATGCGGATTTCGTGCAGCGGGTAGCGAACGTCGGCCACGCCGGCCAGCAGTACCAGGATGTTCATCGGCTCTTCTCCCCTCAGCTCTGGCAGGCGGTGGCGGCGGCCAGGCGGCCGAAGATCGCCGCCTTGCCCAGCGCCGAGCCGGTCATGTAGGCGGCGCCGTGCAGCCCGCCGACCATCTCGCCGGCGGCCAGCAGGCCGTCGATGGGCGCGCCGAACACGTCGTGCACGCGCATCTGCGCATCCACCTTGACCCCGCAGTAGGTGCCGAACACCGCGGCGGTGGACGGGTAGGCGTAGAACGGCGGGCGGGCGATGCTGCGCAGCGCGCCGTGCTGGTGGACCAGGTGGCGGCGGCCGAACTCTGGCGTCTCGCCCGCACTGAGCGCGGCGTTGTAGGCGGCCACCTCGGCGAGGAAGTCTTCGACCGGCAGCTCCAGCAGCTTGGCCAGCTGCTCCAAGCTGTCGGCCTCGACGAACAGGCCTTCCTCCAGGCGGCGCTCGAAGTCGAGGATGCGCACGCGGTCGTCGCCGCTTTCCATGATGTCGCGGTCGAGGATCTGGTAGGTCACGCCGTAGGACTGCTGCATGCAGGCGTCGCCGAGCAGCTTGTAGGACAGCGACTCGTCGACGTAGCGGCGGCCCTCCTGGTTGACCGCGATGGCGCCCTTGTACACGGCCAGGCAGGCGTGGTGGTTGTTCTCGTCCATCGGGTGTTTGCCGAAGGTGCCCTTGATGTGGACCATGTCGCGCAGGTCGGCGCCCAGCGCCCAGGCCATGCGCAGGCCGTCGCCTTCATTGCCCTCGCCGCCGATGAACACGGCGTTGTCGTACAGCGGGGCGAAGCGGTGGATCAGCTCGCGGTCGTGAACGAAGCCGCCGCAGGCGAGGATCACCCCGCGCGCGGCGCGAATCTCCAAGGGCTGGCCGTCACGCTCGGCGCTGGCGCCGATCACCCGCCCGCCGGCGCTGCGCAGCAGGCGGCGGGCGCGGGTGTTGCGCAGCACCTCGACCTTGCCGGTGTTCAGCGCGGCCAGCTCCAGCTGGCGCACCATGTCGGCCGGATCGACGTTGTGCACGCGCGGCACCGACTGCCCGGAGGCGGCCTCGATAACCGGCTGGAAGGCCACGCCGTGGGCCTTGAGCCACTCGTAGGTGGCCAGCTGGTTGTCGGCGTAGGCGCGCACCAGCGCCTCGTCGCACTCGCCCTTGCCGACCTCCACCAGGTCGCGATACAGCAGCTCGGACGAATCTTCGATGCTGCGCTCGACCTGCAGGTCGGTGCCGGCGAAGGCCAGGCAGCCGCCGCTCATCGCCGAGGAACCGCCGGTGGCGGCGGTCTTCTCCAGCAGCAACACGTCGATGCCGGCCTCGGCGGCGCTCAGCGCGGCGGCGAAACCGGCCAGGCCGCCGCCGATCACCAGCAGTTGGGTATTCAGGATCTCGCTCATGTTCGTCACTCCTCAGCGCGGCTCGAGAAACCGCTGGGCCAGGCCATAGAAGGCGAAGATCTCGCGCACCCGCTCGGGGTCGGGCTGGGCGGAGAAGTAGCCTCGGTTGCAGGTGCGCGTGCCGTTGGCGCGCTGCAGGTCGACCATCGACTCGGCCTGCTTGATCCAGGCGCCGAGCGAGTCGAGCACCGGCACGCCGTCCACCTCGCTGATGCCGTGGGTGGCGAGCAGCACGTTGAGCGGCGCCTCGCCGGGGATGATCACCTCGGCGCCGACGGCGATCAGCGCGCGGGCGGCGGTGCGGAAACGGTCGATCAAGGATGCCGGATCGCTGAACGCGGCCAGCACGTCGGCGAAGCGGAAGCCGACGTGGCGCACCCCAGCCAGACGCTGGCCGAGGCCGTGGCGCGCGGCGTTCTCGGCCACCAGCTCGGCCAGCTCGTCGATGAACACCAGCACGCCGAACTTGCGGCCGAGGGTGCAGGCGGTGAGCATCGCCGACTCGCCGTAGCCGACCACCGGGATGCCGAGCAGGCTGCGGATCTCGCGCAGCGCCGGCTCCGGCAGGGTGCTGATGGCGTAGGCGTCGTAGCCCTGCTGCTCGGCGTTGATGCCGGCGGCCATGAACTGCAGGCCGTGCAGGTACTGGATGGCGCCGTACTTGATGTCGTCGCCCGGGTAGTTGGTGCGGTAGGTGCCCGGCTGCATGCCGTGCATGTCGATCACCGTGTCGGGACGGGCGACCTTCTTGAAGTGGGCGCGCAGGGCGGCGTCGTAGGCGCCGAGGTCGCTGAGCACGGTGAAGCTCTGGTGCCAGATGCGGATGGTCATGGTGGTTCCTTATTGTTGTTGGCTGGCAGCAGCCGCGCCGGCGATGCGGCCGAGCACCGAACCCGAGGTGAGGCCGGCGCCGCCGGCGTACTTAACGTAGTAGAGGTTGCCGACCAGCTCGCCGGCGGCGTACAGGCCGGGGATCACCTGGCCATCCTCGTCGATCACCTGCGCCCCGCTGTTCACCTTGAGGCCGCCGAAGGTGAAGGTGATGCCGCAGGTGACCGCGTAGGCGACGAAGGGGCCGCGCTCCAGCGGGTTGGCCCAGTTCGACTTGGGAATCGCCAGCCCCTGGGTCGAGCGGCCGTCGCGCACCGCCGGGTTGAACGGCACCTCGCGGCGCACGGCGGCGTTGTATTCACTGAGGGTGTCGAGCAGCGCGTTGACGTTGACGCCTTCGAGCTTGCCGGCCAGCTCCTCGAGGGTGTCGGCCTGGATGCGGGTGGCGTGGCGCACGCGGTATTCGTCGGGCAGCAGGTGCTCGCTGTGCTGGTCGAACAGCTGCCAGGCGACGCCGCCCGGCTGCTGCAGCACCTTGGCGCCCATCCCCGAGTAGGTGTAGTTGCGGAAATCCAGGCCCTCGTCGACGAAGCGCTTGCCGTCGGCGTTGACCACCACGCCGAGGTGGAAGTAGTTCTTCTGCATGTTGAGCAGGTCGAGGTCGCCCAGCTCGGGGGCGTTGACGTCGTAGAACACCGCGTGACAGCCCGACCAGTTGCCGTGGGCCACCGCGCCGACGTCCATGGCCATGCGGATGCCGTCGCCGGTGTTGAAGCGCGAGCCGCGCACCTTGGCCAGATCCCAGCCCGGCCCCAGGTACTTGGCGCGCCATTCGAGGTTGGCGTGGAAGCCGCCGGTGGCGAGGATCAACCCGGCGGCGCTGAAGCGCTGGCCGTTCGCGCATTCGATCTGCCAGCGGCCGTCGGCGCGGCCGATCTTCTGCGCGCGGCAGGCGTAGTGCAGCTCGACGCCGCTGCGCTCGGCGCGGCGCATCAGCGCTTCGACCAGGCCCAGGCCGCCGCCGGACACCTCGACGGTGAGACCGCCCCAGAACTTGTACTTGCCGTCGACCTTGAACGCCTGGCGGCCGTAGATCGGCATGAAGCGCACGCCCTGGCGGGTCATCCAGCCCAGGGTGTCGAGGCTCTCGCTGACCACGGTGTCGAGCACTTCCGGGTCGGCGCGGTACTGGCTCTGCGCGGCCAGCTCGCCGTAGAAGTCGTCCTGGGTGTAGCTGCCGAAGTCGCTGCTCTCGATCTCGCTGTCGAGCAGGTCGGGCATCAGCCGGCGCAGATCGTCCACCCCGCGATAGGCGACGCGGAAGGCGCCGCCGGTATGCGCCGAGTTGCCGCCGCGCTGCTCCTCGGGAGCGCGCTCCAGCAGCGCCACCCGCGCGCCCTGCTCGCGGGCCGACAGCGCGGCGCACAGCCCCGCATTGCCCCCGCCGATCACTATGACGTCGAAATCCTGCATGGTCCCCTTCCTCGAATCCGCTGACCTGTTGGGGCGGATTATTTGCAGGGGAAGGCGGGGAAGACAGGCCGCCGGGGCGAAGGGGTTGTTCAGTAAAGTTGCAAGATGGCGGCGGCCATGCGCGCACCCAGTTCGGGAGAGGCACAGGCCACCGGGTCAGGACGCGTCATATCCTGGGCGCCGGTGCGGATAAATCGAACAGCTTATTCAGGATTTTTGAACGACACACAGGCGATCGCTGATCTAAGCTCCTGCTCAGATGGACCCGTGGAGCACCCTCCTGTCCATCCGAGGAACCACGCCCAGAACGGCGCGGATTGCCTCGTCGATGCATGGACTGCACCTCACCCAAAAACAATACCAACGGGGCGTGCCATGAACGTAGATAGCTATCCCTGGCTGCTGTTCCTGTCGATTCTCGCGCTGGTGCTGACCTTCGGCGGCGAGTGGAAATCCGCGGCAGAGAACCCTCTCGCCTATGCGTGCCCGGACAGCCACAGTCGACAGACCTGCTCCCTACCACCCGGTGTGGGCGGCTGGTCCGGCCTGTTCCATTGAGATCGCGCCACGGTTGGCCCGCTAGCCACAACCGTGGCGCAGCTTGTCCGGCCAGTCGCTTTTGACGACCCTCTCACGCAGGTCTGCCCACTAGCCAACGGCCCTCAGCAGAACACCACCCAGCCAAGTTCTGGTAACTTCGCGGCATCCGCCTCGTGAAAAACAACAGAACAACAATGGCCTCTCCGCTAGTCAATCCGAGTCAACTCCGCCCGCTGCCACTGCCGGACAGGGCCCTGGCCCGCCCGCGTCTGCTGCAGCATCTGCAGGAAGCCGCCAGCCGCGGCTGCCGCCTGATCCTGCTCAGCGCGCCGCTGGGCTACGGCAAGAGCACCCTGCTCGCCCAGTACGCCACCAGCCTGCAGACGCCCTGGGCCTGGTATCGACTGGACACAGCCGACAACCAACCACTGCACCTGCTGCTGCACCTGCACGCTGCCCTCGGCCTGCCCGCGCCCGAGCACACCCTGGTCCCCGCCGACGAGCAGCGCCTGTGGCGCACCGTCCTGCAGTGTCTGGAGCAGCAGAGCGAAGGCTTCACCCTGATCCTCGACGACCTGCACCTGCTGCGCGCCGATCGCGCTCGCCACTACATCGAGCAGCTGCTGCGCTTCGGCCCGCCCGGCCTGCTGGTGCTGGCGGCCAGCGAAGGCGCCCCGGAGCTGGCCATCAACCACCTGCGCCGCGACGAGCGCCTGGCGATCATTGATGCCCGCGAGCTGGCCCTGGACAGCGAGGAAATCGGCCAACTGGCCAGCGGCCGCGGCGCCAGGCTGGACGCCGATGCCCTCTACCAACTGCGCGCCGGCAGCGAGGGCTGGATTACCGGCCTGCTGTTCTGGCTCACCGCCTACCGCGAGCTGGTGCCGGCCAGCCCGCAGCCCGAACTGGTGCGCAGCGTGACCCGCCAGGCCTATACCTATGTGAGCGACTTTCTCGCCGAGGAACTGCTCGCCCGGCTGCCCGCGGAGTTGCTGGCCTTCCTTGAACGGACCGCCGTGGTACAGACCTTCGACCCGGAGCTGGCCGGCGTGCTCAGCGAGCGGCCGGATGCCGAGCGGCTGATTCATCAGGTGCAGCGCCGCGACCTGTTCATCGAGCAGCGCTCCCGCGAGCGCGTGGAGTACCGCTACCACCGGGTTCTGCGCGAGGTGCTGTACCAGCGCCTGCAGCAGCGCGACCCGCAGTTGCAGCAGCAGCTGCACCAGATGGCGGCGGCCTGGCTGCTGGAACACCGCCGCTATTCGGAAGCCATCCACCAGTACGGCCGCGCCCGCGACTTCAACGCGGTACTCGCCACCGCCGAGCGGCACACCTTCGATCTGCTGCGCGATGGCCAGATCAACGCGCTGGTCGATCTGCTCAGCCAGGTTTCCGGCGAGAGCGGCAGCGACCACTTCACCCTGGCGATCAGCGAAGCCTCGATCGTCATGGTGACCAACGACATCGCCCGCACCAAGGCATGCATCCAGCGCCTGCGACTGCTGCAGCGCCAGGGCGTGCCGCGCAATCCCGAGCGGGTCCAGCAGACCATCGCCTATCTGCGCACCCTGCTGGCCTATCTCGGCGGCAACCTGCGCCATGGGCTGGAGCTGGCCAGCCAGGCGCTGCAGCGTTATCCGCAGCGCAACTCCGCGGGATCGGTGCTGCGCTTCATCCGCGCCCGCTGCCTGTTCGAACTCGGCCAGCTGGCCGCCGCCCGCCAGGATGTGGAACAGGCGCTGGGCGAGTTCGACGAGTTCGGCTTCAGCGGCTTCGCCAACATTCCCCACCTGCTGCTCGGCCAGATCGAGCTGGCCCAGGGCGACAGCGTGGCCGCCATGCGCCGTTTCCTCGCCCTGGAGCACAAGTCGCCGGCGACCGCCTCGCGCAACTTCTACGAACTGTTCCACCACCTGGGCCTGGGGCTGGTGTTCGCCCAGCAGAATCATCTGGAACAGGCCAGACAGCGCCTGGCCAAGACGGAGACCCTGGCGCTGGGCTTTCCCCATTCGGCCGCCCTGGTCCAGGTGCTCCACCACAAGGCCTGCCTGCATGACGCCTTGGGCGACCAGGACAAGGCCCAGGCGCACTGGGACGAGGCGCGACGCATGGCCCGCCAGTTCCGCCAGTTCGGCGTGTACCGGCTGGCCGGCGCCTGGCGTGCCCGCCTGGCACTGCGCCAGCGCGACCAGGACTTCATCCTGCACTGGCTGGAGGAATGGCACTGGTGCCAGCGCCACTACGGCGAGGACCTGATGCCGGAGGAATGGCTGGCCTATGCCTGGGTGCAGCGTCATCTCGGCCAGCCGGCGCTGGCCGAGCAGATCCTCGGCAACCTGCGCGAGCAGGCCGACAGCGAGAACAACCGTCGCCTGCAACTCGACCTGTGGCTGCTCGACGCTACCCTGCAGCGCGACCGCGGCGACCAGACGGCCGCCCTCGCCTGCCTGGACGAGGCCCTGCAGCTGGCCGCCAGCCACGGCTTCGGCCAGTTGCTGCACCACGAGGGCCGCGAGCTGGTCGAGCTGTTCCGCCAGTTGCTGCAGCCGCAGGTGCGCCGCCAGGCCGGCCTGGAGCGCCCGCTGCCGCCCCGCGAGCAGCTGGCCGCGTTGCTGGCCGGGCTCGCCGGAGGCGAAGGCGCCACCCAGGCGCAGGCGCTGCTCGAGCCGCTCACCCGCCGCGAACTGGACGTGCTGCGGCGCATGGCGCGGGGACAGAGCAATCAGCAGCTCGCCGACGGCCTGTTCGTCAGCCTCAGTACGGTGAAGACCCACATCAACAACCTGTTCCGCAAGCTCGACGTCACCGACCGCGACGCCGCCCTGCGCGCCGCCCGCGAGCTGCGGCTGCTCGACTGAGCCGCTGCAGCTGCCCCTCCACCCGGACCAATCCGCCTCCACCCGCAAATCCACCCGCGGTTCGACGCGCCTCTTAGCACATCTTGCTAAAAAGCTGCATCGGCTTTCATAACGACGTAGACCGGACAAAGCCCGCTTAGCATGCATCACGACGCGACCAGCGCCTGACCTTCGCTACCCCGAATGAGGTGCGCAAGCCTCATCGAGCAGAGCGCTGTCGGTATCCGCCGTGCCCGGACCAGGGACCTTGACCGAATGCCCTCGGCCCCGGCCCTGACTGCCCTACCCAGAACAAATCCAAGAGGAGAACGCCATGGCTGAAGCAAAGGTACTGAGTGGCGCCGGCCTGCGTGGCCAGATCGCCGGACAGACTGCACTGTCCACCGTTGGCAAGGAAGGCGCCGGTCTGACCTACCGCGGCTACGACGTGCGCGAGCTGGCCAAGGACTGCCTGTTCGAGGAAGTCGCCTACCTGCTGTTCTACGGCGAACTGCCCACCGCTGCCCAGCTGGATGCCTACCTGCAGCGCCTGCACGGCCTGCGCGACCTGCCGCAAGCGCTCAAGGACGTGCTCGAACGCATCCCCGCCGACGCCCACCCGATGGATGTGATGCGCACCGGTTGCTCGATGCTCGGCACCCTGGAGCCGGAGCACAGCTTCGACGAGCAGCGTGACATCGCCGACCGTCTGCTCGCCGCTTTCCCGGCCATCATGTGCTACTGGTACCGCTTCAGCCACGAGGGCGTACGCATCGACTGCGTCACCGGCGAAGCCGATCTGGGTGGCCACTTCCTGGCCCTGCTGCACGACAAGAAACCCAGCGAACTGCACCGCAAGGTGATGAACGTGTCGCTGATCCTCTATGCAGAGCACGAGTTCAACGCCTCGACCTTCGCCGGTCGTGTCTGCGCCTCGACCCTGTCCGATCTGTACTCCTGCATCACCGGCTCCATCGGCACCCTGCGCGGCCCGCTGCATGGCGGCGCCAACGAGGCGGCGATGGAGATGATCGAGAAGTTCGCCTCGCCGCAGGAGGCCATCGACGGCACCCTCGCCATGCTGGCGCGCAAGGACAAGATCATGGGCTTCGGTCACGCGATCTACAGCGTGTCCGATCCGCGCAACGAGGTGATCAAGGTCTGGTCGAAGCAGCTCGCCGAAGAAGTCGGCGACACGGTGATCTTCCCGGTCTCCGAGGCCATCGACCAGGTGATGTGGGAGCAGAAGAAGCTGTTCCCCAACGCCGACTTCTACCATGCCTCGGCCTACCGCTTCATGGGCATCCCGACCAAGCTGTTCACCCCGATCTTCGTCTGCTCGCGGGTTACCGGCTGGGCGTCCCACGTGTTCGAGCAGCGCGCCAACAACCGCATCATCCGCCCGAGCGCCGAGTACACCGGCGTCGAGCCGCGCGCCGTGCCGGCCCTGGCGCAGCGCTAAAGCACCGTTTATGGGAGCCGTACCGGGAAAGAGGCTGGTCACCCTCACTTTCCCGGTACTGCTCCCCTTTTTTTGCCCACTGCTTTCCCCCGCAGCTTGCCTCCGGGCCGGAAGCGCGCCTCTTGCACGCCCCTCATCGACATGACTGGAGATATCGCCTTGCTCGCAAGTTATCGCCAACACCTGGAAGAACGCGCCCAGCAGGGCCTGCCGCCACTGGCCCTGGACGCCGAGCAGACCGCCGCGCTGGTCGAGTTGCTGAAGAATCCGCCGGCTGGCGAAGAACAAGTGCTGGTCGACCTGATCACCGACCGCGTTCCGGCGGGCGTCGACGAGGCCGCCTACGTCAAGGCCGGCTTCCTGTCCGCCATCGCCAAGGGCGAAGCCGTCTCCCCGCTGCTGAGCAAGACCCGCGCCGTCGAGCTGCTGGGCACCATGCAGGGTGGCTACAACATCGCCACCCTGGTCGAGCTGCTGGACGATGCCGAGCTGGCCAACGCCGCTGCCGAGCAACTCAAGCACACCCTGCTGATGTTCGACGCCTTCCACGATGTCGCCGAGCGCGCCAATAAGGGCAACGCAGCCGCCAAGGCCGTGCTGGCCTCCTGGGCCGAGGGCGAGTGGTTCACCGCCCGCCCGGCGCTGGCCGAGAAGATCAGCCTGAGCGTGTTCAAGGTTCCCGGCGAAACCAACACCGACGACCTGTCCCCGGCTCCGGACGCCTGGTCGCGCCCCGACATCCCGCTGCACGCCCTGGCCATGCTGAAGATGGCCCGCGACGGCATCGAGCCGGAGCAGCCCGGCGCCGTCGGCCCGTTGCAGCAGATCGAAGCGGTCAAGGCCAAGGGCTTCCCGGTCGCCTACGTCGGCGACGTGGTCGGCACCGGCTCCTCGCGCAAGTCCGCCACCAACTCGGTGCTGTGGTTCTTCGGCGACGACATCCCCTTTGTTCCGAACAAGCGCGCCGGCGGTTTCTGCTTTGGCAACAAGATCGCGCCGATCTTCTACAACACCATGGAAGACGCCGGTGCCCTGCCGATCGAGTTCGACGTCGCCAACCTCAACATGGGCGACGTGATCGACGTCTACCCCTACGCCGGCAAGGTCTGCAAGCACGACACTGAAGAGGTTCTGGCCAGCTTCGAGCTGAAGACCGAGGTGCTGCTGGACGAGGTGCGCGCTGGCGGCCGTATCCCACTGATCATCGGCCGCGGCCTGACCGAGAAGGCCCGCGCCGAGCTGGGTCTGGCGCCGTCCACCCTGTTCCACAAGCCGCAAGCGCCGGCCGACAGCGGCAAGGGCTTCACCCTGGCACAGAAGATGGTCGGCCGCGCCTGCGGCGTCGAAGGTATCCGTCCGGGCACCTACTGCGAGCCAAAGATGACCACCGTCGGTTCCCAGGACACCACCGGCCCGATGACCCGCGACGAGCTGAAGGACCTGGCTTGCCTGGGCTTCTCCGCCGACCTGGTGATGCAGTCGTTCTGCCACACGGCCGCCTATCCGAAGCCGGTGGACGTGAAGACCCACCACACCCTGCCCGACTTCATGCGCAATCGCGGCGGCGTTGCGCTCAAGCCGGGCGACGGCATCATCCACAGCTGGCTGAACCGCATGCTGCTGCCGGACACCGTCGGCACCGGTGGCGACTCGCACACCCGCTTCCCGATCGGCATCTCCTTCCCGGCCGGTTCCGGCCTGGTCGCCTTCGCCGCCGCCACCGGCGTAATGCCGCTGGACATGCCGGAATCCGTGCTGGTGCGCTTCAAGGGCAAGATGCAACCCGGTATCACCCTGCGTGACCTGGTGCATGCCATCCCCTACTACGCCATCCAGCAGGGCCTGCTGACCGTCGAGAAGAAGGGCAAGCAGAACATCTTCTCCGGCCGCATCCTCGAGATCGAAGGCTTGTTTTTGCTGTCCGACGCCTCCGCCGAGCGTTCCGCTGCCGGTTGCGCCATCAAGCTGCCGGAAGAGGCCATCGCCGAATACCTGCGCTCCAACATCACCATGCTGCGCTGGATGATCGGCGAAGGCTACGGCGATGCCCGCACCCTGGAGCGTCGTGCCCAGGCGATGGAAGCCTGGCTGGCCGATCCGAAGCTGCTGGAAGCCGACAAGGACGCCGAATACGCGGCCGTGATCGAGATCGACCTGTCCGAAGTGACCGAGCCGGTCCTCTGCGCGCCGAACGACCCGGACGACGCCCGTCTGCTGTCCACCGTTGCCGGTCAGAAGATCGACGAAGTGTTCATCGGTTCGTGCATGACCAACATCGGTCACTTCCGCGCGGCCGGCAAGCTGCTGGACAAGGTCAAGGGCGGCATCCCGACCCGTCTGTGGCTGGCTCCGCCGACCAAGATGGACGTGCACCAGCTGACCGAGGAAGGCTACTACGGCATCTTCGGCCGCGCCGGTGCGCGCATGGAGATGCCGGGCTGCTCGCTGTGCATGGGTAACCAGGCGCGTGTGCAGGCCGGTTCGACCGTGGTGTCCACCTCGACCCGCAACTTCCCGAACCGGCTGGGCGATTCGACCAACGTGTTCCTGGCCTCGGCCGAGCTGGCGGCTGTCGCCTCCATCCTCGGCAAGCTGCCGAGCGTCGAGGAGTACATGGGCTACGCGAAGAACATCGACAGCATGGCTGCCGACATCTATCGCTACCTGTCCTTCGACCAGATCGCCGAGTACCGGGACGCTGCGGCGCAGGCCAGTATTCCCGTAGTACAGGCCTAAGCGTCAACAGCCCGGCTGGTCGCTCGCAGAGAGCGCCGGCCGGGCTGCATCGGCCCGACCGAGCGCCCTTAACCTCAAGCTCCACCCGACTCCAGCCGACTCCACCCGCAAATCCACCCGCGGTTCGAAGCGAACCGCGGGTGTGACTTGCTACAAAACGGCATCGGCTCCCACAACCATAACAAGGGGAAACAACATGCCGGCCTACCAAGCGCCCTCGCGCGATCTGAGCTTCGCCACCCACGCACCGTTCGACCTCGAGAACCCACAGGGCTCCGAGAGCGTGGCTGCCGAGACCCTGGACACCATCGTCGAAAGCGACGCCACCTTCTACATCACCCATGCCTGGGGCCTGTATCCGGCGTAGTTCTGAGTCACTGAAGCAGCCTCCGGCGTTCTTGGTCACTCCCCGCCGGATTTTTTGCTTGGCCGCCGCGCGGCGGCTTCTTTATTCGCGTACCCGCTAGGCCGGATGCCTCGCCCCTGACCGGCCCAACCTTCTGCAGAGGTCTGCCATGTACACCCTGATCGACTACTCCCTGGATAACGAGCTGGCCCTGATCGGGCTGGGCCGCGCCCCGGTCAACGCCCTCGGCCTCACCCTGCGCCAGGAGCTGCAGGCTGCCTTCCGCCAGGCCAGCGCCGATCCGGCGGTCAAGGCCATGGTCGTCTACGGCCGCGGCCTGCCGTTCTGCGCCGGTGCCGACATCGCCGAATTCGGCGGCGCCGCGTTCGACGCCCCGGCCCTGCCCCAGCTGCTGATCGAACTGGCCGGCAGCGCCAAGCCGATGGTCGCCGCGGTCGGCGGCCTCGCCCTCGGCGGCGGCCTGGAGCTGGCCATGGCCTGCGGCTACCGCATCAGCGAGCCCAAGGCGCGCCTGGGCATGCCGGAAATCACCCTCGGCCTGCTGCCTGGCGCCGGCGGCACCCAGCGCCTGCCGCGCCTGATCGGCGCCGAAACCGCTCTGGAAACCATCCTTTCCGGCCAGCCGCTGCGCGCCGAACGCGCCCTCGAGCTGGGCCTGGTCGACCGCCTGACCGCCTCGGCCGAGACGCTGCTGGACGAGGCCTGCGCCTTCGCCCGCGAACTGGTTCTGGCAGGTGCCCCGGCGCAGCCATCCGCCCCGCATGCCGCGCCGGGTGCCGACCTGCCGGCCAACTTCTTCGTCGACTACACCGCCCGCAAGAGCGGTCAGTGGAAGGGCCAGGTCGCCCCGCACCTGGCCCTCGAGGCGGTACGCATCGCCTGCGAGCAGCCGCTGGAAATCGGCCTGGCCCGCGAGGAGGAGCTGTTCAAGGAGGCCATGGACTCGCCGCAGTCCAAGGCCCTGCGCCACCTGTTCTTCGCCGAGCGCGAAGCCGGCAAGGTGCCCGGCATCGACGCCTCCCTGCCGCTGCGGCCGATCCGCAAGGTCGCGGTGATCGGCGCCGGCACCATGGGCGGCGGCATCGCCATGAACTTCGCCAACATCGGCATGCCGGTGGTGCTGCTCGAGCAGAAGCGCGAGGCGCTGGATCGTGGCCTGGCGCAGATCCGCAAGAACTACGAGATCAGCGCCAAGCGCGGCAAGCTGACCCAGGAGCAGGTCGAGCAGCGCATGGCCCTGCTGGCCGGCACCCTCGACTACGCCGATCTGGCCGACGCCGACCTGGTGATCGAGGCGGTGTTCGAGAGCATGGAGGTCAAACGCCAGGTGTTCGCCACCCTCGACGAGGTATGCAAGCCCGGCGCCATCCTCGCTACCAACACCTCGACCCTGGACGTCGACCAGATCGCCGCCTTCACCCGTCGCCCGCAGGACGTGATCGGCCTGCACTTCTTCAGCCCGGCCAACGTCATGCGCCTGCTGGAAGTGGTGCGCGGCAAGGAAACTGCCCTCGACGTGCTGGCCACCGCGCTCAAGCTGGGCAAGCAGATCGGCAAGCTGCCGGTGGTGTCAGGGGTGTGCTACGGCTTCATCGGCAACCGCATGCTCGAGCCCTACGCCCGCGAAGCGCACCGCCTGCTGCTGGAAGGCGCCACCCCGGCGCAGATCGACCGCGTACTCACCGACCTCGGCCTGAACATGGGCGTGCTGAGCATGTACGACCTGGTCGGCATCGACGTCGGCTACCTGATCCGCACCCCGCTGCGCGAGGTGCTGGCCCGCGACCCCAGCTACTACCGCCTGGCCGACGAGCTGTACGCCCTCGGCCGCTACGGCCAGAAGACCGGCCGCGGCATGTACATCTACGAAGGCCGCGAGCGCCAGGACGATCCGGAAGTGCTGGCCATGGCCGAGCGCCTGGCCGCCGAACTGGGCATCCAGCGCCGCGAGATCAGCGACCAGGAAATCCACGACCGCTGCCTGTTCATGCTGATCAACGAAGGCCTGCAGATCCTCGACGAGGGCATCGCCCTGCGCGCCGGCGACATCGACCTGGTATGGACCTGCGGCTACGGCTTCCCCACCTGGCTAGGCGGCCCGCTGCACTACGCCGAGCACCTGGGCCTGGAGCGGGTGCTCAACAGCATCCGCCAGTATCGCGAACAACTCGGTGCCTACGGCGAGCTGTGGCTGCAACCGGCACCGTTGCTCGAGCGCCTGGTCGCCGTCGGCAAGACCCGCATCAGCAAAGACTAATCAACCAATTTCAGCTTTGAAAAGAGGGTATCTCCCATGAATCAGCGTGAAGTAGTCATCGTCAGCGGTGCCCGTACTGCCATCGGCGATTTCGGCGGCAGCCTGAAGGACTTCTCCCCCAGCGACCTGGGCGCCATGGTCGCCCGCGAAGCCCTGCAGCGTGCCCAGGTGAACGGCGACGAAGTCGGCCAGGTGGTGTTCGGCAACGTCATCCATACCGAGCCGGTCGACATGTACATCTCGCGCGTGGTCGCCCTGAAGAGCGGCGTCAGCGAGCAGTCCACCGCCCTGACCGTCAACCGCCTGTGCGGTTCGGGCCTGCAGGCCATCGTCAGCGCCGCCCAGGGCATCCTGCTCGGCGATGCCGAGATCGCCGTCGCCGGCGGTGCCGACTGCATGAGCCGCGCGCCCTACTCCTCCTCGGCGATGCGCTTCGGCGCGCGCATGGGCGACACCGGCATGGTCGACATGATGGTCGGCGCCCTCACCGACCCGATGAACAAGGTGCACATGGGCGTCACCGCCGAGAACGTGCGCCGCACCTACCACATCTCCCGCGAGGCCCAGGACGCGCTGGCGCTGGAATCCCATCGCCGCGCCGCCGTGGCCATCGAGGAAGGCCGCTTCAAGGAGCAGATCCTGCCGATCACCCTGAAGACTCGCCGCGGCGAAGTGGTGTTCGACACCGATGAGCACGTGCGCGACAACCTGACCCTCGAGGAGCTGAGCAAGCTCAAGCCGGCCTTCGAGCGCAACGACGGCAGCGTGACCGCCGGCAACGCTTCCAGCCTCAACGATGGCGCCGCCGCCGTGGTGCTGATGGAGCGCGCCACTGCCGAGCGTCGCGGCCTCAAGCCGATGGCGCGCCTGGTGTCGTACGCCATGGCCGGCGTCGACCCGCTCCACATGGGCATCGGCCCGGTGCCGGCGACCAAGCTGGCCCTCGAGCGCGCCGGCCTGAGCGTCGCCGATCTGGACGTGGTCGAGGCCAACGAGGCCTTCGCCGCCCAGGCCTGCGCGGTCATCCAGGAGCTGGGCCTCGACCCGCAGAAGGTCAATCCGAACGGCTCGGGCATCTCCCTCGGCCATCCGATCGGCGCCACCGGCGCGATCATCACCCTCAAGGCGCTGCATGAGCTTGAGCGCATTGGCGGCCGCTACGCCCTGGTGACCATGTGCATTGGCGGCGGCCAGGGCATCGCCGCGATCTTCGAGCGCATCTGAGAGGAGACACGTCCATGAAAGTACTGGTCGCGGTAAAACGCGTGGTCGACTACAACGTCAAGGTCCGCGTCAAGGCGGACAACAGCGGGGTCGACCTGGCCAACGTCAAGATGGCCATGAACCCCTTCTGCGAGATCGCCGTGGAAGAAGCCGTGCGCCTCAAGGAAAAGGGCATCGCCAGCGAGATCGTGGTGGTCTCTGTGGGCCCGAATACCGCCCAGGAGCAGTTGCGCACCGCCCTGGCCCTCGGCGCCGACCGCGCCATCCTGGTCGAGAGCAACGAGGAGCTGAATTCCCTGGCCGTGGCCAAGCTGCTCAAGGCCGTGGTGGACAAGGAACAGCCGCAGCTGGTGATCCTTGGCAAGCAGGCCATCGACAGCGACAACAACCAGACCGGCCAGATGCTCGCCGCGCTGACCGGTTTCGCCCAGGGCACCTTCGCCTCCAAGGTCGAGGTCGCCGGTGACAAGGTCAACGTCACCCGCGAGATCGACGGCGGCCTGCAAACCGTGGCCCTCAAACTGCCGGCCATCGTCACCACCGACCTGCGCCTCAACGAACCGCGCTACGCCTCCTTGCCCAACATCATGAAGGCCAAGAAGAAGCCGCTCGACGTGCTGACTCCGGAGGCGCTCGGCGTGTCCACCACCTCGACCGTGAAGACCCTCAAGGTCGAGGCCCCGGCTGCCCGCCAGGCCGGCATCAAGGTCAAGTCGGTGGCTGAACTGGTCGAGAAACTGAAGAACGAAGCGAAGGTGATCTGATGGCCATTCTCGTCATTGCCGAACACAACAACGTCGCCCTGGCCGCCGCCACCCTGAACACCGTGGCCGCCGCCCAACAGATCGGTGGCGATGTCCACCTGCTGGTCGCCGGTCAGGGCTGTGGCGCGGTGGCCGAGGCCGCCGCCCAGGTCGCCGGCGTGGCCAAGGTGCTGGTCGCCGATGCACCGGCCTACGCCCACCAACTGCCGGAAAACGTCGCGCCGCTGATCGTCGAGCTGGCCCGCGGTTACAGCCACGTGCTGGCCCCGGCCACCACCAACGGCAAGAACTACCTGCCGCGCGTCGCCGCCCTGCTCGACGTCGACCAGATATCCGAGATCGTCAAGGTGATCGACGCCGACACCTTCCAGCGGCCGATCTACGCCGGCAACGCCATCGCCACCGTGCAGTCCAGCGCGGCGGTCAAGGTGATCACCGTGCGCGGCACCGGCTTCGACGCCGTGGCTGCCGCGGGTGGCAGCGCCAGCATCGAAGCCATCGGCGCCTCCTGCGACGCCGGCGTCTCCAGCTTCGTCGGCGAGGAACTGGCCAAGTCCGAGCGTCCCGAGCTGACCGCCGCCAAGATCATCGTCTCCGGTGGCCGTGGCATGCAGAACGGCGACAACTTCCAGCTGCTCTACGGCCTGGCCGACAAGCTCGGCGCCGCTGTGGGTGCCTCGCGCGCCGCGGTGGACGCCGGCTTCGTGCCCAACGACATGCAGGTCGGCCAGACCGGCAAGATCGTTGCGCCGCAGCTGTACGTCGCCGTCGGCATCAGCGGTGCGATCCAGCACCTGGCCGGCATGAAGGACTCCAAGGTGATCGTGGCGATCAACAAGGACGAGGAGGCGCCGATCTTCCAGGTCGCCGACTACGGTCTGGTCGCCGACCTATTCGAGGCCGTTCCCGAGCTGAGCGCCCAGCTCGGCTGATTTCATACCACGCTGCGCGAGCAGCACACTGGCCCTGGGTAAAGACAGGGTTTTTCAGGGCATGGGCAACCCACGGGTTGCCCTTTTTTTTGCCTGCCCCTGCTGCGAAGAATTGCGAGGACAACAACAAATGCAACGCGAATACATGGAATTCGACGTCGTCGTCGTCGGAGCGGGCCCCGCCGGTCTCTCCGCCGCCTGCCGCCTGAAGCAGAAGGCCGCCGA
>NZ_FNZE01000013.1:0-5903 GCF_900109175.1 Pseudomonas linyingensis | reverse complement strand
GTGTTCCTCTCCAACACCAACCACGAGGAAGACCAGCCCTGCCACCTGAAGCTGGCCGATCCGAGCATTCCGCTGGGCAAGAACCTGCCGCTGTACGACGAGCCGGCGCAGCGCTACTGCCCGGCCGGCGTCTACGAGATCGTCACCCTCGAGAGCGGCGAGAAGAAGTTCCAGATCAACGCGCAGAACTGCGTGCACTGCAAGACCTGCGACATCAAGGATCCGGCACAGAACATCAACTGGATCGCCCCGGAAGGCACCGGCGGGCCGAACTATCCCAACATGTGAGCAAGCCCGCGCCGCAGCACCTGCGTCACTCGCGGGCGCTGCGCGTCCCGCCCTCACTGCGGCAGGTAGTAACCCACCGCCACCAGGTGGTTGCCGACCCGGCGCAGGTAGGCACGCTTGGGCTCGTTCTGCTGGGTAACCGGGTTGCGCCACTGGTAGTCGTACTCGCCATGGCCCTGCCGGAGGGCAATGTCGAGCATGGCCTGACCGATGCCCTTGCCATCCGGCGAGGTCAGGGTCGCGAAGTCGCTGCCGACCAGGCGGGGGTTGAAGCCATGGGCAACGAAGCGCTTGCTAGCCAGATCGACGACGAACACGTACAGATCGTCCTGCAGGTAGCGTTTGTCGTGAGCATTGATGGCCTGCAGGGTCGCCTCGGGCTGGCTGGCCACCGCCTGGGCGGCCTGGTCGAGCAGGCTCAAGGCCTGGGCGGATTCCGCGCGGGCCTTGTAGTAACCAACCGCGAGGATGTGGTCGCCAACCCGCTGGAAGAAGCTGTGCTTGCGAGCGACTACGCCGCCAAGGCTCCAGTCGCTGAAGGGATACTCGATCTCCTCGACCTGCGCCTCCTTGCCTCCCTCACTCAGGCGCATCAGCCTGGCTCGCGCCTCATCGCCAACCGCCACACCGATGTCCTGACCCACCAGCATCAGCGAAGGCCCGCCGCTGGCCACCAGCGTACCCTGGGCATCGACCACGAAGACATACAGGTTGCCGACCGTGAACGGCCCCTTGCGGCTGAACACCGCCAGCGCCTTGTCGCCCTCCTCTCGGTAAAAGGCCACGGCCTTGGCCAGCAGATCCCGCGCGGCCTGCTCGTCGGCCGCGTAGCGCGAACTTTCCGCGGCTGGCTGTAGGTTCTCGGCGGCAACACTCACTACCGGCAGGGCCAGCACGCCGAGCAGGACAGCCATGCGACATGAGTTAGTCATGTTTTCCTCTCTTTTCAGGGTTGCTCGTTTCTTCTAACCGTCAGCGGCGCATGGCGCCGCCAGCCCGGCTGGAGTGCGCAAACGCAGAAACCAGGGGAGCCCCTGGTTTCTGCTGGAAACGCCGGTAATGACCGAGATCCCCGATGGTCAGCCGGTCATCGCTCAGGCACTGGGCGCGACTGCGGCCAGCTCAGTCTCGCGGATCAGCTTCTTGTTGATCTTGCCGACGCTGGTCTTGGGAATGTCGGCGACAAACTTGATCTGTCGCGGGATTGCCCACTTGTTGATGTGGCCGCTCTCGACGAACTGCTGCAGGTGCACCTCGATGGCCTGCTGGTCGAGATCCTCGCCCGGCGCGCAGACCACCAGGGCCAGCGGCCGCTCGCCCCACTGCGCGTCGGGGATGCCCACCACGGCGACCGAAGCGACCGCCGCGTGCTGGCTGATCAGGCTCTCCAGCTCCAGCGAGCTGATCCACTCGCCGCCGGTCTTGATCACGTCCTTGATGCGGTCCTTGATCTCCACCACGCCGCGGCCGTCGATCGAGGCCATGTCGCCGGTGTGCAGCCAGCCGCCCTCCCATAGCTCGGCGCCCTTCTCCGCCTCCTTGAGGTAGCCCTGGGTCAGCCAGGGCGCGCGCACCACGATCTCGCCCAGCGCCACGCCGTCGTGGGGCACGTCGTTGCCGGCACCGTCGACGATGCGCAGGTCGACCAGCGGGATCGGTACGCCGGTCTTGATGCGCTCCGGCAGTTGCTCGTCCATCGGCAGGGCGAGGTCCTCGGCGCGCAGGTGGGTCAGGGTCAGCAGCGGGCAGGTCTCGGACATGCCATAGCCGGCATGGATGAGCATGCCCTGCTGGCTGGCCTGGCGGGCCAGGCCGAGGGTCAGCGCGCTGCCGCCGAGCAGCATCTTCCAGCCAGCGAAGTCGGTCTGCTTGCCCAGCTCGCAGTCCAGCATCATCTGCAGGATGGTCGGCACGCAGTGGGAGAAGGTCACCCCCTCCTCGCGGAACAGGCGGACCAGCATGTTCGGCTCGTAGCGGCCGGGGTAGACCTGCTTGACGCCCAGCGCCGTGGCCACGTAGGGCACGCCCCAGGCGTGTACGTGGAACATCGGGGTGATCGGCATGTATACGTCGCTGGAGCGCAGCAGCGGCTGACCCTCGTAGGCGGCGAAGGTGCCCAGCTCGTTGAGGGTGTGCAGCACCAGCTGGCGATGGGTGAAGTACACGCCCTTCGGATTGCCGGTGGTGCCAGTGGTGTAGAACATGGTCGCCACCGAGTTCTCGTCGAAGTCGGGGAACTCGAAGTGGCTGGCGGCACCGGCCAGCAGCGCTTCGTACTCGCCCAGCACCGGCAGTTGCGTCGGCTTGGCGGTGTCCTCGGTGAGCTGCACGTAGCCCTTCACGGTGCTCAGCTCGCCGTGGATCTGCTCCATGAGCGGCAGGAAGTCGTCATGCACCAGGACGATGTCGTCCTCGGCATGGTTCATGGTGTAGACGATCTGCTCCGGCGACAAGCGCACGTTCACCGTGTGCAGCACCGCGCCGAGCATCGGCACGGCGAAGAAGCACTCCAGCGAGCGGTGGCTGTCCCAGTCGAGCAGGGCCACGGTGTCGCCGGCCTTGATGCCGGCGGCGCTCAGCGCGTTGGCCAGGCGCTGGATGCGCTCGTTGAGGGTGCGGTAGCTGTAGCGCAGCTTGTCGGAATAGACGATTTCCTGGTCCGGCTGGTAGCGCACCCCGGACAGCAGCAGGCGCTTGATCAGCAACTGGTAGTCGTAGGCACCTTGCGCAGGCGGAATTATTTTTGTCGTCGCCATTGTTGTTTTCTCAACTTAGCCATTCTGAAATTTGGGTTCGCTGCACGCGGGGGAACCGGCATTCGCACAGTCCAGGCCATCCGGTCGGACAGGTTCGGCCGGGCAGGCTCGCCCCCTCCATGGAACCAACAGTAAATAGCCCTCCCCCCGACCGCTTCACATTCCGCGCCACGCACTTGTCATTTGATGACAGGCACCGCCGCCGCAGGGCGTGCGCGGGGCGCCGCTGCCGCGCGGATACCGGGGAATGGCGAGGTGGGGGAAGGCGCCGCCATGCCCCGACTCAGGGGCGTGGCGGGTGCGGAGGGACGCGATCAGAACTGCTCGGCGTCCAGCAGGTACAGGCTCTCGCTGCCGGCGCGTACCGAAGCGCTCAGCGAGTGGATGCGCGGCAAGATGCGCGCGAAGTAGAAGCGCGCGGTGCCCAGCTTGCTGGTGTAGAACTCATCCTCGCCCTGCTTGGCCAGCGCGACGGCGGCCATGCGCGCCCACAGGTAGGCGTACAGGGTGTAGCCGAAGGCGTGCAGGTACTCGACCGAGGCGGCGCCGATCTCGTTGGGGTTGCCCTGCGCCTTGTCGAGCACCCAGGCGGTCAGCGCGTCGAGGTTGTCCACGGCGGCCTTGAGCGGAGCGGTGAATTCGGCGAGGGAAGCATCGGCACCGGCGATGAAGGCGTTGATTTCCTCGGACAGGTGGCGGTAGTAGCTGCCGCCGCTGGCGACCACCTTGCGGCCCATCAGGTCCAGCGACTGGATGCCGTTGGTGCCTTCGTAGATCTGGGTGATGCGGCAGTCGCGGATCAGTTGCTCCTGGCCCCACTCGCGGATGTAGCCGTGGCCGCCGAATACCTGCTGGCCGTGGATGGTGGTTTCCAGGCCCATGTCGGTGAGGAAGGCCTTGGCCACCGGGGTCAGCAGGGCGACCATTTCCTCGGCGCGCTTGCGCGCCGCGGCATCCTCGCTGTACTTGGCGATATCGAGCTGCAGGGCGACGAAGCTGGAGAAGGCGCGGCCGCCCTCGTTGAGCGCCTTCATGGTCAGCAGCATGCGGCGCACGTCCGGATGCACGATGATCGGGTCGGCCGCCTTGTCCTTGGCCACCGCGCCGGTCGGCGCACGGCTCTGGATACGCTCGCGGGCGTACTCGACGGCGTTCTGGTAGGAGCGCTCGCCCAGCGCCAGGCCCTGGATGCCGACGCCCAGACGCTCGTAGTTCATCATGGTGAACATGGCGTTGAGGCCCTTATTGACCTCGCCGACCAGGTAGCCGGTGGCGCCGTCGAAGTTCATCACGCAGGTGGCCGAACCCTTGATGCCCATCTTGTGCTCGATGGAGCCGCAGCCGACCGCGTTGCGCTCGCCCAGCGAGCCATCGGCGTTGACCATCATCTTTGGCACCAGGAACAGCGAGATGCCCTTCGCACCGGCCGGCGCGTCCGGCAGCTTGGCCAGCACCAGGTGGATGATGTTCTCGGTGAGGTCCTGCTCGCCACCGGTGATGAAGATCTTGGTGCCGCTGACCTTGTAGCTGCCGTCGGCCTGCGGTTCGGCCTTGGTGCGGATGATGCCGAGGTCGGTGCCGGAATGCGGCTCGGTCAGGCACATGGAGCCCGCCCAGCGGCCTTCGTACATGTTCGGCAGGTACTGGGCCTTGAGCTCCTCGCTGCCGTGGTTGAGCACCGCCAGGCAGGCGCCGGCGGTCAGCATCGGATAGAGGGCGAAGGACAGGTTGGCCGAGTTGACCATCTCCTCGACCTGGGCACCGATCGCCTTGGGCATGCCCATGCCGCCGAAGTCGGGCGAACCGCCCACGCCGACCCAGCCGCCTTCGCCGTAGGCCTGGTAGGCCGCGGGGAAGCCAGCCGGGGTCTTCACGGCGCCATCGTGCCAGGCGCAGCCTTCCTCGTCGCCGCTGCGGTTCAGCGGGGCAACCACTCCTGCGGTGACCTTGCCGGCCTCCTCGAGGATGGCGCGCGCGGTGTCGACGTCGACGACCTCGGCCAGCGCCGGCAGGTCGGCCCACAGCTTGGAAACTTCGAAGACTTCATTGAGGACGAAGTCCATGTCACGGAGGGGCGCTTTGTAGTCAGACATTGGGAACACTCAACCTATTTTCTGTTGTAGTCGTAGCCGTTGATGCCGCGGTGGCGGAGTCACGATCCGGCTATTTACCGCTGATTTTTTAGCAGGCCAGCCTCGGCGCACGCTTCGACCCTGGGGTGGATTTGCGGGTGGACCTCGGTGGAGCTCGAGGTGGAAGCGCTCTCCACCGGTTTGGCAGCGACGGCACCGGTGCGCTTGTCGGGCAGCAGGAAGTACGACAGCGCCGGGATCAGGATCAGCGCGCCGAGCATGTTCCACACGAACATGAAGGTCAGCAGAATGCCCATGTCGGCCTGGAACTTGATCGGCGACCAGGCCCAGGTGACCACGCCCGCGGCCAGGGTGATGCCAACCAGGCCGACCACCCGGCCGGTGAAGGCCACTGCGTTCTCGTAGGCATCCGACAGCGACATGCCCTGGCGCTGGTAGTGCAGCTGCACGCTGAGCAGGTACAGCGCGTAGTCGATGCCGATGCCCACGCCGAGGGCGATCACCGGCAGGGTCGCCACCTTGACGCCGATGCCCATCGCCACCATCAGCGCCTCGCAGAGCACCGAGGTGAGTACCAGCGGCAGGATGGCCACCAGCGCCGCCCGCCAGCTGCGGAAGGCGATCAGGCAGAACAGGATCACCGCCGCGTAGACGTAGATCAGCATGGTGCGGTTGGCCTCGCGCACCACGATGTTGGTCGCCGCCTCGATGCCGGCGCTGCCAGCAGCGAGGAGGAACTGACGCTCCGCGGTGCTGTTTTCCCGGG
>NZ_FNZE01000001.1 GCF_900109175.1 Pseudomonas linyingensis | reverse complement strand
GCGGCGTCACAGCACGTTGGGGCACATCAGCCCGGAGGCCTTCGAGGCCCGGATGAGTGCTTAAACCCGTGTCCACGACTGCTGGGCAAGATCAACCAGTTGATCGACCTGCTGGAGCAGCGCACCGACGTGGCCATCCGCCATGGCGCACTGCGCGACTCGACGCTGCATGCCCGCCCGCTCGGCAGCAGCCGCCTGCGCGTGCAGGCCAGCCCCGACTACCTGCGTCGCCACGGCACGCCGCGCACGCCCGAGGAGCTGGCCGGCCACAGCCTGCTCGGCTTCGTCCAGCCGGAGACGCTCAACCAGTGGCCGCTGCGCCATACCCAGGGCGAACACTGGAGCATCCAACCGGCCCTGCGCGCTTCGAGCGGCGAGACCCTGCGCCAGCTGGCACTGGCCGGTGGCGGGCTGGTCTGCCTGTCCGACTTCATGACCGCCGCCGACCGCGCCGCCGGCGCCCTGGTGCAGGTGCTGGCGGAACACACCGTGGAAGTGCGCCAACCGATCCACGCGGTGTACTACCGCAATACCGCGCTGGCCTCGCGCATCGCCTGCTTCCTCGACTACCTCGGCGAGCGGATCGGTTGAGGCGGCGGAGCCGCTGTTGAAGGGCCTATTCGTGACTTTCGGGCAAATATCTTTGGCCCCTCACCCCATTTTTCCGCACGAGTCGGCGGCGGACACTGCGCGCCATTCCCTCACTCGCGGAGAAATCCATGCCCATTGCCCTGCTCGCGCTCACCTTGAGCGCATTCGCCATCGGCACGACGGAGTTCGTCATCGTCGGCCTGCTTCCCACCATTGCCGCCGATCTCGGCGTCGACCTGCCGTCGGCGGGCCTCCTGGTCAGCCTGTACGCCCTCGGCGTGGCGGTCGGCGCACCGCTGCTCACCGCGCTCACCGGCCGGGTGCCGCGCAAGCTGTTGCTGCTCGGCCTGATGGTGCTGTTCACCGTCGGCAACCTGCTGGCCTGGCAGGCGCCAGGACACGAGTCGCTGATCGTCGCGCGCCTGGTCACCGGCCTGGCCCACGGGGTGTTCTTCTCCATCGGCTCGACCATCGCCACCAGCCTGGTGCCCAAGGACAAGGCGGCCAGCGCCATCGCCATCATGTTCACCGGCCTCACCGTGGCGCTGGTCACCGGCGTGCCGCTGGGCACCTTCATTGGCCAGCACTTCGGCTGGCGCGCGACCTTCCTCGCGGTGTCCGCCCTCGGCGTGATCGCCTTCGTCGGCAGTCTGCTGTTCGTGCCGCGGCAGATCGCCCACGGCACGCCGGCCTCGCTGCTGCAGCAACTCAAGGTGCTCAGGGCGCCGCGCCTGCTGCTGGTGTATGCGATGACCGCGGTGGGCTACGGCGGCTCGTTCGTCGCCTTCACCTTCCTCGCGCCCATCCTGCAAGAGATCAGCGGCTTCAGCGTCGGTGCGGTGAGCCTGGTGCTGCTGGTCTACGGCGTGTCGGTGGCGGTGGGCAACATCTGGGGCGGCAGGCTGGCCGACCGCCGCGGGCCGATCGGCGCGCTGAAGCTGATCTTCCTGCTGCTCGCCGCCGTGCTGCTGACCCTCACCTTCACCGCCGCCAATCCCTGGCTGGCGCTGGGCACGGTGCTGCTGTGGGGCGCGGTGGCCTTCGGCAACGTGCCGGCGCTGCAGGTGTACGTGGTGCGCCAGGCCGAGCGCCACACCCCGCACGCGGTGGACGTGGCCTCGGGGCTGAACATCGCCGCCTTCAACCTCGGCATCGCCGGCGGCGCCTGGGCCGGCGGGCTGATCGTCGCCCACCTCGGCCTGATCCACACCGCCTGGATCGGCGCACTGACCGTGCTGGTGGCGCTGGCGTTGACCGCCTGGAGCGGGCGCCTGGATCGCGGTGAGCCACTGCCGCAGACGGCTGGTGTCGGAGTAGTTGCCGGGCACTGACCGGGGCATCGCGCAATCGCCAATCTGGTGTCATGACCTCCCATCTCTGGACGCGAAGCGTCCCTGGCCGGGTGCCCACGCGGGAGCGTGGGCACCCCAGTTGGGCAATTCAATGCCGATTTCAGCGCGGATATGACTCAAATCGGCATTTAGATGCCTTTCGCCTCACTCCCTCCTCGCCACACCTGCCCCTGTAGGGGCGAATTCATTCGCCAGAAGACCCCGCCAAGGCGAATGAATTCGCCCCTACAAGGACGCGGCCCCTCCCCCGCCGAGTGGTCGACGTCCCACCCTCGAAAAATTCCCCTCAGGATAAAAAAATTCATCACAGGTATGGACGCGGCGATTTTGTTCGCTTATAAAAACACCAGCACGAAAAATATATTCCCAGCAGTCAAAAATATTCAGGGATGAATTCGGGCTTCACCGACAAATTTTCCGCCTTGCAACCGCTGCCTCCACCTCCAGAGGACTCGACATGCAACACGCTCAGAACCAGTACGTGATCAAGATCAGCTGCCCGGCCACTTCCGGCATCGTCGCCAGCGTGACTTCCTTCCTCGCCGACAACGGTTGCTACATCAGCGAGATGGCGCAGTTCGACGACGAGATCAGCGGCACCTTCTTCATGCGCGCCGTGTTCCGCTTCAATGCCGGCTTCGCCGGCGATATCGAGGCGATCAGGCAGGGCTTCGTCGATGTCGCCGGCAAGTTCGACATGAACTGGGAGCTGCACGACGCCGCCAAGCCGATGCGCGTGCTGCTGATGGTCAGCAAGTTCGATCACTGCCTGTCCGACCTGCTGTACCGCCACCAGAAGGGCGAGCTGCACATGCAGATCACCGCCGTGGTTTCCAACCACCTCGACCTGCGGCCGATGGCCGAGCGCGAGGGCATCCGCTTCATCTACCTGCCGGTGACCAAGGACACCAAGGCCCAGCAGGAAGCCGAGCTGATGAAGATCGTCGACGAGACCCAGACCGACCTGGTGGTGCTGGCGCGCTACATGCAGATCCTCTCCAACGATCTGTGCAAGCAACTTTCGGGCCGCGCCATCAACATCCACCACTCGTTCCTGCCCGGCTTCAAGGGCGCCAAGCCCTACCACCAAGCCTTCGAGCGCGGCGTGAAGCTGATCGGCGCCACCGCCCACTACGTCACCGCCGACCTCGACGAAGGCCCGATCATCGAGCAGGAAGTGCAGCGCGTGGACCACAACTACGCACCGGACGCACTGGTCGCGGTCGGCCGCGACACCGAAACCGTGGCCCTGTCCAAGGCGGTCAAGTACCACCTGGAGCACCGCGTGTTCCTCAACCACGACAAGACGGTGATCTTCCGATGAACAGCGCAGCTCCCGGCCAACTGATCGACGGCAAGGCCGTCTCCGCCCAGGTCCTCGCCGAAGTGACCGCCGATGTCGCCGCACTGAAGGCGCAAGGCGTCGAGCCGGCGCTGGCGGTAGTGCTGGTCGGCGACGACCCGGCCAGCCACGTCTACGTGCGCAACAAGGTGCTGCGCGCCGGCGAGGTGGGCATCCGCTCCCTCGAGTACCGCCTGCCGGCCGAAGCCAGCGCCGCCGAGGTGCTGGCGCTGGTCGCCGAGCTGAATGGCGACGCCTCGGTGCACGGCATCCTGGTGCAGCTGCCGCTGCCCAAACACATCGACGAAACCGCGGTGCTGCAGGCCATCGACCCGGCCAAGGACGTCGACGGCTTCCACAGCGAGAACGTCGGCGGCCTCAGCCAGGGCCGCGACGTGCTGGTGCCGTGCACCCCGGCCGGCTGCATGCGCCTGCTGCGCGACACCCTGGGCGATCTGTCCGGCAAGCACGCGGTGGTGATCGGCCGCTCGAACATCGTCGGCAAGCCGATGGCCGCCCTGCTGCTGGGCGCCGACTGCACGGTGACGGTGCTGCACTCGCGCAGCAAGAACGCGCAGGCGCTGTGCCGCAAGGCCGACATCGTGGTCGCCGCCGTCGGTCGGCCGCGGATGATCGACGCCGAGTGGATCAAGCCCGGTGCGGTGGTGATCGACGTCGGCATCAACCGCATCGAGGAAGACGGCAAGAGCCGCCTGGTCGGCGACGTCGACTTCGCCAAGGTGCAGCCGCTGACCGCGGCGATCACCCCGGTGCCGGGCGGCGTCGGGCCGATGACCATCGCCCTGCTGATGCAGAACACCGTGACCGCGGCGCGCCAGCAGCACGGCACGCATCTCTCTGCCGGTACGCCGTTGCAAGCGGTCGCGCAGTAATTTTTCGACGGCCTGCCAAGGCCGTAGCGAGGAGGCAACATGCCTTTCAGTCTTCTTAAATACGGCCTGAGCTCGGAATACCCGGTGGACGTCGATCTGCCGGCGCCGAAGGAGCTGAAGTCGTCCTACGACGTGGTGATCATCGGCGGCGGCGGCCACGGCCTGGCCACTGCCTACTACCTGGCCAAGTACCACGGCATCACCAACGTGGCGGTGCTGGAGAAGGCCTACCTGGGTGGCGGCAACACCGCGCGCAACACCGCGGTGATCCGCTCCAACTACCTCACCTCCGAGGGCGTGAAGTTCTACGCCGAGTCGGTGCGGCTGTTCAAGGAGCTGTCCAACGAGTTCGACTTCAACATCATGTACTCCGAGCGCGGCCAGCTGACCCTGGCGCACACCGACGCCACGGTGCGCGCCTTCCGCCAGCGCGCCGAGGTGAACAAGCACTTCGGCGGCCGTACCGAGATGATCGACCGCCAGCAGATCCGCGAGCTGGTGCCGACCCTCAACCTCGACCCCGGCCACCTGCCGGTGCTCGCCGGCCTGTGGCATATCGACGGCGCCACCGCGCGCCACGATGCGGTGGCCTGGGGCTACGCCAAGCAGGCGGCCAAGCGCGGCGTGGAGATCCACCAGCTCACCGAGGTGCTGGACTTCGTGATGGAGAACGGTCGCGTCGCCGCGGTGAAGACCAACCGCGGCACGGTCAAGTGCGGCTGCGCGGTGCAGGCCATCGCCGGGCACAGCTCGCTGCTGCTCAACAAGCTGGGCATCCGCGCGCCGATTCACAGCTTCCCGCTGCAGGCGATGGTCACCCAGCCATTCAAGCCGTTCCTCGACCCGCTGGTCAGCTCCTCGGCGCTGCACTGCTACGTGCAGCAGACCGGCCGCGGCGAGGTGGTGTTCGGCGGCGGCTCCGACCCCTATCCGCTGTACAACACCCGCTCGACCCTCGACCTCAAGGAAAGCCTGCTGGCCCACGCCATCGAGATGTTCCCCTTCCTGGCCAACGCCAAGCTGATGCGCCAGTGGGCGGGGACCACCGACATGACCCCGGACTACAGCCCGATCATGGGTCGCTCGCCGGTAGACAACTACTACCTCGACGCCGGCTGGGGCACCTGGGGCTTCAAGTCGACGCCGATCTGCGGCAAGACCATGGCCGAACTGGTGGCCAGCGGCGGCAGGACGCCGGAGCTGATCAAGCCGTTCGCCCTGGAGCGTTTCTCGACCTTCCAGCAGGTCAACGAAATGGGCGCCACCGCCGCCAGCCACTGAGGAACCCGCGATGAAGATCATGCCCTGCCCCCTGAACGGTCCGCGCAACATCAGCGAATTCACCTACGGCGGCGAATTCAAGCAGATGCCCGATCCGGCCACCTGCAGCGACGCCGACTGGGCCGACTACGTGTTCAACAGCGACAACCGCGCCGGCCTGGTGGTCGAGTGGTGGATGCACAACGCCTCCAGCTACTGGTTCCTCGCCGAGCGCCACACCGTCACCGACGAGATCGTGCGCACCTTCGATCCCAAGGAAATCTTCACCCGGCGCGTCGACTTCGCCGCGCCCGCCCAAGCCCGGGAGGCCACCGTATGACCGCCTTCAGCCGCCTGCCCGCACCCATGGGCCTGCTGATCGACCGTGATCAGCCGCTTCGCTTCAACTTCGACGGCAAGCCGTACCAGGGCTTCGCGGGCGACAGCATTGCCAGCGCCCTGGCCGCCAACGGCCGCTGGCTGCTGTCGCGCTCGTTCAAGTACCACCGCCCGCGCGGCCCGCTGACCATGGCCGGCCAGGACGCCAACACCCTGGTGCAGTTGCCCAGCGAGCCCAACGTGCTGGCCGACCTGCAGCCGCTGGCCGAAGGCCTGACCGTCACCGGGCAGAACTTCGCAGGCTCCCTGGACAACGACCGCGACGCCCTGCTCGGCAAGTTCTCCAAGTTCATGCCGGTCGGCTTCTACTACCGCTCCTTCTACAAGCCGATGGGCATCTGGAAGGTGTGGGAGCCGATCATCCGCAAGAAGGCCGGCCTCGGCGTGCTGGACCTCAAGTTCCAGCCCGAGTACCACGACAAGGCCTTCCTGTTCGTCGACCTCGCCGTGGTCGGTGCGGGACCTGCCGGCCTGACCGCCGCGCTGCACGCCGCCAACGCCGGCGCCAAGGTGCTGCTGATCGAGCAGCAGGCGTATCTGGGCGGCGCCCTGGCCTGGGCGCGCTTCGACGTTGCCGGCCAGCGCGCCGACGCGCTGCGCCGCGAGCTGGTCGACGCGGTGCAAGGTCACCCGAACATCCAGATCCTCAAGGAGGCCACCTGCAACGCCTGGTTCACCGACAACTTCCTGCCGGTGATCCAGGGCAACCGTCTGTACAAGGTGCGCGCCAAGCAGTGCATCGTCGCGTCCGGCGCCTTCGACCAGCCGGTGGTGTTCCGCAACAACGACCTGCCGGGGGTGATGCTGGCCAGCGCCGCGCAGCGCCTGATCAAGCTGTACGCGGTCAAGCCGGGCCAGCGCGCGGTGGTGCTGACCGGCAACGACGACGGCTATCTCGCCGCCCTCGACCTGTTCGAGGCGGGCGTCGACGTCGCCGCGGTGGTCGACATGCGCGAACTGCCGGCCGATGCCGCCCTCGTCGCCGCGCTGAAGAAGACCGGCATTCCGCTGCACAGCGGCAGTACCGTATACGAGGCGCTGCACGCCAAGGGCATGCGCCACGTCACCGGCGTCGACGTGCGACGCATCGTCGGCAAGGGCCAGGTGGCCGGCAAGGGCATGCAGATCGACTGCGACCTGCTGTGCATGTCCGCCGGCTACATGCCGGTCTACCAGCTGCTCTGCCAGGCCGGCGGCAAACTGAGCTACGACGACACCCAGGCCGCCTTCGCCCTCAGCGGCCTGCCGCAGAACCTCGGCGTGGCCGGCTCGGTCAACGGTCGCCACGACCTCGACAACCTGTTGCGCGAAGCCGCCCAGGTGGCCAACGCCGCCTGCGCCAGCCTCGGCCTGCAGGAGGCAGCCGCGCCGGCGCGCTTCGCCGCCGAGCCGCGGGTCAACTACGACTGGCCAATCTTCCCGCACCCGGACGGCAAGGACTTCGTCGACTTCGACGAGGACCTGCAGGTGCGCGACATCGTCAACGCCACCCGCCACGGTTATCGCGACGTGCAGCTGGTCAAGCGCTTCTCCACCGTCGGTATGGGCCCTTCGCAGGGCCGCCACTCGGCGCTGCCGACCGCGCGCCTTGTGGCCCAGGCCACCAACCGCAGCGTCAGCGAGACCGGCGTGACCACCGCGCGTCCGCCGTTCGTGGCCGAGAAACTGGCCCACGTCGCCGGCCGCGGTTTCGACCCGTACCGGCAGACCGCCATGCACCAGCGGCATGTCGAGCTGGGCGCCAAGATGATGCCGGCCGGCGTCTGGCAGCGCCCGGCCTACTACGGCAAGCCGGAGGAGCGCGAGGCGTGCATGCAGGCCGAGGCCCGCCACGTGCGCGAGAAGGTCGGCCTGATCGACGTCTCCACCTTGGGCGGCCTCGACGTGCGCGGCCCGGACGCCGCCGAACTGCTCAACCGCCTCTACACCTTCGCCTTCGCCAAGCAGCCGGTCGGCCGTTCGCGCTACGCGCTGATGACCAACGAGCACGGCGTGGTGATCGACGACGGCGTGTGCGCGCGCTTCGCCGACCAGCACTTCTACGTCAGCGCCACCACCAGCGGCGTCGACCGCATCTACCAGCAGATGCTCAAGTGGAACGCCCAGTGGCGCCTCAACGTCGACATCACCAACGTCACCGCGGCGATGGCCGCGGTCAATCTGGCCGGGCCACGCGCGCGCAACGTGCTGCGCAAGCTGTGCACCGATGTCGACCTCAGCGCGGAAGACTTCCCCTACCTGGCGGTGCGCCAGGGCACGGTTGCCGGCATCCCGGCGCGCCTGCTGCGGGTCGGCTTCGTCGGCGAGCTGGGCTACGAGATCCACGTGCCGGCGCGCTACGGCGAATACCTGTGGGATGCGCTGATGCAGGCCGGCGCGAAGGACGAGATTCGCCCATTCGGCGTCGAGACCCAGCGCCTGCTGCGCCTGGAGAAGGGCCATGTGATCATCAGCCAGGACACCGACGGCATGACCCATCCGGCGGAGATCGACATGGGCTGGGCCATCGCGCGCAGTAAGCCGTTCTTCGTCGGCAAGCGCTCGGTGGAGATCCTCGAGGCGCAGCCGCTCAAGCGCAAGCTGGTCGGCTTCGTCCTGCCAGCCACCTCGGCCAAGCCGCTGGAAGGCCATCTGGTCCTCAACGGGCCGGACATCAGCGGCAACGTGACCTCCTGCGAGTACTCGCAGACCCTCGGCCAGATCATCGGCCTGGCCTACTGCGCCTTCGAGCAGAGCGCGCCGGGCAGCACGCTGCCGATCCGCGTCGAAGGCGGCGAGGTGGTCCAGGCCACGGTGGTCAAGCTGCCCTTCTTCGATCCCGAAACCCAACGTCAGGAGCTGTGATCATGGCCGCACTGCAAGCCCAGCAATTCATCGAACGCAGCCCGCTGTACCGCCAGCAGGCCGACGCCACCCTCGGCCGCCTGGGCGACAGCGTGATCGTCGCCCACTACGGCGAGCACGACGAAAGCCCGCAACTGCAACGCTGCGCGCTGCTCGACCTGACCAACCTGGCGCGCGTCGGCTTTCGCGGCGCCGCGGCCGCCGAGTACCTGCTAGAGCGCGGCTACCAGTTGCCGGAGGCACCCAACCGGGCGCTGACCCAGAGCGACGGCAGCCACGTGGCGCGCCTGTCGCAGACCGAGTACCTGCTGCTCGGCAGCCTGCGCGACGCCGGCGCGCGCATCGCCGCCGAGGAAGCCGGCTGGCAGTTCTCCGAGACGGCCAACTACCTGCTGCCGCGCCAGGACAGCCACGCCTGGCTGCTGCTCACCGGCGCGCACATCGCCGAGGTGATGGCCAAGCTGTGCGGCGTCGACCTGCGCCCGGAAGCCTTCCCGGTCGGCGCGGTGGCGCAGACCTCGGCGGCGCGGATCAACGTCATCGTCGTCAACCTGCCGGAAGGCGAACTGCCGTGCTTCCAGATCCTCTGCGACCGCGCCTCGGTCGCCTACTTCTGGGACGCGCTGCTGGACGCCATGGCCGAGTTCGGCGGGCAACCGGCGGGGATCGATGCGCTGCTGTGAGCCGCCGCACCAACCGTAGGGTGGGTTAGCCGCACCGCGGCGTAACCCACCATCGATGCCACCCAGCATCGCCATGGCCGGCCTGGCGGCCGGTCGGTGGGTTACGGCCTGCGGCCTAACCCACCCTACGATCCACCTGCCCCGGAGCTTTTCATGACCATCGCCGAAGACCTCGAAACCGGCCGGGACACCGACTACATGGTGCCCGCCCTGCAGCGCGGCTTGAGCATCCTGCAGATGTTCAACGCCCACCAGCGCACCCTTGCCAGCAATGACATCGCCGAGCGCCTCGGCGTCAGCGTCTCGGCGATCTACCGCATCCTGCACACCCTCGACGAGATGGGCTACCTGCGCAAGATCGCCAAGAACACCTGGGAACTCGGCCCGCAGGTGGTCTCCGACGGCTTCAGCTACCTGGCCAGCCGCGACCTGGTCGACCTGGCCCTGCCGCACCTCAACGCCCTGCGCGACCGCACCTCGCTGTCCTGCCACCTGAGCATCCGCGAACACACCGACAGCCTGTACCTGTACCGCGCCTTCGCCGCCCAGCGCCTGTCGGTCAACATCCCCATCGGCACGCGCATCCCCTGCCACTGCACCGCCATGGGCCGCATCCTGCTCAGCGGCCTGACCCCGCCGGTGCTCGACGCCCTGTACCAGTACGTGCGCCTCGACGACTACCCGCCGCCGGCGCCCAAGACCCTGCCCGAGCTGCAGCAGCTGATCGGCGAGGACCGCCAGCGCGGCTGGGTGCTGCACCGCTCCGACTACTCCACCGCCATCGCCACCGGCATCCGCAACCACCTCGGCGAAGTGGTCGCCGCGATCAACCTGTCCGGCCCGGAAGCGGTGATGGACAGCGAGGAGTCGCAGGCGCGCTTTCGCGAGGCACTGCTGCTGACGGCTGAGCGGATTTCGGCGGAGTTGGGCGGCTAACGGGCCTCTCAGTTCCGACACTTTTCCGCGAGGTACCCACGCGCTGGCGGCCAGGCCGGGAGCCAGCGCCCTCCGGCCGTCGCGCTCCTGCCCTTGTCGCCAGGCAGCACTGTGCGATCAAGGTCCGCGAAGGTCATGGGTGCCTCCAGAAAGGGGTTGGTGCAATCACTCCCAATCGCTTAATCGAAATAAACGAAACGACGGGTGGCGGATAGCCACACCATGCCGGTCAGCCCCTCGCCAGATGCCTGTCGATCAACCCCGCCACCTCCGCAGCATGGGTAAAGCCCAGGTCGTGACCGCCGCCGGTGAAGACGTGCAGCTCGGCGCGGGGCAGCAGCTCGGCGAGGCGCTGGCCGACGCGGACGGGGCTGATCGGGTCGGCGTCGCCCCAGAGCAGCAGCACGGGCATGTGCAGCTCGGCCAGCCGGGAAGTGAGATCGGTGCGGTCGTCGACGAACCAGCGCGGCAGGCTCGGGTTGGCGGCGGCGAAGTCCGCGCGCCAGTCCTGCGCGCCCAGGGCGGACATGTCCACCCCGCCCGAGGTGACGGTCAGCACCAGATGGGTGACCCGCTCGGGCCGCTCCAGCGCCGCGCACACCGCGACGATACCGCCCATGGACTGCGCCACCAGCGCGGTAGGCTGGTCGATCTCCGGCAGCACACGGGCCACCAGATCGGCCATGCCGGTCACGCTCGGGTCGGGTGGCGTACTGCCGAAGCCGGGCCAGCCGATGTGGACCTGCTGCGCCGGATGGGCAAGGCACTCGGCGGCCGGGCGCCAGAACTCGGTGTTGCCGGAGGCGCCGGGGAGGAAGAGGAGTTTGGAGGGGGATGTGGTCACGGCTCGATCCTTGAGGATGCTCGATGGCGGATACGCTGCGGGTATCCTGCCCTACTCGCTGAAGCGTCAGGAATCTGCTCGGCGACGCTTTGCCAGGATAACGAAATGGATCGTCGCCGCGATCGGGGCAGCGAATACGAAGCCTACAAGGCTTGCCTGGCCAATGAGCACACCGAGGCAGCAGGCAGCTACCCCCAGCCCAAGGCCGAGCAACTGAGCGGGCTTCCCCGGCCAGTGCCGATCTGCGATCAGGTGGAAAACAAGGTTTGCCACCGAGACCACGCCCCAACTGCCAAACACAATGACAGACGTGCCTAAAAGCCAGTCGCCCCTGCCCAGGCCGCTGCTACTGGCCAGCAGCGTTGGTACCAGAAAGAAAGCCCCGAAGCACAGGGCGGCAATGGCCGGGCCAAACAGGCATACGAACTCAAGCAGTATGAGCGCGCGCTTCATAAGGTGGCCTGCCTGAGGAAGCGGTCAGTCATGGTGCGACTTTGCCAATGCGATTGCGGCCTGAATGGCCGCACGCGCTTGCGGGCTGTTCTTCCAGCAGGTAGAGCCGACGATAGCCGAGGCCTCGGAAACGATGTCCAGCGCATTCGCCTCGCTCAACTGGACAAGCGACGCGAACCCTATCTGCTCAAGGCGGGCCACTACCGTGGGGCCGACGCCCTTCACGCCCAGCAGTGCCTTACGTTCTTCCGGTGAAAATGGCATGAATCTCTCCATAGATACATGACGCTTGAAGGGCGAGGCCGCCCGTGCGGTGGCCTAGTCTATCTCCAGCAGCACACGGGCCACCAGATCGACCATGCCGGTCACGCTCGGGTCGGGCGGTGTGCTCCCGAAGCCGGGCCAGCCGATATGGCGCTCGCTGGCCAAGCGCCTGGACATGACCATGCGCTTCATGGCCGGCCATGTGCGGCAGGCGGTAGACAACTCCAATCCCTTTGCCCTGTGTGCACGAGAAAGACCGTGATTACGTCGGTTTCATTTCCGCGCTCGACACAGTTTCCGCCGGTTTCAGCTACCTGGCCAGCCGCGACCTGGTCGATCTGGCAGTCCGCGCCGCGGGCACTATGCTCCTTGGTAGCAGACCGACCGAGGCGCAGACATGACAGCGAAACGACCATGGGCCTTCCTGCTCGCCGGGCTGCTGGGCGCCGCCCCCGCCATCGCCCAGGCCTGGGAACTGGAGGGGGTGAAGACCCTCACCGCCCACACCCGCGACCAGCAGCGCATCCCCTTGGGCAGCGTGCGCTTCGAGCCGCGCGGCGACGGCTCGGTGGCCTTCACAGTCGCCCTGGACCCGGCGCGCTTCACCGATCACTTCCTGTCCATGAAGGAGTTCAAGTGCCTCGATGGCCAGGGAGAAGTGGTCTGCCACGTGCCCTACCCCTACGCCCAGCCGGGCATCGTCAGCGCCGATGACCTGGCCTGGCTGGAGCACAGCCTGATGTTCCTCTACAAGCTGCCGAGCGAGTTCGGCGCCCGGCTGTCGAACGGGCTGTACTTTGCGCTGCAGCGCACCGATCGGGGTCTGCTGGGCAGGCCGCAGGCCATCGATCTCAACCAGATCAGTGCACCGCCCGACGACCCGGCGCTCGCCCCCTTCACCCCCGACCTGCGCGACGACATCGCCCCCGGCGTGCGCTGGATCGAATCCCTGAGCATCGAGTAGCGCCCGCCCCCCTCTACTGTGGTCAAATCCACGGCCATCCGCCTGAGCCGCCGACCGGGCCGGCCCGACGAAAAACCGGGACACGAAAGAGGGAACCCATGGGCTTCAATCTCCTGCTCGCGCCGCTGCTGGCCGGCGGCGCCTGGCTGGTCTGGCGCGGCAAGCGCAAACGACGGCTGGCCTATATCGAAGGCTACCGCTTCCATCCGGCGATCAAGCGCAAGGTGCAGGAGCGCTATCCGCACCTGAGCGAGGCGCAGGTGGAGCGCGTGTTCGACGCCCTGCGCGACTACTTCCATATCTGCAACCAGGCCGGCCGACGCATGGTGTCGATGCCCTCGCAGGTCGTCGACGTGGCCTGGCACGAGTTCATCCTGTTCACCCGCGCCTACCAGGCGTTCTGCGACCAGGCGCTGGGGCGCTTTCTCCACCACACGCCCACCGAGGCGATGCAGACCCCGACCCTGGCGCAGACCGGCATCAAGCGCGCCTGGCGGCTGGCCTGCGCCCGGGAGGGCATCAGCCCGGCAACGCCCGTGCAGCTGCCCCTGCTGTTCGCCATCGACGCCCTGCTGAGCATCGAGGATGGCTACCGCTATTCGCTGAACTGCCAGGACCGCTCTTCGCCGCTGTACGGCGATGGCTACTGCGCCGGGCATATCGGTTGCGCCTCCGGCTGCGGCGGCGACTCGGGCGGCTCTTGCGACAGCGGGAGCGACTCCGGCGATGGCGGAGGCGGTTGCGGCGGCGATTGAGCGACCTGCCGGGGCTCGTTACTGGCGACCGCCCCTGCCCTTCAGAACACCTGCAGCAGCCGCAGGTTGATCCGGCTTTCTTCACGGAAACCGTTGTCCACCGTCAGGTCGCGGCCGACGGTGGCGGCCAGCTGACTGCCGGGCCGGAAGAACCAGGCGAAGCCCGCCGACCACTTGCCGGTACGCTGGCTGTCGTTCAGCCAGGAGCTCTCCAGACAGTTCTCGCCGCCGTGCTGCCATGACAGCCCCGCGCGCAGGTCGAGGGTGTCGCCGAGCGGGTAGCGCAGGAAGCCCTGGTACTGGTAGCTGGGCTTCTGCTCGTGGTGCCACTTCTGCGATCCATAACTGTCGTTGTCCTCGTAGAAGGTCACGTCTGCCGCCAGGTCGAGCGCCAACTTTTCGCCGATGCCGGTAACGTAGCCAGCCTGCAGAGTCAGCTTCCAGCGGTTCTCGCCGAGGTTGAGCGGCTGGTCGTGATCGTAGCGGCCGGCGGGGATGAACAGGTAGGGGGTGATGGCGAAGAAGCGCCGCCGCTCCGGCTGGTTGAGCAACCACACCGGCATGGCCAGGATCGGATCGGCCAGGCCGCTGCTGTCGCCCAGCGCGTTGCCGTCGTGGCGGCCGTCGAGGCGGCCGAACGGCAGCAGGATCTGCGGCGCGACGCGGTAGCCACCGAGGTCGGCGTAATGCACCAGGCGCAGGATGCCGATCTGCGAATCGAGCCCCGGCGAGCCAGCCACGCGGTGGCCGTCGCGGTACAGATGGTCGCGCTCGGCCTGCTGCAGGTAGAGCAGGCCGAGGGTGGTGCCGGCGGCGGCCGGCACGTAGTCGCCGGCGTCGAGGTCCAGTGCGCTGGCCGGCCGACTGCAGGACAGGCCGGCGCCGAGCAGCAGCAGGCCCCACAGGATGATCCACAGCTGCGCGTCGATGCGCGGCGCACGGTGCAGGCAGGTAAGGCTGGTGGGCAACATGGTGCTTCCTCTCTCTTGTTGTTATTCACAGGCACACAGATAGCCGCGCGGGCGCGTTGCGCGCGGCCGCTGACGGATGCGCAAATGGGGAGCGGGGATTGGCGCCGCGACAGGCCGCAGCGCCTCCGGGATTACTGCGCCGGGAAACGCGGATCCCAGAGCAGGCGGGTGTGCGCCTCCTCGTACTGCATACCCTCGGGGAAGCTGACCAGCTCCAGCTGCAGGCCCCAGGGGGCGAGGAAGTACACCCAGGTCAGGCCGGCGGCCGGGCCGTCGGTGAAGGTGCTCGGCGTGTCGAGCACGGTGACGCCCCGCTCCTTCAGGTAGGCGAGCGCCTGATCCATGTCGTCGACGTAGAAGGCCAGGTGGTGACCGCCGACGTCGCTATTGCGCGGCAGACGGCGGTTCTGGTCCGGCGCGCTGTATTCGAAGATCTCCAGGTTGGTGCCGTTGCCGCAGCGGACCATCTGGAAGTCGCGGATGCTGGCGCGCGGATGTACGTTGAGGTGGCGCTCCATCCAGTCGTCGTCGAACCTGAACTCGCCGAAGGTGAAGTACGGCTCGCAGCCGAGCACCTCGACGAAGAAGGCCACCGCCTCGGCCAGGTTGGGGACGGTGATGCCAATGTGCTGCAGCCCGCGCATGCCGGGCAGGCCGCGCGCTGGGGTCGCGAAAGTCATGTCGATGCTCCTGAAAAACCGTTCTTGTTGTTGGCGTACCCCGCCGATCAGCCGCGGGCGGGGCGCAACTGTCATCGCAGGATGCATGCCAGGCCCGTTCTGAGTGGCCAAGCAGCTGATTTTGAAAGGCTTTCCCCAGATCAGGAGCGGGCCGCGCAGCCGCGGCCGAACGGGCCGGCTGTCAAGCCGACTTACAGCTGTAACTACCGCCGTTACAGGCATTACAGGCTTCGCAGCGACGCCGCGGCGGGGGTAGACTGGCAGTTCGTTGCACACACCGATGGCGCGCCCGCGAGGCGTCGCCGCCACAAGAACAAGATCGACACTGCGGATACCGACGGCCCTTTGCCTGGCCAATGCTGTGCCGGTGATCCGAGGAGGCTGCATGCGAATCACCCTGCCCGGCAGTGCGCACATCGACGCCGTCCTGTCCCACGCCGACGCCACCTCGCCCCTCGCCGGCCCCGGCTTCGACCCGCTGATCTCCCGCTCGTGGAAACGCTGCATCGAGGACTACGGCCTCGACCCGGCCAAGCCGGCGCCGCCGCGCTTCGTGCCGCGCCAGGTGCTGCTCGACCACCAGGACCAGGCCGACGAGCTGCTCAACGTGGCCCGCGCCGGCGTCGAGCAGCTGTACCGGCACATCGCCGAACTGGGCTACGTGGTGCTGCTCACCGACAGCCGCGGCATCACCGTGCAGTTCCTCGGCCACCCCGACGACGAGAGCGCCCATCGCAAGACCGGCCTGTACCTGGGCGCCGACTGGAGCGAGGACCACGCCGGCACCTGCGCGGTGGGAACCTGCATCAAGGAGCAGCAGGCGCTCACCTGCCACCACCGCGACCACTTCAGCGCCCACCACATCAGTCTGACCTGCACCGCGGTGCCGATCTTCAACCCGCAGGGCCAACTGCTCGCCGTGCTGGACATCTCCGCGCTGCACTCGCCGCCCTCCAAGGATTCGCAGACCTTCGCCCTGCAGCTGGTGCGCCAGTACGCGCGGATGATCGAGGACGCCTACTTCCTGCGCCGCTACCGCGACCAGTACATCCTCTGCCTGGACAGCTCGCGCGAGTTCGTCCTGATCAACCGCCACTACCTGCTGGCGATGGCCGAGGACGGCAGCCTGCTGGCGGCCAACACCGCCGGCCGCCAGCTGCTCGCCCAATGCGGCCTGGAGTTGCCGCTACGGCCCTCGGCGCTGGCGCCCAGGGTCGGCGTGGAGCAGCTGTTCGACTGCGAGCTGGCCGATATCCTCGGCATTCCCTACGCCAGCGCCGACCACGTGCGCGCCTTCCGCACCCACCGGCAGAACGCGCTGTATTTCGCCGCGCTGATGGAGCCGCGCCGCGCTGCGCCTACCGCGACGGCCCCCAGCAGCGAGGCACCACGCTGCGCTCTCGACGAGCTGGCCGACGACGACCCGCTGATGCGCAAGATGCTGGCGCGCGCCAAACGCCTGTGCGACGAGCCGCTCAACGTGCTGCTCAACGGCGAGACCGGCACCGGCAAGGAGCGCCTGGCGCGCGCCCTGCACGACAGCAGCCGGCGCGCCAGGGCGCCGTTCGTGGCGATCAACTGCGCCGCCGTGCCCGAGTCGCTGATCGAGAGCGAGTTGTTCGGCTACCAGCCGGGCACCTTCACCGGCGCGCGCAGCAAGGGCATGCGCGGCCTGATCCAGCAGGCCGACGGCGGCACCCTGTTCCTCGACGAGATCGGCGACATGCCGCTGCACCTGCAGACCCGTCTGCTGCGCGTGCTGGCCGAACAGGAAGTGATGCCGCTGGGCGCGGAAAAGCCGGTCAAGGTGGACATCCGGGTGATCGCCGCCAGCCACCGCGACCTGCGCCAGATGATCGACGCCGGGCAGTTCCGCGAGGACCTGTTCTACCGCCTCAACGGCGCCATCCTGCGCCTGCCGGCGCTGCGCGAGCGGGCCGACAAGGGCTACCTGATCGAGAAGGTGTTCGCCGAACTGAGCGAGCAGCGCCAGCGTCCGGCGCGCATCCGCGGCGACGCCATGAGCGCCCTGCTCGGCTACGCCTGGCCGGGCAACATCCGCGAACTGCGCAACGTGCTGCAGTACGCGCTGGCCACCTGCGAAGGAGCGGAAATCACCGCCGCCGACCTGCCCGAGGAATGCCTGCAGGGCGTCGGCGCGCGCCAGCCCGAGGCGCCGGCGCCGGTGCTCGAGGTGGCGACCGGCGACCCTGGCGCGCAGCTGGTGGAAACCCTGCGCCGCCACCGCTGGAACGTCAGCGCCGCCGCCCGCGAACTGGGGCTGTCGCGGCCGACCGTGTATCGCTGGATGAAGGTCTACGACATCGTGCCGCCCAACGCCCAGGGCTGAGGCGGGCGGCAGCACCACGACGGTCACATGGATGGCTTACGGGCCTGCTCAACCCGCTGTAGGGGCGAATTCATTCGCCAAGCAGGCCAATGGCCTGCCCTTGAGGGCTCCGGGGGGCGCTTCGCACCCCTTGGCGAATGAATTCGCCCCTACAGACCGGGAGCTCTCGCTCTATTCCGGTTTCGGCAAGCCCGCCGCCGCCAGGCTGCGCCGGTAGCAGGCATCCAGCCTCTCGGCTACCGCCCAGACCTCGCCGACGCATTCGTCCAGCGCCACGTGGCTGGTCGCCCGGCAGCGGCTGTCCAGCGCGCAGTCGCGGTAGAAGGCGTTGACCACCGCCACCATCTCCTCACGCAGGTTCTCCATGAGGATGGCGCCGTGCGCCAGGGCCACATGGCGGCCGTCGCTGCCGCGCTTGCGCCAGCGCTGCGCGGTGCCGACCAGCTTGCGCTGGCCCAGGGTGACGTTGAAGCGCCCATCGCAGAACGCCCCCTCCACCGCGCCCAGATCCGGCGCCTGGCCCAGTTCGAGCAGCCACTCGCAGAGCGGATCGCACAGGCGTCGATAGGCGTTCTCGATGCGATGCTGTTCGGCCTCGTCGACCGGCACCGCCCAGGCCAGGGCGACGTTGAGCACCGCCGACGACTGCGGCACCGGCTCGCCACCGGTGTCGCGCAGGGCCACCGGCCAGCCCAGCTCGGCGCAGGTCGCCGCCGCGCGGGCGAAGCCGTCCAGCCGCTCGAGGCGGCGCGGCATCACCAGCGCGGCGTCCTGCGGGCGCCACAGCAGCAGCGCGCAGTCGATGTCGCCGGCGTGCACCCGCTCCAGCAGCGCACGCTCGGCATCCAGGCCGGCCTCGACCGGCAGGCGTTGTATCAGGGTCATAGCACCTCACTGTTGTCGATTGGTCGCCACAGCATGCGCGAGGCAGATCCGGGCAGGCTGAAACCCCGAACGCAGGATGCGTGCCATGCTCGGAAAATCCCGCCGCAGCCCCGCCAGCGCTGGCCGATCCAGCGGAGCAGCCCGGCAAACCGGTGCGGCCGATCGCAGCCCGCGCGCCACGCGCAGCAATAAAGCTGTAAAGGCGCTTACAGGTGTAACGCTTCACCGGCGCGTCGAGCGCGGCGGCAAGCCCCGTATTCCGGGCATTTAGCGGCTGGCCCGGCTCTTGCTCATGTCTGGTGAATAACCCAGACACTTCCCCAACCAGCGGAGATCGATGTGGAGTTCCAACACACTGCCGGCAAACAGGCCAAGGTGGCAACCGGCACCAAGTTGCGCGGCGCCGACAAGGTCGCGCGCATTCCGGTGAAGATCATTCCGACCGAGGAGCTGCCGAAGAAACCGGACTGGATCCGCGTGCGCATTCCGGTCACCCCGGAGGTCGAGCGGGTCAAGCAGCTGCTGCGCCAGCACAAGCTGCACAGCGTGTGCGAGGAAGCCTCCTGCCCGAACCTCGGCGAGTGCTTCTCCGGCGGCACCGCCACCTTCATGATCATGGGCGACATCTGCACCCGCCGCTGCCCGTTCTGCGACGTCGGCCACGGCCGGCCGAACGCGCTGGACCCCGACGAGCCGAAGAACCTGGCCGTGGCCATCGCCGACCTGCGCCTGAAGTACGTGGTGATCACCTCGGTGGACCGCGACGACCTGCGCGACGGCGGCGCCCAGCACTTCGCCGACTGCCTGCGCGAGATCCGCGCACTGTCGCCGGGGGTGCAGCTGGAAACCCTGGTGCCGGACTACCGCGGGCGCATGGAAATCGCCCTCGACATCACCGCCAGCGAGCCGCCGGACGTGTTCAACCACAACCTGGAAACCGTGCCGCGCCTGTACAAGTCGTCGCGCCCGGGCTCGGACTTCGAGTGGTCGCTGGACCTCTTGCAGGAGTTCAAGCAGCGCGTCCCCGGCGTGCCGACCAAGTCGGGGCTGATGCTCGGCCTCGGCGAGACCGACGAGGAGGTCATCGAGACCATGCAGCGCATGCGCGAGCACGAAATCGACATGCTGACCCTCGGCCAGTACCTGCAGCCCTCGCGCAACCATCTGCCGGTGCAGCGCTTCGTGCACCCGGACACCTTCGCCTGGTTCGCCGAGCAGGGCGAGCAGATGGGCTTCAAGAACGTCGCCTCCGGTCCGCTGGTGCGCTCGTCCTACCATGCCGACCGGCAGGCCCGCGGGCTGTGAACAACGACGACAACACAGAGGAGAAGCAAGCATGGGTATCTTCGACTGGAAACACTGGCTGGTCATTCTGCTAGTCGTGCTGGTTCTGTTCGGCAGCAAGCGCCTGCGCAGCCTGGGCAGCGATGTAGGCGAGGCGATCAAGGGTTTCCGCGGCTCGGTGGCGGACAGCCCAGACCCGCAGCTGCCCTCCCGCGAAGACCGTTCCTGAACCACCCACGACAGCGCGGCTGCGCCACTCCCGACGCAGCCGCACTGTCCCCCTTCGACGGCAACCGGCGCGGCCGCATCGCCAACCGCGCCGAAGTGCGCCGCAGGTGCCAGCCGCAAACGCAGAGGCCGGCATCCAGATGCCGGCCTCTTATGCAAGGTTATGGACCGCCGCGCCCCTTGCTTAGCGTGGCAGTCCGGTTCGGGATACGCCTCAGGAACCCGCTTCCCCACCGCCCTCGATGCGTTCGCACAGCGCATCAAGAAACGCGGCCGCCGGCCCACCGTTGACCGCGCGGTGGTCGAAGGTCAGCGACAGACCGAGGAAGTCGCACTCCACCAGGCTGCCGTCGGCGCCGCGCTGCAGGCGCTGCTGGATGCCGCCGATGCCGACGATGGCCACCTGCGGCACGTTGAGGATCGGCGTGAAGTAGTGCACCCGCGACAGCCCCAGGTTGGACACGGTGACGGTCGCCCCGGTCAGCTCCTTGACCGACAGCTTGCCGGCCAGCGCCTTGTCGGTCAGCGCGCGGCGCGCCTCGGCGAGACCGTCCGGGTCGAGGCGCTCGGCATCGAACAGCGCCGGCGCCACCAGCAGGTCGTCCGGCAGCGGGATGGCCAGGCCCAGGTGCACCGCCGCATGGCGGGTGATCAGGTTGTCCTGCAGGGTGGCGTTGAGCGCCGGATGCTCGCCCAGGGTCTGCACGATGGCGTGCAGCAGCAGATCCTGCAGCGAGGCCTGACTGCCGGACGCCTTGAGCCGCGCACGGCGCGCCTGCAGCGCGGTCAGCTCGCACTCGGCATGGTGGGTGAGCTGGGCGGCGGTGTGCAGGCTTTCGCTCATCTTCGCCGCGATCATCTTGCGCATGCCCTTGAGCGGCAGGCTGCTGCCGCCCGACTCGGGCGGCGTGTGCATCTGGCCCATGGGCTACTCCACCGCGCCGATGGTCGCGCCCTTGGCGATCACCGCGTCTTCCTGCTCGAGGATCTTCAACACGCCGGCCACCGGGGCCTCGATCTCGAACTGGGCCTTCTCGGACATGATCTCGGCGACCAGGTCACCCGGGGCCACCTCGGCGCCATCGCTGACCAGCCATGAGGTGATCACCGCTTCGGCGTCACCGTCCCACAGGTCATCGGCAATCACGATTGGGGTCGTCATGGGTTACTCCTCGCTCTTCAGGTTCTGGTAGGCGGCCACGATCTTCTCGGCACTGGGCAACGCCCACTGCTCCATGACCGGGGTGAAGGGGATCGGGATGTCGGGGAAGGCCACCCGCTGCGGGCGCGCCTTGAGCATGCCGAGGTCGTGCTCGACCACGCTGGCGATGATCTCGCCGCTGACGCCATAGCTGTGATAGTCCTCGTCGACCACGATCAGCCGGCCGGTCTTGCGCACCGAGGCGATCACATGTTCGCGATCCAGCGGCACCAGGCTGCGCAGGTCGACCACCTCGGCGCTGACGCCGTCCTTGTCCAGCTGCTGGGCAGCGCGCAGGGCGTGGTGCACGCCGGCGCCGAGGCTGACGATGGTCACGTCCGTGCCCTCGCGCACGGTCGCGGCCTTGCCGATCTCGACGGTGTAGGGCTCCTCCGGCACCGCCACGGTGGCGCCCTTCTCGGTGCCCAGCCAGCCCATGCCCTGCAGGGCCTTGTGGAACAGGAAGATCACCGGGTTGTCGTCGCGGATCGCCGCGGTCATCAGGCCCTTGGCGTCGTAGGCGTTGCTCGGCACCACCACCTTCATCCCCGGCAGGTGGGCGAATGTGCCGTACAGGCACTGCGAGTGCTGGCCGGCGTCCGAGTAGCCGGCGCCGGTGGAGGCCATCAGCACCATGGGCACGCGCACGTTGCCGCCGGAGAAGTAGGTGTTCTTCGCCATCAGGTTGTAGATGGCGTCCATGCACACGCCGAAGAAGTCGACGAACATCAGCTCGACGATCGGCCGCATGCCGTCGGAGGCGGCGCCCACCGCGGCGCCGATGAAGGCAGTCTCCGAGATCGGCGTGTCGCGCACCCGCACGCTGCCGAATTCCTCGTGCAGGCCGCGGGTGTTGCCGAACACCCCGCCGAGCTGGCCGATGTCCTCGCCCATCACGAACACGCGCGGGTCGAGGCGCATTTCCTGGGCCACCGCCTCGGCCATGGCGCGGGCGACGGTGAGTTTTCTTTCTTTGATGGCTGCGGACATGTCGCAACTCCTCTGTAAATGGGGGTCAGTGACAGGCAGCGGCAGGCGCGGCGGGCCTGACGATGATCTTCACGTTCTGATCCTTGTTGTTCACCAGTTCCTCGAAACCCTGTTCGAGGATGTGCGCCAGCTCGATCCGTCCGGTGATCAGCGGGGTTACGTCCAGGCGGCCGTCGGCGATCAGCGCGATGACGTCGGCGAACTCGCCGTTGTAGGCCAGGGCGCCGATGATCTGTTTCTCGGTGGCGACGATCTCGAAGAAGTTGAACTCGCTGGGTTCCTCGAAGATGCCGACCATCACGCAGCGGCCGCCCTTGCGGATCACGTCGATGGCCAGCTTGGCGGTGGCCTTGTGGCCGATGCACTCGAAGGACACCGCGGCGCCGTAGCCGTCGGTAAGTTCGCGCACGGCGGCGATGGCGTCGCACTGGCTCGGATCGATGACCTCGCTGGCACCGACTTCCAGCGCCTTGGCCTTGCGCGCCGAGGACATTTCCAGAGCGATGATCCGCGCCGCGCCGGCGGCTCGCGCGCACATGATGGTGCACAGGCCGATGGTGCCGGCGCCGACCACCACCACGGTCTGGCCGAGCAGGCTGCCGGCCTTCTTCACCGCGTGCATGCCCACCGCCAGCGGCTCGATCAGCGCACCGGCCTCGCTGGGGAAGCCATCCGGCAGGCGGTAGAGCAGGTTGGCCGGCACGTTGACCAGCTCGGCGAAGGCGCCGTTGTTCATCAGCCCGGTGAAGGCGAGGTTCTCGCAGAGGTTGTACTGGCCCTGCTCGCAGAACCAGCACTGGCCGCAGTGCTGGCAGGCATCGGCGGCCACCAGCTCGCCGGCCTGGAAACCGCTGACACCTGCGCCGAGGGCGACAATCTCGCCGCTGAATTCATGGCCGAGGATGCACTGGCCCTTGAGGCCGGTGAGCGGATGGGCGCTATCGGTGGGAATGAACACCGGACCGGCCAGGTACTCGTGCAGGTCGGAGCCGCAGATGCCGCACCAGTGCACGCGGATCTGCACCCAGCCGGGCTGCGGGCTGCCCGGCCGGGCGACCTCTTCCAGGCGGATGTCCTTGCGTCCGTGCCATACCGCGGCCTTCATCGTCAGTTTCTGGCTCATCTCGATAACCCTTGTTGTCGTTGTCGTGGCGGCGATCAGACGAACACCTTGTCCATGGCCTCTTCCGGCGCCGGGTAGGCGCTCTCGCGGGCGAACAGCACCGCCTCGTCGACCCGGCCGCGAGCGCGCGCGGCCATCTCGTCGGCCTCGCTCTCGCTCAGCACGCCGTCGGCGAGCAGGCGCTGGCGGTAGGCGGGGATCGGATCCTTCGCCATCAGGGCGTCCTTCTCGCCGGCCGGGCGGTACTGCTCGCCGTCGCCCATGAAGTGGCCGGCCAGGCGCGAGGTCTCGATCTCGATCAGGCTCGGCCCGCCGCCGCTGCGTGCCCGCTCGATGGCCTCACCGGCGGCGGCGAAGATGGCGTCGGCGTCGTTGCCGGGGACGAACACCCCCGGCATGCCGTAGGCCGCCGCGCGCACGTAGTTGCGCTCGATCGGGGTGGAGGACTGCTTGGCCACCGAGATGCCCCAGGCGTTGTCCTCGATGACGAACACCACCGGCAGCTTCCACAGCGCGGCCAGGTTCAGCGTTTCGTGGAAGGCGCCTTGGTTGGCCGCGCCCTCGCCGATGTAGGCCACGGCGACGCCCGGCTTACCCTGCATCTGGCGTGACAGCGCCGCGCCCACCGCCGGCCCCATGCCCTGGGCGATGATCCCCGAGCAGCAGAAGTTCACCCGCGGGTCGAACAGGTGCATGTGCCCGCCGCGCCCGCCGGACAGGCCGCTGGCCTTGCCGAAGATCTCGGCGACCATGGCGTTGAGGTCGACGCCCTTGGCCACGGCGATGTGGTGCGGGCGGTGGGTGGCGGTGACCACGTCCTCGGCGGCGAGGTGCGCGCACACGCCGACGGCGCACGGCTCCTGGCCGTTGGACAGGTGCATCTCGCCGGGGATCGGCCCCTTGGCCATGTTGAAGACCGGGGTCTTGCCTTCCATGTAGATGCGCTCGATGGACTCTTCCAGATAGCGGCTGACGAGCATCTGCTCGAACATCCACAGTCGCTGCGCGTTGCTCGGTACGGTCATGTGATCGGCTCCGTGTGGGGGATCAGAGGGCGCGCTGGCTGATCAGCTTGCCGATGTGGTCGGCCTGGCGCAGGGCCAGGGCGACTATGGTCAGGGTCGGGTTCTGTCCGCCGCTGGTGGTGAACTGGCTGCCGTCGGAGACGAACAGGTTGGGAATGTCGTGGCTTTGCCCCCACTTGTTCACAACGCCGTCGGCGGCCTTGGCGCTCATGCGGTTGGTGCCCATGTTGTGGCTGGCCGGGTAGGACGGCAGGCGGATCACCTCGCTGGCGCCGACCGCCTCGTAGCACTTGCGGGTCTGCTCGACGCCGTGGTCGCGCATGGCGACGTCGAAGGGGTGGTCGTCCTTGTGCACCACCGGTACCGGCAGGCCGTACTGGTCCTTCTCGGTGCCGTGCAGGGTGATACGGTTGCTCTCCACAGGCAGGTCCTCGCCGCACAGCCAGACGCCGGACATGTGGTCGTAGCGCTCCATCTTGGCGGTGAAGCCGCGCCCCCAGCCCTGCGGGGTCGGGTCGAGGAAGGCCGACATGAACGGCAGGCCGAGGGAGAGGATTTCCAGGCGGTAGCCGCCGACGAAGCCGCGCGCGGGGTCGTTGTAGGACTCGTCGGAGATGATCCCGGCGCAGGTGGTGCCGCGGTACATGTGCACCGGCTTGGGCATCACCGCGTAGATCCCGGCGGTGGTATGGCACATGTAGTTGCGCCCGACCTGGCCGGAGGAGTTGGCCAGACCGTCCTTGAAGGTCGACGACTCGGAGTTGAGCAGCAGACGCGGCGACTCGATGGAGTTGCCGGCCACGCACACCACCCGCGCCTTCTGGCGCTGCTGGCGGCCCTCGGCGTCGGCGTAGACCACCGCGTTGACCCGGCCGCGGGCGTCGTGCTCGATGCGCAGCGCCATGCTCTGCGGACGCACCTCGCAGTAGCCGGTGGCTTCGGCGCGCGGGATGTCGGTGTACAGGGTCGACCACTTGGCGCCGATGCGGCAGCCCTGCATGCAGAAGCCGATCTGCTGGCAGCCGGGACGGTTGTCGTAGGGCTGGGTGTTGATCGCCATCGGCCCGGACTGGATCTCCTTGTAACCGATGCGCTGGGCGCCGCTGGCCAGCACCTTGAAGGAGTTGTGCCACTGGTGGTACGGCATGCCGGTGGTAGGCCCGGTCACGCCCATGTGCTGCTCGGCCTTGGCGTACCAGGGCTCCAGCTCCTCGTAATCGAGCGGCCAGTCGAGCAGGTTGGCGCCCTTGATGTCGCCGTTCTCGCTGCGCATGCGGAACTCGAAGTCGCGAAAACGCAGGGCGACGCCCGCCCAGTGCACCGAGCTGCCGCCGACCGCCTTGACGATCCAGGCCGGCAGGTTCGGGTGGTTGCGCGCCACGTCCCAGCTGCCGGTGGCGATGCGCTTGTCCAGCCAGGAGATCTTGTTGAACATCGCCCACTCGTCGTTCTCGATGTCGGACATCTCGTAACGCTTGCCGGCCTCCAGCACCACGCTGCGGATGCCTTGCTTGGCCAGGGCATTGGCCAGGGTGCCGCCGCCGGCGCCCGAACCGATGATGACGACGACATCGCCGTCGTCCTGGGAGAATTTCGCTGCCATGGGGTTATCCCCTCATTGTTGGAGTTGGTGAGCTGCGAACGGGAGAAGCGCTCAGAGCCAGTCGAGGTCGTTGAAACCGCGGTGTACGTAACCGCCTTTCTCGACCGACGAGCCCTCGTAGCCGAACAGGCCGAACAGCGCGGTGTTGTCGTAGAGGCCGAACATCAGCGCGCTGCGCACCTCGCGGAAGAACGGCCCGGTCTCGATGGCGCGCAGCAGGGCGACGCGGTCGTTCTCGGCGAGCGCCTCGAAGGCCTTGCCGTGACGCTCGCGGGCGCTGGCCTGCAGCTCCTTGAGGCCCTGGCTGACCAGCGCGCCCTGCTTGTCGAGCAGCGCGGCCAGCGGCGTGGCGTAGTGCAGATCGTTCAGGCGGTCGTGGGGATAGATGTCGCGGCCCATCTGCAGCAGGCCGGCGGGCAGCTTGGGCAACGCCTCCTGCGGCGCCTCGTCGGCGAGCAGGGTGACCGGGATCAGCTGGGCCGTGACGGCGGTGGCGCCCAGCAGCGCCAGCGACTGGGCGGACAGGGACATGAAACGCCGGCGGCTGAGGCCGGCGTTCGGGACGGAAGAGTCGTGCATGGCAGCGCTCCAGACTGTTGCCGGCGCATCTGCAAGGTGGGGTCAGACATGGCCGGCGCTCATTGTTTTGTTGTCGAGGAGCCTGTTGCGACTCCTTGAACAGTCATGAGCAGCTTGCGTGCCAAAGTCCGAATAGAATGATAAGTCGTTGTTTTAAAAAGACTTTATATTGTGCAAACGATAGAACCGGAAGCGCCGGGACGACTTGCCTGTAAAGTGGATTCCATTACACCTGTAAAACCGTTGTAAGGCGTATTACACGGCTTGCCACCGCTAGTCCCTAACCGGGGACGCCCATGCCTCGGCTGGCCCACCCCATGCATGGTTAGTCGGCAACCCTGATTCCCTTCACTGCGAGAAAGGCATGTTCGAACTCAAGACCCTGGCGCTGTACCTGCTGACCGCCGTCGCCGAAATCCTCGGCTGCTACCTGCCCTGGCTGTGGCTCAAGCAGGACAAGAGCGTCTGGCTGCTGGTGCCGGCCGCGGCGAGCCTCGCCCTGTTCGCCTGGCTGCTGTCGCTGCACCCTACCGCCTCGGGGCGCGTGTATGCCGCCTATGGCGGCGTGTACATCTTCGTCGCCATTCTCTGGCTGTGGGGTGTCGACGGAATCCGGCCGACCGGATGGGACCTGCTGGGCGCCACGGTGGCGCTGAGCGGCATGGCCATCATCATGTTCGCGCCGCGCGCGAGCTGAGGCCGCCCACCCGATCCGCGCGCCGCGCCTATAGTGGCTAAGGCAACCTCGCGCGGAACGCCCCATGCAAATCACTCTCGCCCGTCACGGCAAGCCGGACCTGAAGCTCGACTCCTGGGTCGCGCCGATGGCGATGCCGGACTGGCTGCGCCATTACGACCAGGCGGGGATAGTCGCAGGCGAGGCGCCGGCCACGACCCTGGCGCAGGCAGCGGCCGCCGGGGTGCTGGCGAGCAGCACCCTGCCGCGCTGCGTGCAGTCGGCGCAGCGGCTGGCGCCGGGCCGGGAGTTTCTCCGCGAGGCGCTGTTCTGCGAGGCCGAGCTGCCCTATCCGCACTGGCTGTACCCCAAGCTGCCGCCGCTGGCCTGGGAAGCGCTGTTCCGCCTGGCCTGGTTCTACGGCCTCAGCGCCCTCGCCAGACCGCGCCTGGCCACCGAGCTGCGCGCCCACGAGGCGGCGCAGCGGCTGATCCAGCTGGCCCGCGAGCACGACTCGGTGTTTCTGGTCGGCCACGGTCTGATGATCCTGCTGATCGCCCGCGAACTGCTGGCCCTCGGCTGGCGCGGCCCCAAGCGGCCGGTCAGCGGTTACTGGCAGTGCAGCGTGTACCGCGCGTCGGACTGATCCGCCGCCCGGCACAGCACCGGCTCAACTCGGGCGCTTTTCCGCGATCCAGATGGTGTGGCGGGTGCCCTTGTTGCCGTGGGCGTAGACCTTCACTTCCTCGGCCTTGAAGCCGGCCTTGCTCAGCCTCGCAGAGAACGCGCGGTCGGCGCTGGCCGACCACACGGCGAGGATGCCACGCGGGCGCAACGCCTGGGCACAGGCATGCAGGCCGTCGAGGGAGTACAGCCAGTTGTTGGCTTCTTGGGTCAGCCCTTCGGGGCCGTTGTCGACGTCCAGCATGATCGCATCGAAACCGTGCGGCTCGGCCTGCAGTAGCTTGGCGACGTCCTCGTTGACCACCCGGGCGCGCGGATCGCGCAGCGGATTGCCGGACTTCTCGCCCAGCGGGCCGCGGTTCCACTCGATCACCCCGGGCACCAGTTCGGCCACCACCACTTCGCCGTTGTCGCCCAGGTGCTTGAGCGCGGAGGCGAGGGTGAAGCCCATGCCCAGGCCACCGATCAGCACCCGCGGGTCGGGGCGCGCGGCGACCTTCTTGCAGGGGATCTCGGCCAGGGCATCCTCGGAGCCGTGCATGCGCGTGTTCATCAACTGGCCGCCGTGGCCGCCCTGGATCTTGATGACGAAGTCGTCGCCGTGCTCGAACAGGCACAGGGCACCGCCGTTGTCGGGAATCGGGGCGGTGTCGAGCAGGACAAAACGTTTCATGGCGCATCTCGTGAAGGGGTCGAGCGGGTCGACCGGGATCGGGCTGTGGCCTCGACGATCTTCGGCCGGCAGCGAAAGCCCGCCATTCTAGGCCCTCGCGCGACTGGGCCGGCAATCCATCTTCAATCGCAGGGAAATCCGCCGGGGACGGCCGGCGGATTGCGCACCCTCGCGAACTCAGGCGCGGATCACTTGATCCCCTGGCCGAGCATCACGCCGTTGACCATCTGGCCGTAGAGGTTCACGCCGTCGTTGGCGTGGTACTTGTCGCGGGTCTTTTCGACCGAGCCGTCGATCAGCCGCGGGTCCTGCGGGCGCTCGTGGCTGTTCATGAACGCCGCCACATGCCAGGCCTCCTCGTCGCTGAGGCTGCCGCCCTTGCCCAGCGGCATGTTGTGCTTGATGAAGCCGGCGGCGGTGTTGATCCGGTGCATGCCGGCGCCCCAGTTGTAGGAGTCCTTGCCCCACAGTGGCGGCAGCACGTAGTCGTTCCCCGATTTCTGGCCCTGGCCGTTGTCGCCGTGACAGACCGCGCACTGCGCCGCGTAGATCTGCTCGCCCCTGGCCAGGTCGTAGCCGCCCTTGGGCTCGGCCACCACCGGATACAGGCGCCCCGGCAGCGCCTTGCCGGTGGGTGCGCCGGTGGCCAGCCAGTAGGAGTAGGCGGTCAGCGCATTGATCACATGGCTGTCCACGGCCGGCGCCTTGCCGTTCATGCTGAACTGGAAGCAGCCTTGGATGCGCTCGGCGTAGCTGTTGACCCGATTGTTCTTCTTCCGATAGGCCGGATACATGGGATAGGCACCCCACAGCGGCGCGGAATCGGCCTTGCGACCCTGATCGAGGTGGCAGTTGGTGCAGTTCATGCCGTTGCCGACGTATTCCGCCGCCTGGTTGCGGGTATCGACGAAGATCGCCCGACCATCCTGCACCAGCTGGCCAAAGGCGTCGGCCGGCAGGTCCTGCTCCTGCGGCGGCTGGAACACGCTCGCTGCGGCAGCCGCTGCCGGAACCGGTTGCATCTGCGACTGATCCTCCATCGCGATCTTGGCGGCCTGGACCGGTGCCACGATGGCCAGGGCGAGGAGTGCTGGCATCAAGATTTTCATTGCGCGGCTCCCTGGGGGTTCAGGCTGGCGAAGTAGTCCGACACGGCCGTGACCTCGGCATCGCTCAGCGCGCGGGCGACATGTCCCATCAGATCGGCGGGATCGTTCTTGCGGGTTCCCTGGCGCCAGGCATTGAGCTGGGCGCTCAGGTACTGGGCGGACTGGCCGGCCAGTGGCGGGAAGGTGTCGCCGACGCCTAGGCCACCCGGGCCATGACAGGACACGCATTCGGGGATGTTGCGCTCCCAGGCGCCACGCAGGGCGAGCCTCGCCCCGCTGCCCTCGGCCTTCTCGGCCCGACCGGTGCGCGGATACGCGGGGGCCGGCAGAGCGGCCAGGGTCCGGCTCACGGCGTTGATCTCGTCGTCGCTCAGGGCCGCGGCTATCGGCTGCATGATCGGATTGGCCCGCGTCCCCGAGCGGAAGTCGCCGATCTGCTTGGCCAGGTAGCCGGCCGACAAACCGGCCAGGCGCGGAAATCCCGCCGCCGCCATGCCCATCCCATCGGCGCCGTGGCAACCGGCGCAGGCCATGGCTGCGGGATTGGCGCCGCCTTGCGTGAGGAGTTTCTGTCCATCGGCAGCCTGTACCTGGGCCGCCAACAGCAGCGCACACAGGCCGGCCAGAGGCAAGCGGGAGAAAGTCATAGGGAGCCTCGTCGCGATTATTTTTATCGGAAGGCGACCCGGCCTCTGCGGCAATGACTGCTCGAGTGAGCGAGCTGGCCGTGCGGCAGGATGTCGCGGAGCCAAAAATAGCACAGCCACCCGACGAGCCGACACAGATGGAATATGTATATACCAAAAAGTTCTATGCAATCCACAACGCCCTGCGCGTGCCAGGCAGCCACGGGGCATGCGCCCCGCGACCGCCGCGCCGCAGGCGCCAGACTCAGCGGTCGCTGCGCAGCGGGCCGTACTCCACCGGCACCCAGGCGTAGCCCTCACCCTCGACGCGCACGTGGCCAATGCCGGGGAACGGCAGGTGCGCGCCGGCCACCCACAATTTGTCGAGCGCCGCGTCGGCGAACACACGCTGGCGGGTGGCGATGGCCTGGGCGCTGTCGACGTCAAACTCGATGGAGACCTCCGGGCGGGCGAACTGCACCGCATGGCTGTGCACGATGTCGCCCCACACCAGCAGGCGCTGCTCGCCCGAAGCGAACAGGTAGCCGCTGTGCCCCGGCGTATGGCCGTGGCTGGCCACGCTGGTCACCCCGGCGATGCCCGGGCCCTGCTCGCCATAGCGCTTGAGCTTGTCCGCCGCAGCATAGGGCGCCACCGCGGCCTGGGCCATCTTGAACATGCCCTGGCTGGCCTCCGCCGCCTTGGCCGCCACCTCGGCGCTCAGCCAGTAGTCCGCCTCGGCCTGCGGCACGTGCACGCTGGCGTTGGGGAAGGCCATGCCGCCGTCGGCGTTCAGCAGGCCGCAGGCGTGATCCGGGTGCAGGTGAGTGAGCAGCACCGTGTCGATCTGCTCCGGCGCGTAGCCAGCCGCCTTGATGTTGGCCTGGATCACCCCGAGGGTCGGCCCGAAGCACTGCGCCGCGCCGGCATCCACCAGCACCAGTTGGCTGCCGGTGTTGATCAGGTAGGCGTTGACCGCGGTCTGCACGCCCTTGCTCGACTCGACGAACATCCGCGCCAGCAGCCTCTGGATGTCCTCGGCGCTGGCGCCCTTGAGCACCTGGGTGTCAAGGTCGACATAGCCGTCGTACAGCGCGGTCACCTCGAACTCGCCCAGCGCCATGCGGTAGAAGCCCGGCACCTGGGTCTGCTGCTTGGCCACCGGCGCGGCGCTGGCCGCCAGCGGCAGGGCCGCGGTCGCGGCGGAACCGGCGAGCGCCACGGCGAGCAGGGCATGGCGGGCGATGTTGCGGGATAGAAGCATGCTGCAGATCTCCATTCAGAAGCAGGGGCACGACCGCCCCGGATTGGCGCACTCACTGCGCCGCACGAACCCCGCCCGTTATGCGAAATCGCCGCCGGCTTGTCCAGTGCGTCGGGGCAGTTGCGTAGCCTCGGCGCTCAGCCCGCGGCTCGGCGCAGCAGTTCGCGGGCCGCGGGGCTGCCCGGCTTGGCGTCGACACGCTCGGCGGCGAGGCCGCGGGCCAGCGCCTGCTGGCCGTCGCGCAGGGCTGCCTCGAGCAGGGTCAGGTCGATCAGGTCGCGCTGCGCGTGGCTGCCGCCGAAGCGCTGGGCGATGCCGCGCAGCGGGCGCAGCAGCTCCACGCTGCGCGCCGGGTCGCCTTCGACGAGGGCGAGGATCGCCTTGCACAGCGGCGCGCCGACATCGCGGGTGAACATCGCGTTGTCACCAGCGCCCTGCATCGCCCGCGCCTGGGCGGAAAGCAGGGCCTGGATCGCCTCGCCGCGCTGGGCGCAGGCGAAGGCCATCATCGCGTGGGCGTCGTTGAAGGCGTAGTGGCCGCTGTCGGCGAACGGCAGCCAGCGCTCAGCCACCCCGTTCCAGCGCTCGCCGACATCGACGCCGCGCAGGTACAGGCGCCAGAGCAGCGCCGAGGCGTCCACCAGGTCGAGCGCCAGCGGCGACTCGCTGCCGACGATGGCGCTGTCGAACAGTTCGAGCACCGCGTCGAACTCGCCCAGGTCCAGATGGAACAGCGTGAGGTGCCACCAGTTGTGGATGGCGAAGAAGTTGTCCTCGGCCCACTGCGCCTGGCGGTCGCGCATCCAGGCGATGCCCTCGTGCTGGCGGCCCTGCATTTCCAGCATATGGGTCACCGCATGGTGTGCCCAGGCGTCGCGCGGCTCCAGCAGAAGTGCGGCATGGCCACTGGCAGCCGCGCGAGCATAGGCGCCGGTCTCCTCCAGGCCGAAGGCGTGCATGCCGAGCAGGGCATGGAAACCCGGCATCGCCGGCGACCAGGCGGGAAAGGCTCGCGCGATACGATCGCGCAGCATGCGCGCATCGCCGACGTAGAAGTCGAGCACGTGGCCGGCCAGCAGGCCGAGGCCGTCGAGCGGATAGGCCAGGGTCAGATCCTCCAGCACCCGTCGCGTCGCATGCCAGTTCCCCTCGACCAGCTGCTCGATGGCGGCCAGATGCGCCTGCTCGCGGTCGTTGACCGTCCATTGCCGCGCCAGTTCGAGGTCGGCGCGCGCCACCGGCCAGCCACTCGGCTCGCTGCCGAGCAGATGCAGCCAGGCATGCATCACCCTGGCCATGACGAAATCGGGACGCTCGGCGCAGGCCACCTCGATGGTCGCCAGCGGATCGCCGCAATAGCACTGGAACTGGTGCAGCGCCTGTTCGTAGTGCTGCACGCTGCTCGGCACCGCACCGCTGAGCGGGTTGCCGAGGCTGTCTTTGCTGGTGTTCATCGTCGCCTCCCCGTCGCTGCCAGCCGCTCGCCACACAGCGAACGCGCTGCTTGACGGCGAGCGCAGCGCGGCAGTGAGTTCGCTGCGCGCAGGCAGGACTTTTTTCAAGCGCATTGGGAAGGAAAGTAAAGTCGCTGGGGGCCAGCCGTGCAAGGCGCCCCCGACGCTGGCGCGCCACTTGCATCATGTGAGGCATCCCATCCGACCGGAGGTCCCATGCAAATCCGCCTCGCCACCCCTGCCGACATCCCGGCACTCTGCACACTGCTCGACCAGCTGTTCGCCCAGGAAGCCGAATTCACCCCGGACCGCAGCGCGCAGCAGCGCGGACTGGCGGCGATCATCGACGATCCGGCGGTCGGCGAAATCCTCGTCACCGTCGCGGACACGCGCATCGTCGCCATGGTCAATCTGCTCTACACGGTGTCGACCGCACTGGGTGCGCGGGTGGCGCTGCTGGAGGACATGGTGGTGGACACCGGCGCGCGCGGCGCGGGCATCGGTTCGGCGCTGCTGGAGCAGGCCATCGCCCATGCGCGGGACAGCGGCTGCCGGCGCATCACCCTGCTCACCGACGACGACAACGCGGCGGCGCAACGCTTCTATGGCCACCACGGCTTCACGCGTTCGCCGATGCGCCCGCTGCGACGGGCGCTGTAGCGATCGACTACGCTGCACAGGCTGGCGTGGGCAGGTAACCACGCCGGTCATCCGGCGGAGGAGACGAGCGATGTCCATCAGGTACTGGCTGCTGGCCGGCGCGGTGCTGGCCGTCCAGGGGTGCACCCCGTGGTCCGGCACTGCGCAGGAGCGCCAGATCCTCACCGTGCCCCTCGTGGCGACGAACCACAATGCCGGCAAGATCGCCCAAGCCACCCTGGTGGCCGAGGGCGAGCGCACCGGCATCTCCTTCATCATCGGCGGCGTACCGGACGGCACCAGCCGGCCGGTGCATCTGTACACCTTCATCTACCCCGGCCGCTGCGAGCGCCTCGGCCCCACGCCTGCCTGGGAGATGAACCAGATCGTGCTCGCCGATCGCATCGGCCGCGCCCAGGCCGGCTGGCGGCTGTCGAAGCGGGTGGAGGTGCCGCTGGAACAGCTGCGCAGCGGCGGCTACAGCCTGCTGGTGCGCAACAGCCCCGCCGATGGCAGCTGGGACCTGTTCTGCGGCGAGATCGAATAGCCGGCTGCCACCGTTCAGCCGTCCCCGGCTCGCGCCAGCAGCGGGCCGAGCAGCGCGCACATGTTGCGCCAGTGTGAACCCTCCCAGTAGATGCGCTGACAGGCGTCGCAGCCGAGAAAGCGCGAGTAGAGCCAGGCGGCGCGCGGTGGCACGCGCGCGCGGGCCAGCTCGGTGTCGAGTTCGTGCAGCGGCAGGTTGCAGTGCACGCACAGGGTGAACGGCCGCGCGCTGCGCGCCAGGTCGAGGCGCTCGAACAGTTCGCGCAACTGCAGCGCCGGCTTGAGCGCATGCACGTAGCAGCCGTGACTGACGATGCGCCGCTTGAGCAGTTCGCGGTCGCGGGTCAGCACGATGCGCTGCTGCGCGGCGGCCAGTGAGGCGATCTGGCCGTCCTCGAAGTCGTTGTCGTAGAGGGTGTCGAAGCCGCTCATGCGCAGCAGGCGGGCCAGGCCACCGAGATGGGCGTCGGCGATGAAGCGCAGCGCGCGCAGCGGCTGGGCGCGGACTTTGAGCAGCGGGGTGATGTCCAGCGTCTCGAAGCGCGGGTAGACCGCCACCCGGTCGCCATCGTGGATCGGCCGGGCGAAGTCCACCGACTCGCCGTTGACCAGCACCAGCTCGACCTCGGTGTGCGGCACGCCGAGCGCCTCGATCATGTGCTTGACCGTGGCCGCCTGCGCACACGCGCAGGTAAACGCCTGCCCGCGCCGCTCGGCCGGCAGGAAGTCGTTGAGCTCCTCGTAGAAGCGAAAAGTGGCGCTGACCATGGCGGACAGTATGGCAGGCGCAGAAGGCGCGCGCGGCGTACCTGCATCTGCATCTGCACCTGCACCTGCACCTGCACCTGCACCTGCACGAATGTCGCCGTGCCGGGCACTGCCGAGTGTGCGACCGGGCCGGAACATTCATCGCTGTTCAACACGGGCATGGCAGAATTTCGCCCGTCCATCGTCCATCCCGCACCAGGAGTCCGCATGCCCCACCGAGAATCCCCCGCCGCCGCCAGCGGTGCCGCCCGGGCGTGGGAGGTCTTCCTGATCTTCCTGCGTCTGGGCCTGACCTCCTTCGGCGGGCCGGTTGCGCACCTGGGCTACTTTCGCGAGGAGTTCGTCAGCCGTCGGCAGTGGCTGAGCGAGCGCAGCTACGCCGATCTGGTCGCCCTGTGCCAGTTTCTGCCCGGGCCGGCCAGCAGTCAGGTGGGCATGGCCCTCGGCCTGTCGCGCGCGGGCTATGCCGGCGCGCTGGCGGCGTGGACCGGCTTCACCCTGCCTTCGGCCATCGCCCTGATCCTGTTTGCCCTGGGCCTGGCGAGCTGGGGCGATGCGCTGCCCGGCGGCCTGCTGCACGGGCTCAAGGTGGTCGCCGTGGCGGTGGTGGCGCAGGCGGTGTGGGGCATGGCGCGCACCCTGTGCAGCGACGCCCCGCGCCTCACCCTGATGGCGCTGGCCGCCTGCGTGGTGCTGCTGTGGCCCACCGCGCTGGGCCAGATCGGGGTGATCCTGAGCGCCGCGCTGGTCGGCCTGCTGTGCTTCAGACCCGCACCGGGGACAGCCCACCAACCGCTGCCGATCGCCACCGGGCGACGTGCCGGCGCGCTGTGCCTGGTGCTGTTCCTGGCCTTGCTGCTCGGCCTGCCGCTGCTCGCCGAGCTGTGGCCGCGGCCGGCGGTGCAACTGGTCGATGCCTTCTATCGCGCCGGCGCGCTGGTGTTCGGCGGTGGCCATGTGGTGCTGCCCCTGCTGCAGACGGAAGTGGTGCCGCCCGGCTGGGTCAGCAACGACGTGTTCCTCGCCGGCTACGGCGCCGCACAGGCGGTTCCCGGCCCGCTGTTCACCTTCGCGGCGTTCCTGGGGGCCTCGCTGCACGGCGAGTCCGGCGGCTGGAGCGGCGGCCTGCTGTGCCTGGTCGCCATCTTCGTGCCCTCCTTCCTGCTGGTGGCCGGCGCACTGCCGTTCTGGGAGCGGCTGCGGCGCAGTGCGCACACCCAGGCCGCGCTCGCCGGCGTCAATGCCGCGGTGGTCGGCCTGCTGCTGGCCGCGCTGTATAACCCCGTGTGGACCAGCGCGATCCACGGCCCCGGCCACTTCGGCCTGGCCCTGCTGGCGCTGATCGCGCTGATGGTCTGGAAGCTGCCGCCCTGGCTGGTGGTGCTGCTCGGCGGCGGCGCCGGCTGGCTGCTGAGTCTCGTGGCCTGAAGCTCGTGGCTTGAACCTGGCTCCAGCTGACGCGGTCCGGCCCGTCCGACTGACGGCGCCCTGCTCCGCGCCAACGCCGCCGGTGTGGGCGTGCACAGCGCCTAGACTGGTGGCAGGGTGCCCTGTCTCGAATCTCGGAGGTCGCATGCCCGCCAGTGAGCCCAGCGAACTCCTCGAACTCGAGCGGCTGGTCGACAAGCTCGGCAATCTGCTGCAGGTGCGCGAGCTGTGCCGGGTGGACGTCGGCACGCGCAGTCTGCCGGTGTACGCGATCAGCCTCGGCAATCCTGCGCCGAGCGCGCCGGCGGTCGGCTACTTCGGCGGCGTGCACGGCCTCGAGCGGATCGGCGCGACCGTGGTGCTGTCCTTCCTGCGCAGCGTGACGACGCGCCTGCGCTGGGACAGCCTGCTGCTGCAGCAGCTCGAGCGCATGCGCCTGGTGTTCATGCCGGTGGTCAACCCCGGCGGGCTGTGGCGCGGTACCCGTGCCAATCCGCAGGGCGTCGACCTGATGCGCAACGCGCCGCTGGACGCCGAGCAGCGCGTCGCCTTCCTGGTCGGCGGCCAGCGCCTGAGTTCGCGCCTGCCCTGGTACCGCGGCCCACGCAGCGCGCCGATGCAGGCGGAAAGCCAGGCGCTGTGCCGCGTGGTCGAGGAGGAGCTGCTCAGCCACCGCTTCAGCATCGCGGTGGACTGCCACTCCGGCTTCGGCCTGCACGACCGCATCTGGTTTCCCTACGCCGGTACGCGCCGGCCGATCCCGCATCTGGCGGAAATGCACGCGCTGAGCGAGCTCCTCGACCAGACCCACCGCCATCATCCCTACGTGTTCGAGCCGCAGAGCTGCCAGTACCTGACCCATGGCGACCTCTGGGACCACCTCTACCAGCGCGCCTGCAGCGACCCGACGCGGGTGATGCTACCGCTGACCCTGGAGATGGGCTCCTGGCTGTGGGTGAAGAAGAACCCGCGCCAGCTGCTGTCGCTGCAGGGCCTGTTCAACCCGCTGCTCGGCCACCGCGAGGCGCGCGTGCTGCGCCGCCAGGTGGAATGGCTGGACTTCGTCGGCCGCGCCGCCTGCGGCTACCAGGGCTGGTGCCCGAGTGGCGAGGAACGCGAGCAGCACCGCCAGCAGGCCCTGCGCCGCTGGTATCCGTGGCGCTAGGCGTGGCCACCTGGATCCTGCTGCGCGGCCTGACCCGCGAGAGCGGCCACTGGGGCGCCTTTCCCGCGCAACTGGCGGAGTGTCTGCCGGATGCGCGCATCCTCACCCTCGACCTGCCCGGCAACGGCGCCCTGCACCGCGAAGCCAGCCCGCTGCGCGTCGCCTCCATGGTGGTCGCCTGTCGCACCCAGCTGGCGGCACTGGGCATCGACGGCCCGGTGCACCTGCTGGCCATGTCGCTGGGCGCGATGGTGGCGCTGGCCTGGGCCGCCGCCCATCCGGCGCAGGTCGCCGGCGGCGTGCTGATCAACAGCAGCTTTGCCGGCATCAGCCCGTTCTACCGGCGCCTGCGCCCGACCAGCTACCCGACCCTGCTCGGCGTGCTGGCCCGCGCCGATGCCCATGCCCGCGAGGCGGCGATCCTGCGCCTGACCAGCCGCCGCGCCGATCCGGCGGTGCTGGATGCCTGGGTCGCCCTGCGCCAGCGCCACCCGGTCACACCGCGCAACGCCCTGCGCCAGCTGGCGGCGGCGGCGCGCTTTCGCCTGCCGCAGCAGCGCCCGGCCGTGCCCCTGCTGCTGCTCAGCGGTGCCGGCGACGCGCTGGTCGACCCACGCTGCTCCGCCGATCTGGCCGCACACTGGCAGCTGCCGCACGTCCAGCATCCCGGCGCCGGCCACGACCTGCCACTGGACGACGGCCCCTGGCTGGCCGAGCGGATCGCTACGTGGCTGGCAGGGGACGATGGTGCCGCCCGTGAGCAAGCAGCGTCTGCCGCATCCCTGGCCATCGCGCACCGGGAGTAGCGGAACCTCGCTGCCCAGCTTCGGCAAGGTGGCCACCAGAGCAAAGCCGTCGGAAAATTGTCGCCATAACTGATAAGGAATTGCGTTAACTCAAGGAAACAGCGGTTTTCGCCGTTAAAATCATTCGCGACAGGGACGCTCTGAAAAGCCATTTACCGTCACTCCCTCCAGGGCAGAAACCCAGGTGCCACGGGACTTATGGACTAACACCCGTACAGGAATGACTCCTTCCGCAGCGCTCCCACAAACGAAATCAGGCCGATACCCAACAAAACCTGCCGGCTGTCGTCAAATTCAAGGCGTCAACTTGACTTGCAGGTGATCCGCATCAGACTTGCCCATGTGGTTCCGTGGAATACCGATGCGGATGTTTGAGCGAGTTCTGCCATCGGTCAGTAGTGGGGAGATTCATATGAGTGATGCAACTGCAATTCCCCTCCCGATCCAGCACCCGGCCAACGACATCGCGCGCGCGCGCCGCGCCCGCGATGAAGCCGAGGTCGAACAGGCGATTACCGCGCGCATGGCGCGCTATGAGCACTGGTGCTCGGAGCAGAGGACAATGATTCCCCAGGCGCAGGAAGCCCTGGTCAGACTGTTGAAGACGGCCCTGCACGGCACGGGCGACGGGCAAAGCGAGATCTGCCGAGACTTCCTGCTCGGCCTGCGCAACGGACAAGAGCACCTGTTCAATCTGTCCAGGCTGCGGCGCCTGGAGATCGAGCAATGGCAGGACTGCATGGCGGTGCTGCAACTTCATCACTACTCCCGGTCGCCGCTGCACCTGGCCATCCAGGACGGCGAGCGGATATGGCAGCAGCTCAAGCTCACCGATCTGCCTCGAACACAGCACGGCGACAGCTGACGGCGCTACTGGCGAGCGGTCAGACCCTTCTCCCGCTCCGACTGCATTCCTCCAAACGGGGTCGCTGGCTGCACAGCCGTGCGCGTGCGGCTTCCGCTGTGGCAAAGTTGCGCACTGTCGCATCTTTCCCCACCTTGCGAGGTCGCTACGCCGGCATGGACATCAAGCAGCTGCGTTTTCTCGTCGCCCTCGACGAAACCCGCCACTTCGGCCAGGCGGCGGCGCGCTGCCACGTCACCCAGCCGACCCTGTCGATGCGCCTGCGTAGCCTGGAGGAGGAACTGGGCCTGGAGCTGGTGCGCCGCGGCCAGCGCTTCGAGGGCTTCAGCGCCGAGGGCGAGCGCATCCTCGCCTGGGCGCGCAGTCTGCTCGCCGCGCAGGACGGCCTGTACGCCGAGGCGGCGGCCTGTCGCGGCCAGCTGGTCGGCACCCTGCGCCTGGGCGTGGTGCCGCTGGCCGGTTTCGATCCGTTGCGCCTGGTGCAGCTGTTTGCCCGCGAGCACCCGGAACTGCGTTTCCAGCTGTTCGCCCTGAGCAGCGAGCAGATCCTCGAGCGTCTCGGCCGCAACCAGCTGGACCTGGGGATTTCCTACCTCGACCGTCTCGACCGCGAGCACTTCGCCAGCCTGGAGCTGGCCGAGACGCGCATGGGGCTGCTGCACGACCGCCGGCACTTTCGTTTCGAGCAGGCGTCGCTGCGCTGGGAAGCGCTGGCCAGCCTGCCGCTCGGCCTGCTGTCCAGCGGCATGCACTTTCGTCAGTCCATCGATCATGCCCTGCGCAGTCGCGGTCTCAGCCCTCAGCCACGGCTGGAGACCGACGCCGTGCACCAGTTGCTGCAGGCGGTCAGCGCCGGCCTGTGCTGCGCGATCATGCCGCTCAACGGCGGCCTCGACGAGCTGACAGAACACCTGAGCCTGACGCCCATCGAGGACGCCCACACCCTCGCCCCGCTGGGGCTGATCCTGCGCCGCAGCGCGCCGCGCTCGGCGCTGGCCGAGGCCTGCTTCGCCGAGGCGAGCACGCTGCTGGCGCAGCCCACGGCATAAGGGGACTCTCACCAGCCAGTGCCCCGACGCCGGACTCTGGGCGCCCTACTCCAGCCCGCCGACGAAGCCGTCCAGCGGGTAGGCGATGGTGTAGTCGACGCCGAACTTGGCGCTCTCTCCGGCGGCCAGGGTCTTCTCCCAGGCCACCACGCCGCGACGCTGCTGCCAGGCCTGGATCGTCGGCGCGGGGTCGAAGGCGGCGCGCACGGTGATCTCCTCCGAACCGCTGACCGGCGACGATTCGAGCAGCAGCACCGCTACTGGGCTCTTGTGGGTGTTGGTGAGGGTGAACACCTCGGCGACGCGCTGCTCGCGGCGCTTGTCGAACACCCCGGTGGTGCCCGCCTGGCCCTCGACCTGGTCGACCGCGACACGCAACTGGTCGTCGCGACCGAAGGAAAACACGAAGCGCTCGGCGCTGGCCGGGCTCCAGTACGCGGAGCCGACGTAGCTGCCATCGCGGAACAGCTGGGTATCTCCGGGCAGCCAGACGCCCTCCGGACGTTCGGCCTCGGCGGTCACCACCGCGACCTTTTCGAGACGCGGCGCGATGCGCAGATGGTGCTTGGCTGGCAACGTCTGCCGGGCCAGGCTGACCGACACCTCGCGGCCATCGGCCGGCAGGCTGACCGGCGTCGGCACCACGAACTCGCTGGCGAAGGCGCCATGGTTGACGAAGGTCGGCGGCTGGTAGTCCGCCTCGTCGCTGGGAGCGATGGAGGCCGGTGCGGCGGCGCCGGCCAGTGGACCGAGCGTGCGGGCCTTGGACTCCATCGCCGACATCTGCGCCGGCATCGGCGGCTGCCAGGTCAGCACCCAGGGTTGCGGTTCGGGGCCGGCGGGTGACAGTCGCGGCTGGGTGGTCGACAGGGTCAGTTCGACGTTGTGCCAGTCTTCGCCGGTCCGTTGCGCGACGCTGGCCAGGCGCTCCAGATCCAGGGTGGCAGCCTGGGTATCCAGCGCTGCCCGATAGGCAGGCTTCCAGCCGGCATTGGCCACCTGATAGCTGAGCTTCAGCTCGCCGGCCCGGGCTGCGCTGAGCATCACGGTGACGCTGCGCGAATCGCGGATGCCGCTGCGCAACTGGCCGAGATCGCGCTGCAGCACGTCGATCTGCTTGGCCAGCTCGCGCTTCTGCACCGTCAGGCCCTGAATCTTGGCCAGGGCGGCGCTCGCCCCCTGGCCTATGGCGTCGACCATGCCGGTCAAGGTCTTGGCATCCGTGGGCAGCCCCTGCCCCTCCGTCGGCACGCCGGCTTCGCTGCTGAAGCGCTGGAGATAGCGCTTGACCAGCTCGGCTGCCGCAATCTCGGCATCCAGCGCGGCCTGCTGGTCCTGCAGGGCGAGGATCCGTGCGTCCAGCTCCGCCTCGGCGGGGTTGAGCGCAGCGGCGCCGGCGGCGTCCTGGGTGACGATCTGCCCCACGCGCACGTGCGGACCGGCCTCAGCGCGCAGGGTCTGCGCATCGAAGCGCGCCGGCAGTCCGGAGAACACCACCTGGGTCATGCCCGGCGCCACCTGGGCGGTACGCACCACCGTGGCGCTGCCGGGATGCAGCACCACGGCGGCGATCGGCGTCGCGACCTCGGCCAGCACGCAGGTACTCAGGGTGGCGGGGAACAACAGGGCTACTGTCGCCTTCAGGCGCATGGCGGGACTCCTCCCATGAGTGACGATAAGGGCCGGGGACCTCGGCTCGCAGGAGGGCGACGGGAGTTGCCAGGATTGCTCCGGCCTTCCCTGTCGGCTGTCCCTGTCCCGGCCGACCGAGGCTATGCCAGCGGCGCGGGCCTGTCCATGCGCCAGGTCGCGGCATGCATACACCCCGTGATAAACCCGCCCGATCACCACATCGGTCACAGTGATTGGACGCCTCGCCGGCGAGCGACCTAGGCTGACGAGGTCGAACAGTCGCCGAGGGCTCCGCCCATGCCACGCGCCTCCGCTCTCCCCGTCATCCCGCCGGCCAGCGCCCTGCCGGCGAACGGCTATGCCTACGCCGAACTGGCACAACCCGCCCGGGTGGCCGCCGCCGCGCTGGCCGAGGAGTGCGCGCTGGCGATCAGCTACAACGGCCTCAGCCAGGCGGTGATGATGGTCACCCCGCAGGATCTGCACGACTTCGTGCTCGGTTTCACCCTGAGCAGCGGCCTGATCGACAGCCTCGATGAGCTCTACGACCTGCACATCGATGGCGACGGCGCCGCGCGGCACGCCGAGGTGCAGATCTCCAGCCGCGCGTTCTGGGCGCTCAAGCACCAGCGTCGCCAGCTGGCCGGCAGCAGCGGCTGCGGGCTGTGCGGGGTGGAGGCGCTGGAACAGGCGCTGCCGGCGCTCGACGCCCTGCCGGGCAGCCCGCTGCCACCCGCCGCGCACCTGTCCGGGCTGCGCGAGCGCATCGGCGCGGCGCAGACCCTGGCCCGCCACAGCGGCGCGGTGCATGCCGCGCTGTTCGTCGACAGCGACGGCGCCATCGCCCTGTGCCGCGAGGACATCGGTCGGCACAACGCGCTGGACAAGTTGATCGGCGCGCTGCCCGGCGCGGCCAGCGCGCCCGACGCGGGCTTCGTCGCGGTCACCAGCCGCTGCAGCCTGGAGCTGATCCACAAGGCGGTGCGCGCGCGCATCGCCACCCTGGTGTGCCTGTCGGCGCCCACCGCGCTGACCGTGCAGTGGGCGCGCGCGCACCGCCTCAACCTGATCCATCTGCCCCACCACAGCGCGCCGCGGGTCTATAGCCCGGCGCCCAGCCACTCCTGAGTATCGAGACCGACCATGCCCCGCGCCGACCGCTTCCACCCCGATGCCCGCTTCCAGCCCTACGCCGGCCCGGCCGGCGGCTGGGGCGCCCTGCGCAGCGTGACGCGCGCCTGGCTGGGCAGCGACAACGCCCTGAAGAACATCCGCACCCTGCTGAAGACCAACCAGAACGGCGGCTTCGACTGCCCCGGCTGCGCCTGGGGCGAGGCGCCGGGCAGCCACATGGTCAATTTCTGCGAGAACGGCGCCAAGGCGGTGAACTGGGAAGCCACCCAGCGCGGCATCGGCGCCGAATTCTTCGCCCGCTACAGCGTGCGCCAGCTGCGCGAGCAGAGCGACTACTGGCTGGAATACCAGGGCCGCCTGACCGAGCCGCTGCGCTACGACGCCGCCAGCGATCACTACGTGCCGGTCTCCTGGGACGCCGCCTTCGCGCTGATCGCCAGCGAACTGCAGGCCATGGAGCATCCCGACCAGGTCGAGCTGTACACCTCCGGGCGCGCCAGCAACGAGGCGGCCTTCCTCTACCAGCTGTTCGGCCGCGCGCTGGGCAGCAACAACTTCCCCGACTGCTCGAACCTGTGCCACGAGGCCAGCGGCGTCGGCCTCGGCCAGAGCCTCGGCGTGGGCAAGGGCACCGTCACCTACGCCGACTTCGAACACGCCGACGCCATCTTCGTGATGGGCCAGAACCCCGGCACCAACCACCCGCGCATGCTCGAACCGCTGCGCGAGGCGGTGCAGCGCGGTGCTCAGGTGGTGTGTTTCAACCCGTTGAAGGAGCGCGGCCTGGAGCGCTTCCAGCACCCGCAGAAGGCGCTGGAGATGCTCGCCAACGGCGACGCGCCGACCCACAGCGCCTACTTCCGCCCTAGGCTCGGTGGCGACATGGCCGCCCTGCGTGGCATCGCCAAGTTCCTCCTGCAGTGGGAGCGCGAGGCGCAGCAGCAGGGCCTGCCGGCGGTGTTCGACCACAGCTTCATCGCCGAGCACACGACCGGCATGGACGACTACCTGGCGGCGGTGGACGCCACGCCCTGGGCGCAGATCGAGACGCAGTCGGGCCTCGCCCTGGCCGAGATCGAGCAGGCCGCGCGTATCTACCGCCAGGCCGGGCGGGTGATCGTCTGCTGGGCGATGGGCATCACCCAGCACCGCCATTCGGTGGCGACCATCCAGGAAATCGCCAACCTGCTGCTACTGCGCGGCAACGTCGGCAAACCAGGCGCCGGCGCCTGTCCGGTGCGCGGCCACAGCAACGTGCAGGGCGACCGCACCATGGGCATCAACGAGCACCCGCCGGCGGCGCTGCTCGATGCGCTGGAAAAGCGCTTCGCCTTCGCAGTGCCCCGCCAGCCGGGGCACAACGCAGTGGCGGCGATCAACGCCATGCTCGCCGGTGAGGTGAGGGTGTTCGTCGGCCTGGGCGGCAACTTCGCCCAGGCCACCCCGGACACCCCGCGTACACACCAGGCGCTGCAGCGCTGCGCGCTGACCGTGCAGATCAGCACCAAGCTCAATCGCAGTCATCTCACCACCGGCAAGCAGGCGCTGATCCTGCCCTGCCTGGGGCGCACCGACATCGACCGCCAGGTCGGCGGCCCGCAGGCGGTCACGGTGGAGGACTCGTTCAGCATGGTGCATGCGTCCTGGGGCCAGCTTGAGCCGCTGTCCCGGCAGATGCGCTCGGAGCCGGCAATCGTCGCCGGCATCGCCGCCGCGACGCTGGGCAAGCAGCCGGTGGACTGGTTGTGGCTGGTCGAGGACTACGCGCGCATCCGCGCGCTGATCGGCGACACCATCCCCGGCTTCGCCGACTTCGAGCAGCGCCTGGCCCAGCCGGGCGGCTTCTACCTGGGCAACGCCGCGGCGCGCCGGCAGTGGCATACCGCCAGCGGCCGCGCCGAATTCAAGGACCACGCGCTGCCGGACGATCTGCTGCCGGAAGAGGTGCGCAGCCAGGCGGCCCAGCCGGACCTGATCCTGCAGACCCTGCGCTCCCACGACCAGTACAACACCACCCTGTACGGCCTCGACGACCGCTATCGCGGGGTGAAAGGGATGCGCGAGGTGGTGTTCGTCAATCCGGCGGACATCCAGCGCCTGGGTCTGCAGGCGGGACAGCAGGTCGATCTGCTGTCGCTATGGGACGACGGCATCGAGCGGCGGGTGCGGGGCTTCACCCTGCTCGCCTACGACACCCCGCTCGGCCAGGCCGCGGCCTACTATCCGGAAACCAATCCACTGGTGCCGCTGGACAGCTTCGGCGACGGCAGCCACACGCCGACCTCGAAGTTCGTCGCCATCCGCGTGCTGCCGGCGCGGGCGTCGGGGTTGATCGCCCAGGCGGGTTAAACAGGCGCTGAAGCCGAACGGCGCGTCAGCGCCGCTTGCCGCCGAGCAGCGAGCCCATCAAGCCACGCACCAGCTCGCGACCAATCTGGTTGGCGGCCTGGCGCATGGCGCTCTTCATCGCCTGGCCGACCGCGCCGCCGAGCAGCTCGCCGGCCATGTCGCCGAGCGACTTGTCCTGCTCCGCCGCCTTGCCCCTGGCCACCGCTGCCGGCGCCTCGGCCTGGGCAGCGCGGGAGCTGAGCAGTTCGTAGGCCGACTCGCGGTCCACCGCGCGGTCGTAGCGTCCGGCCAGCGGCGACTGGCGGATCAGTGCGGCGCGCTCGCTCTCGCTCAGCGGGCCGATGCGCGACTGCGGCGGGGCGATGGCCACGCGCTGCACCATCGCCGGGGTGCCCTTGTCCTCCAGGGTGCCGACCAGCGCCTCGCCGATACCCAGTTCGGTGAGCACATCCAACGTCTCGAACTGCGGATTGGGCCGAAAGCCGTCGGCCACCGCACGCAGGGATTTTTGCTCCCTGGCGGTGAAGGCACGCAGGCCGTGCTGGATGCGCAGGCCGAGCTGGGCGAGTACCGCGTCGGGCAGGTCGCCGGGCGACTGGGTAACGAAGTAGACGCCGACGCCCTTGGAGCGGATCAGCCGCACCACCTGTTCGAGGCGCTCCTGCAGAGCCTTGGGGGTGTCGGCGAACAGCAGGTGCGCCTCGTCGAAGAACAGCGCCAGCAGCGGCTGCTCGGCATCGCCGCGCTCGGGCAGCTGCTCGAACAGTTCCGCCAGCAGCCAGAGCAGGAAGGTGGCGTAGACCTTGGGCGCCTCGTGCACCAGGCGGCTGGCGTCGAGCAGGTGGATGCGTCCGCGGCCGTCCGCCGCCGGCTGCAGCAGGTCCTCGAGCTGCAGCGCCGGCTCGCCGAACAGCGCCTCGGCGCCCTGCTGCTCGAGGGTGGCCAGCTTGCGCAGCAGGGCCTGGGAAGATTGCGCCGTGAACAGCGCGCGGTCCTCGCCGAGCACCTCGGGATGCGCCTGCAGGTGGTTGAGCAGGGCCTTGAGGTCCTTGAGATCGAGCAGCAGCAGGCCATCGCGGTCGGCCACCTGGAAGGCGGCGTACAGCGCGGCCTGCTGGCTGTCGGTCAGCTGCAGCAGGGCGCCGAGCAGCAGCGGGCCCATTTCGCTGAGGGTGGTGCGCAGCGGGTGGCCGCTCTCTCCGGCCACGTCCCACAGGGTCACCGGGTAGGCCTGCGGCCGGTGCGCGAGCCAGGGCATGCTGGCGATGCGCTCGGCGATCTTGCCCTTCGGCTCGCCGGCGGCGCCGAGGCCGCACAGATCGCCCTTGATGTCGGCGGCGAACACCGCCACGCCGGCATCGCTGAACAGCTCGGCGAGGCGCTGCAGGGTGACGGTCTTGCCGGTGCCGGTGGCGCCGGCGATCAGCCCGTGGCGGTTGGCCAGGCGCAGCAGGTGGCCGACGGGCTGCCCGGCCGGATCGGCGCCGAGCAGCAGTTGACGATTCTCAGGCATCTTCCATTTCCCCGTTGGTATGGCGGTCACGACCCGCCATCACCCTCGGGCGACCGGCCGCGCCTGCCGGTCGTCGTTCACTCGTTCGGTTGGCCCTTTTCGTGCTGGGCGAACTCCTTGACCGCACGCAGGACGTCGTGACGGCTGATCAGGCCGACCAGGCGGCCATCCTCTAGCACCGGCAGACGCCGGCGCTGGCCGCGCAGGAAGGTCTCCGCAGCGTCGATGATGTCGGCATCGGCGTCGATGGTGTCGACCGCCGGGGTCATGTAACCGCCGACCGAACCGTGGGCGTCGTCGAAGTAGGCGCCAGCGAGAATCGCCCGCAGGCAGTCGCTCTCCGAGAGCATGCCGATCAGATAGCCTTCCGAGTCCACCACCGGCGCACTGGCGAGGGAGTGTTCGAGCAGGCGGTTGATGGCGGTGAACAGGTCCATTTCCGGGCGAAAGGTCACCAGGTGGCGCGTCATGTAGGCGCGGACCTTGATTGACTTGAGCATGGGCTTACTCCTTTGTCCTTGCGTATCGCTAACGACCACGCCAGCGGGCAACACGCCCGCGCGGGTCTTGAGTCATGCCGTTATGGCAACGGTTGCGCCAGCGGCGGCGAATCAGTCGAACACCACGGTCTTGTTGTCATGCACCAGCACCCGGTCCTCCAAGTGATAGCGTAGCCCACGGGCCAGCACCCTCCGTTCCACGTCCTTGCCGATGCGCACCATGTCCTCGGCCTGCTGGCGATGGGTGACCCGCGCCACGTCCTGCTCGATGATCGGGCCGGCGTCCAGCTCCTCGGTGACGTAGTGGCAGGTCGCGCCGATCAGCTTGACGCCGCGCTTGGCGGCCTGGTGGTAGGGCTTGGCGCCGGCGAACGAGGGCAGGAAGCTGTGGTGGATGTTGATCACCCGGCCGGCGTAGTCCTGGCACAGGGTCGGCGGCAGGATCTGCATGTAGCGCGCCAGCACCACGCAGTCGGCCTGGTGCTCGGCGATCAGCCGGCTGACCTCGGCGAAGGCCGGGGTCTTGTCCTGCGGGTCGACCGGCACATGGTGATAGGGAATGCCGTGCCACTCGACCATGCTGCGCAGGTCGTCGTGGTTGGAAATTACGCAGGGAATCTCGCAGTACAGCTCGCCGCTGTGCCAGCGGTGCAGCAGGTCGGCCAGGCAGTGCGACTCGCGGCTGGCCATCAGCACCACGCGCTTCTTCACTGCCGAGTCGTAGACCTGCCAGCGCATGCCGAACTCGCGGGCAATCGGCGCAAAGGCATGGCGAAAACCCTCGAGATCGAACGGCAGGGAGTCTGCACGGATTTCGTGGCGCATGAAGAACCAGCCGTTATCCAGATCCGAATGATGACTCGCCTCGGTGATCCAGCCGTTGTAGGTGGCCAACAGGTTGCTGACCTTGGCCACGATGCCGACGCGGTCGGGGCAGGCGATGACCAGCCGGAAAGTACGCATGGGGTAACTCCGCAAACATCGAAGGGGCCATTCTAGCCAGACGGCGGGAAAACTACAGCAGCGCCGCGGCAGGAAACTGCGGGAAAACTTGCAACATACTGCAGGCGTGCGCCACCACGCGCAATTACCGAAACTCGAATTATTTTCCGGCAAACACTCCGCAAACGGCATCCGGCTATTTACTCGGCATTATCCAGTGCCTATTATTCGTCCACACCTGTATTTCCTGCAGACCTGTTTACCAAGGTAACGACAATGTCCCTGATCAACGAATTCCGCTCGACCGAAGCCGCCATCAAGCAACTGCAGGAGCGCCTGCAGGCCCTCAAGCAGGATGACAAACTGCAGAAGGAGCTGGACTTCGAAGCCAAACTCCGCGAGCTGATGGCCGAATACGGCAAGTCCCTGCCGGATATCCTCGCCCTGCTGGATAGCGAAGGCAAAGTCGTCAAGGCTGGTCGTCAGCCGCGCGCCGCCAAAGTTGAAGCGCCGGTCAAGCGTACCCGCAAGGTCAAGCAGTACAAGAACCCGCACACTGGCGAAGTTATCGAAACCAAGGGCGGCAACCACAAGACCCTGAAAGAGTGGAAAGCCACCTGGGGCGGCGACACCGTTGAAAGCTGGGTGACCCTGCTCGACTGAGTTCGCTCCATTTAGTGCACTGCAATATAAAAAAACGCCAGCCTTGCTGGCGTTTTTTGTTGGCGTATCCGCCGTCAGGCAATAAGTGCACAGTCGCGAAGCGTTTTCCATCCGGAGCCGGGAGGCCGGGACAGCCCCCGCCGGAGTTTCCTGCCCGACCGCCGCTCAGGGCAGCCCGTAGCGCTGGCGCAGCAGTCCGGCATAAGCCTGCCACTCGGCGAGCAGGGCCTGCTGGCGAGTATCGGCGTCCGGCAGCAACTCGGCCAATGCACTGTCGAACTCGGCCAGGGTATTGGGCGCACCGGCACGACTATCACTCAGACGCAGACGACAGAATTCCTGCCAGCGTTGTTGCTCGGCAGCACTCAGGGTTTGCGGAAAGTTGCGCGCCCGATATCGGAACAGCAACTCCTCGAGACGCTCATCAGCAAACAAACCGTGGCGCTCGACCAGTCGTGCTGGATCGCTGTCGCGCACCTGCACACACAAACCGCGATCGCGATCACCGATAAAGCCGTCATACAGGCGCTGCTCCGGATCATCGCTGGCGGTAAAGCCATTGTCCGCAAAGATTGCCGGCAACTTGCCCTTCCACACGGCCTGTCGCTGTTCCAGCAACTGCGCCTGACGCTGGCAGGCCGACATATCCACCCCCAGACGCTGGCAATCTTCCTCGCGCAATACCTTGAGCGGCGCCAATACCGGGCAGCGATTGACCTGGACCAGTTTCAGCGGCACGGGCAGTTCGCCTTCGCCCAGTTCATCGCGACGGGTATACAGGCGCTGGGCGAGAGCTTCAGCCGGCAACTCCAGCAATGGCGCAATATCCGCCTGCAGGTCACAGACAATCAACGCATTGCGATTGCGCGGATGCCAGGCCAGCGGCAATACCACCGCCAGGAAATGCCGCTCTGCGGAAAAACGTCCGGATATATGCACCATGGGTTGCAGCAGGCGGACCTGCTCGAGGACCCGCTGCTTGCTGCGCAACTGATAGCACCAGTCGTACAGCCGCGGCTGACGCTCACGCAACAGGCGCGCCAGGGCGATGGTGGCGCGCACGTCGGCCAGCGCGTCGTGGGCCTGGCCGTGGTCGATACCGTTGGCGGCGGTCAGGCGCTCCAGCTTGAGGGTCACCCGCCCCTCGGCCTGCGGCCACTCGATCCCCTGCGGACGCAGGGCGTAGGCGGTGCGCAGCAGGTCGATCAGGTCCCAGCGGCTGTTGCCGCCCTGCCACTCGCGGGCATAGGGATCGAAGAAGTTGCGGTACAGGCTGTAGCGGGTGACCTCGTCGTCGAAGCGCAGGCTGTTGTAGCCGGCCGTGCAGGTGCCGGGGCGGACCAGTTCGGCGTGCAGACGGGTCATGAACTCGGCTTCACCGAGTCCCTCGCGCGCCAGTCGTCCGGGGTCGATGCCGGTGATCAGGCAGGACATCGGGTGCGGCAGGATGTCGTCGCTGGGCTGGCAATACAGGTTGAGCGGCTCGCCGATCTCGTTGAGCGCCTCGTCGGTACGAATGCCGGCCACCTGCAGCGGCCGGTCGCGACGCGGGTCGATGCCGGTGGTTTCGTAGTCGTACCAGAAGATGCTTGCGGTCACGGTAAGGGCTCCAGAATCAAGGCTGCGGCAGTCTACCCCGAATCGCCCGGCCGCCGGCCTGCCCGCGACAACGCCGACAGTTGCCGCATCGGGCCAGGCCCCGCTAGCATCCATTCTTTCCCCCAATGCAGCCCGCGCCCATGCCACCCGCCACGCCCGCCACCTCGCTGCTGGATACCCGCCTGCGGGTGGAAACCCCGGAGGGGGTCGATCTGCTGCTGAGCCCGGCCAGCGCGCTGACCCGCGCGCGTGCCTTCGCCGTCGACCTGGCGCTGCGCGCGGCCCTGTCGCTGGCGCTACTCGGCGTGCTCGGCCGGCTCGGCGAACTGGGCATCGGCCTGGGCCTGATCCTGCTGTTCCTGCTCAACTGGTGGTACATGGTGCTGTTCGAGGTCCTCAACCAGGGCCGCTCGCCCGGCAAGCAGCTGTTCGGCCTGCGCGTGGTCCACGAGGACGGCACGCCGGTCGGCTGGGGCGCCGCGCTGCTGCGCAACCTGCTGCGCTTCGTCGACATGCTGCCGCTGGGCTACTGCTGCGGCCTGCTCGCCAGCCTGGCCAACCCGCGCTTCCAGCGCCTCGGCGACCTCGCCGCCGGCACCCTGGTGATCCACCAGCCCCGCGCGCCGGCAGCCGTGCAACTGGAGCCGATGACGCCGCTGCCGGCGCCCTTCGCCCTCAGCGCTGCCGAACAGCGTGCCGTGCTGGCCTACGGCGAGCGCCAGCGCCAGCTGTCGCCTGCCCGTCGCGAGGAGCTCGCCGGACTGCTGGCGCCGCTGCTCGGGGTCACCGCCGAGCAGGCGCCGCTGCGCCTGCAACAGATCGCCGCCGACCTGCGAGGGACGCCATGAAACAGGCGCAGTTCGAAACCCGGCACCAGGCCGACTGGCAGGCCCTGGCCGGCCAGCTCAAGCTGCTCGAGCAGGGCCGGCCGCTCGGCGCGCAGGCCGGCGAGTTCGCCGCCGCCTACCGCCGCCTGTGCCAGCAACTGGCGCTGGCGCAAGGCCGCGCCTACAGCACCAGCCTGGTCGAGCGCCTGCAGCTGCTCACCCTGCGCGCCCACCAGCAGCTGTACCGCCCGCGGCAGAACCTCGGCCCGCGCCTGCTCGGCTTCCTCATCCACGGCTTCCCGCGCCAGGTACGCGCGGCCAGGCGCAGCATCCTGCTCGCCAGCCTGCTGTTCTACGGCAGCCTGCTGGGCATGGGCCTGCTGGTCTATCTGTTTCCCGACCTGATCTACAGCCTGCTGTCGCCGCAGCAGGTGGCCCGGATGGAGCTGATGTACGACCCCGACGCCAGCCGTCTCGGCCACTTCAGCGAGCGCGGCAGCAGCGACGACTGGCTGATGTTCGGCTTCTACATCATGAACAACATCGGCATCGCCTTCAAAACCTTCGCCAGCGGCCTGCTGCTGGGCCTCGGCTCCTTGTTCTTCCTGCTGTTCAACGGCCTCAACATCGGCGCCGTCGCCGGCCACCTGCTGCGCATCGGCTATGACCAGACCTTTCTGAGTTTTGTCGTCGGTCATGGCGCTTTCGAGCTGACTGCCATAACCTTCGCCGGCGCCGCCGGCCTGCAGCTGGGCGGCGCCCTGCTCGCCCCCGGCCCGCGCAGTCGCCGGGCCGCCCTGCGCGAGACCGCCAGGGGCTGCGTCGGCCTGGTCTGCGGGGTGATCGGCCTGCTGCTGGTCGCCGCCTTCATCGAGGCCTACTGGTCGTCGGTCACGCAGTTTTCCGCAACGGTCAAATACCTGGTCGGCGCGATGCTCTGGCTGCTGGTCGGCGCCTACTTCCTGCTCGGCGGACGCCAGCGCCAGGCGGCCTAGGAGGGTTGCCGGCGGTTGCCGTGCACCACCGGGCAGGGCGGGACCGTTACCCAACACAGGGAGTCGTCGTGATCGTCGTTGCCTCATCCAGCCGCCCTTGCCGGCCGGCGCCGCGCTGCCGGAGCCACGCATGCCGCTGAGCGATGCCGCGGTGGCCGTGCGCCCGCGCAGCCCGTGGGAAGCCGTCGATCTTGGCGTGCGCCTGGCGCAGCGCCATGCCGGCCTGCTGCTGGCCAGCTGGGCGCTGCTGACCGTGCCGCTGCTGGCCGTGTTCAGCCTGCTGCTGTGGCGCTACCCGAGCGTCGCCCTGCTGCTGTTCTGGTGGCTGAAGCCGGCCTTCGAGCGCCTGCCGCTGCACATCCTCTCGCGCGCCCTGTTCGGCGCCACGCCCACCCTCGGCCAGGCCCTGCGCGCCTGGCCCGGCCTGCTGCGCGGCGAGCTGCTGGCCAGCCTGACCTGGCGCCGCTTCAGCCTGAGCCGCAGCTTCACCCTGCCGCTGCTGCAGCTGGAGAACCTGCGCGGCCAGGCGCGCCGCCAGCGCCTCGATGCGCTAGGCCGGCGCAGCGGCGTGGCGCGCTGGCTGACCCTGCTCGGCATACACATCGAGCTGCTGCTGTGGACGGGCCTGCTGGTGCTGATCTACCTGCTGCTGCCGACCGACTTCGCCAGCGAAAGCAGCTGGCTCGCCCTGCTGCTGCGCCCGCCGGAGGAGTGGCTGTGGCTGGAGCACCTGAGCAACGCCTGCTACGCCCTGGTGCTGGTGGTCTGGGAGCCGATCTACGTCGCCTGCGGCTTCAGTCTGTACCTCAACCGGCGCAGCGAGCTGGAAGCCTGGGACCTCGAACTGGCATTCCGCCGCCTGCTCGAGCGCCTCGGCCAGGCCAGCCTGGTGCTGCTGCTGAGCCTCGGCCTGTGGCTGCCGCACGGCGCCGTCCTGGCGCAGGAAACCGAGCAGACAGCAATGCCCGTCAGCCTGGCCGGCAGCGCCACCTGCCTGCTGCCCAGCGAAGACAACCCCGGACCGCAGGCCCCGCGCCTGACCCACCAGCCGCTCGACAGCCAACAGGCTCGGCGGGAGATCCAGGCCCTGCTGGCGGCGCCGCCGTTCCACCGCGTCGAGGAACGCATCGACTGGGGCTGGAGCGCGGCCGACGAGCCCGACGCGCCGCCGCTGATCCGCACGCCGGCGTGGCTGCAGGGCGCGACCGCGGTGATCGAGGTGCTGCTCTGGGCCCTGCTGGTCGCCGGACTGGCCCTGCTGGCCTGGCGCTACCGCGACTGGCTGCGCCTGTTCGCCGTCCGCGGCCAGACCGCGCGCGAGGCAGACGCGGCGCCGCCCGCCCAGCTGTTCGGCCTGGCCGTCGACCCACGCAGCCTGCCGGACGATCTGCCCGCCAGCGTCGAACAGCTGTGGGCGGTCGATCCGCGCGCCGCCCTTGCCCTGCTCTACCGCGGCCTGCTCAGCCACCTGCTGCACCAGCGCCGGCTGCCGCTCAGGGCGGCGCACACCGAGGGCGAGGTGCTGGTGCTGCTGCAGGGCCTCGACGACCCGGCGCTCGACGCCTTTGCCCGCCGCCTGCTCGACGCCTGGCAGGCGCTGGCCTACGGCAGTCGCCCGCCGCCGGCCGAACTCGGCCCCGAGCTGTGCGACGCCTGGCGCCAACTGGGCCTGAACAGCCGCGCGCAGGCCGGGGTGGCGCCATGAATGCCCGCCAACGCCTGTGGGCAGGACTCGCCGCACTGGCCCTGCTCGCCGCCCTGGCCTTCCTCCTGCTCGCCCAGCTCGACCCGCAGCGGCGCACGGTCGACCTCGGCCCGGCGCCGGAGGCCAAGGCCAATCCCTATCTGGCCGCCGAGCACTTCCTGCGCCAGCGTCAGATCGCGGTCGAGCGCGCCGACAGCCTGGCGCAGATCCTCGCCGACACCCCGGCCGCCGGCCACAGCCTGCTGCTGCTCGGCTCGCGCCAGCAGCTGAGCGCCGCGCAGAGCCAGCGCCTGCTCGACTGGACGGCCGGAGGTGGCCACCTGCTGGTGGTCGCGGAGGCCAACTGGAGCGCACAGCGCCAGCGCAGCGACGACCTGCTCCTCGACCTGCTGCAGATCCGCCGCCTGCCCAGCAGCAGCCTGGACGACGAAGCCCCCGGCGAGCTGACCGAAGTGGGTCTCGAAGGCGAAGTCGAAGATCCCTGGCCCGAACTGACCAAGCTGTACCTGGAGAACGAGGACGCGCCGGCCTACTTCGCCTTCGATACCCGCTACCACCTCGAGGACAGCGGCAACCGCGCCCATGCCTGGGCCAACAGCGCCGAGGCCACCCACCTGCTGCAGCTGGCCCACGGCGATGGCCTGGTCACCGTGCTCAGCGACGGCAAACTGTGGCGCAACAGTCGCATCGGCGAGTACGACCATGCCTGGCTGCTCTGGTACCTGACCCAGGACAGCCGGGTCACCCTGCTGCAGCGTATCGACGGCGAAGCCCTGCCGTGGCTGCTGCTGCGCCACTTCCCCGCGGCGCTCATCGCCCTCGCCGTGCTGCTGGCCCTGCTGCTCTGGCACTTCGGTGTGCGCCACGGACCGCTGCAGGCCGATGCGCCGCCGGCACGCCGCCAGTTGGGCGAGCACCTGCACGCCTGCGCCGAGTTCCTCTGCCGCCAGCAGGGCCACGCCGCCCTGCTCGCCCGCCTGCAGGCCGAGGTGCGCCAGCGCGCCCGCCAGCGCCATCCCGGCTTCGAGCGCCTGCCAGTCACCGAGCAGTGGCAACTGCTCGCCCGCTTCAGTCGCCAGACGCCCAGCCAGATCGGCCAGGCCATGCGCCCGCTCGGCGAGCAGCGCATCCATCCCGCCCAGTTCACCCGCCAGGTCGCCCACCTGCAACGAATCAGGAATGCCCTTTGATGAGCGAAGAATCCAGCCTGCCCCTCGACGGCGAGCCCGCCGCGGCCACCCCCCAGCCCGCTACCGAAACCGCGGCCAGCCAGCTGCAGCGCGCCACGCAACTGGTCCAGGCGCTGCGTGAGGAGCTGGGCAAAGCGCTGATCGGCCAGCAGACGGTGATCGACGACGTGCTCTGTGCCCTGCTCGCCGGCGGCCACGTGCTGATCGAGGGCGTGCCCGGCCTGGGCAAGACCCTGCTGGTGCGCGCCCTGGCGCGCTGCTTCGGCGGCCAGTTCGCGCGCATCCAGTTCACCCCCGACCTGATGCCCAGCGACGTCACCGGCCATGCCGTCTACGACCTGGCCAGCGAGCAGTTCAAGCTGCGCCGCGGCCCGGTGTTCACCAACCTGCTGCTCGCCGACGAGATCAACCGCGCCCCGGCCAAGACCCAGGCGGCGCTGCTCGAGGTGATGCAGGAGCGCCAGGTCACCCTCGAGGGCAATGCCCTGGCGGTGCCGCGGCCGTTCATGGTGCTGGCCACCCAGAACCCCATCGATCAGGAAGGCACCTACCCGCTGCCGGAAGCCGAGCTGGACCGCTTCATGCTCAAGCTGCGCATGGACTATCCGGCGCATGCGGAGGAACTGGAACTCGTCCGCCAGGTGACCCGCTCGGCGCGCAGCGACATGCTCGAGGTGACCGCCCTGCGCCCGCTGCTGCGCGAGCGCGACGTGCCGGTGCTGCAGAAGATCTGCGCCGAGCTGCCGATCGACGCCCAGGTGCTCGACTACGCCGTGCGCCTGGTGCGCGCCACCCGCGACTGGCCGGGCCTGGTGTTCGGCGCCGGGCCGCGCGCCTCGATCGCCCTGGTGCGCTGCGCGCGCGCCCGCGCCCTGCTGCGCGGCGGCGAGTTCGTCACCCCCGACGATCTCAAGGCCTGCGCCCCGGCGGTGCTGCGCCACCGCGTGCGCCTGGCGCCGGAACTGGAGATCGAGGGCCAGGACGTCGACCGGGTGCTCGCCCAACTGCTCGATCAGGTCGCCGCGCCGCGCTCATGAAACCCTCGCCACGCCTGCTCGCCCTCGCCGCCGCCCTGCTGCTGGCCGCCATCCTGCTCGGCGCGCTGCCGCTGCTCGGCATCGCCCTGCCCGCCTGGCTCGACGGCCTGTGGTGGGGCAGCCTGCTGGCCCTGGCCGGCGTGGCGCTGTTCGATGCCCTCTGGCTGCGCCGCCGGCCTTCGCCGACGCTGCAACGCCAGCTGCCCGGCCACCTGGCGCTGGATCGCGGCAGCGAGGTGGTGCTGCGCATCGCCCCCGGCGCGCAGCCGCCGCGCTGGCTGGAACTGTTCGACCACGTGCCGGCCGCGCTGGAGTTCAGCGACCTGCCGCAACGCATCGCCCTGTCGGCCGAGCAGGGTGCCGAGCTGCGCTACCGGGTACGCCCGCGCCAGCGTGGCGACTGCCGGTTCGCGCGCTGCGAGATCGGCCTGCCCTCGCCGCTCGGCCTGTGGCAGGCGCGCCGCTATGTCGAGCTGCCCGGCCACAGCCGCGTCTACCCGGACTTCGCCCGCCTGCACGGCGCGCAACTGATGGCGGTGGACAGCTGGCTCGGCCGTCTCGGCGTGCGCACGCAGCCACGCCGCGGCAGCGGCCAGGAGTTCCACCAGTTGCGCGATTTCCGCAGCGGCGACAGCCTGCGCCAGATCGACTGGAAGGCCACCGCGCGCAAGCACCAGCCGATCGCCCGCGAATACCAGGACGAGCGCGACCAGCAGATCGTCTTCCTGCTCGACAGCGGCCGGCGCATGCGCAGCCAGGACGGCGACCTCAGCCACTTCGACCACGCCCTGAACGCCTGCCTGCTGCTCGCCCACGTCGCCATGCGCCAGGGCGACGCGGTCGGCCTGCTGACCTTCGCCGGCGACACGCCGTGCTACCTGCCGCCGGCCAAGGGCCGCCAGCAGCTCAACGCCCTGCTCAACAGCGTCTATGACCTGCAACCGGGCCAGCTGCCGGGCGACTTCCAGGCCGCCGCCAGCGAGCTGCTCGCCCGCCAGCCGCGCCGCGCGCTGGTGGTGCTGCTCAGCAACCTGCGCGACGAGGACGACCAGCAGCTGCCGCTGGCCGCGGCACAGATCGCCCGTCGCCACCGCCTGCTGATCGCCAGCCTGCGCGAGGAGGTGCTCGACCGCCAGCGCCGGCTGCCGGTGGAAAGCTACAGCGACGCACTGAGCTACTGCGGCACCGTCGACTACGCCGCCGCGCGCACCCGCCTGCACGAGCGCTTTGCCGCCCAGGGCCTGCCGGTACTCGACGTGCGCCCCGGCGAGCTGGGCCCGGAGCTGGTCAATCGCTATCTGCAGTGGAAGGCCGCCGGCACCCTCTGAACCGCCTGTCACGCCCCTGTCACCGGTTTGCATGTGTAGTGGCGCTGGCGCTAGGCTGAACCCATTGAAGCCGACCGCCCCGCGCCTGCGCGCTCACCGGGCATCACCCACTCCGGCCGAGGAATCCGACATGCAATTGCAGCAGCTGCTGGTGGTGATCGATCCCACCCAATCTTCGCAACCGTCGCTCGAGCGCGCCGCCTGGATCGCCCGCCACAGCGGTGCGGCCATCGAGCTGCTGATCTGCGAATACAACGGCGCGCTGGACAGCGGCCTGATGTTCGAGGCGCCCGCCCTGGACAAGGCCCGTCACGCGCTGCTGGCCCAGCGCCGCGACTGGCTCGAGCAACTGGCCACACCGTTGCGCCAGGAAGGTCTGCAGGTCACCAGCGAAGTGCGCTGGGGCAAGCCGCTGCACAAGATGATCATCGCCCGCTGCGCGGAGCTGAAACCCGACCTGCTGCTGAAGACCGCCCACAGTCACGGCCTGCTGCATCGCCTGCTGCTGAGCAATACCTGCTGGCAGCTGATCCGCTACTGCCCGACGCCGCTGTGGCTGGTCAAGCCGCAGGGCGAGTGGCGCGGCCAGCGCCTGGCCGTGGCCCTCGATCCGACCCACAGCGCCGACAAGCCGGCCAGCCTCGACCACCAGCTGATCGACGCGGCGCAGACGCTGGGCCAGACCCTCGGTCTGGAGGATCATTACCTGCACAGTTACGCACCGCTGCCGCGCACCCTGGTGTTCGATGCCGAGCTGGTGGCCGATTACGAGTACTATGTCGAACGGACCGGCGAGCGCCATCGCGAAGCCTTCGAGCAACTGCTCGACGGCCATGCCATCGGCAAGCCACGCACCCACCTGCTGCAGGGCTTCGCCGAGGAAACCCTGCCGCGCTTCGTCGACGAGAATGCCGTCGACCTGCTGCTGATGGGCGCCATCGCCCGCGGCCACCTCGATACCGCCCTGATCGGCCATACCGCCGAGCGGGTGCTCGAAGGCGTCAACTGCGACCTGCTGGTGCTCAAGCCGCAGGGCGTGGCCGCCCACCGAGCCGGATGACCGTCACGGATGACCCTGCCCCGCCGCGCGCGGGGCCACCTGCTGATCGCGCACCCGCCACAAGCGGGGCGCCAGCATTTTTCAGACCTTATCCAGGAGTGCCCTGATGCCCTCACGCCGTACCAAGATCGTCGCCACCCTCGGCCCTTCCAGCAGCTCGCCGCAGGTGCTCGAGCAGCTGATCCTCGCCGGGATGAACGTCGCCCGCCTGAACTTCTCCCACGGCACCCCGGACGAGCACAAGGCGCGCGCCCGGCTGGTCCGGGAACTGGCGGCCAAGCACGATCGCCACGTCGCCCTGCTCGGCGACCTGCAAGGGCCGAAGATCCGTATCGCCAAGTTCGCCAACAAGCGCATCGAACTGCAGGAAGGCGACGCCTTCCGCTTCTCGATCAGCCACCCGCGCGACGCCGGCACCCAGGAAGTGGTCGGTATCGACTACCCGGACCTGGTCAAGGACTGCAAGGTCGGCGACGAGCTGCTGCTCGACGACGGCCGGGTGATCATGGTCGTCGACCAGGTCACCGCCACCGAGCTGATCTGCTCGGTGACCGTCGGCGGCCCGCTGTCCGACCACAAGGGCATCAACCGTCGCGGCGGCGGCCTCACCGCCCCGGCGCTGACCGACAAGGACAAGGCCGACATCAAGCTGGCCGCCGAGATGGAGCTGGACTACCTCGCGGTGTCCTTCCCGCGCGACGCCGCCGACATGGAATACGCCCGCCGCCTGCGCGACGAGGCCGGCAGCGACGCCTGGCTGGTCGCCAAGATCGAGCGTGCCGAAGCGGTAGCCGACGACGAGGCGCTGGACGGCCTGATCCGCGCCAGCGACGGCGTGATGGTCGCCCGCGGCGATCTGGGCGTTGAGATCGGCGATGCCGAGCTGGTCGGCATCCAGAAGAAGATCATTGCCCACGCCCGCCGCCTCAACAAGTTCGTGATCACCGCCACCCAGATGATGGAGTCGATGATCCACAGCCCGATGCCGACCCGCGCCGAGGTTTCCGACGTGGCCAACGCCGCGCTGGACTACACCGACGCGGTGATGCTCTCGGCGGAAAGCGCCGCCGGCGACTACCCGGTGGAAGCGGTCAAGGCCATGGCGCGCGTCTGTGTCGGCGCCGAGAAGCACCCGACCAGCCAGAAGTCCAGCCACCGCATGGGCCGGAGCTTCGAGCGCTGCGACGAGAGCATCGCCCTGGCGGCCATGTACACCGCCAACCACTTCCCCGGCGTCAAGGCGATCATCGCCCTCACCGAAAGCGGCTACACCCCGCTGATCATGTCGCGCATCCGCTCCTCGGTGCCGATCTTCGCCTACTCGCCGCACCGCGCCACCCAGGCGCGCGTGGCGATGTTCCGCGGCGTGCAGACCATCCCCTTCGACGCCGCAGCACTGCCGGCGGAGCAGGTCAGCCAGGCGGCGGTCAACGAGCTGCTCAAGCGCGGAGTGGTCGAGCCGGGCGACTGGGTGATCATGAGCAAGGGCGACAGCTACGACACCATCGGCGGCACCAACACCCTGAAGATCCTCCACGTCGGCGAACCGCTGGCCTGATTGCCTAGGTAATCCAGCCGACCACGAAAGGCCGCTCCCATGAGCGGCCTTTTGCTTTGCCGGCCAACCGCTCCGCCCACGGACTGTTCGCCAATCGACCAAGGTCGACCGCAGGCGGGTGTCCGCACCGCCACCTGCACGCTATACTTCGTCGCCGTTTTTTTGCGCCGCCTGCGGTGGCGCGCCGTGAAGTTCCGCCTGTACAGAGGACCGCGTTCCATGGCCGTGATCAAGCAAGACGACCTGATCCAGAGCGTCGCCGACGCCCTGCAGTTCATCTCCTACTACCACCCCGTCGACTTCATCCAGGCCATGCACGAGGCCTACCTGCGCGAGGAGTCGCCGGCTGCGCGCGACTCCATCGCCCAGATCCTGATCAACTCGCGCATGTGCGCCACCGGCCACCGCCCGATCTGCCAGGACACCGGCATCGTCACCGTGTTCGTCCGCGTCGGCATGGACGTGCAGTGGACCGGCGCGACCATGAGCCTGGACGACATGATCAACGAGGGCGTGCGCCGCGCCTACAACAACCCGGACAACGTCCTGCGCGCCTCGATCCTGGCCGACCCGGCCGGTGCCCGCAAGAACACCAAGGACAACACCCCGGCGGTCATCCACTACTCCATCGTCCCCGGCGACAAGGTGGAAGTGGACGTCGCGGCCAAGGGCGGCGGCTCCGAGAACAAGTCGAAGATGGCCATGCTCAACCCGTCCGACTCGATCGTCGACTGGGTACTGAAGACCGTGCCGGAAATGGGCGCCGGCTGGTGCCCGCCGGGCATGCTCGGCATCGGCATCGGCGGTACCGCCGAGAAGGCCGCGCTGATGGCCAAGGAAGTGTTGATGGAATCCATCGACATCCACGAGCTGAAGGCCCGCGGTCCGCAGAACAAGATCGAGGAAATGCGCCTCGAGCTGTTCGACAAGGTCAACCAGCTGGGCATCGGTGCCCAAGGCCTCGGCGGCCTGACCACCGTGCTCGACGTCAAGATCATGGACTACCCGACCCACGCCGCCTCGCTGCCGGTGTGCATGATCCCCAACTGCGCCGCCACCCGCCACGCCCACTTCGTGCTCGACGGCTCCGGCCCGGCCGAGCTGGAAGCGCCGTCGCTGGACGCCTACCCGGACATCGTCTGGGAAGCCGGCCCGAGCGCCCGCCGCGTGAATCTGGACACCATCACCCCGGAAGAAGTGCAGAGCTGGAAGCCGGGCGAGACCATCCTGCTCAACGGCAAGATGCTCACCGGCCGCGACGCCGCGCACAAGCGCATGGTCGACATGCTCAATGCCGGCGAAGAGCTGCCGGTGGACCTCAAGGGCCGCTTCATCTACTACGTCGGTCCGGTCGATCCGGTGCGTGACGAAGTGGTTGGCCCGGCCGGCCCGACCACCGCAACCCGCATGGACAAGTTCACCCGCCAGATCCTGGAAAGCACCGGCCTGCTGGGCATGATCGGCAAGTCCGAGCGCGGCCCGATCGCCATCGACGCGATCCGCGACAACAAGGCCGTGTACCTGATGGCCGTCGGCGGCGCCGCCTACCTGGTCGCCCAGGCGATCAAGAAGGCCAAGGTGCTGGCCTTCGCCGAACTGGGCATGGAAGCGATCTACGAGTTCGACGTCAAGGATATGCCGGTCACCGTGGCCGTCGACACCAACGGCGAGTCGGTGCACATCACCGGCCCGGCGATCTGGAAGCAGAAGATCGCCGACAGCCTGGCGGTGGAAGTGAAGTAAGCTTCCCAAGGCACAGGAAAACCCCGGACCGGCCCCGCCGCTCCGGGGTTTTCTTTTTTAGCGCCAGCGATCCATCAGATTGACCACCAGCCGATCCAGCCAGCCCCACAGACGCTGCGAGATACGCATCGCCAGTGGCCTGGCGAACCAGTCGTCGAGGGTGATCTCGCGGCTGAGCGCGAAGTCGTTCTCGAAGCTCGCCGCCAGCGCCGTGGTCAGGCCGGGGTCGAGCGCCTCGATGTTGGCTTCCAGGTTGAAGCGCAGGGTCCAGTGGTCGAAGTTGCACGAACCGATGCTGACCCAGTCGTCGACCAGTACCGCCTTGAGGTGCATGAAGCGCGGCTGGTACTCGAAGATGCGCACGCCACTCTTCAGCAGGCGGGGATAGTAGCGCTGGCCGGCGAAGCGCACCGGACCATGGTCGGTCAGCCGGCCACTGAGCAGCAGGCGCACGTCCACCCCGCGCTGCGCCGCCTTGCGCAGGGCCTTGCGCACCCGCCAGCTGGGCAGGAAGTACGGCGTGGCCAGCCAGATGCGCTGGCGGGCATGGCCCAGGTTGCGCAGCAGCGAACGCAGGATGTCACGGTGCTGCTGCGCATCGGCGTAGGCCACCCGGCCGAGGCCCTCGCCAGACAATGGTCTGGCCGGCAGATGGGCAAGCGGGCGGATGAACGGGCGCCAGGCACAGGTGTCGACGCACGCCTCCCACTCGCGCTCGAACAGGATTTGCCAGTCGACTACCGCCGGGCCGGCCACTTCCACCATCAGCTCGTGCCAGCGACTGACCGCCGACGCCGGCAGCCAGAAATCGTCGGTAGCCCCGGCACCGCCGACCCAGGCCAGTTGCTGATCGACCAGCAGCAGCTTGCGATGGTCGCGGTACAGATTACGCACCCCGTGCCGCCAGCTGATCGGGTTGTACAGGCGCAACTGCACGCCCGCCAGGCGCAGCCGCGTACTCAGGCGGCTGCCCAAGCGCCGGCAGCCGAAGGCATCGAACAGGCAGCGCACCGGCACACCGCGGGCGGCGGCACGGCACAGGCAGTCGACCAGCTGCTCGGCGCAGACACCGGCCTCGACCAGATACAGCTCCAGCTCGACCTGGCTGCGGGCCGCATCGATGGCCGCGAGCAGGCGGGGAAAGAACTGCTCGCCATCGATCAACAGCTGGAATCGGTTGCCCCCGCGCCAGGGGAAGACGGTTTGCGGCATGGCGCTAGCGAAACACGGCAAAGGCAGGGAACGGGCTGGGCATCGAATCCTCGCGCGGCAATCGGTTCAGCGCACCATAGCTGGCCGTTCGTCGGGGCTCAAGGAAGCCGCCGGCACAAATGACGACGCCGGCGAGCCCAAGGGCTGCGCCGGCGTCGTCTGCGGGCGAAAGGAACTCAGCGCGGCAGGGTGTAGTCGGCCGGGCCCATCAGGTCGAGGCCGCACTCCAGCTGGCTGATCCAGTCGAGGAAGGTGTTGATCATCGCCGGACCGACGAAGGCGCGACCGTGCTGCGGCACGATCATGCTCACATCCATCTTGCGCACCATGTCGGCCCACAGGCGGCAGACCTTGTTGCTGGCCATGTAGCGGCGGTGGAAGCCTTCCATGCTCGACAGGTGAGCGGCGAAGTCGGTGACCGGCTGGGCGTCGTCGACCAGGGAGGCACCCATGTCGCCGGAGAAGAGGATCTTGCTGATCGGATCGTAGAGCTGGAAGTTGCCCACCGAGTGCAGGAAGTGCGCCGGCACGGCCTTGAGCTGGCTGTTGCCCAGCGGAATGCTCTGGCCACGATCGGGCAGCGCGATGATGCGGTCGTAGGTGGAGATGCCGTGGCTGACCGCCAGGTAGTTGGCGGTCAGGTGCGGCAGGAAGCGGGCCCACAGGCGCGAGCAGATGACCTTGGCCTTGGTGTGCAGCAGCCACTTGTCCAGCGCGGCGATGATGTCCGGGTCCTGGTGCGAGGCGAAGATGTAGGTCAGGTCCTGCACCGGAATGTGCTTGGACAGCTCCAGCGACAGCGGGGTGTAGGTCAGGTCGCCGCCCGGATCGAGCAGCATGTATTGCTCGTTGTCGACGATCAGGAACTGGTTGGTCTGAACACCCTCACCGACGACCAGATTGTCGAAACACAGGCACTGGTGGCTGCCGTTATCAAACAGGACGATGGGCTCGCGACGCATGACTACCTCAATTTCTAAGTTTGACCCAGCTTAACGAGGCCGGGTTTCAAGTTCACTGACGTGCATCAAGCATGCCAGCACCGCCGGCCTCGCCGCCGTTGCGAGCACTGTACGCCGCACGAACGTCCGCACGGTGCGCGCGCGGTCACAGAAGCATCACTGGCGCGTCACCGCGCCGACATCCCGGCTTGCCAGCATGGCCCTGCACACAACATGGAAGCGGCCGCAAACGGCTGCCCGGAGGTTCTGCATGTCCGCCACTGCACTGTCCTGCGAGTCCAGCCCCACCCGCCGCCTGCAGGCCGAACGCCTGCACGGCAGCGAAGCCCTGATCGAAGCCCAGGCCCTGCGTTACCGCGTGTTCGGCGAGGAGTTCGGCGCCCGCCTGGAGGGCGCCGAACTGGGCCTCGACTGCGACGGTTTCGACGTCCACTGCAGCCACCTGGGCGTGCGCGACCTGGCCAGCGGCGCGCTGGTCGCCACCACCCGCCTGCTCGACCACCACACCGCGCGCAAACTGGGACGCTTCTACAGCGAGGACGAGTTCCGCCTGCACGGCCTCGCCAAGCTCGACGGCCCGAGCCTGGAGATCGGCCGCACCTGCGTCGCCGCCGAGTACCGCAACGGCGCCACCATCGCCGTGCTGTGGAGCGCCCTGGCGGAGATCCTCAACGAGGGCGGCTACCGCTACCTGATGGGTTGCGCCAGCATCCCCATGCGCGACGGCGGCATCCAGGCCCGCGCGGTGATGCAGCGCCTGCGCGAGCGCTACCTGTGCACCGAGCACCTGCGCGCCGAGCCTCGCCAGCCGCTGCCGGCCCTCGACGTGCCGGACAACCTCACCGCCGAACTGCCGCCGCTACTCAAGGCCTACATGCGCCTGGGCGCGAAGATCTGCGGCGAGCCGTGCTGGGACCCGGACTTCCAGGTCGCCGACGTGTTCATCCTGCTCAAGCGCGACGAACTCTGCCCGCGCTACGCCCGCCACTTCAAGGCGGTCGGCTGATGCGTCGCTTGCGTTTGTATGCCCGCCTGCTGCGTCTGCTCGCCGTACTCGGCGAAGGCGCGCTGTATTCCGGCTGGGTCGGTCTGCGCGAGCGCCTGGGCGGCGCGCCGATGGAACTGCGCCAGCAGCTGACCTGCCGCTTCATGCGTCACCTGCGCAATACCCTGCCGCTGCAGGTGGAGATCCGCGGCCAGCTGCCGGACGCACCGGCACTCTGGCTGGCCAATCACGTGTCCTGGGTCGATATCGCCGTGCTCGGCGCCCTGCGTCCGCTGTCGTTCCTCGCCAAGGCCGAGGTCGGCCGCTGGCCGCTGGCCGGCTGGCTGGCGCGCCAGGCCGGCACCCTGTTCATCCGTCGCGGCGCCGGCGACAGCCTCGCCATCAGCCGGCAGCTGGCCGAGCAGCTGCAACAGGGCCGCCACCTGGCGATCTTCCCCGAAGGCACCAGCTCCGACGGCAGCGACGTGCTGCGCTTCCACGCCCGCCTGCTGGCCGCAGCGGTGGATAGCGGAGTGGCGGTGCAACCGGTGGCGATCCGCTACCGGCGCGACGGCCAGCGCGATCCGCTGGCGCCCTTCATCGGCGACGACGAATTGCCCGCACACCTGTTGCGTCTGTTCGCAGCCGAGCGGGCGATGGTGGAGATCACCCTGCTCGCGCCGATCGCCAGTCAGGGACTGACGCGCAGCGAGCTGGCCCGCCGCAGTCAGGACGCGATCGCCGCGGTGGTGTGCGCCGAGAAGCAGCCGGCTGCCATTCGCGAGGCCGCCTGAATCAGGCCGACCGCGCCGCCCGGGCAAAGTCGATCAGCTCGGGATAGAAGGCGCGGAAATCCTCCAGCAGCTGCGGGTACAGCCGCTCCAGCTCGACCAGCGCACCGTCCAGGCCCTCGGGTCGCGACAGGCGCCGCTGCATGTTCAGCAGCACCCGCTCGAGCACGATGAACTCGCGGTAGCTGCCCAGCCAGTCCTGCTCGGCCATGCGCGGGGCGATCAGCGCCAGGCGGCCGGGCAGCTGCGCCTCGGCGGCCAGGGTGCGGTACACCCGGTCGGTGAACAGCGCCAGCGGCTCGTCGGCATAGTCGTCCCAGTGGCAGGCCAGGCAGTGGTCGAAGAACAGGTCGAGGAGGATGCCGGCATAGCGCCGCCGCTCGGCAGGAAAGCGCGCCACGGCCACCCGCACTACCGGATGGGCGTCGGTGAACACGTCGATGCGCCGGTGCAGACGGATGGCGGCTTCGATATCCGGCGCGTAGTGCCCCTGCAGCGATCCCTTGACGAAGTCGCCGTACAGACTGCCGAGCAGTTGCCCCGGCTGCGGGCCGCCGAGGTGCAGGTGGGCTAGATAGTTCATGACGCCAGCTTAACGCGGCGCCGAGACGCTCGATAGTTGCGCTGGGCATGAGCAGGTAGATGCTCAGCGCAAATGAATATTTGAATATCGCGAAACACAAATATATATTTCGCTCCATCGCGATAAACCATTACAGCAGCCCCATGTCATTCGATACCGACGAAATCATCAAGGCCCTCGCCCATCCCGTGCGCCGCCAGATCCTCCACTGGTTGAAGGATCCCGAGCAGTACTTCGCCGACCAGGACCATTCGCTGGAGATCGGCGTGTGCGCCGGGATGATCGACCGCCGCACCGGCCTGTCGCAGTCCACCGTGTCGGCGCACCTGGCCACCCTGCAGCGCGCCGGTCTGGTGACCAGCAAGCGGGTCGGCCAGTGGAACTTCTTCAAGCGCAACGAGGAGACCATCCAGGCCTTCCTGCGCCGGCTCGATGACGAACTCTGACCCTCCCTCCTCCACCCCAGGAAACCAACCATGCCGACACTTTTCGACCCCATCCAGATAGGCGATCTGCAACTGCCCAACCGCGTGATCATGGCCCCGCTGACCCGCTGCCGCGCCGAGCCCGGCCGCGTGCCCGGCGCGCTGATGGCCGAGTACTACGTGCAGCGCGCCAGCGCCGGCCTGATCATCAGCGAAGCCACCTCGGTCACGCCGATGGGCGTCGGCTACCCGGACACCCCCGGCATCTGGTCCGCCGAGCAGGTACAGGGCTGGAAGAACGTCACCCAGGCCGTGCACGCCGCAGGCGGGCGGATCGTCCTGCAGCTGTGGCACGTCGGCCGCATCTCCGACCCGAGCTACCTGGACGGCGAGCTGCCGGTGGCGCCCAGCGCGGTGCAGCCCAAGGGCCACGTCAGCCTGATCCGCCCCATGAAGTCCTTCGAGACCCCGCGCGCATTGGAAACGGAAGAGATCGCCGGCATCGTCGAGGCCTACCGCAAGGGTGCGGAGAATGCCAAGGTCGCCGGCTTCGACGGCGTGGAGATCCACGGCGCCAACGGCTACCTGCTCGACCAGTTCCTCCAGGACAGCACCAACCAGCGCAGCGACCAGTACGGCGGCTCGCTGGAAAACCGCGCGCGGCTGATGCTGGAAGTGACCGATGCGGTGGTGTCGGTGTGGGGCGCCGGCCGGGTCGGCATGCACCTGGCGCCGCGCGCCGACGCCCACGACATGGGCGACTCCAACCGCGCGGAAACCTTCGGCTACGTCGCCCGCGAACTGGGCAAGCGCGGCATCGCCTTCATCTGCGCCCGCGAGAAGGAAGGCGAGGACAGCCTCGGCCCGCAGCTCAAGCAGCTGTTCGGCGGCGTGTACATCGCCAACGAACGCTTCACCAAGGAGCAGGCCAACCGCTGGCTCACCGAGGGCAAGGCCGACGCGGTGGCCTTCGGCATCCCGTTCATCGCCAACCCCGACCTGCCGGCCCGCCTGGCCGCCGATGCGCCGCTGAACGAGCCGGACAGCAGCACCTTCTACGCCTCGGGCCCGGTCGGCTACCTGGACTACCCGACCCTGTAATCCCCCGCGACATGAAGAAGCCTCCGCTGCGCGAGCAGTCGGGGGCTTTCATTAATCGATAAAAAATCAGCGCGCGTTGAGCTGCCCCTGCAGATTTCTCACCTGAGCCTGCAGGGTGGTGATGTTGCGGGTTACCTGGGCGCGGAAGGCATCCAGCTCGGCCGTGCCGGTGTTCGCCGGGCGGTTGTCCAGCTGGCTGCGCAGTACCAGCAGATCCGACTCGAGACGGCTGATCGCCTGGTTCGGATCGCCCTGCTTCTTCAGCGCGGCAACCTCGCTGGCGAGGCTGTCCACGCGCCCTTCCAGGTTGGACACCTCGCCCTGCGCTGCCTTCAACGCCGCCTGCTCGCCGGCCAGGCTCTGCAGCCGGCCGTCCAGACCCGCGACGCTACCCTGCTGCTCCTTGAGCGCGGCAGCCAATTGGGCGGCACTGCCCTGCTGGCTCTTCAGTTCGCCGCGCAGCTGCTCCAGCTGGCGACCCTGACTGCCCTGCTGCTCGCTGGTGGTCTGTTGCTGCTTGCCGAGCTGGGCCAGCTTGTTTTCCAGCTGCTTGATGCGCAGCTTGAGCGCCTCGCTCTCGCTGGTGACGCTGGACTCGGTGGCCACCACCTTGCCGGAAATGTCCTTCAGGCGTCCCGCCGCATCCTCGCTGATGCGCGCGAAGCTTTCCTGGGTCGCCACCAGCTGCTGCTCCATGCGGGCGATCTGCTGCTGGCTCCACAGCGCCAGCCCCCCCAGGGCCAGCAGCAAAGCACCGACCAACATGCCCAGCAGCCGACTCGAGCCGCTGCGCGGGGCGACGGCGGCCGGCGCCGCGGCGCGCAACCGCGGGAGCGGCGGCTCGTCGGCCGGCAAGGCGCTGTCACGGCGATCGGAGGTCAGACTGGGCAGATCGTCCAGTTCGTCGAGGGAATCGTTACGCATGCCATCACAACCTGTAAGTGAACCCGTGTGCCCGGGGAGCCTGCGCAGTATACCGGCTGGCCCGTGGGGCAGGCCTGGCGCCTTGCCGCGGTGCAGCGTGCACTGCAACGAGGCCTGTCCCGCACTCAGACCCGCCGCAGCCCGCGCGGTTCGGACTGCAATAGCTGGTATGAGGCTTGCATTACCTGCATCAACCCATGCAGCCCTCAGATTGCATCAAGGAGAAACCCCATGGAACTGAACAAGGCCGTGCTCGATTGCATGCAGAAACTGCGCCGCCGTCTGCGTGAAGAGCTGGGGACCGACATTCACCTCAGCCAGAGCGACGTGATCAGCGCCCTGCTGGCTGCCTGTGCGCACAGCGACTCGCTGCAGACCCACCAGCTCGGCGCAGAGCTGGCCCGCCTGAGTGGCACCGCGCCCAGCGAAGCTCCCCAGCCGGATCCGCGTACGCAACCGCTGTATCGCGGCCAGGTGCCCACGCCGACAACCGCCAGCGCGCCGCCGCCCGGCGGCGAAGAGCGCCAGGTGCGCATCTACCGCGGCCAGCGCATCTACGTCTGAACCTGCGCCTCACGCCCCCGACGGAGCCACCAGCCAGCGTCGGGCCGCGTGCTCCACGTGGCGGGTGAGGCCGTCCAGGCGCTCGCCACCCAGTCGCCAGCTGTGCCAGTACAAGGGCACGTCGACCGGCCGCCCCGGCAACACCTCCTGCAGGCTTCCAGCAGCGATCTGGCCGGCCACCTGCAGCTCGGGAATCAGTCCCCAGCCAAGGCCGGCCTCGGTCATGCGCACGAAACCTTCGGATGACGGGCACAGGTGGTGGAGGAAACCGCCCTCCACGCCCAGCGCGGCCAGATAGCGATGCTGCAGGCGGTCGTCCGGGCCGTAGACGATGGCCGGCACCCGCGCCAGCGCCACACCACTGACCCCGTCGGTCAGGTAGCGGGCGATGAACTGCGGACTGGCCAGCGCCCGATAGCGCATGCTCCCCAGCGCCAGGGCCCGTGCGCCCGCCACCGGCCTGGCAGTGGCGCACAGACAGGCCGCCACCTCACCGGCACGCATGCGCTTGAGCCCCACCGCCTGATCCTCCACCAGCAGATCGAGGAGCAGGCCCGACGCGTGGCAGTAGCTGCTGACCGCCTCCGCCCACCAGGTCGCCAGGCTGTCGGCGTTCAGCGCCACGCGCAGGCGCTCCGGCCGCCCCTCCTCGTCCAGCGCCGGCACCAACTGCTGCAGGTCACCCTCGAGCAGGCGCACCTGCTGCACATGGTTGAGCAGGCGCTGGCCCAGCGCCGTGGGCTGCGGCGGCGTGCTGCGCACCAGCACCGGCTGGCCGAGGCGCATTTCCAGCAGCTTGATGCGCTGCGACACCGCCGACTGCGACAGGCCCAGGCGCTGCGCGGCGCGCTCGAAACCGCCCTGCTCCACCACAGTGGCCAGGGCAGCGAGCAGCTTGTAGTCGAACATATCGATTTACCTAATACCTGATCAGCAACATTCGTTTCGCTTATACAGACCCACTGCCTAGAGTGGCCACTCCTTTCCCCTGCGGAGTTGCCCAGATGTGGCAGAGTTACAGCAACGGCCTGCTGGTCGCGGCCGGCCTGATCATCGCCATCGGCGCACAAAACGCCTTCGTCCTCGCCCAGAGTCTGCGCCGCGAGCACCATCTGAGCGTGGCCGCGCTCTGTGTGCTGTGCGATGCGCTGCTGATGACTGCCGGGGTGTTCGGCCTGGCCAGCGCGCTGGCGCAGAGCCCGCAGCTGCTGGCCATCGTCCGCTGGGGCGGCATCGCCTTCCTGCTCTGGTATGCCGCCCAGGCGCTGCGCCGGGCCTGCTCGCCACAGAGCCTCGCCCAGCCGGAGCAGGACGTGCCGCGTTCCCGCCGCGCGGTGCTGCTCGCCGCCCTCGCCGTGACCCTGCTCAACCCGCACGTCTATCTGGACACGGTGCTGCTGATCGGCTCGCTCGGCGCCCAGCAGGCGGTGCCCGGTGCCTATGCCTTGGGCGCGGCCAGCGCCTCGCTGCTGTGGTTCGCGACCATCGCCATCGGCGCCGCCCGCCTGGCTCCCTGGCTGGCGCGCCCGGGCACCTGGCGGCTGATCGAGCTGGGCGTGGCCGCCATGATGCTCGCCGTTGCCGTGCAGCTGGCGCGCCCGCTGTGGAACGCATAACCCCACGGGTGCTGCGTGGATAAGGTGGGGGGCCGGTGCTATGATCCGAGGTCGACGGCGCGCCTTAGCGCTGCGGCAGTCCCGTAAACACGGAACTGCCAGGCCGGCCCCGTGAGCCGGCTTCGCGCACCTTGCGCTTGCATACACCTGACGATGATAGGGAGATAAACCCATGGCTTTCGAACTGCCGCCGCTGCCTTACGCACAAAACGCCCTCGAGCCGCACATTTCCGCCGAGACCCTGGAATACCACTACGGCAAGCACCACAACGCCTACGTGGTGAACCTGAACAACCTGGTCCCGGGTACCGAGTTCGAAGGCAAGACCCTGGAAGAAATCGTCAAGACCTCCTCCGGCGGTATCTTCAACAACGCCGCCCAGGTGTGGAACCACACCTTCTACTGGAACTGCATGAAGCCGAACGGCGGTGGTCAGCCGACCGGCGCCCTGGCTGATGCCATCAACGCCGCCTTCGGCTCCTTCGACAACTTCAAGGCCGAGTTCAGCAAGGTCGCCATCGGCACCTTCGGTTCCGGCTGGGGCTGGCTGGTGAAGAAGGCCGACGGTTCCCTGGCCCTGGCCAGCACCATCGGCGCCGGCTGCCCGCTGACCAGCGGCGACACCCCGCTGCTGACCTGCGACGTGTGGGAACACGCCTACTACATCGACTACCGCAACCTGCGTCCGAAGTACGTCGAGGCGTTCTGGAACCTGGTCAACTGGGACTTCGTGGCTGCCAACTACGCCGCCTGAGTCGCCTGAACGATCCGCAGAAGCCCGGCCCTTGCCGGGCTTCTGCGTTTACAGACCTTTTCAAGCCCATCCGGCGGCCAGCGGCAATAGTTCGCACCCCGGCCATTCCCCTTTGACGCCTCCTGAGCAACTCCCCAATACTCCGCACCGCTTCGCCGAGCCGGAAGTGCCCTACAAGGAAATGTCCACTTGTCGTCTGACGCCCGGAAAACCCTTTCGCGCCGGTTGCTCGGCGTGGCTCTGCTGGTCGCCATCGTGCTCGACCTGCTGTTCAGCGGCGCGCAGATCGCCTACGACCTGCGGCAGACGCGCCAGGCTATCGAGCGCGACGGCGCGCAGCTCCTCGACATGTTTCGCGCCGCCTCGATCCAGGCGGCCTACCGGCGCGATCAACCCCTGGCCCTGCAGGTGGTGGAAGGTCTCCTCGGTCATCCCGGGGTCCGTCAGGCGCGCATTCAAGACGGCAACGGCGCGCCGCTGGCAGTCCGCGAGCACGCCACGCCCCCAGCGGCGCAAGCCTGGCTGAGCGATCCGCTGTTCGGCCACCAGCAGCAGTTCACCCTGCGTCTGAGCGGCCCGCCGCCTCGCTACGAGCCCTACGGCGAGCTGGCGCTCACCCTCGACGCCGCCTACCGGGGCGGCGAGTTCTTCGCCACCAGCCGCGTCATCCTCGCCACCGCGCTCACCCGCGTGCTGCTGCTCGGCCTGGCGCTGCTCCTGCTCTTCCGCCGGCAGCTGACCCACCCGCTCAGCCGTCTGCTCGAGCACCTCGCCCGCATCGACCCGGAGCGCCCCGACCATAATCCGCTGCCACCGCTCAAGGGCCACGAGCGCGACGAGCTGGGCCGCTGGGCCGACAGCATCAATCGGCTGCTCGCCACCATTGCCCGACACAATCGCCAACGCCGTGAAGCGGAAGGCCACCTGAAGCGCCTGACCCAGTTCGACCTGCTGACCGGCCTGCCCAATCGCCAGCTGCTGCAGCAGCAGCTGGGCCAGATCCTCAGCGATAGCGCCCGCACGCAGGGCCGCGTGGCCGTGCTCTGCCTCGGCCTCGACGACTTCAACCTGATCAACGAGAAGTACGGCTACCAGAGCGGCGATCGCCTGCTGATCGGCGTCGCCGAGCGCCTGCGCGCGCTCGACCCGCGCCTGGGTAGCCTGGCGCGACTGGGCAGCGACCAGTTCGCCCTGGTCCAGATCGCCGTCGAGCAGACCTACGAAGCCGCCGAGCTGGCCCAGCGGGTGCTCGACGACCTGGCCCGACCACTGTTCATCGACAGCCAGCCCATCAGCCTGCGGGCCTCGCTCGGCATCACCCTGTACCCCGAAGACGGCGACAACAGCGAGCGCCTGTTGCAGCGCGCCGAACAGACCATGACCCTGGCCAAACAGGGCGCGCGCAGCCACTACCAGTTCTTCCTCGCCAGCCGCGACCGCGAGATCCGCCGCCGCCGCCAGCTGGAGGACGACTTGCGCCAGGCCCTGCACAACGGTCAGCTGGAGCTGTACTACCAGCCGCAGGTGGCGGCAGCCGACCAGCGCATCGTCGCGGTCGAAGCCCTGCTGCGCTGGCGTCATCCACAGCTGGGCTTCGTTCCGCCGGACCAGTTCATCCCGCTCGCCGAGCAGAACGGCCTGATTCTCGAGATCGGCGACTGGGTGCTGGAGCACGCCTGCCGCCAGCTGCACGACTGGCACGCGCAGGGCCTGGTCGGACTGCGCATGGCGGTCAACCTGTCCACTGCCCAGCTGCGCAGCGACAAGCTGCCACGCCAGGTGACCGGCCTGCTGCAGCGCCACGGCCTGCCGGCGCACAGCCTCGAACTGGAGATCACCGAAACCGGGCTGATGACCGATGTCGCCGCTGCCGCGCAGCAGCTGCACAGCCTGCGTCTGGCCAAGGTACTACTGGCGATCGACGACTTCGGCACCGGCTATTCGTCGCTGAGCTATCTGAAGACCCTGCCGCTGGACAAGATCAAGATCGACCGCAGTTTCGTGCGCGACCTGACCCGCAACGAGGACGACGCCACCCTAGTGCGCACCATCATCCAGCTGGCGCACAACCTGAACATGACGGTGATTGCCGAAGGCGTGGAGACTGCCGAGCAGGAGGCCTACCTGATCGCCCATGGCTGCCAGGAGAGCCAGGGCTACCTGCACTGCCGGCCGCTGCCGGCGCTCGAGGTGACCCGCTTCATGCTCAATGCCGCACGGCGCCAGCGCTCCCACGGCGGCGCGCCGGCGCAGTTCGCCGCCGACTGAGTCGGCTAGACGCCGCGGGTCAGCAGCCAGACCGCCAACGCCCCGCCCAGGCAGAGCAGCGCGCCACCCAGCGCCTGCCAGCGGAAGGCGCGGGCCAGCTCGTCCTCGCCCTTGCAGGAGAGCAGGAACGGCAGCGCCTCCTGCGGACGACGCAGGTGGTTCTGCTCCGGCGCGCCACTCGCCGCCCGGTGGCGGTCCTCGGCCTCCAGCTGCGCAGCCAGGCGCACCAGGTGCCACTCCTGATCGTCGAGCGCGCCGTTGCCATCGCGATCGAAGCGCCCCAGCAGGCCCTGGAAGTCCTGCTTCCACTCGCGCACCACCGCCGCCTGGGCGGCGGCCAGGTCCAGCCCCTGGCGTCCGCCGCCACTGGTGCGGAACTCGCCCAGCGCATACAGCGGGTCGCCGACGTGCAGGCGCTCCTCGATGTAGCGGTAACGCTTGCCCATGCCCAGCAGCTGGCCGAGCAGGCCGTGGCTGTCCTCGCGGCGCGGGTGGCGACGATCGCCGTGCCAGCTCTCGCGGCGGGCCGGGCGCACCTCGGCGCCGACCGGGTTGATCAGGCACTGTCCGGAGCTGTCGGCCAGACTCAGCCAGCCCTCGCTGCTGGCCGACTCGAGCAGCCGCCAGGACTTGCTCTTGCCGCTCTCGCGGTACTCCTCGATGCGGTAGCGCCACCACAGGCACGGCTTGCCGGTCAGCGGCGCGACCAGCGGCTCGCTCGGGCCCTCTTGCAGCACGCCGTACAGCTCGACGTAGCCCTGCGCCGCAGAGCGGATCTTCGAGGTCGGCATGTCCTCCAGCAGGCGCGCCTGGGCCAGGCGGCGCAGGCACCACCAACCACCGCCGACGCTGGCCGTACCGGCCATGCCGAGGCCGACCAACAGGCCCGGATCGACCGCCATCAGCCGAACAGCTGGCGCAGGTCGACGTCGGCCTTTTCCGCCTCGCTGAACTGCAGCAGGTCGGCGGCCTGGAAGGCGAACATGCGGGCGACCAGCACGTCGGGGAACTGTTCGATGCGCACGTTGTTGAGGTTGACCGACTCGTTGTACAGCTCGCGGCGGTCGGCGATGCCGTTCTCCAGGCCGGTGATGCGCTGCTGCAGGTGCTGGAAGCTCTCGTTGGCCTTGAGCTGCGGGTAGTTCTCGACCAGCGCGAACAGCTGGCCGAGCCCGGCGCGCAGGCCGCTCTCAGCGCGACCGAGGGCGGCCATGTCGCCCTGCTCGCGGGCACTGGCCACGGCGCTGCGCGCGGCGGTCACCGCCTCGAGGGTGCCGCGCTCGTGCTGCATGTACTGGCGGCAGGTTTCCACCAGCTTGGGCAGTTCCTCGTGGCGCTGGCGCAGCAGCACGTCGATGTTCGACCAGGCCTTGCCCACCCCGTGCTTGAGGCGCACCAGAGCGTTGTAGATCAGCACGGCGTAGCCGGTCAGCAGGACGATGGCCACCAGAATGGCGACGGTACTCAGACTCATGCGCGAAGCTCCCTGTGAAGTGGCGGCCATTGTAGCGGCACGTCGATGGCGCGGCCGAGCGATAGTGCACAGGCAAAATGCCGCCCACGATGACGCGCGATAGGCCTTCCCTTTGATGCGAATATTTCGCATTATGTTTCGAAAGGCTTTCTCAGCCGTCTCCCATTGCCCACACAAGGATTGCCGCATGCCCCGTTACCCTCTGCTCGCCAGCAGCCTGCTCGCCCTGTCCATTGCGCTCGCCGGCTGCGGCGAGGACAAGAAGGTAGAGGCCCCTGCCCAGACCGCCACTCCGGCAGCCGCCCCGCAGGCGGCACCCGTCGCCCCCGCCACGAACATCGACCCGGCTGCCGCCAAGGCGGTGGTTGGCCACTACGCCACGCTGGTCTCGGCGGTATTCGTCGATGCGCTGAGCACCGCCAAGACCCTGCAGCAGGCCGTCGACGCCCTGCTCGCCGAGCCCAACGAGGCCAACCTCAAGGCCGCCCGCGCCGCCTGGATCGCCGCCCGCGCTCCCTACATGCAGAGCGAGGTGTTCCGCTTCGGCAACCCGGTGGTCGACGACTGGGAAGGCCAGCTCAACGCCTGGCCGCTGGACGAGGGTCTGATCGACTACGTCGCCGCCGACTACCAGCACGCCCTGGGCAACCCCGGCGCCACCGCCAACCTGATCGCCAACACCGAGATTCAGGTCGGCGAGGACAAGCTCGACGCCAGCGCCATCACCGGCGAGTTGCTGGCCAGCCTCAACGAGCTGGGCGGCTCGGAAGCCAACGTAGCCACCGGCTACCACGCCATCGAGTTCCTGCTCTGGGGCCAGGACCTCAACGGCAGCGCCCCCGGTGCCGGCAACCGTCCGGCCAGCGACTACCTGGTCGGCGAAGGCGCCACCGGCGGCCACAATGAGCGCCGTCGCGAATACCTCAAGGCCGCCACCGCCCTGCTGGTCAGCGACCTCGAGTACATGGTCGGTCAGTGGCAGGCCGGGGTGGCCGACAACTACCGGGCCAAGCTGGAAGCCGAGCCGGCAGAGAACGGCCTGCGCAAGATGCTGTTCGGCATGGGCAGCCTGTCGCTGGGCGAGCTGGCCGGCGAGCGCATGAAGGTAGCGCTGGAGGCCAACTCCACCGAGGACGAGCAGGACTGCTTCAGCGACAACACCCACAACTCGCACTTCTACGACGCCCTGGGCATCCGCAACGTCTACCTCGGCGAGTACAAGCGCATCGACGGCAGCCTGCTGAGCGGCCCGAGCCTGTCCGGCCTGGTGGCCAAGGCCGACGCCCAGGCCGATGCCGCGCTCAAGGCCGACCTGTACGCCAGCCAGGCGGCCCTGCAGAAGATGGTCGACAGCGCCGAGAAGGACGGTGTGCACTTTGACCAGTTGATCGCCGCCGACAACGCCGCCGGCCAGCAGATCGTTCGCGACGCCATCGCCGCCCTGGTCAAGCAGACCGCCAGCATCGAACAGGCCGCCGGCAAACTGGGCATCGGCGACCTCAATCCGGACACCGCCGACCACCAGTTCTGAGTGTCCCTGCGCCGGGAGAGCGGGCCTGTACCGCGCTCCCGGTGACGCTGCGGCCCTGCGCCGCAGTTGCCCGGCAAGCCCCGCCCGCCGTGACCTGGTGCCCGTCAGCCACTCGCCGCAAATGAAAAAATTTCTTATTTGCATCGAAACACGCTGTTACACTGCACCCACCTTTCGGCACCCGGGGAAATCCATCGCCATGCCCGTTCCGCCTGTCCTGCGCCTGCTCGGCACACTGGCCCTGAGTCTCGCCCTGGCCGCCTGCGAGCAGTCCGAGACCCCACGCTTCAGCGCCGCCGAGCCCGGCGAGCAGCTGTCCGGCGGTACCGCCACGGTCAACCGGGCCGATCAGAACGCCTACTCCCTGCCCTCGGCCAACCTCTCGCCGACGCGACGTCTGGACTTCAGTGTCGGCAACAGCTTCTTCCGCAACCCCTGGGTGATCGCCCCCGCCACCACCATCGCCCGCGACGGCCTCGGCCCGCTGTTCAACACCAACGCCTGTCAGAACTGCCACATCAAGGACGGTCGCGGCCATCCACCCGGCAGCGCCGCCGATAACGCGGTGTCCAGCCTGGTCCGCCTGTCGATCCCCGCCCAGCCTGGCCAGGAAGCCCTGCTCGAACGCCAGGGGCTGATTCCCGAACCGGTCTACGGCGGCCAGCTGCAGGACATGGCGATTCCCGGCGCGGCCCCGGAAGGCAAGGTGCGAATCAGCTACACCAGCGAGGTGGTCACCTTCAAGGACGGCACCCGCATCGAACTGCAGAAGCCCGAACTGCAGCTCAGCCAGCTCGGCTATGGCGCCCTGCACCCCGACACCCAGTTCTCTCTGCGCGTGGCGCCGCCGATGATCGGCCTGGGTCTGCTCGAGGCGATCCCCGAGGCGGCGCTGCTGGCCAATGCCGATCCGGACGATCGCGATGGCGACGGCATCTCCGGCCGCGCCAACCAGGTCTGGGACCATGCCAGCCAGAGCAGCCGCCTCGGCCGCTTCGGCTGGAAGGCTGGACAGCCGTCGCTCAACCAGCAGAACGCCGATGCCTTCTTCAATGACATGGGCCTGTCCACCCCGCTGATCGCCGGCAGCAGCTGCACCGCCGCCCAACCGGACTGCCTGCAGCTGCCCCACGGCGGCGAGTCCGAGGTCAGCGAGCACATTCTCGCCCAGGTGCTGTTCTACACCCGCAACCTGGCGGTGCCGGCACGCCGCGGGGTCGACGACCCGCAGGTGCTCAAGGGCAAGGGTCTGTTCCATCAGGCCGGCTGCCAGGCTTGCCACACGCCGAGCTTCACAACCAGCCAGGCGGCCGCCGAACCGGAGCTGGCCAACCAGCTGATCCGTCCCTACAGCGACCTACTGCTGCATGACATGGGCGACGGGCTGGCGGACAATCGCCGCGAATTCCAGGCCAGCGGCCGCGAATGGCGCACCCCGCCGTTGTGGGGCATCGGCCTGACCGAGACCGTCAACGGCCACACCCGCTTCCTCCACGACGGCCGCGCGCGCAACCTGCTGGAGGCGATCCTCTGGCACGGCGGCGAAGCCGATGGCGCACGCCAGGCGGTGATGGCCTTCGATGCCGAACAACGCGCCGCCCTGCTGGCCTTCCTCGATTCCCTGTAAAGGAGCACCTCATGCTGCGCCCTGCCCTAGTCTCCCTGGCCCTGCTGGCCACTCTTGCCGGCTGCTCGCCGAGCGAACCGCCCAAGCCAAAGAAGGAACCCTACGCCGCGGCCAGTGCCGCGCTGACCGATGGCGTGCTGCTTCCGGCCTACACCCGCTGGACCGACAGCGACCGCCAACTGGCCGACAGCGCCCGCGCCCTCTGCGCCGGCGAACAGGACCTGGCCAGCGCGCGCCAGACCTACCTTGCCGCCCATGGCGCCTGGGCCGCGCTGCAGCCGCTGGCCGTCGGCCCGCTGAGCGAGGGCAACCTGGCCTGGCAGGTGCAGTTCTGGCCGGACAAGAAGAACCTGGTGGCGCGTCAGGTCAACACCTTGCTGAGCAGCAAGCCGCAGCTCAAGCAGGCCGACCTGGAGCAGGCCAGCGTGGTGGTGCAGGGTCTGACGGCCTACGAATACCTGCTGTTCGATCCGGCTATCGACCTCGCCGACCTCGAACAGAAACGCCGCTACTGCCCGCTACTGCTGGCCATCGGCAGCCACCAGCAGGCGCTCTCGGCCCGCGTGCTGGCGGCCTGGCTGGGTGAACAGGGCATGGCCAGCCAGTTGAAGAGCTTCCCCAACGCCCGCTACGCCGAAGCCCGCGAAGCCGTCGCCGAACTGCTGCGCGTGCAGGTCAGTGCCCTCGACGGCCTGAAGAAGAAACTCGGCACCCCGCTGGCCCGCGGCAAGACCCCGCAGCCCTACCAGGCCGAGGCCTGGCGCAGCGGCGCCTCGCTGGCCAGCCTCGACGCCAGCCTGGCCAGCGCCGAGGCGCTGTGGCGCGGTGCCAACGGCGACGGCGCGCGCAGCCTGCTGGCTGCCGAGCAGGCCGACCTGGCCACCCGCATCGACGCCGCCTACAGCGAAACCCGCCAGCGCATCGCCGCCCTCGGCCAGCCGCTGAACGTGCTGCTCGCCGACGAAGCCGGCCGCGCCAGCCTGGGCCAGCTGTACGACAGCCTCGACACCCTGCACCGCCTGCACGAGGCCGAACTGGCCAAGGCGCTGGGCATCCAGCTGGGCTTCAACGCCCATGACGGTGACTGAGCATGCGACGACGCGTCTTTCTCGGCCTCGGCGGCACCCTGCTTGCCGCCGCCGCCCTCGGTGGCTGGACCCTCGGCCGCAGCGCCGGCCAGGCGCCGCTGCTGCTGTCGGCGCGCAACGATGCCGACGGCAGGCACTATGCGGTCGGCTATCGCCTCGACGGCCAGCGGCAGTTCGCCACCCCGGTCGCCGAGCGCTGCCACGACGTGGTAGCGCACCCGACGCTGCCGCTGGCGCTGTTCGTCGGCCGCCGGCCGAGCCGCGAGAGCTACCTGGTCGACACCCGTGACGGCCGTCTGTTGCAGACCCTCGCCAGCCCGGCGGATCGCCACTTCCAGGGCCACGCGGTGTTCCACCGCGGCGGCGAGTGGCTGTACAGCACCGAGAACGACACCCGCGAACCGGGCCGCGGGTTGGTCGGCGTCTGGCGCCTGAACGGCAACCAGCTGCAGCGGGTCGACGAGCTGTCGAGCCACGGCATCGGCCCGCACCAGCTGCTGTGGCTGCCCGACGGCGAACGCCTGGTGGTGGCCAACGGCGGTATCCGCACCGAGGCCGACAGCCGCGAGAAGATGAACCTCGACGCCATGGAGCCGAGCCTGGTGCTGCTGCAGCGCGACGGCACCCTGCTCAGCAAGGAGCAGCTGCCGGAGCGGATGAACAGCGTGCGCCACCTGGCGGTGGCCGACGACGGCACCGTGGTCAGCGGCCAGCAGTACGAGGGCGATCCCGCCGACGCCGTGCCGCTGGTGGCGATCAAGCGCCCCGGCCAGCCGTTCCAACCCTTCCCGCTGGGCGAGGCGCAGCGTCAGGTCATGCACCAGTACACCGCCAGCGTGGCGATCCACAGCGGCCTGCGCCTGCTGGCGATCACCGCGCCGCGCGGCAACCGGGTGTTCATCTGGGATCTGGACAGCGCCGAATTGCGCCTGGACGCGCCGCTGCCCGACTGCGCTGGCGTCGCCGCCTGCACCGAGGGCTTCGTGGTCAGCTCCGGCCAGGGCCGCTGCCGCCTGTACGACTGCCGCCAGGCGGAAATCCGCATGCAGGCGCTGCAGCTGCCGGCGGGACTCTGGGACAACCACCTGCGCCTGGCCTGACCCCTGGAAACGAACATGGCCGCCCCTTTCATTGGGCGGCCATGTTCGTTCAGCACGCGGGCGACTTCAGCTGCGCATGCCCTGCACCAGGCCGAACAGCACCAGCAGACCCTGCGGATCGCTCTGCCCGCGCGCCTGCTGCGCCTCGGTCGGGCTGCTGTGCGCCAAGGGCTGGTGGGCCAGATCGCTGCTGCGAATCACCGTCAGCCCGGGCTCCCACCAACTGATCGCCGCCTGCGTGGCCACTCCGAACGCTGCAGCCAGGAACAGGCCGCGGACAACGTACGATGTCATGTCCATCCCCTCTCGAGACTGTGGCCGGCAACTTCAACATAACCGTAGTTGAGACTCCACCACTCCCGAGCCCCCCACGACGAATGGCCCGGCCGCACCGGACTCGGAGCTGCCGCCAACATCAGCAACCGCCGACTCATGGCGCTACTGCTTGCCAGGCGAAGCGATAGACCCGCGCTGGCAGTTCGCCGTGACATTGACCGTTGTCTGCGCCGGCACCGACCAGATGCCACGTTTCCCTCGAGGTATAGCCGAGCTGGCGGGCCTGCTCCGGATCGAAGCAGCGGGCCAGCTCCGCCGACGGAATCAGCGCGAAGGCCTGCGGATGGCTGCGCAACCACTCGACCGCACGCTCCACCGAGTCCGGCCGGGCGAAGCCGAAGTGCATGATCGGCTGGCGGGCGTACAGCCAGTGGCCCTCGCGCCAGCTGGTCAGCACCAGATCGGCACCACTGCTCAGCTCGGCGGCCTGCGCCATGATCGCCTCATGGGGATTGGCGCCCTCCTTGAGCGGCTCGATCCAGCCACGGGCGAACCACAGGCAGAACCACAGCACGGCCAGGCCAAGGAAAATCTTGCGGCCCAACGGGTGGCTGGCGAACCAGCGGCGCAGCAACCAGGGCACCAGCGGGGCGACCAGCAGCACCAGCCCCGGCAGCGCCGGATAGATGTACAGCTTGCGCTTGCCGCTGCTCAGCGAGAAGAACAGCAACACCAGCACCACCCAACCGAGCAGGACCAGCACCCGGCCGTCGCGCTTGGCCAGCTGTCGGCGCCAGGCCGGCACCAGCCAGGGCAGCGCGAGGAACATCGGCAGCCAGTACTTGGGGATCACCTCGGCGAAGAAGTACCAGAACGGCTCGCGGTGGTGCCAGGCATCGGCATAGCGCTTGGCGGTCTGCTTGAGGAGGATCTCCTCCATGTAGGCCACGCTCTCCGGATTGCCCTGCAGCGCCACCATCACCGCCAGCGGCAGCAGCCAGACCGCGATGGCCGCCAGCATCGCCGCCAGGCCCAGCCACCAGTGCCGCGTCTGTCCCGGCATCGCCACCACACCCTTCCAGCCCTGGCGCGCCGCATAGAAGTAGGGGATCAGCAGCAGGATCGGCAGGAAGCCGACGCCCTTGCTGATGATGCCGAAGCCCATGGCCGCGCAGGCCAGATAGAACCAGCCCCAGGCCGGTCCCAGCAGCAGGTGGCGCAGCAAGCCGTACACGCCGAGGATGATCCACAGGCAGAGAAAGCCGTCGATCTGTCCGGCGCGCAGGATGCTGTGGGTCTGGTAGGTGGCGAGGAACAGCAGCGCGGCGATGATGCCGATACGCGGGTTCCACAGCCGCCGTCCCAGATCGTACAGGCACAGGGTGGCGACCGCGCCGGCCAGCAGCGCCGGCAGGAACAGCGCCAGGCTGGGCGAGCCGGTGAGCTGGATGAACAGCGCCACCGCCCACATGAACAGCGGCGGCTTGTCCGGGTAGATCTCCGCGGCGCGGTGCGGAATGAACCAAGAGCCGCTCTGCAGCATCTCCAGGGCGACGCCGAGGAAGCGCTCCTCGTCGACACTCAGCGGCTGGCGCAGGCCCAGCCCGGCGCCGAGCATGACTAGCGCCAGCAACAGCAGCCAGAACGGCGCATGCCGCGGCGTGATCGGCAGACGCATGGGCTACTCTCCCTGTTCCTTGTCCTTGTTCCGCGCGATCAGCTGCAGGTTGCGCAGGTAGACGACGAAGCCGAACGACTGGCCGAGGATGAACACCGGGTCCTGGCGATAGATCGCGTAGGCCAGCAGCAGCGCGCTACCAACGATACTCAGGTACCAGAAGCCCACCGGAATGATGCTGCGCTTCTTGTATTCGCTATAAAGCCACTGCAGGGCAAAGCGCCCGGTGAAGGCCAACTGGCCGGCGAAGCCGACCACCAGCCAGAGTGTTTCCCGCCCCATGTCAGCCCTCGACCTCGTGTGCCACCACATCGAGGCGGGTACGCCGGATCAGCCACCATACGCCAAACAGATCGAGGATGCCGACCAGCGCACGGTCCAGGTTCCCGTACTTGGAAACCCCGGCGCCGCGCGGCCGGTGATTGACCGGATGGACGATCATCCGCCCGTGGTGGCGCTTGATCAGCGCCGGGATGAAGCGGTGCATGTGGTCGAAATAGGGCAGTTCCAGGAAGGCTTCGCGCTCGATCAGCTTGATGCCGCAACCGGTATCCGGGGTTTCGTCCTTGAGCAGACGGCCGCGCAGACGGTTGGCGAAGCGCGAGGCCCAGCGCTTGCTGGCGCTGTCGCGGCGGTTGACCCGGTGGCCAGCCACCAGCTTGACCGCATCGGCGCGGCCCTCGGTGCCGCGTACCAGCGCCAGCATGCCGGGCAGGTCGGCCGGATCGTTCTGCCCGTCGCCATCGAGGGTGCCCAGCCAGTGGCCACGGGCGGCCTGGGCGGCGTGGTAAACGGAGGTGCTCTGGCCCAGGGAATGGGTATGGCTGAGGATGCGCAGCTGGCTGAAGCCGCCATTCTTCAACGCCCGCAGGGCCGCGGCGGTATTGTCGGTACTGCCGTCGTCGACCACGATGATCTCGTAGGACTCGCCGGCCAGTGCGCTGCACACTTCCTCCAGCAGGACCGGCAGGTTGTCGGCCTCGTTCTTCGCCGGGATCAACACGGAAACGTAGATGTCGCCCTGCACTGCGGCCGGGGTGGAGCTGTTCTGATGGGTCATGAGTTATACCGCGTAGTAATCCCGATACCAGTTGACGAAGTGGCTCACGCCGGTCTGCAGCGTGGTGGCCGGACGGAAGTCGATCAGTTCGGCCAGCTCGGCGACATCCGCCCAGGTGCGCACCACATCGCCCGGCTGCAAAGGCAGATAGTTCTTCTGTGCGGCGATGCCAACGGCGGCCTCGATGCATTCGACGAAGTCCAGCAGCTTGACCGGCGCGCCAAGACCGATGTTGTACACCTTGCTCGGCACCTGGCGAGTCGTAGTGCCGTCCGCTGCCTGGACCGCTGCCGACGGCGGCAGCGCCTGCAGGCGCAGGATGCCCTCGACGATGTCGTCGATGTAGGTGAAGTCGCGCGACATCTGTCCGTCGTTGTAGATGTCGATGGGCCGGCCATGCAGGATGGCGTCGGTGAACTTGAACAGCGCCATGTCCGGGCGGCCCCAGGGGCCGTAGACGGTGAAAAAGCGCAGCCCGGTGGCCGGTACCCCGTAGAGATGGGCGTAGGTGAAGGCCATCAGCTCATTGGCACGCTTGGTGGCGGCGTACAGCGAAGCCGGCTGATCCACCGCATCGCTGGTGGCAAACGGCAGCTTGTCGTTGAGGCCGTACACCGAACTGCTCGACGCGTAGACCAGGTGCTCCACCGGGAAGTGCCGGCAGGCCTCGAGAACGTTGAGATAGCCGGTCAGGTTGGACTCGGCGTAGACCTCCGGATGGTCCACCGAGTAGCGCACCCCGGCCTGCGCCGCCAGGTGGATGACGCGCTGGAAGCGGTGCTCCTCGAACAGGCGCAGCAGGCCGTCCTTGTCGACGATATCGAGCTTGTGGAAACGGAAGTTGGACAGCCCCGCCAACTGGGCGAGGCGCGCCTCCTTGAGCGCCACGCTGTAGTAGTCGTTGAGGTTGTCGATGCCGACCACCTCGTGCCCTTCAGCGCACAGCCGGCGGGCGGTGTGGAAGCCGATGAAGCCGGCGGCGCCGGTGACCAGGAACTTCATGCCGCCCCCTCGCTGCTGCAGCCGCGGCCGATGCCGTAGTAGGTGATGCCGGCCGCGGCCAGGGTCGCCGGTTCGAACAGATTGCGGCCGTCGAATATCACCCGGTCGGCGACCCGGGCCTTGAATAGCTCGGCATCCAGCACGCGGAAGTCCTGCCACTCGGTGACGATCAGCAGCGCGTCGGCGCCTTCCAGCGCCTCCTCCTTGCTGGCGGTGAGCAGCAGGTCGTCACGCTCGCCGAAGATATGTCGCGCCTCGTCCATCGCCTTGGGGTCGAACGCCTGTACCCGCGCGCCGGCCTGCCACAGTGCGGCCAGCAGCACCCGGCTGGGCGCGTCGCGCATGTCGTCGGTGTTGGGCTTGAACGCCAGCCCCCACAGGGCGAAGGTCTTGCCGGCCAGGTCGCCGTGGTAGTGGGCGCTGACCCTCTCGAACAGGCGCTGCTTCTGCGCGGCGTTGACCTCCTCCACCGCCTGCAGCAGGCGCGGCTGGTAGCCCTCGCTGCGCGCGATGTGCTGCAGGGCCTGGATGTCCTTGGGGAAGCACGAGCCGCCGAAGCCGCAGCCGGCATAGATGAAGTCGTAGCCGATGCGCGAATCCGAGCCGATGCCGCGGCGCACCATCTCGATGTCGGCACCCAGGCGCTCGGCCAGGTTGGCCATCTCGTTGATGAAGGAGATCTTGGTCGCCAGCATGCAGTTGGCGGCGTACTTGGTAAGCTCGGCACTGCGCGCGTCCATGACCATGATCTTCTCGTGATTGCGGCTGAACGGCTGGTACAGCTCGCGCAGCGCGGCGACCAGCGCTGGGCTGTCGGTGCCGATGATGATGCGCTCGGGACGCATGCAGTCGTCCACCGCGCAGCCTTCCTTGAGAAACTCGGGATTGGAGGCGACCTGGAAGTCGTCGGCCCACGGCTTGCCCGCCGCGGCCTGGCGCAGATGCGTGGCGATGCGGTCGACAGTGCCCACCGGCGAGGTGGACTTGTTGACGATCAGCTTGGCCTGTTCGCTGTGCGCGGCGATGCTCTCCACCACCGCGAACACCTGGCGTAGATCGGCGCCGCCGTCATCCAGCGGCGGCGTGCCGACGGCAATGAAGATCAGCTTGGCGAAATGCACGGCGCGGGCGGCATCGACGGTGAACTGCAGACGCCCTGCGGCCAGGTTCTTGGTAATCAGCTCAGCCAGACCCGGTTCGTAGATCGGCGACTGCCCTTCGTTGAGCCGCGCAATGCGCTCGGCATTGATATCCACGCAGCAGACCGAATGGCCCACCTCCGCCAGGCACACCGCCTGGGTCAGGCCGACGTAGCCCGTTCCGAAAACCGTAACTTTCATGCATGTCTCGCACTGTGATGGAAGCTGCGACCGTCAGGTCGCCAATCAGGACGCACAGGAGCCGGAGGTGGTGTTGATTCGAGCAATCCGCTCATCTTCAGTCTTCCTTGCGCAACACATAGACCCACAATGTGGAACAACCTGGCAAAAAACCATAACGCCCGACGATATCGAATCCGACGCGACCGACCTCCTCTTCGATGGTCTCCCGCTTGACGCCGATCCCCCTCCGCCGCCAGCCGTCCAACTGCAAGGAGACGATCAGCGTATCGCGGGTGACCCGACGCAACTCGCGCAGGATGGCCAGGCGCTGATCCGCCTCGGCGAGTAGCGGCAACAGGCCCAGACAGAAGATGCTGTCGACCGCGTTGTCGTGCAGCTGGATGGCAGCCGCGCCCCCCTGAATACCCTTGACCCGGGCTGCCAGCGCGGCGGGCTGGGCGCCCAGCGCGGCACTCAGGCTCTCCGGCGAGGCCGTCGCGGCGAGAATCACCCGATTGCCGTGCTCGGCCAGCACTGGCCAGAAGCTACCCGTTTCGTGCGACAGATCGAGGACCAGGTTCGGTTCGTCAGCCTGGCGCAATGCACGACGGACAAGCCGCGCCTTGCGCCAGCGGTACAGACGCTTGCCCAGGCCGACCAGGATCCCGTCCGGACAGGGCGAGGCGCTCGCGTGATCGGCCGAGCACACGAGTTCCGGCTTGGCGGGGCGGGATCGATCCATACGCAGCGGTCCACGTTGAAAATGACGGGCCACGCTAACCGCCAGGCCATCACGCCAAGGTGAAAAGAATGTGAAAAAAACGTCAAAGGTCGCGGCGCAGCGTGACCTCGAAGCGGCAACCGTGGGGCTCTGCCGGCAGCAGGCGAATCCACCAGCCCTCCTGGGCACAGATGCGCTGCACCAAAGACAGACCGAGGCCAAGGCCGTCGCCGCGCTCGGCACTGCCACGCACGAACGGCTCGAACACCGACTGGCGCAGGGCCTCGGGAATTCCGGCGCCGCTGTCCTCGACGCTGAAGCCCGCGGCCGTGAGATTCAGGCGAATATGCCCGCGTTCGGTGTAGTGCCAGGCGTTGCGCAGCAGGTTGCCCAGCACGGCGCGCAGCAGTGGCGCGTTGTAGCGGGTGGAGGCGTCGTTGCCCGGCAGGTAGTCCAGGCGCAAGCCCTTGGCCTCGATCGGCTCGCGCCAGTGCGCCAGCTGCTCGTCGGCCACCTGACGCAGGGTCGCCTGCGGCGTCCTCTCGGCTTGACCGGACTGCGCCCGCGCCAGTTGCAGGAAGGTCTGCACCAGCTCGCCCATCTCATCCGTGGCACGCGCGATGCGCTGCACCTGGCGCCGCGCCGCTCCATCCAGCGTCGGGCTCTCGAGCAGCAGCTCGCAGGAGCTGGCCAGCACCATCAGCGGCGTGCGCAGCTCGTGGCTGACATCACTGGTGAACAGCTGCTCGCGCTCGAGGGTCTGGCGCAACTGGCTGAGGGTGGCATCGAATGCCACCGCCAGCTGGCCAACCTCATCCGGGGCATAATCCGGAGCCAGCGGCGGAGCCAGCGCCAGCAGCTGGTCACGGTGACGCACCTGGTGGGCCAGACGGATCACCGGCGCCAGCACCTGGCGCGCCAACAGCCAGCCCAGCAGGATCGCCACCAGCACGCTGAGCAGGAAGGCCACCAGCACCACCACATACATCAGATTCTCGCGGCGCTCGAAATCGCTCTGGTCCTGCAGCAGCACGTAGCGGCGGCCGTCCACCAGGCGGACAATGGCGTGATAGGACAGCTCGCCACGGAACAGCTCATGGAACCCCTCGCCCACTCCGGCGACATCCTCGGGCAGGGCGAACTCCTCCTCGCCGCCGCTGAAGTGGAACAGCTGGTCGGCACGCGGCTGCGCACGCCACTCGTCCATGGTTTCCATCTTCAGCAGGCGGTCGAGGTCGCGACCCAGCTGGGCCGTCAGCAGGCGCTCCTCGACCACGTGCACCATGCCCACCATGCCCAGCGCGAAGGCTCCGGCCACCAGCAGGCTCATCAGCGCGAAGGCGATGACGATGCGCTGGGTCAGGCTAGGCTTGAACGCCATCGCCGTTCTCCACCAGACGGTAGCCGACACCATGCACGGTGTGCAGCAGCGGCCGCGGGAACGGCTTGTCGATCACCTGGCGCAGTTGGTGGATGTGGCTGCGCAGGCTGTCGCTGTCCGGGCAGTCGTCGCCCCACAGCGCTTCCTCGAGCGCTTCGCGGCGCAGCACATGGGGGCTCTTCTGCATCAGCAGGGCCAGCAGCTTGAGGCCCAGCGGGTTGAGCTTGAGGCGGCAGCCGGCACGACTCACCTCCAGGGTATCGAGGTCGTAGCTGAGGTCGGCTACCTGCAGCAGGCGCCGGGCGGCACCCTGGCTGCGGCGCAGCACCGCCTCGATGCGCGCAGCCAGCTCGCTGAGGGCGAACGGCTTGATCAGGTAGTCGTCGGCGCCGGCCTTGAAGCCCTGCAGGCGATCGTCGAGCTGGTCGCGGGCGGTGAGCATGATCACCGGCACCGCGCTGCGCGCTTCATCGCGCAGACGCCGGCACAAGCTGTAGCCGTCCAGTCCCGGTAGCATCACGTCGAGCACCAGCAGGTCGTAGTGCCCGCTGGTGGCCAGGTTCAGGCCGGAAAGCCCGTCTTGGGCGCAGTCGACGCTGTAGCCCTTGAGCTCCAGATAGTCGGCCAGATTGGCCAGGATGTCGCGATTGTCTTCGACCAACAGGATACGCATGCAGTCACCTCGTACCCCAAGAGTCGCACGGCAGGTTTAGGAGATTCTTAAGGGGCGCCAAGGTAATCGACGCCACCCCGGTTTGACACTTTTTTCACTGACCATTCACATCGCTGCGACAGTACCGGGCGCAGGCTGCGCGCGTCAAACCGGTCTGGAACTGTCCCATGTCGCTGTTGCGCTCCGCCCCGCTGCGTTATCTGTCACTGCTCCTCGGCTGCTGGCTCGGCCTGTTCACCCTGACCCGCAGCCTGCTGCTGGTCGGCCACTGGTCGGCGGCCGCCGTGCCGCTGTCCGATCTGCCCGGCCTGTATCTGACCGGGCTGGCCTACGACCTCGGCTTCCTCACCTATGCCGCCGTGCCGCTGGGCCTGTACCTGCTGCTGTGCCCCGCCGGACTGTGGCGCCACCGCGGCCACCAGCTGTGGCTATACGGCCTGCTGGCCGTCAGCCTGTTCGCCATGCTGTTCAGCGCCCTGGCCGAATGGCTGTTCTGGGACGAGTTCGGCGTGCGTTTCAACTTCATCGCCGTCGACTACCTGGTCTACTCGGAGGAAGTGATCCACAACATCCTCGAGTCCTACCCGGTGCTCCGTCTGCTCGGCGCCATCGCCGTGCTGGCCATCGGCCTGACGTTCGCCCTGCGCCCGCTGGTGCGCCGCGCCCTGGACGGCGAACTGCCGTTGCTGCGCCAGCGCCTGGTCGGTTTCGCCCTGCTTGCCGCCTGCAGTGGCCTTGGCTTCGCCGCGCTCGACCAGCAGCATCCGCGCGGCCTCGGCGGCAACGCCTACCAGCACGAACTGGCCAGCAACGGCCCTTACCAGTTCTTCGCCGCCTTCCGCAACAACGAGCTGGACTACCAGCAGTTCTACCCGACGCTGGACGAGGCGAAAGTCTCCGCGCTCCTGCGCGAGGAACTGCAGGAACCCAATGCTCGTTTCAATGACGGGGAGCCGCTGGATATCCGCCGGCAGATCGACAACCCCGGCCCGCCGGCCAAGCTCAACGTGGTACTGGTGACCATCGAGAGCCTGTCGGCCAAGTACCTCGGCAGCTTCGGCGACACTCGCGGCCTGACCCCGAACCTCGACCGCCTGCGCCAGCAAAGCCTGTTCTTCAACAACTTCTACGCCACCGGCACCCGTACCGACCGCGGCCTGGAAGCCATCACCCTGTCGATGCCACCGACCCCCGGGCGCTCCATCGTCAAGCGCATCGGACGCGAAAGCGGCTTCGCCAGCCTCGGCCAGCAGCTCGGTGCCCAGGGCTACGACAGCGTGTTCGTCTACGGCGGACGCGGCTACTTCGACAACATGAACGCCTTCTTCGGCGGCAACGGCTACCGCATCGTCGACCAGAGTAGCGTGCCGGAAGAGGACATCCACTTCGCCAACGCCTGGGGTATCGCCGACGAGGACCTCTATACCCAGGCGATGAAGGTCGCCGACGCCGACCATGCCGCCGGCAAGCCGTTCCTGTTGCAGTTGATGACCACCTCCAACCACCGCCCCTACACCTATCCGGACGGACGCATCGACATCGCCTCGGGTGACGGACGCGAAGGCGCAGTGAAGTACACCGACTGGGCGATCGGCGACTTCCTCGCCAAGGCACGCCTGAAGCCCTGGTTCGACGACACCGTATTCGTCTTCGTCGCCGACCACTGCGCCGGCAGCGCCGGGATGGAGGACCTGCCGGTGGCCAACTACCACATTCCGCTGTTCGTCTACGCGCCCAAGTGGATCGACGCCCGCGAGGACGGCCAACTGGCCAGCCAGATCGACCTGGCGCCGACCCTGCTCGGCCTGCTCGGCCTGGACTACCAGTCGACCTTCTTCGGCCGCAATCTGCTGCAGCCCCATAGCACTGCGCCGCGGGTGCTGATCGGCAACTACCAGCATCTGGGCCTGTTCGACGGCCAGAACCTGGCGATCCTCAGCCCGAACCGGCTGATGCGCCGCCACGACGATGCCCTCGGCGCCAGCCGCGAGCACGCCGCCGGACGCGACGACGCCCTGATCGACCGCGACATCGCCTACTACCAGACCGCCAGCTACGGCTTCAGCCACGGCCTGCTGAGCTGGCGCGGCAAAGCGCCGCTCACGACCGCCTTCGGCCTCACCCGCAACGCGGAGGCCGCCAACTGATGTCCCCCTTGACTCGGGATGCCTCGCGCCCCCTGCGCACCTGGCTGGCGGTGGGTCTGCCGCTGGCGCTAATGCTGCTGATGCTGGCGTTCGAGCCGACCCGCTTCGACTTCGCCCTGACCGACCTGTTCTATCAACCCGGCGTCGGCTTTGTCGGCGGACACAGCTACTTCCTCGAAAACCTCCTGCACAACCGCGCCAAGCAGGCCGTGATCCTCATCGGCGTGCTGGCGATCGCCGGCCTGCTGTCCAGCTGGCTGTACCGGCCATGGGCGGCCTGGCGCCGCTCATTCGGCTATCTGGTGCTGGCGATGGCGCTGTCGACTGCGCTGGTCAATCCGGTGAAGACTCTCACCGGCGTGCACTGCCCGTGGAGCCTGACCCAGTATGGCGGCAGCGAAACCTATAGCCCGCTGCTAGGCGAACGCGCCCCGGTGGTGGACAAGGCCGGACGTTGCTGGCCAGGCGGGCATGCCAGCAGCGGCTTCACCCTGTTCGCTCTGTACTTCGTGCTGCGCGACCGCCGTCCGCGCCTGGCGCGCGCCGCGCTGCTGTTCGCGCTGACCCTGGGCTCGGTGTTTTCGCTGGGCCGGGTGATGCAGGGCGCGCACTTCCTCTCGCACAACGTGTGGACCGCGCTGTTCGACTGGCTGATCTGCCTGGGCTGCTATCGCCTGATCCTCTACCGTCAGGCCCAACCAACCCCGCAGCCGGCCCCAGCCACGCGAGCGGTGGAAAACGTGGGCTGACATCCCGACACACCGACTTTGCGCCCGGAGGCAGAAATCCGCCTCATAAAAAAACCCGCGCCAGGCGCGGGTTTTTTCAGCTATGGAGCTGGAGGCCGGTCGGCTTACATCATGCCGCCCATGCCGCCCATGCCACCCATGTCCGGCATCGCCGGACCGGCCTTGTCGTCGACGATGTCGGCAACCATGGCTTCGGTGGTGATCATCAGGCTGCCGATGGAGGCGGCGGCCTGCAGGGCAGTACGGGTGACCTTGGCCGGATCGAGGATACCCATCTCGATCATGTCGCCGTAGACATCGGTAGCGGCGTTGAAGCCGAAGTTGCCGTTGCCTTGCTTGACCTTGTCGACCACCACGCTCGGCTCGCCGCCGGCGTTGGCGACGATCTGGCGCAGCGGCGCTTCGACCGCACGACGCAGCAGGGCGATACCAACGTTCTGGTCTTCGTTGTCACCCTTCAGGGCTTCGATGGCCTGCAGGGCGCGCACCAGGGCAACGCCGCCGCCAGGCACCACGCCTTCTTCCACCGCAGCGCGGGTCGCGTGCAGGGCGTCTTCGACGCGGGCCTTCTTCTCTTTCATCTCGACTTCGGTACCGGCACCGACCTTGATCACGGCAACACCGCCGGCCAGCTTGGCCAGACGCTCTTGCAGCTTTTCCTTGTCGTAGTCGGAAGTGGTGTCTTCGACCTGCTTGCGGATCTGCGCCACACGGGCTTCGATGTCGGCCTGAGCGCCGGCGCCGTCGATGATGGTGGTGTTTTCCTTGTTCAGCACGACGCGCTTGGCGTTGCCCAGGTGCTCCAGACCGGCGCCTTCCAGCGACAAGCCGACTTCCTCGGAGATCACGGTGCCGCCGGTGAGGATGGCGATGTCCTGCAGCATGGCCTTGCGGCGATCGCCGAAGCCCGGCGCCTTGACCGCAGCGACCTTGACGATGCCGCGCATGTTGTTGACCACCAGGGTGGCCAGCGCTTCGCCTTCGACGTCTTCGGCGACGATCAGCAGCGGACGACCGGCCTTGGCGACCGCTTCCAGCACCGGCAGCATTTCGCGGATGTTGGAGATCTTCTTGTCGACCAGCAGCAGCAGCGGGCTGTCCAGCTCGGCCACCATGGTGTCCGGCTTGTTGATGAAGTACGGGGACAGGTAGCCGCGGTCGAACTGCATGCCTTCGACGACCGACAGTTCGTTTTCCAGGCCCGAGCCTTCCTCGACGGTGATCACGCCTTCCTTGCCGACCTTTTCCATGGCTTCGGCGATGATGTCACCGATGGAGTTGTCGGAGTTGGCGGAGATGGTGCCGACCTGGGCGATGGCCTTGGTGTCGGTGCACGGCTTGGACAGGTTCTTCAGCTCGGCGACGATGGCGATGGTCGCCTTGTCGATGCCGCGCTTCAGATCCATCGGGTTCATGCCGGCAGCGACGGCCTTGAGGCCTTCGTTGACGATGGCCTGGGCCAGCACGGTGGCGGTGGTGGTGCCGTCACCGGCCTGGTCGTTGGCCTTGGAGGCCACGTCCTTGACCAGCTGGGCGCCCATGTTCTCGAAGCGATCCTTCAGCTCGATTTCCTTGGCGACGGAAACGCCGTCCTTGGTGATCAGCGGAGCACCGAAGCTCTTTTCCAGCACCACGTTGCGGCCTTTCGGGCCGAGGGTGGCCTTGACGGCGTCAGCCAGGACGTTTACGCCGACCAGCATCTTCTTGCGAGCGGAATCGCCGAACTTAACTTCTTTAGCAGCCATGTTCTCTACCTCAAATGGAATTCAGTGAATGCGGAAAAGGGACGGTGACTCAGGCTTCCAGCACGGCGAGGATTTCGCTCTCGGCCATCACCAGCAGGTCTTCACCGTCGACCTTGATGGTGTTGCTGCCGGAGTACGGGCCGAACACCACCTTGTCACCCACCTTCACTGCCAGCGGACGCACTTCGCCGTTGTCCAGCACGCGACCGGCACCGACCGCGACGACTTCACCCTGGTTCGGCTTCTCGGCAGCGGAGCCCGGCAGCACGATGCCGCCTGCGGTCTTGGTTTCTTCTTCGCTGCGACGAATCACGACGCGGTCATGCAGAGGACGAAGCTTCATTGTCGATCTCTCCTAACAGGTTGTTTCCAGCGTCCGGTGATGCTCACCGGCGGGTTGGTAGATTCCGGCATTGCCGGGGACGACGTGCCAGGCACGTCGTTGAAGTCTGGGCAGCGACTGCGACAGCAATCCTGCGCTGACCGCTACATAAGGGCCGGCAAGGGCATTTCAAGGGGCAATCGAAAAAAAATCAGTCGTCGCGACGTTCCCACTCGCCTTCGATGATCTGCGGACGCGACTGTTTCGGCGCCTCCTGACCAGGCTGGGCAGCTCCGGCGGAGTGATCGGCGTGCGTAGAGGACTGGGCAAAGCGCTGCGCGCGCAGGCCGAGGCGCTTGCGCAGCAGGTGGCGGGTGAACGGCAGCAGGCACAGCACGCCGAGCACGTCGCTGAGAAAGCCCGGCAGCAGCAGCAGGAAGCCGCCGAGAGCCATCAACAGGCCGTCGAGCATCTCCTGCTCCGGCGCCTCGCCGCTGAGCAGGCGGGCGCGGGCACGCCAGGCGGTCGCCGGACCGGCGATGCGCAACAGGAAGCCACCAACCAGTGCGCTGGCGATCACCAGCAGCAGGGTGGTCAGCACGCCGATACTGCTGCCGACCTTGATCAGCAAGGCCAGCTCGAGCAGCGGAAAGAGGATGAAGACGAACAGCAGTACGCGCATCGCGTCGATTTTCCTTGGCGGGCATGACACCCCAATGTGACATGAAATGGCGTCGGCGCTCGACAAATTCAAGACAACGCGCCACCGCCCGTCGCCCAACCATCAGCCGACGCCCCGCAAACGGGTGAATTATTCTTGACCCCCCAGCGCGGACATGCTGCACTGCACAAGACGCTCGAAGCATGCCCCCTCGCAAAGAATCCGTTGCAACGGACAGGCCTTTCCGGATTTCCCGAAACGCCCGCGAGGCCCTAGAACACTCAAGCGGTGGGGATTTCCTCATGCAACTGAAAGACAAAGTCATCATCATTACCGGCGGCGGCCAGGGTCTCGGCCGAGCCATGGCCGAATACCTATCCTGCCGCGGTGCAAAACTGGCACTAATCGATCTCAACCCGGAAAAGCTGGAGCTGGCAGTCAACGCCTGCCAGGCCAACGGTGTCGAGGCGCGCGCCTATATCTGCAACGTCGCCGACGAAGCCCAGGTCGAGCGCATGGTGCAACAGGTAGCCGCCGACTTCGGCGCCATCCACGGCCTGATCAACAACGCCGGCATCCTGCGTGACGGCCTGCTGCTCAAGGTCAAGGACGGCGAGATCCAGAAGCTGCCCCTGGCGCAGTGGCAGGCGGTGATCGACGTCAACCTGACCGGCGTGTTCCTCTGCAGCCGCGAAGTGGCGGCGAAGATGATCGAGCTGAAATGCGCGGGCACGATCGTCAACATCTCCTCGGTCTCGCGCGCCGGCAACATGGGCCAGAGCAACTACAGCGCGGCCAAGGCCGCGGTGGCCTCGCTCACCGTGGTCTGGGCCAAGGAGCTGGCGCGCTACGGCATCCGCGTCGGCGCCATTGCCCCCGGCTTCATCGCCACCGACATGGTGGCCAGCATGAAGCCCGAAGCCTTGGAGAAGCTGGCCTCGGGCATCCCGACCAAGCGTCTGGGAGAGCCGGAGGAGATTGCCAGCGCCGCGGCGTTCATCTTCGAGAACGACTATTTCACCGGTCGCGTGATCGAGGTGGATGGCGGCATCCGCCTGTAAGGCCCAGCCGGAGCGGCGCGCCTGCCCGCTCCGGCTTGCTTACCAGCCGACGCCAAAGCCGACGCTGTAGGTCGACTCGTCGACATCGCCCTGCTCGCCACGCAACTGGTCCCATTCACCCTTGAGGTGCAGGGAAGCCCAGCTGTTGATCTTGTAGCGCAGCCCCAGGTCGCTCTCCAGCTTGTAGTCGATGGCATCGACGAAGGGCGCGCCCAGCTCGCCATGACTGAACAGCTCGAAGCGCTTGCCGAACAGGTAGCGGCTGTAGTCCCACTTGAAGCCCAGCGCGTAGAAGTGCTCGTCGCCGCCGGCAGCGAAGTCCAGGTCGTGACGGTTGAGCAGCGAGACCAGCGAGAAGGCGCCCAGCTCGTTGTCCCAGAACTGGTAACCCGGGCCGCTACCCAGGGTGCGCTGGATCGCCAGCTCGCCGATACGATCGCGCTCGTATTCGAACTTGCCCTGCCAGAACCAGTGCTCGTCGAGGAAGCGGTCGAGGGCGTACTCGGCGCCGATGCTGTCCTCCACCTCCACCTCGTCCTTGGACTCGCGGTCGTAGCTGGCGCTGAGATTGTGCCGCCACAGGCCGTGGCGTGCCTTGGTGCGCAGGTCGACGTCGAACTCCTCGACATCCTTCTCGGCCTGCTCGTACTCGGCAGCAAAGTCGGCGCTGCCGCTCCACACCCAGTCCTCGACCAGCGGCCGCGGCGGCAGGATCTGCTTGACCCGGGCCAGCTCGACGCTGCGCGCCGCGCCATTGACCAGTTCGACCCGGCCATCGGCGGCGCGACGCAGGCCACGGGCATGCTCGCCCTCGCCATCGTCCAGCTTGATCAGCAGCGCCTGGCTACTTTCCAGGCTGGCGACCTGCTGCCAGTCGAGGGTCACGCTGCCGGCGTAGACGGTCTTGAACAACAGCCTGCCGCCGTCGAACAGCTGGATCTGCCCGCTCAGGCGGTCGCCATTCTTCAGCCAGACGGTATCGGCCAGGGCCGGGGTGACGAGGAGGGACAGGATGACGGACAGCAGCAGGGACAACGGACGCATGATGGGCAGAAACGGGCGATGAGACGGGGGCGCATTATGCGGGAGCACGGCGAGTGCGCAAGACGCAGCCGCCATACGGCGGCACTGCACTCTCGGCCGCCAGGGCGTTATGCTGGAGACCTGATCGCTGACGAGCCCCTGCATCATGCCTGCCTCATCCGCCCAGCACCCTGCGGACTGCCGCCGCAGTGCGCTGTATGCCGCGCTGGCCCAGATCCCGCCCGGACGGGTGGTTAGCTATGGCCAGCTCGCCGAACAGGCAGGCCTGGGCCGTGCAGCGCGGTGGGTCGGCCGCTGCCTGAGCCAGCTGCCGGAGGATACCGCCCTGCCCTGGCACCGGGTCATCGCCGCCGGTGGTCGCCTGAGCCTCCCTGCCGGATCGCCGGCCGGTGACGAGCAGCGGCGCCGCCTGGCCGCCGAGGGCATCGCCGTGTCGGGCGGCCGCCTGGACATCCGTCGGCATGGCTGGCATCCCGGTAGCCAGAGCGGTTAAAGTGCCTGCTTTGTCCGCCACCATGCAGCGTTCCATGCCCCGTAGAACCTGGCGCGAAGCCTTCGCCACCTATGCCAGCCCCTCCGCCCTGGCACTCCTGCTGCTCGGCTTCGCCGCCGGCCTGCCGATGGTGCTGGTGTTCTCCACCCTCTCGGTGTGGCTGCGCGAGGCCGGGGTGGCGCGCGAGACCATCGGCTATGCCAGCCTGATCGGTCTGGCCTACGCCTTCAAGTGGGTGTGGTCGCCGCTGCTCGACCAATGGCGCCTGCCCCTGCTGGGCCGCCTCGGCCGCCGCCGCTCCTGGCTGGCGCTGTCACAGCTCCTGGTGGCCGTCGGCCTGGCCGGCATGGCGCTGTTCGACCCGCAGACCCACCTGGCTTGGCTGATCGGCGTGGCGGTGCTGGTCGCCTTCGCCTCGGCCACCCAGGACATCGCCCTCGATGCCTACCGCCTGGAGATCGCCGAGAACACCCAGCAGGCGGCGCTGGCGGCCTGCTACACCACCGGCTACCGGGTGGCCATGCTGCTGGCCACCGCCGGCGCGCTGTTCGTCGCCGAGGGTTTCGGCTCGACCGGCAGCAGCTACCTGTACCCGGCCTGGGCCAGCACTTACCTGCTGTTCGCCCTGCTGATGCTGCCTGGCCTGCTCACCACCCTGTGGATGAAGGAGCCACCGGTGCCGCAGCAGACCCAGCAGGCAGCCGCCCGCTACGGCCTGACCCATCAGCTGGTGTCGGTGCTGGTGCTGATCGTCCTGCTGATCTCGGTGCCGGCGATGTTCACCCAGCTCTACCACAGCGGCGTGGACGGGGTGTTCAGCAGCCAGGTGACCCTGATCGACCTGCTGCTCGACGACCGCGCCTTCCTGCGCTTCACCCTGTACACCGTGCTCACCGTGTTGTGCCTGTCGTCCTTCGGCCGCCGCGGCCTGGCCCCGGTACTGACGCCGATCAGCGACTTCATCCAGCGCTACCGCTGGCAGGCGCTGATCCTCCTCGGCCTGATCGCCACCTATCGCATGTCGGATACGGTGATGGGCGTGATGGCCAACGTGTTCTACGTCGACCTGGGCTTCAGCAAGGACCAGATCGCCAGCGTCAGCAAGCTGTTCGGCCTGGTGATGACCCTGCTCGGCGCCGGGGTCGGCGGCCTGCTGATCGTGCGCTTCGGCATCCTGCCGATCCTGTTCCTCGGCGGCCTGGCCTCCGCGGCGACCAACCTGCTGTTCGCCATGCTCTCCGGCATGGGCCCGAACCTCGAGATGCTGGTGGTCACCATTTCGATGGACAACTTCAGCGGCGGCCTGGCCACCGCGGCTTTCGTCGCCTACCTGTCGAGCCTGACCAACCTGCAGTTCTCCGCCACCCAGTACGCCCTGCTCAGCTCGATCATGCTGCTGCTGCCGCGTCTGATCGGTGGCTACTCCGGAGTCATGGTGGAGTCGCTCGGCTATGCCGACTTCTTCCTGGTCACCGCACTCATCGGCCTGCCGACCCTGCTGCTGATCGGCCTGCAGTGGGGGCGCGAGCGCCGGCAGCCCAACGGCAACCCGGCCGTCCCGCTCGGCGAACCGCCACAGCCCCACTGAGCAGGCAGCCCCGCCGAACGCAAAAGGCCAGTCGCGAGACTGGCCTTTTGCCATTTGACGCCGAAGTCCGCTGTCGCCGCGGGCAATCAGTCGCGGAAATTGTTGAACTGCAGCGGCATGCCCAGTTCCTGGGTGCGCAGCAGGGCGATGGCTTCCTGCAGGTCGTCGCGCTTCTTGCCGGTGACGCGCACCTGCTCGCCCTGAATCGCCGCCTGGACCTTGAGCTTGCCGTCCTTGATCAGCGCGACGATCTTCTTCGCCAGTTCCTTGTCGATGCCTTCGCGCAGGATCACTTCCTGCTTGACCACCTTGCCGGAGGCATAGGGGTCCTTGAACTCCAGGCACTGGACGTCAATCTTGCGCTTGACCAGCGCCAGCTTGAGGATCTCGATCATCTGCTCGAGCATGAAGTCGGCTTCGGCCGTCAGGGTGACGGTCTTCTCCTTGAACTCGAAACTGCCCTTGCCGCGCAGGTCGTAGCGGCGATCCAGATCCTTGATGGCATTGTCGACAGCGTTGGTGACTTCGTGTTTGTCCAGTTCGGACACCACGTCGAACGAGGGCATGGGGACTCTCCAGATGGACGGCGCGACCGGGTTCACGGATGCGTTGCGCCTGACTTGACGGTAAAAAGCGAGTCGTCATTATAACCGACCATCCGACCGGTGCCGCACTCGCGCACCACACCCACTATCCAGCGAGCCCACACCCATGTCCGATCCCAACCTCAGCATCATGGTGGTGGACGATGCCAGGTTCTCCAGCGCGCTGATCGGCCGCGTACTCCAGCAGGCCGGCTATCGCGACATCCGCTACGCCGGCAGCGCCAGTGAAGCACTCGCGGCGCTCGACCAGCGACCGGCCCATGTGCTGCTCGCCGACTGGCTGATGCCGGAAATGAACGGCCTGCAACTGACCACCCAGATTCGCCAGCTCGATGAAAGCGGCGAGCACTACACCTACATCATCCTGCTCACCGGCAGTGACGGTGACAACCTGCTGACCGAAGCCTTCGACTGCGGGGTCGATGACTTCGTCAACAAGGCCGCGGTCAACGAGCAACTGCTCCCGCGGGTGCGCGCCGCCGACCGCCTGTGCGGCAGACTGCAACGCCTGGAGCAGGAAACCCGCCGCCTGGCGCACAACGTCAACAACCTCGAACAGCGCAACGTGATCGACGAGCTGACCGGCCTCGGCAACCTGCGCTTCCTGCGCCAGCATCTGGGCGACGCCCTGCGCCAGCTGGAGTCGCGCGGCGGAGCGCTGTGCTACCTGCTGATCGGGCTGGACGATCCCGCCAACCGGCGCAACCGCGGCGAGGGCCTGCAGCGCGAACTGCTCTACAACGTCGCCTGCCGTCTGCGCAACATGCTGCGCCCCCTCGACGCGCTGGTCCGCCTCGACGACAGCCACTTTGCCGTGGTCGCCATGGTCGACGATCTGCGCGAATGCAGCCACAGCAGCTTTCGCCGCCTGCATGACAGCCTCAACCTCAAGGCCTTGAAGACCAGCGAAGGCTTCATCACCCTGCAGGCCGCGATTGCCCTGGTCGGCGTCGATGCCCGCGACTGCCCGGTGAGCATCGACACGCTGATGCGTCAGGCCGCCGGCCAGTTGGCGGAGGCCCGCAGCAGCGGCCGCATCGCCTGCCAGCGCCTGCAGCAGCCGCAAGCCTCGGCGTCGTGACCTGGCATGTGCTTGGCGCCGGCAGCCTCGGCGGGCTGTGGGCCGCCCGCCTGGCCCGCGCCGGCCAGCCGGTACGCCTGCTGCTGCGCAACCCGCAGCGGCTGGCGCAGTACCATGCCGCCGGCGGCCTGACCCTCGAGGAGAATGGCGTCCGCCAAATCCTGCCGCTGTCCGCCGAAGCGATTACCGATAGCGCACCGATCCATCGCCTGCTGCTGGCCAGCAAGGCCTACGACGCCGCAACCGCCGCCCGCGCCCTGCACGCGCGCCTGGCCCCCGGCGCCGAGGTCATCCTGCTGCAGAACGGCCTAGGCAGCCAGGACCAGGTGGCCTCCCTGCTCCCCCAGGCCCGCTGCATCTTCGCCTCCAGCACCGAAGGCGCCTTCCGCCGCGGCGATTTTCATGTGGTACATGCCGGCGCCGGGCATACCTGGCTCGGCACCGTGCCGCCCTCGCCAGCGCCGGAGTGGCTGGGCGAACTGGCCCAGGCCGGGATTGCCGCCAGCTGGACGGCGGACATTCTCGGCCGGCTGTGGCGCAAGCTGGCGCTGAACTGCGCGATCAACCCGCTCACCGTGCTGTACCACTGTCGCAACGGCGGCCTGCAGGCGCATGGCGAGGAAGTCGCCGCGCTGTGCGCCGAACTGGTCGCGCTGCTGCTCGCCTGCGGTCAGGCCGACGCGGCTGTCGACCTGCAGGCCGAGGTGGAGCGGGTGATCGCCGCCACCGCGGCCAACTATTCCTCCATGTACCAGGACGTCGCCGCCGGCCGGCGTACCGAGATCGGCTACCTGCTCGGCCATGCCTGCCACGAGGCCGCGCAGCGGCAGCTGGCACTGCCGCGCCTGCAGGCCCTCGAGCAGCGTCTGCGCGCCCATCTGGGCGCCCGCGGATTGCCCCAGGACTGAGCGCCCGCTACCCTGCCGACTGCCATCCTCCCCGCAGTCACAGGACACACACCATGGGCTTTCGCCTGTCGAAGATCTATACCCGCACCGGCGATGCCGGCGAAACCGGCCTGGCCGACGGCCGCCGAGTGACCAAGGACCACCCGCGCATCGAGGCGATGGGCGAGGTCGACACGCTGAACAGCCAGCTCGGCCTGCTGCTCACCGAGCTGGCCGAACAGCAGCCCCTGCATTCGGGACTGACGGAAATCCTCGAGCTGCTCGCGCCCTGCCAGCACCGCCTGTTCGACCTCGGCGGCGAACTGGCGATGCCCGAATACCAGGCACTGGACGCCGTGGAGATCACCCGCCTGGAGCAGGCCATCGATGCCTGGAACGAGGAAGTCGGCCCGCTGAAAAACTTCATCCTCCCCGGCGGCTCGCGCCTGGTGGCGCAGGCCCACGTCTGCCGCAGCTTCGCGCGCAGCGCCGAGCGCCGCTGCCAGCACCTCAACGCCGTCGAGCCGCTGCGCGGCGAGTGCCTGGCCTACCTCAATCGCCTTTCCGACCTGCTGTTCGTGGGGGCGCGGCTGATCGCCCGCCGCCAGCAGGTCAACGAGGTGCTGTGGCAGGCCGCGTCGGCACCCGAGGCATGAAGCCCGAGGACCTGCTGCTTCTGGTCAGACGCGAGATGCCGTTCGGCAAGTATCAGGGGCGGCTGATTAGCGACCTGCCCGGCCACTACCTGGCCTGGTTCGCCCGCAGCGGCTTTCCGCCGGGCGAGGTCGGCCGGCTGCTGGCGCTGATGCACGAGATCGACCACAACGGCCTGCGGCCCCTGCTGGAGCCGCTGCGCCGGCGTTGAATCCGCTCAGCCCGGCCAGAACGCGCGGATGCCGGCCACGCCTTGGGCGCCGATCTGCCAGGCGCGCGCCTGCTCGGCCGCCCCCACGCCACCGAGCAGGTAAATCGGCTGGTTGAAAGCGCGGATCAGCTCGGCGGCCGCCTCCCAGCCGAGCGGCGCGGCGTCGGGATGGGTCTGGGTGGCCTGCAGCGGGGACAGGGTGACGAAGTCCACCCCCATCTGCGCCGCCAGCGCCAGTTCCTCGGCGTTGTGGCAGGACGCCGCCAGCCAGCGCTCGGCCGGAAACGGACGGCCCTTGGCGGCGTACTGGCGCAACTGCGCGGCGGTCAGGTGCCAGCCGGCGGCGGGAAAGTCGCCCAGCCACTCCAGCGGCCCCTTGAGCATCAGCTGTGCCTTGCCGGCGCACAGGCCCTGGATGTCCACCGCCAGGTCGCGGTATTCGGCGCTGTACATGTTCGGTGCGCGCAGCTGCAGCAGGCGGATGCCGTCGGCCAGCGCCTGGCGGATACCGCGCAGCAGCTCGGCGGGTTCGAGCTGGTCGGGAGTGATCAGGTACCGCGCCGGCAGGCGGGCCGCGGCGACGATCGGCCGGTTGGCCTCGGGAAACTCGTAGTGCGGCAACTCGCGCGGCGCCACCCAGGCCAGCGGCTGGCCTTCGGCGCCATGAGGCTCGCCGCTGAAGGCGCTGACCTCGTGGACGTCGAGCAGCACGGCGAGGTCGGGATAGTCGTGGCGCACCTGGATCAGCGGTCGGGAGGCCGTCACGCGAATGCCCAGCTCCTCGTGCAGCTCGCGGGCCAGCGCGGCTTCCACCACCTCGCCGGCCTCGACCTTGCCGCCGGGAAACTCCCACAGGCCGCCCTGATGCTTGTGTTCGGGGCGCCGGGCGATCAATACCCGGCCATCGGCACCGCGGATCACCGCCGCGGCTACGTGCAGTCGTTTCATCGACTCGGACTCCATAGCGCGGCGTGCCGCCGGCAGGCCTGAGCCCGGCGGCACGCCTCCCTGGTCAGGAACGGTATTCGGCGTTGATGCGCACGTACTCGTGGGACAGGTCGGTGGTCCAGATCGTCTCGCTGCACGCGCCGCGGCCCAGCTCGATACGGATGCCGATCTCGGCCTGGGCCATCACCGCCGCGCCCTGCTCCTCGGTGTAGGTGGCGGCACGGCCGCCCTGGCTGGCGATGCACACGTCATCGAGGAACACGTCGATCAGGCTGACATCGAGGTTCGGCACGCCGGCATAGCCGACCGCGGCGAGGATGCGCCCCCAGTTGGGGTCGGAGGCGAACAGCGCGGTCTTGATCAGCGGCGAGTGGGCCACGGCGTAGGCCACGTCCAGGCACTCCTGGGCGTTGGCGCCGCCGTTGACCTGCACGGTGACGAACTTGGTGGCACCCTCGCCGTCGCGAACGATGGCCTGGGCCACCTCCATGAACACCTCGAACACCGCCTGCTTGAGCTTCGCGAACAGCTCGCCGCCTTTCTCGGCGATTTCCGGCAGGGTGGCCTGGCCGGTGGCAATCAGCATGCAGCAGTCGTTGGTCGAGGTGTCGCCATCGATGGTGATGCGATTGAACGACTTGTTGGCGGCGTCGCGCACCAGGTCCTGCAGCACGTCGCGGGCCACCTTGGCGTCGGTGGCGATGTAGCCGAGCATGGTGGCCATGTTCGGGCGGATCATCCCGGCGCCCTTGCTGATGCCGGTGACGGTGACGGTCACGCCGTCATGCTGGAACTGCCGACTGGCACCCTTGGGCAGAGTGTCGGTGGTCATGATGCCCTCGGCGGCCTGCGCCCAGTTGTCGACACTGAGGTCGGCCAGCGCGGCGGCCAGGGCGCCCTCGATCTTCTCGACCGGCAGCGGCTCGCCGATCACCCCGGTGGAGAACGGCAGCACCGCGCTCTCGGCCACCCCGGCCAGCTCGGCGAGCTTGGCGCAGGCGCGGCGGGCGCGGACCAGGCCGTCCGGGCCGGTGCCGGCGTTGGCGTTGCCGGTGTTGGTCAGCAGATAGCGAACCTCGCCAGCCAGGCGCTCACGGGTGACCAGCACCGGCGCGGCGCAGAAGGCGTTGGTGGTGGTCACGCCGGCGATGGTCGAACCCTCGGCACAGCGCATCACCACCACGTCCTTGCGCCCGACGCGCTTGATGCCGGCCGAGGCGATACCGAGTTCGAAGCCGGGAACCGGGTGCAGGGTGGGCAGGGGGCCAAGACCGACAGCCATGGGAAAGCTCCTTGAAATGCGCACAGCGCGGGATAGAGGGGGAAACAGTATCAAAAACGCCGCGAGCGGCAAGGCCGGTCGCGGCGCGATCAAGCTAGCCGTCGATCAGTCGATCTGGCCGTGGCAGTGCTTGTACTTCTTGCCGGAGCCGCACGGGCAAGGCTCGTTGCGGCCGATCTTCGGCTCCTGGCGCACCGCGGCAAAGGCCGCTACCTGGGCAGGCTCACCCGCGGGCTCTGCACTTTCCTCGGGCTGGTCCAGCGCCGATACCGCGGCATGCTGGAACTGCATGCGGGCGGCCAGTTCCTCGGCCTCGCGACGCAGGCGCTCCTCCTCCTCGGCGGGATCTTCGCGGCGTACCTGCACGTGCGAAAGCACACGAATCGCATCGCGCTTGATGTTGTCGAGCAGCTCCTGGAACAGGGCGAACGACTCGCGCTTGTACTCCTGCTTGGGGTTCTTCTGCGCATAGCCGCGCAGGTGGATACCGTGACGCAGGTGGTCCATGGTCGACAGATGGTCCTTCCACAGGTCGTCGAGCACGCGCAGGAGGATCTGCTTCTCGAAGCTGCGCAGCGCGTCGCTGCCGGCCAGCTCCTCCTTCTCCGCATAATCCTTGAGCACCTCGGCGTGGATGCGCTCGCGCAGGGTTTCCTCGTAGAGCTTGTCGTCCTCGTCCAGCCACTGCTGCACCGGCAGCTTGAGGCCGAAGTCGCTCTGCAGCGCCGCCTCGAGGCCGCGGACGTCCCATTGCTCGGGCAGTGACTGCGGCGCGATGTGCGCATCGATGACCCGCGCCAGCACTTCGTTGCGGAACTCGGTGATGGTCTCGCCGACGCTGTCGGCGGCCAGCAGGCTGTTGCGCATGTGGTAGATCACCTTGCGCTGCTCGTTGGCCACGTCGTCGAATTCGAGCAGCTGCTTGCGGATGTCGAAGTTACGTCCCTCGACCTTGCGCTGCGCCTTCTCGATGGCGTTGGTCACCATGCGGTGCTCGATGGCCTCGCCGGACTGCATGCCGAGGGCCTTCATGAAGTTCTTCACCCGGTCGGAGGCGAAGATGCGCATCAGGTTGTCTTCCAGCGACAGGTAGAAGCGGCTGGAGCCCGGGTCGCCCTGGCGACCGGCACGGCCACGCAGCTGGTTGTCGATACGCCGCGACTCGTGGCGCTCGGAGGCGATCACGTGCAGGCCGCCGGCCTCGATCACCTGCTGGTGGCGCTTCTGCCAGTCGGCCTTGACCTGGGCGATCTGCTCGTCGGTCGGGTTCTCAAGCGCGGCGACCTCCACCTCCCAGTTGCCGCCGAGAAGGATGTCGGTACCGCGACCGGCCATGTTGGTGGCGATGGTCACCGCGCCGGGACGACCGGCCTGGGCGATGATCTCGGCTTCCTTGTCGTGGTACTTGGCGTTGAGCACCTTGTGTTCCATGCCGGCCTTGTGCAGCAGCTGGGAGAGATACTCGGAACTGTCGATCGAAGCGGTGCCGACCAGCACCGGACGTCCCTCGGTCCGGCAGGCCTTGACGTCCTCGATGACCGCCGCGTACTTCTCTTCCTGGGTCAGGTAGACCAGGTCGTTGAAGTCCTTGCGCGCGATCGGCTTGTTGGTCGGGATCACCACCACATCGAGGCCGTAGATCTGGCGGAACTCGAAGGCCTCGGTATCGGCGGTGCCGGTCATGCCGGCCAGCTTGTTGTACAGGCGGAAGTAGTTCTGGAAGGTGGTCGAGGCCAGGGTCTGGCTCTCGGCCTGGATCTGCACGCCTTCCTTGGCCTCAATGGCCTGGTGCAGGCCTTCGGACAGCCGGCGGCCCTGCATGGTGCGCCCGGTGTGCTCGTCGATCAGCACCACCTGGTTGTTCTGCACGATGTATTCGACGTCGCGATGGAACAGGGTGTGCGCGCGCAGGGCGGCGTAGACGTGGGTCAGCAGGCCGAGGTTGTGCGCCGAATACAGGCTCTCGCCCTCGGCCAGCAGGCCGGCCTCGGTCAGCATGTCCTCGATGAACTGGTGGCCCTGCTCGGTGATTTCGACCTGGCGGGCCTTCTCGTCGATGCTGTAGTGACCTTCCTGCTCGACCACGCCCTCTTCCGCCTCGACCTGGCGCTTGAGCCGCGGGATCAGCTGGTTCATCTGCATGTACAGACGCGAGCTGTCCTCGGCCGGGCCGGAGATGATCAGCGGGGTGCGTGCCTCGTCGATGAGGATCGAGTCCACCTCGTCGACCACGGCGAAGTTCAGTTCGCGCTGGAACTTGTCGTCCAGGCTGAAGGCCATGTTGTCGCGCAGGTAGTCGAAGCCGAATTCGTTGTTGGTGCCGTAGGTGATGTCGGCCGCGTAGGCGGCACGCTTGTCGACCGGGTCCTGGAACGGGCTGACCACGCCGACCGACAGGCCGAGGAATTCGTACAGCGGACGCATCCAGTTGGCGTCGCGGCGGGCCAGGTAGTCGTTGACCGTGACCACGTGCACGCCCTTGCCTTCCAGGGCATTGAGGTACACCGCCAGGGTGCCCACCAGGGTCTTGCCCTCGCCGGTACGCATCTCGGCGATCTTGCCCTCGTGCAGGGTCATGCCGCCGATCAGCTGGACGTCGAAGTGGCGCATGCCCATCACCCGCTTGCCGGCCTCGCGGGCCACGGCAAAGGCTTCCGGCAGCAGCTTGTCGAGGGTTTCGCCCTGGGCCAGGCGCGCCTTGAACTCTTCGGTCTTGCCCCTGAGCTGCTCGTCGCTCAGCGCGACCATCTGCTCTTCCAGGGCGTTGACCGCCTGGACAGCCTTGGCCATGCGCTTGACTTCACGCTCGTTCTTGCTTCCAAAGAGTTTCTTCAACAAAGGCGCAAACATATCGGGAGGGTCTTCCATCTGTGGAAATGGAGGGCACTCCCGGGGAGTGCCCAGTGCCGTCGGCGCGGCAGCGAAGAAGGCATTCTACCCGGAAATGCCGGCGAGAAAAGACGCCTCATTCACCACTGCTGGCACGTGCGACATAGGTGGCCGGATTGACCTGGCGACCGTTTTTCTTTACCTCGAAATGCACATGCGGACCGGTCGAGCGTCCGCTGCTGCCAACCAGGGCGATGACCTGGCCTCGCTGCACGAGGTCACCGACCTTGACCAGGTTGCGCTGGTTGTGGGCATACAGGGTCGAGTAGCCATCGGCATGACCGACCTCGACGGTCCAGCCGTAGCCGGACTTGCGCCCGGCCCAGGTCACCACCCCGGTGGCCACCGCGACGATATCGGTGCCGCGCTTGGCAGCGAAGTCGATGCCCTTGTGATCGCGGGCCCGGCCGTGAAACGGGTCACTGCGCCGACCATAGCCCGAGGACTGGTAGCCACTGAGCACCGGCCGGCCGGCCACCTGGCTCGCGTCCTCGCGCTGGCGCGTTGCCAGCACGTGCTCCATCGCTTCCAGTTGCTGCTCGCGGCTGTCGAGGCGCGCCGCCAACGCATCGAGGCTGCCGAGCACCTCGCTGCCGCGGAACGCTTCGCCGTCCAGCAGTTCGTCCGGCCCGCCCTGCCCCACCGGCTGGGAGAAGTCGAATTCATCGCCATCCAGATCGGCCAGTTCGCTCAGCCGCTCGCCGAGGGCATCGATACGGATCATGCGCGCCTGCAGCTCGGCCAGGTGTACGCCCAACGCGTCCAGCTCGCGCTGGGCGGCGGCGCGTGCCTCGGCCAGCTCCTGCGGCAGAACACCGTTCGTCTCGCTGACCGGCTCGCCGGGAACCACCGGCAAGGGCTCGGGTCTCATCCAGGAGCCCAGTACAATGCCTGCAGCCAGACTGCAGCCCAGCAGGAGAGTGGCAAGCAACAGTCCGTGGCGTGGCGCCAGCGTCAGTGAACGTGCCGCACCGTGGCGACGACTCATGAAGATGATATGCATGGAGCATTCCGCAAGAAGAATCGGTGCGACCGTTCTGCTACGATGGCCACTCGGTTATTTCCAGGCGTCCTGCCATGTCTTTTCGTCCCCTGCCGGCCCGAGCTCCCGCGGCACTGCTGCGGGAGACGAAAACGCTCAAGAGCTTGTTCGGCGAGGCGCAGCGTCTCGCCCATCTGCAACAGCTGCTGGAAAGCCAGCTACAGCCGGCGGCCCGCCCCCACTGTCGGGTGGCGACCTGGCGTGAAGGCTGCCTGCTGTTGATCGTCACCGACGGCCAGTGGGCCACCCACTTGCGTTACCAGCAGAAGCGCCTGCTGCGCCAGCTGCAGAATCTCAAGGAATTCGAGAACTTAACGAAGATCCTGTTCAAGATTCAACCAACAGCTGCCGAAAGGCATGCCACCGGTCGAAATCTGCAACTCTCCGCCAGCGCCGCCGACACCCTGCGCACCGCCGCTAGCAGCATCGACGACCCGCAACTGCGCGCCGCCCTGGAGCGCCTGGCCAGCCACACCCGACCACCGGACTGAAGCGCGCAAAAAACGCGGACAAAAAAAAGGCCACCTGACGGTGGCCTCAAGAGAAAGGGAGAGTCTTGCTTCAGCCGGCAGCTGCCGGGCGCATGTAGGAGATCGGCGCGGTACTGGCGTCTTCAAAGGTCACCAGCTCCCAGGCGTCCTTTTCGGCAAGCAGGGTGCGCAGGAGGCGATTGTTCAGGGCGTGACCGGACTTGTGGCCGCGGAACTCGCCGATCAGGCTGGTGCCGAGCAGGTACAGGTCGCCGATGGCATCGAGGATCTTGTGCTTGACGAACTCGTCCTCGTAGCGCAGGCCGTCTTCGTTGAGCACGCGAAACTCGTCGACCACGATGGCGTTGTCCACGCTGCCACCCAGGGCCAGGTTCTGCGAACGCAGGAACTCAATGTCGCGCATGAAGCCGAAGGTGCGTGCGCGGCTGACTTCCTTGACGAACGAGGTGCTGGAGAAGTCGACGCAGGCATGCTGGGTACGACCGTGGAACACCGGATGATCGAAGTCGATCTCGAAGCTCACCTTGAAACCATCGAACGGCAGGAAGGTGGCGCTCTTGCCATCCTCCTCCACGGTCACCGGGCGCTTGATGCGGATGAACTTCTTCGGCGCTTCCTGCTCCTGCAGACCGGCAGACTGGATGAGGAACACGAAGGGGCCGGCGCTGCCGTCCATGATCGGCACTTCCGATGCCGACAGTTCGATATAGGCGTTGTCGATACCCAGGCCAGCCATGGCCGAAAGCAGGTGCTCAACGGTATCCACCTTGACGTCACCCTTGACCAGCGTGGTCGACAGGGTGGTCTCACCGACGTTCTCGGCCCGAGCCGGAATCTCCACCATGGGGTCGAGATCGGTGCGGCAGAACACGATACCGGTATCCACCGGGGCCGGCTTCAGGGTGAGATAGACCTTCTCCCCCGAGTGCAGGCCGACGCCGGTGGCGCGGATGATGTTCTTCAAAGTGCGTTGTTTGATCATGGCTTTGGCCGTATCTGCACAAGTTGTGAACTGTTCTCAGTAATGGCGGGAATGATATCAGAGCCCGCCTTTACTGAACACCAATCACACCAATACTCCTGATATAGAAACTCAATCAGCCTGCCGGCGCAGGAAGGCCGGAATATCCAGGTAATCGAGGTCTTCCTGGGTACTGAGCTTGACCGCCGGGGCGGCGCCACCGGTACCCTGACTGCTGCGCATCACGGTCGGACGCTCGAGGTCGCGGTAGTTCACCGACGCGCCCTGCGGAGCCGGGGTGGCGGCCGGGGCGTTGTCGACCACCTTGGTCGGCTTCTCCATGCGCGCGCCGAGGCCGGTGGCGACCACGGTGACGTGCAGCTCGTCGCGCATTTCCGGATCGATGACCGCACCGATCTTGACGGTGGCGTGTTCCGAGGTGAACTGCTCGATGATGCTGCCGACTTCGGTGTACTCGCCCAGCGACAGGTCGAGGCCGGCGGTGATGTTCACCAGGATGCCGCGGGCGCCCTGCAGGTTGATGTCTTCCAGCAGCGGGTTGCGGATCGCCGCCTCGGCTGCCTCGCGGGCGCGATTCGGGCCGCTGGCGTGGCCGGTACCCATCATCGCCATGCCCATCTCGCTCATCACGGTGCGCACGTCGGCGAAGTCGACGTTCATCAGGCCGGGGCGCTGCATGATGTCGGAGATGCCGCGCACGGCACCGGCCAGCACGTCGTCGGCCTTGGCGAAGGCGGACAGCAGGCTGGCGTCCTTGCCGAGGATGGTCAGCAGCTTCTCGTTGGGGATGGTGATCAGCGAGTCGACATGCTCGGACAGGGCGCGGATGCCCTCGTCGGCAATCTGCATGCGCCGGCGTCCCTCGAAGGGGAACGGACGGGTGACCACCGCCACGGTGAGGATGCCCATTTCCTTGGCCACCTCGGCGATGATCGGCGCCGCACCGGTGCCGGTGCCGCCGCCCATGCCGGTGGTGATGAACACCATGTTGGCGCCCTGCAGCACCTCGGCAATGCGCTCGCGGTCCTCCAGCGCGGCCTGGCGACCGACGTCGGGATTGGTGCCGGCACCGAGTCCCTTGGTCACGTTCATGCCCAGCTGCAGGATGGTCTTGGCATCGACCTTCTTCAGTGCCTGGGCATCGGTGTTGGCACAGATGAAATCGATGTCGTCGATGTTGCTGCGCAGCATGTGATTGACGGCGTTGCCGCCACCACCGCCGACACCGATGACCTTGATTACCGCATTCGACTCAACGTTATCGACTAATTCGAACATTTTCCCTCTCCTTTCCCTTTTTTCTTGTCCAACCGACCTGACAAAGCTGTGGCCGACGGTCAGAAATTGCCCTGTACCCAGCGCTTCAGGCGCTCGAATACGGGCGGTTTGCTCTCTTCGCTGCTGCCGCCACTGGCGGAATAGCTCGGCGATCCCTGCTTGCGCAGGCCGTACAACAGCAGACCGACCCCTGTCGCATAGGCAGGGTTGCGCACGACATCCTCCAGGCCCCTGACACCTTGCGGCAGGCCCAGACGTACCGGCATGTGAAAGATTTCCTCGGCCAGCTCGACAGCACCTTCCATCTTCGCGGTGCCACCGGTAATCACGATCCCGGCCGGGAGCAGGTCCTCGTAGCCACTGCGGCGCAGTTCGCCCTGCACCAGCGAGAACAACTCCTCGTAGCGCGGCTCGACCACCTCGGCCAGTGCCTGGCGCGACAGCTCGCGCGGCGGACGCTCGCCGACGCTCGGCACCTGGATGGTCTGCCCGGCACCGGCCAGCTTGGCGAGGGCGCAGGCATAGCGAATCTTGATCTCCTCAGCATACTGAGTCGGCGTGCGCAGGGCCATGGCGATATCGTTGGTGACCTGGTCGCCGGCGATCGGGATGACAGCCGTGTGACGGATCGCACCCTCGGTGAAGATGGCGATGTCGGTGGTACCGCCGCCGATGTCCACCAGGCACACCCCCAGCTCCTTCTCGTCGTCGGTCAGCACCGAGTCGGACGAGGCCAGCTGTTCGAGAATGATGTCGTCCACCTCGAGGCCGCAGCGGCGTACGCACTTCTCGATGTTCTGCGCCGCATTCACCGCACAGGTGACCACATGCACCTTGGCTTCCAGACGCACGCCGGACATGCCCAGCGGCTCGCGCACGCCTTCCTGGTTGTCGATCACGTAGTCCTGGGCCAGCGTATGCAGCACCCGCTGGTCGGCCGGGATCGCCACCGCCTGGGCGGCATCCAGCACCCGCTCGATATCGGCGCGATTCACCTCGCGCTCGCGGATGGCGACGATGCCGTGGGAGTTCAGGCTGCGGATATGGCTGCCGGCCACGCCGACGAATGCCGAGTGGATCCGGCAGCCGGCCATCTGCTGCGCCTCGTCGATCGCATGCTGGATGGCCTGTACGGTGGACTCGATGTTGACCACCACGCCCTTCTTCAGCCCCCGCGAGGGATGGGTGCCGATGCCGACGACTTCCAGCTGGCCATCGGCCGCTACCTCGCCGACCAGCGCCACCACCTTGGAGGTGCCAATATCCAGGCCGACGACCATTTTGCCGCTTTGCGCGCTTGCCATGATCCCAGTTCTCTCCTCAAGTCACTGCAGGGCCCCGGTGTTCGCACCGGGAACCGGCGCCGCCGGCATCTCGCGCCACGCCACGGCCAGGCCGTTGGGGTAGCGCAGATCGACGCGCGCGATGTTCGTATTGTGTTCTTTCAGGGTCTTGTCGTAGACGCTGACGAAGCGGCGCATCTTTTCCACCACGTGGTCGCGGCCGAGCAACAGTTCCAGCCCCTGGCCAGTGGTGAGGAACCAGCTGCCGCGCTCGCGCAGCTCCAGACGCGCCACCGTGAAGTCCAGCGGCCGCAGCAACTGGCTGAGCATCTGGTACTGCTGCATGATCTGCTGCTGGGCGCGTCGCGGCCCCCACAGCGTGGGCAACTGCTCGTAGCCACCCAGCTCTCCCGGAGCGAAGGCCACCCCCTGGTTGTTGAGCAACGCCTCGTCGCCCCAGCGCGCCACCGGCAGTTGCTCCTCCAGGCGGATCAGCACCTGATCGGGCCACACCCGCCGCACCTCGGCCTCGGCAATCCAGGGCATCTGCTCCAGCTCGCGGCGCATGCTCGCCAGATCGACACTGAAGAAGCTGGCGTCCACGAAGGGGGCCACCCGCTCCGCCACCGCCTGGCGACTGACATAGTGCAGGTCGCCCTGCACGCTGACCCGCGCGATCGGCTGATCGGCGTAGGGCAGCAGACGCTCGCTCAGCTCATAGGCAGCAAAACCCAGGCCAAGCAACATCAGCGGCCAGGTGAGGCGCTTGAGCCCACTCAGCGACAGCCGTGGCATACGCAGGCGCAGAGGTTCGCGCACCACCATGCGGCTGGCCCCGCGAGGGGCCGGCTTGCGCAGCGGGCCAACCGGGCCCGGACGCTGGTGACGCAGCAGCGCGATCATGAATCAGCTCCTTGCCTCCAGGCTGTCGGCGAGGATCGCCAGCACCAGGTGCTGGAAATCCAGGCCGGCCGCCCGGGCGGCCATCGGGACCAGGCTGTGATCGGTCATTCCCGGAACGGTGTTGACCTCCAGCAGCCAGAATTGCCCACCGGCATCCTGCATCACGTCGGCGCGGGCCCAACCGCGGGTACCGACCGCTTCGCAGGCGCGCGCAGTGAGCGCCTTGAGTTCCTCTTCCTTGTCCACGTCCAGACCGCAGGGGATCTGGTAGCGGGTATCGTCGGCCAGGTACTTGGCCTCGTAGTCGTAGAAGCTGTGGGTAGTGCCCAGGCGGATCGGCGGCAGTACCTCACCGCGCAGCATGGCGATGGTGAACTCCGGCCCGCTGATCCACTGCTCCACCAGCACCTGCGGGTCGTGGCGGCGCGCGTCCTGCCAGGCCGCGAGCAACTGCTCGAAGCTTTCCACCCGCGCCATGCCGATGCTCGAACCCTCGTGGGCCGGCTTGACGATCAGCGGGAAACCCAGCTCCGCGGCCGCCCGCTCGCAATCGGCGGCGCTGGCCAGCACCGCATGGCGCGGCGTGGGCAGACCGAGGCTCTGCCACACCTGCTTGGTGCGCAGCTTGTCCATGGCCAGCGCCGAGGCCAGCACGCCGCTGCCGGTGTAGGGAATGCCCAGGCACTCGAGCAGGCCCTGCATGCTGCCGTCCTCGCCACCGCGGCCGTGCAGGACGATGAAGGCGCGATCGATCTTCTCGCCCGCCAGACGCTGCAGCAGGTCGGCGCCGACATCGATGCCGAAGGCGTCCACGCCGGCGCCCTGCAGGGCCGCCAGCACCGCCGCACCGGACTTCAGCGATACCTCGCGCTCGGCGCTCTTGCCGCCGTACAGCACGGCGACGCGACCAAAAACGGCGGGATCCAGGTTGAGGGACAGGGTGTCGGTCATGCCGGTTTCCTCTCGGCGCCCGCCTCTGGGGCGCTGAACAACGGGTTACTGATCAGTTGTGGAGCGACGCCGCCGATGTCGCCGGCACCCTGGCAGAGCAGGATGTCGCCGGCGCGCAGCAGCGGCTTGAGCAGCGGCGCCAGGTCGGCACCGCGCTCGACGTAGATCGGATCCAGCACGCCGCGCTGGCGGATGCTGTGGCAAAGCTGGCGGCTGTCGGCGCCGGGGATCGGCTCCTCGCCGGCCGGATAGACCTCCAGCAACAGCAGCACGTTGGCCTCGCCGAGCACCTGGACGAAGTCCTCGTAGAGGTCGCGGGTGCGGCTGTAGCGGTGCGGCTGGTAGACCATCACCAGGCGGCGCTCCGGCCAGCCGCCGCGCACGGCCTTGATCACCGCCGCCACTTCGCGCGGGTGGTGGCCGTAGTCGTCGACCAGCATCGCGCTGCCGCCTTCGACCGGCAGTTCGCCGTAGACCTGGAAGCGTCGGCCGACGCCCTGGAAGCCGGACAGGCCGGCGACGATGGCCTCGTCGGCAATGCCCTCGTCGGTGGCGATGGCGATGGTGGCCAGGGCATTCAGCACGTTGTGGTTGCCGGGCATGTTCACCGACACGTCGAGCGGCTCGCGGTCCTTGCGCAGCACGGTGAAGAAGGTGCGCATGCCCTCCTGGCGCACATTGATGGCGCGCAGGTCGGCGCCCTCGTCGAAGCCGTAGGTGACCACCGGTCGGGCCACCTGCGGGAGGACTTCGCGCACCACCGGATCGTCGACGCAGAGCACCGCCAGACCGTAGAACGGCAGGTTGTGCAGGAACTCGACGAAGGTCTTCTTCAGCTTGTTGAAGTCGCCGCCATAGGTGCTCATGTGGTCGGCGTCGATGTTGGTGACCACCGAGACCATCGGCTGCAGGTGCAGGAAGCTGGCGTCGCTCTCGTCGGCCTCGGCGATCAGGTAGCGGCTGGCGCCGAGCTGGGCGTTGGTGCCGGCAGCGTTCAGGCGGCCACCGATCACGAAGGTCGGATCGAGGCCGGCGGCGGCGAACACCGAGGCGAGCAGGCTGGTGGTGGTGGTCTTGCCGTGGGTGCCGGCCACCGCGATGCCGTGGCGGTAGCGCATCAGCTCGGCGAGCATCTCGGCGCGCGGCACCACGGGAATGCGCCGTTCCAGGGCCTGGGCGACTTCCGGGTTGGCCGGATTGATGGCGCTGGACACCACCAGCACGTCAGCCTGGGCGACGTTCTCGGCGCGGTGGCCGAGGAAGATCTGCGCACCGAAGCTTTCCAGCCGGGCGGTCACCGGCGAGGCCTTGAGATCGGAGCCGGACACCTGGTAGCCGAGGTTGAGCAGCACCTCGGCGATGCCGCACATGCCCACCCCGCCGATGCCGACGAAATGGATGCGGCGGATGCGGCGCATGCGGCGCAGCTCCGCCGACGTGTTGAGGGGCGCCTCAGCCATGGGCCACCTCCAGGCAAATGTCCACCACCACGCGGGTGGCGTCGGGCTTGGCCAGGCGGCGGGCGATGGCACCCATGGCCACGAGTTTTTCACTGTGCATCAGGACCTCGGTCAGCTGCGCGGCCAGACCGGCCGCGTCAGTCGCATGTTGCGGCAAAAGCACGGCAGCGCCGGCCTTGGCCAGATATTCGGCATTGCGGGTTTGGTGATCGTCGATCGCATGGGGCAGCGGCACCAGCAGCGACGGCAGACCGGCGGCCGCCAGCTCGCTCACGGTCAGCGCGCCGGCACGGCAGATCACCAGATCGGCCCAGGCGTAGGCGCGGGCCATGTCGCGGATGAACGGCACCACCTCGGCGTCGACGCCGGCCTCTTCGTAGCGCGCACGGGTCAGTTCGGCGTGCTGCTTGCCGGCCTGGTGGTAGACCTGCGGACGCAGCGTCTCGCCCACGAGGGCCAGCGCCGCCGGCAGCAGCTTGTTGAGCGGTTCGGCGCCGAGGCTGCCGCCGAGCACCAGCAGGCGCGCCGGGCGCCCGGCCAGTCCTTGCCGCGGGGTCTCGAGAAACAGCTCCTCGCGCACCGGATTGCCGGTGGTACGGCGCTTGCGACTGGCGGCAAAGGTGTCCGGAAAAGCCTCGCAGACCTGACTGGCGAAGGGCGCCAGGCCACGGTTGGCGGTACCGGCCACGGCATTCTGCTCGTGGATGATCAGCGGCACCCCGGCCAGCCGGGCGGCGATGCCGCCGGGGCCGGTAACGAAGCCGCCCATGCCCAGCACACACACCGGCTGCAGCTCGCGCAGCACCCGGCGCGCCTGCCACAGCGCCTTGACGATCTGCAGCGGCGCCTTGAGCAGGGACAGCGCTCCCTTGCCCCGCAGGCCACTGATCTCGATGCGGTGCAGCGGCAGGCCGGCCTGCGGCACCAGCTCGTTTTCGATGCCGCGCGGCGTGCCCAGCCAATGCACTGTGTAGCCGCGCGCCTGGAACTCGCGGGCGCAGGCCAACGCGGGAAACACGTGGCCACCAGTGCCGCCGGCCATGATCAGGACGTTACCGGGCATGGCGCGGCTCCTCCTCGGCAAAATCCTCTTCGGTAAATTCCATCTCGGCATTTCCCAGCTGGTTGCGCCGCTCCCAGTCGATGCGCAGTAGCAGGGCCAGGCTGATGCAGCAGACCACCAGCGAACTGCCGCCGTAACTGAGGAACGGCAAGGTCAGACCCTTGGTCGGCAGCAGGCCGACGTTCACGCCGATGTTGATCAGGAACTGGCCGATCCAGAGGATCGCCAGACCGTAGGCCACATAGGCGGAGAAATACTGCTGGGCCTTCTCGGCGCACAGGCCGAGGTACAGGGCGCGCAGGGTCACCAGCACGAACAGCGCCACGGTGAGCAGCGCGCCGACCATACCCAGCTCCTCAGCAAGCACGGCGAAGACGAAGTCGGTATGCGCCTCGGGCAGGTAGAACTGCTTCTGCACGCTGTTGCCCAGGCCCACGCCCAGCCATTCGCCGCGTCCGAAGGCGATCAGTGCCTGGCTGAGCTGGTAGCCGGCGCCGAACTGGTCGGCCCAGGGATCGATGAAGTTGGTCAGGCGCTTGAGGCGGTAGGCCTGGCTGGTCATCACCACCACGCCGATCACCACCACGCCAACGACCATCGGCAGGAAGCGCAGCAGGCTGACGCCGCCGAGAAACAACATGGTGATGCCGGCGCCGACCAGCACCACGGTGGCGCCGAAGTCCGGCTCGGAGAGCAGCAGGCCGGCCATCAGGCCGAGCACGATCAGCGGCATGAGCAGACCCTTCCATTTGTGCTGCACGTCCGCCTGCCGGCGTACCAGGTAGCCGGCCAGATAGATCACGGTGAACAGCTTGGCCAGCTCGGAGGGCTGGATGTTGGCGATACCGAAGCCGATCCAGCGCCGCGCGCCGTTGACCTCGCGGCCAATGCCCGGCACCAGCACCAGCACCAACAGGACCAGGGCGGTGACCAGCAGCTTGCCGCCGTTTTTCTGCCAGGAGGACACCGGCACCAGCAGCACCACGCCGGCGGCAGCGAAGCCGATGGCCAGGTAGACCAGGTGGCGGATCATGTAATACAGCGAATTGCCCGACTGCGCCGCCGCTACCTCGGACGAGGCGGAGGAGACCATCACGAAGCCGAGACCGAGCAGCGCCAGGCAACCCGCCAGCAGCGGGAAGTCCAGATCGACGCCGCGGCGACTCAGCAGCGGTGACGGGTTCAGGCGCAGCAGGGCGCGCATCAGGGCAGCTCCTTCACGGCCTGGGCGAACAGGCGGCCGCGCTCTTCGAAGTTCTTGAACATGTCGAGACTGGCGCAGGCCGGCGACAGCAGTACGGCATCACCTGCCTCGGCCAACTCGACGCTGCGCTGCACGGCCTCGTCGAGGCTGTTGACCCGCAGCAGCGGCACCACCGCCTCGCCATCCTCGCCCTTGAGCGCCTCGGCGATCAGCTCGGCATCGCGACCGAGCAGCACCACCGCACGGCAGTACTTCGCCACGCCGGCGCGCAGGGGGGTGAAATCGGCACCCTTGCCGTCGCCACCGGCGATCAGCAGCAGCTTGCCGTCGATCTCCGCACCCAGGCCGTCGATCGCCGCCAGTGCAGCACCGACGTTGGTCGCCTTGGAGTCGTCGTAGAAGGTCACCCCGGCGCGCTCGCGCAGCCACTGGCAACGGTGCGCCAGGCCGGTGAAGCCGCGCAGGGTATCCAGCATCGGCGCCAGCGGCAGGCCGACGGCATGGCCGAGGGCCAGCGCCGCCAGGGCATTGGCCTGGTTGTGGGCACCGCGGATCTTCAGCTCGCGCACCGGCATCAGCCGGGAGAACTGGAAGGCGAGGAACTTCTCGCCCCCCTCCTCGAGGATGCCGAACGACTTGAAGTCCGGCTTGTCGAGGCCGAAGCTCCAGCACGGCACCTGGTCGGCGATCAGCGGCCGCGACAGCGGGTCCTGGCGGTTGATCACCACTTGGCGGGCACCGCGGAACACCCGGTGCTTGGCCAGATGATAGGTCTGCAGGCCGCTGTAGCGATCCATGTGGTCATCGCTGACATTCAGGCAGGTGGCCACCTCGGCGTTCAGCCGTTCGGTGCTTTCCAGCTGGAAGCTGGACAGTTCGAGCACGTACAGCTCGACGTCGTCGGCGAGCAGGTCCAGCGCCGGGGTGCCGAGGTTACCGCCCACCGCCACCTTCTTGCCGGCCGCCGCGGCCATCTCGCCGACCAAGGTGGTCACGGTGCTCTTGGCGTTGGAGCCGGTGATGGCCACGATCGGTGCCTTGGCATGGCGCACGAACAGGTCGATATCGCCGGACAGTTTGACGCCGCGGGCGGCGGCTTCCTGCAGTGCTGTGGTGGCCAGCGGCAGACCGGGACTGACGTACAACTCGCTCGCGCGGCAGAGAAAGTCCACATCGAGCGCGCCGCAGCGCACCTCCACCTGAGGAAACTCGGCCTGCAGGGTGGCCAGTTCCGGCGGGCTGTGGCGAGTGTCGACTACCGCGAAGGGCACGCCCTGGCGGGCCAGGAAGCGCACCAGCGACATGCCGCTCTTGCCGAGGCCGACAACGATGCGGAACTGGTCGGAAGCGATCAGTGTCATCTGCGATTACCTCAGCTTCAGGGTGGACAGGCCGATCAGCACCAGCACCACGGTGATGATCCAGAAACGCACGATCACCCGCGGCTCGGGCCAGCCCTTGAGTTCGAAATGGTGGTGGATCGGCGCCATGCGGAACACCCGCCGGCCGGTCAGCTTGAACGAGGCCACCTGGATCACCACCGATAGGGTTTCCATGACGAACACCCCACCCATGATGAACAGCACCAGTTCCTGACGAACGATCACCGCGATGGTGCCGAGCGCAGCACCAAGGGCCAGCGCACCGACGTCGCCCATGAACACCTGGGCCGGATAGGTGTTGAACCACAGGAAGCCGAGGCCGGCGCCGATAAGCGCGCCGCAGAACACGATCAGTTCGCCGGCGCCCGGCACGTAGGGGATCAGCAGGTATTCGGCAAACCGCACGTTGCCCGCCAGGTAACAGAAGATGCCCAGTGCGCCGCCGACCAGCACGGTCGGCAGGATCGCCAGACCGTCGAGGCCGTCGGTGAGGTTGACCGCGTTGCTCGAACCGACGATGACAAAGTAGGTCAGCACCACGAAGAGGATCCCCAGGGGGATCTCGATGTTCTTCAGCAGCGGCAGAAACAGGGTGGTTTCCACCGGAGTGGTGGCGGTCAGGTAGAGGAACAGCGCGGCGCTGAGGCCGAACACCGACTGCCAGAAATACTTCCAGCGGCTCGGCAGACCGCGGGAGTTCTTCTCGATCACCTTGCGGTAGTCGTCGACCCAGCCGATCGCGCCGAACAGCAGGGTCACCGCCAGCACCACCCACACGTAGCGGTTGGCGAGATCGGCCCACAGCAGGGTGCTGATGGCGATGGAGGACAGGATCAGCGCGCCACCCATGGTCGGCGTGCCCTTCTTCGACAGGTGCGACTGCGGACCGTCGTCGCGCACCGCCTGGCCGATCTGGCGGGTGCGCAGGGTCTTGATCATCCAGGGACCCAGCCACAGCGACAGGGCCAGCGCGGTGAGCACGCCGAGGATCCCGCGCATGGTCAGGTACTGAAAGACCGCGAAGCCTTTGTGGAACTGTTGCAGATACTCGGCCAACAGCAGCAGCATTTAGTGTTCTCCAGCACTGGCACAGAACGCAGCGACGACGTTTTCCATCGCCGCGCTGCGCGAGCCTTTGATCAACAGGGTGGTTTCCGGAGACTGTTCGGCAGCCAGTGCGGCAATCAGTTCAGCCTGATCGGCAAAATGTCGCGCGCCGGTACCGAACTCGCTGACCGCATGGACCATCTGCGGGCCTACGGCATACAACGCCGAGACCTTGCCACGGGCATAGGCGCCCACCTCGCGGTGACTCGCCTCGGCCCAGGCACCCAGTTCGCCCATGTCGCCGAGCACCAGGACGGTGCGTCCGGAAAAGCCGGCCAGTATATCAATCGCCGCCCGGATTGACGCCGGATTGGCGTTGTAACTGTCGTCGATAACCCGCATTCCAGAGGGCGCCAACTGCGCCACGGCACGCCCCTTGACCGGCTGCAGGTTTTCCAGCCCGCTGCGGATCGCCTCCGGCGCCACGCCCAAGGCATGAGCGGCTGCGGATGCGGCCAGGGCGTTGGCCACGTTGTGCTCGCCGAGCAGGTTGAGCTGGATGCGCAGTTCGCCAACGGGGCCGACCAGGGTGAAGGCCGGGCAGCCGCGGGCATCGCGCGCCAGCTCGCGGGCCGTGAAGTCGGCGGCGCCGTGCAGGGCAAAGCTCAGCACCCGGCGCTGGCCGGCGCGCCGCACCCAGACACCGAAGGCCGGATCGTCGCGATTGAGCACTGCCACGCCGTCGGCAGCCAGGCCCTCGAGGATCTCGCCCTTAGCCTCGACGATCTTTTCCGGACCGCCGAATTCGCCCACATGGGCGGTGCCGGCGTTGGTGATGATCGCCACCTGCGGGCGAGTCAGGCCGACGGTGTAGGCAATCTCGCCGACATGCGAGGCGCCCAGCTCGATCACCGCGCTCCGGTGCTGCGGCGCCAGTTCGAGCAGGGTCAGCGGTACGCCGAGGTCGTTGTTGAGGTTGCCACGGGTGGCCAGCACGGCGGCGGCATCGCCAGCATGGTCGGCGCGCAGGATGCTGGCGAGCATCTCCTTGACCGTGGTCTTGCCGCTGGAGCCGGTGACCGCCGCGACCCGGCCGCGGAACGCGGCGCGGTTGAGCGCGCCGAGCCGGCCGAGGGCCAGGCGGGTGTCGGCCACCACCAGCTGGGGCAGCTCGACCGCCTCCTGCTCGCGCTCGACCAGCGCGGCGGCGGCACTCTTGCTGGCCACCTGCTCGAGATAGGCGTGACCGTCGAAGCGCTCGCCGCTGAGGGCGACGAACAACTGGCCCGGCTCGATCGAGCGACTGTCGATGCTCACCCCGTTGAAGAAGGCATCGGCCCCGGCCAGTTTTCCCTTCAGTGCTCCCAGCACACTGCTCAGCATCCAGGCTTCAAGCATCCTGCACCTCGCGAGCGGCCAGCGCAGCGGCGGCCTGGTCGATATCGGAGAACGGGTGACGCACCCCGTCGATTTCCTGGTAGTCCTCGTGGCCCTTGCCGGCCAGCAGGATCACATCGTCGGCCGTGGCCGCCGCAATCAGCTGGGCAATCGCCACGCCGCGACCGGGGGCGAAGTGCACCCGCTCGGGCTGGCGGAAGCCGGCACGGATGTCGGCAATGATCTGCTCGGTCGGCTCCGAGCGCGGATTGTCGTCGGTGACCCACACGCCATCGGCCAGACCCTCGACGGCGGCCGCCATCAGCGGGCGCTTGCCGCGGTCGCGGTCGCCGCCGCAGCCGAACAGGCACAGCAGGCGGCCACGGGTATGCGGGCGCAGGGCCTCGAGGACCTTTTCCAGAGCATCGGGGGTGTGCGCGTAGTCGACCACCACCAGCGGCTGCCTGCCTCCGCCAAGGCGCTGCATGCGCCCGAGCGGCCCCTGCAGCTGCGGCAGCACGTGGAGGATCTCGTCCAGCGGATGGTTGAGGCCCATCAGCGCGCCGACCACCGCCAGCAGGTTGCTCAGGTTGAAGCGGCCAAGCAGCGGACTGACCAGCAGGCCGTCGCCCTGGGCGGTCACCAGACGGGCGCGCACGCCCGCTTCGCTGAACTCGGCTTCGGCGCAATACAGCGTCGCTGCAGGATCGATCAGGCTGTAGCTGATCAGCCGCGACGGCGCCTCGCGGGCGGCCAGTTCGCGACCGAACAGGTCGTCGAGATTGATCACCCGGCAGTACAGGCCCGGCCAGGCAAACAGGCGCGCCTTGGTCTCGCCGTAGGTCGCCATGTCGCCGTGATAGTCGAGATGGTCTCGCGACAGGTTGGTGAACACCGCCACGTCGAAGTCCAGCCCTTCGACCCGACCCTGATCCAGGCCATGGGACGACACCTCCATCGCCACCGCCTTTGCCCCGGCCTGCTTCAGGCGGGCCAGTTGCGCCTGCACCGCCAGCGGGTCGGGCGTAGTGTGGCGACCGCTCTGCAGGTTGTCGTGAAAACCGACCCCCAGGGTGCCGATCAGGCCGCAGCGCTGGCCGAGCAGGTCGAGCGCCTGGGCCAGCAACTGGCTGACGCTGGTCTTGCCATTGGTACCTGTAACTCCAACCAGCTCCAGGCTGCGGCTCGGATCGCCGTAGAAGCGCCCGGCAATCGCCGACAGCTGGGCCGCCAGGCCCTTGACCGGCACCATCACCACCGCTTCGGACGACGGGATATCCACCGCGCCTTCGGCCTCATAGGCAATCGCCGCGGCCCCGCGGGCGATGGCGTCGGCGATGTAGCCTCGACCATCGCTGTGGTGGCCGGGAATGGCCAGAAACAGATCGCCCGGTCGCAGGGCCCGGCTGTCCAGGCTCAGCTCGCGGATCAGCGCGTCACGCCGCGCCTCGGGAAACATCTTCAGCAGACTCATCGGCATCAGCCGCGTCCTCCATTGCCGGGCAACGCACCGGCCTGCTGCTGTTCGGGCAGCGGCGGCGGCAGGTTGTCCGGGGCTATGTTCATCAAGCGCAGGGCGCCGGCCATCACCTTGCTGAATACCGGAGCGGAAACCAGGCCACCGTAATAACCCTCGCCCCCCGGCTCGTCGATCACCACGACGGCGGCGAGACGCGGAGCGCTCGCCGGCCCGAAGCCGGCGAACAGCGAGCGGTAGGCGTTCTGCTGGTAACCCTTGCTGCCCGCGCTGGTCTTGCGCGCGGTACCGCTCTTGCCGGCGACGTGGTAGCCGGGTACCTGGGCGCGGTGGGCGCCGCCGGGGGCCTCGACCACCTGCTGGAGCATGCCCTGCACGGTCTTGGCGACCTCCTCGGGAACTACCTGGGTGGAGTTCGCCGGCTGATCGACCCGGGCCAGACTCAGCGGCACCATGCGGCCATTGTTGGCGATCGTCGCGTAGGCATGCACCAGCTGCATCGCCGTCACCGACAGGCCGTAACCGTAAGAGAGGGTCGCGGTTTCCGCCTGGGGCCACTTGCGGTGGTTGGGCAGATTGCCGACCTGCTCGCCGGGGAAGCCGAGGCCGGTATCCTGACCGAGGCCGACCTGCTGCATGACGCGATAGATCGACTCGCCGCCGATGTCGAAGGCGATCTTGCTGATGCCGACGTTGCTGGAGCGAATCAGGATGCCGGCCAGGTCGAGCACCGGGCCGCCGCCGCGGGACACGTCGCGGATCGTGAAGCGGCCGATGCGCAGGCTGTGGGGGTAGACCTCGACGGTATCGGTGGGCTGCCAGCGCCCGCTCTGCAGCGCCGCCAGCATCGAGATCGGCTTCACCGTCGAGCCTGGCTCGAAGACGTCGATCAGCGCCCGGTTGCGCATCGCCTGGGGCTGCAGGTTGCGCTTGTTGTTGGGGTTGTAGGTGGGGTGGTTGACCATGGCCAGCACTTCGCCGGTCTGTACGTCGAGAATGACCAGGCTGCCGGCCTTGGCCTTGTTCTCCACCAGGGCGTTGCGCAGCTCGCGGTGCGCCAGGTACTGCAGGCGCAGGTCGATGGACAGTGCCAACTCCCTACCCGGCTTGGCGTTGCGCGCCACCCCGACATCCTTGATCAGCCGCCCGCGACGATCCTTGAGCACCTCGCGCTGCCCCGGCACGCCTGCCAGCCACTGCTCGAAGGCCAGCTCGACCCCCTCGCGACCCTGGTCATCGATATCGGTGAAGCCGACCATGTGCGCCGTGACCTCGCCCGCCGGGTAGAACCGGCGAAACTCCTCGAGGCTGTAGACGCCGGGGATCTTGTGGGCGAGCACCGCGTCGCCCTGCTCGGGAGTCAGGCCGCGCGCCAGATAGAGGAACTCGCGCCCGGCATTCTGCTGCAGACGCCGGCTCAGCACTTCGGCATCCTGGCCCAAGGCAGCCGCCAGCGCCGGCCACTGCTGACGCTGGCGCATCAGTTCCTTGGGATTGCCCCACAAGGTGATCACCGGGGTGCTGACCGCCAGCGGCTCGCCGTTGCGGTCGGTGATCAGCCCGCGGTGCGCGGGAATCGGGATGTGCCGCACGCTGCGTGCATCGCCGTGGGCCTTGAGGAAGTCATGGTCGAACACGTGCAGGTCGACGATGCGCCAGGCGATCACGCCGACCATGCCCAGCAGGACCGCGATCACCAGGCGGAAGCGCCAGGGGTAGAGTGCGCCGTCGAGGTTGATCATGGCGCCACCATCCGCACTTCGCCCGGCTCGGGGATGCGCATCTGCAGCTGCTCGCTGGCCAGCGTCTCGATGCGGCTGTGAGCAGTCCAGGTGCTCTGCTCGAGAATCAGCCGCCCCCACTCGGCCTGCGCCTTGTCACGCACGCTGAGTTCGGCGTACAGCTGGTTGAGCAACTGGCGGTTCCAGTGCGCGCTCCACGCCACGGCCACCGCCGAGGCCAACACGAGGCCGAACAGCACCAGCATCAGCAGACTGCCGCTGGGCATGCTGTCGCTGGTGCGCGGGATCATCGCAGTTTCTCCGCCATACGCATGACCGCGCTGCGCGAGCGCGGATTGACCTTGAGTTCGGCAGCCGAGGCGTACTGGGGCTTGCCGAGCAGCTTGAGGCGCGGATCGAACTTCGCCACCTGTACCGGCAGGTCGCGCGGCAGGTTGTCGGCCTCGCCCTTCACCTGGCGACGCATGAACTGCTTGACGATGCGATCCTCCAGCGAGTGGAAGCTGATCACCACCAGGCGCCCCCCCACGGCGAGCGCTTCCAGCGCCGCCTCGAGACCGCGCTCGAGATCACCCAGCTCGTTGTTGATATGGATGCGCAGGCCCTGGAAGGCCCGGGTCGCCGGATTCTTGCCCTTTTCCCAGGCCGGATTGGCCACGGTGATCACCTCGGCCAGATCGGCGGTGCGGGTGAACGGGCGCTCGGCGCGGCGCTGCACGATGGCCCGCGCCATGCGTCGGGAAAAGCGCTCTTCGCCGTATTCGTAGAACACCCGGGCGATTTCTTCCTCGGAAGCCGAGGCGATCCACTCGGCCGCGCTGACCCCGGCATCCGGGTTCATTCGCATGTCCAGCGGACCGTCGTTCATGAAGCTGAAGCCACGCTCGGGATCGTCCAGCTGCGGCGAGGACACACCGAGGTCGAGCAGCACCCCGTCGATCTTGCCCTGCAGGCCGCGGGCCGCCACCTCCTCGCCGAGTTCGGCGAAGCTGCGCTGGACGATCTGGAAGCGACTGTCCTCGGCGGCCAGCTCGAGGCCGGTGGCGATCGCCAGGGGATCCTTGTCGAAGCCCAGCAGGCGTCCGCCCGGGCCCAGTTGACGCAGCACTTCGCGGCTGTGGCCGCCGCGCCCGAAGGTGCCATCCAGGTAGCAGCCCTCCGCGCGCACGGCAAGCGCCTCGACGGCTTCGTGGAGCAGGACGGTTACATGGCTGAAAGTGGCTGCATTCATATCAAAGAGTCAGGTTGAGTAATTCGTCCGGCAGTCCGCCGGGGCTCTTGATGGCCTGGAGATCCTCCGCGCAGCGCGTATCCCAGGCCTCTTCGTCCCACAACTGGAACTTGTTGAGCTGGCCGACCAGCACCGCACGCTTGTCCAGCCCGGCATATTCACGCAGCCGTGGCGGTACCAAAAACCGCCCCGCCGCATCCAGCTCCAGATCCACCGCATTGCCGATCAGCAGGCGCTGCAAACGGCGATTCTCTTCTCGCAGGGATGGCAATTCGCGCAGCTTGGTCTCGATCAGCTCCCATTCGGTCAAGGGATAAACGCTCAGGCAGGGATCGACGGCATCGATGGTCACGATGAGCTGACCGGCACAACGCGCCATGAACTCGTCACGATACCGGCTCGGCATCGTCAGACGACCCTTGGCGTCAAGGCTTATGGCGTTGGCTCCGCGAAACACGACAGTAATTCCCCCAGTGGACAGCCTTATATAGCTGATAAATCCACTTTCACCCACTTTCCCCCACCCTTACACACTATAGGAACCCGCCCTTGACCCAGTCAAGGCGACCCCAACAGGAAAAACCCTTACTGGACCGCAACTTAGAGAAGAGGCCGACAGACGGAAATGGGGATACGGGCAAATCGAGGAATAAAATCAATTCGCGCCAAAGAGCTATGCCAAGAACTTAAAGTTCATCATGAGGAGCAATAGCGTTTTGGAATTAAAAGGCAGGCAATAACATCAATAGCGGAGGGAGAAAAAGGGGAGAGCCGGCCTGTAAGCCGGGTTTTGTCGAGGACAGTCATTCCTCTAGGACCGCCATCACTGACGGCCTCAAGCAACCTACCCGGATCCAGCGCGGGCCACGCCAATGGATCCCTATTTGGTCTTGCTCCGAGTGGGGTTTACCTAGCCACGAACTGTTGCCAGCCGTGCGGTGCGCTCTTACCGCACCTTTTCACCCTTACCGGCGCTTGCGCGCTTAGGCGGTTATTTTCTGTGGCACTTTCCGTAGGCTCGCGCCTCCCAGGCGTTACCTGGCACTCTGCCCTATGGAGCCCGGACTTTCCTCCCCCCTGCAAGCAGGGCGGCGACTGTCCAGCCGACTCTCCGGCGCGCAGGGTACTCACTGCAGGCGCGGATAACAAGCTCAATCCTCGGCTTTCTGTCGCTCCAGCGCCTGCTGGTAGAGCAGATTCTTGCGCACCCCGGTGATTTCCGCAGCCAGCGCCGCCGCCCGCTTGAGCGGCAGCTCGGCCAGCAGCAGATCGAGCACCCGCAGCGCCTCGGCGCTCAGCGTCTCCTCGCCTGCCGGCGCCTGCCAGCCCTCGATCAGCAGCACGCACTCGCCACGCTGCTGGTTGCTGTCGGCCGCCACCCAGTCGTGCAGTTCGCCCAGCGGCGCTCCCTTGATGGTTTCGAAGGTCTTGGTCAGCTCGCGCCCGAGCACCGCCGGGCGCTCGACGCCGAACAGCTCGCGCAGATCGGCCAGGCATTCGAGCAGGCGATGCGGCGCCTCGTAGAAGATCAGCGTACGCGGCTCCTCCACTACGGCCTGCAGACGCTGGCGGCGCGCCGTGCTGCGCGCCGGCAGGAAGCCTTCGAAGACGAAACGATCGGACGGCAGGCCGGAGGCCGACAGGGCCGCAATCAGCGCACAGGCGCCGGGTACCGGCACCACCCGCACACCGGCGGCACGCGCATTGCGCACCAGGTGGTAGCCCGGATCGGAAATCAGTGGCGTGCCGGCATCCGATACCAGGGCCATATCGTCACCACCCAGCAGGCGCTGGATCAGCCGCGAGCCCTGTTCGCGCTCGTTGTGCTCGTGACAGGCGGTCAGCGGCGTATTGATACCGAAGTGCTGCAGCAGACGGGCGCTGTGGCGGGTATCCTCGGCGGCGATCAGCTTGACCTCGCGCAGCACGCGCAGCGCCCGCGCACTGATGTCCTCGAGATTGCCGATCGGCGTGGCCACGACATAAAGGGTACCCGGAGCGTTCACATCACCATCCCGTTGCCAGACAAAGTGCGTCATTGTAACGGGTTTCGCTGCACCAAGATCGCACCCGCTTCGGGGCTTGGGTACAATTGCCCCCTTTCAAGCCTGCGAATCGGAATCCTCCCCATGATCGCCAGACTGCGCCCCCTTTCCGTCCTCTGCCTGGCCGCCCTGCTCAGCGCCTGTGCCGGCAAGCAAACCGCCGGCCTCGGCGAACTGCCGGGCCAGCCCCAGGGCAGCACCGCGCAGCTGCTGCAACAGGCCGCGCAAAGCAAGCCGGAGCAGGCCGCACTGCTGCGCCTGGCCGCCGCCGACCAGGCGCTGGCCCAGCGTGACCTGGCCCAGACCCAGCAGATCCTCGATCTGATCGAGCTGGACAAGCTGCTGCCGGCCCAGCAGATCTTCGCCAGCACCCTGCAAGCCGAACTGGCGCTGGCACGCAACAAGCCCAAGGCCGCCCTGCAGGCCCTGCAGCACCCTAGCTTCGCCCGCCTCGGCGAACTGCCACTCAGCCAGCAGGCCCGTAGCCAGCTGGCCCGCGCCAATGCCCTGCAGGCCGATCAACAGCCGCTGGCCGCCGCCCGCGAGCGCGTGTTCATCGCCCCGCTGCTGGAAGGCCAGGCCGCCGCCAGCAACCACGAAGCGATCTGGGCCCTGGTATCCGGCCTGTCCAGCACTCAGCTGAGCAGCGCCGAGCCAGCCGGCGATGACCTCGCCGGCTGGCTGGAGCTGGCCACCCTCGCCCGCAGTAATGCCACGCCGGCCCAGCAGGTCGCGCGCATTGGCGAGTGGCAGGCCCAGCATCCGCAACACCCGGCCGCCCGCCAGCTGCCGCAGTCCCTGGTTGCTCTGCAGGAAATCGCCGCCCGCCCGCTGACCCGCATCGCCCTGTTGCTGCCGAGCCAGGGCCCCCTCGCCGGCCCAGCCCAGGCGCTGCGCGACGGCTTTCTCGCGGCGCACTACCAGAGCGGCAGCGAAACGCACATCAGCCTGCACGACAGCAGCAACCTGACCGACCTGAACGAGTTCTATCGCCAGGCGCAGGCCGATGGTGTGCAACTGGTGGTCGGTCCACTGGAAAAACCGCTGGTCGGCCAGCTCAGCCAGCAGGAGCAACTGCCGATCCCCACCCTCGCCCTCAACTACAACGAGAGCGGCGCCGAAGGCCCGGCACAGCTGTTCCAGTTCGGCCTGGCCGCCGAGGACGAAGCCCGTGCCGTCGCCGCACGCGCCTGGCAGGATGGCCAGCGCCGTGCCGTGGCCATGGTGCCAAGCGGCGCCTGGGGCAATCGCGTGCTGACCGCCTTCCGCCAGGACTGGGAGGCTCGCGGCGGCAGCCTGATCGCCGCCGAGCACGTCGACCAGCCGGTGCGCCTGGCCCAGCAGATCGCCGACCTGCTGCAGCTGCGCGCCAGCGAAGCACGCGCCAAGCGTCTGCGCGACACCCTGGGCAGCGAGGTCGAGGCCCAGCCGGCCCGTCGCCAGGATGTCGATTTCGTGTTCCTGGCCGCCACCCCGGCGCAGGCGCGACAGATCAAGCCCACCCTGGCCTTCCAGTACGCCGGCGACCTGCCGGTGTATGCCACTTCGCACCTGTACAGCGGCAACAACGAAGCGAGCGAGAGCCTCGACCTTGACGGCATCCGCTTCTGCGAAACCCCCTGGCTGCTCGGCGAGCCCGATCCGCTTCGCGAACAGGTGGTCGGCCAGTGGCCGGCTGCGGCTGGCAGCCTGGGCCGCCTGTACGCCATGGGCGCCGACGCCTACCGCCTGGCACCGCGTCTGGGTCAGCTACAGACCCTGCCGAGCACCCGCCTCGATGGGTTGTCCGGTAGCCTGAGCCTGGCTCCAGGACAGCGCATCGTGCGCGGCCTGCCGTGGGCGGAATACCGCAACGGCCAGGTCTATCGCCTGGAAACCGCCACCCAGTGAGCGACAGCCCGCGCCAGGCCCTTGGCCAGGCCGCCGAAGGCTGGGCGCTGACCCACCTGGAGGAGCACGGCCTGCGCCTGCTGGCGCGCAACTGGCGCTGCCGTCTCGGCGAGCTGGATCTGGTCATGCTCGACGGCGATACCGTAGTATTCGTGGAAGTGCGTTATCGACGCCATAACGCCTGGGGCGGCGCCGAAGCCAGCGTCGACGCGCGCAAGCGTGCCCGCGTCAGCGCCGCCGCCCAGGTTTTCCTGCAACAGCAACCGCGCTGGGCCCGCCGTCCCTGCCGGTTCGATGTAGTCGCGATCGGCCCCGCCGAACGCGCCTCGCCCCCGCGGCTGAACTGGATCCGCAGCGCGTTCGACGCCTGAACAGCCGCCCAACCGAAGGTCACCATGGACATGCAATCCCGTATTCGCCAGCTTTTCCAGGACAGCATCGAAACCAAGCGCCAGGCCATGGAAGTGCTCATTCCGCATATCGAGCAGGCCAGCCAGGTGATGGTCAATGCCCTGCTCAGCGAGGGCAAGATCCTCTCCTGCGGCAACGGCGGCTCGGCCGGCGATGCCCAGCACTTCTCCTCGGAACTGCTCAACCGCTTCGAGCGCGAGCGGCCGAGCCTGCCGGCCGTGGCGCTGACCACCGACAGCTCGACCATCACCTCGATTGCCAACGACTACAGCTACAACGAGATCTTCTCCAAGCAGATCCGCGCCCTCGGCCAGCCCGGCGACGTGCTGCTGGCGATCTCCACCAGCGGCAACTCCGGCAACGTGATCCAGGCCATCCAGGCCGCCCACGACCGCGAGATGACCGTGGTCGCCCTCACCGGGCGCGACGGCGGCGGCATGGCCTCGCTACTGCTGCCTGAGGATGTCGAGATTCGCGTACCGGCGCGCGTCACCGCGCGCATTCAGGAGGTCCACCTGCTGGCCATCCACTGCCTGTGCGACCTGATCGATCGTCAACTGTTCGGGAGTGAAGAATGAAACGATCCCCCCTGCTTCTCGCCACCTTGGCCCTGAGCCTGCTGCTGGCCGGCTGCGGTGCGCGCAGCGTCGGCAACAAGATCGATGACCAGTTCATCCCCGGCCGGGTCGCCAGCGAGATCCGCGCCAGCCACGCTGACCTCAACGACACCACTTCGCACATCGTGGTGACCAGCTACAACGGCGTGGTCCTGCTCGCCGGCCAGACCCCGCGCGCCGACCTGAAGGCCCTCGCCGAACAGGCCGCCCGCCGCGCCCAGGGCGTCAAGCTGGTGCACAACCACCTGCAGGTCCTGCAGCCCTCCTCGCCGCTGGCGCGCAGCACCGACGCGGCACTGACAGCCCAGATCAAGACGGCCATGCTCGCCGACAACACCGTGCCCAGCACCAAGATCAAGGTGGTCACCGAGAACGGCATGGTCTACCTGCTCGGCCTGATCACCCGCGCCGAAGCCAACCGCGCCACCGCCGTGGTCCAGGGCGTCGGCGGCGTACAGGGCATCGTGCGCCTGTTCGAGTACGTCGACTGAGGCGACTGGCGACCCCAACGTAAAACCCGGGCACAAAAAAGGCGATCCGAAGATCGCCTTTTTTGTGCCTGCCGGCAGCCTACTTGACCACCTTCAGGCTGGGCCGGCCGCTCGGACGCGGCGGCTCGTCGTCTCCGGACGGGCCCTCGTCACCCTCGCCCTCCTCCATGCCCTCCAGCACGAAGGACATGCCCTCGCCGTTTTCACGGGCATAGATGGCCTGCACCGCGGCCACCGGGATATACAGGCTCTGCGCCACCCCACCGAAGCGCCCTTCGAAGGTCAGCACCTCGTTGCCCATCTCCAGATAGCGCACCGCACTAGGCGACACGTTGAGCACGATCTGTCCGTCCTTGGCGTAGCCGGCCGGCACCCGGGCTCCGGGATAATCGGCAGCCACCAGCAGATGCGGAGTGCAGTTGTTGTCGACGATCCACTCGTAGAGGGCTCGCAGCAGGTAGGGACGACTCGAATTCATCAGCGGATCCTCAGCGCATCGCGCGCTCGGTAGCGGTCAGGCTGGCCTGGAAGCTGCCACGGGCGAACAGCCGCTCCATGTAGTCCAGCAGCGGTTTGGCCTGGCGCGGCAGCTCGATACCCAGCTGCGGCAGACGCCAGAGAATCGGCAGCAGACAGCAGTCGACCATGCTGAACTCCTCGCTGAGGAAGAACGGCTTGTCGGCAAACAGCGCGGCCACGCCGACCAGACTCTCGCGCAACTCCTTGCGCGCCTGCACGCGGACATTCTCCGCAGTGCGCGCATCCAGAACCTGATCGACCCGCGAACACCAGTCGCGCTGGATGCGGTGCATCAGCAGACGACTGTTGGCCCGCGCCACCGGATAGACCGGCAGCAATGGCGGATGCGGATAGCGTTCGTCCAGATATTCCATCACTACGCCCGGCTCGTACAGAGCCAGGTCTCGGTCCACCAGGGTCGGCAGACTGGTGTAGGGGTTCACCTCAGCCAGCTGCGCGGGACACTGCCCCGGCAGAACCTCGATGATTTCGGCGCTCACACCCTTCTCGGCGAGCACGATGCGCACCCGGTGCGAATAGTGATCGGCGGGATCGGAATAACAGGCCAAGCGGTTGATCGCAGCCATCGGCTCTCCCTCCAGTCAGGATATTTTCATACGGCAGAAACACATGCGCGCCCCGGAGGGCGCGCATGTGTGGAGGCTGGAGCGACGTATCAGTGCACGTCTTTCCAGTACTCGCGCTTCAGCAGGTAGGCGAACACGAAGAAGAACGCCAGGAACAACAGCACGTAGGTACCGATGCGCTGGCTCTCCAGCTTCACCGGGTTGGCCGAGTAGGCCAGGAAGCTGACGAGATTCTTGATCTTCTCGTCGAACTCCGCCTCGCTCAGCTCACCGGTCTTCGGCACGATGGTCAGCTGGTCACAGGCTTCCTCGGTCACCGGGGTGCCGGTCAGCGGATCGAAGACCTTCTTGCTGTCCTCGACCACCTGCACCTGCTTGCAACCGATGACCTGACGGCCCTGCAGGCTGCTCAGCACGTTGGGCATGCCGACGTTCGGGAACACCTTGTTGTTCACGCCGTACGGACGCGCCGGATCTTCATAGAAGGTGCGCAGGTAGGTGTACAGCCAGTCCTCGCCACGCACGCGGGCCACCAGGGTCAGGTCCGGCGGCGCAGCGCCGAACCACACCTTGGCATCACTCGCCTGCATGCCGGTCTTCATGTGCTCGCCGATCTTGGCGCCGGTGAACACCAGGTTCTCCAGCATCAGTTGCTCAGGAATACCAAGATCCTTGGCCACGCGCTCGTAACGCTGGAACTGGGCACCGTGGCAACCCATGCAGTAGTTGGCGAAGGTACGCGCACCATCCTGCAGGGCAGCCTTGTCGGCCAGATCGACGTCCACCTTGTCCAGGTGATACTCGGCACCACCTGAAGCAAAGGAAAAGGCCGGCAGCAGCGCGAAAATCAGTGCAGCAAATTGCTTTTTCATCAGCCAGTCACCCTTTCCGGAACCGGTTTGGTCTTCTCCATCCGGGTGTAGAACGGCATCAGGATGAAGAAGGCGAAGTACAGAATGGTGCAAACCTGGGACAGCAGGGTACGGCCCGGAGTCGGTGCCAGCACGCCCAGCACGCCGAGGATCACGAAGGATACGCAGAACACCAGCAGCCAGATCTTGCTCAGCCAGCCCTTGTAGCGCATCGAACGCACCGGGCTACGGTCCAGCCAGGGCAGCACGAACAGCACGGCGATTGCACCACCCATGGCGATTACGCCGAGCAGCTTGTCCGGAACGGCGCGCAGGATCGCGTAGAACGGGGTGAAGTACCACACCGGAGCGATGTGAGCCGGAGTCTTGAACGGGTTGGCCGTTTCGAAGTTGGGCTTCTCGAGGAAGTAGCCGCCCATTTCCGGGAAGAAGAAGATCACGGTGCAGAACACGAACAGGAACACCACCACGCCGACGATGTCCTTGACGGTGTAGTAGGGGTGGAACGGGATGCCGTCCAGCGGAATGCCGTTCTCGTCCTTCTTCTTCTTGATGTCCACGCCATCCGGGTTGTTCGAACCCACTTCGTGCAGCGCCAGGATGTGCAGGACAACCAGGCCCAGGATCACGATCGGCAGGGCGATCACGTGCAGGGCGAAGAAGCGGTTCAGGGTGATCCCGGAGATCAGGTAGTCACCACGAATCCACTGGGTCAGATCGGCACCGATCACCGGGATCGCACCGAACAGCGAGATGATCACCTGGGCGCCCCAGTAGGACATCTGGCCCCACGGCAGCAGGTAGCCCATGAAGGCTTCGGCCATCAGCGCCAGATAAATCAGCATGCCGAAGATCCACACCAGCTCGCGCGGCTTCTGGTAGGAGCCGTACATCAGGCCGCGGAACATGTGCAGGTACACCACCACGAAGAACGCCGAAGCGCCAGTGGAGTGCATGTAGCGCAGAATCCAGCCGTACTCCACGTCGCGCATGATGTATTCGACGGAGGCGAAAGCCTCCTCGGCGGACGGCGTGAAGCTCATGGTCAGCCAGATACCGGTGAGGATCTGGTTGACCAGCACCAGCAGTGCCAGCGAGCCGAAGAAGTACCAGAAGTTGAAGTTCTTCGGAGCGTAGTACTTGCTCAGATGATCTTCCCACATCTTGGTGGCGGGAAAGCGGGCGTCAACCCATTCCATGAATTTGCTCATCAGGCTTTCTCCTGATCCACACCGATGATGATGACGTCATCGGATTCGTAGGAGTGCGGCGGGACCGGCAGGTTCAGCGGCGCCGGCTGCGCCTTGTACACGCGACCGGCCAGGTCGTAGCGGGAGCCGTGGCAGGGGCAGAAGTAGCCACCCAGCCACTCGCCACCGAGGTCGGCCGGAGCGACTTCGGGACGGAAGGACGGCGAGCAACCCAGGTGGGTGCACAGGCCCTCGAGGACCAGTAGACCAGGCTTGATCGAACGAACCTTGGGGTCCACATAGGTCGGTTGGTCGGAAGCCTTGGACTCCGGATCCGCAACGGCACCCTCGAGCTTGACCAGATTGGCCAGAGTCTCTTCGGTGCGGCGAACGATGAACACCGGCTTGCCGCGCCATTCAGCAATGATCTGCTGACCTGGTTCGATCTTGCCCACGTTCACCTTCACCGGAGCACCGGCTGCCTTGGCCTTGGCACTGGGGAACCATGACCCCACGAACGGGACCGCAGCTCCGACAGCTCCAGCCGCCCCCACCACCGAAGTGGCGGCGACGAGGAACCGACGTCGGCCCACATTCACGCCGTCATTACTCATTCAGTCGTCTCCCATCAGCTTTCTGTGACCTGCCCGGGCAGGCACTCTAGTTAAAACCAGCTGCGCAAAAAATCCGCCAGATGGTAATGAAAAGCCCCTTTTCTGACAAGGCAATAACTGGCAACAAATACCGGCAAGCCCTTGAAACACAAGCCCTTCGCGGCTGCGGCAGACTGTCGCAGACAAATCCTGCGCATAAAAAAACGCCCAGATCCCTGCGGAACCTGGGCGTTTCATTGAAGCTTAGTCGATTAACGCTTCGAGTACTGCGGACGCTTACGCGCCTTGCGCAGACCGATCTTCTTACGCTCGACTTCACGGGCGTCACGAGTGACGTAGCCGGCCTTGCGCAGCGAGCTGCGCAGGGTTTCGTCGTACTCGATCAGAGCGCGGGTGATGCCATGACGAATGGCGCCAGCTTGACCGCTCACGCCACCACCAGCGACGGTGACGTAAATGTCGAACTTCTCGACATTCTCGGTCAGCTCGAGCGGCTGACGAACCACCATGCGGGCAGTTTCACGGCCGAAGAACTGGTCCAGGCTGCGGTTGTTGATGGAGATCTTGCCAGTACCCGGACGCAGGAATACACGCGCGGTAGCGGTCTTGCGACGGCCGGTGCCGTAGTTTTGAGTCGCCGACATTATTGAGCCTACTCCGTTAAATCTTCAGTTCTTGGGGCTGCTGAGCGGTATGCGGGTGGTTGGCACCAGCGTATACCTTCAGCTTGCGATACATGTCGCGACCCAGCGGGTTCTTCGGCAACATGCCCTTGACGGCGGTCTCGAGGACGCGCTCAGGAGCACGGGCGATCAGCTTCTCGAAGTTGATCGACTTGATGCCGCCCGGGAAACCGGAGTGGTGGTAGTACATCTTGTCGGTGGTTTTGGCACCGGTAACACGCACCTGCTCGGCATTGATCACGACGATGTAATCGCCGGTATCGACATGCGGGGTGTACTCAGGCTTGTGCTTGCCACGCAGACGGATAGCGATTTCAGTGGCAAGACGACCCAGGGTCTTGCCAGCAGCGTCGACAACGTACCAGTCGCGCTTAACAGTTTCCGGTTTCGCAGAGAAAGTTTTCATTAGTTATAGCCTCAGGGGCCACCTGAAATATCAAGCAGCAAATCATACTGGACAGTACTTGCCTTTACAACAAGGCAACCGCGGCCAACTGCAGACACTAAATCGGGGGGGGCTCGGGTCAGTGCGTCTGCATTCGGCAAAATCGGCAGGTTAGGCATTCCCACCGAGCAGGACGGGCTAGGCATCCCCGTCACGAAAGCCGGGGAATTTTACCGAGCCGCGCAGAAATTACAAGCCGAATTTGCCCTCTTCGCCAGTGAACCACCTGCCTCAACGCTGACCACGGGTCTGTTGGTAGAGCGGCATGACCCTTGGAATGGCCGCCTTGAGGTTGGCCATGCGGGTGGAGGACGACGGGTGGGTGCTCAGGAACTCGGGCGGCCCGCCGTTGCTGGCACGGGCCATCTTGTTCCACAGGGTGATGGTCGCATTGGGGTCGTAGCCGGCACGCGCCGCCAGCTCAAGGCCGATCAGGTCGGCCTCGTTCTCGTTGCCGCGGCTGTTGGGCAGGGTCATGCCGTACTGCACCGCGGCATCGGCCAGCTGGCCGCCGGCCTGGCCGAGGCCCAGCAGGGCCACCGCAGTCTGCTTGGCCAGTTCGGCGCCGTAGGCCTTGGACATGGCCTCGCGGCTGTGCTCGCGCAGGGCGTGGGCGATCTCGTGGCCGAGCACCGCCGCCAGTTCGTCGTCGGTAAGGTTGAGTTTCTCGATCAGCCCGCTGTAGACGATGATCTTGCCGCCCGGCCCGACGTTGGCATTCAGCTCGTCACTGGCGATCAGGTTGGTTTCCCAGTTCCAGCCGGCGGCATCCGGACGGAATACCGGGGTCTGCGCGATCAGCCGGCGGGTCACGTTACTGACCCGCCGGGCCAGGGCGCTGTTCTTGTCCAGCTTTCCGGCGCTGGCCGCCTTGCTCAGGGTCTGCTGGTAGGACTGCGCATACATCTGGTTCAGCTCTTGACTGGACAGCATGGTGAACATGTACTGCTTGCGCTCGACGCCCACGGCGCCAGCACTGGTGGTATTGACCGCCTGGCAACCGGCCAGCAGCAGCGCGCCAGCCAGACCGGCAAGGCGAAGGACACGATTCATGAAAAACACTCCCGGAAACGCAAGGGTTGCATCGTAGACAGCCGTGTTGTTTCAGACAATCGGCCACGGACCGAGTTCAGGCCGGCGTCAGGCACTGCGGCCCCTCTTCCTGCGGGCTGTTGCCCAGCCCGGCGAGCAGGCGCTCGCGCAGCGGCAGGGGCGGGGCCTGCAGCAGCGCCTGCAGATCCTCGGGGGTGGCCGCCGGATCCAGCCACACGGCCTCGCCGGCGGCGTCCAGCAGCAGTGGCCGGCGCTGCGGCCCGGCCGCCACGGTGACCACCGCGGCGCTCAGGTAGACCCGCTCGCCGGCCGGATAGGCCTCCCACAATGCTGCCATCGACAGCAGCGGTCGCTCCGCCGAGCTCATCCAGAACGGCCGGCGCCGCGGCCCGCGCCACTCGTAGAAGCCGTTGGCCGGCAGCAGACCGCGGCGCTGGGCAAACGCCTCGCGGAACAGCGGCTGCTCGGCCAGGGTTTCCGCGCGCGCCTGCGCCGGCGAGCGGGACAGGTCGCGCAGCCACGCCGGGGTCAGCCCCCAGCGCACCAGCGCGGCCTCGTATCCCGCCACGCCGGCACGCAGCAGCAGCACCTGCTGGGCAGGCGCTATATTCCAGCGCGGCTCCAGCCCGACCGGGAAGCCGGGCAGCGCCGCCAGCGACGGCGACCAGCGAAACAGGGCAAAACGTCCACACATGGAGGGGCTTACCTGCAGCAGAAGGATTCAGCACAACAGCACGCCCGGCTGGCGGCCGGGATCGTCAGCGACCGGAGGCTCCGCCGGCAACGGCTCGGCGGCATTGTACGCAGCTATCAGCGCCCTGGCCCGCGGCACATCCTCGTCGGCCACCAGAATGGCCAGCAGGCCGCTGGCCGGCAGCTCGCCCAGCGCCCCCAGCAGGTGCTGGCCGAGCAGGTGGGCACTGATGCCCTCACTGCCCAGCATGGCGACCAGCAGCTCGCCCTCGCCCAGCCCCGCCGGCTCGTGGATGCGCTGCATCAGTCATCCTCGCGGCGCAGTTCAAGCGTCCAGGCGACGCCATCGGTGCGCAGCTCGAAGACGATCGGCCGGCAGCACACCGGGCAATCCTCGATGTAGCACTGATCGCCCGCGGACAGATCGAGCACGGCCTCGGCCGGCTCGCCACAATACGGACAGTGATAGCGCTCGACTTCCAGCATCCACGCCTCCCGATGGTCTTCGTTTATAATTGTCGCCCCACCGGGCGGAACTTCCAGCCGCCGCACACCAAATCCCTTGGTCAAGAGACACTAATGGGCGAGTTCGAAGCCATCCGACCCTATGCCGACGCGGAAGTCTGCCCCGTCCTCGAGCGCCTGCTCGCCGACGACGCCTTCCTCTCCACCCTCACCCGCTACCGCTTCCCGCGTCTGGCCGGACCGCTCGGCTGGCTGCTCAAGCCGGTCATTGCCCACTACCTGCGCCGCGAAATCCAGGGCGTCGACAGCGTGACCGCCCTGCAGGGCAAGATCGAGCCCTACGTCGACCGCAGCATCGAGCACGCCAGCGACGGCATCAGCTACTCGGGACTGGAGCAATTGCAGAAGGGCCGCCCCTACCTGTTCCTCAGCAACCACCGCGACATCGTCATGGACCCGGCGTTCGTCAACTATGCGCTGTATCACGCCGGACTGCCCACGCCGCGCCTGGCCATCGGCGACAACCTACTGCAGAAGCCCTTCGTCAGCGACCTGATGCGCCTGAACAAGTGCTTCATCGTGCACCGCTCGCTGACCGGGCGGCGCGAGAAGCTGGCGGCCTTCCAGACCCTGTCCGCCTATATCAACCACTCGATCCGCAGCGAAGGCGAGTCGATCTGGATCGCCCAGGCCGAAGGCCGCGCCAAGGACGGCGACGACCGTACCGACTCGGCGATCCTCAAGATGTTCCATATGAGCCGCAAGGACGAGGAGTTCGCCAGCACCCTGCGCGACCTGCACCTGGTGCCGATCTCGATCAGCTACGAATATGACCCCTGCGACCAGGCCAAGGCCCGCGAGCTGTACATCCGCGCAACAACCGGCAGCTACAGCAAGGCACAGGGCGAGGACGACGCCAGCATTGCGCTGGGCATCACCGGCTACAAGGGCCGCGTGCACATCGGCTTCAACCCCGAGGTGCTGGCACCCGACGCCGACGCCAAGCAGCTGGCGCAGCGCATCGACCAGGCGATCCTCGGCAACTACCGCCTGTTCCCGGTGAACTACCTGGCCTACGCCATGTGGGATGGGCGCGACCCGCAGCTGCAAGTGCCGACCGCCAGCGAACTGTTCGATAGCACCGAGCTGGCGCGCGCCGAAGGCGAGTGGCAGCGCCGCCTGGACGCCTGCCCGACCGAGCAGCGCCCGTATCTGATCATGCAGTACGCCAACCCGGTGCGAAACCAGTACCGCAGCCGCGCCGGACTGCTATAGAGAACGATACCCACCCGGCGCGACCCAGTCGCTCCGGGTGACGGCGTTCAGAGCGGCGCAGCGGCCTGCAGGCCGGTGCTCAGCCAGGACAGCAGCAGCGCCGCCAGCAGGCTGGCAGCGCCGAAGGCGTAGAAGAAGCGATTGAGCCGCTCGCTGCGGACATCGCCGCCCAGCCCCGCCTCCTCCAGCGCAGCCAGTTCGCCATCCAGAAGCAGTCGCGCCTGCGCGCGCTGCTCGCGCAGGCGCGTCGCCAGCAGCAGCCAGCCTCCGGCCAGCCCCAGGAACAATGCCAAACCGTTGACCACCTGCGACGGATAGTTCAGGCACATCAACCACAACTGCTGCAATGACATCCACAACCTCCCGACAACGGCCCGGCGGCTCCGCCAGGCAAGAAGCAAGCGATCCGCCGGTGGCACCGGCGCCCCAGAAAAAACGCCCAAGTCTATCCCCCGCCCCGCCCCGTGCTCACCGCCTTTCCGACCGGCGCAGCAACCGCCGGGCAGAAAAAAGGCGGTGGGATCGCCACCGCCCTGCTTCACTGCCGATCGGACTTACTGGTTGTTCAGCAGCTGGCCGATGGTCGGATCCTTGAACACCCGGGTCAGCGCATCGCTGAGCACATCGCTGACCAGCTTGGTGTTGGTCTGCTGGTTCGGCGCCATGCCGAAGCGCTGATTCATGGTCGCGGCATAGCGGCCGCTGTAGCGGCGCGCGCTGTTCTGCACATCGGCGCGGATGCTGGCGCTGATATTGGCCTCGGTGACGTAGCTGCCGTCCTTGGGCGACTGGTACTTCATGTCGGTCAGGGTCAGGGTCAGCTGCGGCGCATTGTAGGCATTCGGCGTCGGGGTGAAGCCGAGCAGGCGCACTGCCGCTTCGGCCTGGCCCTGCAGCTTGGGCACGATGTCCTGGCTGGCCACGCTGATCGCACTGGTTTCCGGATACAGGCCGCCACGGGTGCCGAGCACCGGCGAGGGGCGTCCGTCGACCACGCGCACCACCACCGGCTGGCCCTGGCCGATCGGATTGAGCTGGGCGGTGACCATGGGTTGCAGACTCAGGTGTTGCGGGCTGTGGGCACAGCCGACCAGGGCCAGACTGGCAGCAGCAAGCAGGCCAAACAGCAAACGGGGCAGCATGTTCATCTCTCCGGAGGTTGGACAGCAAATGCGCGGCAGTATACCCAGCCAGGCACGGCGCCGCGACAGAGGGCGCTCATTGCGACCGCTACTGACGAGCGAAGTTTCACACCCTGCAAACGACAAGGGCGCCCGCTCGGGCGCCCTTGCGGGTCACGGCTTGTGCGGCCGGCTGAGGAATTCGTGGGACTGCATCTCCAGCAGGCGGCTGAGGGTGCGCTGGAACTCGAACTCCAGGCGCCCGCCGGTGTACAGATCCTTCAACTCCACTTCGGCGGAGAGGATCAGCTTGACGTTGCGGTCGTAGAACTCGTCCACCAGGTTGATGAAGCGCCGCGCCATGTCGTCCTTGCTCACGCCCATCTGCTCGACGTTGGACACCAGCACGGCGCCGAAGATCTTGCCCAGCTCGATGTAGTCGTTCTGGCTGCGCGGACCGTCGCACAGCGCGCGGAAATCGAACCAGGCCACGTCGTTGGCCACCTTGCGTGCGCGGATCTCGCGATTCTCGATCAGCAGCACCTCGTCGTCCTGCACGTGGCAGTTCTCGGTCAGCAGGCTGCGGAAACTCCGGTCCAGGCTCAGCTCGGCCTCGGCATCCAGCGGGAAGTGGTACAGCTCGGCCTGCTCGAGGGCGCGCAGACGGTAGTCGATGCCGCTGTCGACGTTCACAATCTCGGTGTGCTGCTTGAGCAGGGCGATCGCCGGCAGGAAGCGCGCGCGCTGCAGGCCGTCGCGGTACAGGCCGTCCGGCACGATGTTGGAGGTCGCGACCAGGCTGACGCCGTTCTTGAACAGCTCGTCGAGCAGGGTGGCGAGGATCATCGCGTCGGTGATGTCGGAGACAAAGAACTCGTCGAAGCAGATCACCCGCGCCTCGTCGGCGAAACGCTTGCCAATGATGGTCAACGGGTTCTTCTCGCCCTTGAGGGTCCTCATTTCCTCGTGCACGCGCTTCATGAAGCGGTGGAAGTGGGTGCGCATCTTCTGCTTGAACGGCAGCGCGTCGAAGAAGGTGTCGACCAGGTAGGTCTTGCCACGCCCCACGCCACCCCAGAAGTAGATGCCCTTGATCGGCGCCGGGTTCTTCTTGCGACCGAACAGCTTGCCCAGCAAGCCCGGATCCTGCTGCTCGGCCACCAGGTCGTCGTACAGACGCTGCAGATGGCGCACGGCGTTTTCCTGTGCGGCATCGTGGAAGAAGTCGGGGCGTTTCAGATCAGCCTGGTAGCGTTCGAGCGGGGTCATGACGGCAACATGGTTAAGAAACGGGGCCGCCACTTTAACCACGCACCCCGCTCTTGGCAATTCGCCACTGCCTCCGGCGGCCGCAGGCACGGCCGCCGGGCCGTGTTCAGGCGTCCTGCGGGGCCAGCGCCTCGGCCAGGCGCGCCATCGCCGCCTCGCGCTCGTCGCCAGCGGCGAACGCCGGGCTGTGCGCCACCGGGGCGTCGTCCAGCCACAGGGCGAAGCCGTCACCCTCGGCACGCAGGTCCAGCTCGCCACCCTGCAGGCGCTTGCTGACCGCACCGGCGCTCTTGCCGTCGGCGAAGCTCACCGAGAGCAGCAGCTGGCTGCCGTCGGCATCCAGCAGGCGGAAGCGGAAGCTGCCGTCGTCGTCGCGGAAACTGACGAAGCGCGCGCCCTTGGCAGCCTTCTTCTTCGCCCCAGCGGCCACCTGCACCTCGTTGCGGAACGAGCGCAGGCCGACCGCCTCGCGCAGCTCGCTGAGGAACGGCGTGGCGATCCGCCGCGCCTTGGCGGCGCCAGCGAGGAGGATGTCCTCGAGATCGGCCGGGCGGGCGATCAGCGCGTTGTAGCGCTCGCGGGCCGCGCCCAGCTCACCCTCCAGCAGCTCGGTGAGGCGCAGCTTGGCTTCGCCCCAGCCCAGCCCGCCTTCCAGCGCCGCGCGGAACTCGGCGCTCTGCTCGGTGCTGGCGAAGGCCTGGTACAGGGTGAACAGGTGCGAGTCGTCGGCATCCTTGGGCTCGCCCGGCAGCCGGGAGTCGGTGACGATGCGCGCCACCGCGTCCTTGAGCTGCTTGCTGGTGCCGAACAGCGGGATGGTGTTGTCGTAGCTCTTCGACATTTTGCGCCCGTCGAGGCCCGGCAGGGTCGCCACGCTCTCCTCGATCAGCGCTTCGGGCAGGGTGAACAGCTCGCGCCCCGCACCGAACAGGTGGTTGAAGCGCTGGCCGATGTCGCGGGCCATCTCCACGTGCTGGATCTGGTCGCGACCGACAGGCACCTGGTGGGCGTTGAACATCAGGATGTCGGCGGCCATCAGCACCGGGTAGCTGAACAGGCCCATGGTCACCCCGGCGTCAGGGTCCTCGCCCTTGGCGACGTTCTGGTCGACCGAGGCCTTGTAGGCATGGGCGCGATTGAGCAGGCCCTTGGCCGCCACGCACGTGAGCAGCCAGGTCAGCTCGGGAATCTCGGGGATGTCCGACTGGCGATAGAAGGTCACCCGCTCGGGGTCGAGGCCGCAGGCCAGCCAGGTGGCGGCGATCTCCAGGCGCGAACGCTGGATGCGCTGCGGATCGTCGCACTTGATCAGCGCATGGTAGTCGGCGAGGAAGTAGAAGGAGTCCACGTTGTCCGCACGGCTGGCACGGATCGCCGGACGGATGGCGCCGGCGTAGTTGCCCAGGTGCGGGGTACCGGTGGTGGTGATGCCGGTGAGAATACGGGTGGTCATGGTCGATCGCTTGTCGTACTGCATCAGGATTGGAGGCGCGGCAGAACCAGCGCTTTCAGCTCGTTCAGCCTGCCGTGAAAGAAGTGGCCGCATTCTGCCACTTTGAGCAGCTCATGGGGACGCTCGAGCGCCGCCGACCAGGCATACACCGCCGCAGGGGTGACCACCTCGTCGGCCTCGGGCTGGATCACCGTCAGCGCAGCATGCTGCGGCAGACGGCCGTCGACGCTGAAGCGCTGCACCGGCGGGGCCAGCATGAACAGCCGCTCGATGGCCACCCCCGCGTCTTCCAGGCGCCCGCCCAGGCAAGCCGCCACGCAGGAGCCGAAGGAGAAGCCGAAGAGGGTCAACGGCAGTCCGGGATGCTGGGCCAGCAGCCAGCGCGCCGCGGCTTCGGCGTCATCGATCTCGCCCTCGCCATGGGCGTGCTCGCCCACGCTCTGACCGACGCCGCGGAAGTTGAAGCGCAGGGTGGCGTAGCCGGCATCGCGCGCGGCGCGCTGCAGGGTGGCGACCACCTTGTTGTGCAGGCTGCCGGCATGCAGCGGATGGGGATGGCAGATCAGCGCCAGGCCGCGGGCATCGTCGCGGCCCAGATACAAGGCTTCGAGCGCGCCGCAGGGGCCCTCGAGCAGCAGGGGAATTTCGGTCAATGACACTGGAAGCTCCGTGACCCCAGCAGGGGGAGACTCGTCTAGCACACTGCCAGTGCTATACAGCGCCGGCCTGACCCGCTAACGTAATGCAAATCCCGTGTATAGAGGAAGGATTCGTGGAACAGTCATTTGCTGCCTGGCTGCTGCCAGCCCTGGCCCTGGTGGTCGGGGTTGCCATCGGTTTTCTGCTCGCCCGCCTGCTGCCGGGCGCTGCCCCCGGCGGCGTCCAGAACAAGCTGGACGAAATGCAGGAACGCTTCGAGGCCTATCAGAGCGAAGTGGTCAGCCACTTCAACACCACGGCCAGCCTGGTGCACAAACTCACCCAGAACTATCAGGACATCCAGGAACACCTTTCCGAGGGGGCCAGCCGCCTGGCGCTCGACGAACTGACCCGCCAGCGCCTGCTGGCCGCCCTCAGCGAGAGCAGCCAGCCGACCCGCGAGCGCATCACCGCGCCGGCCAGCACCGAGCCGCCGAAGGACTACGCTCCGGGCAACTCCGGCTCCCTGCACGACGAAGAGGTGCTGAAGAAGGCCTGACACCAGCGCACCCCGCCAAGCCCCGCCCGCTGCGGGGCTTCTTTTTGCCCGCAGGAAAGTCCCGGTGACGTTGCGCCGCCCCACAAACGACAAGGCCCCGGCAGTGCTGCCGGGGCCTTGTCGTTCAGTAGCGCAGGATCAGATCGCGCCGCGCGTGCGCAGCAGCGCCAGCACCTGACGCACGCCCTCTTCCACCGAGACGGACTGGGTATCGATCACCAGATCGGCATCCAGCGGCACGTCATAGGCGAAGGACTCTCCGGGGATGTTGTCCTCGCCGGCCGCGTACAGGCCCTGCGGATCGCGCTCGCGGCAGACCTGCGGCGAGGCCTGCACGTAGACGGTGATCAGTCGCTCGGCACCGATCGCTGTACGGGCCTGCTCGCGCCCTTCGGCATCAGGGGCGACGAAGGCGGCCAGGGTCAGCAGGCCGGCCTCGTTGAACTGCTTGGCCACCTGCGCGGCACGCCGCCAGTTCTCGGTGCGCCCGGCGCGATCCAGCGGCAGCCCCTTGTTGAGGTCATGGCGCAGGTTCTGGCCGTCCAGCACGTAGACCGCCCGGCCGCTGTCGAACAGCTTGCGCTCCACGGCGTAGGCCAGGGTGCTCTTGCCGGCACCGGACAGGCCGCTGAACAGCACGGTGACCGGCTGCTGGCCGAGGCGCGCGGCGCGTTCCTCGGCGCTGACGTGGGCCAGCTGGCCGTGGTGGCCGACGGTGTTCTGCCCGACCAGCGGTTCGGCGATGATCATGCCGGCGCCGACGGTGCCGTTGGTCAGGCGGTCGATGACGATGAAGGCGCCGGTGGTGCGGTTGTGTTCGTAGCCGTCGAGGGCGATCGGCGCATCGAGGCTGACGCGCACCTTGCCGATCTCGTTGAGCTTGAGTTCGCTGGCGGCCAGTTGCTCGAGACTGTTGACGTCGACACGGTGCTCGATGCCGACGATGTTGCCCGGCACGTAGCTGGTGGCGCGCTTGATGTCGTACTTCTTGCCCGGCAGCAGCGGCTCCTCGGCCATCCACACCAGCATGGCGTCGAAGCTATCGGCAACCCGCGGGCGGTTGTCGGCGTGCACCAGCATGTCGCCGCGCGACACGTCGATTTCGTCTTCCAGGGTCAGGGTCACCGCCTGGCCGGGGATCGCCTGCTCCAGCTCGCCGTCGAAGGTGACGATGGAACGCACCTTGCTGGTCTTGCCCGACGGCAGCACGGCGATCTCGTCGCCCTTGTGCACGATGCCGCTGGCCAGGGTGCCGGCGAAACCGCGGAAGTTCAGGTTCGGTCGGTTGACGTACTGCACCGGGAAGCGCATGTCGGTGAGGTTGCGGTCGGCGGCGATCTCGACGCTCTCGAGGATCTCCATCAGCGTCGGCCCCTGATACCAGGGCGCGCGCTCGCACTTGTTGACCACGTTCTCGCCCTTCAGCGCCGACATCGGCACGAAGTGCAGCGAACTGGGCTTCATGCCAATGCGCTCGGCGAACTGCAGGTAGTCAGCCTGGATGGCATCGAACACGCCCTGATCGAAGTCCATCAGGTCCATCTTGTTGACGGCGACCACGATGTGCTTGATGCCCAGCAGGGAGGCGATGAAGCTGTGCCGGCGGGTTTGGGTCTGCACGCCGTAGCGGGCGTCGATCAGGATGATCGCCAGGTCGCAGGTCGACGCACCGGTCGCCATGTTGCGGGTGTACTGCTCATGACCAGGGGTGTCGGCAATGATGAACTTGCGCTTGGTGGTCGAGAAGTAGCGGTAGGCCACGTCGATGGTGATGCCCTGCTCGCGCTCGGCCTGCAGGCCATCGACCAGCAGCGCCAGGTCGACCTCGTCGCCGGTGGTGCCGACCTTCTTGGAGTCGCGGGTGATGGCTTCCAGGTGATCCTCGTAGATCATCTTGGAGTCGTGCAGCAGGCGCCCGATCAGGGTGCTCTTGCCGTCGTCGACGTTGCCGCAGGTGAGGAAGCGCAGCAGTTCCTTGCGTTCGTGCTGGGCCAGGTAGGCGAGGATGTCCTCGCTGATCAGATCAGATTGGTGCGACATGATGCGAAACCCTTAGAAGTAGCCCTGACGTTTCTTTTCTTCCATCGAACCGGCGCCATCGTGGTCGATGACGCGGCCCTGGCGCTCGGAAGTGCGGGTCAGGAGCATTTCCTGGATGATCTCCGGCAGGCTGGTGGCGGTGGACTCCACCGCACCGGTCAGCGGGTAGCAGCCGAGGGTACGGAAGCGCACCATCTTCTTCTGGATGCGTGCCTTCTCCTCGTCGCTGAGGTGCTCGAGGATGCGCGCATCGTCGATCATGATCAGGGTGCCGTTCTTCTCGATCACCTCGCGCTCGGCAGCGAAGTACAGCGGCACGATCGGGATGCCTTCCAGGTAGATGTACTGCCAGATGTCCAGCTCGGTCCAGTTGGACAGCGGGAACACGCGGATCGACTCGCCCTTCTTGACCTTGCCGTTGTAGACGTTCCACAGCTCGGGACGCTGGTTCTTCGGGTCCCAGCGGTGCTTGCTGTCGCGGAACGAGTAGACGCGCTCCTTGGCGCGGGATTTCTCCTCGTCGCGGCGCGCACCACCGAAGGCGGCGTCGAAGCCGTACTTGTCCAGGGCCTGCTTGAGACCCTCGGTCTTCATGATGTCGGTGTGCTTGGCGCTGCCGTGGGTGAAGGGGTTGATGCCCTGCGCCACGCCTTCCGGGTTGACGTGGGTGATCAGGTCCAGGCCCAGCTCGGCGACCATCTGGTCGCGGAAGCGGTACATTTCCTGGAACTTCCACTGGGTGTCGACATGCATCACCGGGAACGGCAGCTTGCCGGGGAAGAACGCCTTGCGGGCGAGATGCAGCATCACCGCGGAGTCCTTGCCGATGGAATACAGCATCACCGGGTTGTCGAATTCGGCGGCCACCTCACGGATGATGTGGATGCTTTCCGCCTCCAGCTGCTTCAGATGCGTCAGTTTGTCGACCATGGCTACTCACATAAGACATACGGATTGCGGCCGGCGGGCCGTGAACGTGCGCGCACGATAGCACGCCCCCCAACTTCTAATAAGGCGACACACTAGAACCAATCATTCTATAAATATGCCCAAGCGCGACCGCTCAGACCGGGTTGTCGCAGTCGATAAAGCGGTGTTCGACAGCGAACCGCTGCGCCAGATACTCGCCCAACGCCTGCACGCCGTAGCGTTCGGTGGCGTGATGACCGGCGGCGAGGAAGCTGATGCCGCTCTCGCGCGCGCTGTGCACGGTGGACTCGGACACCTCGCCGCTCAGGTAGGCATCCGCACCGGCGGCGATCGCCTGCTCGATGTAGCCCTGCGCCGCGCCGGTGCACCAGGCCACCCGGCGAATCGGCCCGCAGCCGGGCACCAGCAGCGGCTCGCGGCCCAGCACCGCAGCCACCTGCGCGGCAAAGGCTGCCGGCGCCAGGGGCTCGGACAGGCTGCCGAGCAGGCCCACCGAGCGCGGATTGCCAGGCTCCAGCGGCCCCTCCACCTGCAGGCCGAGGCGCCGCGCCAGCTGCACGTTGTTGCCCACCTCGGGGTGCAGGTCAAGCGGCAGGTGGTAGGCCAGCAGGCTGATCTCGTGGCTGAGCAGGGTCTTCAGGCGGCGCTGCTTGATGCCAGTGATGCAGGGGTTCTCGTTCTTCCAGAAATAGCCGTGGTGTACCAGCACCACATCGGCCTGCGCCTCAACTGCGGCGTCGAGCAGCGCCTGGCTGGCGGTGACTCCGCTGACGATGCGGCGCACCTCGGCGCGGCCCTCGACCTGCAGGCCGTTGGGACAGTAGTCGGCGATGCGCGCGGCATCCAGGTAGCGACCGCACTCGGCGACCAAGGTATTCAGGGCAATGGCCATGGTGATGCTCCGTAACAGTTGGCGACTGCTTCCCGCGCGCCGGCCTCGTATAATGCCGCCACCTTAATGGCCACCTTCCGCCCTCGCAACCTCAAGGACTCCCGATGCACAAGGCGCTGCGTTTTCTCGGCTGGCCGGTTATCGCCGGCCTCCTGCTGGCCCTGCTGGTGATCCAGCTGTTTCCCCAGTGGGTCGGCCGCGACCAGCAGGATCTCGAACTGCGCCAGGCCCCGGCCCTCGGCCTGCCGACGCTGGGCCCGGTGTCCTATAGCGACGCAGTGGAGCTGGCCGCACCGGCGGTGGCCAACCTGTACACCACCAAGGTGGTGGACAAGCCGAGCCACCCGCTGTTCGACGACCCGCAGTTTCGCCGCTTCTTCGGCGACAACCTGCCGCGCCAGCGGCGCATGGAGTCGAGCCTCGGCTCGGCGGTGATCATGAGCCCCAAGGGCTACCTGCTGACCAACAACCACGTCACCGCCGGCGCCGACCAGATCATCGTCGCCCTCAAGGATGGCCGCGAAACCCTGGCGCGGGTGATCGGCAGTGACCCGGAAACCGACCTGGCGGTGCTCAAGATCGACCTGACCGACCTGCCGGCGATCACTCTCGGCCGCTCCGACAACATCCGCATCGGCGACGTCACCCTGGCCATCGGCAACCCGTTCGGCGTCGGCCAGACGGTGACCATGGGCATCATCAGCGCCACCGGGCGCAACCAGCTCGGCCTCAACACCTACGAGGACTTCATCCAGACCGACGCCGCGATCAATCCCGGCAACTCCGGCGGCGCGCTGATCGACGCCCACGGCAACCTGATCGGCATCAACACCGCGATCTTCTCCCGCTCCGGCGGCTCCCAGGGCATCGGCTTCGCCATTCCGACCAAGCTGGCCCAGGAAGTGATGGAGGCGATCATCGCCCACGGCCAGGTAATCCGCGGCTGGCTCGGCCTCGAGGTGCAGCCGCTGACCGCAGAGCTGGCCGAATCCATCGGTCTGCAGGGCGGGCAGAGCGGCATCATCGTCGCCGGCATCTACCGCGACAGCCCGGCCCTGCGCGCCGGCCTGCAACCGGGCGACGTGATCCTCGCCATCGATGGCGAGCCAGCCAGCGACGGCCGCCGGGCGATGAACCAGGTGGCGCGCAAGCGTCCGGGCGAGAGGATCCGCATCGAGGTCATGCGCGGTGGCGAGACTCAGCAGCTCAGCGCCGAAGTCGGCCTGCGCCCGGCGGTGAGCAGCGAGTAGTCCCGTACCCATTAACGACAACGGCGCCCGTGGGCGCCGTTGTCGTTAATGGGCTGGAATCACTGCACCAGCGGTGTCAGCGCCTCCTGCAGGGCCATGTTCTGCTCGGCGGTGCCGATGGTGATGCGCAGGAACTGGCTGATCCGCGCCTGCTTGAAGTGGCGCACAATCACCCCCTGCTCGCGCAGGGCCGCCGCCAGCTGCGCGGCGTCATGCTGCGGGTGGCGGGCGAAGATGAAGTTGGCCGCCGACGGCAGCACCTCGAAGCCCAGATCCTGCAGCTCGCTGACCAACTGCTCGCGGCTGGCGATCACCGCCTGGCAGGTCTGCTCGAAGTAGTCCTGGTCCTCGAACGCCGCCACCGCCCCGGCCAGCGCCAGGCGATCGAGCGGGTAGGAGTTGAAGCTGTTCTTGATCCGCTCCAGCGCCTCGATCAGCTCGGCATTGCCGACCGCCAGGCCAACGCGCAGGCCGGCCAGCGAGCGCGACTTGGACAGGGTCTGGGTGACCAGCAGGTTGGGATACTGGTCCACCAGGCTGATGGCGCTTTCGCCGCCGAAGTCGACATAGGCCTCGTCGACCACCACCACCGACTCGCGGTTGGCCTCGAGCAGCTGGCGAATCGCCGTCAGCGGCAGCAGGCAGCCGGTCGGCGCATTGGGGTTGGGGAAGATGATGCCGCCGTTGGGGCGCGCGTAGTCCGCCACATTGATGCGGAACTGCTCGTCCAGCGCCACGGTCTCGAACGGGATGTGGTAGAGGCCGCAGTACACCGGATAGAAGCTGTAGCTGATGTCCGGAAACAGCAGCGGCCGGCCGTGCTGGAACAGGCCGTGGAACACGTGCGCCAGCACCTCGTCGGAACCGTTGCCGACGAACACCTGACTGGGCTGCACGCCGTAGTAGCCGGCGATCGCCTGCTTGAGGCGCTCGCCGTTGGGGTCCGGGTACAGCCGCAGGTTGTCGTCCAGCTCGGCACCGATGGCTTCGAGCACCTTCGGCGACGGGCCGTAGGGGTTCTCATTGGTGTTGAGTTTGACCAGCCGCTCCAGCTTGGGCTGCTCACCCGGCACGTAGGGCACCAGGTCCTTGACGAAGGGACTCCAGAATTTGCTCACGCCCTTCTCTCCTCGAATGCGTAGGGTGCGCGGTGCGCACCGAATCGTTCCCGGGGTGCGCACCGCGCACCCGACGTATTACTTGATACGGTACTCGGCGCTGCGCGCGTGGGCGGTCAGCGACTCGCCGCGGGCCAGCACCGAGGCGGTCTTGCCCAGCTCGGAGGCACCGGCGGCCGAACAGAAGATGATCGACGAGCGCTTCTGGAAGTCGTAGACCCCCAGCGGCGAGGAGAAGCGCGCGGTACCGGAGGTCGGCAGCACGTGGTTCGGCCCGGCGCAGTAGTCGCCCAGCGCCTCCGCAGTGTACCTGCCCATGAAGATCGCGCCGGCGTGACGGATCTGCGCCAGCCACTGTTGCGGCTCGGCCACCGACAGCTCGAGGTGTTCCGGGGCGATGCGGTTGGCCACGGCGATGGCCTGCTCCATGTCGGCGACCTGGATCAGCGCGCCGCGGGCCTCCAGCGAGGTGCGGATGATCTCGGCACGCTCCATGGTCGGCAGCAGGCGAGCGATGCTTTCGGCCACCCGGTCGAGGAAGGCGTCGTCCGGGCTGACCAGGATCGACTGGGCGTCCTCGTCATGCTCGGCCTGGGAGAACAGGTCCATGGCGATCCAGTCCGGGTCGGTCTGGCCGTCGCAGACCACGAGGATCTCCGAGGGGCCGGCGATCATGTCGATGCCGACCTGGCCGAACACGTGGCGCTTGGCGGTGGCCACATAGATGTTGCCCGGACCGACCACCTTATCCACCTGCGGCACGCTCTCGGTACCGTAGGCCAGCGCGGCCACGGCCTGGGCGCCGCCGATGGTGAACACGCGGTCGACACCGGCCACGCAGGCGGCGGCCAGCACCAATTCGTTGAGCTCGCCACGCGGGGTCGGCACCACCATCACCACTTCGGCGACACCGGCCACCTTGGCCGGAATGGCGTTCATCAGCACCGACGACGGATAGGCCGCCTTGCCGCCCGGCACATACAGGCCGGCGCGATCCAGCGGGGTGACCTGCTGGCCGAGCACGGTGCCGTCGGCCTCGGTGTAGGTCCAGGAGTCCTGCTTCTGCCGCTCGTGGTAGAGGCGCACGCGCTCGGCGGCCTGCTCCAGCGCCGTGCGCTGCTCGACACTGATGCGGGTCAGGGCCAGCTCCAGGCGCTCGCGCGGCAGGATCAGCTCGGCCATGGAGGTCGCCTCGACGCCGTCGAAGCGCTGGGTGTACTCGACCAGCGCGGCATCGCCGCGCTCGCGCACGCCCTTGATGATGTCCAGCACGCGCTGGTTGACCGCATCGTCGGACACGCTTTCCCAGCTCAGCAGATGATCCAGATGACGGGCAAACTGCGGATCGGCGGCGTCGAGTCGGCGGATGGCGATTGGTGCGGTCATGGCAAAGCCTCTCTGGCGTAAGCGGGGGTCGGGCGCCGCTAGACTAGCAGGCCTTCCGTGCGGGCACCCGGCAATTGTGGCTATGACACGGATAGGCTGTAGCGACCGATGGTCGCGGGCGGAAACAGCAAGTAGTCGCCACCCTACAGGGCAGGACGACGTCGGCGCCGTCCCTGGCGCCGGGGATGACTCACGCTGGCCGGCGTGATTGCACGGCCTGGCGCAGGGTATCGATCAGGGCCTGGATGCGCGCATGCTGCATCTTCATCGAGGCCTTGTTGACCACCAGTCGCGAGCTGACATGGCAGATCAGCTCCTGCGGCTCCAGGCCGTTGGCGCGCAGGGTGTTACCGGTGTCGACCACGTCGATGATCTTGTCGGCCAGGCCCACCAGCGGCGCCAGCTCCATGGAGCCGTACAGCTTGATGATGTCGACCTGGCGACCCTGCTCGGCGTAGTAGCGCTTGGCCACGTTGACGAACTTGGTGGCCACACGCAGGCGGCCCTTGGGCTCAGGCGCGCCAACCTTGCCGGCGGTCATCAGCTTGCACTTGGCGATCTGCAGGTCGAGCGGCTCGTAGAGGCCCTGGCCACCATATTCCAGCAGCACGTCCTTGCCGGCCACGCCGAGATCGGCGGCGCCGTGCTCGACGTAGGTCGGCACGTCGGTGGCACGCACGATCAGCAGGCGCACATCGGCCTGGGTGGTCGGGATGATCAGCTTGCGGCTCTTGTCCGGATTCTCGGTCGGCACGATGCCGGCTGCCGCCAGCAGCGGCAGGGTATCGTCGAGAATGCGGCCCTTGGACAGCGCGATGGTCAGCATGACTTACCCCTAGCCCGGTACACGGCGGATCTTGGCGCCGAGCAGTTGCAGTTTTTCCTCGATGCACTCGTAGCCACGGTCGATGTGGTAGATGCGGTCGATCAGGGTGTCGCCATCGGCGACCAGCGCGGCGATCACCAGGCTGGCCGAGGCACGCAGGTCGGTAGCCATCACCGGGGCAGCCTTGAGGCGCGACACACCGGTGACGATGGCGGTATTGCCCTCGATCTGGATGTGCGCGCCCATGCGCTGCATTTCCTGCACGTGCATGAAGCGGTTCTCGAAGATGGTCTCGATCACCGTGCCGGTACCTTCGGCCACCGCGTTCATGGCGATGAACTGCGCCTGCATGTCGGTGGGGAACGCCGGGTACGGGGCGGTACGCACGTTGACCGCCTTCGGCCGCTTGCCCTTCATGTCCAGCTCGATCCAGTCATCCCCGGTGGTGATCTCGGCGCCGGCTTCCTGCAGCTTGAGCAGCACGGCCTCGAGGATGGTCGGATCGGTATCCTTGAGCTTGACCCGGCCGCGACTGGCGGCGGCGGCGACCAGGAAGGTGCCGGTCTCGATGCGGTCGGGCATCACCGCGTAGCTGCCACCACCCAGACGCTTGACGCCATCGACGGTGATCGTCGAGGTGCCGGCGCCCTGGATCTGCGCGCCCATGGCGATCAGCATGTTGGCCAGGTCGACCACTTCCGGCTCGCGCGCGGCGTTCTCGAGGACGCTGCGACCGTTGGCCAGGGTGGCAGCCATGAGGATGTTCTCGGTGCCGGTCACGCTGACGGTGTCGAAGCAGAAGTGCGCGCCGCGCAGGCCACCTTCCGGAGCGCGGGCCTTGATGTAGCCGCCATCGACGTCGATGATCGCGCCCATCGCCTCGAGGCCGCGGATGTGCAGGTCGACCGGACGGCTGCCGATGGCGCAGCCGCCGGGCAGGGCCACTTCGGCCTGACCGAAGCGGGCGACCATCGGACCGAGCACCAGGATCGAGGCGCGCATGGTCTTGACCAGCTCGTAGGGCGCCACCAGGGTCTTGATGGTGGTGGCATCGACTTCTACGTCGAGCTTCTCGTTGATCACCGGCTCGACGCCCATGCGACCGAACAGCTCGATCATGGTGGTGATGTCGTGCAGGTGCGGCAGGTTGCGCACGGTGACCGGGGTATCGGCCAGCAGGGTCGCGGCGAGGATCGGCAGGGCCGCGTTCTTCGCGCCGGAAATGCGGATTTCCCCGTCGAGCGGGGCGCCACCGGTAATGATCAGTTTATCCATTGGGAATCTCGGTCGCCGGCGCTCAGGCGCGCTCGGCCCAGGCAGCCTGGGTGAAGAATTTCATGGTCACTGCATGGATGCTGCCATCGGCGATCCAGGCATTGAGGTGGGCATAGATCTGCTGCTGGCGCTTGACCGGGCTGAGGGCAGCCAGTTCGTCGCTGATCAGGTTCAGCTGGAAATCGCAGCCCTGCCCTTCGACTTCCACACGGGTGCCGGGCAGCTGCGCTTCCAGATGGCGTTTGACGTCTTCAGCCTGCATAACTCAACCTCGATTGGGGACCGGCACGAACGGGCCGGCCATCATACAAAAAAGCCCCCGACCTGCGAACCCCGCCGGCCGCGTGCCATGGCACGCCGACAGCGCTTCAATCGGCCAGCGGCAGCAGCTCGAGCAGACCGTAGACCTCGGCGATCTGGCGCATGTCGTCCGGCAGGTTGCGCACCTGGAGGATCTTGCCGGTCTCCCGGGCATCGCGCAGCAGGCACAGCAACAGCGACAGCCCGACACTGCTGCTTTGGGTGATGGCCGCACAATCGATCCACACCTCGCGGCTGCGACTGGCGGCGAGCAGGCGACGCCCGGCGTCGCGCAGCTCGGCGCCGACATGCATGTCGATCACGCCATGCAGCGCCAGACCACCGCCCTGCACCTCGCGCAGCGAGCCTCCTCTCATTGCTGGCCGGCCGTCACGTCGGCAGCTTCCTGGGCACGCGCCACGGCGTCACCCCAGGTGGCGATGACCTTGTCCAGGTCGTTGCCGTTGCTGCGCATCGACTCGGCGAACTGGTCGCGGAACAGCTTGCCGATGTTGATGCCGTTGATGATCACGTTGCGCACCTTCCAGGCCCCGCCCTTCTGCTCGAGGGTGTAGGTCAGCGGATAGATGGCGCCGCTGCGACCGACCACTTCCATGTTCACCGAGGCGCGATCAGGCTCGCGGGAGGCGACCGGCGGCAGCATGCGGATCTGCTGGTTGTCGTACTCGAGCAGGGCGCTGCCGTAGAACTTGACCAGACTGCGCTTGAAGCTGGTCTGGAAGGCCTGCATCTGCTCGGGCGAGGCCTGACGACTGTAACGCACGGTCATCACCCCGCGAGCGAAGCCGTCGAAGTCGATCACCGGACCGAGAATGCCGTCGAGCGCCTGATAGAAGGCCTCCGGATCCTGCTTGAACTGCTCGCGCTTGCTGGTCAGCTCGCCCAGCACTTGATCGGTGGTGCTTTGCACCAACTGCTGCGGAGTGGCTGCAGCATGGGCGGTGAAGGGCAGGCAGGCCAGCAGGACCAGCAGGCTGCGACGCAGGATCTTGAGCATGTTTGAGCTTCCCAATGACTTACTTGGCCGGTTCTTTGTTGACGGTATTGAGCAGGAACTTGCCGATCAGGTCTTCCAGCACCAGGGCCGACTGGGTGTCACGAATCACCCCGCCATCGGCCAACACCTCCTCTTCGCCACCGATACTGATGCCGATGTACTTCTCGCCGAGCAGGCCGGCAGTGAGGATCGACGCGGTGGAGTCGGTCGGTAGATTGTCGACACGCTTGTCGAGTTCCATGGTCACGCGTCCCATGAAGCTGTCGTGATCCAGATCGACGGCCACCACCTTGCCGATGGTCACCCCGGCCATGGTCACCTTGGCCCGCGAGCTGACGCCGGCGGTGTTGTCGAAGTAGGCATACAGACGGTAGGTGTCGTCTGCCGCGCCGATGGTCAGGCCGCTGACCCGCAGGGCCAGCAGCAGCAGGGCCAGCAGGCCAACCAGCAGGAACAGACCGACACCGATTTCCAGGGAACGGGATTGCATCAGAAGTCTCCGAACATCAGAGCGGTAAGAATGAAGTCGAGGCCGAGCACGGCCAGCGAGGCGTAGACCACGGTACGCGTGGTGGCACGACTGATGCCCTCGGAGGTCGGCTCGCAGTCGTAGCCCTGGAACACCGCGATCCAGGTCACCACCACGGCGAACACCAGGCTCTTGATCACACCGTTGAGCACATCGCCCTGAAACTCGACGCTACGCTGCATGTTGCCCCAGTAGGAGCCCTCGTAGACGCCGAGCCAGTCGACGGCGACCATCGCCCCACCCCAGATGCCGACCACGGTGAAGATCGCCGAGAGCAGCGGCATCGAGATGAACCCCGCCCACAGGCGCGGCGCGATGATGTACTTGAGCGGGTCGACGCCGATCATTTCCAGGCTGGACAACTGCTCGGTGGATTTCATGTTGCCGATCTCGGCGGTCAGCGCCGAACCGGCACGCCCGGCGAACAGCAGCGCGGTGACCACCGGCCCCAGCTCGCGCAGCAGGGTCAGCGCCACCATCTGGCCGACCGCCTCCTCGGAGGCGAAGTCGACCAGGATGTTGTAGCCCTGCAGCGCCAGCACCATGCCGATGAAGATGCCGGAGACGATGATGATCGCCAGCGACAGCACGCCGACCGCGTACAACTGCTTGACCAGCAGCGGCAGGAAGCTGCCGGCGCCATTGCGACCGACCAGCACATGCAGCAGAAACAGGGTCGAGCGCCCCAGCGCCTCGAGCACATCGAGGCCGGAACGCCCGAGCAGGCGGACCCGCTCGACCAGCGGAGTCTTGCGCATCAGGCGTCTCCCAGCAGGTCGCGGCGATAATCGGCCGCGGGAAAGTGGAAGGGTACCGGGCCGTCGGCGATACCCTGCATGAACTGGCGGATACGCGGATTGTCGGACTCCATCAACTCGGCCGGGGTGCCATGGCCGAGCACCTGGGTATCGCCGACCACGTACAGGTAGTCGGCGATGCTGGCCGTCTCCGCCAGATCGTGGGACACCACGATGCTGGTCAGGCCGAGCGCATCGTTGAGCAGGCGAATCAGGCGCACCAGCACGCCCAGGGCGATCGGGTCCTGACCGACGAACGGTTCGTCGTACATGAGAATCTGCGGATCCAGAGCGATCGCCCGGGCCAGCGCCACACGGCGCTTCATGCCGCCGGACAGCTCGTCGGGCATCAGCTCGATGGCGCCGCGCAGGCCGACCGCCTGCAGCTTCATCAGCACGATGTCGCGGATCATCTCCTCCGGCAGGCTGGTGTGCACCCGCAGCGGAAAGGCGACGTTTTCGAACACATCGAGATCGGTGAACAGGGCGCCACTCTGGAACAGCACGCCCATCTGCTTGCGCATGTCGAACAGTTCGTTGCGCGAAAGATCCGGCAGGTTCTGGCCATTGACGATCACTGCGCCACTGGCCGGACGCAGCTGGGCGCCGATCAGGCGCAGCAGGGTGGTCTTGCCGCAGCCGGAAGGACCCATGATGCCGGTCACCTTGCCGCGCGGAAACGCCAGATCAACCTTGTCGAAGATGGTGCGCGTACCGCGCTTGAAGGTCACACCTTTCAGCTCGACGGCATACGCGTTGTCGCTACTCATCGGAACTCCTTGCGTGCCGGCCTTCCGTGCTGACGCCCGAACCCACGGCTGAGCATCCGGCAGCCAGTGGCCGAATAGCCACGTACTATACACCGTGCCAGCGGGTGCGCCCAAGCGCTCTCCCCGCCCGCCGACGGCAGATGATGAGCCCTCGACACTTTGGCGGTATAATCACCCGCTTCATCAGCCAACCCTGTTTGCGCCCATGCCCCAGACGCCATCCTTCATCCAATCGGCCCAGCGCACCATCCGCCTGGAGCTGGACGCCGTGAGCGATCTGCTGGCCCGGATCAACGGCGACTTCGTCCGCGCCTGCGAGCTGCTGCTGGCCTGCAAGGGCCGCGTGGTGGTGGTCGGCATGGGCAAGTCCGGACATGTCGGCCGCAAAATCGCCGCCACTCTGGCCAGCACCGGCACCACGGCGTTCTTCGTCCATCCGGCCGAGGCCAGCCACGGCGACATGGGCATGATCACCCGCGACGACGTGGTCCTGGCGCTGTCCAACTCCGGCAGCACCGCCGAAATCGTCACCCTGCTGCCGCTGATCAAGCGCCTGGGCATCACCCTGATCAGCATGACCGGCAACCCCGACTCGCCGCTGGCCAAGGCCGCCGAAGTCAACCTGGATGCCAGCGTGGCCCAGGAGGCCTGTCCGCTGAACCTGGCACCCACTTCCTCGACCACCGTCTCGCTGGTGCTCGGCGACGCCCTGGCCATCGCCCTGCTGGAAGCGCGCGGCTTCACCGCCGAAGACTTCGCCTTCTCCCATCCGGGTGGCGCCCTGGGCCGTCGCCTGCTGCTCAAGGTGGAGAACATCATGCACGGCGGCGACCGCCTGCCCTGCGTGCCGCGCGGCACCTCCCTGCGCGAGGCGCTGCTGGAGATGACCCGCCAGGGCCTGGGCATGACCGTGGTCACCGAGGCCGACGGCCGCCTGGCCGGCATCTTCACCGACGGTGACCTGCGCCGCGCCCTGGATCGCGGCGTCGACGTGCGCCATGCGCTGATCGACGAACTGATGACCGCTGGCGGCAAGACCGTGCGCCCCGACATGCTCGCCGCCGAGGCGCTGAAGATCATGGAAGACCACAAGATCAGCGCCCTGGTGGCGATCGACCCGGAGCATCGTGCGGTCGGCGCCCTGAACATGCACGATCTGCTGCGCGCGGGAGTGATGTGAATGAACTGCGACCTGCAGCAACGCGCCGCGGCCATCCGCCTGGCAATCTTCGATGTCGACGGCGTGCTCACCGACGGCAAGCTGTACTTCCTGCCCGAAGGCGGCGAATTCAAGACCTTCAACACCCTCGACGGCCAGGGCATCAAGATGCTGATCAACTCCGGCGTGCGCACCGCGATCATCAGTGGGCGCAAGACCCCGGTAGTCGAGCGCCGGGCGCACAACCTCGGCATCCAGCACCTGTATCAGGGCCGCGAGGACAAGTTGGTGGTGCTCGATGAACTGCTCGCCGAACTGGAACTCTCATATGCACAGGTAGCCTATCTGGGCGACGACCTGCCCGACCTGCCGGTAATCCGCCGGGTCGGCTTGGGCATGGCGGTGGCCAGCGCCGACGCTTTCGTGCGCCAGCACGCCGCCGGCGTCACCCAGGCGCGCGGTGGCGAAGGCGCCGCCCGCGAGTTCTGCGAACTGATCATGCGCGCCCAGGGCACGCTGGAGGCGGCCCAGGCCGCCTACCTCTGACGCCGCCTCCCCTAACGGAACGCCGATGAATCCGACGCTGCGCACCTTCCTGCCGTTCGCCGTGGCCGCCGCCCTGCTGGTGGCCATCGGCTACTGGAACATCCGCCCGGAAAGCTTCATGGAGCCCAGCCGCGCGCCGCAAGCCGACAGCGCCATCGACTTCTATGTCGAGAACGCCCGCAGCGTGCAGTTCCAGACCGACGGCGCCCTGCACTACCGACTGAAGGCCGAACGCCTGGAGCACCTGCAGAGCAGCGACATCACCCTGCTGACCCGTCCGGATCTGCGCCTGCATCGCGGCAGCGACTATCCCTGGCACGTGCAGAGCGCCCGCGGCGAGGTGGCGCCCGGCGGCACCGAGGTCGAACTGCTCGACGCCGTACGCGTGGCGCGCACCGATGCCCGGGGCCGCCCGACCATCCTGACCACCAGCCGACTGACCGTATTCCCCGAACGGGAGTATGCCCAGACCAGCCAACCGGTGCGCATCGAGGCCGCCAACGGCGTCACCACGGCCACCGGTATGCAGGCCTATCTCAAAGACGGCAGGATGCTCCTGCAGTCCAACGTACGAGGACAGCATGAGGTTCGTTAACCCCCTTCCCCTTCTGTTTGGCCTGAGCACCCTGCTGGCCACCCTTCCGGCGTGGGCCCTGCCCACCGACCGCGACCAGCCGATTCGCGTGCAGGCTGACAGCGCCGAACTGGACGACGCCAAGGGCGTGGCGGTATACCGCGGCGGCGTGGTGATCACCCAGGGCACCCTGAAGATCACCGGCGACACCGTGACCATCACCCAGGACGCCAACGGCGACATCGAGGTGTTCACCTCGGTCGGCAAGCCGGCCTACTACGAGCAGCAGCCCGCCGCCGACAAGCCGCTGGTCAAGGCCTACGGCCTGACCATCCAGTACTTCGCGGTCAACGAGCGCATCGTGCTGATCGACCAGGCCAAGGTAGTCCAGGAAGGCAACACCTTCGAAGGCGAGAAGATCGTCTACGACACCCAGCGCCAGATCGTCAACGCCGGGCGCGCCACCGGCAGCAACGTGACCAGCCCGCGTCCACGTGTCGACATGACCATCCAGCCACGCAAGAAGACCGAGCCGGAGCAGAGCACCCCATGAGCACCCTGATCGCTCAGCACCTGGCCAAGAGCTACAAGGGCCGCGAGGTCGTGCGCGACGTCAGCCTGTCGATCGACAGCGGCCAGATCGTCGGCCTGCTCGGCCCCAACGGCGCCGGCAAGACCACCTGCTTCTACATGATCGTCGGCCTGGTGCGCGCCGAGCAGGGCCGCGTGCTGATCGACGAGCAGGACGTCACCCACCTCCCGATGCACGGTCGCGCCCGGGCCGGCATCGGCTATCTGCCCCAGGAAGCCTCGATCTTCCGCAAGCTGACGGTGGCCGACAACATCATGGCGATTCTCGAGACCCGCAAGGATCTCGACCGCGCCGGGCGGCGCGAGGCGCTGGAAGGCCTGCTGCAGGAATTCCACATCAGCCACATCCGCGAGAATCTCGGCATGAGCCTGTCCGGCGGCGAACGGCGGCGGGTGGAGATCGCCCGCGCGCTGGCCAGCGACCCCAAGTTCATCCTACTCGACGAACCCTTCGCCGGCGTCGACCCGATCTCGGTGGGCGACATCAAGCAGATCATCCACCACCTGAAGAATCGCGGCATCGGCGTGCTGATCACCGACCACAACGTGCGCGAGACCCTCGACATCTGCGAGACCGCCTACATCGTTAACGCCGGCCAGCTGATCGCCGAAGGCGATGCCGAGAGCATCCTCGCCAACCAGCTGGTCAAGGAAGTCTATCTCGGCCACGAGTTCCGCCTCTGAGGCGGGCGCGGCCACGACCACGATGTGCCCGCAGGTCGCCGCGCCACTCCCCCTCGGTTGTCACCCCTAGGCAAACGCGCGCTTCTCAGGCATATAATTTGCTAACCAGGGCGCCCCGACGCCCAGCAGTGGACAGCGCACAGGCGCTGGCAGACCCCAAGGTGCCAACTCCCCAGCCATGAAACACTCGCTAGTCCTCAAGATGGGTCAGCAGCTGACGATGACCCCCCAGCTGCAACAGGCCATTCGCCTCCTGCAGCTGTCGACCCTCGATCTGCAGCAGGAAATCCAGGAAGCCCTGGATTCGAATCCCATGCTCGAACGCCAGGAAGATGGCGACGATTTCGACAACAGCGACCCGCTGGCAGAAAGCGAGCCGTCTGCCGCGGTGGGCAGCCACGACAGCACGATCAGCACCAGCAGCGAGCGCGATCCCGACAGCATGGACGATGCCGACCAGTGGGGCGAGCGCATCCCCAGCGAACTGCCGGTGGATACCGCCTGGGAAGACATCTACCAGACCAGTGCCAGCAGCCTGCCGGTCAGCGACGATGACGAGTGGGACTTCACCACCCGCACCTCGGCGGGCGAAAGCCTGCACAGCCACCTGCTCTGGCAGCTCAACCTGGCGCCGATGAGCGACCACGACCGGCTGATCGCCATGTCGATCATCGATGCGATCAACAACGACGGCTATCTCGACGAAAGCCTCGAGGAGATCCTCGAGTCGCTCGATCCCGAACTGGACATCGAGCTGGACGAGGTGGAGATGGTCCTGCACCGCGTGCAACAGTTCGAGCCGCTGGGCATCGGCGCGCGCGACCTCAGCGAGTGCCTGCTGCTGCAACTGCAGCAGCTGCCGGCCAGCACCCCCTGGCTGGAAGAAACCCGCCGCGTGGCGCGTGACCACCTCGACCTGCTCGGCAGCCGCGACTACAGCCAGCTGATGCGCCGCCTGCGGGTCAAGGAAGACGACCTGCGCCAGATCGTCGAACTGATCCAGCGCCTCAACCCGCGCCCCGGCTCGCAGATCGAGACCAGCGAGGCCGAGTACGTGGTCCCCGACGTCATCGTGCGCAAGGACAACGAGCGCTGGCTGGTCGAACTCAATCCCGACGCCATGCCGCGCCTGCGCGTCAACCCGCACTACGCCGGTCTGGTGCGACGTGCCGACTCCAGCGCCGACAACACCTACATGCGCAACCAGCTGCAGGAGGCGCGCTGGTTCATCAAGAGCCTGCTCAGCCGCAACGAGACGCTGATGAAGGTCGCCACCCAGATCGTCGAACTGCAGCGTGGCTTCCTCGAGTACGGCGAGGAGGCGATGAAACCGCTGGTGCTGCACGACATCGCCGAGGCGGTGGGCATGCACGAGTCGACCATCTCGCGGGTCACCACGCAGAAATACATGCACACCCCGCGCGGCATCTACGAACTCAAGTACTTTTTCTCCAGCCACGTCAGCACCGCCGAAGGCGGCGAATGCTCGTCGACGGCGATCCGCGCGATCATCAAGAAACTGGTGGCGGGGGAAAACCCGAAAAAGCCATTGAGTGACAGCAAGATCGCTGGTTTACTGGAGGCACAAGGAATTCAGGTGGCCCGCAGGACCATCGCCAAGTATCGGGAATCCTTGGGCATTGCCCCATCGAGCGAGCGCAAGCGCCTGGTGTGACGCTCGAGTAAAACAACATCGCATTCCAGCCGAGAGGGTATGACCCTGTCGGCATTCGCAGGTAACAAGGAGAAGCAGCATGCAAGTCAACATCAGTGGCCAACACCTGGAAGTGACTGACACTCTGCGCGACTACATCAACGAGAAACTGGAGCGACTGGCGCGCCATTTCGACAAGATCACCAACGTCCAGGTGATCATGCAGGTGGAAAAACTGCAGCAGAAGATCGAGGCGACCCTGCACGTAGCCGGCGGCGAAGTGGTCGCCAACGCCGAGCACACCGATATGTACGCCGCCATCGACCTGCTGGCCGACAAGCTGGACCGCCAGCTGATCAAGCACAAGGAAAAGCAGGTCGAACGTGAACAGGGCGCCGCAGCCCGCTGATCATTCCCCGATGATTCGACTAGAGCACATACTGACCCCCGGCCGTTCCCAGGTGAACGTGCCGGGAGGCAGCAAGAAACGCGTTCTCGAGCAGATCGCCAACCTCGTAGCCCGGGATATTCCCGGGCTCGACGCACATGACATCTTCGAAAGTCTGGTAGCCCGAGAAAAACTCGGCTCCACCGGTTTCGGCAATGGCATCGCGATTCCCCACTGTCGGCTGAGCAGCTGCTCGGTACCGATCAGCGCCTTGCTGCGCCTCGACGCCCCGGTCGACTTCGACGCCCTCGACGGCGCCCCGGTGGACCTGCTGTTCGTCCTCCTGGTCCCCGAAGCCGCCACCGAGGAGCACCTCGAGCTGCTGCGCCAGATCGCCGGCCTGCTCGACCGTGCCGACGTGCGCGAGCGTCTGCGCCAGGCGAAGGACGGCTTCGATCTCTACCAGGTGGTGCTCGACACCGTGGACGGGCGCTGAGCCATGCGCCTGATCATTGTCAGCGGTCGCTCCGGGTCGGGCAAAAGCACGGCCTTGGCGGTGCTCGAGGACAACGGCTTCTACTGCATCGACAACCTGCCGGCCAGCCTGCTGCCGGACCTGAGCGAGCGCGCCCTCCTGCATACCGAGTTGCTGCAGCCGCAGGTCGCCGTGTCGATCGACGCGCGCAACCTGCCCAGCCAGCTCAAGCGCTTTCCCGAGCTACTCGAACAGCTGCGCCTGCGCAACATCCAGTGCGACGTACTGTATCTCGACGCCGACAACGCCACCCTGCTCAAGCGCTTCTCGGAAACCCGCCGCCGCCATCCGCTGACCAGCGAATCCCGCTCGCTGAGCGAGGCGATCAACGACGAAACCCAACTGCTCGCGCCGATCGCCGATCTGGCCGACCTGAAGATCGACACCGCCAACCTCAACCTGTACCAGCTCAGCGACACCATCAAGTTGCGCCTGCTCGACAAACCACAGGCCGGTACCGCCTTCCTGCTCGAATCGTTCGGCTTCAAGCGCGGCATGCCGGTGGACGCCGACCTGGTGTTCGACGTGCGCTGCCTGCCCAACCCCTACTGGAAGCCGGACCTGCGCGAGCACAGCGGCCTGGAACAGGTGGTGTGCGACTACCTGGACGCCCAGCCGGATGTCGAGGAAATGTATCAGGACCTGCTCGCCTACCTGAGCAAATGGCTGCCGCGCTTTGCCGCCAGCAATCGTGCCTACGTCACCGTGGCCATCGGCTGCACCGGCGGCCACCATCGCTCGGTGTATCTGGCCGAGCGGCTGGGCGCCGCGCTGCGCGAGAGCCTCGGCAACCTGCAGATCCGCCACCGCGATCTCGGCTAACCCGACCCCGGTCAACCCAAGGACAGTTCCCACCGCGATGCCAGCCTGCGACGTCACCATCATCAACAAGCTCGGCCTGCATGCCCGCGCCGCCGCCAAGTTCGTCGGCGTAGCCGGCCGCTATCCCTGCCAGGTCAGGGTCGGCCGCTCGGCGGACAGCCTGGTGGATGGCAAGAGCATCATGTCGGTGATGATGCTCGCCGCCGGCAAGGGCACCGCGATCCACCTGTGCACCGAAGGCGAACAGGAACACGAGGCGCTGCAGGCGCTGATCGAACTAATCGGCAACTATTTCGACGAGGGCGAGTAGCCCCCGCCTGCTCGACGAACGGGCAGGAAGCCTCCTGCCCTCCCCCGCAGCCCCTCAGCTGCCGCCCACCATCATCTTGTCGATCAGCACCGAGCCGGTGCGCACATTGCCGCGTAGTTCCAGATCGCTGCCCACGGCGACGATGCCCTGGAATATGTCGCGCAGGTTGCCGGCGATGGTGACTTCCTGCACCGGGAACTGGATCACCCCGTTCTCCACCCAGAAGCCCGCCGCACCGCGCGAATAGTCGCCGGTGACCAGGTTCAGCCCCTGCCCCATCAGCTCGGTGACCAGCAGACCGCGGTCCATGCGGCGGATCAGTGCGGCCTGGTCCTCGCTGCCATGACTGACGAACAGGTTGTGCACGCCGCCGGCATTGGCGGTGCTCGGCATACCCAGCTTGCGTCCCGAGTAGGTACCCAGCGCGTAGGACACCAGTCTGCCGCCCTCGACGAACGGCTTGGCGTAGGTGGCCAGACCGTCGCCGTCGAAACTGGCGCTGCCCATGCCGCGCGGCAGGTGCGGGCGCTCGTCGAGGCTCAGCCAGTCCGGGAACAGCTGCTGACCCAGTGCATCCTCGAGGAAGGACGCCTTGCGGTACAGGTTGCCGCCGGAAATCGCCGCCAGCAGGTGGCCGAACAGCCCGGTGGCCAGCTCGGCGGCGAACAGCACCGGCACCTCGCAGGTCGGCACCGGCCGTGCACCGAGGCGACTGACCGCGCGCTCGGCGGCGCGCCGACCGATCGACTCGCCACTGGCCAGCTCGCTGCCGATGCGACTGACGTCGTACCAGTAGTCGCGCTGCATCTGCCCCTCGCCCTCGGCGATCATCACGCAGCTCAGGCTGTGCCGGCTGGAGGCGTAGCCGCCGACGAAGCCGTGGCTGTTGCCGTACACCCGGCAGCCCAGGTGGGTATTGAGGGTGGTGCCGTCGGCCTTGGTCACCCGCGGGTCCGTGGCGAAGGCCGCCGCCTCGCAGGCCAGCGCCTGCTCGATGGCCTGTTCCGGAGTGATCGCCCACGGATGATAGAGATCCAGATCCGGCAGCTCGCGAGCCATCAGCGCCGCATCGGCAAGGCCTGCGCAGTCATCCTCGGAAGCATGCCGAGCGATGGCCAGCGCCGCCGCCACGGTCTCGCGGATCGCCTCCGCGCCCTGCGCCGAGGTGCTCGCCGAGCCCTTGCGCTGGCCGAGATAGAGGGTGATACCGAAGCCGCGGTCGCGGTTGAACTCCACCGTCTCCACCTCGCCCTGGCGCACGCTGGTGGACAGCCCCTGCTCCAGCGACACCGCCACCTCGCAGGCCGTCGCACCCTGCTGGCGCGCCTCGGCAAGAATCGCCTCGACCTGTTCCTGCAATCCCGGCAGGGCCTGCGGCCCCACGCTTTCCACGGCTGAATTCATGTCCTGCTCCTGTTTTCCCGCCGGCGTGCCGGCCGGGCCGGACAAGCGGCCCCTGAGTGGTTATCATGGCGGCGTTTCCCAGCGGACCCGCCCCATGTCTGAACAATTCGACGACGACTTCTCCGGAGAGAAGAGCAAATCCCAGGTCAAGCGCGAGCTGCATGCGCTGCAGGACTTGGGCGAACGCCTGACCACGCTCAAGGCGGACATGCTCAACCGCCTGCCGCTGAGCGATGCCATGCTCAAGGCGCTGATCGAGGCGCCGAAACACAAGGCGCACGCGGCACGCAAACGCCACCTCCAGTACATCGGCAAGCTGATGCGCGACCAGGACATCGACGCCATCGTCGCCCTCCTCGACCAGATGGATTCCTCCACCCGCCAGTACAACGAACGTTTCCACGCCCTCGAGCGCTGGCGTGACCGCCTGGTCGACGGCACCGACGCCGACCTCGAGGCACTGCTCGGCGAGTACCCCGAGGCCGACGTCCAGCACCTGCGCCAGCTGATCCGTCACGCCCAGTTCGAAGCTGCCCGCGGCAAGCCGCCGGCCGCCTCGCGCAAGGTCTTCAAGTACCTGCGCGAAATGGATGAAATGCGCCGCGGCCTGCGCTGAATCTTCTGTCACAGGAGCGATTCATCTGCGACCGACAGAGGGTCGCGAATGAATTCGCTCCTACAGACCGACCCTTACCCCCCGGTACCACCCACGGTGATCGCCTCGATCTTCAGGGTCGGCTGGCCGACGCCCACCGGCACCGACTGGCCATCCTTGCCGCAGGTGCCGACGCCGCTGTCCAGCGCCAGGTCGTTGCCGACCATCGACACCCGGCTCATCGCTTCCGGACCGTTGCCGATCAGGGTCGCGCCCTTCACCGGCGCGGTGATCCGGCCGTCCTCGATCAGGTAGGCCTCGCTGGTCGAAAACACGAACTTGCCGCTGGTGATGTCCACCTGACCGCCGCCGAGGCTGGCGCAGTACAGGCCGCGCTTCACCGAACGGATGATCTCCTCCGGGTCGCTGGCGCCGGCCAGCATGTAGGTGTTGGTCATGCGCGGCATCGGCAGGTGCGCGTATGACTCGCGGCGACCGTTGCCGGTGGGGCGCACGCCCATCAGGCGGGCGTTGAGCTTGTCCTGCATGTAGCCCTTGAGCACGCCGTTCTCGATCAGCGTGGTGCACTGGGTCGGCGTGCCCTCGTCGTCCAGACTCAGCGAGCCGCGGCGGCCCGGCAGGGTGCCGTCGTCGACGATGGTGCACAGGCTCGAAGCCACCGACTGGCCGACCCGGCCGCTGTAGGCCGAACTGCCCTTGCGGTTGAAATCGCCTTCCAGGCCATGGCCGACTGCCTCGTGCAGCAGCACGCCGCTCCAGCCGTTGCCGAGCACCACCGGCATGCTGCCGGCCGGCGCCGGGATGGCCTCGAGGTTGAGCAGCGCCTGGCGCACCGCCTCGCGGGCGTAGTCCATGGCGCGGTCGTGCTCTAGGAAGTAGCGATAGTCGGTGCGTCCACCGCCGCCGTGGGCGCCGCGCTCGCGGCGACCGTTGTGCTCGACGATCACACTGACGTTGAAGCGCACCAGCGGCCGCACGTCGGCGCCCAGACTGCCGTCGGCGGCGGCCACCAACACCTGCTCCCAGACCCCGGCGAGGCTCACGGTGACCCGCGAGATGCGCGGATCCAGGGCACGGGTGGCCAGGTCGACGCGCTTGAGCAGTTCGACCTTCTCCGCCCGGCAGAGCACCTCCAGCGGATTGTCGGCACCGTACAGGCGCGGCGGCACCTGCACCGCCGGGGTCTGCACGCGGCCCTGCTGGCCGGCACGGGCGATCGAGCGCGCCGCACCGATGGCCTGGCGCAGGGCATGCTCCTCGATGCTATTGCTGTAGGCGAAGCCGGTCTTCTCGCCCGATTGCGCGCGCACGCCGACGCCCTGGTCGAGGTGGAAGCTGCCTTCCTTGACGATGCCGTCCTCGAGCATCCACGACTCGGACACCTGGCTCTGGAAATACAGATCGGCGGCGTCGATGCCGGGGCCGGCCAGCTCGTCGAGCAGCACCGTCAGGCGCTCCAGGCCGAGGCCGCCGGGGGTCAGCAGCTGGCTGCTGACGGATGACAGGGTGTTCATGTGTGCTCCTTGTGCAAGGGTTGCAGCGTGCCCGGGTGCAGACGGCGGTGGGCGCTGACCGGCATGCGTTGACGGATGGCGGCCTGCGCCGGGCGGTCGATGTCCGCCAGCAGCACGGCTTCGCCGCGCGCCTCGCAGGCCAGCGGCTGGCCCCAGGGGTCGACGATCAGCGAATGGCCGAAGGTTTCCCGCGGCCCGGGATGCTGGCCGCCCTGGTTGGCCGCCAGCAGATAGCATTGGGTTTCGATCGCCCGCGCGCGCACCAGCACCTCCCAGTGCGCCGCGCCGGTCACCGCGGTGAACGCGGCCGGCGCGCTGATCAGCTCGGCGCCGGCCTCGCGCAGGGCGCTGTACAGTTCGGCAAAGCGCAGATCGTAACAGACCGTCAGACCCAGGCGCCCCACCGGGGTGTCGGCCAGCACCAGGCGCTCGCCATGGGCGAAGTCGTCGGACTCGCGGTAGCTGCCGCGACTGTCGGCGACCTCGACGTCGAACAGGTGCAGCTTGTCGTAGCGCGCGGCGATTTGCCCGTCGCTGTCGATCAACAGCGAGCAGGCGCAGGGCTTGCCGCCCTGCTGTCCGACGGGCGGCAACGGCAGGGTGCCGGCGACGATCCACAGGCCCAGCTCGCGTGCCGCCGCCTGTAGCCAGGGCAGCAGCGGCCCCTCACCGCTGGCTTCGGCCTGGCCGAGCAACGCCAGATCGCGGCGCCCCATCGCGGCGAAGTTCTCCGGCAGCACCGCCAGGCGGGCTCCCGCCGCCGCGGCCTGCTCGAGCAACGCCCGCGCGCGCGCCAGATTGGCGGTCACGTCGGACTGACTGACCATCTGGATGACTGCCACCATGCCCATCGTTATCTCCCGCAGCGCAATGGCTTCATCCTAACCCGGATGGGCTCAGCGTGCGCCCCCTGACGGCTTGCCGAACAGGCTGATCTGTGGATCCTGCCAGGGGCCAGCGACCCGATATTCGACGCTGGCCACCCTCGACAGGCGATCACCGACCAGCTGATCGACGATGAACAGCGCCCCGGCCACCGGCGCCGCGCCAGCCAGCAGCGCGGCCAGGGGCAGGTTGTTGGACAACGGCAGGGTCACCCGCAGCTTGGCGGCGATGCGGTCATGGGCCATGTCCAACTGGCCATCCAGCTCCAGGCGGGTGGACGGACCGTCCAGCACCAGCGGGCCACGGGTCAGCAGCACGCCGTCGGTGCCGACCAGGTGTCCGTCGATGCGGTCGTAGCTCAGCCCCTTGCCGAGCAGATCGGAGAAGTCCAGGCGCAGACGCCGACCGATGGAGTTGAAGTTGAGCAGGCCGAACACCCGCAGCGCCGTGGCGCTGCCCTCGACCTCGAGCAGCTGGCCCTGGCGCGCCTGGACCGCCAGACTGCCGCTGAAATGCTTGAGGCCGGCCATCGCCGGCGAACCCGGCCAGTTCCCGTCGACCTCGACCTCGAAGCCGCGGCTAGTGATGCTCGGCGTATAACCCCAGGCCATCAGCACGTCGGCCAGGTCCTTGCCGGCCAGGCGACCCCGGTAGTGGCTACGGCTGTCCAGGCCGACGCCCTGCCAGTCCAGGCTGCCGTCCAGGCGCAGGCCCTGGAGATCGAGATCGAGCTGGTCGAAGCGCGCCCCATTGGCGCTGGGCCGGCTGCGGAACTGCCAGCGGCCGAGGCGTTCCTCGCCCAGATACAGGGCATCGATGCTTACGTCCATGGCCGGCAGACTGCGCGGATCGACCTCGGCCAGCGGATCGCTGGCCGCAATGCCGGCCGCCTCGCGCTGCGCCTTCGCCAGCTCCGACTCGCGCGGCGGCAGACGCAGGCGCTCCAGCTCGATGCGCAGCGGCGCAGCACGGTCCTGCGGCAGCACGGCGCTGCCCCTGAGCTGCGGATTGTCCAGCTGCAGGCGCCAGCTCTGCCCGGTGCGGCGCAGGTCAACCCTGAGCTGCTCCAGGCTCAGACTGCCGACGCTGAAGCGGTCAACCCGCAGCGCCAGCGACTGCAGCAGGCCGCCCAAACCCTCTCTCTGGCTGGGGTCGGCATAGCGTGCCTGCGCGGCCTGCCAGGCCGGCCAGTCGAACTCACCGAGCTGGCCACGGATGTGCAGGCCGAGTTCCCGAGGCAACTGTGCGGCTGCGCCGCCAAAACGCAACTCGCCCCGGCCAGCCGCCAGCTGGCCGGGCGGAGCGGCAAAATTCAGGTTGGCCAGGCCCGCATAGCTCAACGAGTAGCGGCGCTCGTCACCACTCAGGGTCATCCGCCAATTGGCACTGCGCGCCTCCTCGGCCGGCTTGCCCAGCGGCGCCGGCAGGTCGATGCGCGTGCCCTGCAGATCCGAGCTGACCCGTAGACGGCTGCTGTCGCCCTGCAGATCCAGCCACAGGCGGTAGGGCAGCTCGCCGCTGGCCGGGACCTGCGCCGGCTGGACGCCCAACCAGCTCGCCAGGCGCTCCACCGCGATGCTGCCGCGGATATCCAGCTGGGTCAGTGGCTTGCCCGCCTGGCCCTGGGCGCGGATCACCCCACGCAACGGGCGCTCGAAGGCACGGCCGCGGATCTCCGCCGCGCTCAGGCCGCGGTCAGTGTCGTAGCGGAACGCGCCCTTGAGCTGCTGCAGCTCCAGGGCCGGTTGCGGCAACTGCAGGCGCGCGCCCTCGGTGGCGAAATCGACCACCGCCCTGACCTCACCCCCAGCGCGGGCCAGCGGGATGTCCAGCTGCAGGCGGCCGTCCAGCGGGCCCTCGCCCTGCCAGCCGGCAAACGTCTGGCTGCGCCCGAGCGGGGTGTCCTGCAGGATCTTCAGGCCGTCGCCGAGGCTGCTGCGCACCTGGCCGTCGACCTCGAGCACAGGCACGCGCTTGCCGCCGTTGAGCTTCACCTGCGCCTGGACGTCCTGCAGGCGACTGTCCAGCACGCGGGCCGAAGGGGCGCGCACGCGCACGCCGCTGTCCTCGACGAACACCTCGCCCTCCAGCTGGCGCAGCGGCGGCCAGTCCGCCTGGTAGGCCAGCTCGGCATCATGCACCTGGAAGTACAGCCCCAGTGCCCGCGCCTGCGCCGGTGCGCCCTTGTTCAGCGAGCCCTGGTAGACGAACATCCCCTGCTTGATCTGGCCGCCCCGGATCGCCGACTTCAGCCATGCGGCCAGCTGCGGACTGAGGCCCGGCGAACGGGTCGGCAGGTAGCGTTCGGTGTAGCGTGCCAGGCCCTGATGCAGACCGACCTGCAGGTCCATGTAGTCCTCGGCGGCCGGGTCGCGGCGCAGGCGGATCAGCATGTTGCCGGCCAGCTCGCCCTCCTCGCCGGACAGGCGCATCAGCGTGCTGGACAGGGTGAAGGCGTCGTGGTCGAGACTCCAGTTCAGCCGCGCCCGCGCCGTGCGGTAGCGCCACGGCGCGGGGAACAGGGTGTCGAGATGGAGCATGAAGTCGTGGGCATCCAGGCGCAGCTCGCCGCCCTCCAGACTGCCGCTGAGGCTGCCGCTGACGTTGGCCAGCGCCGGTACGCCGTGCCAGGCACTGATCCCGACCTGGTCCAGGCGCAGGTTGTACTCGACCTCGGGCATTCCCGCGTCACGCGGGCGAATTTCTGCATTCAGGTCGCGCAGGCGGCCATGCGGCGCCAGGCTGGCAAGAATCTCCGCAGCCTGCGGCGGCAGGGGCGCCAGGGCGCGGGTCAGCGCGGCCAACGGCGCCAGATTGAGGTGCTCGGCCTGCAGGCTCCAATACGGCTGCTCGCCCGCGTGCTGGCGCAGCTGCAACTGGCCGGGATTGAGGCGCTCCTCAGCGAAGCTGCCGGCCAGCTCCTCGACCAGCAGGCGCCAGCCCTGCGTCTCGCGCTGGAAGTGGGCGGTCAGGGCCAGATCGGCGAACTCGGCCGGCGCCTGCGGCGCGTGCACCAGGGTCAGGCGGGGGGCATGCAGGCGGGCCACCGCCCGCTGCGCCTGGCCGGTGGCCCAGTCCAGCCAGACTTCGCCACCGGCCTGCAGGCGGGGCAGCTGCCAGTCGGCCGGCAGACGCTGCGCCAGCCAGGGTGCCCAGTCGCTCTGTGGCAGGCTGAGATACAGCTGCGCGCTGGCCTCACGCCACGCCTCGGCCTGCAGACGAGTCTGCAGCTGCCAGCTCAGCGGCTGGCCATCGGGCAGCAGCAGGCGGCCGTCGAGGCGCTGTTCAGCGCGGCCATTGTCGAGGGTCAGACCAAGGTAGTTGAGGGCGAACACCTCGCCCGTGCGGGTTTCGAGGCTCAGCCGGCTGTCCTGCACCAGCACCTGGCGCGGCGCCAGCAGCAGGCCGAGCAGCCGCGCCGGATCGAGCGGTGGCGCCGCCGGATCGGCGGGGCGCAGGCCCTTGAGGCGCCAGCGACCTTCGGCATCCTCCTGCAGGCCAAGCTGCAGGCCCTGCAGCTCCAGGCGGGCAATGCGCAGGCTGCGCGAACGCAGGCTGGCGAACACGTCCGGGACTAGACGCAGCTGGTCCAGATGCAGCGCCTCGCCGTCCAGCTCCAGCTGCACGTCGCGCAGCAGCAGCAGCGGCGCCAGGCCCTGCCAGCGCCCCTCCAGCGCGCCGACGCGCAGGGGCTGGCCAAGCGCGGCACTGGCCCGACTTTCCAGCTCGCTGCGATACTCGGCCACCAGCGGCACCAGCGCGCGCCCCAAGCTGACGTACAGCGCCGCCAGCAGCAGAACCGCTGCCGTCAGGACGAACAGGCCGTCCAGCAGCCGGGCAAGCAGGCGACCGGCGGCCGCCATGTCAGGCCCCGCCCTCAGAGCAGTACCACATCGTACTGCTCCTGGGAGTACTCGCTTTCCACCTGGAAACGGATCGGCCGGCCGATGAAGGCTTCCAGATCGGCGACGTTGCCCGACTCCTCATCCAGCAGGCGGCCGACCACCTTGTCGTTGGCCAGCACCAGGTAGCCCTCGGCCTGGTAGGCGCGCGCCTCGCGGAGGATCTCGCGGAAGATCTCGTAGCAGACGGTTTCCGCGGTCTTCAGCTGGCCACGGCCCTGGCAGCTCGGGCAGGGCTCGCAGAGCACCTGCTGCAGGCTCTCGCGGGTGCGCTTGCGGGTCATCTGCACCAGGCCCAGCTCGGTGATGCCGATGATGTTGGTCTTGGCGTGGTCGCGCTCGAGGATCTTCTCCAGGGTGCGCAGCACCTGGCGGCGGTGCTCCTCGTCTTCCATGTCGATGAAGTCGATGATGATGATCCCGCCGAGGTTGCGCAGGCGCAGCTGGCGGGCGATCGCCGTGGCCGCCTCGAGGTTGGTCTTGAAGATGGTCTCCTCGAGGTTGCGGTGGCCGACGAAGGCGCCGGTGTTGACGTCGATGGTGGTCATCGCCTCGGCCGGATCGACGATCAGGTATCCGCCGGACTTGAGCAGCACCTTGCGCTCGAGCGCCTTCTGGATCTCGTCCTCGACGCCATACAGGTCGAAGATCGGCCGCTCACCGGGATAGTGCTCGAGGCGATCGGAGACCTCCGGCATCAGCTCGCCGACGAACAGGCCGACCTTCTGGAAGGTCTCCCGCGAGTCGATGCGGATCTTCTCGGTACGCGGGCTGACTAGGTCGCGCAGGGTGCGCAGGGCCAGCGACAGGTCCTCGTAGATCACCGAGGGCGCCGGCGCGCTCTGCGTCTGCGCGCCGATCTGCTCCCACAGGCGGCGCAGGTAGCGGATGTCGGCGAGGATCTCGTCGGCCCCCGCCCCTTCAGCCGCGGTGCGCAGGATGAAGCCGCCCTGGTTCTCGACGCCTTCGGCGGCCACACAGTCGGCGACCACCTGCTTGAGCCGCTCGCGCTCGGCCTCGCCCTCGATCTTCAGCGAGATGCCGACGTGGCGGGTGCGCGGCATGTACACCAGGTAGCGCGAGGGGATCGACAGCTGGGTGGTCAGCCGCGCACCCTTGGTGCCGATCGGGTCCTTGGTCACCTGCACCACCAGACTCTGGCCCTCGTGGACCAGCCCGCTGATGCTTTCCACCGCACTGCCTTCGCGGGTGGAGATTTCCGAGGCATGGATGAAGGCCGCTCGCTCCAGGCCGATGTCGATGAAGGCCGCCTGCATGCCCGGCAGCACGCGGACCACCTTGCCCTTGTAGATGTTGCCGACGATGCCGCGGCGCTGGGTGCGCTCGACGTGCACTTCCTGCAGCACACCGTTTTCCACCACCGCCACACGCGACTCCATGGGGGTGATGTTGATCAGGATCTCTTCGCTCATGTAGTTATCGTTCTCGTGGCGGGGAAACGGCCGGGCAGCACGCTTCAGACGCTGGCCTCGGGCTGCCAGCAGGCAATCCCGAACTCGCCCAGCAGGGCGGCGGTTTCGGCCAGCGGCAGGCCGACTACCGCGGAATAGCTGCCTTCCAGACGGTCGACGAAGATCGCCGCCAGGCCCTGGATGGCGTAGCCGCCGGCCTTGTCCAGCGGCTCACCGGTATTCCAGTATGCCTGCTGTTCGGCCGCGGCGATTGGGCGGAAGTGCACACGGCTGCTCACCACCTGCGCCCGGCAGCGCGCGCCGTCGGCGACGGCGACCGCGGTGAGCACCTCGTGAGTGCGCCCGGACAGCGCCGCGAGCATCGCCATACCGTCGGCGCGATCGAGCGGTTTGCCGAGAATGCGCCCCTCGAGCACCACCGCGGTATCGGCGCCGAGCACGCAGGCATCCTCCAACCCCAGCGCGGCCAGCCCGGCAGCGGCCTTGGCCCGCGCCAGGCGCTCGACATAGGCGGCCGGCGTCTCGCCGGGCAGCACGCTTTCGTCGATGGGCGCGTCGACCCGGCGGTGCGGCACGCCGATCTGCAGCAGCAGTTCGCGGCGGCGCGGCGAAGCGGAAGCGAGGTAGAGCTGGCTCACGTGCGATATCCCTCCCGAAACGTGACAGATGACGGCCCGGAAGGGCTCAGTAGACGTTCAGCCGCAGGCTGAACCAGCGCATGACGGTGAACACCCAGGGCCACAGCAGGGCGCTGACCAGCGCCGGAAAGAGGAACAGCAGGGTCGGCGGACGGTTGCCGGTCAGGGTATTGAGCCACAGCTGGACCAGCTGGGCCAGACCGAACACCACCAGCAACACCAGGCTCTGCTGCCAGACCGGGAACATGCGCAGGCGCTGATGCAGCGACATCAGCATGAACACGATCAGCGCCAGCACCAGGGCATTCTGCCCCAGTGGCGTGCCGTAGAGCACGTCGGCAGCCAGACCGAACAGCCAGACGCGGGTCATGCCGATGCGCTGGGGGGCCGCCAGCGACCAGTAAGCGATCACCAGGGCCAGCCACAGCGGCCGGCCGACGCCCATGAACTCGGGCATCGGAGCCACGCTGAGCAGCAGGCCGAGCAGCAGGCTGAACCAGACAAACCAGCCATTGCGGGAGCGCACGCTACCCACCATCAGTGTGCTCCTTGGGCAGGTGCGGGTTGGGCCGCAGGCTGGACCGGCGGGGCCGTGACGGCCGCTGGCGGCGCGCTCGCCGCAGGAGCCGCAGCGGGGGCGGCGGCGCCTGCCTCGGTAGCCGTGGCGGGGGCTGGGCCGGCCGCGGGTGCGCCGCCGGCGGCCGCCTCGCGATCCGCCGCCTCCTGGGCCAGCGCCGCATCGACGGCGCGCTGCTCGGGGGTGCGGCGATCGCTGAACACCAGCAGCAGGTAACGGCTGCGATTGAGACGGGCGGTGGGCACCGCGCGCACCACGGCGAAGGGCTGGCCGGAGTCGTGGATCACTTCCTTGACCGTGGCCACCGGATAGCCGGCCGGAAAGCGCTGACCGAGGCCGGAGCTGACCAGCAGATCGCCTTCCTTGATGTCGGCGGTATCGGCCACATGGCGCAGCTCGAGCTGTTCGGGGTTGCCGGTACCGGCAGCGATGGCGCGCAGGCCATTGCGATTGACCTGCACGGGAATGCTGTGGGTGGTGTCGGTGAGCAACAGCACGCGCGCGGCGTAGGGCATGACTTCGACCACCTGGCCCATCAGGCCCAGGGCATCGAGCACCGGCTGGCCGAGAAACACGCCATCCTTCTCGCCCTTGTCGATCAGGATGCGGTGGGTGAAGGGATTGGGATCGATGCCGATCAGCTCGCTGACCAGCACTTGCTCGTCGACCAGCGCCGCCGAGTTGAGCAGCTCGCGCAGGCGCACGTTCTGTTCGGTGAGGGTGGCGAGCTTCTGCAGGCGGCGCTGCAGCAGCAGCGCCTCGGCCTTGAGCTTCTCGTTTTCGGCGATCAGCTCGTCACGGCTGCTGAACTGCTGGCTGACGCCCTCCCACAGGCGCAGCGGCCGCTCGGCCAGCCAGTAGAAGGGAGTGAGCACCTGTGCCATGTGGCTGCGCAGCGGCTTGAGCACATCGAAGCGGGCATCCACCACCATCAGCGCAATCGACAGGACGATCAACACCAGCAGGCGGATACCCAGCGCGGGACCCTTGGCAAAAAGCGGTTTGATGGCTCACCCCGGCATCAGGTGCTGCCCACCGATCACTCGGTGGAAAGCAGATCCATGGAGTGACGATCCATCATCTCCAGGGCGCGACCACCGCCCCGGGCGACGCAGGTCAGCGGATCCTCGGCGACGATCACCGGCAGGCCGGTTTCCTGGGCCAGCAGCTTGTCGAGGTCGCGCAGCAGCGCACCACCACCGGTGAGCACCAGGCCGCGCTCGGCGATGTCCGAGGCCAGCTCCGGCGGCGACTGCTCCAGGGCGCTCTTCACCGCCTGGACGATGGCGGCCAGGGATTCCTGCAGCGCTTCCAGCACCTCGTTGGAGTTCAGGGTGAAGCTGCGCGGGACGCCCTCGGCCAGGTTGCGGCCGCGCACGTCGATCTCGCGGACTTCGCTGCTCGGGAAGGCGGCACCGATTTCCTGCTTGATCCGCTCGGCGGTGGCCTCGCCGATCAGGCTGCCGTAGTTGCGGCGCACGTAGGTGACGATGGCTTCGTCGAAGCGGTCGCCGCCGACGCGCACGGATTCGGCGTAGACCACGCCGTTGAGGGAGATCAGCGCGATCTCGGTGGTGCCGCCGCCGATGTCGACGACCATCGAGCCCCGGGCCTCGTCCACCGGCAGGCCGGCACCGATGGCAGCCGCCATCGGCTCCTCGATCAGGAATACTTCGCGGGCACCGGCGCCGAGGGCTGACTCGCGAATGGCGCGGCGCTCGACCTGGGTCGACTTGCACGGCACGCAGATCAGCACGCGCGGGCTCGGCTGCATGAAGCTGTTTTCATGCACCTTGTTGATGAAGTACTGCAGCATCTTCTCGCAGACGCTGAAGTCGGCGATCACCCCATCCTTCATCGGCCGGATGGCGGCGATATTGCCCGGAGTACGGCCCAGCATACGCTTGGCCTCGGTGCCGACGGCGACCACGCTCTTCTGATTGTTGCCGCTGGTGCGGATGGCGACCACGGACGGCTCGTCGAGCACGATGCCGCGCTCGCGCACGTAAATAAGGGTGTTGGCAGTACCCAGGTCGATCGACAGATCGCTGGAAAACATGCCGCGCAGTTTTTTCAACATGGGATAGAAAACCCTGGGGGAACGCGTGGCTAAAAGTGCGGCAGACTCTAACAACGGCAGGGATTTTGGGCAAGGCGCACATATGTTAGATTGCTCGCTTTTCCGGGCCTCCATGGCCCTCAATCGCGGCCTTTGACCGCCATTTGGCGGCTTCTGTTCCCTCCGCCTTGCCTGCCGGTCATTCGTCGCCTTTCCGCTGGAGACACCCGATGGCGCTCGAACGCTCCGACGTGGAAAAGATCGCCCACCTGGCCCGCCTGGGGTTGGCCGAGGTCGAGATTCCGCGCACCACCGAGACCCTCAACAACATCCTCGGCCTGATCGACCAGATGCAGGCCGTCGACACCGACGGCATCGAGCCGCTGGCCCACCCGCTGGAAGCGACCCAGCGCCTGCGCGCCGACGTGGTGACCGAGACCAACCGTCGCGACGCCTACCAGGCCATCGCCCCGGCCGTGGAAAACGGCCTGTATCTGGTTCCCAAGGTAATCGAGTGATGCATCAACTGACTCTGGCGCAAATCGCCCGCGGCCTGGCCGCCAAGGACTTCTCCGCCGTCGAGCTGAGCGCGGCCCTGCTCGCGCGCATCCAGCAGCTCGACCCGCAGCTCAACAGCTTCATCACCGTCACCGCCGACCAGGCGCTGGCCCAGGCCGCCGCCGCCGACGCGCGCCGTGCCGCCGGCGAGAACGGCGCCCTGCTCGGCGCGCCGATCGCCCACAAGGACCTGTTCTGCACCCAGGGCGTGCTGACCACCTGCGCCTCGAAGATCCTCCACAACTTCAAGGCGCCCTACGACGCCACCGTGGTCGACAAGCTGGCCGCCGCCGGCGCCGTCAGCCTCGGCAAGCTGAACATGGACGAGTTCGCCATGGGCTCGTCCAACGAGTCCAGCCACTACGGGGCGGTGAAGAACCCGTGGAACCTCGAGCGCGTACCCGGCGGCTCTTCCGGTGGCTCGGCGGCTGCCGTCGCCGCCCGTCTGATTCCGGCCGCCACCGGCACCGACACCGGCGGCTCGATCCGCCAGCCGGCAGCGCTGACCAACCTCACCGGTCTCAAGCCGACCTATGGCCGCGTGTCGCGCTGGGGCATGATCGCCTACGCCTCCAGCCTCGACCAGGGCGGGCCGATCGCCCGCACCGCCGAGGATTGCGCCCTGCTGCTGACCGGCATGGCCGGCTTCGACGCCAAGGACTCCACCTGCGTCGACGTCCCGGTGGACGACTACCTAGCCGCGCTGAACCAGCCACTGGCCGGCCTGCGCATCGGCCTGCCCAAGGAATACTTCGGTGCCGGCCTCGACGGTCGCATCGCCGACGCGGTGCTGGCGGTGGTCGAGGAGCTGAAGAAGCTCGGCGCCACGGTGAAAGAGATCAGCCTGCCGAACATGCAACAGGCGATCCCCGCCTACTACGTGATCGCCCCGGCCGAGGCCAGCTCCAACCTGTCGCGTTTCGACGGTGTGCGCTTCGGCTATCGCTGCGAGAACCCGCAGAACCTCGAGGACCTGTACAAGCGTTCGCGCGGCGAAGGTTTCGGCGCGGAAGTGCAGCGACGGATCATGGTCGGCACCTACGCGCTGTCCGCCGGCTACTACGACGCCTACTACCTGAAGGCACAGAAGGTCCGCCGCCTGATCAAGAACGACTTCGTCGCCGCGTTCGACGAGGTCGACCTGATCGTCGGCCCGACCACGCCGAACCCGGCATGGAAGCTCGGCGAGAAGAGCAGCGACCCGGTATCCGCCTACCTGGAAGACATCTACACCATCACCGCCAACCTCGCCGGCATCCCCGGCCTGTCCATGCCGGCCGGCTTCGTCGACGGCCTGCCGGTCGGCGTGCAGCTGCTCGCCCCCTACTTCCATGAGGCGCGCCTGCTCAACGTGGCGCACCAGTACCAGCAGGTCACCGACTGGCACACCCGCACCCCGAGCGGATTCTGAGGACGACACACATGCAATGGGAAACCGTGATCGGGCTGGAAATCCACGCACAGCTCGCCACCCAATCGAAGATCTTCTCCGGCAGCGCCACCACCTTCGGCGCCGAGCCGAACACCCAGGCCAGCCTGGTCGACCTCGGCATGCCCGGCACCTTGCCGGTGCTCAACGCCGAAGCGGTGCGCATGGCCTGCAAGTTCGGCCTGGCGATCGACGCCGAGATCGCCGCCAGCAACGTCTTCGCGCGCAAGAACTACTTCTACCCTGACCTGCCCAAGGGCTACCAGACCAGCCAGATGGACCACCCCATCGTCGGCAAGGGCTTCCTCGACATCACTCTGGAAGATGGCAGCAGCAAGCGCATCGGCATCACCCGTGCGCACCTGGAGGAGGACGCCGGCAAGAGTCTGCACGAAGACTTCCACGGCATGACCGGCATCGACCTCAACCGCGCCGGCACGCCGCTGCTGGAGATCGTCTCCGAGCCGGACATCCGCTCGGCCAAGGAAGCGGTCGCCTACGTCAAGGCGATCCACGCCCTGGTCCGCTACCTGGGCATCTGCGACGGCAACATGGCCGAAGGCTCGCTGCGTTGCGACTGCAACGTCTCGGTACGCCCCAAGGGCCAGGCCGCGTTCGGCACCCGCGCCGAGATCAAGAACGTCAACTCGTTCCGCTTCATCGAAAAGGCGATCAACCACGAGGTGCAGCGGCAGATCGAGCTGATCGAGGACGGCGGCACGGTGGTGCAGGAAACCCGCCTGTACGACCCCAACAAGGACGAGACGCGCTCGATGCGCAGCAAGGAGGAAGCCAACGACTACCGCTACTTCCCCTGCCCCGACCTGTTGCCGGTGGTGATCGAGCGCAGCTTCCTCGAGGAAATCCGCGCCGCCCTGCCGGAACTGCCGGTGCAGAAGCGCGAGCGCTTCGAGCGCGAGTTCGCCCTGTCCGCCTACGACGCCAGCGTGCTGTCCGCCAGCCGCGAGCTGGCCGACTACTTCGAGGCCGTGCTCGCGGTCTGCGCCGACGCCAAGCTGGCCGCCAACTGGGTGATGGGCGAGCTATCCAGCCTGCTCAACAAGGACAACCTGGAAATCGACCAGTCGCCGGTGTCCGCCGCGCAGCTGGGCGGCATGATCCTGCGCATCAAGGACAACACCATCTCCGGCAAGATCGCCAAGATGGTGTTCGAGGCCCTGGCCGCCGGCGAGGGTGCCAGCGCCGATGAAGTGATCGAGAAGAAGGGCCTCAAGCAGGTCACCGACTCCGGCGCCATCGAGGCCATGCTCGACGAGGTGCTGGCCGCCAACGCCGAGCAGGTCGAACAGTACCGCGCCAGCGACGAAGCCAAGCGCGGCAAGATGTTCGGCTTCTTCGTCGGCCAGGCGATGAAGGCCTCCAAGGGCAAGGCCAACCCCGGCCAGGTGAACCAATTGCTCAAGCAGAAGCTCGAAGGGTGATCCACCGACAACGCCGGGCTCGCCCGGCGTTGTGCCCTTTACAGGTACCTCTCGATGAAACAGCTGCTCCTCGCCGCCCTGCTCGTCCTGCTGGCCGGCTGCGCCAGCCGCGACCAGGCCTTCGACCCAAGCGGCTATCGCGGCGAAGGCAAGGCCTCCTACTACAGCAGCCGCCACCACGGCCGGCGCACCGCCAGCGGCGAGCGCTTCGACATGCACGCGCTGACCGCCGCCCACCGCAGCCTGCCGTTCGGCAGCCGGGTCCGGGTCACCAACCTGCACAACCAGCGCAGCGTGGTGGTGCGCATCAACGACCGCGGTCCCTACGCCCGCGGACGGATCATCGACCTGTCGCGCGCGGCCGCCGAGCGCCTCGGCATGCTGCGCAGCGGCGTGGCGCCGGTACGGGTCGAGCAGCTGGCGAACTGAGCTGCCCGCCAACGCAGCAAGCGGTAACAAACGACAGCCGGGAAACACTGGCGGCGTAACGATAAATCGTTAAGCTTGCGCAAATTTTTCCCGGAGTCTGCAAACAATGACCCTGATGACCTTCGTCTACCTGATCGCCGGCCTGGTGCTGCTGGTCGCCGGCGCCGAAGTGCTGGTGCGCGGCGCCGCACGTCTGGCCGCGCAGTTCGGCATCCCGCCGCTGATCATCGGCCTGACCGTGGTGGCCTTCGGCACCAGCGCACCGGAAACCGCAGTGAGCGTGCAGGCCGCCCTCAACGGCAGCGGCGACATCGCCATCGGCAACGTGGTCGGCAGCAACATCGCCAACGTCCTGCTGATCCTCGGCCTGTCGGCGCTGGTCGCGCCGCTGATCGTCTCGCGCCAGCTGATCCGCCTCGACGTGCCGCTGATGATCGGTGCCAGCCTGGTGACCTGGGCATTGGCCTTGGACGGCAGCCTTGGCCGCCTGGATGGCGCCCTGCTGTTCGTCGGCGTGGTGGCCTATACCCTGTTCCTGATCATCGGCAGCCGCAAGGACAAGAGCGCCGCCGCGGGTGACGAGTTCGCCGACGAGTTCGGCCTGCACGAAACGCCTAAGCCCTATGCCTGGGCGATCAACCTCGCCCTGCTGGTCGCTGGCCTGGTGCTGCTGGTCGGCGGTTCCAACCTGCTGGTCGAAGGCGCCGTGACGCTGGCCAAGGCGCTGGGTCTGTCGGAGCTGGTGATCGGCCTGACCATCATTGCCGTCGGCACTTCGCTGCCGGAGCTGGCCACCTCGATGATCGCCGCCTTCAAGGGCGAACGCGATATCGCCGTCGGCAACGTGGTCGGCAGCAACCTGTTCAACCTGCTCTGCGTGCTCGGCCTGGCCTCGCTGCTGTCGCCGCTGCCGATCAACGTGTCGGCCAACGCCCTGTCGTTCGACTTCCCGGTGATGATCGCCGTCGCCGTGGCCTGCCTGCCGATCTTCTTCGCCGGCTACTGCATCCGCCGCTGGGAAGGCGCGCTGTTCGTCGCCTACTACGCCATCTACACCGTCTGGCTGATCATGCACAGTACCGACGCCCCCGGCCTGGCCATGTTCAGCCAGGCCATGCTGTGGTTCGTCCTGCCGCTGACCGCCGTCACCCTGCTGGTGATTGGCGGCCGGGCCTGGAAGCTGCAGCGCTGAGGCACCCGCCAAGCGCCGGCGCCTGGGTCCAGGTGGCTCAGGGCGACGGCAAACAGGTGAGCAGCATCCGCCGGGTGCTGCTCGCGGCCGCGCATCAGCCCTCCTGGGCCTGCGGGCGCGGCAGCTCCAGCACCTGCGCCAGCCCCTCCTCGTCACCCAGGCGGTGCAGCTTGCCGTCGACCACGGCGCCATTCTCCATGCTCAGCTGGCGATAGCTGATGTTGCCGCGCACCCGCGCGTTGGAATGCAGCTCGAGCAGGTGCTCGACCCGCAGATCGCCGACGATGGTGCCATCGATCAGCGCGTCATAGCTGCTCACGTTGCCCTCGATGCAGCCCTCCGCGCTCAGCGCCAGCAGGCTGTGGGTGCCCGGCTTGTGGATGATGTTGCCCTTGACCACGCCGCTGACCTTGAGGCCCTCCTCGAACTCCAGGTCGCCCACCAACGACACGTTGCCGGAAATCAGGCTGGAGAACTGATCGATGGTGACCCGTGAAGCCGCTTTCTTCTTGTTGCTGAACATCCCCTTGCTCCCGAATGATTAGTGACGTTTCTTTTGTTGGCGGAAAAAGGCCAGGTCGGTCTGCAGGCGCTTGATCTGCGCCGACAACTGCGCATTGCGCCGCAACAGCTGCTCCTCGGTGGCCTGCGCCTCGCGCTGCTGCAGGCGAGCCTGCTCCAGCGCCGCCGCGAGGCTGCGATTTTCCACGGCAAGGGCCGCCAGCTGCCGCTCACGCGCGCCGCTGTCGTCGAGACGCAGCAGCAGTGCCGCGCCGATCAGGCACAGCACGAGGAACAGCGCCCACTGCCACGGACGACCAGCGCGGGCGAGCTGCAGGCGATGCTCGGCACGCAGCAGCTCGCGGGTGGACGGTTTTCTAGTCCTTGGCCACAGCATCGGCATCACGCGCCATGTCCCCCAGGGCCAGGAAACGCTGCGGATCGGCGAACCCACCGTTGTGCAGCACTTCGAAATGCAGGTGGGGCCCGGTGGAGCGCCCGGTGGAACCGGCCGCGCCGACCCGCTGGCCGGGCGTCACCACCTCGCCAACCCGCACATGAAAACGCGAGAGGTGGGCATAACGGGTCACTAGGCCATTGCCGTGGTCGATCTCCAGCAGATTGCCATAGCCGCCGTTGCGGCCGGCGAAACGGACCCGACCGCCGGCCGCCGCGAGCACATCGGCGCCGGTGGGCAGGGCGAAGTCGACCCCGGAATGAAAGGCCAGGCGCCTGTTGAACGGGTCGACCCGGTTGCCAAAGGCCGAGCCCAGACGGGCCTGTGGCTGCACCGGCCGGCGCGACGGAATCGCCATCAGCGCAGCATTGCGCTGGGCCACACTTTCCATCAGCTGATCGAGCACGCTGCGCAGGCAGCGGGCTGTCGCCTCGCCGTGCTGCAGGTCTTCGAGCGGCGTTGCCTGCGCATGCGGCGACTCGTCGGAGCAGCCGCGAGGCGGCAGCCACAGCCCCCCCTGGCCGCCGCGCACGTCGCCAGGAATATCCGGCACCAGGGCCGGCAACAACGCAGGATCGAGGGCCGACAATTGCCGGGTGAGCGTCTTGTGCTCGCCAAGCATCGTGCGCAGCGAGAACACATCCGCCTCCAGCGACTTCAGGCGTCCGACCAGTGCCCCGACCCGAGCGATGGCGAAGTGGTCCTCCTCACCTGGCGCACTCTCGACCTCGGCAACCGGCGGCAGAGGCTGGCTCAGACCACGACCAACCCAGACGCCACCGACGAACGTCGCCAGGTTCAGCACGAGCAGCACACCCAGAGCAGGGAGCAGCAGACGGCGCAAACTGACGACCCGGATGGCGTCGCGCGTCAGCGAGCGACTCGACGGCGAGAATAACTTCATGATGGATTCCCCAGAAAACAAAGCGGCCTGCCCGGTGGGGGCAAGCCGTTGAGCGTCGCAACAGAATGTGCCGCAAGTGGCAGTTTTTTTCTGAGGCCTGATGGGCGATTGCGAAAATCCCCTGGCTTCCTGGCGAAATAAGCTACCGGCATTCGTCACTCTGCCACCGAGCGGCGGATTGCGCTCTAGATCCAGCCCAGCCAAGTCAGCACGAACAGGCCGAGGTTGATGCTCAACACCGCGCCCAAGGTGGTCAGCACGATGATCGACGCCGCCAGCTGGTGGTTGGCGCCGACCGCGCGGGCCATGACGAAGCTCGCCGCGGCGGTCGGGCTGGCGAAATAGAGAAACAGGATGCCCAGCTCGCGGCCAGCGAAACCGCACAGCCAGGCGCCCAGGGTGCACAGCAGCGGCAGCCAGACCAGCTTGAACAGCGTCGAGCCCAGCGCCAGCCCGCTGCCCTGGCGAATCGAGGCCAGCGACAAGGTGCCGCCGATGCAGATCAGCGCCAGCGGCAGGGTCATCTGCGCGAAGTAGCCGGCGGAGGTCAGCAGCCAGTGCGGCAGGCCGATCTCGAACCCGGCCAGCGGCAGCGCCGCCAACACGCCGATGATCAAAGGATTGCTCAACACGCCCTTGACCAGGCTCCAAGGGTCGGACTTGACGCCCGGACTGTAGAGCGCCAGCACGATCACCGACAGCATGTTGTAGGAGAGGATCACCACCCCGGCCAGCACGCCACCCAGCGACAGGCCGTAGTCGCCGTACAGGCTGGTGGCCAGCGCCAGGCCAACGATCCCGCAGTTGCCGCGAAAGGCGCCCTGGGTGAACACCCCGCGTTCGGCATATGGCACCCGCCACACCGCCCAAGCCCAGCAGAGCAGGAAGCTGCCCAGGGTCGCCAGCACGAAATAGCCGAGCAGCGCCGGCTGCAGGGCCGTGGAGAGATCGGCGCGAAGGATGCCGAGAAACAGCAGGGTCGGCAGGGTGGCCTTGAACACCAGGGCCGAGGCGGTGTTGATGAAGGCTTCGTCGATCCAGCCAAGGCGCTTGAGCAGCACGCCGAGGAACAGCATGGCGAACACCGGCGCGGTGACGCCGAGGGTGGCGTGGAACAGGGCGAGCATGGCGATATCCGGACGACACGAGGGGCGCCATCTTAACAGCCAGCCCGCCCCTGCCCTGCCCTGCCCTGCCCTGCCGACGCAGTGTGGATTTGCCCCCTATCCCGGAGTTACCCCTTCAGCACGCTCAGCGGCGCACCGGACGTTTCTGCAGCTTGCGCTGCAGGGTACGCCGGTGCATGCCCAGCGCGCGGGCGGTGGCGGAGATGTTGCCGTCGTGCTCGGTCAGCACGCGCTGGATGTGCTCCCACTGCAGGCGATCCACCGACATCGGGTTTTCCGGCACCAGGCTGTCGAGGTCGGCGTGCTCGGAGAGCAGCGCCGCCAGCACGTCGTCGGCGTCCGCCGGCTTGCACAGGTAGTTGCAGGCGCCACGTTTGATCGCCTCCACCGCGGTGGCGATGCTCGAGTATCCGGTGAGGATCACCACGCGCATCTCGGCGTCCAGCTCGAGCAGCTTGGGCAGCAGCACCAGGCCGGAGTCACCATCCATCTTCAGGTCGAGCACCGCGTAGTCGGGGATGTCGCGCTCGGCCAGCAGCAAGCCCTGCTCGGCGGAATTGGCCACCGACACGCGCAGGCCACGCCGACTCATGGCGCGCGCCAGCACGCGGGTGAAGGTCTCGTCGTCGTCCACCAGCAGCAGATGCGGCTGTTCTTCCGTATCGAACAGGGCTTCTTCGCTCATTTCATTCCTCGCAAGGCAGGATCGGCGTTCAGGCGACGCCGTAATTGCGCGGCAGTCGCAACTCGGTCAGCGTGCCGCCTTCTTCGTGGTTATACAGCTTCACTGTACCACCGACGCGGGTCACGCTGGCCTGACTGAGGAACAGCCCCAGGCCGAAGCCCTTGCCACGGCTCTTGGTGGTGAAGAACGGCTTGCCGAGCTGCTCGGCAATCGCCAGGGGGACGCCGACGCCATGGTCGCGGATGCTCAGGCAGATCTCCCGCGCATCCCAGTCGAGGCGGATGTCGAGATTGTCCGGACAGGCATCGGCGGCATTGTTGAGCAGGTTGAGCAGCGCCTGACTGAGGTCGGTCGGCGGCATCAGCCGCGGCGGGGTGCCGACGCCCAGGCACTGGTAGCGATAGGTCGCTTCCGGGCGCATCAGGTGCCAGCGCTGCAGCACCGCCTCCAGCCACTCGCGCGCCGTCTGCTCGCTGACCGACTGGCGGCGCTCGGCCTCGGCGGCGCGCACCAGCTGCTGCAGGGTCTCCTTGCACAACTTGACCTGCTCCTGGAGCAGGGCCAGATCCTCCTGCAGCGCCGGCTGGTCACGGTGCTCCTGGCGCAGCTCCTTGAGCAGCACGCTCATGGTCGACAGTGGCGTGCCCAGCTCGTGGGCGGCGCCGGCGGCCTGGGTGGCTACGGCGAGCAGCTGCTGGTCGCGCATGCCCTCCTCGCGACGCTCGGCGCGCAGCTGCTCCTGCCGGCGCAGCCCCTCGGCCATCTTGGCGACGAAGAAGGTGATCATCACCGCTGCCAGGGCGAAGCTCAGCCACATGCCGTAGATCACCAGGCTCTCGCGCGGACCGGCGGGGACCTCCAGCGGGTGCGACCAGAGCAGCAACAGGGTGTAGCTGACCAGCGCCAGGCCGGCGAGGGTCAGGGTATGCAGCCAGGGCAGGGTCGCCGCGGCAATGGTCAGCGGCACCAGGTAGTAGGAGACGAAGGGATTGCTCGAACCGCCGGTGTAGTACAGCAGCACGCTGTGGATCACCAGATCGCAGCCCAGCTGCACCGCATACTCCAGTTCGGTGACCGGCCAGGAGACGCGCAGGCGCAGGGCAGTGAAGACACTGAGCAGCGCCGAAACACCGAGGGTGATGCCCAGCTCGGTCCACGGCAGCTCAAGCTTGCCGGACAGCCAGGCAAAACCGACCGAGCCGGCCTGGGCGGCCAGCACGAGCAGACGGATCAACACCAGTCGGCCGAGGTTCTGCAGACTGGCGGAAAGTAACTGAACGGGCGCTTGCATGAGGGATTCCGGAAACTGGGGCGAGTATAACCACAGCACCGGCCCGCCGGCTGCGGCAAATACGCGCGGCGCTAGCAGCTTCCGGTCCGCCTACCGATCCAAAAAGCTTCGCCCCGAGGTCGGGCCTCCCACAAGAGCAAGCCCAACCCCATACCTGTAGGAGGCGCGACTCGCGGCGAATGCGGGCCGCAGGGCCGCCGGCCGATCCAAAGCGCCGCCCCGAGGCCGGGCCTCCCAAAAGAGCAAGCGCCCCTGCTCGCCATGGAACCCGTGTTCCCACGCCCAGTCCTATCCTCGATTGCCGGCTATCCTTGCCCGGCAACGTCCAGCCCGACAGGAGTCCCCAATGCGCCACCTGCCCCGTCTCGCCGCCCTGCTCGTCCTCGGCAGCAGCCTGTACAGCCTGCCAAGTCACGCCGAGGAGCCACCGCGCTACAACCAGGTCAGCCTGCGTGCCGAGGTCAATCGTGAGGTGGCCCACGACCGCATGCACGTCACCCTCTACAGCGAGGCACAACTCAGCGACCCGACCAAGCTGGCAGCGCAGATCACCGACACGCTCAATCGTGCCGTGACCCGCGCCCGCGCGGTCAAGCCGGTCAGCGTCAGCCTCGGCAGCCGGCACAGCTATCCGGTCTACGAGGAGAAGGGGCGCAAGATCATCGCCTGGCGCGAGCGCGCCGAACTGCGCCTGGAAAGTGCCGACTTCACCGCCCTCGCCCAGCTCAGTGGCGAGCTGCTCGACGAGCTGCAGATGGCCGACATGCACTTCAGCCTGTCCAGCGACAGCCGCCAGCAGCACGAAGACCAGCTGCTCAAGGATGCCGTGGCCGCCTTCAAGGCCCGCGCCCAGCTGGTCAGCGAAGCCATGGGCGCGCGCAGCTACCGGCTGGTGCGCCTCGACCTCAACGCCAGCGGCGCTCCGCGCCCGCCGCTGATGCGTGCCATGGCGATGAAGGACATGAACATGGAAAGCGCGCCGGCGCCGCAGATCGAGGCCGGCAACAGCCAGCTGGCGGTCAATGCCGACGGCGTGATCGAGCTGCAGATGCCCTGAGGGCCAGCTCTCGCGGGCAGACTACGGTAGGCCTGAGGGAGGCGCGACCTCGCGGCGATGCGGACCGCGGGCCCGCCGAAGGGCAAAGAGCTTCGCCCCGAGGTCGGGCCTCCAACAAGCAGATCAGCCGGGCCGCTACAGATGTGCCTCCGCATACTCCGCCAGCACCGAGCGCGGCACGCCCTGCAGGGTGATGTGCACGCCGTGGGGGAAGTCCTTGAAGCGCTCGGTCAGGTAGGTCAGCCCCGAACTGGTGGCCGACAGGTAGGGCGTGTCGATCTGCGCCAGGTTGCCCAGGCAGACCACCTTGGAGCCGTTGCCGGCGCGGGTGATGATGGTCTTCATCTGGTGGGGGGTGAGGTTCTGGCACTCGTCGATGAGGATCAGGCTCTGCTGGAAGCTGCGCCCGCGGATGTAGTTGAGCGATTTGAACTGCAGCGGCACGCGCTGGAGGATGTAGTCGACGCTGCCGTGGGTGCTCTCGTCATCCATGTGCAGGGCTTCCAGGTTGTCGGTGATGGCGCCGAGCCACGGCTCCATCTTTTCCGTCTCGGTACCCGGCAGGAAGCCGATGTCCTCGTCCAGCCCCTGCACGCTGCGGGTGACGATGATGCGCCGGTAGCGCTTGCTGACCATGGTCTGCTCGATGGCCGCGGCCAGCGCCAGGATGGTCTTGCCCGAACCGGCCGCGCCGGTCAGGTTGACCAGATGGATATCCGGGTCGAGCAGCGCGTACAGCGCCAGCGCCTGGTAGATGTCGCGCGGCTTGAGGCCCCAGGCTTCCTGGTGCAGCAGAGGCTCCTGATGCAAGTCGAGCAGCAGCATCTGGCGCTTGTCGACTTCCTTGACCCAGCCGACGAAACCCTGCTCGTCGACGATGAACTCGTTGACGTGCACGTTCGGCAGGCTGCCGTTGAGCTGCACGCGGTGCAGGGTACGACCGATGTCCTGGCGGGTGTCGACCTTGCCGACCTTCTGCCAGAACGACCCGCTGACCTCGTGATAGCCGCGCGGCAGCAGCGCCACGTCGTCCACCAGCTGGTCGGTATGGTAGTCCTCGGCCGCCACGCCACAGGCGCGCGCCTTGAGGCGCATGTTGATGTCCTTGCTGACCAGCACCACCTCGACATCCGGGCGGCGCCCCTGCAACTCCACCAGCTGGTTGATGATCTTGTTGTCGTTGAGGTGTTCCGGCAGGCCGCTGAGGGCGGTGTCCAGCCGGCTCATGAGGATCGACAGGCTGCCGCGCGGTTCGCCCTTGCCACGCTGAATCGGCACGCCCTGCTCGACCTGTTCCGGATTGGCCTCGCCGAGCAGCTGGTCGATCAGGCGGATCGCCTGGCGACACTCGGCCGCCACGCTGTGCTTGCCGGCCTTCAGATGATCGAGCTCCTCGAGCACGGTCATCGGGATGGCCACGTGGTGTTCCTGGAAATTCAGCAGGGCATTCGGATCGTGAATCAGGACATTGGTATCGAGCACATACAGCCGGGGATGCGTGGTTCTACTGGCACTTTTATCCATGGTCGGTCACCTGAATCCTGTCGGTCATGCGACGGAATGCCCGCAGGCGCTCCGCCACCAAGGTCGCCGTCCCGTCGTATCGCGACATTACGCGGCGACCAGTCCCCCACATAGCGTCCCAACGATTACAAGAAAGTTACCACCGCCGAACTGTCGCTCCTCCCTTCAGAAGTGCTACCGATTTGAGTCTAGCCGCCCGCATCGCGCTTCACCCCAGCGCCGGGGCCGCCATGTCATTGACAGCCTACTGCTAGAATCGCCGCACAGCCAGAGGAGACCCGCAATGCTGATGGTGATTTCCCCCGCCAAGACGCTCGACTACACCACCGCGCCGGTGACCGCGCGGCACACCCTGCCCGAGCACCTCGCGCACTCCGCCGAGCTGATCGCCCAGCTGCGCGAACTGACCCCGGCGCAGATCGCCGAGCTGATGCACCTCTCCGACAAGCTTGCCGGCCTCAATGCCGCGCGCTTTGCCCAGTGGTCGCCCGAATTCACCATGGAGAACGCCAAGCAGGCGCTGCTCGCCTTCAAGGGCGACGTCTACACCGGTCTGGATGCGGAAAGCTTCGGCGAGGACGACTTCGACTTCGCCCAGCAGCACCTGCGCATGCTCTCCGGGCTGTACGGCGTGCTGCGCCCGCTCGACCTGATGCAGCCCTACCGCCTGGAAATGGGCACCAAGCTGGCCAACGCTCGCGGCAAGGACCTCTACGCCTTCTGGGGCGAGCGCATCAGCGGTTGGCTCAATGAGGCGCTGGCTGCCCAGGGCGACGACATCCTGCTCAACCTCGCCTCCAACGAGTACTTCGGCGCGGTCAAGCGCAAGGCGCTCAAGGCACGGATCATCGACACCGAATTCAAGGACCTGAAGAACGGTCAGTACAAGATCATCAGCTTCTATGCCAAGAAGGCCCGCGGCCTGATGGCTCGCTACGTGATCCAGAACCGCCTGCTCAACCCCGAAGACCTCAAGGGCTTCGATCTGGCCGGCTACTCTTACGCCCAAGCCCAGTCGAGCCCGGACAAGCTGGTGTTCCTGCGCGACGGCGCCGAGGACTGACATTTGCACGAGGTAGCCCCATGCTGATCGGTGCCCTGCTCACCTTCACCTGGCTGGTCCTGCTGGTCCGCTATCCGAGCCGGGCGCTGGCGATCTCGCTGGCCGCACTGCTCGGCCTGGGGCTGGTGGCGCTGTGGGTGATCTGGCAGGACAGCCGCGAACAGCGCCGCCTCGACCATCTCGAGCTGAGCCTGGCGCTGGACGCCAGCTGCCCCGGCGACCGACCGCTGCGCGCGCAACTGCGCAACGGCAGCGATGCCGTGCTGCACGAACTGCGCTGGCAGGTCGGCGCCTACCAACCCGGCGACAGCATCAACCTCGCCGCCCACCAGCGCTACGACAGCCCGCACTACCGCGTTCCGCAGAACCTGCTGCCCGGCAGCGCCTGGCAGGAGTGCCTGCCACTACCACCGCTGCGTCCCGGCTATCGCGCCAACTCGCTGGAGTTTCGTGCCGAGCGGCTGCGCGGGCGCTTTGACGAGTGAGCCACGCACCGGCTGCCACTCAGGGCTGATCGCCCAGACTCGCCGAATCTCCCACCTTGCTCCGTCCCGGCACATTCGCTGGCGGCGAGGGGAACTTGGTCGAGGCATAGCGCACCACCAGGGTGGCTATCGCCAGCAACAGGATCGCCCCGCAGACCATGACGATGCCCATGTTCGGCTTGTGGTTGTGCTGGATATCGCCGATCAGCAACCGGGTCAGCGCGGTGATCGCCACATAGATCAGGAAGCGCACCGGCATATGGTTGGTCTTGAAGTAGATGCCGACCATCGCACCCAGCTCGAGATAGATGAACAGCAGCAGGATATCGTCGATGGTCGCCTGCCCGCGCTCGAACATGCCGAGGAAGGTGTGCCCCGCCGCCCAAGCCACCGCCCCGCCGATGGCGAACAGGGCGAGGTAATGAAAGCCTTCGACCAGCAGGTTGCCGAGGGCATCGGCCTGGCTGTGCATGGCATGGCGCAGGCGTTCGGCCCAATGGGATTTCATGAGGGGTAACTCCGGTAAACTAAAAGGCGTATCTGGTCATGGAGCGAGTAGCATGGCAAGCCTACTGCACTCGGAAAGGCAGTTCCTCAACCAGACTGCAGCCAACTGCGCCAGAGCAAACTGGAAGGCTGCTCTGGCATTCCTTTCAGCCCGCTGGATCGGATATCGCCTTCGAACCCAGGTCGACCCGCTTATGACGAATCAATTCTCCACCGATGAAAGCACAAGCGATCATCAGATAGGTCATCGGCATGCCGAAATAAAAAATCCCATCGGTAAGCGCAAGGGTGAGCAGCGCAGTCAACAGCGAAACCCCATAAGCGAGCGTCACCGTGGTTTTGCCAGCCTTTGCGGTGACCATATAAAGCTTTCCGCCCTTGAACGACAGCCAGCCGATGATCAACAGGAACAGCGCCGCCCCCGCCGCCCCCCACTCGATCAGCAACTGCATCACGCCGTTATGCGCTTGGCGGATCGGGAAGCCTTCCCACACAGATAAAAAGCCCTCAGCACCCCATCCAAACCATGGTCGCTCGGCAATGAAGGGTACGAGATAAGTCCAGATCCCCAGTCGCCCCGAACTAAGCTGATTGATCGAGCTGGCCTGATCGGAGCGCATGAATGCAGACAGCCAACCGACACCCGACTGATCAACCGGGAACAAAGCAGATACCAGCATGGCCGCCCAGACGGCGAACAGCAACACCAACCAAACGCGCGCACAGCGTCGCAGCGGAAACCCGATCGACAGGGTAAGGATACCAATGCTGGCCGCCAGAAAAGCGCCCCGACTGCCACTCCATAGCATAATGCTCGTCACTAGGCAGAAGGTCAGCATCGCAGCTCCTCGCCATCCGCCCTGCCACGCCAGACTGGCCCAAGCCGCCGTCACCATGCCGATACAGAGGAAATAGGCCAGATGACGAATGTGGCGGAACAACGGTGGCTTATTCATCCAGTCGTGCTGCTCGGGTACCTCCATTCCCACCCAGGCAGTTATCAGGAACATCGCATAGACAGGTACAGCCAACAGGACAGCCTTGGCGACCAGACTCGACACAGGGGCATCACTCAGCAAGAAGCGCAGGAAGACAACCGCAAAAACCAAGTGCAACACCATATGAAACACTCTCGACCAAGATGCCATGGCAACCCCTTCGATGGCTGCCAGTGCATTGGCCAGCACAAAGGTCAAAGCCAGCGCGGACAGCGCTCCGGTGAAAAACCAACTCATTCCTTCCTGCTTCTCAGTGCGGGCGATGGCTAAAACAGCGAAAATAAAGAAAGCCTCCAGTAGCGCGACACTCTGCCCGGCCATCCAGTTCGGCATGAAGTTTACATAAAAAACTCCGCACGCCATGAACATCACAAAAACTCTTGGAAAGTACGACCTCCACCGAGCGAATTCGAGCCCCCCCAAAGTCCTCTCTCGCAATAGAAAAGCAACCAGCAGCAGGTTTGCAATAACGACAAAAAGTGCTGGCCAGATGAGAAACTCACCTCTCACCAAACCAAGGAAAGCCACAAAAACCGCCCCCCCAAAAGCCCCAGCAAGCAGCAAGCAATTTCCAAGCATGCCCCCCTTTGATCTAGAAAAACAAACCATGGCCAACACGAAAATGGCCGCCTGCAAGTTCCCCAGCCACCAGAAATCAGCGAGCAGCCCCACGGAAAAACCAAGAGTCACGGCCATAAGGAAAGCCGGCACTATTTCGTACCGCACGCGCACGCAATCCATTTCTCGCTCAGTCATTCAACCCCCACTCCATCCTTCTGATTACCTGTCACAAACGGCAGTTTCTCACCAGCCCCCAGCATCTACTCCACAACGAAACTCACCCACGGCACCATGCCTTCGGCAAAGACGGCTTTTTCCCCTCGCGTCTTGGTGAGCGGCGGTTCGTGATCCCCCACGACCAACACCGCCGTACCGCGCAGGATTCCCGAGCCAAGCAGCTCACCCAACCCATGAAAGAACTGCGCCTGCAACTTTAAGTTCAGACATTCGCGAGAACCAGAGTCAACATCAAAAAGCCTGCAATCAAAGACATCCTCTCGAATATCTCTCTGATCATAAAATGCATGAGAGTTCAAAGTAAGCCAATACAGAAAACGCTTACCATCCAGCCGCAGAAAATCTCCCACAGTCGCTCGCAGATCGAGATCACACGCCCCCGGAAAGGAATAGCAGCGCTCCGGCCACCTGCTGCTTTCAAAGAAAACTGATTCATCGAAGCCAACTCGGGGATACCAATGCCTGCGATCGTACATCAAGCTGACAGCACCATGAACTGATGCCGTGCGATAACCTTTCCGCCTCAAACGATTTGGCAGACATTCTCCAAAGCCATCCGTCACCGCTGCAAGGTTGAAATTATTAGGCCTCAACTGACATAACTCCCTCAACTCTCCCGCCACGGTAGCCCCGACAAAAGACAAATTGCCTTGCTCAACTTCGCCACGCGACACAGCACGTAGCGGCTGCAACAGCGCCTCCTGAACCTTCGGGTCACGCGGAACTCCCCATGACTCGTTGACGACCAGCAGCAGTTTTTCGGGGAGCGCCTTGCCATCTAAATTACCGATCCACTGAGGGACTGCACCCGCATCAGCACGCAATACTGTAAATGGCTCCCCTTTCAGCTCCGCACTCTTGAGAAACCCACTACTTCGATATCTGACAAAATCAACCACCTGACTGGAAACCAAGGAAACATTGGAAACTCGCCAAAACTTATCCTCCCCACCCCCTCCAACTCCATACACCTTGAACATATACAAAAAAACCAGCAGATTGAAAGCAATAACCCCCCCCACTGGACTGATCCGCCGCCCAAAGAAAAGCAGCACCCAACACTTTGCCAGCACCCCAACAGCAATAACAGAAATTGCCACCTGGTACTGAGCAGACGAAATGAAGGTGAATTTAGCCAAATACAAAAGATCAGAAAAACGAACAAACGGAAACAACTGACCAACCACAACCAAAAGATCAACCAACAAAAGAAACAAAAACAGCAAAGCCCCGCTCCACCTGAATCCCAAGGCCACAACAAATACCGCAACCGCATAGTCCAAGTTCAGGTACGACCGCCCCACCCCAGCCAGCCATGCCATCACGACAAAAAGCAGATTTGGCACGATGACGATCAACAAAAGAGCCCACGAAAAACTCCGCAGACGCAGCTTCCCAGCTTCCGTCAACCGAAAATACGTCCCCATACCCTCACCACCACTCGTGACTGTTCTCGCGACGGTACAATTCGAGGTTCGAGCCGATCGCATTCCCCCGATACTTTCACTGAAAAGCACAACGCCCCGCAGTCGCGGGGCGTTGTGCTTTTCAGACAAACAGTAGGCAAACCTCGGTTTGCCTACTACTCATCAGCTACCTACCGGGCAACCAGCCGGAGCAAAGGAGTCATCCCAGCCAGTGTTGCTGGACGCAGTCACTTCACAGCTCCAGATGCCATCAGCACCACGAGAAACGGTCACGACTCCCCCGTTGACCGCCGAAGCCACGTTGCCGTTCAAAGTGGCGGTAATGGAGGCAGTACCAGCAGAAGCATCCATAGCAACTGCCGCGTTGGAGCTCAGGTTGGAGGCCGTGTAGCCAAGATCAGCAATGGTGTTGGTCGCAGCATTGCGGCTCATGCGCTCTTCAACCGCAGTCTTCAGCGAAGACATCTCACCAACCAAGCGAGTCACCTGGGTACGGGAAACATAGTTCTGGTACTGGGGAATGGCGATGGCGGCCAGAATACCGATGATCGCAACCACGATCATCAGTTCGATGAGAGTAAAGCCTTTCTGCATTTGCGCTTTCATGCGTATTGCTCCTTGAGAAAGTTAGAGGTCTTGCGGACCTAGAGAGACCAAAGCATATAGCGTGCCAATTTCCTAAAGCCTGCATTTCACGGGCCGCGCAGGGCTGCACACCTGGACACCGAACCCAATCGCGCCAGGATCTGCCATTTTTTGTCACACGCATTGCAGGGATTTGGCAGCTTGGTGGCATTGCGTTATAAGGCAGCCACAGGATTAGCAGGTTGCCCTCCCCATGAACGACTCCATCGCCCTCACCGGTCTGGCCCGCCAGCTGGTGTTCGCCGAACTGCTGGACGCCAAGACCGCACAGCAGGCCCAAGCCGAAGCGCTGCGCAACAAGATCCCGCTGGTTAGTCATCTGGTGCAGAACAAGCTGGTCAAGCCACGCGCGCTGGCCGAGATGGCATCCGAGCAGTTCGGCCTGCCGCTGCTGGAGCTGAAGGCGCTGGACAAGGAGGGGCAGCCCAAGGAACTGGTCAGCGAGAAGCTGATTCGCCAGCACCGCGTGCTGCCGCTGCTACGCCGCGGCAACATCCTGTTCGTCGGCGTCTCCGACCCCACCAACCAGCAGGCCATCCGCGACATCCAGTTCAGCACCGGACTGACCGTGGAAACCCTGTTGGTCGAGGACGACAAGCTCGGCGAAGCCATCGACAAGTTCTTCGACAGCGGCGCCACCGGCATGGAAGAGCTTGCCGATGTCGATCTCGACGGCGTGGACCTCGAACAGGGCGGCGAGAAGAAGGAAGAGGCTGCCACTAACGAGGCCGACGACTCGCCGGTGGTCAAGTTCGTCCACAAGATGCTGCTGGACGCCATTCGCGGCGGTGCCTCGGACCTGCACTTCGAACCCTACGAAAAAAGCTATCGCGTGCGTTTCCGTACTGACGGCATTCTCTTCGAGGTCGCCAAGCCTCCACTGCAGCTGGCCAGCCGTATCGCCGCGCGCCTCAAGGTGATGTCGGCCATGGACATCTCCGAGCGGCGCAAGCCGCAGGACGGGCGGATCAAGCTGAAGATCTCCGCCAACAAGGCCATCGACTTCCGGGTCAACACCTGCCCGACCCTGTGGGGCGAGAAGATCGTGATGCGGATTCTCGACCCGACCAGCGCACAGATGGGCATCGACGCTCTCGGTTATGAGGAGGAACAGAAGGCGCTGTACCTCAAGGCGCTGAGCCAGCCGCAGGGCATGATCCTTGTCACCGGCCCCACCGGCTCGGGCAAGACCGTGTCGCTGTACACCGGCCTGAACATCCTCAACACCCCGGACATCAACATTTCCACCGCCGAAGACCCGGTGGAGATCAACCTGGAAGGCATCAACCAAGTCAACGTCAATCCCAAGCAGGGCATGGACTTCACCCAGGCTCTGCGCGCCTTCCTGCGCCAGGACCCCGACGTGATCATGGTCGGCGAGATCCGCGACCTGGAAACCGCCTCGATCGCCGTCAAGGCCGCACAGACCGGCCACATGGTGATGTCCACCCTGCACACCAACAGCGCCGCGGAAACCCTCACCCGCCTGCGCAACATGGGTGTGCCGTCGTTCAACATCGCCACCTCGGTCAACCTGATCATCGCCCAGCGCCTGGCCCGCCGCCTGTGCCCCGCGTGCAAGAAGGTGCACGACATTCCGCGCGAGGCGCTGCTGGAGGAAGGTTTCCCCGCAGAGCAGATCGGCAAGTTCAAGCTCTATCAGCCGGTGGGCTGCGATGCCTGCAAGGGTGGCTACAAGGGCCGTGTCGGTATTTATGAAGTGGTTAAAATCACGCCGGCACTGCAGCGGATTATCATGGAAGAAGGCAATTCCATCGAGATCGCGAGCAAAGCGCGCGAGGAAGGCTTCAACGATCTGCGCACCTCGGGTCTGCTCAAAGCCATGCAAGGCATGACCAGCCTCGCGGAAGTCAACCGTGTGACCAAGGATTAACCATGGCGGCCAAACCGTTACAGAACAGCACCTTCGTCTGGGAGGGCACTGACCGCAAGGGGTCGAAGGTCAAGGGCGAGATCAGCGGCCTGAACCCCAACCTGGTCAAGGCCCAACTGCGCAAGCAGGGCATCAACCCGCTCAAGGTCAAGAAGAAGGCCGGCTCGCTATTTGGCAAGGGCAAGGCGATCAAGCCCATGGATATCGCGCTGTTCACCCGGCAGATGGCGACCATGATGAAGTCCGGCGTGCCGCTGTTGCAGTCGTTCGACATCATTGCCGACGGCGTGGAAAACCAGAACATGCGCGCCCTGGTGCTGGAGGTGAAGCAGGAAGTGGCCGCCGGTAACAGCCTGGCTAACTCTCTGCGCAAGAAACCGCTGTACTTCGACGACCTGTACTGCAACTTGGTGGACTCCGGCGAGCAGGCGGGTGCCTTGGAAACTCTGCTGGATCGGATCGCCACCTACAAGGAAAAAACCGAAGCCCTTAAGGCCAAGGTGAAGAAGGCGATGACCTACCCGATTGCGGTACTGGTGGTGGCGCTGATCGTCTCGGCGATATTGCTGATCAAGGTAGTGCCACAGTTCGAGAGCGTGTTCGAAGGCTTTGGTGCCGAACTACCTGCCTTTACCCAGATGGTGATCGGCCTGTCCGAAGTGGTGCAGGAGTGGTGGTTTGTCGCCCTGATTGGGCTAGTCGGCATAGGCTTCGTCTTCAAGCATGCTTACCGGCGTTCCGAAAAGCTCCGCAACCAAGTGGATAGGACGTTGCTGAAGGTGCCTTTGGTCGGCGATATCACCTACAAGAGCGCCGTAGCGCGCTTCGCGCGCACGCTGTCCACCACCTTCGCTGCTGGCGTGCCGCTGGTCGAGGCGCTGGACTCGGTGGCCGGCGCCGCCGGCAACGTGGTATTTCGCGATGCGGTCAACAAGGTTAAGCAAGATGTCTCCACCGGCATGCAACTGAACTTCTGCATGCGCTCCACCGGAGTGTTCCCAGCCATGGCCATCCAGATGACCTCCATCGGCGAAGAGTCCGGCGCCCTCGACACCATGCTGGACAAGGTGGCCGAGTATTACGAAGCGGAAGTGGACAATATGGTCGACAACCTGACCACGTTGATGGAGCCGATGATCATGGCCGTACTCGGCGTACTGGTCGGCGGCCTGATCATCGCCATGTACCTGCCGATCTTCCAGCTGGGCTCCGTCGTCTGAAGCATGAATATTATCGAATTTCTGGCCAGCAACACGCTGGCAGTGGTTTTTTGCGCCAGCGTGCTCGGCCTGCTGGTCGGCAGCTTCCTCAACGTAGTGGTCTACCGCCTGCCGATCATGATGCAGCGCGACTGGCAATCCCAGGCACGCGAAGTGCTCGAACTGGAGAGCGAGGAGCCGGCCGAGCGCTTCAACCTGCTGCTGCCGGACTCCAGCTGCCCGCACTGCGGGCACCAGATCCGTGCCTGGGAGAACATCCCGATCATTAGCTGGCTGCTGCTGCGCGGGCGCTGCTCGGGCTGCAAGGCGCCGATCAGCAAGCGCTATCCGCTGGTGGAGCTGACCTGCGGCGTGCTTTCGGGCTATGTCGCCTGGCATTTCGGCTTCACCTGGCAGGCCGGTGCAGTGCTACTGCTGAGCTGGGGGCTGCTGGCGATGAGCCTGATCGACGCCGACCATCAGCTGCTGCCGGATGTGCTGGTGCTGCCGCTGCTGTGGCTGGGGCTGATCGTCAACCAGTCGGGGCTGTTCGCCTCGCCGGGCGATGCGTTCTGGGGCGCGGTGGCCGGCTATCTCAGCCTGTGGTCGGTGTACTGGCTGTTCAAGCTGGTGACCGGCAAGGAAGGCATGGGCTACGGCGACTTCAAGCTGCTGGCGATGCTCGGCGCCTGGGGCGGCTGGCAGATCCTGCCGCTGACCATCCTTCTCTCCTCGGTGGTCGGTGCCGTGCTCGGCCTGATCATCCTGCGCCTGCGCAGCGCCGAAAGCGGCACCCCCCTGCCCTTCGGCCCCTACCTGGCCATCGCCGGCTGGATTGCGCTGCTGTGGGGCGATGAGATCACCGGAAGTTATCTGCGCTTTGCCGGGATCAACTGAACTCCCCTGCAACATATCGCCAGCAAGCTGACTCCAACCGTAGGAGCCGGCTTGCTGGCGATCTGCCCCCTCCCCGCCTAATCCGTAACTGGCACCCCGTAGCCGCGACAGGGATAATGTGTCCATAGCAGCAACGGACCTTACCCATGAAACCCTGGATACTCGGCCTCACCGGCGGCATCGGCAGCGGCAAGAGCGCGGCGGCCAACCATTTTGGCAGCCTCGGCGTGCATCTGGTCGATGCCGATCAGGCTGCACGCTGGGTAGTGGAGCCGGGACGGCCGGCGCTTACCCATATCGTCGACCGCTTCGGCGAACAGATCCTCCAGGACGATGGCGTACTGGACCGCGCGGCACTGCGTGCGCGGATCTTCCAGGCGCCGCAGGAGCGCCAGTGGCTGGAGCAGTTGCTGCATCCGCTGATCCGCGAGGAGATGCGCAATGCGCTGGACGAGGCGCGCTCACCCTATGCCATCCTGGTCTCGCCGCTGCTGGTGGAGTCCGCCGCGCAGCGGCAGATGAGCCAGCGCGTGCTGGTGGTGGATGTGCCGGAGCAGGTGCAGATCCAGCGTACCGTGCAGCGCGACAGCGTACCGGAAGAGCAGGTGCGCGCCATCCTGCAGGCCCAGGCCAGCCGCGAGGAGCGCCTGCGCCACGCCCACGACGTGCTGGTCAACGACCGCGACCTCGTCTGGCTGCAGCGCGAGGTGGAGCGCCTGCACGACTTCTATCTGACCCTTCAAGGAGGCCAGTCATGAGCACGAAAAAGCCGCTGACCGTAGCTTGTCCGACCTGCGCCGCTCCGGTGGAATGGACTGCCGACAACCCATACCGACCGTTCTGTTGCGAGCGCTGCAAGTTGATCGACCTCGGCGCCTGGGCGGCCGAGGAGCATGCGATTCCCGGCGACAGCCTCGAGGATGACCTGTTCAGCGGAGAGCTGGACGCCCCGCGGCACTGAGCACGAACACACTCTCTCGGGCGACCTCACGGTCGCATCGCCGCGAGGTCGCGCCTCCTACAGGATTTTCACCCCATCCATGTGCACTCGGGACGTTACAACCACGGCGGCGGCGGTTCCTCGCGTTGCGGTGGGGCGTCTGCGGCTTCCAGCGCCGCCTGGCGGCGTGCCTCGTCGGCCAGTGCGGCGTTGATCTCGCGCATCACCGCATCGACGTCGGCCTCTTCCTCCGGTTCCTCGAACTCGCCGGTCAGCTCGCTGGTCGGGGTCAGCTTGCCTTCCTCGTAGAGCGCCCACATTTCCTTGGCATGCTTGCAGGTCAGCAGTTCGGGCGCGAAGTGGCCGAAATAGGCGTTCATGTTGGCGACATCGCGCTCGAGCATCTTGAACGCATGGTTGTTGCCGGCAGCATCCACCGCCTGTGGCAGGTCGATCACCACCGGGCCGTCCGGGCCAAGCAGTACGTTGAACTCCGACAGGTCGCCATGCACTAGGCCGGCGCAGAGCATCAGCACCACTTGGCGGATCATGAAGGCGTGGTACTCGCGCGCCTGCTCGGGGGTCAGCTCGACGTCGTTGAGGCGCGGTGCGGCATCGCCGTCGACGCCGGCCACCATCTCCATCAGCAGCACGCCGTCGAGAAAGTCGTAGGGCTTGGGCACGCGCACGCCGGCGCTGTCCAGGCGATACAGCGCGGCCACCTCGGCGTTCTGCCAGGCCTCTTCCTGCTCCTTGCGCCCGTGTTTGCTGCCGCGGGCCATCGCTCGTGCGTCGCGGCTGTTGCGCACCTTGCGGCCTTCCTGGTACTGGGCCGCCTGGCGGAAGCTGCGCTTGTTGGCCTCCTTGTAGACCTTGGCGCAGCGCAGCTGATTGCCGCAACGCACCACATACACGGCTGCTTCCTTGCCGCTCATCAGCGGACGCAGCACCTCGTCGATCAGGCCATCCTCGGCCAGTGGCTCAAGGCGTTTTGGTGTTTTCATCAGTTTTTATAGGGCTCGCACTTGCCTGGAAAAATCCCGTCATCTTATACGGCAAACGACCGGCGCGGCGTAGCAATTGCCGGCAGACTTGCTGCATTGCCGACGAAAGCCGAAGCTATGCTCCATCAAGGAGCGCCCATGAACATCGACGAACTGACCCGCCGCCTGCACGCCATCCGCGATCACAACGACTGGCGGCGCTTTCACAGCCCGAAGAACCTGACCATGGCCGCCAGCGTGGAGATGGCCGAGCTGGTGGAAATCTTCCAGTGGCTGAACGAGGACGAGGCGCGCGCCCTGCCGCCCGCCCAGCTGGAACACGCCGGCCAGGAGATCGGCGACGTGGTGCTCTACCTTCTGCTGCTGTGCAGCGAACTGGGCCTGGACCTGGACGCCGTGGTGCGCGCCAAGCTGGCCGACACCGAACGGCGCTATAAGTAATGACTGCACACACTCAACACGACCGCCACTTCGACGAACTGGCCACGCGCTTTGCCGAGAAGATCTACGGCGGCGCCAAGGGCGCGATCCGCCTGGCAGTACTGCAGGCCGACCTCAAGGAAGTGCTGCCCGAACGCCCGCTACGGGTGCTCGACGTCGGCGCCGGGCTCGGCCACATGAGCCTGTGGCTGGCCGAGCACGGCCATCGGGTGACCCTCGCCGAGCCGGCGGCACCGATGCTCGAGGGTGCCCGCGCACGCTTTGCCGAAGCGGGCTGTGCGGCCACCTTCGTCCAGGCCCCCTGGCAGGAGCTGCTCGGCCAGTTCAGCGAGCCCTTCGACCTGGTGCTCTGCCATGCCGTGCTGGAGTGGCTGGCCGAGCCGCCGGCGATCCTGCCGGTGCTGCACCAGCTCACCGCGCCGGATGGCTGGCTGTCGCTGGCCTTCTACAACCGCGACGCGCTGATCTATCGCAACCTGCTCAAGGGCCACTTCCGCAAGCTGCGCCAGGAGCGCTTCGCCGGCGAAGGCCAGAGCCTGACCCCGCAGCGCCCGCTGGACCCACACGAGCTGGCCGGGCAACTCGACGACTGGTTCCGGGTCGAACAGAGCAGCGGCGTGCGGGTATTCCACGACTACATGCCGGCCGACTTCCAGGCCCGCGCCGAGCTGACCGACCTGCTGGAGATGGAGCTGGCGCACCGTCGCCATCCCACCTTCGCCGGCCTCGGCCGCTACCTGCACTGGCTGTGCCGACCACAGCCCTGAACGACGATTGAACGAGGGCGAGCACGGGCGCAAGCTGTGCACTGCGCAACCCGAAATCCGGAGGTGCCGCCATGCCTGTCCGCGCCCCAGCCCTGTTGCTGCTCGCCGTCCTCGCCGGCTGCCAGAGCAGCAATCCCTACACGGCCAGCCGCCTGCCCTATCCGCTGCCGCCAGAGGACCCGGCAACGGCGCGGCAGGCCGATCCCGGCAGCTATCCGCCGGCCACCCGCGACTTCGGTCAGTATCGCCACTGGCAGTGGGCGGAGGAGGTGGACGAGGTGCTGGCCGGCATCGTCAGCGCCGAACTCGACCGCCGCGGCCTGCGCCCGGCCAGCGCGCAGAATCCGGCCACCCTGAGCCTGCGCGTGTCCCAACGCAGCGCCACCCGGCAGCGCCAGGTCTACGACGACCCCTACCTCGGCGCCGGACTGGGCTACTACCACCACCGCTACGGCTACTGGGGCGGCATGCCCTACTACCCACTGGTGCGCACCGTCACCTATCGGGTCGAGGAAGTGCAGCTGGAGTTCTTCGATGCCCGCAGCGGCGAGGCGGTCTGGCAGGCCGCTGGCGAGGCCGAGCACACAGGGCGTGGCGCCGCCGCGGACACCCTGCGCCGGGCGGTCCGCCGGGCGCTGGACGGCTTCCCGCAGCCTTGACCGTAGCCTCTGCCGCGACCACTGTTATCGGTACGACGCCAATCCCGGCGCCCCTCTGCATCCGGGAGCTCTCCATGTTCCAGCGTTTCCTTGTCCTCGCCGCCCTGCTCGGCCTGGCCGCCTGCCAGAGCATCCAGGTCGACAGCGACTACGACCCCCACCGCGACTTCGCCGCCCTGCAGACCTGGGGCTGGCAGGAGCCGGCCGTGCAGTACCGCCCGAACGATCCACGCCTGGCCAGCGGCCTGACCGAACAGCGGGTGATGCAGGCCGTCGAACAGCAACTGGAACAGCGCGGCCTGCGCCAGATCGCGCCCGGGGCGCCGGCCGATATCCACGTGCAGGCATTCCTGATCGTCGACGTCCGCAGCGAGCAGATCGCCACCTACTACGGCAGCGACCTGATGAGCGACCGCTGGGGCGGCCTGTGGGCCTCGCCCGGCTACACCGAGGTGCGCACCCGCGACTACCAGGTCGGCACCCTGCAGCTGGACTTCCTCGACCGCGACGGCAAGCTGATCTGGCGCGGCAGCGGGGCGCAGCTGGTGCGGCGCAACCCGGGCTCGCCGCAGGAGCGCTCCGCGGCGATCCACGAAACCGTGGCGAAGATCCTCAGCCAATACCCGCCACGGCGGCGCTGAGGGATGGGCCAGCGCATCCTGATCCTGGTCGCCAGCGGGCCGAGCACGCCGCAGCGCTGCGCCGCGCCCTTCCACATCGCCACCCTGCTGGCGTGCATGGATGCCGAGGTGACCCTGTTCCTCACCGGCGAGGGCGTGCAGCTGGCGCGGGAGGAGATCGCCGACTCGCTGTGCGCCATCGACGGCGGCGAGCCGGTCCGCCACTTCATCCGCCAGGCCAAGAGCGCCGGCGCGCGCCTGCTGATGTGTCGCGCGCCCGGCGTGCCGCTGCACGAATACCGACTGATCGCGGAGGTCGACGAGCAGGCCAGCGGCGGCGAACTGGCGCAGATGATCCTCGAATACGATCGGGTGCTGACCCTTTGATCCGCTGAGCAAGGAAAGCCATGAGTGAAATCCTCACCCTGCACGGCCTGCCCTTCCCCGCCGAGCTGCTGTATGCGCCGGCGCACAACCTGTGGCTGCGCGAGGAGCCTGACGGCAGCGTCACCCTCGGCCTGAGCGCCTATGGCTGCGCACTGTACGGCGAGATATTCGCCTTTACCGCCAAACGCGCCGGCCTGCACATCGAGGCCGGGCGCAGCTTCGGCGTGATCGAGTTCGCCAAGGCGGCCAGTTCGGCCCGCAGCCCGCTGGCCGGCATGCTGGTTGAGGGCAATCCGCGCGTGCAGGAGCAGCCGGCGCTGATCAACCGCGACTGCTACGGCGAGGGCTGGCTGGTGCGCATCCGCCCCGACGACTGGCCGGCGACGCGCGCCGACTTCGTCAGCGGTGAGCAGGCGCTGGCCGCCTTGGTCGAGCAGATGCGTCTGGACAACTTCGACCCGCAGGCTCCGGGCGTGCAGGCGCTGCAGTGGAAAAGCTGAGGCGGGAAAATGGCGGAAGGCAGTGAGAGTCGAACTCACCCGGGAACGGCTGCCGTCCCCAACCGGGTTTGAAGCCCGGCCGCGCCACCGGGCGCGATTGCCTTCCTTGTCTCGCGGGCGGTGTGCCAGCGGGCACGCCACCTGAACTCATGCCGCGGCCGGTTGGGCCGCCTGGGCCAGGGCGTTGTCGCGGCGCACCTTGCGCTCGTTGCCGCTGCGGCGGGTCAGGCCGATGCGGTCGAAATGCTCGAGGATCTGGATGCAGCGCTTGCGGCCGATGCCGAGGCCGTCGCGAAAATCGATCACCCGGATGATCCCCACGCTCGCCTCCAGCTGCAAGACGATCCGCGCCAGCTGCTGCAGGGTTTCCTGCGGATAGAACAGGTCCTTGACCACCTGCTGCGCCAGCCCGAGGCGCGCCAGCTTGCGCAGCAGCTGGCGCATGGCGTTTTCCTCCACATTCAGTTCGGCGGCCAGCTCGCGTACCCAGGGCGGATCAAAACCACCCTCGAGCAACAGCGGCCAGCACTGGATGCGCAGTTTCTCGTCGGCCTCGCTGAGCTGCACCCGGTGCTCAGGCAGGTGCAACCAGGGTCCGCTGGACTCCACGGCACCCGTCTGCAACGCCTGGTCGAGCAGGGCGATGAACAGCGGGCGCTCCAGCTCGGCGAAGGCGTAGCGGCGCAGGCGATCGCGATCGGGGCCGAGTTCGTCGGGCTGCTCCTGATGAAACCGCGCCAGCGCCGCGACCAGCCGCTCGCCCAGCGCCAGCCAGCGCTCGCCACTCAGCAGCCGGGGGCCGAGACGGGTGGCGATCTCCACCACGTCCGCCGGCACACTCCAGAGCGCCCGCGGACGGTTGAACTGGCGCTCCAGTACACGGGGATCGAGGCCGTCGGCCGCCTCGCCCAGCAGCGCCGGTAGTGCCCGCTCCAGACTTGAGCTACGCAACGCCATCAGCTGCGCCAGCCGCCCCGGCGTGCGCCGCTGGCGCGCCGGCGCGAAGGGATCGAGCACCCGCCCGCCGCCGAGGGTGCGCTGCGCCGACTGGTCGCGCAGCACCAGGGCATCGCCATGCACCGCGTGCAGCGGCGCGTTGAGCAGCAGCTGCGCCAGCATGTTGCCGCCCGGCGTCAGACTGTCGCCTTCGAGCAGGGCGACCCGGCCGGTGACGTCCTGCGCGCCCAGATGCACGTGCAGCGGCGTCCAGTGCTTGAGTTCGCGCGCCTCCCCCGGCAGCAGGCGCAGGTCGATGTCGATGCGGGTGGTCGGCGCGTGCAGCGCCGCGTCGAGCAGCCAGTCGCCGCGGTGGATCAGCTCCACCGTCAGCCGTTCGCCAGCCAGGTTCAGTGCCACCCGCTGCCCAGCATGGGCCTGCTGCGCTTCGCGGTTCTGCGCATGCAGGCCGCGCACCCGCACGCGGCGGCCGGAGGGGCTGAGCAGCAGCTCGTCGTCGACCGCCACCTGGCCGGCCAGCGCTGTACCGGTGACCACCACGCCGGCGCCGGCGACGCTGAAGGCGCGGTCGATGGCCAGGCGAAAATGCCCATCGCTGGCCCGCGCCGCCACCGCGCGGGCCAGCTCGCCCAGCTCAGTACGCAGGGCGTCGATGCCAGCACCGCTGAGGCTGGAGACGGTAAACAGCGGCGCATAGGCAAAGGGGCCGGCGGCCAGCAGACAGGCCACCTGGGCCTCGACCTCGGCCAGGCGCACCGGCTCGACCCGGTCGATCTTGGTCAATGCCACCAGCGCGTGGGGAATGCCCAGCAGTTCGACGATGGCCAGATGCTCGCGGGTCTGCGGCATCACCCCATCGTCGGCGGCCACCACCAGCAGCACGCAATCGATGCCGCCGGCACCGGCCAGCATGTTGTGCACGAAGCGCTCGTGGCCGGGCACGTCGATGAAGCCGGTCAGCTCGCCGTTGCCCAGGTCGGCATAGCAGTAGCCTAGGTCGATGGTGATGCCGCGCTCGCGCTCCTCGCGGCGGCGGTCGCCGTCCACACCGGTCAGCGCGCGCAGCAGCGCGGTCTTGCCGTGGTCGATGTGCCCGGCGGTGCCGATGATCACGGTGCCTCCCCGCGCAACAGCGCCAGCTGGCCGACGAAGGCAGGCTCGTCGTCGAGCTGGCGCAGGTCGAGCCACAGGGCATCGTCGTCGAGCCGGCCGATCACCGGCAGCGGCAGCAGGCGCAACGCCTCCTCCAGCTGGCGCAGGGCGCGGCCGCGCAGGCGCTTGGGCTGCTGCGGGCGCAGGCACAGCGCCGCGCTGGGCAGGCGCGCCACCGGCTGGGCGCCGCTGCCGATCATGCCCAATGCCTCGACCGCGGCGACCTGCCAGCTCGGTCCCAGCGCGGCCTGCAGCGGCGGGGCCAGCCGCTCGGCCTGGGCGCGGATTTCTTCCTGCGGGCGGCTGAGCAGGCGCAGGGTCGGCAGGCGCTCGGCGAGCCGCTCGGGATCGCGGTACAGGCCGAGCACCGCCTCCAGCGCGGCGAGGGTCAGCTTGTCCACGCGCAGGGCGCGCTTGAGCGGGTGCTTCTTGATTCTGGCAATCAGCTCGCGACGACCGACGATGATCCCGGCCTGCGGCCCGCCGAGCAGCTTGTCGCCGCTGAAGGTGACGATGTCGGCGCTGGCGGCCAGCGCCTGCTGCACCGTCGGCTCAGCCGGCAGCCCCCAGCGGGTCAGGTCGACCAGCGTACCGCTGCCTAGGTCCTCCAGCAGCGGCAGACCGTGGGCGTTGGCAATGGCCGCCAAGCGCTCGGTCGCCACACTGGCGGTGAAGCCCTGCACGCTGTAGTTGCTGGTGTGCACGCGCATCACCAGACCGCTGCGCGGGCCGATGGCCGCCTCGTAGTCGTGCGCATGGGTGCGGTTGGTGGTGCCGACCTCGACCAGCTTCACCCCGGCGCGGGCCATGATGTCGGGGATGCGGAAGGCGCCGCCGATCTCGATCAGCTCGCCGCGGGAGATGATGCCTTCCTTGCGCGCACCGAGGGCGGCCAGCGCCAGCAGCACGGCGGCGGCGTTGTTGTTGACCACGGTGACCGCCTCGGCGCCGGTCAGCTCGCGCAGCAGGCCCTCGACCAGATCGTCGCGGTCGCCGCGCCGGCCGCTGGCCAGGTCGTACTCGAGATTGAGCGGGTAGCGCGCAGCCTCGACCACTGCGTCGATGGCCGCCTGCGGCAGCAACGCGCGGCCGAGGTTGGTGTGCAGCACCGTGCCGGTGAGGTTGAACACCCGGCGCACGCGGCTGCGGTGCTGGGCGGCCAGACGTTCGCCGGCACGCCCGGCGAGCACCGCCTCGCTCAATTCGATTTCCGCCAGTTGGCCGTGACGGGCCGGCTCGCGCATCTCGTCGAGCAGGTCGCGCAGGGTGGCGAGCAGGGCCTCTCGGCCGTAGCGACGCTGCAGCGGCTCCACCGCCGGGCAGCGCAGCAGCTTGTCCACCGAGGGCAGACGCAAGGCGGTCATCCCTCGCCTCCCGGCATCATCAGCAGGTTGGGCGCCTGGCGCAGGTAACCTTCACCGTCAAGCAGCAGGTCGAGGTCGAGACTGGCCAGGTCGGCGGACAGCGCCTCGCCGGCCGGCTCCCGCTCCAGGTAGAGCTGCTTGAGGTAGTGGCGGCACTCGGGGCAGGCCTCGGCCCTCACTCCGTGGGGCGAGTGCTCGAGGTGCAGGTAGTCGAGGCGCTTGGTGCTCTTGCAGTGGCTGCACTTCAGGCGCACGTAGTGCCATTCGCAGGCGCACTGCGAGCAGACCAGATAGCGCAGACCGTTGCGCACGCCGTGGCCGTGGACCACCCCGGCCATCGGCAACGCGCCGCAGGCTGGGCAGGTCTGCTGGTCCTCGGCCTCTGCGATGGCGGCGAGGTCCGCAGTCAGCAACCAGTGACTCCACGCCAGCTGCAGGGCAGCGCCGACGAAGGGCGCCACGCCGGCCGGCACACTGGCGTACTGGCCGCTGACCAGCGCCACGCCCCAGGCCTTGCGCTGGCCCATATCGGCGCCGCGCAGTTGCTCCAGCGCCGCGTTGAGCGATGGATTGACCGGAACGGGCGGCACTAAGGCGTCCAGCCAGGCGTCGAGCAGTGCCAGCCAGGCGTCCTCGCGCACAGCGTTGTCGCAGGCCAGCGGCGGCATGCCGTGGGCGATGGCCTGGGCGCAGCGCTGCGGATCGGCGGCGGGAACGGGCGGCGGCGCATCCAGCACCTGCTGCTGGGCGCGGCAGACGGCGGCGAGCAATCCGAGGTAGCCGCCCAGCGCATGTCCTTCGGCCAGGCGAGCGAGGCGCTCGGCACGCAGACCGAACAGGTTGCGCGGCGGCAACTGGAGAAATGCGGGCTTGCTGGCGGCGGCCGCGATCTGGCCGGGCTCGAGAATGGTGCCTGACACGCAGGACTCCTTCTGGGCTTGTTGTCGTTTTTTATGGGCCTGAAGGGAAGGATAGCCGCTGTTTTCGAGTCTGCATGGGCGCCTTATGGGACGCGGAGAGTCCCGGGCGGCGTTCCCACGCGGGTGCGTGGGAACGATCAGGCTGGAAGGCTGCCGTCTACTTGCGGCCGATCTCCTTGAACCAGCCCGGATGATGCTTGCGCGCCCAGGCGCGGCTGACCTTGCCGGTGAGCATGGCATCCACCGAGCCCTTGACCCAGATCGCCGCGTAGATGTGCACGATGATGCTGGTGACCAGCACGAAGGCGGCCAGCGCATGGGCCACGGCGGCCAGGCGGATCAGCCCGACGCCGAACAGCTGGCCGAAGTACTCGCGCCAGATGACGATGCCGCTGGCCAGTAGCACCAGCATGCACAGCACCAGCACCCAGAACAGCAGCTTCTGCCCGGCGTTGTAGCGGCCGACTTCCGGCAGGCGCTCCTCGCGGTTGTTGAGCACGTCGCCCATCTGCCCGAGCCACTGGCGGTCGTTGGCGTTCAGGCGGTTATGCCCGGCGAAGCGGATGGCCATGATCAGGAACAGCACGAACATCGCCACGCCGAGCAACGGGTGCAGGATGCGCGTCCACACGCCGCCGCCGAACAGGCTGCTCAGCCAGAATAGCGCCGGATGGAACAGCGCCAGCCCGGACAGCCCGGCGAGAAAGAACAGGATGGCCACGGCCCAGTGATTGGACCGCTCCGAAGGGGTGTAGCGCTGGATCTCGTGTTTCATGCTTGGCTCCCGGAAGGGGGCGGCGTAATGCCGGCCCCCTCACCCCAGCCCTCTCCCCCGTGGAGAGAGGGGGGGTGGTTGGTGGCTGAGTCGAGCCGCGCTGAGCGGCTCAGGGCTGCTTGTTCGGGTCGACCACATGCACCGACGGATCGACCGTGTGCACCGTCGGCTCGCCGGGGTCCTCCTCCTCGTCCACCCGGTTCGGACCGACCCGCACGTAGTGGAAGAAGCCGGCCAGCACGGTGGCGCCCATGGCCAGCAGCGCCAGTGGTTTGGCGACGCCCTTCCACAGGCTGACCAGCGGGCTAATCGCCGGCGCATCGGGCAGCCCGGCGTACAGTGACGGCTGGTCGGCGTGGTGCAGCACGTACATCACGTGGGTGCCGCCGACGCCGTCCGGGTCGTACAGCCCGGCGTTGGCGAAGCCGCGCTCCTTGAGGTCGACGATGCGTTCCGCGGCATGCACCTGCATGTCCTCCTTGCTGCCGAAGACGATGGCGCCGGTCGGGCAGGTCTTCACGCAAGCCGGCTCCAGGCCTACCGCCACGCGGTCGCTGCACAGGGTGCACTTGTAGGCCTTCTTGTCCTTCTGCGAGATGCGCGGGATGTCGAAGGGGCAGCCGGTGATGCAGTAGCCGCAGCCGATGCACTTGTCCTGGTTGAAGTCGACGATGCCGTTGGCGTACTTGACGATCGCCCCCGGGCTCGGACAGGCCGCGAGGCAGCCGGGCTCGGCACAGTGCATGCAGCCGTCCTTGCGGATCAGCCATTCGAGGTTGCCGCTGTCGGGGTTCTCGTACTCGGCGAAGCGCATCAGCGTCCAGGATTCGGCGCTGAGGTCGTTGGGGTTGTCGTAGGTGCCGGCGTTGCTGCCGACCTCGTCGCGCAGCTCGTTCCATTCCGAGCAGGCCACCTGGCAGGCCTTGCAGCCGATGCACTTGGAGGTATCGATCAGCTTGGCCACCTCGCCGGGCTGACGGACCTGCGGCATCGGCGTGGTGGTGGCGGAGCGGGCGATGATGTCCTGAGTAGCCATTTCACACCTTCTCCACGTTGACGAGGAATGACTTGAACTCCGGCGTCTGCGTGTTGCCGTCGCCGACGAAGGGCGTCAGGGTGTTGGTGATGAAGCCGTTCTTCGCCACCCCGGTGAAGCCCCAGTGGATCGGGATGCCGACGTGGTGCACGGTCTTGCCGTCCACGGTCAGCGGCCGCAGGCGCTTGGTCACCACCGCCACCGCCTTGATGTAGCCACGGTTGGAGGAGACCTTGACGCGATCGCCGGCCTTGATGCCGAGATCCATGGCCAGCGCCTCGCCGATCTCGACGAACTGTTCGGGCTGGGTGATGGCGGCGAGCCGGCAGTGCTTGGTCCAGTAGTGGAAGTGCTCGGTCAGCCGGTAGGTGGTGGCGGCGTAGGGGAACTCCTCCGCCTGGCCGAACACCTCCAGGTCGTTCTTGAACACCCGCGCGGCCGGGTTGCTGATCGCCTGGGCGTTGCCGTGCAGCGGGTTGCGCCCGATCGGCGTCTCGAACGGCTCGTAGTGCTCGGGGAACGGGCCCTCGGCCATCATGCCCACAGCGAACAGCCGCGCCACGCCCTCGGGATTCATGATGAACGGATTCATCCCGGCTTCCGGCGGCGAGTCGGCCTTGAAGTCGGGCACGTCGGTGCCGCCCCAGCTCTTGCCGTTCCACCACACCAGGCGCTTCTTCACCGGGTCCCACGGCTGGCCGGACGGGTCGGCCGAGGCGCGGTTATAGAGGATGCGCCGGTTGGCCGGCCAGGCCCAGGCCCAGCCGAGGGTCTGGCCCATGCCGTAGGGGTCGGCGTTGTCGCGCCGTGCCATCTGGTTGCCGGCCTGGGTCCAGGCGCCGCTGAAGATCCAGCAGCCGCTGGCGGTCGAGCCGTCGGCGCGCAGCTGGGCGAAGCCGGCCAGCTGTTCGCCGGCCTTGGCCAGCACGGCGCCGCTCGCCGGATCGCTGACGTCGGCCAGGGCCTTGCCGCTGAACTCGCGGGCCAGCTCGTCCGGTCCCGGCTCGTCCGGGCGCAGGTAGGGCCAGTCGAGGTTGAGGATCGGCGCGGCGAAAGCCCCGCCCTCCTTCTGGTACAGCGCGCGCAGGCGTTGGAACAACCCGGCCATGATGGCGATGTCGGTGCGCGCCTCGCCGGGCGGCTCGGCGGCCTTCCAGTGCCACTGCAGCCAGCGCCCGCTGTTGACCAGCGAGCCGTCCTCCTCGGCGAAGCAGGTGGTCGGCAGGCGGAATACCGTGGTCTGGATCGCCGCAGTGTCGACGTCGTTGAATTCGCCGGCGTTGCGCCAGAACTCCGAGGTGTCGGTGGCCAGTGGGTCCATGATCACCAAGTACTTGAGACGGGCCAGCGCCGCGCCGACCTTGGCCTTGTTGGGGAAGGCGGCGATCGGGTTGAAGCCCTGGCAGAAGTAGCCGTTGACCTGCCCCTGGAACATCATGTCGAACACCTTGAGCACGTCGTAGCCGGGCACGTCGAGCTTGGGCAGCCAGTCGTAGGCCCAGTTGTTCTCCGCCGTGGCGGCCTTGCCGAACCAGGCCTTCATCAGGCTGACGTGGAACTTCTCGTAGTGCTGCCAGTAGGACAGCTGCCCCGGACGCAGCGGCAGGCTGGTGCGCTTGCCGATGTAGGCGGAGTAGTCCTGCTCGGCATCGCCCGGCAGGGTCAGGTAGCCCGGCAGCAGGTTGGACAGCAGACCGAGGTCGGTGAGGCCCTGGATATTGGAGTGGCCGCGCAGGGCGTTCATCCCGCCGCCGGGCATGCCGATGTTTCCGAGCAGCAGCTGCACCATGGCGCCGGTGCGGATCATCTGAGAGCCCACCGTGTGCTGGGTCCAGCCGAGGGCGTACATGATGGTCATCGCCTTGCCCGGCTGCGCGGTCTCGGCGATGGCGTCCCAGACCTTGAGCATGGTTTCCTGCGGCGTGCCGCAGATGCTGCTGACCAGTTCCGGGGTATAGCGGCTGTAGTGTTTTTTCAGCAGGTTGAACACACAGCGGGGGTGGCTGAGGGTCGGGTCAACCACGGCATAGCCGTCCGCGCCGATCTCGTAGCCCCAGGCGGACTTGTCCGGATAGCTGCGCTTGGCCGCGTCGTAGCCGTTGAACAGGCCATCCTCGAAGCCGAAGCCCTCCTTAACCACGAACGACACGTCGGTGTAGTTGCGCACGTACTCGTGCTGGATCTTGTCGTTGGCGATCAGGTAGTTGATCAACCCGCCGAGGAAGGCGATGTCGGTGCCGGTGCGGATCGGCGCGTAGAGGTCGGCCACCGAGGCGGAACGGTTGAAGCGCGGGTCGACCACGATCAGGCGCGCCTTGTTGTGCGCCTTCGCTTCGGTCACCCACTTGAAGCCGCAGGGGTGGGCTTCAGCGGCGTTGCCGCCCATGATCAGCACCAGGTCCGCATTCTTGATGTCGGACCAGTGATTGGTCATGGCGCCACGGCCAAACGTCGGGGCAAGACCTGCCACCGTCGGGCCGTGTCAGACACGCGCCTGGTTGTCGAACGCCAGCATGCCCAGCGAACGCACCACCTTGTGGGTGAGGTAGCCGGACTCGTTGGAGGACGCCGAGGCGGCGAGGAAGCCGGTGCTCAGCCAGCGGTTGACCGTCTGCCCGGCGGCATTCTTCTCGACGAAGTTGGCGTCGCGGTCGGCCTTCATCAGCTTGGCGATGCTATCGAGCGCCTCGTCCCAGCCGATCCGCTTCCACTCGCCGCTGCCGGCCTCGCGCACTTCCGGATACTTGAGGCGGTTGGGGCTGTGCACGAAGTCCAAGAGGCCCGCGCCCTTCGGGCACAGGGTGCCGCGGTTGACCGGGTGGTCGGCGTCGCCCTCGATGTGGATGATCTCCTGGGCGACGTTCTTGCCGCCGTCGCCCTGGCTGTACATGATCAGGCCGCAGCCAACCGAGCAGTAGGGACAGGTGTTGCGCGTCTCGCGGGTACTGGCCAGCTTGAAGTGGCGGATCGTCTCGGCGTAGGCCGGAGGCGGGGCCATGCCCAGTGCCGCCATGCTCGACGCCCCAAGGCCCACACCGCAGACCTTGAAGAACTGTCGACGGTTCATGTCCATCGTGTCTTCCTCATCAGGGACAGGGAAGCCCATGGCCTGGCACTACCACTGGCGAACCACTCGAACGGCCCGGGCGACTGCATCGCTCTAACCATAGCCCAGTCTGTCTCCCCCGCCAGTACGGCCCGCCCCGCGTCGGTTGCGGCATACTAGCGGCCTGCCCAGTCTCTCGTTTCGCGGAGTCGCACCATGTCCTCGTTCAGCTGGTTCCTGCTCGCCCTGCCCCTGCTCTCCGGGGCCATGATGCCGATGCAGGCCGGCATCAACGGCCAGCTGGCGCGGCACATCGACAGCGTGCTGAGCGCCTCGCTGATCTCCTTTCTGGTCGGCACCCTGCTCCTGCTGGTCATCACCCTGGCTCAGCGCGAACTGCCGAGCAGCCTCGCGCCGTTCAGGGGCCTGAGCTGGTGGCACTGGACCGGCGGCCTGCTCGGCGTGCTGTTCGTGGTCAGCGCCGCCTTCGCCGGCCCGCGCATCGGCGCCCTGCTGTTCATGTCGCTGGTGCTGGCCGGGCAGATGAGCGCCGCGGTGGTGCTCGACCACTACGGCTGGGCCGGCTTTCCCCAGACCTCGGTGACCGCGGGCAAGGTCGCCGGGCTGGTGCTGATCGTCGTCGGGGTGTGGCTGATCCGCCGCGGCTGAGCGCTCAATCGCGACTCAGGCGATAGAACAGGTTCGGCTCGCTGACCAGGTATAGATGGCCCTGCCCGTCGATGGTCATGCCTTCGGCCTGCGGAACACTGCGCTCGAGCCCGGCGAAGCCGCCCTGCAGCGAGCGGAAGCTGACCAGCTGGCCTGCGCCGTTCAGCTCCATCACCAGACGCGACTCGTCGCTGAGCAGCAGCAGATGGCCGCTGCGCTCGTCGAAGTGCACCGAGGACAGGTCGCGGGCGATGACCGCGTCGCGAATCCACGCCTCGCGGTCGATCACCTGCAGGTCGAAGCGGCCGTCCAGGCTGGCACGCAGGCCGCGGATTTCGTAGAGCTTGCGCGGCGTATGCTCCTTGACCACGAACAGCCGGTCGCCGCCGCGATCGTAGCCGAGGCCCTCGAAGCCACTGTTGTCCGTGCCCTGCAGGCCCAGGGTCAGCGCCGGGTAGTCGCCGCGCCGCAGCGCTCCGCCCTGGTCCGGCACCGGCACCACCACCAGCGCGCCGCGGCGCTCCTCGGCCAGCACCAGCAGGTTGTCGCCGAGGTAGGCGATGCCCTCGACATCCTCGAAGCCCTGCAGCGGCCAGCGTCCACGCAGTTCGCCGTCGCGGCTCAGCGCCAGCAGCTCGGGCGGATTATTGACCACCGCCCACAGCTGGTCGCGGCGCTCGTCCCAGGCCAGTCCGGACAGGTTGTCGTCGATGCCGGCCAGCGATCGCGCCTCGACCCGCACCCGGTAGTCCGGCAGCCACAGGCTGCGCGTCTGCCACTCGTCGGCATGACTGCTGGTGCGCAGCCACTGGTAGAGCCGCTGGTCGAGGTGCAGCGCCTGCATCTGCCAGAACAGCGCCACGACGACCAGCAGCAACGCCCAGCGCCAAGGGTTGAACTGCGCCAGCCGCCCCGGTCGGCCCTTGCTTGCAGTGATCAACATGATCGGTTGCTCCCGATTGATGTTGCAGGCAGCCTACCCCAAGCATATTGCAGCCCGGCGACTCCGGCCGACCACCCGTCCGTGGCCGTCGCCACCCTCATCGAGCGCTTGCGTGTGCACGACAAATCCGCGCCGTCGACCACCTTCTGGAGTACTGAACGAGCACCATGAGCAGCCTGTGCGACGCCTGGCGGCACGCCCCCACCCAGCGCCGGGTGTGGGCGCTGGCCGGGCCGATGATCCTTTCCAACCTATCGGTGCCGCTGGTGGCGCTGGTCGACAGCGCGGTGGTCGGCCACCTGCCGCACGCCTACCAGCTCGGCGCCGTTGCGGTGGGCGGCAGCCTGTACAGCCTGCTGGTATGGACCTTCGGCTTCCTGCGCATGGGCACCACCGGCTTCGCCGCCCAGGCCTGCGGGCGCGGCGACGGCGGGGCGCTGCGCCAGCTGCTGGGCCAGGGTCTGCTGCTGGCCGGCGCTCTGGCGCTGCTGTGCGGCCTGCTGGTGGTGCCGCTGCTGCCGGCGCTGCTGACGCTGATGCAGCCGGGCGCCGAGCTGGACGCCCTGGCCCGCGACTACCTGCACATCCGCCTGCTCGGCCTGCCGGCCGCGCTGGCCAGCTATGCGCTGATCGGCTGGCTACTCGGCAGCCAGAATGCCCGCGCGCCGCTGCTCATGCTGCTGACCGCCAACCTGCTCAACGTGGCGCTCGACCTGTGGTTCGTCCTCGGCCTGGAGTGGGGTGTGGCCGGCGCCGCCTGGGCCTCGGTGATCGCCGAGTGGAGCGGCGCGCTGCTCGGCCTGGCGCTGGCCAGCCGGCGTCTGCGCGAATACCTTGGCCGCGCGGACTGGCAAGCGCTGCGCCGCTGGGCCAGCTGGCGACCGCTGCTGGCGGTGAACCGCGACATCTTCATCCGCACCCTGGCGCTGCAGAGCGTGTTCCTGCTGCTCACCGTGCAGGGCACCCGCCTCGGCGACGCCACCGTGGCGGCCAACGCCCTGCTGCTCAACGGCCTGCTGCTCACCGCCCACGCCCTCGACGGCCTAGCCCACGCGCTGGAGGCGCTGTGCGGGCATGCCATCGGTGCGCGCGACCGCCTGGCTCTGCGCCGCAGCCTGTGGGTCGCCGGGATCTGGTCGCTGCTCGCCAGCCTCGGCTTCGCCGCGCTGTTCCTGCTCGGCGGACAGTGGTTCGTCGACCTGCAGACCGACATCGCCGAGGTGCGCGCCATCGCCCATGCCCACCTGCCGTTCCTCGCCGCCCTGCCGCTGCTGGCGGTGTGGAGCTACCTGCTCGACGGCCTGTTCATCGGCGCCACAAGGGCGCGGGAGATGCGCGATGCGATGCTGCTGGCGTTCGCCCTGTGCCTGCCGCTGGCCTGGCTGCTGCAAGGACTCGGCAACGCCGGGCTGTGGCTGGCCTTCCTCGTCTTCATGCTGACCCGCAGCCTTGTTCTCGGCGCCTTCTTCTGGCGCATCGAGCGGCGCGGCGGCTGGGTTCCCGCAGAGCGGTAGGCGGGCCAGCCTCGGCGCGCGGCCTTTGGACTTTTGGCGGGCCTGCCGGCCCGTATCGCCGCGAGGTCGCGCCTCCAACAGAGCTGGCAGGGCTATTGCTTGAAGATGGCATCAAGAGGAAAGCCCTCTGCGTCAGCGCAGGACAGGCAGCTGCTAGAATGCCGCTCCTGTTTTCCAGTCTATCGCCCGCCATGTCCAGCTCCCTGCTTCCCGCTTCCCCCCGCGTCGTCGTCATCGGCGGCGGCCCGGCCGGCCTGATGGCCGCCGAAGTGCTCGCCGCCGGCGGCGCGCAGGTGGAGCTGTTCGACGCCATGCCCTCGCTGGGCCGCAAGTTCCTGCTCGCCGGGGTCGGCGGCATGAACATCACCCATGCCGAGGCCAAGGAGGCCTTCATCCAGCGCTACGCCAGCCGCGCCGGCGAGATCGGCCGCCTGCTCGCGGACTTCGATGCCGACGCCCTGCGCGCCTGGATCCATGCTCTGGGCATCGACACCTTCGTCGGCAGCTCCGGGCGGGTGTTCCCCAGCGACATGAAGGCCGCGCCGCTGCTGCGCGCCTGGCTGCGGCGGCTGCGCGAGAGTGGCGTTGCGCTGCATACCCGTTCGCGCTGGCTGGGCTGGAGCGAGTCCGGCGAGCTGCGTTTCGCCACGGCGGACGGCGAGCGCACGGTCGCCGCCGATGCCGTGGTGCTGGCCCTCGGCGGCGGCAGCTGGGCGCGCCTGGGTTCGGACGGTGCCTGGACGGCGCTGCTGGAGCAGCGCGGCGTCGCCGTGGCGCCGCTGCAGCCGAGCAACTGCGGCTTCGAGGTGGCGGGCTGGAGCGCAATCCTTACCGACAAGTTCGCCGGCGCACCGGTCAAGCCGGTGGCGGTTCGCGTGGACGGCGAGGCGCCGCGTCAGGGTGAGTTCGTGGTGACGGCCAAGGGCGTGGAAGGCAGCTTGATCTACGCGCTGTCGGCGCCGATCCGCGAGCAGATCAACCGGAACGGCCATGCGGTGATCCACCTCGATCTGCTGCCCCAGCGCAGCCGCGAGCAGGTCGCCACGGCGCTCAGCAAGCCGCGCGGCTCGCGTTCGCTGGCCAAGCACCTGGCCAGCCAGCTGGGCATCGACGGCGTGCGCGCCGGGCTGCTGCGCGAGCTGACCGACGCCGACACCTTCAAGGACATGGACCGACTGGCGGCGGCGATCAAGGCGCTGCCATTGACGCTAATGCGCGCCCGCCCGCTGGACGAGGCGATCAGCAGCGCCGGCGGCGTGCCGTTCGACGCGCTGGACGCGCAGCTGATGCTGCGCCAGCTGCCGGGGGTGTTCTGCGCCGGCGAGATGCTCGACTGGGAGGCGCCGACCGGCGGCTACCTGCTCACCGCCTGCTTCGCCAGCGGGCGGGCGGCCGGGTTGGGCGCGCTGCGCTGGTTGGCGCGGCGCTGAGCGGAGCACATCGGGATCCCTCCCGCACGGGCGCGAGGGAACCATCAGTCCACGTCAGCGCTTCATGCAAAACGCCGCTGCCCTCTCGGGCCAGCGGCGTTTTGCATATCAGGACAGAACCTTAGCGGCGCTTGTCCTTCTTCTTCTTTTCGGCCTTCTTGTGGTGGCTCATCAGGCGGCGCTTCTTGTTCACCTGGCGGGTGCTGAGCTCGTTCTTCTTGCCCTCGAAGGGGTTCTCGCCGCCCTTGAACTCGATGCGGATCGGCGTGCCGACCAGCTTGAGCACCCGGCGGTAGGTGTTCTCCAGGTAGCGCGAGTAGGCGCGCGGCACCGCGTCCACCTGGTTGCCGTGGATCACGATCAGCGGCGGGTTGGCGCCACCGAGGTGGGCGTAGCGCAGCTTGATGCGCCGACCGTTGACCAGCGGCGGCTGGTGCACGCTGACTGCGTCCTCGAGGACCTGGGTCAGGTAGCTGGTCGGCCAGCGGGTCACCGCCGAACGGAACGACTCCTGCACCGACTTGTACAGGTTGCCGACGCCGGTGCCGTGCAGGGCGGAGATGAAGTGGATGTCGGCGAAGTCGACGAACTGCAGGCGGCGCTCCAGCTCGGTCTTGACCCGATCGCGCTCGTGGCTGTCCATGCCGTCCCACTTGTTCAGCGCGATCACCAGCGCGCGGCCGGTCTCCAGCACGAAGCCGAGCAGGTTGAGGTCGTGGTCGACCACGCCTTCGCGGGCGTCCATGACGAAGACCACCACGTTGGCGTCCTGGATCGCCTGCAGGGTCTTGACCACCGAGAACTTTTCCACCGCCTCGAAGATCTTGCCGCGGCGGCGCACGCCGGCGGTGTCGATCAGGGTGTACTTGGCGTCGTCGCGCTCGAAGGGGATGTAGATGCTGTCGCGGGTGGTGCCGGCCTGATCGTAGACGATGACCCGCTCTTCGCCGAGCATGCGGTTGACCAGCGTCGACTTGCCGACGTTGGGACGGCCGATGATGGCGATCTTGATCCCGGTGCGTTCGTCCGGACCGGGGAGGCGCTTCTGCGGCGCGGCCGCGGCGGCGCCCTCGGCACCCTCGCCTTCGGCGGCTTCGCCCTCGGGGAACAGCTCTTCCTCGCCCTCGTCCTTGGGGAACGCGCCCAGCGCGGCCTGCAGCAGCGCGGTGATGCCGCGGCCGTGGGCGGCGGCGATCGGCCAGGCGTCGCCGATGGCCAGCGGGCTGAATTCGGCGCGGGCGATGTCCGGGTCGACGGTATCGACCTTGTTGGCCACCAGGAAGGTGCACTTGTTCTTCTTGCGCAGGTGCTCGGCAATCATCTGGTCGGCGGCGGTCATGCCGGCGCGCGAGTCGACCATAAACAGCACGGCATCGGCTTCCTCGATGGCCTGCAGGGACTGCTCGGCCATCTTGGCGTCGATGCCTTCCTCGTCACCGGAGATGCCCCCGGTGTCGATGACGATGTAGGTGCGCCCCTGCCATTTCGCCTCGCCGTACTTGCGGTCGCGGGTCAGGCCGGAATAGTCGGCGACGATGGCGTCGCGGCTGCGGGTCAAGCGGTTGAACAGGGTGGACTTGCCGACGTTCGGCCGTCCTACCAGAGCGATAACGGGAACCATGCGGCTCTCCACGGTAATTCGGAAAAACACAACGGCCGCTGCAGTGTAGATGCAGCGGCCGCGATATGAGCATGAGCCACGCCCCGCGGGGCGGGGCGGGCAATCAGCGCAGGGTGTAGGCCACCAGCTTGCCGCTGTTGCCGTAGGCGTACAGCCAGTCGCCGACCACCAGCGGGCGGGCGCGCAGGCCGTCGCTGTCGACGCGGACGCGGCCGACGAAGCGCCCGTCCACCTGGCTCAGCAGGTGCAGGTAGCCTTCCAGGTCACCCACCGCGACGTTGCTGGAGAACACCGCCGGGCTGGTCAGCTGGCGACGGGCCAGGGCGTCGTTGCTCCACAGTGCCGAAGTCGAGCGCTCGTCGATGCCTTCGACGCTGCCGCTGGCCTGGCTGAGGTAGACGTTGCCGAAACCGGTGGCCACACCGACGTAGCTGGACGCCTGGCGCTGCCACAGCGGACGGCCGCTTTCCAGATCCAGTGCGGCCAGTTGGCCCTGGTAGGTCACCACGTACAGGGTGCCGCCGGAGAGCAGCAGGCCACCGTCGATGTCGACCATGCGCTCAAGCTCGGAACGGCCCTGCGGCATGGCCACGCGCTGCTCCCATACCGGGATGCCGCGCTGCACGTCGACGGCGATCACCTTGCCGCTGGACAGGCCGGCCACCGCCAGGCGGTTGGTCACCACCGGCGCACCGGTGCCGCGCAGGGTCAGCACCGCCGGGGTGCTTTCGTAGCTCCAGCGCTGGTTGCCGTTGGCCGCGTCGAGGCCGACCAGACGGTCGTCCTGGGTCTGCACCACCACCACGTCGCCGTTGCTCACCGGGGCGGCCAACACTTCGCTGCCGACCCGGGCGCGCCACTGCACGTCGCCGCTGGCGCTGTCGAGGGCGATTACTTCGCCCTTGAGGGTGCCGACCAGCACCTGGCCGTAGCCGGCGCCGACGCCGCCGGAAACCGGCTTGTCCAGCTCCTGCTCCCAGAGCACCTTGCCGGTTTCGCGGTTCATCGCCACGACCAGGCCTTCGATGTCGGCGGCGAACAGGCTGTCGCCTTCCGAGGCCAGCTCCAGCTGGTTCCAGGTCTCGCCCTGGCCTTCACCGATGGAGCGGCTCCACTGCTTGTCCAGTTCGACTTCCTCGCTGAATTTCTCCAGCTCGGCCGGGGGCAGTTCCTTCTTGCCATTGCTGCTGCAGCCGACGGCGAGCACCGCGGCCGCCAGCATTACCGCATGAGTCCAGCGCATCATTGGGCTTCTCCGTCGGCCAGGTCATCCAGTTTGATCTGCAGCGTGCCGAGGCCCGCTTCCTGCGGCAATGCCGCGCGCGCCTTCTCGTAGGCCGTGCGCGCCTCGCCACTGCGGCCGAGCTTGACCAGCAGGTCGCCACGCAGCTCCTCGCGACCGGCGACGAAGGCCGGCGCGGCGTCACCGGCCAGCAGGGCCAGGGCTTCCTCGGCCTTGTCCTGGGCGGCCAGCACGCGGGCCAGACGCTGGCGAGCCACTTCGCCCATGGTCGCGTCGACCGGCTTGTCGAGCACCTTGCGCAGCTCGCTGGCCGCTTCGTCGAGGCGCCCGCTGTCCACCGCCACGCGCGCCAGCAGCAGGCTGGCGTACTGGGCGTAGTGGCTGCCGGTGAAGTCCTTGTTCAGCTTGCCGGTCAGCTCGCTGACCTTGCCGGCATCGACCTCGCCAGGGCTGTTGAGGGTGACTTCGACCAGCTGCTGGTAGACCGCCGAGGCGGCGTAGGCCTGATTGCTCTCATGCTTCTGCCAGGCCTGCCAGCCGAGCACGCCAGCCAACGCCAGCACGCCGCCGGTGAGCAGGGGCTTGCCGTTGCGCTGCCACCAGTCCTTGATCGCCGCCAGTTCTTCTTCTTCGGTACGCGAGGTCACCCGGTCACTCCCTTAATTGGTCAGGTTCAGGCTTGCGCCAGGCAAGCCGCGAGATGTGCTGCCAGCACATCCCAGGCAATGGTTTGCTGCTGGCCTTCGCCACGCAGGGGTTTGAGCGCGACCACCTGTTGCGCCAGCTCGTCCTCGCCGAGGATCAGGGCGAACAGCGCGCCGCTCTTGTCGGCCTTCTTCAGCTGGCTCTTGAAGCTGCCGGCACCGGCGTTGACCGCCAGGCGCAGGCCCGGCACCGCGTCGCGCAGCTGTTCGGAGAGCTGAAGCGCGGCCAGTTCGGCGGCTTCGCCGAAGGCGGCGACATAGACGTCGACCTGGCGGGCCAGTTCGGCCGGCACCTTGTCGAGGGTCTCGATCAGCAGCACCAGACGCTCGATACCCATGGCGAAACCGACCGCCGGGGTCGGCTTGCCGCCCAGCTGCTCGACCAGGCCATCGTAGCGGCCGCCGGCGCACACGGTGCCCTGCGAGCCGAGCTGGTCGGTGACCCACTCGAACACGGTCTTGCCGTAGTAGTCGAGGCCGCGCACCAGCTTGGGGTTGAGCACGTAGGGGATGCCGGCGGCGTCCAGACGGGCCTTGAGGCCCTCGAAATGCACGCGCGACTCCTCGCCCAGGTAGTCGGCCAGTTTCGGCGCGTCGACCAGCAGGGCCTGGGTGTCGGGGTTCTTGCTGTCGAGGATGCGCAGCGGGTTGCTGGACAGGCGACGCTGGCTGTCCTCGTCGAGCTGCTCGAAGCGCGCGGAGAGGTACTCGACCAGCGCCTCGCGGTAGCGCGCGCGGTCGTCGCTGCTGCCCAGGCTGTTGAGTTCCAGCTGCACCGCCTCGCGGATGCCGAGCAGGCCCCACAGGCGCCAGGTCAGCACGATCAGCTCGGCGTCGACGTCCGGGCCGTCGAAGTTGAACAGCTCCACGCCGATCTGGTGGAACTGGCGGTAGCGGCCCTTCTGCGGGCGCTCGTGGCGGAACATCGGGCCGATGTACCACAGCTTCTGTGGCTGGCCGCCGCCGATCAGGCCGTGCTCCTGCACCGCGCGCACGCAGGAGGCGGTGCCTTCCGGGCGCAGGGTCAGCGAGTCGCCGTTGCGGTCGTCGAAGGTGTACATCTCCTTCTCGACGATGTCGGTGACCTCGCCGATCGAGCGCTTGAACAGGTCGGTGGACTCGACGATCGGCATGCGGATCTGCCGGTAGCCGTAGCCGTCCAGCAGGCCGGCCACGCTGTTCTCGAGGTAGCGCCAGAGCGGGGTCTGCTCCGGCAGGATGTCGTTCATGCCACGGATGGCCTGGATGTTCTTGCTCACGCGAATTCCTTAACTGCGGACGATCAGGCTGGCGTCGGCGGCGAGCTTCTCGGCCGCCTTGCGGCGGATCAGCTTCTCCAGCTCGTCCACCAGGTTGTCGTTGTCCAGCTTGTGTACCGGCTTGCCGTCGATGTAGACCAGGTTGGGCGTACCGCCGGTGAGGCCGACGTGGGCCTCCTTGGCTTCGCCCGGGCCGTTGACCACGCAGCCGATCACCGCCACGTCGAGCGGCACCAGCAGATCCTCGACGCGCTGCTCCAGCTCGTTCATGGTCTTGACCACATCGAAGTTCTGCCGCGAGCAGCTCGGGCAGGCGATGAAGTTGATGCCGCGCGAACGCAGGCGCAGCGACTTGAGGATGTCGAAGCCGACCTTGATCTCCTCGACCGGATCGGCGGCCAGCGACACGCGGATGGTGTCGCCGATACCCTCGGCGAGCAGCATGCCCAGACCCACCGCCGACTTGACGGTGCCCGAACGCAGGCCGCCGGCCTCGGTGATGCCCAGGTGCAGCGGCTGCTCGATCTGCGCGGCGAGCAGGCGGTAGGCACCGACGGCCATGAACACGTCGCTGGCCTTGACGCTGACCTTGAAGTTCTGGAAGTCCAGGCGGTCGAGATGCTCGACGTGGCGCAGGGCGGATTCGACCAGCGCCTCCGGCGTCGGCTCGCCGTACTTTTTCTGCAGGTCCTTCTCCAAGGAGCCTGCGTTGACGCCGATGCGGATCGGGATGCCCTTGTCGCGGGCGGCATCGACCACCGCACGCACGCGGTCTTCGCGGCCGATGTTGCCGGGGTTGATGCGCAGGCAGTCGACGCCCAGTTCGGCGACGCGCAGGGCGATCCGGTAGTCGAAGTGGATGTCGGCGACCAGCGGCACCTGCACCTGCTGCTTGATGCGGCCGAACGCCTCGGCGGCGTCCATGTCCGGCACCGAGACGCGCACGATGTCGGCGCCGGCGCCTTCCAGGCGACGGATCTGCGCCACGGTGGCGTCAACGTCGCAGGTGTCGGTGTTGGTCATGCTCTGCACCGAGATCGGCGCATCGCCACCCACCGCCACCTTGCCGACGAAGATCTGCCGCGTCTTGCGGCGTTTGATCGGGGATTCGCAATGCATCTTACTGTCCCAGGGTGACGCGGGCGGTACCGCCCGAGGTGACGTTGCGCAGGTTGACCGGCGCGCCGTTGTAGCTCAGCTGCGCGCCGCGGGCAAAGCCCAGGCGCACTTCCAGCGGCGCCTTGCCGGCCACCTGCAGGGTTTCGCCCTGGCGCTTGACCACGCTGACCAGCACCCGGCCATTGGCGTCGGTGACCTGGATCCAGCAGTCGGCGCTGAAAGCGACCTGCACCAGGCCCTCGCCCGCGGCGACGCTCACCGGCTCCGCGGCCGGAGTCGGAGTCGGAGTCGGAGTCGGAGTCGGAGTCGGAGCAGCCTCGGCGACAGGAGCCGGGAGCGCAGCTGCAGCCGGGACCGCAGGCACAGCAGGTTCAGGCGCCGCCGGCGCGCCGAGCAACGGGCTTGGCGTCGCTGTGACGGACGGCACCGGCGGCACAGCCGGGGCAGCACCTTGCGCGGCGATCAGGGCAGGTACCGGCGCCGCGGCGGGATCCGCCACCACGCTGCTGGCCGCATCTTGCGGCTGGCCCGTCACGCTCGGCGCGATTTCCAGCGGAGCCTGCTGGTCGGGCTGCAGCGCCTCGGCCACCGCCTGGTCTTCCGGCTCATCCAGCGGATGGATCTCGGTGGTGCCGTCGGCGCTTTCCACTTCGATGTGCTTGAGGCCAAAGGCGCCCAGATCGGCCAGGCGCTCGGGACGCTCCTGCCACCAGAACCAGGCCAGCGCGAGCAGCAGGATCAGCAGCACGGCACTGGCCAGACGCAGCACGGTACGCGACAGGCGCAGCGGCTCCGGGACATGGCCGAGGCTGTGCACGGTGCTGCCGCTGGCGTCGGTACCGGTGAAGTGATCGTACTGGGCGACCAGCGCGGCTTGATCGAGGCCCAGCAGCTTGGCGTAGGCGCGCACATAGCCACGGGCGAAGGTGTGCCCGGGCAGACGCTCGAACTGCCCGGCCTCCAGCTGGACCAGCGAGTGGGCCGCCAGGTTGAGCTGGCTGGCCACCTCGGCCACTTGCCAGCCCTTCTCCTCGCGGGCCAGACGCAGGGTTTCGCCGGGGTTGTTCCGCGGCTGCGCTGCGGCTGCTTCGGTGTGCGACATGGTCATTTCTGCTCCGCGAGGTATTGCTGATATTCAGGCGTGCCCGGATACAGACGGCGCAGCTGCATGGCGTAGTTGGAAGCCCGGTCGTGGTCCTCGAAGACCTTGGCCAGGCGGATGCCGAGCAGCAGACTGCGGGCGTCCTGGGCGCCCTTGCCGACGGTCAGGAAGCGCTCGTAGTAGCCACGCGACGGCACGTACTGGCGGTCTTCCCAGGACAGCTGAGCCATCTCCAGCAGCACCCGCGGCTGATTGCGATTGAGGCGCAGCGACTTGTCGAAATGCTCCTGCGCCTGCGGGCGCTGCTGCAGTCGGAGCGAGGTCAGGCCGAGGTTCTCGTAGACCCGCGAGCGCTCCGGATACAGGTTGTCCTCGGCGGCCTGCTGGAAGCGTGCGTAGGCCTCGGCGTAGCGCTGCTGCTCGAACAGGAAACTGCCGTAATTGTTAAGGATGCGCGCGTCGCTGCGCGCCGACAGCGCCTTGCGGTAGTGCTCGTCGGCCAGCTTGGGTTCCTTCTCAGTCTGGAACACCAGGGCCAGCGCGGCGTGGGCGTCGGCGTTCGACCCATCCAGCTCCAGGGCCTTCTTCAGCGGCACCTTGGCCTGCTCGGTACTGCCCTTCTGCAGGTAGCCGATACCCAGCTGGATATAGGCGTCGCGGGCGCCATCACGCCCTTCCGAAGTCTTCATCGGATCCTGATGCCCCGTCGATACGCAGGCGCTCAGCAAGCCGCCCAGCAGCAGGAACATCGTGGTTCGCAACAACATGTACACACTCCGTCGTCAGGTTCGGGGTCCGGCAGAACGGGGCTGCTCGCCTTCGCTGTCCAGCTGGCGCACGGCAATGTAGCGCTCGCTGCGGCGCGTGCGGTCCATCACCTGGCCGACCAGCTGGCCGCAGGCGGCATCGATATCCTCGCCGCGCGTGGTGCGCGTGGTGACATTGTGCCCGGCCTGATGCAACAGGTCCTGGAAGCGGCGAATGGCATTGTTGCTCGGCCGTTCGTAACCGGAGTGGGGGAACGGATTAAACGGAATCAGGTTGATCTTGCAAGGAAAATCCTTGAGCAATGCGATCATCTGCGCAGCGTGCTCGGGCTGATCGTTGACATCCTTGAGCAGGGTGTACTCGACGGTGAGCACGCGCTTCTCGCCCAGCCCGGCGACGTAACGCCGGCAGGCGTCCAGCACCACGGCCAGCGGATACTTCTTGTTGATCGGCACCAGCTGGTTGCGCAGCTCGTCGTTGGGCGCGTGCAGCGACAGCGCCAGTGACACGTCGATCACCTTGGCCAGCTCGTCGATCATCGGCGCCACGCCGGAGGTGGACAGGGTCACCTTGCGCTTGGAGATGCCGTAGCCGAGGTCGTCCATCATGAGGTTCATGGCGGCGACCACGTTGTCGAAATTCAGCAGCGGCTCACCCATGCCCATCATCACCACGTTGGTGATGGCGCGGTCGATCTTGGCCGGGACGGTGCCGAAGGATTTGTTGGCGATCCACACCTGGCCGATGATCTCGGCGGCGGTCAGGTCGCTGTTGAAGCCCTGCTTGCCGGTGGAGCAGAAGCTGCAGTCCAGCGCACAGCCGGCCTGCGAGGATACGCACAAGGTGCCGCGGCTGCCCTGCGGGATGTACACGGTCTCGACGCAGCTGCCGGAATTCACGCGCACCACCCACTTGCGGGTGCCGTCGCTGGAAATGTCCTCGCTGACGATCTCGGGACCGCGAATCTCGGCGCAGGCCTTGAGCTTTTCGCGCAAGGCCTTGCCGATATTGCTCATGGCGTCGAAGTCATCCACGCCAAAGTGGTGAATCCATTTCATCACCTGTCCGGCACGGAAGCGCTTCTCGCCGATCGACTCGAAGAACTGTTCCAGTTGCGGCTGGGTCAGGCCCAGCAGGTTCACCTTGCCGGTGTTTGCAGTCATGGATTCACCCTCGCTCATCCGTTGATCAGCGGATGCGCGCGCACACTTCGGTGGCGGCAAAGAAGTAGGCGATTTCGCGGGCAGCGGAAGCCTCGGAGTCGGAACCGTGCACGGCGTTCTCGTCGATGGAAACGGCGAAATCGGCGCGGATGGTGCCGGCAGCAGCTTCCTTCGGGTTGGTGGCGCCCATCAGCTCGCGGTTCTTCAGAACGGCGTCTTCACCTTCCAGCACCTGAACGATGACAGGGCCCGAGGTCATGAAGGCAACCAGGTCCTTGAAGAAGCCACGCTCGCTGTGCTCGGCGTAGAAGCCGGCAGCTTCGCGCTCGGACAGCTGAACCATCTTGGAAGCGACGACGCGCAGGCCGGCCTTCTCGAAACGGGTGGTGATTTCGCCGATCACGTTCTTGGCAACGGCGTCGGGCTTGATGATGGAGAAGGTGCGTTGCAGGGCCATGGAATAACTCCGAAAAGGCAGGGTTGACGGTTAAACCGGAGCGCGCCGCCATCGGCAGGCGAGGCAGCGCGCAGGAAGTCCGATAGATAAAACCCGCGGATTATACGCGGGTTCGGGTGAAATGCGTACCGGCGCGCCGGACGGTGCGGGCGCTCAGTCGGCCTCTTCCATCCAGGCCAGCTGGATGGCTTCGAGCACCTTCTCGCCGCCGCGCTGGGGATCGTCAGCAAACTCCGGCAGGCCGACCACCCAGTTGTGCAGGTCGACGAAATTGACGTAGCGCGGATCGACGTCCGGCTTGCTCTCGGCGAGCTGGATGGCGATCTCCAGCACATCGGTCCATTGCAGGCTCATGTTCGCTCTCCCGGCGGCAGGTCAGTGACGTTCCGACACCTGGTTGATGGTGTAGCGCGGGATCTCCACGACCAGATCCTTGTCGGCCACCTTGGCCTGGCAGGACAGCCGCGACTCCGGCTCCAGACCCCAGGCCTTGTCGAGCATGTCGTCCTCCAGCTCGTCGGACGGCTCGAGGGAGTTGAAGCCCTCGCGCACGATCACGTGGCAGGTGGTGCAGGCGCAGGACATCTCGCAGGCATGCTCGATCTCGATGCCGTTGCGCAGCGCGGCCTCGATGATGGTTTCGCCGGCCTGAGCCTCGACCACCGCGCCTTCCGGGCAGTGGTCGGCGTTGGGCAGAAAGACGATCTGCGGCATGAATTATTCCTCGATTTCGTTGAGCCGGCGCCCGGACAGGGCGGTCTTGACGCTGTCATTCATGCGGCGCGCGGCGAAGGCGTCGGTGACCTGACTGAGGCGACGGACCTGCTGCTCGATGGCCGCGGTGTCGCTGCCAGCCGCGCGTTCGCGCAGTTCCTGCATCTCGTGGTCGATGGCGATACGCTCGTCGGCGTCGAGCAGGCGCTCGCCGTCGACGGCCAGCGCGGCCTGCACGGCCTCGAGCAGGCGCTCGGCCTCGACCTGTTGCTCGCGCAGGGCACGGGCGTACTTGTCGTCGCCGGCATGGGCGAAGGAGTCCTGCAGCATGCGCGCGATCTCCTCGTCGCTCAGGCCGTAGGACGGCTTGACCTGGATGCTCGCCTCGACGCCCGAGCCCAGCTCGCGGGCGGCGACGTTGAGCAGACCGTCGGCGTCGACCTGGAAGGTCACGCGGATCTTCGCCGCACCGGCGACCATCGGCGGAATGCCGCGCAGCTCGAAGCGCGCCAGCGAACGGCAGTCGCTGACCAGCTCGCGCTCGCCCTGCAGCACATGGATCATCATGGCCGTCTGGCCATCCTTGTAGGTGGTGAAGTCCTGGCCGCGCGCCACCGGAATGGTGGTGTTGCGGGCGATGACCTTCTCCATCAGGCCGCCCATGGTCTCCAGTCCCAGGGACAGCGGAATCACGTCGAGCAGCAGCAGCTCCTCGCCCTGCTTGTTGCCGGCCAGGGTATCGGCCTGGATCGCGGCACCGATGGCCACCACCTCGTCGGGATCGATATTGGTCAGCGGGGTACGCCCGAACAGCTCGCCGACCGCGGCGCGCACGCGCGGCACGCGGGTCGAGCCGCCAACCATGACCACCGCCTCGACCTCGTCCAGCTCGATGCCGGCGTCGCGCACGGCGCGGCGGCAGGACTTGAGGCTGCGGGCGATCATCGGCTCGATCAGGGCGTCGAACTGTGCGCGAGTCAGCTCGCCGGACCACTCGCCATGGCTGACGGTCACGCTCTCGGCGTTGCTCAGCGCTTCCTTGGCGGCGCAGGCGCTCTGCAGCAGGCGGCGCTGGGTGCCCGGATCGAGATCGGCGGACAACCCGGCCTGGGCGATGATCCAGCCGGCGATGGCATGGTCGAAGTCGTCGCCACCGAGGGCGCTGTCACCACCGGTGGCCATCACCTCGAACACCCCGCGCGACAGGCGCAGGATGGAAATGTCGAAGGTACCGCCACCCAGGTCGTAGACGGCGATGACGCCCTCGGCGCCCTTGTCCAGACCGTAGGCCACCGCCGCGGCGGTCGGTTCGTTGAGCAGGCGCAGCACGTTGAGGCCGGCCAGACGCGCGGCGTCCTTGGTGGCCTGGCGCTGGGCGTCGTCGAAGTAGGCCGGCACGGTGATCACCGCGCCGACCAGTTCGCCACCCAGGGTGGCTTCGGCACGCTGGCGCAGCACGCGCAGGATGTCGGCGGAGACTTCCACCGGGCTCTTCGCCCCCTGCACGGTGTCGATGAACGGCATCTGCGAGTCGCCACCGACGAAGCGGTACGGCAGTTGCTGGCCGAGCTGTTTGACGTCGGCCAGGCCGCGACCCATCAGCCGCTTGACCGAGATGATGCTGTTGAAGGGATCGCTGGCGGCGGCGGCGACGGCCGCATGCCCCACCTCGATGTCATCGGCCAGGTAGCGGACCGCCGAAGGCAGGATGACCCGCCCCGACGCATCGGGCAGCGGCGCGGTTCGGCCGCTGCGCACGGCAGCGACCAGGGAATTGGTGGTACCGAGGTCGATTCCCACCGCCAGGCGGCGCTGGTGCGGCTGGGGACTGAGCCCCGGTTCGGCAATCTGCAGTAGGGCCATGATCTTCGCGTTATCAGGCGCCGCCTTGGCAGGAGACGCGGGTTAATCGTCGAGGCGCTCTTCCAGTTCGCGCACCTCAAAGGCCAGCTTGTCGAGAAACTGCATGCGGCGCATCAGGCGCTCGGCCCTCTCGCGCTCGCCAGGCTGGTCCCAGCAGGCGGCAAAATCGCCTTCCAGCTCGGCCTGGGCCGCCTTGAGGCGCCGCTTGAAGGCGGCGACACCGGCCAGATCGGCACTGTCCTGCAGCTCTTCCAGCTCCTCGCGCAGCATCATCTGGCGCAGCAGGAACTCGGGGTCCTGCACCGTGGCTTCCAGCGGCAGCGTGTCGCCGCGCAGGCCGAGCAGGTACAGGGCGCGCCGGCTCGGGCTCTTCAGCGTCTGGTAGGCGTCGTTGAGCTGCGCGGCACGCTCCAGCGCCTGGCGCTGCTCGCGCGCCGGGGCATCGGCGAAGCGGTCCGGATGGGTCTCGCGGGCCAGCTCGCGGTAGCGCACCGCGAGCTGCTCGAGGTCGAGGACGAAGGCCGGCTGCAGGTCGAACAGGGCGAAATGACAGGTGCTCACGGCAGCCCTCAGACGTTGAAGCTTTCGCCGCAGCCGCACTCGCCACGCACGTTGGGGTTGTTGAACTTGAAGCCTTCGTTCAACCCCTCGCGGGTGAAGTCCAGTTCGGTGCCGTCCAGATAGGTCAGACTCTTCGGGTCGATGATCACCTTGACCCCGAAGCTCTCGAACACCAGATCCTCGGGCGCCAGCTCGTCGACGAACTCCAGCACGTAGGCCAGTCCGGAGCAGCCGGTGGTGCGTACGCCCAGCCGGATACCCTCACCCTTGCCACGCCCTTCCAGCGAGCGCCGCACGTGCTGTGCAGCGGCTTCGGTCATGCTGATGGCCATTGCGCCTCCCGGATTCTCAGAGCAAGCCTTTCTTCTGCTTGTAGTCGCGCACGGCCGCCTTGATGGCGTCCTCGGCGAGCACCGAGCAGTGGATCTTCACCGGCGGCAGCGCCAGTTCCTCGGCCAGCTGGGTGTTCTTGATGGTCTCGGCCTCGTCCAGGGTCTTGCCCTTCATCCACTCGGTGGCGAGGGAGCTGGAGGCGATCGCCGAACCACAGCCGTAGGTCTTGAACTTGGCGTCTTCGATCACGCCGGCGTCGTTGACCTTGATCTGCAGGCGCATCACGTCGCCGCAGGCCGGCGCGCCGACCATGCCGGTGCCGACATCGGGATCTTCGGCGTCGAGCTTGCCGACGTTGCGCGGGTTTTCGTAGTGGTCGATGACCTTGTCACTGTATGCCATGACGGTATTCCTCGCTGAATCGATAGGGCGTCAGTGCGCCTGCCACTCGACCTTGGACAGGTCGACGCCTTCTTTGAACATGTCCCACAGTGGCGACAGTTCGCGCAGTTTGGTCACCGCCTCGCGCACCTTGGCGGCGGCGTAGTCGACCTCTTCCTCGGTGCTGAAGCGGCCGAAGGTGAAACGGATCGAGCTGTGCGCCAGTTCGTCGTTGCGGCCCAGGGCGCGCAGCACGTAGGACGGCTCCAGGGAAGCCGAGGTGCAGGCCGAGCCGGAGGACACGGCGAGGTCCTTGAGCGCCATGATCAGCGACTCGCCCTCGACGTAGTTGAAGCTGAGGTTGAGGTTGTGCGGCACGCGTGCGGTGGCGCTGCCGTTCAGGTAGACCTCTTCCATGCCTTCCAGGTGCGCCAGGAAGCGCTCGGCCAGCGCCTTGATGCGCAGGCTGTCGGCGGCCATTTCTTCCTTGGCGATGCGGAAGGCCTCGCCCATGCCGACGATCTGGTGGGTGGCCAGGGTGCCCGAGCGCATGCCGCGCTCGTGACCGCCGCCGTGCATCTGCGCCTCGATGCGTACGCGCGGCTTGCGCTGCACGTAGAGGGCGCCGATACCCTTGGGACCGTAGGTCTTGTGGGCGGAGAAGGACATCAGGTCGACCTTCAGCGTTTCCAGGTCGATTTCCACCTTGCCGGTGGACTGCGCCGCGTCGACGTGGAACAGGATGCCGCGGGCACGGGTCAGCTCGCCGATGGCGGCGATGTCGTTGATGGTGCCGATCTCGTTGTTCACATGCATGATCGAGACCAGGATGGTGTCGTCACGCAGCGCCGCCTCGACCATCGCCGGGGTGATGATGCCGTCTTCGCCGGGCTCGAGGTAGGTGACCTCGAAGCCTTCGCGCTCGAGCTGGCGGGTGGTATCCAGCACCGCCTTGTGCTCGATCTTCGAGGTGATCAGGTGCTTGCCCTTGCTGGCGTAGAAGTGCGCGGCACCCTTGATCGCCAGGTTGTTGGACTCGGTGGCACCGGAGGTCCAGACGATCTCGCGCGGGTCGGCGTTGACCAGTTCGGCCACCTGGCGGCGGGCATTCTCCACCGCCTCCTCGGCCTTCCAGCCGAACAGGTGCGAACGCGAGGCCGGGTTGCCGAAGTTGCCGTCCATGGTCAGGCACTCGCACATCTTCTGTGCCGCACGCGGGTCGACCGGTGTGGTCGCGGAATAATCGAGGTAGATCGGCAATTTCATCAAATCTCTCCTGTCAGGCTGGCTTCCGCGGCATCAGTCGATGGCGGACGCTTCGATCTTTTCAAGCAGACTGGGCGACAGCCCCTTGCCATGCTGCTGGCGGCGCTGATCCTGCCGCTGCGCCACGTCCTGCACATCCTGGCGCTGGACCAGATCGGCCAGGCTGATGCCGCTGAGGAATTCGTGAATCCGGTCGCTGAGGCCGCACCACAGATGGTGGGTCAGGCAGACGTCGCCCTCGTGGCAGCCGCCCAGTCCCTGGCAACGGGTGGCGTCGACCGATTCGTTGACGGCGTCGATGACCTGGGCCACGTCGATGCTGGCCATCTCGCGCGACAGCTGATAGCCGCCGCCGGGGCCGCGCACGCTGGTCACCAGACTGCGGCGACGGAGCTTGGCGAACAGCTGCTCGAGATAGGACAGGGAGATGCCCTGCCGCTCGGAAATGTCGGCGAGGGACACCGGCCCGCTCTGCGCATGCAGCGCGAGATCGAGCATGGCTGTCACGGCGTAACGGCCTTTGGTGGTCAGTCGCATGGGCTTGCACCACGATGGTTCGGAAAGTGCCGGCAGTATGCTATTTCCGAGCAAAGCAGTCAACTTTAAGCCTGACCATTTCACTCGGAATAAGGGCACCCAGAACAGGGCGGACGATCTTATAGCAGATCCCCCGCCCACGCACCTCAATCGTGCTGACGCGGCGCCGCGGCCTGGTCAATGGCGGCCGCGCCGACTTCCGGCTTGACCCCGGCGAAGTCCTCGTCGCGCAGCACCGGCAAGTCCTTGGCGCAGTAGTCACTGCCCAGCGCGGTCAGCGCCTTGCACATGCCTTCGAGACGGCCATCGACGGCCTGCAGGTGATCGAGCAACTGGCCGATGGCGCGCGCCACCGGATCGGGCATGTCCTCACTGACGCCGTAGGCATCGAAACCGATCTTCTCGGCCATCGCCTTGCGCCGCGCCTCCTGCTCGTCGTCGGCCTTGGCGATGATTCGCCCGGGGATGCCGACCGCGGTGGCGCCGGCCGGCACCGGGCGGGTGACCACCGCATTGGAGCCGACCTTGGCGCCGGCGCCGACGGTGAACGGACCAAGGATCTTCGCCCCGGCGCCGACGATCACGCCGTCCTCCAGGGTCGGGTGGCGCTTGCCCTTGTTCCAGCTGGTGCCGCCGAGGGTCACACCATGGTAGAGGGTGACGTCGTTGCCGATCTCGGCAGTCTCGCCGATGACGATGCCCATACCGTGGTCGATAAAGAAGCGCCGGCCGATCTTCGCCCCCGGATGGATCTCGATGCCGGTCAGCCAGCGACTGAGGTGCGACACCACCCGCGCCAGCAGCTTCCAGTCGGCGCTCCACAGCCAGTGGGCGACGCGGTGCAGCCACACCGCGTGCAGCCCGGGATAGCAGATGAGCACCTCCAGGGTGTTGCGCGCCGCCGGATCGCGATGGAACACACTCTGGATGTCTTCTCGCATGCGCTCGAACATCAATCGTTTCTCCGCTTGTGGGGCTCGCCACGGGCGGCCTTCTGGGTTTCAGTGAGGATACCGCGCAGGATGTTCATTTCCAGCTTGCTGATGCCGCTGCGTCCGTATAGGCGACGCAGGCGCGACATCAGGTGGCGCGGCTTCTCCGGATCGAGGAAGCCGATCGCCACCAGAGTCTGCTCGAGATGCCCGTAGAACAGCTCCAGCTCCTCGGCGGTGACCGGCACCGTATTGAGCATGGCGGTGGACTCCACCTTGGCCATCTTGGTCGGCTGGCCCTGCTGCGCCAGCCAGGCCATGCGCACCTCGTAGGTCAGCACCTGCACCGCGGTGGCCAGGTTGAGCGAGGAGAACTCCGGGTCGGAGGGAATGTGCACGTGGAACTGGCAGCGCTGCAGCTCCTCGTTGGTCAGCCCGGCGTACTCGCGACCGAACACCAACGCCACCTCGCCGCCCTGCTCCACCTGCGCCAGCGTGGTTTGCCCGCACTCGCGCGGATCCAGCAGCGGCCAGGGGATGCGCCGGTCGCGGGCGCTGGTGCCGAGCACCAGGCTGCAGCCGGCCAGCGCCTCCTCGAGGCTGTCGACCACCTGCGCCGCCTCGAGAATGTCGGTGGCCCCGGAGGCCCGCGCATTGGCTTCGCCGCTGGGAAACTCCTCGGGCTGCACCAGCACCAGGCGCGACAAGCCCATGTTCTTCATGGCCCGCGCCGCACCGCCGATGTTGCCCGGATGACTGGTATTGACCAGCACCACGCGAATCCTGTCGAGCACGACTGCTCTCCCGCCAGTGAAAAAAGAGTCGAATCTTACCCAAGCGTCGGCGCCGGCGCACGCGCCCTTTATGGGCCGGGCTTTTCTGCTAGAATTGTCGGCTTTCTTTAACAGCCCAGGTGACCCTCTCCATGCAGCCCATGCTGAATATCGCGCTGCGCGCGGCCCGCAGTGCCGGCGAACTCATCTTCCGCTCGATCGAACGCCTGGATGCAATCTCGGTCAACGAGAAGGACGCCAAGGACTACGTGACCGAGGTTGACCGCGCCGCCGAGCAGACGATCATCAATGTGCTGCAAAAGGCCTACCCGAACCACGGCATCCTCGCCGAGGAAAGCGGCCTGATCGAGGGCACCGGCGACGGCGCCGACTACCTGTGGATCATCGATCCGCTGGACGGCACCACCAACTTCATCCACGGTCTGCCGCACTTCGCCGTCAGCATCGCCTGCAAGTACCGCGGCCGCATCGAGCACGCCGTGGTCCTCGACCCGGTGCGCCAGGAGGAGTTCACCGCCAGCCGCGGCCGCGGCGCCGCCGTCAACGGCAAGCGCATCCGCGTCAGCAGCCGCAAGAGCCTGGAAGGCGCCCTGCTCGGCACCGGCTTCCCGTTCCGCGACAGCCAGCTCGACCACCTTGACAGCTACCTGGGCATGTTCCGCAGCCTGGTCGGCCAGACCGCTGGCATCCGCCGCGCCGGCGCCGCCAGCCTGGACCTGGCCTACGTCGCCGCCGGCCGCTTCGACGCGTTCTGGGAATTCGGCCTGTCCGAGTGGGACATGGCAGCCGGCGCCCTGCTGGTACAGGAAGCGGGCGGCCTGGCCAGCGACTTCACCGGCGGCCACGACTTCCTCGAGAAGGGCCACATCGTCGCCGGCAACACCAAGTGCTTCAAGGCCGTGCTGACCGCCATCCAGCCGCACCTGCCGCCGGCGCTCAAGCGCTGATCGACTGATTGCCGCACCAGAAACCCGGCCCTCGCGCCGGGTTTTTTATTGCGCGTTAAAAACCGGGCATGAAAAAAGCGCCGCAGGCGCTTTCCTCGTTACAGCCACGAGCCTTACGGCAGCTCGTCGACCTCATCCTCGACCACCGGCGGAATCAGATCCTCGCGGGTCAGCTTCAGCCAGATCAGGAAGATCGCCGCGATGTACACCGACGAGTAGGTGCCCACGCCGACGCCGATGAACAGCGCCAGGGAGAAGCCCCACAGGCTCTCGCCGCCGAACAGCAGCAGCGCACCGACCGCCAGCAGGGTGGACACCGAGGTGGCCATGGTGCGCAGCAGGGTCTGGGTGGTGGAGATGTTGATGTTCTCGATCAGCTCGGTCTTGCGCAGCAGGCGGAAGTTCTCGCGGATACGGTCGAACACCACGATGGTGTCGTTCAGCGAGTAGCCGATGATCGCCAGCACCGCCGCCAGCACGGTCAGATCGAAGGGGATCTGGAAGAAGCTGAACACGCCGAGGGTGACGATCACGTCATGCACCAGCGAGACGATGGCGCCGAAGCCGAACTTCCACTGGAAGCGGAAGGCCACGTAGAGCAGCACCCCGGCCAGGGCCAGCAGCATGCCCAGACCGCCCTGATCGCGCAGTTCCTCACCCACCTGCGGACCGACGAACTCGACGCGCTTGAGGCTGAAGGGCGTCTCGGCACTGACCTGGCGCAACGCGGCCGCCACCTGGTTGCCCAGCTCAGGATCGTCGCCCTGCAGGCGCAGCAGCACGTCGGTGCTGGCGCCGAAGCTCTGCACGATGGCGTCCGGATAGCCGGCCTGGGCCATCTGGCTGCGCACCTTGTCGAGCTGCGCCGGCTGTTCGTAGGCCAGTTCGATCAGGGTACCGCCGGTAAAGTCGAGGCCGAAGTTCAGCCCCTTGACCGCCAGACTCGCGAGCGAGGCCAGGGTCAGCAACACGGTCAATGCGAAGGCCGCATGCCGGATGCCCATGAAATTGATCACGCGTTTCATCGTCCGCAGTCCTCAGATCGACAACTTCTTGATGTTGCGGCCACCGTAGATCAGGTTGACCATGGCGCGGGTGACATAGATCGCGGTAAACATCGAGGTAATGATGCCCAGCGACAGGGTCACGGCGAAGCCCTTGATCGGGCCGGTGCCCATGGCGAACAGGATGGCGCCGACCAGCAGGGTGGTCAGGTTGCCGTCGACAATCGCCGAGAGGGCGCGATCGAAGCCTTCGTGGATGGCGCGCTGGACGGCCATGCCGTTGGTGATTTCCTCGCGGATCCGCGAGAAGATCAGCACGTTGGCGTCCACCGCCATACCCATTGTCAGCACGATACCGGCGATACCCGGCAGGGTCAGGGTGGCGCCGAGCAACGACATCACCGCCACCAGCATGACCATGTTGAAGGACAGGGCGACCGTCGCGAGGATGCCGAAGAACTTGTAGAGCGCGACGATGAACACGGCGACCAGCAGGAAGCCCCACAGCGCCGCCTGCACGCCGAGCTGGATGTTCTCCGCGCCCAGGCTCGGACCGATGGTGCGTTCCTCGGCGAAGTACATCGGCGCGGCCAGACCACCGGCGCGCAGCAGCAGGGCCAGCTCCGAGGACTCGCCCGGACCGTCGAGGCCGGTGATGCGGAAGCTGTTGCCCAGTGCCGACTGGATGGTCGCCAGGCTGATCACCTGCTTTTCTTCCTTGAACGCGGAAACCGCAACTTCCTGCTCCACGCCATCGACCATCTGCTTGACGTAGCGGGTCACCGGCTTCTGCTCGATGAACACCACCGCCATGCTGCGACCGACGTTGTTGCGGGTGGCGCGGTTCATCAACTCGCCGCCGTGACCGTCGAGGCGGATGTTGACCTGCGGCCGGCCGTTCTCGTCGAAGCTGGCCTGGGCATCGGTGACCTGGTCGCCGGTGATGATCACCCCACGCTCCAGTGCCACCGGCGGACGGCCTTCCTCGCGGAAGTCGAAGGACTCGGTGCTGGCGCGCGAGGCATCCAGATCGGCAGCCAGACGGAATTCGAGGTTGGCGGTCTTGCCGAGGATGCGCTTGGCTTCGGCGGTGTCCTGCACGCCCGGCAGCTCGACCACGATGCGGTTGGCACCCTGGCGCTGCACCAGCGGCTCGGCCACGCCCAGCTCGTTGACCCGGTTGCGCACGGTGGTCAGGTTCTGCTTGATCGAGTATTCGCGGATTTCCGCCAGCTTGGCCTGGGTCAGTACCAGACGCAGCACCTGCAGGCCGTTGCGCTCGCCGACCTGTTGTTCGAAATCGGGGAAGTCCTTGCGGATCAGGCGCCCGGCCTGCTCCAACGCCTCGGTATCGTTGAAGCCGAGCTGGATTGCTCCTTCCTGCGGCGGCAGCGAGCGGTAACGCGCACGCTCCTTGCGCAGCAGGCTCTTCACTTCGCCTTCATACACCTTCATCCGCGCACTGACGGCCTTGTCCATGTCCACTTCGAGGAGGAAGTGCACACCACCGGACAGGTCCAGGCCCAGCTTCATCGGGCTGGCGCCCAGGTTGCGCAGCCAGTCGGGGGTGGTCTGCGCCAGGTTCAGCGCCACCACATAGTCGTCGCCGAGGGCGCGGCGCACCACGTCCTTGGCCGACAGCTGGTCTTCCTGGCGGGTCAGGCGCAGCAGCGCGCCCTTGTCACCCAGAGTGCTGCCCTTGACCGCGATGCCGGCGTCCTTGAGGGCCTGCTCGGCGCGCGCGACATCGGCCTGCTCGACCTTCAGTGCGGTACTAGCGCCGGTGACCTGGACGGCCGGATCGTCGGGGTAGAGGTTGGGCGCGGAATAGATGAAGCCGACGCCGATCACCAGCAGGATCAGCAGATATTTCCACAGGGGATACTTGTTGAGCATGACACAGCCCGTTTGCAACGCGGGGCGCATTGCGCGCCCCGTCGGTATGGTGAGTCGGAAACTCAGATGGCCTTCAGAGTGCCCTTGGGCAGCGTGGCGGCGATGGCCATCTTCTGGATCTTCAGCTCGACGGTGTCGGACACCTCGATCACCACGAAGTCGTCGGCGACCTTGACCACCTTGCCGGCGATGCCGCCGGAAGTCACCACTTCGTCACCCTTCTGCAGGCTGCCGAGCAGGTTCTTGTGCTCCTTGGCGCGCTTGGACTGCGGACGCCAGATCATCAGATAGAAGATGACCACGAAACCGGCCAGCATCAAAAACTGCATGTAATCGCCTCCCGGTGCGCCGGCCGGGGCGGCATCGGCGGCATGGGCGGCAGAGATCAGAAAGCTCATGTACTACTCCTGTGGCAAAGTCTTGAAAACGCTCTGGATTCAGCTCAGCGGCGGGACCGGCAGGCCGCGCCGCGCATAGAAGTCCGCGACAAAGGCGGGCAATGTACCCTGCCCGATGGCATCGCGTAAACCGGCCATCAGGCGCTGATAATGTCGCAAGTTGTGAATGGTATTGAGCATGCTGCCCAGCATTTCCCCGCACTTGTCCAGATGGTGCAGGTAGGCGCGGGAGAAATTGCGACAGGTATAGCAGTCGCAGGTCGGATCCAGCGGCGAGTCGTCGTGCTTGTGCACCGCGTTGCGGATCTTGATCACCCCGGTGTCGGTGAACAGGTGGCCGTTGCGCGCGTTGCGGGTCGGCATCACGCAGTCGAACATGTCGATGCCGCGGCGCACGCCCTCGACCAGATCCTCCGGCTTGCCGACGCCCATCAGGTAGCGCGGCTTGTCGGCCGGCAGGTGCGGCGGCAGGAAGTCGAGGATGCGGATCATGTCCTCCTTGGGCTCGCCGACCGACAGGCCGCCGATGGCCAGGCCGTCGAAGCCGATCTCCAGCAGACCCTCCAGCGAGCGCAGGCGCAGTTCCTCGTGCATGCCGCCTTGGACAATGCCGAACAGCGCCGCGGGATTGCCCTCGTGGGCGACCTTCGAGCGCTTGGCCCAGCGCTGCGACAGCTCCATGGAGCGCCTGGCGGTGTCGAAGTCGGCCGGATAGGGGGTGCACTCGTCGAAGATCATCACGATGTCCGAGCCCAGGTCGCGCTGCACCTGCATCGACTCCTCGGGGCCCATGAACACCTTGGCGCCGTCCACCGGCGAGGCGAAGTAGACGCCCTCCTCCTTGATCTTGCGCATCGCGCCGAGGCTGAACACCTGGAAGCCGCCGGAGTCGGTGAGGATCGGTCCCTGCCACTGCATGAAGTCGTGCAGGTCGCCGTGCTTCTTGATCACCTCGGTACCCGGGCGCAGCCACAGGTGGAAGGTGTTGCCGAGGATGATCTGCGCACCGATTTCCTCGATGTCGCGCGGCAGCATGCCCTTGACCGTGCCGTAGGTGCCCACCGGCATGAATGCCGGGGTCTCGACCACCCCGCGCGGGAAGGTCAGGCGGCCGCGACGGGCCTTGCCGTCGGTGGCCAGCAGCTCGAAGGACATATGGCTCATGGGGTTTCCTCGGGGCCGCGCGGGGCGGGATTGCGGGTGATGAACATGGCGTCGCCGTAGCTGAAGAAGCGATAGCCCTCGGCCACCGCGGCGCGGTAGGCGGCCATGGTCTCGGGATAGCCGGCGAAGGCCGAGACCAGCATCAGCAGGGTGGACTCGGGCAGATGGAAGTTGGTGACCAGGGCGTCGACCACATGGAACGGCCGCCCGGGGTAGATAAAGATGTCGGTGTCGCCACTGAACGGCCTGAGCACGCCATCGCGTGCGGCGCTTTCCAGCGAGCGCACGCTGGTGGTGCCGACCGCGACCACCCGACCGCCGCGGGCCTTGCAGGCACTCACCGCGTCGACCACCTCCTGGCCGACCTCCAGCCACTCGCTATGCATGTGGTGGTCCTCGATGCGCTCGACGCGCACCGGCTGGAAGGTTCCGGCGCCGACGTGCAGGGTGACGAAGGCGGTATCCACACCCTTGGCGCGGATCGCCGCCAGCAGCGCGTCGTCGAAGTGCAGCCCGGCGGTCGGTGCAGCCACCGCGCCGGCCTTGGCCTGGTCGGAATAGACGGTCTGGTAGCGCTCGCGGTCGGCGTCCTCGTCGGGGCGGTCGATGTACGGCGGCAGCGGCATGTGGCCGACGCGCTCGAGCAGCGGCAGCACCGGCTCGGCAAAGCGCAGCTCGAACAGCGCAGCGTGGCGCACCACCATCTCGGCCGCGCCGCCACCGTCGATGAGGATCTGCATGCCCGGCTTGGGCGCCTTGCTGGCGCGCACGTGGGCCAGCACCCGATGGCTGTCGAGCACCCGCTCGACGAGGATCTCCAGCTTGCCGCCGGAGGCCTTGTGGCCGAACAGGCGCGCCGGAATCACCCGGGTGTCGTTGAACACCATCAGGTCGCCGGGGCGCAGGTACTCCAGCAGATCGGGAAAGTGGCGGTGGCTCAGCTGGCCGCTCGGGCCATCCAGTACCAGCAGGCGACTGGCGCGCCGCTCGGCCAGCGGATGACGGGCGATCAGCGGATCGGGAAGCTCGAAATGGAAGTCAGCAACACGCATGCGGGGGCTCTCGAAAGGCCGCACAGCTTACCGGAAATGCACTGCAGCCGCCACGCGGGCGGTCCGCCGCAGAGCCGCCAATCCCCCTACTTGTCGCCGATTTTGATTCGACTAAAGAAGAACGGCGGGGGCCAACCCTGCGTGTCAGGATACCTACATCCCTGATCAGTCCATGTTCCACAAGAACGCCGGACACACAAACCATAAAAAGTTAACTCGAGGTGGCCAGCGCGTGCTGCGCGGTCATTTCGCGACAAGTCTTTCAGGAGCCCCCATGTCCGCCCGCAATATTCTGGTCATCAACTGCGGCAGCTCGTCGCTGAAGTTCGCCCTGGTAAACGAAGCGCAAGCGACCTTCCCCCTGCAGGGCCTGGCCGAACGCCTCGGCAGCCCGGAAGCCGTGGTCCACTGGCAGCTGGGTGACGCCAAGGAAAGCCTGAACCTGCCGGGCGCCGACCATCGCGAGATTCTCAACCACGTGCTGCCCCTGGCCCAGGAAGCAGCCGGTGGCCAGCTCGACGGCATCGGCCATCGCGTGGTGCACGGCGGCGAACACTTCACCGCCTCCAGCCTGATCGACGCGAACGTGCTCGAGGGCATCCGTGCCAACGCCCAGCTGGCGCCGCTGCACAACCCGGCCAACCTGGTCGGCATCGAAGCCGCCATGGCACTGTTCCCCGGCCTGCCGCAGGTCAGCGTGTTCGACACCGCCTTCCACCAGAGCATGCCCGAGCACGCCTACCGCTACGCGGTGCCGGACTTCCTCTACAAGGAACACGGCGTGCGCCGCTACGGCTTCCACGGCACCAGCCACCGCTACGTCAGCAAGCGCGCCGCCGAGATGATGAACCTGCCGGTCGAGGACAGCAGCTGGCTGTCCGCCCACCTGGGCAACGGCTGCTCCACCTGCGCCATCGTCAATGGCGAAAGCCGCGACACCAGCATGGGCCTGACCCCGCTGGAAGGCCTGGTGATGGGCACCCGCAGCGGCGACGTCGATCCCAACCTGCACAGCCATCTGGCGCGCACCCTGGGCTGGAGCATCGAACAGGTCGACCGCATGCTCAACCACGACAGCGGCCTGAAGGGCCTGTCCGGCCTGTCCAACGACATGCGCACCCTGTCCGAAGCCCGCCAGGCCGGCCACCCGGGCGCCACCCTGGCCTTCGAGGTGTTCTGCTACCGCCTGGCCAAGTCGCTGGCCGGCATGGCCTGCGGCCTGCAAAAGCTGGACGGCCTGATCTTCACCGGCGGCATCGGCGAGAACTCCGCCGCGGTGCGCGAGCGCACCCTGGACCACCTCAAGCTGCTCGGCTTCCAGCTCGACGGCGAAGCCAACGCCCGCTGCACCCGCGGCGTGGCCGGCGAGATCCAGGTGACCGGCAGCCCGCGCGTGCTGGTGGTGCCGACCAACGAGGAGCGCCAGATCGCCCTGGACGCCCTCGCCCTGCTCGACGCCTGACCGAACCCGCGCCGGCGGGAGTGCCTGTGCCGCGAAACCCGACAGCCCCCTGGGCGTCGGGTTTCGCCTTCTCGGCTCCCGCCTGGCGCCCCGCTTCCTGCAGTCAGCTCCCCAGAAGGAGAACCCATGCACGCTCTGTTCCTCGCTCCCACCGGTTTCGGCGGTGGCCTCAACTCCGTCAGCCTCGGCCTGATCCGCGCCCTGCAGCAGGCCGGCCTCAAGGTCGGCTTCTTCAAGCCGATCGCTCAACCCTTCCCGGTCGACCTCGGCCGCGAACGCTCCTGCCTGATGGTCGAGCGCACCCTGGGCCTTGCCAGCCCCGAGCCGCTGCCGCTCGAACAGGTCGAGCGCCAACTGGCCGACGGCGAACTGGACCTGCTGCTCGAGGACGTGGTCAGCCGCTACCAGCAGGCGGCGGCCGGCAAGGACGTGGTGATCGTCGAAGGCATGGTGCCGACCCGCGGCTCCGACTATGCCGCGCGCATCAACACCCACCTGGCCAAGAGCCTGGATGCCGAGATCATCCTGGTCGCCGCCCAGGGCAGCGACAGCCTCAAGCAGATGGCCGAACGCATCGAGATCCAGGCGCAGATGTTCGGTGGCGCCAAGGACCCCAAGGTACTCGGCACCATCCTCAACAAGGTCAAGAGCGAAGACGACGTGCCGGCCTTCGTCGAGCGCCTGCAGCAGCAGCTGCCGCTGCTCGGCAGCGAGACCTTCCAGCTGCTCGGCGCCGTGCCGTTCGCCGCGGAACTCAACGCCCTGCGCACCCGTGACATCGCCGAAGCCCTCGACGCCAAGGTGTTGAACGCCGGCGAAGCCGAACAGCGCCGGGTGAGCAAGATCATCCTCTGCGCGCGCACCGTGCCGAACATGGTCCAGCTGCTGCAGCCGGGCGTGCTGGTGGTGACCCCGGGCGATCGCGACGACATCATCCTCGCCACCTGCCTGGCCTCACTCAACGGCATCAAGCTGGCCGGCCTGCTGCTGACCGGCGACTTCGGCCCGGACCAGCGCGTGCTCGACCTGTGCAAGGCCGCCCTGGACGGCGGCCTGCCGGTACTCAGCGTGAACAGCGGCTCCTACGAGACCGCCAACAGCCTGTCCGGCCTGAACAAGGAAACCCCGGCCGACGACATCGAGCGCGCCGGCCGCGTCACCGACTTCATCGCCCAGCACCTGCACCCGGAATTCCTGCACACCCGCTGCAGCCTGCCGCGCGAGCTGCGTCTGTCGCCGGCGGCGTTCCGCTACCAGCTGGTCAAGCGCGCCCAGGACGCCGACAAGCGCATCGTCCTGCCCGAAGGCAACGAACCGCGCACCATCCGCGCCGCCGCCATCTGCCAGGAGCGCGGCATCGCCCGCTGCGTGCTGCTGGCCAAGCCGGAAGAAGTGCAGGCCGTGGCCAGGGAGCAGGGCATCATCCTGCCGGCCGGCCTGGAGATCCTCGACCCGGCCAGCATAAGCGAGCAGTACGTCGCGTCGATGTGCGAGATGCGCAAGGCCAAGGGCCTGACGCCCGAGCAGGCGCGCCAGCAACTCGAGGACACCGTGGTGCTCGGCACCATGATGCTGGCCCTCGACGAGGTCGACGGCCTGGTTTCCGGCGCCGTGCACACCACCGCCAACACCATCCGCCCGGCCCTGCAGCTGATCAAGACCGCGCCGGGCTACAACCTGGTGTCCTCGGTGTTCTTCATGCTGCTGCCCGACCAGGTGCTGGTCTACGGCGACTGCGCGGTGAACCCCAATCCGAACGCCACCGAGCTGGCGGAGATCGCCCTGCAGAGCGCCGAGTCCGCCGTGGCCCTGGGCGTCAATCCGCGCGTGGCGATGATCAGCTACTCCACCGGCAGCTCCGGCAGCGGCGCCGAGGTGGAGAAGGTCGCCGAAGCCACCCGCATCGCCCAGGAGCGTCGCCCGGAACTGCCGATCGACGGCCCGCTGCAGTACGACGCCGCCTCGGTGCTCAGCGTCGGCAAGCAGAAGGCGCCGAACAGCAAGGTAGCCGGCCAGGCCACCGTGTTCGTGTTCCCCGACCTGAACACCGGCAACACCACCTACAAGGCCGTGCAGCGCAACGCCAGCTGCATCAGCGTCGGCCCGATGCTGCAAGGTCTGGCCAAGCCGGTGAACGACCTGTCGCGCGGCGCACTGGTGGACGACATCGTCTTCACCATCGCCCTCACCGCCCTGCAGGCCGCCAGCATGGCCGAGCAGAAGCAGAAGGAGCAGGAGCAGGGCCTGCTGATCGAGGCCTGATCCTGCCTTCGGCCGCCGGCAGGATAACGTGACGGTGGCCGAAAGATGGCGCAACGGTCAATTGACCGCACACCGCGCCATCCCTATACTCCGCGACCATTGCCTCGATGGCGGAATCGGTAGACGCAGCGGATTCAAAATCCGCCGCTGGTAACAGCGTAAGAGTTCGAGTCTCTTTCGAGGCACCAAGCAAGTGAACAAACCCGCTCAGGCGGGTTTTTTCATGCCTGTCACTTTTGCATCCGCACAAGCGAGCCCGCCATGTCCAAGCACCAGCTGCGCCCGCAGGGCGATTTTCCTCCCGCCGGACTGGTCCGCCGCCTGGCGGCGATGTTCTACGACTTCCTGCTGTGCATGGCGCTGATGATGGTGATCACCCTGCTCTACCAGCAGGGTCTGCTGCGCCTGATCCATGGCGCCGAACAGCTCAAGGCGCTGGCCGACGCCGGCGCACTGGATCGCGATCCGATCCTCGCCAGCCTGCTGCTGGTCGGTGTATTCGCCTTCTTCGCCAAGTTCTGGACCCACAATGGCCAGACCCTCGGCATGCAGGTGTGGGGCATCCGCATCCAGAACAGGGACGGCAGCGCCATCGACCTGTGGCAGGCCTTGCTGCGCTTCTTCATTGCCATCGGCTCCTGGCTGTGCTGCGGTCTCGGCTACCTGTGGATGCTGTGGGACAAGGACAAGCTGACCTGGCACGACCGCTACTCGGAAAGCGTGGTGGTCCAGCTGCCGAAGAAGCCCAAGCGCTGAACAGCCCGGCTGGCTGAGCGCCAGCCTAGACTGAGCAGGCAGACCCGTCACTGCCTGCCCGCCCGGCGCTTGTGGCGGCAGGCCATCCGAGGCGTCGGCATGAACATAGCGCGAGGCTGGGGGCTTCACCGTGTCGCGACCCGCGCCCTGCCGGTCGCGCTGGGACTGCTCGTGCTGGGCGCCTGCGCTAGCCGTGGGCCGACGCCCGACGCTGCCTGCGCTGCATCCTTCGCCGCGCTGCACGCCGCCACCGCAACCACCCGCGACGCCCAGTACCACCGCCTCGACGACTTTCCCGGCCTGCGCAGCGACCGCGTGCTCGCCGCGCTCGGCGAACATGCCCGCGGCCCGGCGGCGCGCAGGTTGTGGCTGCAGCGCCTGGCGGCACACGACCGCGAGGCCAGTGCCATCGAACGCGGCAACCTGCCACCCGCCCGGCGCCACCGCCTGCCCGCGGTCGCGGGCCTGGAGCACTGCCGGCAACAGCAGATCGAACGCCTGAGCCGCGACCCCGCGGCCTTCCGCCAGGCCGTGCGTGCAGCCCAGGTGCCCTCGGACTACCGGCGCTGGGCCCGCGCCCTGGGCCTCTATCCGCTGGCCAAACCCTTCTACCGCCGGGCCATCGCCGCCTGGCAGCGCGAGGCCGCGGCGCAGCAGGCCCCGGCGGATCACGCCGACTGGCTGAGCTATCGCCCGCCAACCGCGCCACCGGTGAGCGTTGCCCGCCTGCAGGAAGATGCACTCGGCCTGCCGCAGGCCGAGCCGACCCAGCTGGCCGCCCTGTTCGCCCGCCACGCCCCGGAGATCCGCGTCGCCCAGCGTAGCGCGGCCGACCGCCTCGGCTCTCCGCGCTTCGCTCGTAGCGGCGAGCGCCGCTTCGACGCGCAAGACCCGGTGCTCTATCGCCATCACGGTTGGAGCCGCCTGCATGGGCGCTGGCATCTGCAGCTGATCTACCAGTTCTGGTTCCGTGAGCGGCCGCCGGCCGGGCCTGGGGATATCTACGCCGGCGTACTGGACGGCCTGCTGTGGCGGGTGACCCTCGACGCGGACGGCGACGCCCTGCTCTACGACGCCATCCATCCCTGCGGCTGCTGGCATGCCCTGTTCCTGCCGGCCGACTCGCCGCTGCAGTTCCGCCAGCCGGCCGGCGAGGAACAGCGTCTGGCGCGACGCCTGAGCCTGCCCGGCAGTCAGCCGGCCACCCTGTGGCTGCGCGGCGGCGATCACGCCCTGCTGTGGGTCGACGCGCGTCGCGCGTCCCGCCCCGCCAGCCGCTACCGCTTCGCCGACCTCGACGTGCTGCGCCAGCTCGCCCATCCCGACGGCCAGCGCAGCCTCTATGACCAGCGCGGCCTGGTGCCCGGCAGCCAGCGCCTGGAGCGCTGGCTGCTGTGGCCATCGGGGGTGGTCTCGCCAGGTGCGATGCGCCAGTGGGGGCGCCATGCCAGCGCCTTCATCGGCAAGGCGCACCTCGACGATCCGGACCTGCTCGGCCGCTACCTTTATCAGCCGGAATGAACGAGGCCGGCGCAAGCGCCGGCCTCGTCGTTTGCCACGCCGAAGGAATGCCGTCAGCCGGCCCGGCGCAGCAGCCAGACGCCGGCCAGCGCGCAGATCCCCGCCGGCACCAGCACCGCCAGCAAAGGCGAGAAGCCGAACACCAGACTGGACGGACCGAGCAGGTCCTGGGCGATGCGGAACACGAAGCCCACCAGCACGCCGGTGAACACCCGCTGGCCGAGGGTCACCGAGCGCAGCGGGCCGAATATGAAGGAGATCGCCAGCAGCACCAGGGTGGCGGTGACCAGCGGCTGCAGCGACTTGGTCCAGAACGCCAGCCAATAGCGGCTGTTGTTGAGGCCCTGCTCGCCTAGGTAGTGGATGTAGCGCCACAACCCGGTCATCGACAGCGCGTCCGGCTCCAGCACCACGGTGCCGAGCAGCTGCGGGGTCAGCTCGACGTCCCAGCGCTCGCTGGGCGCCTTGACCACTTCGCTGCGATCGGCGTGCAGGACGGTGGTGGCGACGTTCTCCAGCTGCCAGTGATCGTCCTGGTAGCGGGCACGGCGGGCGAAGCTGGCACTGAGCAGCACGCGCTGCTCGTCGAAGCGGTAGCGGGTCACGCCGAGCAGCACGCCGTTGGGCTGCACCGAGTTGATGTGCACGAACTCCTGCCCCTGACGATGCCACAGGCCCCGCCGGGTACTCTGTGCCTCGCCGCCGCCCTGGGCCAGCGAGCGGCCGCTCTGCGCCAGGTTTTCGCTCCATGGCGAGACGTACTCGCCGATCAGCAGGCCGACCAGCATCAGTACCAGCAGCGGCTTCATCACCGCCCAGACGATGCGCCCCAGCGATACGCCGGCGGCACGCATGATGGTCAGCTCGCTGCTGCTGGCCAGGGTGCCGAGGCCGATCAGGCAACCGATCAGCGCCGCCATCGGCAGCAGTTCGTGGATCCGCGTCGGGATGGTCAAGACGATGTAGCGCGCCGCCTCGGCCACGCCGTAGCCGGCCTCGAGGTCGCCCAGCTCGTCGATGAAGGCGAACAGCAGGGCCAGACCGACGATCACCCCCAGCACGGCGAGGATGCTGAACAGCACGCTGGTGCCGATGTAACGATCAAGCCTGACCACGGACGGCCTCCTTCGCGGCAGTGCGGGCCGCCCATTTCAAGCGCAGCGGCTCCCAGTACAGCATCAGCAGGCCGACGGCGAGGAACAGGCCGTGCACCCACCACAGGCCGAGGGCTGCGGGCAGGCGGCCCTTGTCCAACTGGCCGCGCATGGCGATCAACAGGGCCAGGTAGGCCATGTACAGGAGGATCGCCGGCAGCAGCTTGAGGAAGCGTCCCTGGCGCGGATTGACCCTGGACAGCGGCACCGCCAGCACGGTGACCACGAATACCAGCAGCGGCAGCGACAGACGCCACTGCAGCTCGGCCTGGAGGCGCGGATTGTCACTGCCGAACAGCTCGACGGTGGGGATGCCCTCGCGCTCGTTCATCTCGCTGGCCACTTCCGGCTTGGGCAGCAGTACGCCATAGCGGTCGTACTGGATCGCCCGGTAGTCGGCCTGCCCCGGCTTGCCGTCGTAGCGGTAGCCGTTCTCGAGGATCAGGTAGCGACTGCCGTCGGGGCGGATTTCCTGGCGCCCCCGCTCCGCCACCAGCACGCTGATGCCGCGCTGCTTGTCGCCGTCGCGCGACAGGCGCAACTCGGAGATGAACACCCCGCCCAGCTCCTGGCCATCCTCGGTCAGGCGCTCGGTATAGGTCACCCGCGAGCCGCTCTTCAACGCCTGGAAACGCCCCGGCACCAGGGTATCGAACTCGGTCAGTGCGTCCTGGCTGTTGAGCACCTGCTCGACCCGGGCCACTCCCTGCGGCGCCAGGCCGAGGCTCAGCCAGCCGACCAGCAGCGCGACCAGCGCGGCCGGCGCCATGCTGTAGGCGAGCAGACGCTGGCGGCTCATGCCGGCAGCCGACAGCACGCTCATCTCCGACTCGAGATACAGGCGCCCGTAGGCCAGCAGGATGCCGAGGAACAGGCCGAGCGGCAGGATCAGCTGCAGGAAGCCCGGCAGCCGGAAGCCCATGATCATCAGCAACACCCCGGGGTCCAGCAACCCCTGGGCAGCCTGCGCCAGATACTTGATGAAGCGCCCGCTCATGATGATCACCAGCAGCACGGCACTCACCGCACTGAGGGTCACCAGCACTTCACGGGACAAATAACGAAAGATGATCAAACCGGGACTACTCCAGGGTTGTCAGGCTCGGGCGGCAACGCTCAAACTAGCCGCCAGTCGCGCCGGCCGCCGTGGCGTCACGCCCGTTGAATGAAAGTCGGCCGGCATTATCCTGCAATACCGTCTGTTTGTCTTGGGGACCCCCGTCCATGCAATTCCTCGTCAAGAGCGCTCGTCCGGAAACCCTGAAAACCGCCACTCTGGTGCTCGCCGTCGGCGAAGGCCGCAAGCTCGGCGCCGCCGCTCGCGCCGTCGATGCCGCCAGCGAGGGCGCCCTGAGCGCCCTGCTCAAGCGCGGCGACCTGGCCGGCAAGCCGGGCCAGACCCTGCTGTTGCACAACCTGCCGGGGATAAAGGCCGAGCGCGTGCTGCTGGTCGGCTGCGGCAAGGAGCGTGAACTCTCCGACCGCAACTACCGCAAGGTAGTTTCCGCCGCCCTCGCTGTGCTCAAGACCCTCGGCGGCGGCGACGCCGCGCTGACCCTCGGCGAGCTGATGGTCAAGGGCCGCGATCTGTACGCGCGCACCCGCCTGCTGGTGGAAGTGCTGGCCGACGGCCGCTACGTGTTCGACCGCTTCAGGAGCGAAAAGGCCGACACCCCGGCGCTGAAGAAGGTCACCCTGCTGGTCGAAGAAACCGAAGTTGCCGAGACCGAGCGCGGCGCCGCCCACGCCCAGGCCATCGCCAACGGCATGGCCTTCACCCGCGATCTGGGCAACCTGCCGCCGAACCTGTGCCACCCGAGCTTCCTCGCCGACGAGGCCAAGGCGCTGGCCAAGCAGTACAAGAACCTCGAGGTCGAGGTGCTCAACGAGAAGAAGCTCAAGGAGCTGGGCATGGGCGCCTTCCTCGCCGTGGCCCAGGGCAGCGACCAGCCGCCGCGGCTGATCGTGCTCAACTACCAGGGCGGCAAGAAGGACGAGCAGCCCCAGGTGCTGGTCGGCAAGGGCATCACCTTCGACACCGGCGGCATCAGCCTCAAGCCGGGCCTGGGCATGGACGAGATGAAGTACGACATGTGCGGCGCCGCCAGCGTGCTCGGCACCTTCCGCGCCCTGGTCGAGCTGCAGCTGCCGATCAACGTGGTGGGCCTGCTGGCCTGCGCCGAGAACATGCCCAGCGGCGGCGCGACCCGTCCCGGCGACATCGTCACCACCATGAGCGGGCAGACCGTGGAGATCCTCAACACCGACGCCGAAGGCCGTCTGGTGCTGTGCGACACCCTGACCTACGCCGAGCGCTTCAAGCCACAGGCGGTGATCGACGTCGCCACCCTCACCGGCGCCTGCATCGTCGCCCTCGGCAGCCACACCTCAGGCCTGCTGGGCAACAACGACACGCTGATCAAGCAGATCCTCAAGGCTGGCGAGCACGCCGGCGATCGCGCCTGGCAGCTGCCGCTGTTCGACGAGTACCAGGAACAGCTGGACAGCCCGTTCGCCGACATCGCCAACATCGGCGGCCCCAAGGCCGGCACCATCACCGCCGCCTGCTTCCTGTCGCGCTTCGCCAAGCAGTTCCACTGGGCGCACCTGGACATCGCCGGTACCGCCTGGATCAGTGGCGGCAAGGACAAGGGCGCCACCGGTCGCCCGGTGCCGCTGCTGACCCAGTACCTGCTCGAACGCTGCAAGTGAGGCCCATCCGGCCGGCGTACGCGCCGGCCGGAGCCGACCGATGAAGCGCATCGACTTCTACATCCTCCCGGGCAGCGACGCCGGCGCGCGGCTGACCTACGCCTGCCGCTTGGCCGCCAAGGCCTGGCGCGAAGGGCACCGCATCTACCTGCACTGTCAGGACGCGGCGCAGTGCGCGGCGCTGGACGAGCGGCTGTGGAGTTTCAGCGCCGCCAGCTTCGTACCGCACCAGTTGGCCGAGACCGACAACGACGCCCCGCTGCTGCTGGCCTGCGGCGCGGATGCCGGCGGCGAGCAGAGCCTGCTGATCAACCTGGCCAGCAGCGTGCCGCCGTTCTTCGAGCGCTTCGCGCGCATCGCCGAGGTCGTCAACCAGGACCCGCAGACCCGCGAGGCCCTGCGCAGCAGTTACCGCTTCTACCGCGAACGGGGCTATGCTCCCCAGCATCTGAACCTGTGACGCCGCGAGCCGCCGATGGACACTCCGCCGATTCCACCGCACTCCGCCCATCTGCCCGACTGGGCCAGTGACGAACTGCCGCTGCTGACCGAAACGGTCGGCGAGCCGGTCATTCCGCTGCTGCGGGAGCCAGTGGACGTCGTGCCGCTGCTCAGCGAGCAGGTGCCGGCCAACCCGCCAGCCACGCCCCCGGTCACCCCGCCCCCGGCCGTCAGCCGAGCCGTGCCGACCGACAGTGCCAGTGCCAGCGCCATGCCGATGGCGCAGATCGAGCGCGAGCTGCATGCGGCCGCCCAACTGATCATGCAGGAAGTGATCGACGACTACATGCTGCAGATCGAGGCCGAACTGCACCGTCGCCTGGAAGACCACCTGGCCAGCCTGCTGCGCGCCGGCCGGCGCTGATCGGGATCCCAATCCCCCCGGCCCGGAATCCCCCCCAGCCCCCCTTTTGAAAAGGGGGGAGTGGGTGCGGTGCGGTTGCTGAGGTTCTGCTGCCTCCGATGCTCTGCTACTTACACCAGCCAGGCAAACACCACCAAACCATCCCCCCCTTTGCAAAAGGGGGGTTAGGGGGGATTCCTCCCCATCGCCCCGCCCTACGCCCCCGCGCCGATCCCCGTTATACTTCGCGGTTTTCCGATCAGCTGCCGCAAGGGTCCCGCCGCGCATGGACAAGACCTACCAACCCCACGAAATCGAATCCCGCTGGTACGCCGAGTGGGAGGCGAAGAACTACTTCGCGCCGCAAGGTTCCGGCGAGTCCTACACCATCGCCCTGCCGCCACCGAACGTCACCGGCAGCCTGCACATGGGCCACGGCTTCAACAACGCGATCATGGACGCGCTGATCCGCTTCCGCCGCATGCAGGGCCGCAACACCCTGTGGCAGCCGGGCACCGACCACGCCGGCATCGCCACCCAGATGGTGGTGGAGCGCCAACTGGCCGCGCAGAACCTGTCGCGCCACGATCTCGGCCGCGACAAGTTTCTGGAGAAGGTCTGGGAGTGGAAGGAAGAGTCCGGCGGCACCATCACCCGGCAGATCCGTCGCCTCGGCTCCTCGGTGGACTGGTCGCGCGAGCGCTTCACCATGGACGAGGGACTCTCCGAGGCGGTCAAGGAAGCCTTCGTGCGCCTGCACGAGGACGGCCTGATCTACCGCGGCAAGCGCCTGGTCAACTGGGACACCAAGCTGCACACCGCGATCTCCGACTTGGAAGTGGAGAACCACGACGAGAAGGGCTCGCTGTGGAACCTGCGCTACCCGCTGGCCGACGGCGAGAAGACCGCCGAGGGTCAGGGCTACCTGATCGTCGCTACCACCCGTCCGGAAACCATGCTCGGCGACAGCGCCGTGGCGGTGAACCCCAACGACGAGCGCTACCAGGCGCTGATCGGCAAGTTCGTCGAGCTGCCGCTGGTGGGCCGACGCATCCCGATCATCGGCGACGACTACTGCGACCCCGAGTTCGGTACCGGCTGCGTAAAGATCACCCCGGCCCACGACTTCAACGACTACGAAGTCGGCAAGCGCCACAACCTGCCGCTGATCAACATCCTCGACAAGGACGCGGCGATCCTCGCCACCGCCCAGGTATTCAACCTCGACGGCAGCGTCAACGCCGCGTTCGACGCCCGCCTGCCGGCCGAATATGCCGGGTTGGACCGCTTCGAGGCGCGCAAGCAGATCGTCGCCGCCTTCGACGCCTTGGGCCTCCTCGAGAAGATCGACGACCACGCGCTGAAAGTGCCCAAGGGCGACCGCTCCGGCACCATCATCGAGCCGTGGCTGACCGACCAGTGGTACGTCTCCACCAAGCCGCTGGCCGAGAAGGCCATCGCCGCCGTGGAAGACGGCCAGATCCAGTTCGTTCCCAAGCAGTACGAGAACATGTACTTCAGCTGGATGCGCGACATCCAGGACTGGTGCATCAGCCGCCAGCTGTGGTGGGGCCACCGCATCCCGGCCTGGTACGACGAGGCCGGCAACGTCTACGTCGGCCGCGACGAGGCGGAAGTGCGCGCCAAGCACAACCTCGGCGACGCCGTCCTGCGCCAGGACGACGACGTGCTGGACACCTGGTTCAGCTCCGGCCTGTGGACCTTCTCGACCCTCGGCTGGCCGCAGCAGACCGAGTTCCTGAAGACCTTCCACCCCACCGACGTACTGGTCACCGGCTTCGACATCATCTTCTTTTGGGTCGCCCGGATGATCATGATGAGCCTGCACCTGACCGGGCAGATCCCGTTCAAGACCGTCTACGTCCACGGTCTGGTGCGCGACGGCCAGGGCCACAAGATGTCCAAGTCCAAGGGCAACGTGCTCGACCCGCTGGACATCGTCGACGGCATCGACCTGGAAACCCTGGTGGCCAAGCGCACCAGCGGCATGATGCAGCCCAAGCTGGCCGAGAAGATCGCCAAGCAGACCCGCGCCGAGTTTCCCGACGGCATCGCCAGCTACGGCACCGACGCCCTGCGCTTCACCTTCTGCTCGCTGGCCTCCACCGGCCGCGACATCAAGTTCGACATGGGCCGCGTCGAGGGCTACCGCAACTTCTGCAACAAGCTGTGGAACGCCACCAACTTCGTGCTGGAGAACACCGACGGCAAGGACTGCGGCATCAATGATGAACCCGTCGAGCTGTCCTCGGTGGACCGCTGGATCATCTCCGCCCTGCAGCGCTGCGAGCAGGACGTCACCCGCCACCTCGACCAGTTCCGCTTCGACCTCGCCGCGCAGTCGCTCTACGAGTTCGTCTGGGACGAGTACTGCGCCTGGTATCTGGAGCTGGTCAAGCCGGTGTTGTGGGACGAAACCGCCAGCGTCGAGCGCCAGCGCGGCACCCGCCGCACCCTGGTGCGCGTGCTGGAGGTCATCCTGCGCCTGGCCCACCCGTTCATGCCGTTCATCACCGAGGAAATCTGGCAGCGCATCAAGGCGCTGGCCGGCAAGAGCGGCCCGACCCTGATGCTGCAGCCCTGGCCGGTGGCCGACGAGGCGAGGATCGACGCCGCCGCCGAAGGCGACATCGAGTGGGTCAAGCAGCTGATGCTCGGTGTGCGCCAGATCCGCGGCGAGATGAAGATCTCCATGGCCAAGCGCATCGACGTGGTGCTGGCCAACGCCAGCGAGCTGGACCGCCAGCGCCTGGCCGCCAACGAGCCGCTGCTGGCCAAACTGGCCAAGCTGGAATCGATCCGCGTGCTGGCCGCCGGCGAGGAAGCCCCGCTGGCCGCCACCGCGCTGGTCGGCGACATGCAGGTGCTGGTGCCGATGGCCGGGCTGATCGACAAGGACGCCGAGCTGGCGCGCCTGGACAAGGAGCTGCAGCGCCTGGAAGGCGAGGTCAAGCGCGTCGGCGGCAAGCTGGCCAACGAGGGCTTCGTCGCCAAGGCCCCAGCCGAGGTGCTCGACAAGGAGCGCGCCAAGCTGGCCGAGGCCGAACAGGCGCTGGCCAAGCTGGCCGAGCAGCGCGCGAAGATCGCCGCGCTCTAAGTCGCCGCTGTCAGGCACAAAGGCCCGCCACCGCAAGGTGGCGGGCCTTTTTTATGCCCACTGCGACAGAGCGGCGCTTTTCAGCGGCCCCCGAGATCGGGCATGCTCGCCCGCCAGTTGAGAAAACGAAACAACAATCCGTCCACTGACCCACCGGAAGCCCGCCCATGTACGCCTGGATGGCCCTGATCTTTGTCGTCGGCTACCTCTGCATCGCCCTCGAACACCCGCTGAAAATCGACAAGGCCGCCTCGGCCATCCTCACCGCCGTGCTGTGCTGGACCGTGCTGGTCCTCGGCGAAGGCAGCATCCTGCCCGCCGCGGAGGCCGGCCACGGCGTGGTCACCGAACTGCGCCACCACCTGGGCGAGATCTCCGAGATCCTGTTCTTCCTGCTCGGCGCGATGACCATCGTCGAGCTGATCGACTCCCACGAGGGCTTCCGCGCCGTCACCGACCGCATCCAGACCCGCAAGCGCGTGCACCTGCTGTGGATCGTCGGTTTCATCACATTCTTCCTCTCCGCGGTGCTCGACAACCTGACCACCACCATCGTCATGGTCTCGCTGCTGCGCAAACTGGTGCGCGGCCGACCGGAACGCTGGATGTACGTGGGCGTGGTGGTGATCGCCGCCAACGCCGGCGGCGCCTGGTCGCCGATCGGCGACGTGACCACCACCATGCTGTGGATCGGCAACCAGATCAGCGCCTCCGGGGTGATCCGCGGCCTGTTCCTGCCCAGCCTGGTGTGCCTGCTGGTGCCGCTGCTGATCCTCAGCTTCCGCCTCAAGGGCGAGGCGCCGCGCCCGCGCCAGCGGGCCCACCTGGGCGAGGAGCAACGCTGCCCGACCACCGACTTCGAGCGCAACCTGGTGCTGGCCCTCGGCCTCGGTTCGCTGCTGTTCGTACCGGTGTTCAAGACCGTCACCCACCTGCCACCGTACATGGGCATCCTGTTCGGCCTCGGCGTGCTGTGGGTGACCACCGAGGTGATCCACCGCGGCAAGAACGCCGAGGACAAGCACCCGCTGTCCGTGGTCGGCGTGCTGCGCAAGGTCGACACCCCCAGCGTGCTGTTCTTCCTCGGCATCCTGCTCGCCGTGTCCAGCCTGGCCACCGCCGGCCACCTGACCCAGGTCGCCACCCTGCTGCGCGAGGCGCTGGGCAACGTCTACGCCATCAACTACGCCATCGGCCTGCTCTCCGCCGTGGTCGACAACGTGCCGCTGGTGGCCGGGGCGATGAAGATGTACCCGCTGGCCGGCCCCGAGGCAGTCGCCGCAGCCGGCGCCGATGCTGGCTGGCTGCATCATTTCGTGGTGGATGGCACCTTCTGGGAGATGCTCGCCTACTGCGCCGGCACCGGCGGCAGCAGCCTGATCATCGGCTCGGCCGCCGGCGTGGCGGCGATGGGCATGGAGAAGATCAGCTTCGTCTGGTACCTCAAGCGTGTCAGCCTGCTGGCCTTCCTCGGCTACAGCGCCGGCGCCGCCACCTACATGGGCCTGCTGGCCCTCGGCTGATCAAGGAGACGAGACATGGACGTGAGCAAGACCCGCACCAGCTTCTACCGCCGCCTGTACGTGGCCTGGCTGATCGACAGCGCCACGGCCACCAGCGTCCCGGCGCTGATGGCAGCCACCGGCATGCCGCGACGCACCGCCCAGGACACCCTGGCGGCGCTGGCCGAGCTGGATATCGATTGCCGCTTCGAGCAGGACGCCGGCGAGCGCAACAATGCCGGGAGCTACGTGATCCGCGATTGGGGCGCGATCGACAAGCACTGGGTCGGCGCCCACCTGTCGCAGATCAAGGGCGTGCTGGGCTACCCGTAGATCCCGGCCTGCGCATATCGCGCCGCACCCGCGCGGCGACCGCCCCCGAGCTCTGATACTCTCAAGCGGGCAAACGGAGCCAAGGAGGCACAATGGCAATCGAATGGTGGTACTGGGCGATCAGCGGCATCGTCCTGATCCTGCTAGAACTGGCGATCCCGGCGTTCTTCGTGATCTGGTTCGGCCTCGGCGCCCTGCTGGTGGCCGGCGTGCTGCTGGTCGCCGGCGAGCTGTCGCTGACCACCCAGCTGCTGCTGTGGACCCTCGCCTCGCTGGCCATGGTGGTGCTGTGGTTCCGCGTGTTCAGCCCGCTGCGCCAGCGCACCCTGGTCGGTACCGCCGACGGCGAGGTGATCGGCGAGGTCGGCCTGCTGGTCGGCGCCGTGGCGCCCTTCGCCCGCGGCAGGGTACGCTTCCAGCGGCCGATCCTCGGTGCCGAGGAGTGGGCGTGCATGGCCGATTCGAACATTGCCGCCGGCGAGCGGGTCCGCGTGGTATCCATCGAAGGCAGCTATCTGAAGGTCGCCAAGGCCTGAACCATCCGATTCCAAGGAGCAGTACATGAGTGCAGGATTAGCCATCACGATCGCCCTGCTGGTGTTCGTCGTCATCACCGTCGCCCAGGGCGTGCGCCTGGTTTCCCAGGGCGAGGAGTGGGTTGTCGAACGGCTCGGCAAGTACCACAGCACCCTGCGGCCGGGCCTCAACATCCTCATTCCCTACCTAGACAAGGTCGCCTACAAACTGGTGACCAAGGACATCATCCTCGACGTGCAGGAGCAGGAGGTGATCACCCGCGACAACGCGGTGATCGTCACCAACGCCATCGCCTTCATCAAGGTCACCGACCCGGTCAAGGCGGTGTACGGCATCACCGACTTCTCCGAGGCGATCCGCAACCTGATCATGACCACCCTGCGCTCGATCGTCGGCGAGATGGAGCTGGACGAGGCGCTGTCCTCGCGCGACCGGATCAAGACCCGCCTGCGCGAAAGCATCGCCGACGAGGCGGTGGACTGGGGCCTGACCGTCAAGTCGGTGGAGATCCAGGACATCAAGCCGTCGCTGTCCATGCAGGGCGCCATGGAGCTGCAGGCCGCCGCCGAGCGCGAGCGCAAGGCTGCGGTGACCAAGGCGGAGGGCGCCAAGCAGGCGGCCATCCTCGAGGCCGAGGCGCGCCTGGAGTCGGCCAAGCGCGACGCCAACGCCCAGGTGATGCTGGCCGAGGCCTCGGCCGAGGCGATCCGCCGGGTGACCAGCGCGGTCGGCAACGAGCCCGGGCCGATGATGTACCTGCTCGGCGAGAAGTACATCACCTCGCTGGAAAAGCTCGCGGCGAGCGACAACGCCAAGATCGTGCTGATGCCCGCCGACCTGCAGGAAACCCTGCGCGGCATGATCGGCAAGCTGGGCGGACGCGGCTAAGAACAGCCACGACGCCAGGGGCGAATTTATTGGCGATGTGTTTCGGCAAGATCGCGCATGAATCCGCTCCTGGCGCAGCCCGCCGGCTCCGGCCGACAAAACCACCCGCCCGCCGCGCGGCTATGGGAAAATGCCGGCCTTTCCGCCCGACACCGTCCCCAGCATGCACCAGCCGCCGAAACGCCCCGCCCGTCCGCGCCCCAAGCAACCAGCCCCCGCCGCCCAGCCGCGCGCGCCGGTCAGCAAGGGCGAACTGCACCCGCGCAACCGCCACCAGGGCCGCTACGACTTTCCTGCGCTGATCGCCGGCAGTCCGGAGCTGGCGCGCTTCGTGGTGATCAATCCGTACGGCAAGGAGAGCATCGACTTCGCCAACCCCGAGGCGGTCAAGGTGTTCAACCGCGCGCTACTCAAGCAGTTCTACGGCATCGAGCACTGGGACATCCCGCCCGGCTACCTGTGCCCGCCGATTCCCGGCCGCGCCGACTACATCCACGCCCTCGCCGACCTGCTGGCCGCCGACGCCGGCGGCGAGGTCCCGCGCGGCGCGCAGGTCCAGGTGCTCGACATCGGCAGCGGTGCCAACTGCATCTATCCGCTGCTCGGCCAGCGCGAGTACGGCTGGCGCTTCCTCGGCACGGAGATCGACGCCACCGCACTGGCTGCGGCGCGCACCATCGTCCAGGCCAACGGCCTCGAGCGCGCCATCGGGCTGCGCCAGCAGATGGCCGCGAAACACATCTTCCACGGCTTGCTGCAGGCCGACGAGCGCTTCGACCTCAGCCTGTGCAACCCGCCGTTCCACAGCTCGGCCGAAGAAGCCACCCAGGGCAGCCAGCGCAAGTGGAAGAACCTCGGCAAGCTCGACCCCAGGCGCAAGCTGCCGCTGCTCAACTTCGGCGGCCAGTCCAGCGAGCTGTGGTGCGAGGGCGGCGAGATCGCCTTCATCCGCCGGATGATCGCCGAGAGCCGCGAAGTGGCGCAGCAGGTGCTGTGGTTCACCAGCCTGGTCTCCAAGGGCGGCAATCTGCAGCAGATCGAGCGCGCCCTGCACAACAGCGGCGCCGTCGAGGTACGCACGGTGAGCATGAGTCAGGGCCAGAAGCAGAGCCGCTTCGTCGCCTGGACCTTCCACAGCGCCGAGCAGCGCGCCGCCTGGCTCCAGCGCCGCGGCGCCGCCCAGGGCTGAGGCCATGGCCTTCACCCTGCAGGCGCCCGCCGAGTACCGCGAGGAGATCCGCAAGAGCCGCTTCCTCGCCCTCGCCGCGCCGGTGGACAGCCCGCAGGCGGCGCAGGCGTTCATCGAGCAGCACAGCGACCGCGCCGCCTCGCACAACTGCTGGGCGTGGAAGTGCGGCGCGCAGCACCGCTTCAGCGACGACGGCGAACCGGGCGGCACCGCCGGGCGGCCGATCCTCGCCGCCATCGAGGGCCAGGACTGCGACCAGGTGGCGGTGCTGGTGATCCGCTGGTACGGCGGCATCCAGCTCGGCACCGGCGGCCTGGCGCGCGCCTACGGCGGCAGCGCGGCCAAGTGCCTGCAGGGCGGCGCGCGCATCGAACTGGTGGCACGACTGCAGGCGCGCTGCCAGGTGCCGTTCGCCGAACTGGCGCGGGTCAAGGCGCGCCTCGCCGAGTGGCAGGTCGCCATCGAGCGGGAAGACTTCGACGCCAGCGGCGCCCTGCTGCACCTCGCGCTGCCGGTCGGACAACTGGAAGCAGTCCGCCAACAACTCGCCGACCTCAGCCGCGGGCAGCTGCGCCTGATCCCGGCCGAGTGAGGCTCACATCGCCCACTCCTGCACCACCACGTGGGTCTTGATCCGCTGGATGCCGGGGAAGCGCTCGATCTCGGCGCGCACCTCGCTGAGCCGGGCCATGTTCGGCGCCTCGACCAGTACGATCATGTCGGTCTCGCCACTGATCCCGCAGCACTGGCGTACCTCGGCGAAGCCGCGCAGGCGCTCGACGTACTCCTGGCAGCGGCTGTCCTTGTAGAACAGCTCGAGATAGGCCTTGACCCCGGCACCGGCCGGGTCGCTCACCTGGGCGTGATAGCCCTGGATCACCCCGCTCTGCTCCAGCTGGCGCACCCGCTCGCCCACCGCGGAACGCGACAGATTGACCACGCGGGCGATCTGGCTGATGGGGGTGCGCGCATCCTCGCGCAGCAGAGCGATGATCTGGCGATCGAACTTGTCCATGCGGGTATCTCGACAACAGGCAGTTTGACGGGCAATGGCGGCGATGTGCCGGGCAAACACGGCGGTTCGCCAGCGGCGCCGGGGCGGGCGGACGCCTATGATGGCGCCTCTACCAAGGCGTGCGAGCATACCCCATGAGTCGTCTCAACAAGGAGCTGGGCCTGCTGCAGGGCATCGCCCTGCTCAGCACCTCGCTGCTCGGCACCGGCATCTTCGCCGTGCCGGCGCTGGCCGCCACGGCGGCCGGGCCGGCCTCGTTGTGGGCCTGGCTGCTGCTCATCGTGCTGGTGCTGCCGGTGGCCTTCACCTTCGCCCAGCTGGGCCGACACTTCCCGCACGCCGGCGGCGCGCCGCACCTGATCGGCCGCGCCTTCGGTGCGCGGCTGGAGCGGCTGGTGGCCTTCATGTTTCTCGCCGTGCTGCCGGTCGGCCTGCCGGCGGCGCTGCAGATCGCCACCGGCTTCTGGCAGGCGCTGTGGCCGCTCGGTCGCGGCGAGATCCTCGCCATCCAGCTGCTCACCCTCGCCGCCATGCTGGCCCTCGGCCAGCGCCCGGCGCGCGCCTCCAGCCTGGTGCAGGGGCTGATCGCCCTGGCCATCCTCGCCACCGTGGCGCTGATCTGGTGGGCCGGCGAGCTGCCGCGCGCCGACCATCCGCTGCTGCTGCCGCTCGACGAACACTGGCCGCGCATTCCGGCGGCGCTGGCGGTGATGTTCTGGTGCTTCGTCGGCATCGAAGCCTTCACCCACCTGGGCGAGGAGTTCCGCAACCCGCGGCGCGACTTCCCGCTGGCCCTGCTGCTCGGCGTGCTGCTCGCCGGCGGGGTGTACTGGGCCTGCTCGGTGGCGGTGCTGAGCTTCGACGCCTACGGCGACGCCCAGCGCAACGCCACCTCGTTGCCCTGGCTGCTGGAGAACCTGCTCGGCCCGCAGGCCAAGGTGCTGGTGGCGGTGGTCGGCTACCTGGCCTGCTTCGCCTCGATGAACGTCTACGTGCAGGGCTTCGCCCGGCTGATCTGGAGCCTGGCCGACGAGGGCAAGCTGCCCGCCAGCCTGGCCCGCCGCAACCGCCAGGGCATGCCGGGGCCGGCGCTGCTGCTGGTGGTGCTGGCCTGCGCGCTGTGCGCGGTCGGCGCTGCCGTGCTGCAGCTGTCCACCGACGAGCTGATCCGCTACGCCAACGGCAACTTCGTGCTGGTCTACCTGCTCAGCATGGCCGCCGGCGTGGCGCTGCTGCGCGGCGTCTGGCGCTGGGTCGCCGTGCTCAGCAGCCTGCTCTGCGCCACGGTGCTGGCCATGCTCGGCGCGGATGCGCTGTACGCGCTCGGTCTGCTGGCGCTGCTCGCACTGCTCGACGTCGGCCGACGACGCCGCTCGGAGATGGTCTGAGCCGATCCGGCCTGTCCCCGCGACAGCGTCCTTGGTTATGCTGCAGACAGAGCCACGAAAGGAATCCCCATGCGCCGTCTGCTCCAGGATCTGTCCATCATGCTGCGCGCCAACCTGTGGCTGGTACCGGTACTGGCCGCGCTGGGCACCGCGCTGTTCTACTTCGTCGCCCCGCCGCCGCCGATGCAGCTGCGCATGAGCGGCGGCTTCGACGGCGGCGGCTATGCGGCCTTCGCCGAGCAGCTCAAGACCGAGCTGGCGAAGGACGGCTTCGAGCTGATCCTCGAACCCAGCAGTGGCGCGCGGCAGAACCTCGCCCGTCTGCTCGACGCGGACAGCGGCATCCACATCGGCCTGGTGCAGAGCGGCCTCGAGCTGCAACTGGACGAGGCCGAGCGCGCCCGTCTGCACAGCCTCGGCGCGGTGTATCAGGAACCGCTGTGGCTGTTCCAGCGCCGCGAGCTGGCCATCGACGGCCTGCGCGACCTGCTGCCGCTGCGCGTGGCGCTGGGTAGCGCGGGCAGCGGCACCGCCGCGGTGAGCGCCGCGATGCTCGCCGCCAACGGCATCGACGCCGACCAGTATCCCGCGCAGTGGCAGGCCCGCGGCGGCAGCAAGACCGCCGACGCCCTGCTGGCCGGCGAGCTGGATGCGGCGTTCTTCATCGGCCCGGCGGAAAATGCGCTGATCCAGCGCCTGGCCGCCGCGCCCGAGCTGAGCTTGGTGAACTTCCGCCGCGCCGCCGCCTACCAGGCGCGCATGCCCTTCGTGCGCGCCATCGCGGTGGGCGAAGGCCTGCTCGACCTGGCCAACAACAGCCCGCAGCGCGACCTGATCACCCTGGCGCCGGCCGCCTCGCTGGTGGTCAACGACGGTTTCCATCCGGCGCTGACCCCGCTGCTGCTCGCCGCCGCCCGCGAGGTGACCCGCCACGGCAGCCTGCTCGACGCCCCCGGCGCCTACCCCAGCGCCGAGCCAGCGACCTTCGCGCTGCTCGACGAGGCGCGCTACTTCTACAGCAACGGCCTGCCGCTGCTGCAGCGCTTCCTGCCGTTTCGCATCGCTTCGCTGGCCGACCGCTACATCATCCTGGTGATCCCGCTGCTGGTGGTGCTGATCCCGCTGCTCAAGGCGGTCGGCCCGCTGTACCGCTGGCGCATCCGCGCGCGCATCTACCGCTGGTACAAGTACCTGCGCGAGATCGACCGCCAGCTCGACGCCGGCACCCTGCCGCAACGGCTGGACGCGGAAATCGCCCATCTGGAAGGCCTCGAGGAACAGCTGGCGCGGGTCGAGGTGCCGCTGGCCTACTCCAACGAGCTGTACCAGCTGCACCTGCACCTGCGCTACGTGATCGAGCGCCTGCAGGCGCTGCAGCAACGCCAGAACGGCATGCAGTTGCAGTAAAGCGAAAGAGCCTGTTCACGATCTCGCGAGCTAAAGCCAGGCAAGGCGAAATCGGCTGAGGAAGCGGAGTTTGCTGGTTGCAAATGAGCATTCCGAAGCCGATTTCAACGCAGCATGGCCGACGCGCAGCAGATCGTGAATAGGCTCTCAGCAGACGCCCATGCCCTGCATCAGCAGCATAAGCCCGCCCTGCTGCCAGCCCCACCAGGCCAGCGCCAGCAGCGCGCCGAGCAGCAGGGCCGCGGCCAGCCAGGCTAGCGCGCGGCGCATCAGGCCGCTCCCGCCTGCTGCAGGCGCGCCACCGGCTGCTCGCGCACCGGCCAGTTGAGCAGCGCCGCCATCACGCTGAGGCCGATGCAGATCTGCCAGACCAGGTCGTAGCTGCCGGTGCGGTCGTACAGCCAGCCGCCCAGCCAGCCGCCGAGGAAGGAGCCGAGCTGGTGGAACAGGAAGACGATGCCGCCGAGCATCGACAGGTTGCGCACGCCGAACAGGGTCGCCACCGTGCCGTTGGTCAGCGGCACCGTGGACAGCCACAGGAAACCCATCGCCATGCCGAAGGCGTAGGCGCTCCACTCGCTGAGCGGGGCGAAGAAGAACAGCGCAATCACCACGCCGCGGATCGAGTACAGCGCGGTCAGCAGCTTGGGCTTCGAGTAGCAGCTGCCCAGCCAGCCGGCGGTGTAGGTGCCGAACACGTTGAACAGGCCGACCAGCGCCAGCACCGTGGTGCCGACCTGGGCCGGTAGGTGCTGGTCGACCAGGTAGGCCGGCAGGTGCACGCCGATGAACACCACCTGGAAGCCGCAGACGAAGAAGCCCAGCGCCAGCAGCCAGAAGCCGGAATGCCTGGCCGCCTCGCGCAGCGCTGCGCCCAGGGTCTGGCGCTGCTCGGCGACCGCCGGCGGCTGCACCGGCGCGCGCAGCAGCGTCGCCAGCGGCAGGATCAGGGCGATCAGCACGGCCAGCGCCAGCAGCGCGCCCGACCAGCCGAGCCAGGCGATCAGGCCGAGGCTGCCGGGCAGCATGACGAACTGACCGAAGGAGCCGGCCGCCGCCGCGACGCCCATCGCCATGCTGCGTTTTTCCACCGGCGCCGCCTGGCCCACCGCACCGAGCAGCACCGAGAACGAGGTGCCGGACAGGCCGAGGCCGATCAACAGGCCGGCGCTCAGCGACAGCGAGCCCGGAGAGTCGGCGAAGGCCATCAGCGCCAGGCCGGCGACGTAGAGCACGCCGCCGATCAGCACCGTGCGCCTGACGCCGAAGCGGTCGGCGAAGGCGCCGGTGAACGGCTGGATCAGGCCCCACACCAGGTTCTGCAGGGCGATGGCGAAGGCGAACACCTCGCGGCCCCAGCCGAAGTCGGCGCTCATCGGCGCGAGGAACAGGCCGAAGCCATGGCGCACGCCCAGCGACAGGGCGAGGATCAGCGAACTGCCCAGCAGCATCCAGCCGCAGTGGCGCCAAAGCGGGGTCATTTGCAGTCTCCATTCAGGCAAAAGGCGAGCATATCACTCGGATATGTCCTTGCGACCGTCCGACTCCGGTCGCGCACCACGCTTCGGTTACACTGGCGCATCCGAATTGCCCGCCACGAGACCGCCATGCCGATCCGCCACGCCATCGTCCACCTGATCGACAAGAAGCCCGACGGCAGCCCCGCCGTGCTGCACGCCCGCGACAGCGAGCTGGCCGAGTCGCAGGCCATCGACAACCTGCTGGCCGACCTCAACGACAGCTACAACGCCAAGCCCAACAAGGTCTGGGGCTTCTTCCACCCCGAGTCCGGCGCCCACCCGTTCAGCGGCTGGCTCGGCGAATACCTCGACGGCGCCCTGGGCTTCGTCGCCTTCAGCCGCCAGGCGGTGGAGCACCTGCAGAAGCTGATGGAGGAGTCCAACCTGTCCACCGGCGGCCACGTGCTGATCGCCCACTACCAGCAGGGCATGACCGACTACCTGGCCATCGCCCTGCTCCACCACAGCGAGGGCGTGGCGGTCACCGACAGCCTCGACGTTGCGCCGGCCAAGCACCTCGACCTCGGCCAGCTGCACCTCGCCGCGCGCATCAACATCTCCGAGTGGCGCAACAACCAGACCTCCCGGCAGTACATCTCGCTGATCAAGGGCAAGGGTGGCAAGAAGGTTTCCGAGTACTTCCGCGACTTCCTCGGCTGCCAGGAAGGCGTCGATGCGCCGAGCGAGACGCGCACCCTGCTCAAGGCGTTCAGCGACTTCGTCGAGAGCGAGGACCTGGCCGAGGAGCAGGCCCGCGAGAAGACCGCGACGCTGGTCGACTACGCCAGCAGCCAGGCGCGCCGCGGCGAGCCGATCGCCCTCGAGGAGCTCTCCGAACTGATGGACGAGGAGCAGCCGCGCGCCTTCTTCGAGCACATCCGCAACAAGGACTACGGCCTGGCCCCGGAGATCCCCGCGGACAAGCGCACCCTCAACCAGTTCCGCCGCTTCACCGGCCGCGCCGAGGGCCTGTCGATCAGCTTCGAGTCGCACCTGCTGGGTTCGCAGATCGAGTACGACGAGGAACACGACACCCTGACCATCCGCCAGCTGCCGACCCAGCTGAAGGACCAGCTCAAGCGGCGCAAGGACTGATTGGCGGCTATCGTCTAAGTCCTGCAGGAGCGGATTCATTCGCGACCTTTTCCACACCGATCGCCAATGAATCCGCTCCTGCATCGACCGCTTGATTGCCTTGGAAAACCGCATGCCCCGCCTGTCCGACACCCTGCTCGATGCCTGCCTGGGCGATCCGTGCGCGCTGGCGACCGGCGACGCCGAGCGGCTGTGCGGCCTCGACCACGACGGCGCCCGCGCGCAGCTGGCGGCGCTCAAGCCCTGGCTGGTAGAGCAGCAGCGCCTGCTCTGGGCACGCCGGCAGGAGTCCCTGCTGGTCTGGCTGCAGGGCCCGGACTGCGCCGGCAAGGACGGCGCCATCCGCCATGTGTTCGGCGGCCTCGACCCACAGGGCCTGACGGTGCACAGCTTCCGCCAGCCGAACGCCGCGGAGCGCGGCGAAGGCTTTCTGGAGCGCTACCGGCGCTGCCTGCCGGCCGCGGGTGGCATCGCCCTGTTCAACCGCACGCCCTACGAGGGCGTGGCCTGCGACCTGTTCGACGGCTTCATCGCCGCCGTCGACATCCCAGAGCGGCTGGCCCAGCTGGCCGCCTTCGAGGATGAACTGGCCGGACGCGGCATCCGCCTGCTCAAGGTCTACCTGCAGATCTCCCGCGCCGAGCAGAAGGCCCGCCTGCGCAAGCGCCTGCTCGACCCGCGCAAGCACTGGAAGCTGTGCGCCGCCGACCTCGACGACCACCGCCAGTTCGACCGCCAGCAGGCGCACTGGGCCGGCATCCTCGCCGCCAGCCACCGCGCGCAGGCGCCCTGGCAGCTGGTCCCGGCCAACCACAAGTGGCTGCGCGACCTGCTGGTCGCCAGCCTGCTGGCCCGCGAGTTCGAGCGCCTCGACCAGCACTGGCCAAGCCCGCCACCGCCGTTCGGCCTCGACGAACTGGAGCAGGCCTGAGCATCCGCGATTCACACCTGCAGGAGGCCCGACCTCGGGGCGCTGCTCTTGATCCCTGGCGGGGCTGCGCCGCGAGGGCGCGCCCCCGACAAGAACCGGCGCTCGACCGGAAACACCCGCTACAACGCCTCGGCCACCTGCCAGCCCGCCACCAGACGCTCCTTGGCCGGCTTGCCCAGGCGCTTGATCGTCCGCTCGCGCGACAGCGCCGCGCCCTTGCCGGCGCAGGCCTCGACATAGACCAGCGCCACCGCCGGACTGCTATTAAAGAAGCGCGCGCCCCTGCCGCTCTGGTGCACGGCGAAGCGCCGCTGCGGATCGTCGCTGACGCCGCAGTACAGCGCGCCGTTGGCGGCACGCACCAGATAGACGAACCAGGGCTTGGTGGCGACCGTCATCGGGCCACTCCGTCAGGAAAATGGGCCGGCATTATAGGCCGGCCAACGCGCGCCTTTTGCAGCGCGGCGCCAACGGTGATAATCGGGCCTTTGGCCCGCGGCGCTCAGCGGACGGTTCCGGATGCCATCCAGCCCTGCCGCACCGGCCAGGCGCCCGGGAGCCACGCCGCCGGACGTTGCGCCGCCACCTTCTTGATATGGAATCGCCCATGCACGACACCCTGATCCTCGAACCCGCCCAGCCGGCCAGCGCCAGCGTGATCTGGCTGCACGGCCTCGGCGCCGACCGCTTCGACTTCCAGCCGGTGGCCGAGGCGCTGCAGGGCGTGCTGCCCGGCGTGCGCTTCGTGCTGCCGCAGGCGCCGACCCGCCCGGTCACCCTCAACGGTGGCTGGAGCATGCCGTCCTGGTACGACATCATCGCACTGCAGCCCGAGCGCGCCATCGACATGGCCCAGCTGGAGGAATCCGCCGGCCAGGTGCTGACGCTGATCGAGGCGCAGCGCGCTAGCGGCATTCCCGCCGCGCGCATCTTCCTCGCCGGCTTCTCCCAGGGCGGCGCGGTGGTGCTGCACACCGCCTTCCGCCGCTGGGCCGGCGAGCTGGGCGGCGTGCTGGCGCTGTCCACCTACGCGCCGACCTTCAGCGCCGACCAGCAGCTCGGCGCCATCCAGCAGCGCCATCCGGTGCTGTGCCTGCATGGCCGCGACGACGAGGTGGTCCCGCACGCCCTCGGCCGCCGCGCCTACGACTGGCTGGCCGCGCGCGGCGTCGACGTGGCCTGGCGCGACTACCCGATGGGCCACGAGGTGGTGAACGAGGAGCTGCGCGATATCGCCCTGTGGCTGGCCGAGCGACTGGCGGACTGAGCGGGCGCAGCCCCGCTCACCGAGCGTGATGGGAACCGCGCAGAAACCGCGCGGCGGCTTCGCCATACTCCCATCTTGCTTTACACTGCAACCTGTATCTTCAATCCAGATCGAGATGACCGTGCTCAAGGCACTCAAAAAATTCCTCAGCAAGGACGCGGTAGCCCAGGTGGCCCAGCCCGTCACCCCAGCGGCCGCCGACGCCGAAACGCGCAGCAGCGCACCGACCAGCAATGCCACGGCCAGCACTGCCGCGGCGTCGGCTGACCAGCCCCGCAGCGAGCGCGCCGACGGCGGCCGCGCGAAGAAGCCGCGCAGCAACAAGCCCCGTGGCGACAAGCCGCGCGATGACCAGCCTCGCGAAGAGAGCAGTGCCGCAGACCAGCCGGCGCGCAGCGAGCAGCCTGCCGCAAGCCAGCCCAAGGCCGACAAGCCGCGCCGCGAGCGTGCGCCGCGCAAGCCGGTGGTGGACAACTGGAAGCCGGAAGACTTCGTGGTCGAGCCCGCCGAAGGCAAGACCCGCTTCCACGACTTCCGCCTCGCTCCCGAGCTGATGCACGCCATCCACGACCTCGGCTTCCCCTACTGCACGCCGATCCAGGCGCAGGTGCTCGGCTACACCCTCAAGGGCCAGGACGCCATCGGCCGCGCGCAGACCGGCACCGGCAAGACCGCCGCGTTCCTCATCTCCACCATCACCCAGCTGCTGGAAACGCCGCCGCCCAAGGAACGCTACATGGGCGAGCCGCGCGCGCTGATCATCGCGCCGACCCGCGAGCTGGTGGTGCAGATCGCCAACGACGCCCTGGCGCTGACCAAGTACACCAAGCTCAACGTGATGAGCTTCGTCGGCGGCATGGACTTCGACAAGCAGCTCAAGCAGCTCGAATCGCGCTACTGCGACATCCTGGTGGCCACCCCGGGCCGCCTGCTCGACTTCAACCAGCGTGGCGAAGTGCACCTGGACATGGTCGAGGTGATGGTGCTGGACGAGGCAGACCGCATGCTCGACATGGGCTTCATCCCGCAGGTGCGGCAGATCATCCGCCAGACCCCGCCGAAGGGCGAACGGCAGACCCTGCTGTTCTCCGCCACCTTCACCGAAGACGTGATGAACCTGGCCAAGCAGTGGACCACCGAGCCGGCGATCGTCGAGATCGAGCCGGAACACGTCGCCAGCGACACCGTCGAGCAGCACGTCTACGCGGTGGCCGGCAGCGACAAGTACAAGCTGCTGTACAACCTGATCACCCAGAACGACTGGATCCGGGTGATGGTGTTCGCCAACCGCAAGGACGAGGTGCGCCGCATCGAGGAACGCCTGACCCGCGACGGCATCAGCGCGGTGCAGATGTCCGGCGACGTGCCGCAGCACAAGCGCATCAAGGCGCTGGAAGGCTTTCGCGAAGGCAAGATCCGCGTGATGGTCGCCACCGACGTGGCCGGCCGCGGCATCCACGTCGACGCCATCAGCCACGTGATCAACTTCACCCTGCCGGAAGATCCCGACGACTACGTGCACCGCATCGGGCGTACCGGCCGGGCCGGCGCCAGCGGCACCTCGATCAGCTTCGCCGGCGAGGACGATGCCTTCGCCCTGCCGCCGATCGAGGCGCTGATCGGCCGCAAGATCCAGTGCGAGATGCCTCCCGCCGAGCTGCTCAAGCCGGTGCCGCGCAAGCACTGAGTCCTGCCCGCACCCTCTCCCGTCCGCGGGAGAGGGACGCATTTTCTGCTCCCCCCGCCCCGCGTTACCCCCTGCCCATGTCCCGATTGCTGCCGTTTCTGCTGGTTCTGTTGCTTGCCCTGCCCGCCCATGTCCCGCCCGTGCACGCCGAGGGCTTCCTGTCGCGCCTGCTGCACCAGCCGGTGCCCGGCGGCGTGGCGGTGGTCGAACTGGGCGACGGCGCCGCTCGCCCCATCGCCCGCTACCAGGGCAAGCCGGTGCTGGTGGTCAGGGAGGATGGCCGGCGCTGGATCGCCGTGGTCGGCCTGCCGCTGACGGTCAAGGCCGGCCGCGAGCAGCTCGAAGTGGACGACGGCCGCCGCCTGGCCTTCAGCGTCGGCAGCCGCCACTACAAGGAACAGCGCATCACCCTGAAGAACCAGCAGCAGGTCACGCCCAACGCCGCCAACCTGGCGCGCATCGAGCGCGAACTGGCGGTGCAGACCGACGCCTACCGCCAGTTCAGCCCGCGCCAGCCGAGCAACCTGCTGTTCGACAAGCCGGTCGGCGGGCCGCTGTCCAGTCCGTTCGGCCTGCGTCGCTTCTTCAACGGCGAGGAGCGCAACCCGCACTCGGGCCTCGACTTCGCCGTGCCGGCCGGCACGCCGGTCAAGGCGCCGGCGGCAGGCAGGGTGATCCTGGTCGGCGACTACTTCTTCAACGGCCGCACCGTGTTCGTCGACCACGGCCAGGGCCTGATCAGCATGTTCTGCCATCTGTCACAGATCGGCGTCAAAGTCGGCGACGAGCTGGCGCGCGGCGCCGTGCTCGGCAAGGTCGGCGCCACCGGCCGCGCCACCGGACCGCACCTGCACTGGAACGTCAGCCTCAACGACGCCCGGGTCGACCCGAGCATCTTCATCGGTGCGTTCAAGCCCTGAGCACGGAGCCCTGAACCCAAGGCCCGCACGGACGCCCCGCCACTGCCCATCGACGAGGAGTACCCATGCCCGCCGAACTGTCCCCCTGGCTGGAGTGGCTGCAAGGCCAGCCGCTACTGTTCACCACCCTGTGTGTCGTCCTCTTGGCGTTCGTCGCCTGGCTGGCCAACTGGATCGTCAAGCGCCTGCTGGTGCGCGGTATCCATCGCGCCCTCGGCTTCACCAGTATCGGCCACCACGTGGTGGCCGGCGACCAGAGCATCGTCCGCCGCCTGTCCAACATCGTCCCGGCGCTGATCATCTCCGCGGGCATCGGCCTGATCGCCGGCCTGCCGGAGGCGGTGGTCACCGTGGTGCGCAACGTCAGCAGCGCCTTCAGCGTGCTGACCGTGGCGCTGGCCATCGGCGGCCTGCTCAAGGTGGCCAACGCGCTCTACCAGCAGCGCCCGGACGCCCACCTCAAGCCGATCAAGGGCTACCTGCAGGTGGTGCAGATCGTGGTCTACGCGATCGCCGCCATCCTGGTCATCGCCAACCTGATCGACCGCTCGCCGCTGATCCTGCTCTCCGGTCTGGGCGCCATGGCTGCGGTGCTGATGCTGATCTTCCAGGACACCCTGCTCTCCTTGGTGGCCAGCGTACAGATCACCTCCAACGACATCGTCCGCGTCGGTGACTGGGTGGAGATGCCGCAACTCAACGCCGACGGCGACGTGATCGACATCGCCCTGCACACGGTCAAGGTGCAGAACTGGGACAAGACCATCACCAGCATCCCGACCAAGCGCTTCATCAGCGATTCGTTCAAGAACTGGCGCGGCATGCAGGAATCGGGCGGCCGGCGGATCAAGCGCAGCCTGTACCTCGACCAGAACAGCGTGCACTTCCTCGATGGCGCAGAGATCGAGCACCTGGGCGGCTTCGCCCTGCTGCGCAAGTATCTGGACGGCAAACTGGGCGAGCTGGACGAGTGGAACCGCCGCCTGAACGAACAGGGCGCGGCGGCACTGAACCAGCGCCGGGTCACCAACCTCGGCACCTTCCGCGTCTACGTGGAGCAGTACCTGCGCCACGACCCGCGCATCCGTCAGGACATGACCCTGCTGGTGCGCCAGCTCAGCCCCACCGCCGACGGCCTGCCGCTGGAGCTGTACTGCTTCACCAACACCACCGCCTGGGCGCAGTACGAGGCCATCCAGGCGGACCTCTTCGACCATCTGCTGGCGATCCTCCCGGAGTTCGGCCTGCGCGTGTTCCAGCACCCGAGCGGCGCGGACCTGCGCGAGTGGCGCGTGCCGGTCAGCGAGCCGCGCGAGCGGATGCTGGCAGAGGCATAGAACGGGCCTCATCCACACTTGAACGTCCGTCTCGACGACGCTCGGGTCGACCCGAGCGTCTTCAGCGGCGCGCTCAAGCCCTGACAGGCAGCGAGCGCACTGCGCTCACCAGCCCGACCGCGCCGACTAAGCTACACCTGAGTCCTCATCCGGGAGCACCCTTGAAGCGGTGCCTCCCAGCGACCAGGAGAAGCGCATGCCCGGCGAACTTTCTCTCGCCCTCGACTGGCTGCAGACCCGGCCCTACCTGTTCACCACGCTGAGCGCCGCCCTGCTGCTGGGCATCGCCTGGCTGGCCAACTGGATCGTCAAGCACCTGCTGCTGCGCGCCCTGCACCGCAGCCTGGAGGCCACGCCACTGGGCCGGCACCTGCTCAGCTACGAGCAGAGCATCGTCCGCCGCCTGGCCAACATAGTGCCGGCGCTGGTCCTCTCCAGCGGCGTGGATCTGGTTCCCGGCCTGCCCGGCGCGGCGGTGGCCGTGGTGGAAAACGCCTGTCGGGCCTTCATCGTGCTGACCATCGCCATGGCCATCGGCGGCGCGCTCAGGCAGGCCAACCGCCTCTACGAGCAGCGCCCGGACTCCCACCTCAAGCCGATCAAGGGCTACCTGCAGGTGCTGGAGATCGCCGTGTACGCGCTGGCCGCCATCCTGATGCTCGCCACCCTGATCGACCGCTCGCCGCTGATCCTGCTCTCCGGCCTCGGCGCCATGGCCGCGGTGCTGCTGCTGATCTTCCAGCACACCCTGCTCTCGGTGGTCGCCAGCGTGCAGATCTCCTCCAACGACATCCTGCGCGTCGGCGACTGGGTGGAGATTCCCGAGCTGAATGCCGACGGCGACGTGATCGACATCGCCCTGCACACCGTCCGGGTGCAGAACTGGGACAAGACCATCACCAGCATCCCGACCAAGCGCTTCATCAGCGACCCGTTCAAGAACTGGCGCGGTATGCACGAGTCGGGCGGGCGGCGGATCAAGCGCAGCCTGTATCTGGATCAGGACAGTGTGCAGTTCCTCGACACGGCGCAGATCGACTACCTCAGCCGCTTCGCCCTGCTGCACGACTACCTGCGCGGCAAGCGCGACGAACTGGAGGAGTGGAACCGCCGCCTGGCCGAGCAGGGCGTCGCGCCGCTCAACCAGCGCCGCCTGACCAACCTCGGCACCTTCCGCGCCTACATGGTGAACCACCTGCACCAGCACCCGCAGATCCGCCAGGACATGCCCCTGCTGGTGCGCCAGCTCGCCCCCACCGCCACCGGCCTGCCGCTGGAGCTGTACTGCTTCACCGCCACCACCGTATGGGTCGACTACGAGCGCATCCAGGCGGACATCTTCGACCACCTGCTGGCGATCCTGCCGGAGTTCGGCCTGCGCGTGTTCCAGTATCCGAGCGGCGCCGACCTGCGCGAATGGCGCGGGTCGGCAGCCGCGGGGCACGAACAGCCGCCAGCATCCAGCTGAGCGGTACGCCCGTCGCCACGCAGCGGCCTGGCGACGGGCGCAGGGCGGACTCAGAAGCTCAGGTCGACCCGCGTCCAGTAGGTGCGTCCCGGCTCGTTGATGCGCGTCTCGGCGGGGAAGCCGAAACCGGCGTTGCCGGCCAGGTTGAGGTGCTCGCTGTAGGCCTTGTCGAGCAGGTTGTCGACGCCGGCGCTGAACTTGAGGTTCCGGCTCAGGCGATAGGCACCGTTCCACGACAGCACGCCGAAGCCCGAACTCTCGGCGAAGTCCTTGCCGACCACGGTGCCCTGGTTCTCGGCGATGCGGTTCTGCGCCGCCACCACGCGCCACAGGCCGCTGGTGCTCCAGTTGTCACGCTCGTAGGTCAGGCCCAGGCGCGCCTCCAGCGGCGGGATCTGCGGCAGCGCACGGTCGTCCGAGGTGTTCTCGCCCCAGGCGTAGGCCAGGCTGGCGTCGCCCTTCCAGTTCGGCGTGAAGCGGTAGGCCACGCCGGCCTCGGCGCCGGCGATGCGCGCGTCGACGTTGTCGACCATGGTGCGGGTCATGCCGGCCATGATCCCCGGCACGTAGTCGAACAGGATGTAGTCCTCGACCACCCCGGCGTAGGCCGAGGCCCAGGCCTCAAGCGCCCCCTGGCGGTACTGGATGCCCAGGTCGAGCTGGGTGGTCTTCTCCGGCCTGACCGTCTCGAAGGCCTGGATGCTGCCCACCGGGCCGGCGCTGGCGGAGAACAGCTCCCAGTAGTCGGGGAAGCGTTCGCTGTGGCCGAGGCCGATGTAGGTGGTGGCCGGCAGGCGCTGCAGGTCCTCCTCGTAGCGCAGGAAGCCGCTGTACAGGGTGTCGTGGCGCTCCTGGTCGGCGCTGGGGTTGGCCCAGGTCTGGCTCAGCATGGTCATCGGGTTGTGGCTGGTGAAGGTCTGCCGGTAGTCGTGGGCCTCGGCGCGATCCAGGCGCGCACCGCCGATCAGGCGCTGGCCGCGCTCGAACTGCCAGGTCAGCTCACCGAACAGCCCGTAGTTGTGGGTGTCGGCGTCCTTGTTCCAGGCAAACTGGTCGGCGTCGGTGTAGCGGCCAGTCATCATGTTGAAGGTCGAGGCGCGCTTGCGGTGCTCGCTGCGCTGGGCATCCACGCCGCCGACCAACTCGACCTCGTCCCAGCGCCAGGTGCCGGCCAGGCGTCCGCCGAGGGTGCGGCGGTCGACCTCGCTGGCCATCGGATTGCGCATCATCGCCATGCTGGCCGCCGGGTCCGGATCGCGCAGACGGAAGTTGTCCATCACGTGGTCGGCGTAGTTGTAGTAGACGTTGGCGTCGAGGCCGTGGAACACCTCGCCGATGTATTCCTTCTTGAAGCGCAGGCCGAGGCTCTCGCGCTCGAACTGGGTGCCGTCCATGCCGCGCCCGGCGTAGCGCGACTCGCCATCGCCGCGGCCGGCGGTCAGCTCGACCAGGGTGTTGGCGTCCGGGGTCCAGCCCAGCGCCACGTCGCTGTTCCACTTGTCGAAGCGCGACGGCACGGTGTCGCCGTTGCCGTCTTCGTAGTCGTCGGCCTGCGAGCGGTTGGCCAGTACCCGCGCATAGCCGTCCTGGCTGCCGGCGGCGGCGTCGACGCTGCGGTCGAAGCGGCCGTTGGAGCCGGCCAGCAGGCTGGTGTTGAGGCGCCAGTCGGGCCCATCGAACTGCTCCGGCTCGCGCTCGAACAGCACGGTGGCCGCCGAGGCGCCCGGCCCCCACAGCACGGTCTGCGGGCCCTTGATCACGGTCAGGCGGTCGTAGCTCGTCGGGCTGATGTACGAGCTCGGCGAATCCATGCGGTTGGGGCAGGCGCCGAGCATCTCGCCGCCGTTGGTCAGCAGCTTGATCCGCGAGCCGAACATGCCGCGGAACACCGGGTCGCCGTTGACCCCGCCGCTGCGCACGGCGGCGAAGCCGGGGATGGTCTTCAGGTAGTCGGCGCCATCGCTGGCCGGCACCGGCTGGCGCGGCTGGCGGGGATCTGTGACCACGGTCAGCGGCGAGCGGGGCGCCACGGTGGTGATCACCAGCGGCGCAACGTCCTCGCCATCGGCGCTCTCGGTGTTGGCCACCTCGGCGGCGTGCAGCGGCAGCGCCAGGGCGCCGAGCAGCGCGGCATGCGCCGGCCACCAGCGGCGCTGGAACGGACTCAGGGGGAACGGGCGGGACAGGCGCGATTGGGCCAGGGACGGACGAGCGAAAACGGACATGTTGTATTCCACGCAAAAAGACGGACTGCAGGTCGTCAGGCAGGCGCGCACGGGCGCGCACACGGACAGACGGCCGGGTTCAGGACGGTTTCAGGCGTGGAACAAGGGAGGACCGCGCGGCTGGCGGCTGGCCGGCGGCGCCTGGGGCAGGCTCTGCCGCGGCGGCAGGTACTGGTGGACGGCGCTGGACGGCGCCGGCAGGGCCAGCTGCAGGGTAGGCGGCAGCGCCGGCGTGCTGGCCAGCAGGTTGCAGTAGCCGCACTGCTCGAGGCACTGCACCCACTCGGGCGGCCCCGGCTCCGTCGCGGAATGCTCCGGCAGGGCCTGGCCCTCGCCGCAGTGCAGCGCTTCCAGGTCGATGGCGAGCGCCAGCGGCAGGCTGTCCAGCGCCCGCAGCTGCGAGTACAGCGGACCGGCGAACGCCATGAGCATGGCGAACAGGCCAAGCCAGGCTGCCAGACGCATGCGCCCTTGCCGAATCACCCGATGACGTCTCCCTGGAAAATTGCGCGACCGTGGCCGCGGTGTGCGGCCGGGATGATCGCACAGGGCCACGCCGGCGACCTAGTGCGACACGGCGCCGCACAGCCGCGTCGCACGCGGGAGAGATGCCGAAAAACCGCCACGCAAGGAACACCAATAAAGCCGTCAATCCGCGGCACGAAAAATCTCCTGAATCATTGGATTGGTGAAAAATTCCAATTTTCAGACAATGCTTGCCATTCATGCGCAGCGGACGCTAGGGTTGGCGCCATGAACGCTTCCCACACCCTCATCCTGCAACGGCAATACCGCAGCCTGCGCCTGGTCAGTCCACGACTGCGTCGCTGAACTCCGCGCCCGCCCGTCCCGTATTGCCTGCCGCCCTGCGGCCACCCGTTTCGAGGAAATCGCCATGCCCATGCTGAAGAACCCGTCGCAGAAATACCGCGCCTTCCCGCAGATCGACATCCCCGACCGTACCTGGCCGGGCAAGGTGATCGACCAGGCGCCGATCTGGCTGAGCTCCGACCTGCGCGACGGCAACCAGTCGCTGATCGAGCCGATGGATGCCGACAAGAAGCTGCGCATGTTCCAGACCCTGGTGGCGGTCGGCGTCAAGGAAATCGAGGTAGGCTTCCCGTCGGCCTCGCAGACCGACTTCGACTTCGTGCGCGAACTGATCGAGGGCGGCCACATCCCGGACGACACCACCATCCAGGTGCTGACCCAGGCCCGCGAGGACCTGATCACCCGCACCTTCGAGTCGCTGAAAGGGGCGAAGAAGGCCATCGTCCACTACTACAACGCCACCGCGCCGAGCTTCCGCCGCATCGTGTTCAACCAGGACCAGGCCGGGGTGATCCAGATCGCCGTGAATGCCGGACAGATCATCAAGCGCCTGGCCGAGCAGAACCCGGAAACCGAGTGGCGCTTCGAGTACTCGCCGGAGATCTTCAGCTCCACCGAGCCGGAGTTCGCCGTCGAGGTGTGCAACGCGGTGATCGGCGTGTTCCAGCCGACTCCGCAGCAGAAGCTGATCCTCAACCTGCCGGCCACCGTCGAGGCGGCCACGCCGAACGTCTACGCCGACCAGATCGAGTGGTTCTGCCGCCGCATCGACAACCGCGACAGCGTGCTGGTCAGCCTGCACACCCACAACGACCGCGGCACCGGCGTGGCCGCCACCGAGCTGGGCCTCTTGGCCGGCGCCGATCGCGTGGAAGGCTGCCTGTTCGGCAATGGTGAGCGCACCGGCAACGTCGATCTGGTGACCGTGGCGCTGAACATGTACACCCAGGGCGTCGACCCGCAGCTGGACTTCTCCGACATCGACGGCGTGCGCAAGGTGGTCGAGGAGTGCAACCAGCTGCCGGTGCACCCGCGTCACCCCTACGTCGGCGACCTGGTGCACACTGCCTTCTCCGGCTCGCACCAGGACGCGATCCGCAAGGGCTTCGCCCAGCAGGACCCCAAAGGCGTCTGGGAAGTGCCCTACCTGCCGATCGACCCGGCCGACCTCGGCCGCAGCTACGAGGCGGTGATCCGCGTCAACAGCCAGTCCGGCAAAGGCGGCATCACCTTCCTGCTCGAGCAGGAGTACGGCATCAGCCTGCCGCGGCGCATGCAGATCGAGTTCAGCCAGGTGGTGCAGCGCGAGACCGACCGCCACGGCCTGGAGATGAGCGCGCGACAGATCCACGACCTGCTGGTCGAGGAATACCTGCAGGGCCCGGCGACCTTCGCCCTCAAGGGCCATCGCCTGCAGGAAGAAAACGGCGTCACCACGGTGGAAGTGGAGGTCGAGCGCGACGGCGCCGTGCAGACGCTGCGCGGTACCGGCAACGGTCCGCTGGAAGCACTGGTCGCCGCCCTGCCGGTGAGTGTCGAGGTGATGGACTACAGCGAACACGCCATCGGCGGTGGCAGCAACGCCAAGGCCGCGGCCTATATCGAGCTGCGCGTCGACGGCGGCCGTCCGCTGCACGGCGCCGGCATCGACGCCAACCTGACCACCGCCAGCTTCCGCGCCCTGTTCAGCGCGCTGAACCGCGCCCTGCGCCAGAGCGAGGCGCAGGCCGCGTAATGCCCCAGCTCCCGCGGGCCATCCTGGCCCGCGGGACATCATTCCCATCACCGCCACACGCTCGCCGCCGACGCTCCAGGCTGCTAGCCTGCCTGTTCAGGGCCTCTGCCCCCCTATGAAGCAGGCTATATCCATGCGTGAACTCTTCGAACTGTGCGGTGCTGCCCCCGAGCTGGTGTTCTCCCCCTACTGCTGGCGCGTACGCCTGGCGCTGGCCCACAAGGGCCTGGACTTCGTCAGCCGTCCGGTGCGTTTCAGCGACAAGGCCGAGCTGGCCTTCTCCGGGCAGAAGCTGGTGCCGGTGCTGCGCGACGAGTCGACGACCGTCAACGACAGCCTGGCGATCTTCCGCTATCTCGATACCGAGTACTCGCAACACCCCCTGCTCGGCGGCGCGCTGGGCGAAAGCCGTCTGCGCCTGATCGATCAACTGATCGCCCAGGACCTGCGCCCGGCGCTGTTCCGCCTGCTGGTGCTGCGCATCTACGCGCTGATCGACCCGGCCGACCGCGACTACTTCCGCCAGAGCCGCGAGAAGAACCTGGGCATGACCCTGGAGGCCTTCGCAGACCTGCAAGCCGGACAGGCACAGTTTGACCGCGCGCTGCAGCCGCTGAACACGCTGCTCAGCAACCAGCCTTGGCTGGACGGCGCCGAGCCGGCGGCTGCCGACTACCTGATCGGCGGTTTCTTCTTCTGGGCCTGGTGCCTGGGCGAGCAGCCCTGGGCCGAAGACTCGCCGGTCGGCGCTTGGTTCGCCCGCCTGCTGAACCGCTACGAACAGTCCCACGACCCGGTGCGCCGCGCCGCCTGAGGAGGAACGCGCGATGATCGACCTCTATTACTGGACCACCCCCAACGGCCACAAGATCACCATCTTTCTCGAAGAGACCGGGCTCGACTATCACCTGCGCCCGGTCCATATCGGCAAGGGCGAGCAGTTCGCCGCCGATTTCCTGAAGATCGCCCCGAACAACCGGATTCCGGCCATCGTCGACCAGGCCCCGGTCGACGGCGGCGAGCCACTGGCGCTGTTCGAGTCCGGTGCCATCCTCGAATACCTGGCGGACAAGAGCGGGCGCTTCCTGCCCCGCGAGCCACGCCCGCGCTTCCAGGTGCTGCAGTGGCTGTACTGGCAGATGGGCGGGCTGGGGCCGATGGCCGGGCAGAATCACCACTTCGTCCGCTATGCGCCGGAGCCGATCCCCTATGCCATCGAGCGCTACGTCAAGGAGACCGCACGTCTGTACGGAGTCCTCGACCGCCAGTTGCAGGGGCGCGACTACGTGGCGGGCGACTATTCGATCGCCGACATGGCGATCTATCCCTGGGCCAAGTTGTGGGAAGGCCAGCGTCAGCGCCTCGAAGACTTCCCGAACATGGCTGCCTGGCTGGATCGCATCGCCGAGCGGCCGGCAGTACAGCGCGCCTACGCGATGGCCGAGCAGATCAACGCCGATCCCGACGCCCTGCTCACTGCCGAGGCACGTCGCCTGCTATTCGGCCAGGGCAGCTAGCCCCCACGCCCCTGCGTGCCCGGCCCGGCCAAGCCCCCAGGCGAGCCGAGGCCGCGCCATGGCTCGACCGGCACTCAGAAGTCGACCTTGCCGCGCCCGGCCTTGATCGCCCCGCGCTTGCTCTTGCCCTCCAGCCGGCGCTTCTTCGAGCCCAGTGTCGGTTTGGTCGGCCGGCGCGCCTTCTCGACCTTGGCCACGCTGCGGATCAGTTCGGTCAGGCGCGCGAGCGCATCGGCGCGGTTCTGCTCCTGGGTGCGGTACTGCTGCGCCTTGATGACGATCACCCCCTCGCCGGTGATGCGGCTGTCGCGCAGCGCCAGCAGGCGTTCCTTGTAGAACTCCGGCAAGCTTGATGCGGGGATGTCGAAGCGCAGGTGCACCGCACTGGACACCTTGTTGACGTTCTGCCCGCCGGCACCCTGGGCGCGGATCGCGGAGAGTTCGATCTCGCTGTCGGGCAGGTGGACGGCATTGGAGATTTCCAGCATGGCGGGCTCGGCACAGGGAATACCCGTACAGGATACCCCGTGGCGCCACGCGCTGGACGGCCCGCGGCGCCCTGCAGTAGTGTGACCGCGAAGCCGGATCGGCCAGCGGAGACGGATATGCAGCACACGCGCCTGTATGGAGCACTGGGCCTGACGGTACTGGCCGCGCTGATCGTCTCCGGCATCGCCCCCTACGACCGCGCCACCTGGTGGCTGGAAGTCTCGCCGGTGCTGATCGCCGCCCCGCTGCTGCTCGCCACCGCCCGCCGCTTCCCGCTAACCACCCTGCTCTACGTGCTGATCACCCTGCACTGCCTGGTGCTGATTCTCGGCGGTGCCTACACCTATGCGCGGGTGCCGGCGGGCTTCTGGGTGCAGGAGCTGCTGGACCTGGAGCGCAACCCCTACGACAAGCTCGGCCACTTCATGCAGGGCCTGGTGCCGGCGCTGATCGCCCGCGAGATTCTCCTGCGCGGCCGCTTCGTCACCCCCGGCAAGATGCTGGCCTTCCTGGCGCTGTGCGTGGCCATGGCGATCAGCGCCGTCTACGAACTGATCGAATGGTGGGTGGCGCTCCTCGCCGGCGGCGGCGCCATCGAGTTCCTCGGCACCCAGGGCGATCCGTGGGACACCCAGGCGGACATGTTCTGGGCCCTGCTCGGCGCCAGTCTGGGGCTGCTTGCTCTGGCCCGTCTGCAGGACCGGCAGATCGCCGCGCTGGAGACCCGCTAGGGGCGAATTCATTCGCCCGACGCACGCACAAGGCGAATGAATTCGCCCCTACGAACACCAGGCCGCCGCGCTAGAATGCGCCTCCCGCATTGCCTGCCGCTTCCAGCACTTTCCCCGAGAACGCCCGCCCCATGCCCGCCCCAACCCTGCTTTCCCTGCCCCTGCTGGCCCTCGCACTCGGCGGCTTCGTGGTCGGCAGCAGCGAATACATCATCATGGGCCTGCTACCCGAGGTGGCCGGCGACCTCGCCGTCAGCCTGGCCGACGCCGGCCTGCTGGTCAGCGCCTACGCCATGGGCGTGGTGGTCGGTGCTCCGCTGCTCGGCCCGCTGCTCGGCCGTCTGCCGCGCAAGCAGGCGCTGATGTGGCTGATGGGCGCCTACACCCTGGGCAACCTGGGCTGCGCACTGGCGCCGGACTACGCCTGGCTGGTCGCCGCGCGGCTGTTCACCGCGATCAGCCATGCCGGCTTCTTCGGCTGCGCCACCCTGCTCGCCGCGGAGCTGGCCCCGCCGCAGCGGCGCGCCTCGGCCATGGCCCTGGTGCTCAGCGGATTGACCATCGCCAACGTGCTCGGCGTGCCGCTGGGCGCCTGGTTCGGCCAGGCCAGCAGCTGGCGGATGACCTTCCTTGCCGTCGCCGGCTTCGGCCTGTGCACCCTGCTCGCCCAGTGGCTGTGGCTGCCGCGCCGGCAGGAGGCGCCGCGGCACGGCGGCGGCGCCTGGAGCGGCGTGCTGCGCCGCCCGGTGCTGCATGCCCTCGGTGTGTGCTGCCTGTCCTCGGTAGCGCTGTTCAGCGTGTTCACCTACATCAGCCCGCTGCTGCGCGACAGCGGGGGCCTGTCGGCCAACCTGAGCAATACCGGCCTCTTGGTGTTCGGCGTCGGTCTGACCCTCGGCAACCTGCTCGGCGGACGCCTGGCCGACCGCGGCATCCGTCATGCCGTGCCGCTGGCCATGGGCTGCAGCGCCCTGGCCCTGCTCGGTCTGTTCGCCTTCATCGACACCACGCCGGCGACCATGACCCTGCTGCTGTGCTGGGGCATGGCCAGCTTCGCGATCTCCTCGCCGCTGCAGCTGCTGCTGGTGGAGCAGGCCGGCGACTCGGCCGGCCTGGCCGCCACCCTCAGCCACGCCGCCTTCAACCTCGGCAACGCCAGCGGTGCCTGGTTCGGCGGCCTGTGGCTCGGCGCCCAGTTCGGCCTGGCGCAGTTGCCGCTGCTTGGCGTGGCGCTGTTGCTGGCGACCATCGCCGCCGCCTGGCCGCTGCCGCACCTGCGTCCGGCGCGCGAGCGACTGGGGCTGGAGTGACACCGCGCGTCCGACCATCCGCGTCCACTGCCGTGGCTGACCTAACCTTGAACTGTTGACCCGGCTGCAACGGGCGGCCGGCTCCAAGTCACCGACAAGCGGGAGGTGGACAATGGATAGGGCGGCACTCAAGCACTTCGGCACACCGGACGAGGTCCGGGAGTTTCCCAAGGGCCGGCTGGAGCTGGTCACCATCGGCGGTGCCACCGTCGGCCGCGCCATCTTCGAGCCCGGCTGGCGCTGGTCGACCTCGGTGCAGCCGATCGCCAAGACCAAGAGCTGCGAGGCGCCGCACTTCCAGTACCACGTCAGCGGCGTGCTGCACATCCTGATGGACGACGGCAGCGAGTTCGACTGCCGGCCGGGCGACCTGTCGCTGCTGCCCTCGGGCCACGACGCCTGGGTGGTCGGCGACGAACCGGCGGTGGTGGTCGACTTCCAGGGCATGCTCGACTACGCGCGGACGCACTAGGCATGTTCTGGGGCCTGGCTGCCGACGCCATTCTGGTCGTGCACCTGGGCTTCGTGCTGTTCGCGCTGCTCGGCGGACTGCCGGCGGTCTGGTGGCGGGGCTTCCTGCTGCTCCATCCGCCGGCGGCGGTTTGGGCGATCTTCGTCGAGCTGACCGGCCGCGGCTGCCCGCTCACCGCCTGGGAACAGCAGCTGCGCCTGCGCGCCGGCGAGGCCGGCTACAGCGTGGGCTTCGTCGAGCACTACCTGCTGCCGCTGCTCTACCCGGACTGGCTGACCCTGCCGGTGCAGTACGTGCTGGCGGCGTTCGTCCTGCTGGTGAACCTGGCGGTCTATGGCTGGGTGTGGCGACGTCGGCGCCAGCAGCGCTAACGCATCGCCGAGCCGGTCTGTATCTCCTCGCCGGCAATCATGAACCTGCCGTAGCCGCGATGGTGCAGGGTGCGCGGCACCCTCACCGCTGGGTCGTGCCAGGCCTGCACCACCTCGAGGATGAAGAAGTTGTAGCTGCCGACCAGCTGGCGATCCACCACCCGGCACTCCAGGTTCGCCCAGCACTCCTCCACCCGCGGCACCGCCACCTCGGCCGAGGGCACCGCGCTGAGACCGTACTTGGCGAACTTGTCGAGCTGATCGCCGTGGCTGTTGCCGCAGGCCACCAGCTGGTCCAGCAACTCGGCGGCAGGCACGTTGAGCACGCACTCGCCGGTCGCCTCCAGGGCGGCGAAGGAATGGTTGGCCGCGCTGACCACGCAGCCGACCAGCGGCGGCTCGAATTCCAGCATCGTGTGCCAGGACATCGGCATCAGGTTGGCACGGCCGTCCTGCGCGGTGCCGAGCAGCACCACCGGGCCGGGTTCGAGGATGGCGTAGACTTCGGCGAGAGGCAGGAACTCTTTCATCGGGTGGCTCCGGAAAGGAAGACGCTGACCAGATCAACCATAGCCCCGCGGGAGGATCGACGCGTGATCCGCTCGACCGATACCGGCGCGCAGCAGGGCTGCTGGCTGCTCTATCGCATCGACGACAACGGCAACGAGGTGGCAATGCGCCGCTTCGCCAACCGCGCCGACGCGGAGGCCGTCATGCACGACTACGAGGCGCGCGGGCACAAGCAGGCCTACTTGGTGCGCGAGGAGCGCGGCACCCCGGCGCCTTGACAGGGGAGCACCCCCTGCCTAAACCCGTAGATACCCTGTCCGAGCGTACCGAGCGGATGGGTGCCATGTCCGGAGTGACGGAACCCGCCGCGGGCCCTCCGCCAGCCGCCTTCCTCAGTCGCTACCGAGCGCCGGATTGCCCGTAGCCGCCGGCAGCCCTTCCCGGGAGAGGCCCCATGCCCGAACCCATCGATTTGCGCCGCCGCCACCTGCTGGCGGGAACGGCCACCGCCATCGCCGCCGTCAGCCTGTCCGGCCTGCCGTGGCGGGTGCAGGCCCAGGAAGCCATGCCCCTGCCGGACTACGTGAAGTGGAAGACTCCCGAGGCGCTGATCGTGCACAGCGCCAACACGCTGGAAACCCACCGCGATGCCATCGGCACCAGCGTGATCACCGCCAGCAACCGGCTGTTCGTGCGCAACAACCTGCCGGCCCCCGATGCGTCCATCCTCGCCGACCGCGAGGGGTGGACGGTTGCCTTCCAGGGCGTCAAGCAGCCACGCAGCCTAACCCTGGCCGAGCTTAGATCCCTCGGCGTGACAACCGTGGCCAGCGTGCTGCAGTGCTCGGGCAACGGCCGCGCGTTCTTCCCCCACGGCGCCAGCGGCACGCCCTGGACGGTCGGCGCCGCCGGCTGCGTGTTCTGGAGCGGGGTGCCGCTCAAGACAGTCGTAGAAGCGCTTGGCGGGGTTGCCGAGGGCCAGAGCTTCATCACCGCCACCGGTGGCGAAACCCTGCCTGCCAGCCTCGATCCGAAGACCCTGATCGTCGAGCGCTCGGTGCCGCTGCGCGCCCTGGACCAGGCCCTGCTGGCCTGGGAGATGAACGGCGAGCCACTCTCCGTGGCTCATGGCGGCCCGCTGCGCCTGGTGATCCCCGGCTACTTCGGAGTCAACAATATCAAGTACGTCAAGCAGCTGGCCTTCACCGCCGAGCAGACCGACGCCAACATCCAGAAGAGCGGCTACCGCATTCGCCCGGTGGGCGAAAAGGGCGCCCCGGATCAGCCGTCGATGTGGGAGATGAGCGTCAAGTCGTGGATCAGCCAGCCGCTGGAGCAGATGAAGGCCGGGCGGGTACTGATCCAGGGCGTGGCCTTCGGCGGCGCCAAGGCGGTGAAGAGCGTCGAGGTGTCCCTCGACGGCGGGCAGAGCTGGCGACCGGCACCCTTCGTCGGCCCTGACCTCGGTCCCTACGCCTGGCGGCCGTTCGTTCTCGCCGTGGAACTCAAGCCCGGCAACTACAGCCTGGCCAGCCGCGCCACCGACGTCGACGGCAACGTGCAGCCGCGCGAGCGGGTGGACAACGAGCGCGGCTACGGGCACACCGGCTGGGAAGATCACGCGATGAAGGTTGCCGTGGTCTGACGAGCCGTCTCGGAGGTGACGTCATGCCCATGCGCCCTGCCCTGACGCTGCTCGCCCTGCTGCTGGCCTCGACGGCCAGCGCGGATGACACCGATCAGGCCCTGCTCGCCCAGGGTCGCCAGGTGTTCCTCGAACAGGCGCAGCCTTCCTGCAGCCTGTGCCACGCGCTGCGCGAGGCCGGCGCCAGCGGCGCGATCGGTCCCGACCTCGATCAGCTCAAACCCGACGCGGCGCGGGTGGTGGCGGCAGTGAGCAACGGGGTCGGCGTGATGCCGCCGTTCGCCGAAACGCTCAGCGACGAGCAGATCCGCGCCGTGGCGCACTATGTTTCCAGCGTGGCGGGCCGCTAAGCGTCAGATCTTCAGTTCGAAGGCATCGGCATCCCGCCAGGCCGGGAAGCGCGTACGGAACCTGGCCAGCGTCGCCGCCGACAGGGTCACATGGAACACCCCGTCAGCCTCGCCGGCATCCAGCAGGCTGTCGCCCATGAAGTCGAGCACCTGGCTGTCGCCGGCGTGCGGGTAGCCGTTGCCGTCGGCGCCGATGCGGTTGACCGCGGCGACGTAGCACAGGTTCTCGATGCCGCGCGCCGGCAGCAGGCGGTTCCACGGATTGCGCCGCGCCGCCGGCCAGCTGGCGATGTACAGCAGCAGGTCGGTGTCGTGCGGGTCGCGGCTCCACACCGGGAAGCGCAGGTCGTAGCAGACCAGCGGGCGCACGTGCCAGCCCTTCAGCTCCAGCAGCACGCGCTCCTCACCTGGGGCGTAGTGCTCGTGCTCGCCGGCCATGCGGAACAGGTGGCGCTTGTCGTAGTGCGCACAGCTGCCGTCCGGGCGCGCCCAGTACAGGCGGTTGCGGTAGCTGCCGTCGGCCGCCTGAGTAATCACGCTGCCGACCACCACCGCGTTCAGGCGAGCGGCCTGCTCCAGCAGCCAGGCGCGGCTCGGGCCGTCCTCGGCTTCGGCCAGCGCGGCGGCGTCCATGGAGAAGCCGGTGCTGAACATCTCCGGCAGGATCACCAGGTCGGCGCCCTCGGCCTGGTCGAACAGCCGGGCGAAGTGGGCATGGTTGGCGGCCGGGTCCTGCCAGACCGGGGCGGTCTGCACCAGGGCCAGCTTGAGGTCGGGCAAAGTGCTCAGGTCACGCATGGGAGTCTCTCCGAAAATGGTCCATCACACCCGGCACAACTTGTCGGCCGCCTGGCGCAGGGTGTCCTCGCGCTTGGCGAAGCAGAAGCGCACCAGACGCAGGTCCTTGGGCGGAGTCTGGTAGAACACCGACACCGGGATGGTCGCCACGCCGTGCTCGCGGGTCAGCCACAGCGACATTTCCACGTCGTCGAGGTCGTCGCGGATCGCCGAGTAGTCGGCCAGCTGGAAGTAGGTGCCCGGGGTGCGCTTGAAGCTGAAGCGCGAGCCCTGCAGCAGATCGCAGAACAGGTCGCGCTTGGCCTGGTAGAAGGCCGGCAGCTCGTCGACGTGCTCGGGATGGGCGCTCATGTAGTCGGCCAGCGCCCACTGCAGCGGGGTGATGCCGCAGAAGGTGACGAACTGGTGGACCTTGCGCAGCTCGGCAGTCAAGGCCGGCGGCGCCACCACGTAGCCGGTCTTCCAGCCGGTGACGTGGTAGGTCTTGCCGAACGAGCTGACCACGAAGGCGCGCTGGTACAGCTCCTCGTGGGCCAGCACGCTGGCGTGCTGTACGCCGTCGAACACCAGGTGCTCGTAGACCTCGTCGCTGATCAGGTAGATCTCGCGCTCGCGGATCAAGGCGGCCAGCTGGGCCAGCTCCGCAGAGGAAATCAGAGCGCCGCTGGGGTTGTGCGGGCTGTTGAGGATGATCAGGCGGGTGCGCGGGCTGATCGCGTCCTGCAACCGCTGCCAGTCGATGGCGAAGTCCGGCAGCGCCAGCGGCACGTGCACGCAGCGCCCGCCGGCCAGTTCCACCGAGGGCTCGTAGCTGTCGTAGCAGGGATCGAAGACGATCACCTCGTCGCCCGGGCGGACCAGCGCCTGCACCGCGCAGAAGATCGCCTCGGTGGCGCCGGGAGTGATGGTCACCTCGCTGTCCATGTCCACGCTGCGGCCGTAGCTGCGGGAGATCTTCGCCGCCACCTGCTCGCGCAGGGCCGGCAGGCCGGTCATCGGTGCGTACTGGTTGTGCCCGGCCATCACGTGGCGGCCGACCGCCTCGCGCAGCGCCTGCGGGCCGTCGAAGTCGGGAAAGCCCTGGGACAGGTTGAGCGCGCCGGTCTGCGCGGCGAGCTGGGACATGGTGGTGAAGATGGTGGTGCCGACGTTGGGCAGTTTGCTGACGATCATCGGAGTTCCTGAACGAATACGGAGCGCGAAGGCAAGCGGCGAGGATAGCCGATCCGCCGCGGCGCGGCAGCCGGGGGCGCGGCAAATTCGCGCCCGCTTTGCCGGCCGGAACTGTCGGGCGCGCCCCTAACCGGCCGGGCGCGCTGCGCTATGCTGTGGCCCAGTCCAGCGAGAAAGGATGCTCCCATCATGAACAAGGCCCAACGCCGCTCCGAGAAGTTCTTCCGCCTCGCCCTGTGGGCGGTGGCCGTGGTCTTCGCCGGCTTCCTGGTCAACCTCGGCGGCGCCGTGGTGAAGAACCTGCCGCTGGTCGAGCAGCGCTTCAGCGTGGAGGACTTCCTCGACGGCGAAGCGAGCAAGCGCATCGAGGAGGAGATCAAGCGCCAGCGCAACCAGGCCCAGGACGCCCTGGACGCCCTGGAGCAGAGCCGCCTCAAGCTGGAGGCGGCGCGGCAGAACAGCCAGACCGCCCGCGACAGCCTGAGCGCCTGGCTGGCCAGCCGCCAGGTGACCCAGCAGGCGGCGCGCGATGACGAGGTGCTCAAGCGCACCGAGGCGTTGGAGCACCTCAAGCTCGCCGAGCGCCAAGTGCGCAGCGCGGTGGAAACCGAGGAGCAGCGCCTGCTCGACGCCAGGCAGGCGCAGCAGCGCGCCCAGCGGCAGCTCGACGAGTTGCGCAGCGCCGCCTATGAACAGATGTCCGCCGAGCAGAGTCGGCAGGAACTCAAGGTATTCCTCATTCGCCTGGCGCTGACCCTGCCCCTGCTGCTCATCGCCGGCTGGCTGTTCGCCCGCCAGCGCAAGAGCACCTGGTGGCCCTTCGTGTGGGGCTACATCTACTTCGCCCTGTTCGTGTTCTTCGTCGAGCTGGTGCCCTACCTGCCGAGCTACGGCGGTTACGTGCGCAATATCGTCGGCGTGGTGATCACCGTGCTGGTCGGCCGCCAGGCCATCGTCGCGTTCAACCGCTACCGCGAGCGCCAGCAGGCAGCCGAAGCCAAGCCCGACGCCGAACGGCGCAAGGAAATCTCCTACGACACCTCGCTGCTGCGCCTGGCCAAGAAGGTCTGCCCGGGCTGCGAGCGGCCGGTCGAGCTGGACAACCCGCAGATCGACTTCTGCCAGCACTGCGGCCTCAGTCTGTTCGACCACTGCACGCACTGCCAGCAGCGCAAGAGCGCCTTCGCGCGCTTCTGCTTCGCCTGCGGCAGCGACGCGGCCCAGCCATCCGAGCCGCCGGCGGCGTAACGACTACTTCTTGCCGGAGCGCTTGCCGCCGCCCAGGCTGGGCATCTTGCGCACCGCCTTGACCTTGGGCGAACCGCTGTCGATCCAGTTGCCCAGCGGCTTGGCGGCCTTGCCCGGCTTGCCCAGCTCGATCTTCGGCTTCTTGGGTTTCTTCGGCTTTTTCACCACCTGGCCGTCGATGGTGGTCTGCGGCACGCGGTGGTCGGGGATGAAGTCCGGCTCGTCGCGGCGCGGCAACACCTGGCGGATCAGCGCCTCGATGGCGGCGAGCAGCTGCACCTCGTCGGCGCAGACCAGCGAGATCGCCTCGCCGCTGGCGCCGGCGCGGCCGGTGCGGCCGATGCGGTGCACGTAGTCCTCGGCGACGATCGGCAGGTCGAAGTTGACCACCAGCGGCAGGTCATCGATGTCCAGGCCGCGCGCCGCCACGTCGGTGGCCACCAGCACCTGCACCTCGCCGGCCTTGAAGCGCTCCAGCGCGCGCAGGCGCGCCGGCTGCGGCTTGTCGCCGTGGATCGCATCACTGCTGACGCCGAGGCGCTGCAGCTCGGTCGCCAGCTCATCGACGCCCTTGCGGGTCTTGACGAACACCAGCACCTGGCCCCAGCGCCGTGCCTTGAGCAGGTGGCAGAACAGCTCGCTTTTGCGCTTCTTGTCCACCGGGATCAGCCACTGCTTGACCGACTGCGCCGCGGCGTTGCGCGGGCTGACCTCGATGCTCAGCGGATCGCGCAGCAGCACCCGGGACAGCTCGCGGATGGTCTCGGAGAAGGTGGCGGAGAACAGCAGGGTCTGCCGGCGCTGCGGTAGCATGGCGAACAGCTCGTTGAGCTCGCGGGAAAAGCCGAGGTCGAGCATGCGGTCGGCTTCGTCGAGCACCAGGGTCTCTACCTGCTCGAAGCGCACCGCGTTCTGGCGGAACAGGTCGAGCAGGCGGCCGGGGGTGGCCACCAGCACGTCGACGCCCTTGCGCAGGCGCATCATCTGCGGGTTGATGCTCACCCCGCCGTAGGCTGCCAGGGTGCGCAGCGGCAGGTGCTGGCCGTAGACGCGGAAGCTCTCGTGGACCTGCTCGGCCAGCTCGCGGGTCGGCACCAGGATCAGCGCGCGCACCGAGTTGGGTGCCACCTGCCCTGCCATGCTCAGGCGCTGCAGCAGCGGCAGGGCGAAACCGGCGGTCTTGCCGGTGCCGGTCTGCGCCGCCGCCATCAGGTCGCGGCCCTTGAGCACGGCAGGAATCGCCTGGCTCTGCACCGGCGTGGGCGTTTTGTAGTCGAGGGCGTCGAGCGCGCGCAGCAGCGGATCGATCAGGCCGAGGGAGGCGAAGGTCATGGCAGGGGCAACCGGCAGGGAAAACAGGGCGCCAGTTTACCTGCAATCGCTGGCCAGTACGGCCCCGATCAGCCGCGCAGCAGCAGGCTGCCCTCGATCGGCACGTAGCGGTCGGCGGCGCGTACCAGCGACTGCGCGGTAAGCCCCGGCACGCCGTAGACGGTGGCTTCGGTGCCGCCGCGGCGCACCCGTTCGAGCAGCAGGTCGAAGTCGCCGTCGCCGGAGGCCAGCACCACCTCGTCGACCCGCGCCGCGGCGTCGAGCACGTCGATGGTGATGCCGACGTCCCAGTCACCCTTGGCGCTGCCATCGCTGCGCTGGATGTACGGCTTGAGCTTCACGGTGAAGCCGAGCTTGCGCAGGGTCTGCTGGAACTGCTGCTGGCGCGGGTCGCCGCGCTCGATGGCGTAGGCGCAGGCCTCGACGATCTGCCCGCGCGTCGCCAGCTCGGCCCACAGCGCGGCGTAGTTGAAGTGGCAGCCGTGAGCCTGGCGCACGGTGTAGTAGAGGTTCTGCACATCGGCGAACAGGGCGATGGTCTTCAACGGGACTCCTTGGGGCGCCAGCGCGGGACTGGCCGGCAGAGCGATTCTAGCGCGCCTGCGGTTTCAGCCCCGACAGCCGCGGCACCATCACGCGCTCGAACAGCCGAGGGCAGAAGCGCGCCAGCAGCCGCGCGCCCCAGTTGACGTTGGATAGCACCAGCAGGCGCTTGCGCCGCACCGCGCCGCGGTAGATGGCCTCGGCGGTATCCTGCGGCGAGTAGACCTTGCCGAGGAAGGGTAGCGGCTGCGGGGTCACCGAGCCGTCGCCGACCAGCGCGTGCTTGCGGATGTCGGTGGCGGTGAAGCCGGGGCATACCAGCATGACATTCACGCCACTGTCCCTGAGCTCCAGACGCAGGCTCTCGAACAGGCCGTGCAGCGCGTGCTTGCTGGCGTTGTAGGCGCTGCGGTAGAGCATCGGCGCGAACCCGGACAGCGAACTGAGCACGATGATCTGCCCGCGTCGGGCCTGGATGCTCGGCAGCGCCGCCTGGGTGCAGTGCAGGGCGCCGAAGTAGTTGACCGCCATGATCCGCTCGAACACGGCGAGGTCGGTCTCGACGAAGGCGCTGCGGTGGGTGATGCCGGCATTGTTGACCAGCACGTCGATGCCGCCGAAACGCTCCACCGCCAGCGCCACCGCCGCTCGTACCGCCTGGGCGTCGGCCACGTCGCAGCGCAGGGCGAGGGTTTCGGCGTTGTGATGGTCGGCCAGGTGTTGGGCCATACCGTCCAGCGCCGCCTGGTCGAGATCGAGCAGCACCAGCCGCGCGCCACCCTGGGCGAAGCGCACCGCCAGTGCGCGGCCGATGCCGGCGCAGCCGCCGGTTATCAGCACCACCTTGCGGTCGAATACCTTGTTGCGAAATACCTTGCGAATGACTCGGCGCATGCCATTGCCCCGCTGTTGTTTTTGGCTCAGCTTACAGCCGCTGGTGGCTGCCGTCACACAGCGGTGGCGTGCCGGTGTGCTTGCAGCCGCAGAAGTACAGGATCTCGCTGCGCTGGGCATGAAACAGTAACGGAGTGAACTCGCTGCCCTTGTGCGAGCCGTCGCAGAACGGCTGGCTCTGGCTGCGGCCACAGCGGCACCACCAGTAGTCCTTGCCGGCCTCGACCGCGATGCCATAGGGACTGCGCCGGGCAATGTGGGGTTCGCTCATGACGGTCTCTCCGGCTGCTTCACCCTTCCAGCATAGCCGCCTGTCAGGCGCATACCGCTCAGAAGCCGCTCGCCTGCCACAGCAGGCGCAACGCCAGCAGCGTCACTATCCAGGCAAACGCCCGCTTGAAGTGCTCCGCCGGGATCCGATCGAGCAGCTTCAGGCCAAGCCAGCTGCCGGCCACGCCCGCCACGATCATCAGCGCCACCAGCGGCAGCCAGTCCCAGAAGGCGAAGCCCACTGCCGAGAACACGGCCATCTTCAGCAGGTGCTGGGCGCTCATGCAGCTGGCGAAGGTCGCGGTAGTCGCCAGCTTGTCCATGTCGTGGCGATGGATGAAACCGGCCACCAGCGGGCCGCTGGCGCCGACGAACATCGATACCAGGGTGGTCAGGGCCCCGGCCAGCAGCTGCCCGGCGGCACCGAGGCTGTGTCGGCCCGGCTTGGGCCCCCAGACCAGATAGAGGATGAAGGTGGCGACGCTGAACTGGATCCACTGCAGCGGCAGCTGGACGACGATCAGCGAGGCGAGCAGCGCCCCGGCCAGCGCGCCGAGGGCGAAGCGCTTGAGCAAGCCCAGGTCGATGTGCCGACGGGTCATCCAGGCGCGGTTGCCGTTGGAGCCCAGCTGCACCAGCCCGTGCACCGGAATCAGCGCCGCAGCCGGCACGATACCGGCCATGATCGCCAGCAGCAGAACCCCTCCACCGATGCCCATGGCTGCGGTGAGCAGCGAGGTGAAGCCGGCGCTGACGATCAGCACCGCGGCGTCCAGCAGGGAGAGGGAGGCGGGTAGCAGGTCCATGGGCTGGGCTCGGCAGCGAAAAGGAAGGGCCATTTTAGAAGGCCGCAGAGGGGAAAGGGGATGGCGGGGGTGCCTGTCTGCCCTCTCCCGACTCCGGGAGAAGGGTCGGGCCGGCACAGCCCTCTCCCGCAGGCGGGAGAGTGAGCAGCATGGTGCCGCGCTTCAGCGCGGCACCTCAGGTCGCCTTGCGCGGCTTGGCCCGCGCGGTGGGCTCGGCGATCAGCGGATCGTCCGGCCAGTAATGCTTCGGGTACCTGCCCTTCAGATCCTTCTTCACTTCCGAGTAGGTGTTGGCCCAGAAGCTGGCCAGGTCCTGGGTGACCTGCACCGGGCGCTGCGCCGGCGACAGCAGGTGCAGCTTGACGCCGAGGCGCCCGCCGGCGATGCGCGGTGTGGCGGCCAGGCCGAACAGCTCCTGCAGGCGCACCGCCAGCACCGGCGGCTCCTCGCCGTAGTCGAGGCGAATGCGCGAGCCGGACGGCACCTCAAGGGTCTTCGGCGCCAGCTCGTCGAGGCGCTGCGGCAACGGCCAGGGCAGCAGGCCGTGGAGGATCGACGCAAGATCCAGGGCGGCGAAGTGGCTGAGGCGGCTGACCTTGCCCAGATAGGGCAGCAGCCAGTCTTCCAGGCTGGCGAGCAGCGCCGCATCGGACACGTCTGGCCACTCGCTCTCCCCCTTCGCCGCCAGGTCGAGGCGGCGCAGCAGGGCGATGCGCGCCTGCCACTGGCGCAACTCCGCCGTCCACGGCAGCAGCTCCAGGCCCTTGCGGCGCACCAGCGCGACCAACGCGCGGCCACGGGCGCTCTCGTCCAGGCCGCTCAATGCCTCGCTGCTCAGTACCAGCTCGCCGACCTTGCGCTGGCACTCGGCGCGCAGCACGCCCTCGCGCTCGTCCCAGTCGAGCACCTCGTTGACACCGACCTGCTCGGCCAGCGGACCATCGAACAATGCCGGCTCGAGGTCGGTCGCCAGGTAGATGCGCTCCTCGCGCTGGCCCTGCCGGCTGCCGAGGTCGGCGATCACCAGCCACTCATGCTTCATCAGCGCATCCGGCTCACCGAACTGCGCGGCTCGGCCGTTGGCCAGGCGGTAGTCGGCACCACCGGCGCGGCGCTGGCGGGCGATGCGGTCGGGATAGGCGAAGGCCAGCAGGCAGCCCAGCCAGCGCGGGTGCTCGGGATCGCTGACCGCCTGTTCGATCCGCTTCGGCAACAGACTGCGGAACTGGCGGGCCAGCTGGCGCGCGCGCTGCACGCCGCCCTGGGCGGCATTCCGCTGGGCGGCACCCCGCAGGGCGCCTCGCGCGGCGCGGCTCTCGCCGGACAGCAGGGCCAGGCGGCTGTGCAGATCGGCGCCTGCGCCGCGCAGGATATCGCGTTCGGAGAGCAGCGCGGCGAGATCGGCGGCCAGGGAACCGAGGCCCAGCGCCTGGCCGCGCAGCAGCAGGTGGGCGAGGCGTGGATGGGCCGGCAGCGTGGCCATCGCCTGGCCATGGGCGGTCAGCGCCCAGCCGGCGCCGCGCGGCACGAGGGCACCGAGGCGCTGTAGCAGCTCGCGGGCCTGGGCCAGCGCGGCGGCCGGTGGCGGATCGAGCCAGACCAGCTCGCTGACGTCGTCAACGCCCCAGCGTGCCAGCTGCAGGGCCAGACCGGCCAGATCGGCCTGGAGGATTTCCGCACTGGCGTGGGCGGCCAGCTGCTCGTGCTGGCTCTGCGACCACAGCCGGTAGCACACCCCCCGCTCGAGGCGCCCGGCGCGGCCGGCGCGCTGGGTGGCCGAGGCGCGCGAGATGCGCTGGGTGTCCAGGCGGGTCATGCCGCTGGCCGGGTCGAAGCGCGGCACCCGCTCGAGGCCGGCGTCCACCACCACGCGCACACCGTCGATGGTCAGGCTGGTCTCGGCGATGTTGGTGGCCAGCACCACCTTGCGCGTGCCGCTCGGCGCCGGCTCGATGGCGGCGCGCTGGGCGGCCAGATCCAGCTCGCCGTGCAGCGGGCAGAGCAGGATGTCGGCGCGCCCGGCGAGGCTTTCCGCCAGCGCCGCCTGCACCCGGCGGATCTCCGCCTGGCCGGGCAGGAACACCAGCAGGCTGCCACCCTGCTCGGCCAGCGCCTGCAGCACGGTCTGCGTCACCCGCGGTTCCAGCGCCTCGCCGGGCTGGGCGGCGCGGCCCCACTGGATGTCCACCGGATACATGCGCCCCTCGCTGCGCACCACCGGCGCATCGTCGAGCAGCGCGGCCAGACGCTCGCCCTCCAGGGTCGCCGACATCGGCAGCACCTTGAGCGGCGGGCCGTCGCGCAGCAGCTCGCGACCGTTGAGGGCCAGCGCCAGGGCCAGATCGGCATCCTGATTGCGCTCGTGGAACTCGTCGAAGATCACCAGACCGACGCCCTCCAGGCCCGGGTCGTCCTGCAGGCGGCGGGCGAGGATGCCCTCGGTGACCACCTCGATGCGCGTGCGCGGGCCGACCCTGCTGTCCAGGCGAATGCGGTAGCCGACCGTCTCGCCGACCTTCTCGCCAAGCTCGCTGGCCAGGCGCTCGGCGGCGGCGCGGGCGGCCAGCCGGCGCGGTTCGAGCATGACGATGGTCTGCCCGGCCAGCCAGGCTTCGCCGAGCAGCGCCAGCGGCACGCGGGTGGTCTTGCCGGCACCGGGCGGCGCCTCCAGCACCACCTCGTGGCGGCGGGCGAGCGCCTCGCGCAGCGCGGGCAGGACGGCATCGATGGGCAGGGCGGACAGACTCATGGCAGCTCGCAACGGCAGACGGCAAGGGCGGCGATTATAGCGGCGAAGCGCGCGCGCCTTTCGGCTGTCATGGCCGAACGCGTAAACTGTCGCCGCTTCTGGCACGGGTCCTGCACCCTGCCACCCCCGCCGACCCTTTCAAGGAGAAGATGCATGCGTACCCCCCAGCGGATCGTCAGCGGCCTGCTCGCCGCCACCCTGCTCGTCCAACTGAGCGGCTGCGGCACCCTGTTCTACCCCGAGCGCCGCGGCCAGCTGAAGGGCCAGATCGACCCGGCCATCGCCGCCATGGACGCCATCGGCATCCTGTTCTTTGTGATCCCCGGGCTGATCGCCTTCGCCGTCGACTTCGGCACCGGCGCCATCTACCTGCCCGAGGGCCGCTACTCGGTGGCGCCCGAGCGCCTGCAGGATGCCCTCGGCAGCGATGGCCGGGTCGACCACGCCCGCCTGCGCGCCATCCTGCAGCAGGAGCTGGCCCGCGACCTGCCGCTGGACGACCCGCGCCTGATCCACCACAGCGGCAACGCCACCCAGCTGGCCGCCTTCGGCCTGCGCCCGGCCGCCTGAGGAGAGCCGTAATGAATCTGAGCCGCGAACACGGCCGCCTGATGCGCCTGGCCTCGGGCGCCGCCCTGGCCACCGCGCTGCTCCTGATCGCCGCCAAGGCCTTCGCCTGGTGGCTGAGCGGCTCGGTCAGTCTGCTCGCCGGCCTCACCGACTCGCTGCTCGACGCCGCCGCCTCGCTGCTCAACCTGATCGCGGTGCACTATGCGCTGCGCCCGGCCGACGCCGATCATCGCTACGGTCACGGCAAGGCCGAGGCACTGGCCGGCCTGGGCCAGGCGGTATTCATCGCCATCAGTGCGGTGCTGGTCGGCATCCGCGGCTTCGAGCGCCTGCAGGCGCCGCAGGAGATCACCGCCACCGGCATCGGCGTGGCGGTGATGCTGTTGTCGCTGGCGATGACGGCCCTGCTGCTGGCGTTCCAGCGCCACGTAGTCAAGGTCACCGGCTCCACCGCGATCCGCGCCGACTCGCTGCACTACGCCTCCGACCTGCTGCTCAACAGCAGCATCCTGGTCGCGCTGCTGCTTGCCGCCTACGGCTGGCAACGCGCCGATGCGCTGTTCGGCATCGCCATCGCCCTGTACATCTTCTGGAGCGCGCTGACCATCGTCCGCGAGTCGGCCGCGGTGCTGATGGACAAGGAGCTGCCGCTGGAGATCAGCGAACGCATGATGCAACTGGCCCTCGGCATCCCTGGCGTGCTCGACGCCCACGACCTGCGCACGCGCATGTCCGGCACCCGCTGGTTCGTCCAACTGCACCTCGACCTGCCGGCCAGCCTGACCCTGCAGGAGGCCCACGACCTGTGCGAGGCCGCCGAGTTCGCCATCCGCGCCGAATTCCCGCGCGCCGAGGTGCTGGTCCACGCCGACCCCGAGCAGTGAACCGCCGGCAAGAAAAAGGGGCCTTTCGGCCCCTTCAAGATGGTTTCTTGCGGATCTCGGCTGCGGTGACAGCCTGCTCTTCGCAGCACCTTGTGGGTGGTGCGGGCCTGGTGCCGCAACCAGGTTGGTTGCCGGCGGCGCGGTGCCTGATCGGGCTCTGCGCGGGGTGAGCGTCCGGGCCGTGAAACTGATTCAAACTGTACGCGCAGTCGCGCGACAGATGTTTGCGTAAATTGCACAAAAACACCCCTCTTGCGCAATCATTCACTAGCAAGTAAAAGATCATCGCAATACTTACACAGCGAACAGCCTCCATGAGCAAGCTTGACCGCTACGACCTGCGCATCCTCACCGAGCTGCAGCGCGATGCGCGCATCTCCAACCAGGAACTGGCCGAACGCATCGGCCTGTCGCCCTCGCCGTGCTCGCGACGGGTCAAACAGCTAGAGGACGATGGCTACATCCTCCGCCAGGTCGCCCTGCTCGATCGCAAGAAGCTCGGCCTGACCCTCACCGTGTACGTGCTGGTCGGCATGGACCGCCACACCCCGGAGCGCTTCGAACACTTCGAGTCGGTTATCCGCAACTGCCCGCAGGTGCTCGAATGCAGCCTGGTCACCGGCATGGAGGCCGACTACCAGCTCAAGGTGGTGGTGCCGGACATGGATCACTACCAGCAGTTCCTGCTCGGCACCCTAACCCGCATCGAGGGCGTCTCCAGCGTGCGCTCGAGCTTCGTGCTCAACCAGGTGCTGGCCGGCACCGAACTGCCGCTGGAGCATCTGCGCTGAAAGCCGGAGTGACAAAAATGTGACGCTCTCGGGTTTTTGCATTTGCCTGCAACTGATCAGGGTCTATAATTCGCCCGCGTTTTTATGCATGCCTGCGTGGCCGAACACATAACAACATCGCCCGCCCTCTGATCGTCACCCCTATCCTGCAGGAGGGATCGATGGACCCCGAAGTATTCGAGCACTGGATGATGACCGGACTGATTGCCGTCCTGGTCGGCTTCATGGCTTTCATCGTCTGGGACCTGGCGAAAAAATCCAATGCCGGAAAATTCGGCACCATGATTCTCTTCTTGGCCCTCGGTTTGGGCGTACTAGGCTTCGTCATCAAGACCGTGGTGATTGGCAGCCTCGAAGGCGTGTAACCCCAAGCACTCGCAAGCCATACCACAGCCCCCAGCCAGGATGATGCGGGGTTGCGGAGCTTATTTGCCCCCAAGGAAAATCATGACCCCCGCCAACCGTGTGATGCAAAGTTACGGCCGCTGCTGCGCCAGCCCGAGCTTTTTCGACACTTTCTACCAGCACTTCCTCGCCAGTTCGCCGGCGATCCGTGACAAGTTCACCAAGACCGACATGAGCTCCCAGAAGCACCTGCTGCGTGCAGGCATCCTCAACCTGGTGCTCTATGCACGCGGCATGTCCGACACCAAGCTGCGCGCCCTCGGCCAGAGCCACTCGCGGGAAGGCTTCGACATCCGCCCGGAGCTCTACGACCTGTGGCTGGACTCGCTGATGCTGGCGGTCAGGGAACATGACTCGGCAGCCAGCAGCGAAGACATGAGCGCCTGGCGCGAAGTACTGAACAAGGGCATCAACGTGATCAAGTCGTTCTACTGATCCCGCCCGCACTGCCGCCTGATTGGCCGTTGCAGGGGTTGCGCAAGCAGCCGCTCCTCAACGGCCGGCCAGCTCCGCCGGCACCTCCCGCCACTCCCCCGGCGCCAGCCCGTCCAGACTCCAGGGGCCGATGCGCACCCGCACCAGACGCAGGGTCGGCAGCCCCACCGCCGCGGTCATCCGGCGTACCTGACGGTTGCGTCCCTCGCGAATGGTCAGCTCCAGCCAGCTGGTCGGCACGCTCTTGCGAAAGCGCACCGGTGGCTGACGCTCCCACAGTGCCGGCGCGTCGATCTGCCGTGCCTCGGCCGGCAGGGTCGGCCCGTCGTTCAGCTCCACTCCCGCACGCAGACGCGCCAACTGCACCTCGCCCACCTCGCCCTCCACCTGCACCCAGTAGGTCTTCGCCAGCTTGAACTGCGGATCGGCGATGCGCGCCTGCAGGCGGCCGTCGTTGGTCAGCAGCAGCAGGCCTTCGCTGTCGCGATCCAGACGCCCGGCCGGATAGACGCCCGGCACCTTGACGTAATCCTTGAGGGTCGCTCGCCCGTCGGCATCGGCGAACTGGGTCAGCACGTCGAACGGTTTGTTGAGCAGCAGCAGGCGCGGCTCGGCCGGCGGCGCCTTGGCCACGCGGCGCGGCGCCGGCGACTTGGCCGCGCCAGGACGCCCCGCAGCGGCACCCCGCGGGGGGCGGGCGGCGGACGGGCTACGGGGGGGACGCGACATCGGGCACTGCTCCTGCAACAAGGGTGCGCCGCGGCGCTGCGGATAGCCGGCGGTTGAACAACGCAGGCCGCTTTTCAACCGCCCGTCTAGGCTGGAAGCGGCATTCTAGCGGCCCCGCGCAGCTCAGTCGAACGCCTGCAGACGACTGCGCGCCAGCAGCGCCGCCACTTCCACGCCCCGCGGCAGGCAGCCATAGACCTGCTCCCGGGCATCCACCCGCGCGGCGATGAAGGCGTCGCTGACCACCTGCGGCGCGCCGCGCAGCAGCAGGCTGGCCTGCAGCGCCACGGCGATCTCGCCGCACAGCTGGCGCGCACGGTACTCCAGCCCCTCGCGATCGTGCAGGGCATGCTTGAGGCGCAGCACCTGCGCCTTCAGGCGCGCCTCGCCGTGGCCGTCGTCCAGCTCGGCGAGCAGCGCCTCGGCCACCGCCGGGGTCTTCTCCAGGCTGCGCAGCACGTCTAGGCACTGCACGTTGCCCGAACCCTCCCAGATCGAGTTGACCGGTGCCTCGCGGTACAGCCGCGGCAGGATGCTTTCCTCGACGTAGCCGGCGCCGCCCAGGCACTCCTGCGCCTCGCCGATGAACGCCGGTGCGCGCTTGCACACCCAGTACTTGCCGACCGCGGTGAGCAGGCGGGCGAAATGCCGCTCCTGCTCGTCCTCCGGGCGCTCCAGGGCGTGGCCGAGGCGCAGGCTGAGAGCCAGCGCCGCCTCGCTGTCCAGCGCCAGGTCGGCCAGCACGTTCTGCATCAGCGGCTGCGCCTCGAGCGCCCGCCCGCCGACCTGGCGCTGCGCGCAGTGGTGCAGGGCCTGACTGAGCGCCTGGCGCATCAGCGCCGCCGAACCGGTCATGCAGTCGAAGCGGGTCAGCGCGACCATCTCGAGGATGGTGGCGATGCCGCGGCCCTCCTCGCCGACCATCCAGGCCAGGGCGCCGCGATACTCGAGTTCGGCCGAAGCATTGCTGCGGTTGCCCTGCTTGTCCTTGAGGCGCTGGATATAGATGCGGTTGTGACTGCCGTCCGGGCGCAGGCGTGGCAGCAGGAAGCAGCTCAGGCCCTGCTCGCTGTGCGCCAGGGTGAGGAAGGCGTCGGACATCGGCGCCGAGCAGAACCACTTGTGGCCGAGCAGCTCATAGGCCTGCCCCGGCCCCGGCGCACCGACGGCGAAGGCGCGCGTGCTGTTGGCACGCAGGTCGGTGCCACCCTGCTTCTCGGTCAGCGCCATGCCCAGGGCCAGGCCGCGCTTCTCGCCCATCGGCAGCGGCCGCGGGTCGTAGTCGAGACTGAGGATCTTCGGCAGCCAGCTCTCCGCCAGCTCACCCTGGCGGCGCAGCACGGCGACACCGGCATGGGTCATGGTCAGCGGGCAGGCGCTGCCGGCCTCGGCCTGGTTGTGCAGGTAGAACAGCCCGGCGCGCAGCACCTGGGCGCCGGGGCGTGGCTCGCGCCAGGGCAGCGCGTGCAGGCCGTGGGCGATGCCGGCCTGCATCAGCCGGTGCCAGTTCGGATGGAACTCCACCTGGTCGATGCGGTAGCCGTAGCGGTCGTGGGTATGCAGCTCGGGTGGCTGGCGGTTGGCGGCGAAACCTGCCGCCAGCAGCGGCCCGCCGGCCAACTCGCCGTACTCGGCCAGGCGCGCCTCGCCCCAGGCCGCGCCGAAGCGCTGCAGCCATTCCCGCAGCGGCCGGTCGCCGCGGTACAGGTTGCTGCCGTCCAGCGGCGTCGGCTGGTTGGTGACCGTGTGGGTTTCCGCGTATTGCTCCAGACTCATCGTCCACCTCCTGCACACTGCATCTGTTGCAGTGAAGCAGAAGTACGCACCTTCGCCCGCCCGCCCCTCTGGCGGGCCGGTTCGGGCAGCCAGCCGCGCGACTTTGATGTAAGCTCGACAGCCATGAACAGATACCCTTCGCGCCCAGTTGTCCTCTGTCTTTCCGGCCACGATCCCAGTGGTGGTGCCGGCATGCAGGCGGACATCGAAGCCCTGCTCGCCCAGGGCTGCCACGCGGCACCTGCGGTCACCGCGCTGACCGTCCAGGACACCGTAAACGTCACCGACTTTCGCGTGCTCGACCGCGCTTGGGTGCTGGCCCAGGCCCGTGCGGTGATCGCCGATCTGCCGGTCGCCGCGGTCAAGCTGGGCATGCTCGGCTCCGTGGAGATGGTAGATACCGTGGTCGAGATCATGCAGTCGCTGCCCGGCGTGCCGCTGGTCTGCGATCCGGTGCTGCGCGCCGGCGGCGGCGGCGCCCTCGGCAAGGACGAGGTCGGCTACGCCATGCGCGAGCGCCTGCTGCCGCTGTGCCGCATCGCCACGCCGAACCTGCCGGAGGCGCGCATCCTCGCCGAACTGCCCCACGGCAGCGCCGACGAGTGCGCCGCCAGGCTGCTGGAGCACTGCGAGCACCTGCTGATCACCGGCGGCCATGGCGACGAGCACGAGGTGCACAATCGCCTGTACGCGCGCGACGGCAGCCAGCACACCTTCACCTGCGTGCGCCTGCCCGGCAGCTACCACGGCTCCGGCTGTACCCTGGCCAGCACCCTGGCCGGGCGCCTGGCGCTGGGCGAGGAACTGGTCAGCGCGGTGCGCACGGCGCTCGACTACACCTGGCGCACCCTGCGCGATGCCGAACAGCCCGGTCATGGCCAGTACGTGCCGCGCCGCCTGCCGCTGGACTTCTGCTCCTGACCCTTTCTGCCGTGACTTCTTGCCTGGAACAGCGCCGATGAAAACCCTGCGCGGACTCTACGCCATCACCGACAGCCAGCTGCTGGCCGATGGCCGCCTGCTGCCCTACGTCGAAGCCGCGCTCAAGGGCGGGGCGCAACTGCTGCAATATCGCGACAAGTCCGAAGACTCCGCGCGCCGCCTGCGCCAGGCCGAGGCGCTGCGCGAGCTGTGCCTGCGCCATGGCGCGCAGCTGATCATCAACGACGACGCCGAACTGGCCGCGCGCCTGGGCGTCGGCGTGCACCTGGGGCAGAGCGACGGCTCGCTGGCCGCCGCCCGCGCCCTGCTCGGCCGCAACGCGATCATCGGCGCCACCTGCCACGCGCAGGTGGCGCTGGCCGAGCAGGCGCGCCAGGAAGGCGCCAGCTACATCGCCTTCGGCCGCTTCTTCGACTCGCAGACCAAGCCCGGCGCCCCGGCCGCCACGCCCGAACTGCTCGAGCAGGCGCGCGCCCGCTTCCGCCTGCCAATCGTCGCCATCGGCGGCGTGACCCTGGACACCGCACCGCAACTGATCGCCCGCGGCGCCAGCATGGTCGCGGTAATCCACGCCCTGTTCGCCGCCGAGAATGCCGCCGAAGTCGAGCGCCGCGCGCGCGCCTTCAGCCAACTGTTCGCCGACATCTGACCTTTCGAGAGACTTTTCAATGTCCCGTTCCGAGATCCTGTTCCACAACGCCCAGAAACACATCCCCGGCGGCGTCAACTCACCCGTGCGCGCCTTCCGCAGCGTCGGCGGCACCCCGCTGTTCTTCAAGCACGCTGAAGGCGCCTACGTCACCGATGAGGACGACCAGCGCTACGTCGACTACGTCGGCTCCTGGGGGCCGATGATCCTCGGCCACGGCCATCCGGACGTGCTCGATGCGGTGCGCCAGCAGCTGCAGCACGGCCTGTCCTACGGCGCGCCGACCGCCATGGAAACCGAGATGGCCGACCTAGTGTGCAGCCTGGTGCCGTCGATGGAGATGGTGCGCATGGTCAGCTCCGGCACCGAGGCGACCATGAGCGCCATCCGTCTGGCACGCGGCTACACCGGGCGCGACAGCATCATCAAGTTCGAGGGCTGCTACCACGGCCACTCCGACAGTCTGCTGGTCAAGGCCGGCTCCGGCGCCCTGACCCAGGGCGTGCCCAGCTCCGCGGGCGTGCCGGCGGACTTCGCCAAGCACACCCTGACCCTGCCGTTCAACGACCTCGCTGCGGTGGAGCAGACCCTCGGCGAAGTCGGCGGCCAGGTCGCCTGCATCATCGTCGAGCCGGTGGCCGGCAACATGAACTGCGTGCCGCCGGCGCCGGGCTTCCTCGCCGGTCTGCGCGCACTGTGCGACCAACACGGCGTGGTGCTGATCTTCGACGAAGTGATGACCGGCTTCCGCGTCGCCCTCGGCGGCGCCCAAGCGCACTTCGGCGTCACCCCGGACCTGTCGACCTTCGGCAAGATCGTCGGCGGCGGCATGCCGGTGGGCTGCTTCGGCGGCAAGCGCGCGATCATGGAGTGCATCGCCCCGCTCGGCCCGGTCTACCAGGCCGGCACCCTGTCCGGCAACCCGCTGGCGATGGCCGCCGGCCTAACCACCCTCAAGCTGATCAGCCGCCCGGGCTTCCACGCCGAGCTGAGCGACTACACTGCACGCATGCTCGACGGTCTGCAGCAGCGCGCCGATGCCGCAGGTATCCCCTTCGTCACCACCCAGGCGGGTGGCATGTTCGGCCTGTACTTCAGCGGTGCCGACGACATCGTCACCTTCAATGACGTGATGGCCAGCGATGCCGAGCGCTTCAAGCGCTTCTTCCACCTGATGCTGGACGGCGGCGTGTACCTGGCGCCGAGCGCCTTCGAGGCCGGCTTCACCTCCATCGCCCATGGCGACACCGAGCTGAAGATCACCCTGGATGCCGCCGAACGCGCCTTTGCCGAGCTGAGCAAGGGCTGAACCCCGCGCGCGAATACCCCGCCTGGCGGGGTATTCGCGCCACGGATGGCACCGGCCGGCAGGTAGTGGCCAATGGCCGGCAGGAAAAGCCGCCGTTGCCCCTGTCATGACCCGGCCGCTTATTCCATAATGGGAACGCCAGCCCGCCGCGCTGGCCGAGCCTCCGCCCGCCGAACCAGGAGATGTCCGGATCGCCATGAACCGTGCTGGCTGCACCCTGCTGATGGGTTGCCTGTTGTCGATCGCCCCGCTGCTTGGCCATGCCGAGAGCAACTCCCTGCTGATTCCGGCAACCAGCCGCTGCGTGCTCGATACCCGCCCGGAGGATCTCGAGCAGGCGCTGGCCCAGTGCCGCAGCCTGGCGGAGACGGGCGACAGCCAGGCGCAGTATGAGCTGGGCGAATACTTCTACGCTGCCAGCCGTCACCCGCAGGATCTGCCGCAGGCGCTGCACTGGTACGAGCAAGCCTCGCTGCAGGGCCATGCCGAGGCGCAGCTGCGCCTCGGCACGCTGTTCTGGCGCGGCGAAGGCGTGCCGGCCAACAAGGTGCAGGCCTACGTGGTGCTGAAGATGGCGGCGGTCAACGGCGCGGAAGAGGCGATGGACAGTGCCGACCTGGTGGCCGAGGAAATGAGCCGCGAGCAGCTCGAGCAGGCCAACCGCGTGCTCGGCGAGATCTTCCGCAACTACCTGCAGGAACTGCAGGCCAGCGACATGCGCTCGCCGTTCGCGCCACTGCCCTGAGGGGCAACAACCAACTCCCAACTCCGAGCGTGAAGCGTAACGAGCGAAGGCCAGACAAGGCGGAAACTGGCGAGGCAGCGGAGTTTACAAGTTGTAAATGAGCATGCCGAGCCAGTTTTCAACGCAGTATGGACCAGCGCAGTAGCTTCACTCAGCGCTCCGGCATCGGCGGCATGGGGAACGGCATGACATTGCTGCCGCCCTTGGCCTCGCTGATCTTCGCCGTGCCCAGGCGCTCCACCTCGTCGATGCGGATGATCGCGTGCATCGGCACGAAGCTGCGCAGCACGCCGTCGAACTGCGCCTTGAGCTTCTCCTCGCTGGGATCGACCACCACCTGGGTGCGTTCGCCGAAGACGAACTCCTCGATCTCCAGGAAACCCCACAGGTCGCTCTGGTAGATGGCCTTGGCGTACATCTCGTACACCTGACCCTGGTTGAGGAAAATCACCTTGAAGATGGGGGCGGGCTTGCTCATGGCTTGACGAACCGACGGGGACTGCGGGAAAGGCCGCGCATGTTAGCACGTCCTTCCGGCAGCGAAGCCTAGGAAGGCCGGGCGGCGCTCCCTATAATGCGCGGTCCATTGATCCTCCCGACGAGCACCCATGGCCAAGAAGCTTTTCATCGAAACCCACGGCTGCCAGATGAACGAGTACGACAGCTCGCGCATGGCCGACCTGCTGGGCGAACATCAAGCCCTGGAGCTGACCGAGCGCCCGGAAGAGGCCGACGTCATCCTGCTCAACACCTGCTCGATCCGCGAGAAGGCCCAGGAGCGGGTGTTCTCCCAGCTCGGCCGCTGGCGCGAACTGAAACAGCAGAACCCGGCGCTGGTGATCGGTGTCGGCGGCTGCGTGGCCAGCCAGGAAGGCTCGGCGATCCGCGAGCGCGCGCCCTACGTCGACGTGGTGTTCGGCCCGCAGACCCTGCACCGCCTGCCGGAGATGATCGACGCCGCACGCAGCACGAAGAAACCGCAGGTGGACATCTCCTTCCCCGAGATCGAGAAGTTCGACCGCCTGCCCGAGCCGCGTGTCGACGGCCCCAGCGCCTTCGTCTCGGTGATGGAAGGCTGCAGCAAGTACTGCACCTTCTGCGTGGTGCCCTACACCCGCGGCGAGGAAGTCAGCCGGCCACTGGCCGACGTGCTCAGCGAAGTCGTGCACCTGGCCGAGAACGGCGTGCGCGAGGTGAACCTGCTCGGCCAGAACGTCAACGGCTACCGCGGCGATACCGGCGACGGGCGCATCGCCGACTTCGCCGAACTGCTCCACGCGGTGGCGGCGATCGACGGCATCGAGCGCATCCGCTACACCACCAGCCATCCGCTGGAGTTCTCCGACGCCATCATCCAGGCCCACGCCGAGATCCCCCAGCTGGTGAAGTTCGTCCACCTGCCGGTGCAGTCGGGCTCCGACCGCATCCTCGCGGCGATGAAGCGCAACCACACCGCCCTCGAGTACAAGTCGCGCATCCGCAAGCTCAAGGCCGCGGTGCCGGATATCTGCCTCAGCTCGGACTTCATCGTCGGCTTCCCCGGCGAGACCGACCGTGACTTCGAGCAGACCATGAAGCTGATCGAGGAGGTCGGCTTCGACTTCTCCTACTCCTTCGTCTACAGCGCCCGCCCCGGCACCCCGGCCGCGGATCTCGCCGACGACACCCCGGAGGAGGTGAAGAAGCAGCGCCTGGCGATCCTGCAGGCCCGCATCAGCCAGCAGGGCTTCGAGATCAGCCGGCGCATGGTCGGCTCGACCCAGCGCATCCTGGTCAGCGACTACTCGAAGAAGGACCCCGGCCTGCTGCAGGGCCGCACCGAGAACAACCGGGTGGTCAACTTCCGCTCCAGCAATGCGCGCCTGATCGGCCAGTTCGTCGACGTGCATATCGACGAAGCGCTGCCTCACTCGCTGCGCGGCAGCCTGCTCGGCGCGACCGCCGACTGAGCACGGCGCTAGCCCGCGGAGCCGGCAACCTGCCCGGCTCCGCGCGGCCGCGACCATGGCAGCGCTTTCCCCCTCGGGCACCTGCGGTTATTCTTCATCCATCACTCAGCCGAATGGCGGCCAACAGAAGACCTTGAACGCTCCCCTGGAACACCATCGTTTCATCCTGGAACCCTTCGAAGCACGCCGCTTCGCCAACCTCTGCGGACAGTTCGACGAGCATCTGCGCCTGATCGAGCAACGCCTGGCCATCGAGATCCGCAACCGCGGCAACCAGTTCGAACTGGTCGGCGATGTCCAGCGCACCCAGACCGCCGAGCGCCTGCTGCGCCGCCTGTACCGCGAAACCCACAGCGGCACCGAGCTGACCCCGGAGATCGTCCACCTGTTCCTGCAGGAATCCGGCCTCGAAGACATCGCCCTGCCCGGCCAGGTGCCGAGCGTCACGCTGAAGACCCGCAAGGTGCACATCACCCCGCGCGGCACCAACCAGCAACGCTACGTCAAGGCGATCCTCGACAACGACATCAACTTCGGCATCGGCCCGGCCGGTACCGGCAAGACCTACCTGGCGGTGGCCTGCGCGGTGGACGCCCTGGAGCGCGAGCAGGTGCGCCGCATCCTGCTGGTACGCCCGGCGGTGGAGGCTGGCGAGAAGCTCGGCTTCCTGCCTGGCGACCTCGCGCAGAAGATCGACCCCTACCTGCGCCCGCTGTACGACGCCCTCTACGAGATGCTCGGCTTCGAGCAGGTGGCCAAGCTGATCGAGAAGCAGGTGATCGAGATCGCCCCGCTGGCCTACATGCGCGGCCGCACCCTGAACAACAGCTTCATCATTCTCGACGAGAGCCAGAACACCACCCTCGAGCAGATGAAGATGTTCCTCACCCGGATCGGCTTCGGCTCCACCGCGGTGATCACCGGCGACGTCACCCAGGTCGACCTGCCGCGCGGCACCAAGTCGGGCCTCGCCCACGTGGTCGAGGTGCTGCGCGACGTGCCAGGGATCAGCTTCACCCACTTCAAGGCCAAGGACGTGGTGCGCCACCCGCTGGTGCAACGCATCGTCGAAGCCTACGACCGCCACGAGCAGCGCCTGCAGGGCCAGGACGCCAGCGCCGGCGAACGCGAGAGGAACCACCGCGATGCACGTTGAACTGGATTTGCAGCTGGCTACCGAGGCCACCGACCTGCCCAGCGAAGCGCAGCTGCGCCAGTGGTGCGAACTGGCCCTGCGCCAGCGCACCGCCCCCTCGGAGCTGACCATCCGCATCGTCGACGAAGACGAAGGCCGCGAGCTGAACCTCACCTGGCGCGGCAAGGACTACGCCACCAACGTGCTGTCGTTCCCCGCCGAGGTGCCGGAGGGGCCGGGCGGCGTTCCGCTGCTGGATATCCCGCTGCTCGGCGACCTGGTGATCTGCGCCCAGGTGGTCGCGCGCGAGGCTGGCGAACAGGGCAAGAGCCTGGACGCCCACTGGGCGCACCTGACCCTGCATGGCTGCCTGCACCTGCTCGGCTACGACCACATCGACGACGACGAAGCCGAGGAAATGGAGGCGCTGGAACGCCAGCTGCTGGCCGACCTGGGCTATCCCGATCCCTATGCCTGTGACGAAGAGTAAGGACACATGAGCGACGACCGATCGAGCCAGGGGCAGAAGTCCTGGTTGGAAAGAATCACCCAGGCTTTTGCCCATGAACCGAAAAGCCGCCAGGAGCTCCTCGAGGTCCTGCGTGACGCCCATGACAACAAACTGCTCGACACCGAGGCGCTGGCGATCGTCGAGGGCGCCATCCAGGTCTCCGACCTGCAGGTGCGCGACATCATGATCCCGCGCTCGCAGATCATCACCATCAAGGCCAGCCAGAGCCCTCAGGAATTCCTCCCCGCGGTCATCGAGGCCGCCCACTCGCGCTATCCGGTGATCGGCGAGAATCTCGACGAGGTGCTCGGCATCCTGCTCGCCAAGGACCTGCTGCCGCTGCTGCTGCACGGCAACGAGCTGTCCTTCGACCTGCAGAAGATGCTCCGCCCGGCCACCTACGTGCCCGAGTCCAAGCGCCTCAACGTGCTGCTGCGCGAGTTCCGCAGCACCCACAACCACATGGCCATCGTCATCGACGAGTACGGCGGCGTCGCCGGCCTGGTGACCATCGAGGACGTGCTCGAGCAGATCGTCGGCGACATCGAGGACGAGCACGACGTCGAGGAGGACAGCTACATCAAGGCGCTGCCCAGCGGCGACTTCATCGTCAAGGCACTGACCCCGGTGGACGACTTCAACGAGTTCTTCGAGGCCGGCTTCTCCGAGGAGGAGTTCGACACCATCGGCGGCGTGGTGATGAGCGCCTTCGGCCACCTGCCCAAGCGCAACGAGGTGATCGAGCTGGGCGACTTCCGCTGCCGGGTGCTGAATGCCGACAGCCGGCGCATCCATCTGCTGCGCCTGACTCCGCGAGCGCGCTGAGGCGCTGGCAGCAAACCGCTCCCTCTCCCGCTGGCGGGAGAGAGGAGACAGGCGGCACACCTGCCGACCAGAACGCACCGGCGGTATCCTCAAGCCATATGGCGCGATTGCCCTGCTCCGCGTCCAGCTACGGCTACCCGCCCGCGCGCCGCTCCGCTAAGCTGCCCTGCCCCCGCATTCTGCAAGGACTCCCCATGCGCTGGATCTCTCGCCCCGGCTGGCCGGGTCACCTGCTCGCCCTCGCTGCCGGCGCCCTCACCCCGCTGGCTCTGGCGCCCTTCGACCTGTGGCCGCTGGGCCTGCTGTCGCTGGCCCTGTTCCATCTCGGCCTGCGCCAGCTGGACGGCAAGGCCGCAGCCTGGCGCGGCTGGCTGTACGGTTTCGGCGTGTTCGCCGCCGGCAGCAGCTGGGTCTACGTCAGCATCCACGACTACGGCGCCGCCTCCGCACCGCTGGCGGCACTGCTCACCCTGCTGTTCGCCACCGGCCTGGCGCTGTTCTTCGCCCTGTTCGCCTGGGTGTGGGTGAAATGGCTGCGCCGCGAGCGCGCACCGCTGGGCAATGCGCTGGCCTTCGCCGCCCTGTGGCTGGCCCAGGAAGCCCTGCGCGGCTGGATCTTCACCGGCTTCCCCTGGCTGTACATCGGCTACAGCCAGCTGCACGGCCCGCTGGCCGGACTGGCGCCGCTCGGCGGGGTGTGGCTGCTGTCGTTCGCCATGGCGCTGAGCGCTGTCCTGCTGGTCAGCCTGCCGGCGCTGCTGGCGCGCGGGCGCTGCATCCTCGCCGCCGTCCTGTTGCTGGCAGGCCTGTGGGGCAGCGGCCTGTGGTTCCAGGAGCACGCCTGGACCCGGCCTGCCGGCGCGCCGCTGAAGGTTGCCGCCTTCCAGGGCAACGTCGAGCAGAACCTCAAGTGGGATCCCGAGCAGCTCAACGCCCAGCTCGCCCTGTACCGCGACCTGACCTTCGCCGAAGCGCCGGCCGACCTCTACGTCTGGCCGGAAACCGCGGTGCCGGTGCTCAAGGAATACGCCGAGGGCTACCTGGCGGTGATCGGCCGCTTCGCCAGCGAGCGCCATGCCGCGCTGATCACCGGCCTGCCGCTGCGCCAGAGCGATGCCGAGGGCCGGCCGCGCTACTACAACGCCCTGCAGGTGGTCGGCCAGGGCAGCGGCACCTACCTCAAGCAGAAGCTGGTGCCGTTCGGCGAGTACGTGCCGCTGCAGGACCTGCTGCGCGGGGTGATCGCCTTCTTCGACCTGCCGATGTCCGACTTCGCCCGCGGCCCGGCCGAGCAGGCGCTGCTGACCGCCCGCGGCTACCGCATCGCGCCCTACATCTGCTACGAGGTGGTCTATCCGGAGTTCGCCGCCGGCCTCGCCGCGCAGAGCGAACTGCTGCTGACGGTGAGCAACGACGCCTGGTTCGGCACCTCGATCGGTCCGCTGCAGCACCTGCAGATGGCGCAGATGCGCGCCCTGGAAAGCGGCCGCTGGATGATCCGCGCCACCAACAACGGCGTCACCGCGCTGATCGATCCGTTCGGCCGCGTCAGTGCCGAGGTGCCGCAGTTCGAGCGCGCCGTGCTGCGCGGCGAGGTGGTGCCGATGCAGGGCCTGACGCCCTACCTGCAGTGGCGCGCCTGGCCGCTGGCCGGGATGTGCGCCCTGCTGCTCGGCTGGAGCCTGGTCGCCGCCCGGCGCAAGCGCCGGCTGTTTGCCGCGCTGGGCTGAGGCACGCAGAAACAAGAAGGGCGACCCGCGGGTCGCCCTTCTTGTTGGTGGAATGCGCCGGCCGAACACTCGGCCGGGCACAGGCTCGATCAGGCCTTGGTGTGGCCGTGGGCCTGCTGGTCGGCGTGGTAGGAGGAGCGCACCAGCGGACCGGAGGCGACGTTCTTGAAGCCCATCTTCTCACCCTGCTCGGCGAACCAGGCGAAGGTGTCCGGATGGACGAAGCGCTGCACCGGCAGGTGGTTGCGCGACGGCTGCAGGTACTGGCCGAGGGTCAGCATGTCGATCTCGTGCTCGCGCATGCGCTGCATGGTCTCGATCACTTCCTCGTCGGTCTCGCCGAGGCCGAGCATCAGGCCCGACTTGGTCGGCACGCCCGGCACGCGCTTCTTGAACTCCTCCAGCAGGTCCAGCGACCACTCGAAGTCCGAACCCGGACGCGACGACTTGTACAGGCGCGGCACGGTTTCCAGGTTGTGGTTGAACACGTCCGGCGGCTCGCTGGCGGTGATGTCGAGGGCGATTTCCATGCGCCCGCGGTAGTCCGGCACCAGAGTCTCCAGCTGTACGCCCGGGCTGAGCTGGCGAATCTCGCGCAGGCAGTCGGCGAAGTGCTGGGCGCCGCCGTCGCGCAGGTCGTCGCGGTCCACCGAGGTGATCACCACGTACTTCAGGCGCAGGTCGGCGATGGCCACGGCCAGGTTCTTCGGCTCGTCGGGGTCCAGCGCGTTCGGCCGGCCGTGGCCGACGTCGCAGAACGGGCAGCGCCGGGTGCAGATGTCACCCATAATCATGAAGGTGGCGGTGCCGCCGGAGAAACACTCGCCGAGGTTCGGGCAGGAGGCCTCCTCGCACACGCTGTGCAGCTTGTGCTTGCGCAGCAGCTGCTTGATGCGCTCGACCTCCGGGGTGACCGGAATGCGTACGCGGATCCAGTCCGGCTTGCGCGGCAGTTCCTCGGTGGGAATGATCTTCACCGGAATGCGCGCGACCTTCTCGGCACCGCGCAGCTTGACCCCGGCTTCCACCTTGCTCGGGCCCTTGCCCGCCGTGTCCATAGAACTCATATGCTTTCGATTCCGCCCGTCAGGGTCTTCGGTTCAGCGTAGCCGAGCTGGGTCACCAGCTGCGCACGCAGACGCGCACGCACTTCGGCAAATTCGATCGGTTCGCGGGCCTGGTCCTTCAGCTGGGTCATCGCCATGCCGGCATAGCCACAGGGGTTGATGCGCTGGAAGGGCTCCAGGTCCATGTCGACGTTCAGCGCCAGGCCGTGGAAGGAACGGCCATTGCGGATGCGCAGGCCGAGCGAGGCGATCTTCGCCGCGCCGACGTACACGCCGGGGGCATCCGGCTTGGCGTAGGCCGCGACGCCGTAGCTGGCCAGCAGCTCGACCAGGCTGCGTTCCATGCGGCTGACCAGCTCGCGCACGCCCACGCCGGAGCGACGCACGTCGAGCAGCAGGTAGGCGACCAGCTGGCCGGGGCCGTGATAGGTGACCTGGCCGCCACGATCCGCCTGGATCACCGGGATGTCGCCGGGCATCAGCAGGTGCTCGGCCTTGCCGGCCTGGCCCTGGGTGAACACCGGCGGGTGCTCGAGCAGCCAGATCTCGTCGCTGGTGTCGGAGCCGCGCTGGTTGGTGAAGCGCTGCATGGCCTGCCAGGCCTGAGGGTAGTCGACCAGGCCGAACTCGCGCACGCCGAGGACGGCGGGCATCAGAGCACCACGTGCACGCGGCCGGTGGCGCGCAGGTCGACATGCAGCGCCTGCAGCTGCTCGACGCCGGTGGCGCGGATGGCCACCTGCACCGAGACGAAACGGCCATTGCTGCTGTCACGCAGGGTCAGGGTGGTGACATCCAGATCCGGCGCGTGGCGGCGGACGATGTCGAGCACCAGATCGGCAAAACCCTCGCCGGCGTCACCGATCACCTTGATCGGGTAGCCTTCGCAAGGGAATTCGATTTTCGGCGCCTGGATTTCGCTATCGGTCTTGGTATCGGTCATGGTCACTTCGGGCTTGTGGCCCGCCATGCGGACGCCCCCGGTCGGGGCGTCGCGCGCAGGTCAATGGGTCAGTTGAACAAACCATAGAAAAACAGTCGGATACTATCCCACACGCGGCGGAAGATACCACCCTCCTCGACGGCCTCGAGGGCCACCAGCGGCGCGCTGTGCAGGACCTGCTCGCCGAGGCGCACCTCGACCTTGCCGACTTCCTGGCCGGCAGCCACCGGTGCCTCGATCATCGGCTGCAGGGTCATGCTGGCCTGCAGTTTGTCCATCTGGCCGCGTGGCAGGGTCAGGGTCAGGTTCTCGGCCAGGCCGGCCTTGAGCTGACGCTCGGCGCCCTTCCACACCGGCGCCTGGGTCAGTTCGGCGCCCTTGGCGTAGAACTGGCGGGTCTCGAAGAAGCGGAAGCCGTAGGTCAGCAGCTTCTGGGTCTCGGCGGCGCGGGCCTGCTCGCTGTTGGTGCCGAACACCACCGCGATCAGGCGCTGACCTTCGCGCACCGCGGAGGCCACCAGACAGTAGCCGGCTTCGTCGGTGTGGCCGGTCTTCAGGCCGTCGACGGTCTTGTCGCGCCACAGCAGCAGGTTGCGGTTGGGCTGCTTGATGTTGTTCCAGAGGAATTCCTTCTGCGCGTAGATGGCGTAGTGCGCCGGATCCTCGTTGATGATCGCGCGGGCCAGCAGGGCCATGTCGCGGGGCGAGGAATGGTGCTCCGGATGCGGCAGACCGGTGGCGTTCATGAAGTGGCTGTTGGCCATGCCCAGGCGGGCGGCGGTGGTGTTCATCAGGTCGGCGAAGGCGTCCTCGCTGCCGGCGATGTGCTCGGCCACCGCGACGCTGGCGTCGTTGCCGGACTGGATGATGATGCCGTGCAGCAGGTCGCCCAGGGCCACCTGGGTGCCAACCTGGACGAACATCCGCGAGCCGCCGGTGCGCCAGGCGTGCTCGCTGATGGTGACCAGGTCCTTCTCGCTGATCTGGCCCTTGCGGATCTCCAGGGTGGCGATGTAGGCGGTCATCAGCTTGGTCAGGCTGGCCGGCGGCAGGCGCTCGTCGCCGCTCTGCTCGACCAGCACGCTGCCGCTGTCGGCATCCATCAGCAGCCAGGCCTTGGCGGCCAGTTGCGGCGGTGCCGGGACGACCTGCTCGGCCGCCCAGGCGCTGGGCATTGCGGTGAACAGGACTAGCAGGAACAGGCGGTGTACGAAGGTGGTGATGTTCATCCGTCTCTCGAATAGCGAAGTAGGTCAGTCAGGCCCCTGCGGGCATTACCACGAATGCGGCGTCAGTCCGGCCGCACCAGTCTCGGCTGGCCGAGGCTGGCCAGCCGCAAGGTGTCCTGCAGCTGCAGGACCTCATCCTGAGTGTCGATCGGCCCCAGCCGTACGCGGTGCAGCACCTGCTGGTTGTGCACGACCGAGCTGATAAACACCGGGGCAGTCCCCACCAGGCCGTTCAGCTTGGCCTTGAGGAGTTCCGCAGCGTCCGGGTTGGCGAAGGCGCCCACCTGGAGATACAGCCCAGCGGCTGGGACAGAAGCGTTTTTTTTTACCGCCAGCTCGACCGGCAGCACCGCGGCGGCATGCTGCGCCGGCGGTGGAGTATAGGTCTCGAGCGGTGCGGCGAGCGGCTGGGCCTGCGTGCGCACCCCGCCCGGTGCCGGCAGCGTCAGCGGCTTGCTGCTGCGCGGTGCGTTGCTGGCCAGCATCATCGGTACCGGGCGGCCCTGCTGGGCCCACCACTGGTGGGGGTCGATACCCTCGACCTTGACCCGCGCGGTACCGCTTTCGGCATAACCGAGCTTCTTCGCCGCGGCGAAGGACAGGTCGATGATGCGGTCGGAATAGAACGGCCCGCGGTCGTTGACCCGCAGGATCACGCTGCTGCCGTTGTCCAGATTGGTCACCTTGACGTAGCTGGGCAGCGGCAGGGTCTTGTGCGCGGCGGTCATGCCGTACAGGTCGAAGGTCTCGCCGTTGGCGGTGGCCTGGCCGTGGAACTTGGTGCCGTACCAGGAGGCGGTGCCGGTGGCTCGATAGCTGCGCGCATCGCTGATCGGGTAGTACGGCTTGCCGAACACCGTGTAGGGGCTGGCCTTGACCGGGCCGTTGTGCGGCATCGGCACGGCATCGGGGATGCGCGACACGTCGACGTCCCACCAGGGCGCGCCGTCGCGGTGCGGCCGGGCGTAGCTCGCCGGGCCGGAAATCCGTCCGTCGGCAGCGGACGGCTGCGGCGCCTGGGTCGAGCTGCAGCTGGCCAGCAGCAGGCTGGTCAACGCCAGGGCCAGCGGAGCAAGTGCGGTATGGCGCATGCTCAGGGCTCCTGACGCTGGGCCAGCAGCGCGGCAGACAGCTGGTGCACGGCCATGGCGTACATCACGCTGCGGTTGTAGCGGGTGATCACGTAGAAGTTGGGCAGGCCCATCCAGAACTCGTCGCCCTCGGCACCCTCGAGACGGAAGGCGGTCACCGCGTAGTTGTCGTCCACCGCATCCAGCGGCGTCCAGCCGAGCTGGCGCAGGTCGCCGACCGACTTGACCGGCTCCAGGCCCTCGGTCAGGCCGTCGGCGAAGCGGGTGCCGGAGATGCGCGCGCGGGTCACCACCGGGTCGCCGGCGACCCAGCCGTGGCGGTGGAAATAGCTGGCCACGCTGCCGATGGCGTCTACCGGGTTGTTCCAGATGTCGATGTGGCCGTCGCGGTCGAAGTCCACCGCGTAGGCGCGGAAGCTGCTCGGCATGAACTGCGGCAGGCCCATGGCGCCGGCGTAGGAGCCCTTGAGGGCCAGCGGGTCGACCTGCTGCTCGCGGGTCAGCAGGAGGAACTCGCGCAGCTCCTTGCGGAAGAAGTCGGCGCGCGGCGGATAGTCGAAGCCGAGGGTCGCCAGGGCGTCGATCACCCGCCAGTTGCCGGTGTTGCGACCGAAGAAGGTTTCCACGCCGATGATCGCCACGATCACCTGCGCCGGTACGCCGTACTCGCGCTCGGCGCGCGCCAGCGCCTCGGCATGGCGGTTCCAGAACTCCACGCCCTGGGCGATGCGCGCGTCGGTGATGAAGATCGGCCGGTATTCCTTCCACGGTTTGACCCGCTCGGCTGGCCGCGAGATCGCGTCGAGGATCGCCTGCTTGCGCTCGGCCCCGGCGAACATCTCGCGCAGCGAGGCCTCGGCGAAGCCATGCTCGCGGGTCATCTCGGCGATGAAGGCGTCGACCTGCGCCGCATTCTCGTAGGCTCCGGCCAGCCCCGGCGCGGCGCCGATCGCGCCGAGCAGCCCGATGGCCGACAGCCTCACCCACGCTCGCAGTTTGTGCATTGTGCTCTTCACTCTCGGCCTCAAACCTGGGCGATCCATTTGCGGTGCGTATGGATCGCCATCAAAATTCCAAATCCTGACATCAGCGTCACCAGCGAAGTTCCGCCGTAACTGATAAAAGGCAAGGGCACCCCCACCACCGGCAGCAGTCCGCTGACCATGCCGATGTTGACGAACACGTAGACGAAGAAGGTCAGGGTGATGCTGCCCGCCAGCAGTTTGCCGAACAACGTCTGCGCCTGCACGGTGATCACCAAGCCCCGGGCGATCAGCAGCAGGTAGACCAGCAGCAGCAGGCAGACGCCCACCATACCGAACTCTTCACTCAATACGGCAATGATAAAGTCCGTGTGACTTTCCGGCAAAAAGTCCAGGTGCGACTGGGTGCCGAACAGCCAGCCCTTGCCGAACACCCCGCCGGAGCCGATGGCCGCCTTGGACTGGATGATGTTCCAGCCGGTGCCCAGCGGGTCGCTTTCCGGATCGAGGAAGGTCAGCACCCGCTGCTTCTGGTAATCGTGCAGGACGAAGTACCACATGGCCACCGCGGTCGGCACCGCCGCCGCGATCACCCCGCCGATCCACCACCAGCGCAGACCGCCGATATAGAGGACGAAGGCGCCGGAGGCGAGGACCAGCATGGCGGTGCCGAGGTCCGGCTGCTTGAGAATCAGCACGAAGGGCACGCCGATCAGCGCCAGGGCGATGGCCAGGTGCTTGAAGCTGGGCGGCAGGCTGCGCCCGGACAGGTACCAGGCAATGGTGATCGGCATGAGCAGCTTCATAAACTCCGAGGGCTGGAAACGGATCACCCCGGGAATGTTGATCCAGCGCGTGGCGCCCATCGCCGTATAGCCGAAGAACTCCACCGCCAGCAGCAGCAGCACGCCCATGCCGTATGCCAGCGGCGCCCAGCGCGCCATCAAGCGCGGCTCGATCTGGGCGATGACGGTCATCGCCAGCAGGCCGATGCCGAACGAGGTGGCCTGCTTGAACAGCAGCCCCCAGTGCTTGCCGCCGGCCGACCAGAGGATGAACAGGCCGACGGCGCCCAGGGTCAGCAGCAGCAGTAGCAGGGGCCCGTCGATGTGCAGGCGCTGCAACAGGGTCGAGCGCCGGCGCAGCACGTCGTCACTGGATAGGGTGCGATCGAAATTACTGTTCACGGGGCACCTCTGCGGTCTGCGGCAGCGCGAATTCGGCCTTGAGCCGACCCTGCTCGTCGAGCAGCCAGGCATCCAGCACCTGCTTGGCCACCGGGCCGGCCACCCCGGAACCGGACTCGCCGTTCTCCACCATCACCGCCACAGCGATCTTCGGGTCATCGGCCGGGGCGAAGGCGACGAACAGGGCGTGGTCGCGGTGACGTTCGCGAACCTTGTTGCGGTCGTAGCGTTCGCCTTGGCGGATCGCCACCACCTGCGCCGTACCGCTCTTGCCGGCGATCCGGTAGGGCGAGCCGAGGCCGATCTTGCGGGCGGTGCCACGCTCGCCATGCACCACCTCGACCATGCCGTGGGTGACCTGATCCCAGTACCTGGGATCCTTGGCGACGATATTCGGCGGCGTCTCATCCGCCTCCAGCAGTTCTCTGGCTACCAGCTGTTCGGGGGTCATGCCGTCGGCATCCTTGAGCAGGCGCGGGCGCCGCCACTGACCGCGACTGGCGATCAGCGCGGTGGCCTGGGCCAACTGCAGCGGCGTGGTCAGCATGTAGCCCTGGCCGATGCCGGTGATCACCGTCTCGCCGGGATACCAGCCCTGGCGGCGGTTGACGCGCTTCCATTCACGCGAGGGCATCAACCCGGAGGCTTCCTCGAACAGGTCAAGGGACACCCGCTGGCCGAGGCCGAAGGCGCTCATGTAGTGGTGCAGGCGGTCGATGCCGAGCTTGATCGCCAGGTCGTAGAAGTAGGTGTCGTTGGAGCGCGCCAGGGCCAGGTCCAGGCTCACCCAGCCGTCGCCGCTGCGGTTCCAGTTGCGGTATTTGTGGGTGTTACCGGGCAGCTGGTAGAAGCCAGGGTCGTAGACCCGCGACGCCGCGTTGATCACCCCGGCGTCCAGCCCGGCCAGCGCCACCTGCGGCTTGATCGTCGAACCTGGCGGATACAGGCCGCGCAGCACGCGGTTGTACAGCGGCCGGTCAATGGAGTCGCGCAACGCGGCGTACTCCTTGAAGCCGATGCCGGTGACGAACAGGTTGGGGTTGTAGCTGGGCTGGCTGACCATCGCCAGCACCCCTCCGGTGGCCGGCTCGAGGGCGATGATCGCGCCACGCCGGCCGGCCAGCGCCGCCTCGGCGGCCTCCTGCAGCTTGAGATCGAGGTGCAGGGTGATGTCCTTGCCCGGCACCGGATCGGTGTGCTTGAGCACCCGCAACACGCGGCCGCGGGCGTTGGTCTCGACCTCTTCGTAGCCGACCTGGCCGTGCAGCAGGTCCTCGTAGAACTTCTCGGTACCGGTCTTGCCGATATGGTGGGTGCCGCTGTAGTCGACCGGATCGAGTTGCTTGAGCTCGCGCTCGTTGATCCGCCCGACGTAGCCGACCGAATGGGCGAAGTGCTCGCCCTGCGGGTAGTGGCGCACCAGCTGGGCGACCACGTCGACCCCCGGCAGGCGGAACTGGTTGACCGCGATGCGGGCGATCTGCTCCTCGCTCAGCTCGAACAGGATCGGCACCGGCTCGAACGGCCGGCGTCCCTGGCGCAGGCGCTTCTCGAACAGCGCACGCTCCTCCTCGCCCAGCCCCAGCACCTCGACGACGCTGTCGAGCACTTGCGGCCAGTCGCCGGCGCGCTCGCGGCTCACCGTCAGGCTGAAGCTCGGCCGGTTGTCGGCGATGATCACCCCGTTGCGGTCGTAGATCAGCCCGCGGGTCGGCGGCAGCGGCTGCACGTGGATGCGGTTGTTCTCGGCCAGCGTCGAGTGGTGCTCGTACTGGATCACCTGCAGGAAGTACATGCGCGCCACCAGCACACCGGTCAGCAGCAGCACGAAGATCGCGCCGACGACGGCGCGACTGCGCACCAGACGGGCGTCGCGTTCGTGGTCCTTGAGCTGGATCGGCTGCGGCATGGGCGGGGACGGGCGCTACTTGTGGTACGGATGGCCGGACAGCACGGTCCAGGCCCGGTAGATCTGTTCGCCGAGCAGCACGCGCACCAGCGGGTGCGGCAGGGTCAGTGGCGACAGCGACCAGCGCTGCTCGCTGCGCGCGCAGACCTCCGGCGCCAGCCCTTCCGGGCCGCCGACCATCAGGTTGACGGTGCGCGCGTCGAGGCGCCAGCGATCCAGCTCGACGGCCAGCTGCTCGGTGCTCCACGGCTTGCCGTGGACCTCGAGGGTGACCACCCGTTCGCCGGGCTGCACCCGCGCCAGCATCGCCTCGCCCTCCTGACGGATCAGGCGGGCAATGTCGGCGTTCTTGCCGCGGGTACTGAGCGGAATCTCCACCAGCTCGAGGGTCAGCTCCGGCGGCAGGCGCTTGACGTACTCCTGCCAGCCGTCCTCGACCCAGCGCGGCATGCGCGAGCCTACGGCAATCAGTCGGATGCGCATGCCCGCCGCTTACTCGTCAGCGTGCTGGGCGCGGCTCTGCTCGGCGCCCTGCCACAGGCGCTCGAGGTCGTAGAACTGGCGGGTGGCCGGCTGCATGACGTGCACCACCACGTTGCCGAGGTCGAGCAGGCCCCACTCGCCGCTGTCCAGGCCTTCGCTGCCGATCGGCTTGACGCCCTGCGCCTTGACCTTCTCCAGCACGGTGTCGGCCAGCGACTTGACGTGACGGCTGGAGCTACCCGAGGCGATCACCATGAAATCGGTGATGCTGGTCTTGTCGCGCACGTCGATGCTGGTGATGTCGGTGGCTTTCATGTCTTCCAGGGCGGCAATGACCACCTGGACCAGTTGTTCGGATTGCATTGTCAAATGTTCACTCTTGTGTCGAAGGGGTGGCACGGTACAGACCGTGCTCATGGATGTAGGCCAGCACCGCGTCGGGCACCAGAAAACGAACGGAGCGAGCACCGGCCAGGCGCTCGCGGATCTGCGTGGCGGAAATCGCCAGTGGCATCTGCCAGACGAAGGCGATCTGCCCGGCCGGGCCCTTGAGCGCCTGAGGATCGGCCACGCTGCGCGCGGCCAGCAGGTCGCGCAGCATCTCCGGCGCGTCGCTGTCGGCGTCCGGCCGCTGCAGCACCAGAATGTGGCAGTGGTCGAGCAGTTCCTGCCAGCGATGCCAGGTCGGCAGACCGCAGAAGGCGTCCCAGCCGACCAGCAGCAGCAACTGGACGTCGGCGCCCAGCTCGGCGCGCAGCGACTCCAGGGTATCGATGGTCCACGACGGCTTGTCGCGCCACAGCTCGCGGTCATCCACCACCAGCGGCGGAACGCCGTCCACCGCCAGGCGCACCATGTCCAGACGCGCCTGCGCGCTGACCTGCGGCGTACCGCGGTGCGGCGGGCGGGCGCTGGGAATCAGGCGCAGCTCGTCGAGGGCGAACTGTTCGGCCACCTCCAGCGCGGCGCGCAGGTGGCCGATGTGGATGGGGTCGAAGGTGCCACCGAGCAGACCGATGCGTTGGGTCATCAGCCGCGCACGTGACCGTCGCCGATCACCACGTACTTCTCGCAGGTCAGGCCTTCCAGGCCGACCGGACCGCGGGCGTGCAGCTTGTCGGTGGAAATGCCGATCTCGGCACCCAGGCCGTATTCGAAGCCGTCGGCGAAGCAGGTCGGTGCGTTGAGCATCACCGAGCTGGAATCCACCTCGGCGAGGAAGCGCCGGGCCTGGCCCTGGTGTTCGGTGACGATCGCATCGGTGTGGTGCGAGCCGTAGTGGTTGATGTGCTCGATGGCCTGATCCAGGCCGTCGACCACGCGGATCGACAGGATCGCCGCGAGGTATTCGGTGTGCCAGTCTTCCTCGGTCGCTTCCAGCACATCCGCAACGATGGCGCGAGTGCGTGCGCAGCCGCGCAGTTCGACGCCCTTGTCACGGAACTGGGCAGCCATCTTCGGCAGGAATTCGGCGGCCACGCACTGGTCGACCAGCAGGGTCTCCATCGCGCCGCAGATGCCGTAGCGGTGGCACTTGGCGTTGAAGGCCACGCGCTGCGCCTTGTCCAGCTCGGCATGGGCGGCGACGTAGACGTGGCAGATGCCGTCGAGGTGCTTGATCACCGGCACCCGCGCGTCGCGGCTGATGCGCTCGATCAGACCCTTGCCGCCGCGCGGCACGATGACGTCGACGAACTCGGGCATGGCGATCAGCGCGCCGACGGCGGCGCGGTCGGTGGTTTCCACCACCTGCACGCAGGCCGGCGGCAGACCGGCTTCGGCCAGGCCCTGCTGGATGCAGGTGGCGACGGCGCGATTGGAATGGATCGCCTCGGAGCCGCCGCGCAGGATGGTGGCGTTGCCGGACTTCAGGCACAGGCTGGCGGCGTCGATGGTCACGTTGGGCCGCGACTCGTAGATGATGCCGATCACGCCCAGCGGCACGCGCATCTTGCCGACCTGGATGCCGGACGGCCGGTAGCTCATGTCGCGGATCGCGCCGACCGGATCGGGCAAGCTGGCGACCTGGCGCAGGCCCTCGATCATGCCGTCGATGCGCGCCGGGGTCAGCGCCAGACGGTCGAGCAGCGCGGCGTCGAGACCATTGGTGCGGCCATTGGCCAGGTCCTGCTCGTTGGCGGCCAGCAGGGCGGCGCGCGCGGCATCGAGGGCGCGCGCAGCAGCCAGCAGGGCGTTGTTCTTCTGCGCGGTAGTGGCGCGCGCGGTGACGCGCGAAGCTTCGCGTGCGGCGCGACCCAGGCGGGTCATGTAGTCGAGTACGGACTCGGTCATGGTCTCGGCGATCCGGCGTCTGGAAAAAGTCGCTGATTATAGCCCCGCCACCATGGCCACGCCCAGCGCCGCGGACAGCCGGGCGCACCGTCCGCTTGCTATGCTGGCCGAAATTCCCTGTCAGTTGCCCCCATGCCGCCCACCATCTCCCCATCCCGCCTGCCCTGGCCCGGCGCCCGGCCACTGGCGGACGCCTTCTTCGACCGCGACGCCTGCCTGGTCGCCCGCGAACTGCTCGGCAAGGTGATCCGCCACCGGGTCGACGGGCTGTGGCTGAGCGCGCGGATCATCGAGACCGAGGCCTACTACCTGGCCGAACGGGGCAGCCATGCTTCGCTGGGTTACACGGAAAAGCGCCGAGCACTGTTCCTCGATGGCGGGCATATCTACATGTACTACGCCCGCGGCGGCGACTCGCTGAACTTCAGCGCCCACGGCGCGGGCAACGCGGTGCTGATCAAGTCCGCCCTGCCCTGGCAGGATGCGCTCAGCGGCGCCGCCGCGCTGGCGCGCATGCAAGCCAACAACCCCGACCGCCAGGGCCGCCCACGCCCGGCGGAAAAGCTCTGCGCCGGGCAGACCCTGCTGTGCCGCGCCCTCGGCCTCAAGGTGCGCGAGTGGGATGGCCAGCGCTTCGACTGGCAACGGCTGTTCGTCGAGGATGTCGGCGAGCGGCCGGCGCAGATCGTGCAGACCACCCGCTTGGGCATTCCGCTTGGGCGCGACGAGCACCTGCCATACCGCTTCGTCGACGTTGCCTGCGCCCGCCACTGCACGCGCAACCCGCTGCGCCGCGGCCAGCGCGAAGGAACGGACTTCCAGCTGATCGACGTCAAGGAGCAAGACCCATGAGCCAGTGGCTCGATCCCCTCACCGCCTGGCTGGGCACTCATCCCCAGTGGCTGGGCCTGGCCATCTTCCTGATCGCCTGCATCGAATGTCTGACCATCGTCGGCCTGCTGATCCCCGGCGTCGTGCTGCTGTTCGCCGTCGCCGCCCTGGCCGGCGGAGGTGCCCTCGAGCTGTGGCCAACCCTGCTGCTCGGCTACGCTGGCGGTCTGCTCGGCGATGCGCTGTCCTACGCCCTCGGCCGCCGCTTCCATCAGGACATCCGCCGACTGCCCTTCCTGCGCCAGCACCCGGAATGGCTGGCCCAGGCCGAGTTCTACTTCCAGCGCTATGGCGTCGCCAGCCTGTTGGTCGGCCGCTTCATCGGCCCGCTCAGGCCGATGCTGCCGACCGTCGCCGGCATGCTCGACATGCCGCTGCTGCGCTTCATCGCCGTCAGCCTGCTGGCCGCCGCGGCCTGGGCGGTGGCCTACCTGCTGCCCGGCTGGCTGACCGGCGCCGCCCTGCGTCTGCCGCTGCCGGATGGCTTCTGGTGGCAGGCCGGTCTGCTCGGCGGCGCCCTGACGGCACTGCTCGGCCTGACCGCCCAGACCAGTCTGCGCGAGCGGCGGGCGGCGGCACCGCTGGCCGCCGCACTGAGCGCGACCCTGCTGCTCGCCCTGTTCGTCGGCTGGCGTCATTTCGCCGTGCTCGACCAGGCGCTGCTCGAGCTGCTGCAGGGGCTGCGCAGCCTTGAACTGGACGCCTGGATGGCGCAACTGACCCGCCTCGGCGACGTCACCGTGCAGCTCGGTGCCGCCCTGCTGCTCGGCCTGCTGTTGCTGGCGGCCCGCCAGTGGCGCGCGCTGCTGTTCGCCACCCTGTGCCTGGGCGGCAGCGCACTGGCCAATCAGGCGCTCAAGCTGCTGTTCGCCCGCCCCCGTCCGGACATCCTGCTGCAGCCGCTGGACAGCTTCAGCCTGCCCAGCGGCCACAGCTCGGCGGCTTTCGCCTTCTGTCTGGTGCTCGGCGTGCTCGCCGGCCGCGGCGCACTGGCACGCATTCGTCTCGGCTGGCTGCTGCTGGCCAGCCTGCCGGCCATCGCCATCGCCATCTCACGGATCTACCTGGGCGTGCACTGGCCGACCGACGTGCTGGCAGGCGCCCTGCTGGCCGGCAGCATCTGCGCGCTCAGCCTGTTGCTGGTGCAGCGCCACACACCGCTGCCCGCACTTGGCCAGCTCCTGTGGTGGACACTGGCACCACTCCTGCTGCTCGGCGCTCTGTTAGCTGTCCACAGCGCCGCTGGCAGCGTGCTTTATCGCTACTGAAGCGCGCCCGCTCAGGCGACCATGGCCACCACCAGCGGCAGCAGGATCGCCGTGGCGCCGCCCATCAGGCTCATCGCCAGGGCCGAGAAGGCGCCGGTTTCCTCGCCCTCCTGCAGCGCCTGGGCAGTCCCCACCGCGTGGGCGGTGATGCCCAGTGCCATGCCGCGCGCCGCCGGGCTGCGTACGCCGATGCCGGTCAGCAGTCCGGGACCGAAGATCGCCCCGATCACCCCGACGATCAGCACGAACACCGCCGCCAGCGCGGCGATGCCGCCGAGCTGCTCGGCGATCAGCATGGCGATCGGCGAGGTCACCGACTTGGGCAGCACGGTCATCTGCATCACGTGGTCGGCGCCGAACAGCCAGGCGAAACCGATGCCCAGCGCGGTAGCCAGGCTGCCGGCCAGCGCCAGGGTCAGCAGGGTCGGCCAGAGCAGCTGGCGGATGCGCCTGAGGTTGAGGAACAGCGGGATGGCCAGGGCCACCGTGGCCGGACCGAGGAACACCGAAAGCATGCTCACGCTGGCGCGATACTCGGCGTAGTCGATGCCGCACAGCAGCAGCACAGCGACCACCAGGGTCATCGACAGCAGCACCGGCTGCAGGAACACCCAGCGGGTACGTTCGAACAGCGCCAGGGCCAGCTGGTAGGCGCCGAGGGTGATGCCGAAGCCGAACAGTGGATGATCGAGGATCGCCTGCAGGGCTGCAGTCAAAGTGCCACTCATGCCTTGCCCTCCTCGCGGCGCTGCTGGCGGTCGATCAGCCTCTGCATCAGCCAGCCGGCAAACAGCATGGCTAGCAGCGTCGACAGCACCAGGGTGCCGGCCAGCGCCCAGAAATCGGCGGCGATCGCCCCAGCGTAGGCCATCACCCCCACCGCTGGCGGCACCAGCAGCAGCGGCAGGTAGCGCAGCAGGGCACCGCCCGCCTCGCCGACCGGCGCCGGCACCTCGCCGCGCCAGACCAGGAAGGCGAACAGCAGCAGCATGCCGATGATCGGCCCCGGCAGCATCGGCAACAGCAGCACATTCAGCCCCGTGCCCAGCAGCTGGAACAGCACCAGCCAGCTAATACCTCGCAACAGCATCGCAACACCTCCATGAACTCGGCCGCATTATAGAGCCGCCAACACCAATTACACTTGGGTCGACTTGACCACAGCCGATTGCCCATGCTGATCTAGAGACATGAGCGCGCGACCAGCGCGGGCAAGCATAACAAGCAGAACGAGCAGCCCATGCCGCACACCAACAGTCCCCGCAACCTGCTTATTCTCGGCGCCAGTGGTCTGACCGGCGAGCACCTGCTCGACCGTGTGCTCAGCGAACCCACCATCCAGCGGGTACTGGCCCCCAGCCGTCGCCCGCTATCGACGCACCCTCATCTGGAAAACCCGCGCGGCAACCTGCTGGAAATCCTCCAGCAGCTGCAGGGTCCGATCGACACCGTGTTCTGCTGCCTGGGCACCACCCTGCGCCAGGCCGGCTCCGAATCGGCCTTCCGCGCCATCGACCACGACCTGGTGATCGCCTGCGCCCAGCGCGCGCGCGAACTGGGCGCCCGCCACTTCGTGGTGCTCAGCTCGCTGGGCGCCGATCCTCACTCGCGCGTGCTCTACAGCCGGGTCAAGGGCGAGATGGAAGAAGCCCTCAAGGCCCAGAACTGGCCACAACTGACCATCGCCCGCCCCTCGCTGCTGCTCGGCGAGCGCTGCCAGCGGCGCCCGCTCGAACAGGTCACCGCACCACTGGCACGCGTATTGCTTGGAAAGTGGCGTGCCATTTCCGTATGCACGCTGGCGCGGGCCCTTTGGCGCCTGGCACTGGAAGAGGGACAGGGCATACGCATCGTCGAGTCCGACGAACTGCGCCGCCTGGGCCGCTAGAGGCCGCCAGCGCCATCGAGTTGTCACAACCGGCCGCTACTCTGCCCGGCGCAACACCGCAAGCCGCGACTACAGCGGCACATAAAAAGATGGATTCTTACCAAGGGGACACCACATGACCAATTTCACACCCTGGATCGAACAAGGACTGCGCGGTATTGCCGTCATCGAGGCGCAACGCTGCTGGCTGACTCAGCTGGCGGAAACCCTCAGTGCACGCCTGCAGCTGAACAGCGCCCAGCAAGCGGTCGGCGACTGCCTCACGCAGCTGATGAGCGGTCTGCTGCAATCACTGGTCAGCGAGGAGGAAGCCTTTGTCGAGCTGGGCAGCCCGATCGACGACGCCCACCTCGCCGAACACAACGCGCTGTGCCTGGAAGTGCTCGAGATGATCAAGCGCCACGAGCGTGGCGAGCTGGTCGGCCTGCAGCTGCTGCAGCGCCTGCAGGACTGGCTGAGCCAGCACTGCGACGGCACCCCGCACCGCGCCGTCCTGCACTGAGGCGCCGGCCGCCGACGGCGGCAGCGCCCTCGCACTTCCTCACCGACCAACGAGCCCGCGCCACGGGCTCATGGCTGCGCTCAGCGCGCGCCGGGGCGCTTGCCGCTCGGTTTCTTCCTGCCCTTGCTCCACGCCATGCCGCCATTGCTGGCCCGCGGCGGCAGGCCGTTGTACTGGGTCGGCAGCGGCTTGCCGGCGGCCCCGCCAACCTTCTTTCTGCCCAGCGGCCGGCGAAAGCGGGTAGGCCTCTGGCCACTCAGCTGTTCAAAAAACAGCCAACCGAGCGCAGGCCCCGCCGCCTCAAGCCTGCAGCGATCGCCGCACAAGTTGTCCACAGACTGCCGCACCGAAACTGTGTCCAATCGCACGGGTCCTCCGGCGGTCGCCGCTCGAAATTTGCGCAAGCACTGGAAAACCGCGACATGCCAGGGATCCAGGCGGCTGCCGACAAGTTATTCACAGCCCTGTTCACTGCCCATGTGAACAACTTCCACAACCGCCCTGCGGACAACCAAGCAGGGCGAATGCGGACACTTTCGCGTCGAACCTGGACAGTTGTTCCGCGCCGCCGCCACAGACAATCAGCCGCAACCCGCGTCATCGGTTAAGGAGTCCGTCATGGCCATCAGCGTGTTCGACCTGTTCAAGATCGGTATCGGCCCGTCCAGCTCGCATACCGTCGGCCCCATGCGCGCCGCCGCCCTGTTCGTTGGCGCCCTGCGCGAGCGCCGCCTGCTTGAGCGCATCACCCGCGTCGAGGTGCGCCTGTACGGCTCGCTGTCAGCCACCGGCGTCGGCCACGGCAGCGACCGCGCGGTGATCATGGGCCTGATGGGCGAATGGCCCGACCTCATCGATCCGGCCAGCATCGCCCCGCGCATCGACGAACTGCTCGCCTCCGGCGAGCTGATGCTCGGCGGCCAGCAGCCGGTGCCCTTCGACTGGGCGCGCGACATGCGCCTGCTCGACGAGAACCTGCCCTACCATCCCAACGCCATGACCCTGATCGCCTGGGGCGAGGACCGCGAACTGCGCCAGGACACCTACTACTCGGTGGGCGGCGGCTTCGTGGTCGATGCCGAGCAGGCCACCGCCGGCCAGCTCGACCGGGACCAGTCGGTGCTGCCCTACAACTTCTCCAGCGCCGACGAACTGCTGCGGCTGTGCCGCCAGCACGGACTGCGCGTTTCCGAACTGATGCTGGCCAACGAGAAGGTCTGGCGCAGCGAGGCCGAGATCCGCACCGGCCTGCTCAAGCTGTGGAGCGTGATGCAGGAGTGCGTGGCCAACGGCCTCAAGCACGAGGGTCTGCTCCCCGGCGGCCTCAAGGTACTGCGCCGCGCCGCGCGCCTGCACCGCAGCCTGCAGGAGATTGGCAAGCCCAACGTGATCGGCTCGACCCTGTCGGCGATGGAGTGGGTCAACCTTTACGCCCTGGCGGTCAACGAGGAGAACGCCGCTGGCGGGCGCATGGTCACCGCGCCCACCAACGGCGCGGCCGGGATCATCCCGGCGGTGCTGCATTACTACATGCGTTTCAACCCCGAGGCGTGCGAGGACGACGTGGTCAACTACCTGCTCGCTGCAGCGGCAGTGGGCGTCCTGTGCAAGAAGAACGCATCGATCTCCGGTGCCGAGGTCGGCTGCCAGGGCGAGGTCGGTTCGGCCTGCGCGATGGCCGCGGCCGGTCTCGCCGAGGTGCTCGGCGCCACCCCGGGACAGCTGGAAAACGCCGCCGAGATCGGCCTGGAGCACAATCTCGGGCTGACCTGCGACCCGGTCGGCGGGCTGGTGCAGATACCGTGCATCGAACGCAACGCCATCGCCGCAGTGAAGGCGATCAACGCCGCGCAGATGGCCTTGCGCGGCGACGGCGAGCACTTCATCTCGCTGGATCGGGTTATCCGCACCATGCGTGACACCGGTGCCGACATGCACGACAAGTACAAGGAGACTTCGCGCGGCGGCCTGGCGGTCAGCGCCATCGAGTGTTGATGCCCGCGCCCCTGTTCAGGAGAACCGCCCCATGACCGCCATGCCAAACCGGGCGCCCGAGCCACGCCCCCTGGAGTCCATCGCCTTCCTGCTGGTCGAGCACTTCAGCCTGGTCGCCCTGGCGGCAGCGGTCGAGCCGCTGCGAATGGCCAACCAATTGAGCGGCCGCGACCTGTTCCACTGGCACACCCTAACCCTTGACGGTCGCCCGGTGCGCGCCAGCAACGGCATGCTGGTTTCCCCGGACGGCGCCGCGCGCGGCCAGGCTGCGGCAGATGCACTGATCCTCTGCGGCGGCGAGGGCACGGGCGGGCACGACGACCCGGCGCACACCCGCCTGCTGCGCGAGCAGGCCGCCCGCGGTGTGCACCTCGGTGCACTCGGTACAGGCAGCTGGACGCTGGCACACGCCGGCCTGCTCGACGGCTACCACTGCAGCAGCTGGGAGTTCCGACCGGACCTGCACACGGACTTCCCGGCCATCTCCCTCAGCCCGCGGCACTTCGTCCTCGACCGCGACCGCTACACCGCGGTCGGTGGCACCGCCGGGCAGGCGATGATGCTGCAGCTGATCGGACGCAGCCACGGCGCCGAGCTGATGGCGGCGATCGACGAAACCCTGGCCTTCGCCCACTTGCCTGCCGATCCGGCCGACCCACGGCTGGCGCCGGTGCGGCTGCGCGGCATCGGTCATCCCAAGCTCGCGGTAGTGATCCCGCTGATGGAGAACAACCTCGAGAAACCCATCGAACTCGAGCTGTTGGCCGGTTACATCGCGTTGTCGCGACGCCAGCTGGAGCGGCTGTTCCAGAAACACCTGAACTGCTCGCCGTCGCGCTACTACCTCAAGCTACGCCTGCTGCGTGCCCGCCAGCTGCTCAAGCAGACCGACCAGCCCATCATCGCGGTGGCCCGCAGCTGCGGATTCCTCTCGGCGCAGAGCTTTTCGCGCTGCTATCGCGAGCACTTCGGCATCCCGCCCAGCACCGAGCGCCCGACCAGTCCGCACGCGGACCACCCGCTCCTACACTGATCCCGCGTTCACCCACCCTCGGGCCCGCCCGTGCAGACCGCACGGTCCGGGCCTTTTTTTGCAGCGCGCGCCCCGCCCCGGCAGGAAGCCGTACGGACGCCGCATGCTGCACGCCTGTCATCTAGTGGCGAGGGCGCCCTTCCCTGCGCTATACCGACGGCCATTTTTCCGACGCCAAGCATGCCCGCGGGGAAGTCTACCCGCCGGCCAACGACAGCGGATCCGATCAACTTCAGGTCGGAAACGTGCAAAAACCAACCGGTTGGCTCTGTTGCAATGCAATCCAACGGCACGCCAGAACCGGCGCGTCGTCCACACAACGATCACAAGGATTCACGCCATGCAGATGCCCAAAACCATCCGGATCCGGAACGGCGAAAAGGTCAAGTCGACGTTCTCCGTCCAGGAATACGCCAACCGCCAGGCCAAGCTGCGCGCCCATCTGGCGGCGGAAAACCTCGATGCGGCGATCTTCACCTCGTACCACAACATCAACTACTACAGCGACTTCCTGTACTGCTCGTTCGGCCGCCCCTACGCCCTGGTGGTGACCCAGGACGCCGTGGTCAGCATCAGCGCCAACATCGACGGCGGCCAGCCATGGCGCCGCACCCAGGGTACCGACAACATCGTCTACACCGACTGGCAGCGCGATAACTACTTCGTCGCCATCCAGCAGGCGCTGCCCAGGGCCCGCCGCATCGGCATCGAGTTCGACCACCTGAACCTGCAGAACCGCGACAAGCTGGCCGCCCGCTATCCGGACGCCGAGCTGGTCGACGTCGCCGCGCAGTGCATGCGCATGCGCATGATCAAGTCCGCCGAGGAGCACGTGATGATCCGCCACGGCGCGCGCATCGCCGACATCGGCGGTGCCGCGGTGGTCGAGGCGCTGCGTGACCAGGTGCCGGAATACGAAGTGGCCCTGCACGCCACCCAGGCCATGGTCCGCGCCATCGCCGATACCTTCGAGGACGTCGAGCTGATGGACACCTGGACCTGGTTCCAGTCCGGCATCAACACCGACGGCGCGCACAACCCGGTGACCACCCGCAAGGTGAACAAGGGCGACATCCTCAGCCTGAACTGCTTCCCGATGATCGCCGGCTACTACACCGCGCTGGAGCGCACCCTGTTCCTCGATCACTGCTCCGACGACCACCTGCGCCTGTGGCTGGCCAACGTCGAGGTGCACGAGGCCGGCCTCAAGCTGATCAAGCCGGGCATGCGCTGCTGCGACATCGCCAAGGAGCTGAACGAGATCTTCCTCAGCCACGACCTGCTGCAGTACCGCACCTTCGGCTACGGCCACTCCTTCGGTACCCTCAGCCACTACTACGGCCGCGAGGCCGGGCTGGAACTGCGCGAGGACATCGACACCGTGCTGGAACCGGGCATGGTGGTATCCATCGAGCCGATGATCATGCTGCCCGAGGGCCTGCCGGGCGCCGGCGGCTACCGCGAGCACGACATCCTGATCGTCACCGAGAACGGCGCCGAGAACATCACCAAGTTCCCCTACGGCCCGGAGAAAAACATCATCCGCAAGTAACCCACAGAAGCGGCGGGCGCCAGGGTCGGCCTGTCGCCCCGCCGTTACGACCGGCTCGGTCCGGTCGTCTGCGGCACCCCACCCAGAAGGAGAATACACAACAACACTCAGCGGCGACCGCCAGGGCCAGGCCCGACGCCCTCCGCCACACATGAACTACCAGCTGCCGAACAATCCATTACAAAACAACAGAGGTGTGGGCGATGGTCAGGTTAAACTGCAGCACTCTCCGCCACGGAGAGCGCCACGCGACATGTGCAGTGAACGAACAGGGTGACCCGAGGCGGCCACCAGTTGAGGCGACAGGGATCGAAACGGGCCAGCCAGCCTGCGGAGGTGCCCGATGAGCACGCTCAACGATTCCTTGGTCTACGGACAGCCCAGCCGTAGCGAAACCGCAGCCGAACGCAGCACCCTGCGCCGCGCCGCCACCGCCAGCTTCATGGGCAACTTCGTCGAATGGTTCGACTACGCCGCCTACGGCTACCTGGCGGCGGTGATCGCGGTGGTGTTCTTCCCGGCGACCGACAAGACCACCGGCCTGCTGGCCACCTTCGCGGTTTTCGCCATCTCCTTCATCGTCCGCCCGATCGGCGGCATCGTCTGGGGCCACATCGGCGACCGCTACGGCCGGCGCAACGCCCTGTCGCTGTCGATCCTGATCATGTCCGGCTCGACCTTCTGCATCGCCTTTCTGCCCACCTACGCCCAGGTGGGCATGCTCGCCCCGCTGCTGCTCCTGCTGATCCGCCTGGTGCAGGGCTTCTCTGCCTCCGGCGAGTACGCCGGCGCGGCGGCCTTCCTCGCCGAGTACGCCCCGGACCACAAGCGCGGCTTCTACACCTGCCTGGTGCCGGCCAGCACCGCCGCCGGCCTGCTGTTCGGCTCGCTGTTCGCCGCCGGCCTCTACTCCCAGCTCGACAGCGAACAGCTGCACAGCTGGGGCTGGCGCCTGCCGTTCCTGCTCGCCGCACCGCTGGGCCTGATCGGCCGCTACATCCGCCTGCACCTAGAGGACACCCCGAAGTTCCGCGAGATGGAAAAGGCCCTGGAGCACAAGGCGACCAAGCACAGGGCGCCGATCGGCGAGCTGCTCGGCGTGCACCGCAAGCGCGTGCTGGTGGCCATCGGCGTCACCTGTCTCAACGCGGTGGCCTTCTACCTGATCCTCAGCTATATGCCCACCTACCTGTCCACCGAGATGGGCATGACCGAGACCGACTCGTTCCTCGCCTCTACGGTATCGCTGGCCACCTACATCGTCTTCATCTTCCTGATGGGCATGCTGTCCGATCGCTTCGGCCGCAAGACCATGCTGATCGCCGCCTCGCTGCTGTTCCTCGCCGTCACCGTGCCGCTGTTCAGCGCGCTGCAGGACCAGACCTTCGCCTTCATCCTGCTGATCCAGATCGCCTTCGGCTTGATGCTGGCGATGAACGACGGCACCCTGCCGTGCTTCCTCGCCGAGGTGTTCCCCACCCGCGTGCGCTACAGCGGCTTCGCCTTCAGCTTCAATACCGCGAACGCGCTGTTCGGCGGCACCGCGCCATTCATCGCCACCTGGCTGATCAGCCAGACCGGCGACAAGATGGCGCCGGCCTGGATGCTGGTAGCCGCCGCGGGGGTGGCGCTGCTGGCGATGCTGTGCATCCGCGAGACCGCCCACCAGGCGCTGAGCGACTGAAAAACGGGATCCTGCCAACTTCGGGTCGGATTCGTGCAAAAAAACCTAACCGATATCTGCTATCTGGTGCGCAGCCACGCAGCGGGGCTCTCTCCGGAGCCTGCGCTGCCCTGCGAACAGAGGGCACGGGCCCGGTCTCGGGCCTGTCCGCTCCACGGAGAACAACAATGAGCAAGAGCGTTTTCGTTGGCGAACTGACCTGGAAGGAATACGAAGCGCAGGTCGCCCAGGGCGACTGCGTACTGATGCTGCCGGTCGGCGCCTTGGAACAGCACGGCCACCACATGTGCATGAACGTCGACGTGTTGCTGCCCACCGCAGTCTGCCAGCGGGTCGCCGAGCGCATCGGCGCCCTGGTGCTGCCCGGACTGCAATACGGCTACAAGTCGCAGCAGAAGTCCGGCGGCGGCAACCACTTCCCCGGCACCACCAGCCTGGACGGCGCCACCCTCACCGGCATGGTGCAGGACATCATCCGCGAGCTGGCCCGCCATGCCGCGCGCCGCCTGGTGCTGATGAACGGCCACTACGAGAACTCGATGTTCATCGTCGAGGGCATCGACCTGGCCCTGCGCGAGTTGCGCTATGCCGGCATCCACGACTTCAAGGTGGTAGTGCTGTCCTACTGGGACTTCGTCAAGGACCCGGCGGTGATCGAACAGCTCTACCCCGAGGGCTTCCTCGGCTGGGACATCGAGCACGGCGGCGTCTTCGAGACCTCGCTGATGCTCGCTCTCTACCCCGGCCTGGTACACCTGGACAAGGTGGTCGACCACCCGCCAGCCACTTTCCCGCCCTACGACGTCTTCCCGGTCGACCCGGCGCGCACGCCGGCGGCGGGCACCCTGTCGTCGGCGAAGACCGCCAGCCGGGAGAAGGGCGAACTGATCCTCGAGGTGTGCGTCAGCGGCATCGCCGAGGCCATCCGCCAGGAGTTTCCCTAAACCAACCGCGCCCGAGAGGCGCCAAGCCTCGCACTGAACTGCCGATCAGCGACTTCAACAACAAATACAAAAGGATCCTCGCGATCCGAGAGGAAGCTTCAGCTATGTCGAATTCAGACGCACACAAAGAGTACGGTCTCAGCAAGATAGCCCCGCACGAACGCAGCTACGGCTTCATCGACACGGTCTGGCTCTGGTTCGGCTCGGGAGTCAACACCGGCTCCTGGTTCTTCGGCGGCATGGCCGCATCGCTGGGCATGATGTTCGTGCTGCAGTACAGCGTGCTGTGGCTGCCGCTGATGATGATTCCCTGGGCGGCGGTCGCCTACATAGGTTACCGCTACGGCGCCAGCACCGCGGTGGTGGCGCGTCCGTCGCTGGGCACCAAGGGCTCGCGGCTGACCGGCATCGCCCAGTTCCTGGTGCTGATCGGCTGGCCCAGCGTCAACAGCTTCATCGCCGCCATCTCGCTGAGCCACGTGTTCGGCGCTGCCTTCGACTGGCCGGTATTCGGCCAGCCGGGCTCCACGGGACCGATGGTGCTCGGCATCCTGCTGACCGCCGTGGCCCAGGGGGTGATCGCCTTCCTCGGTCATGAGGCGATCCGCTACCTGGAGCGCATCGCCGGCTTCCTGCTGCTGGTGCTGGGCGGCTGGGTCACCTACATCGTCCTGTCGAAGTGGAACCTTGAGCAGATCATGGCCTTCCAGGTCCAGAATCCGACCCACAGCATAGCCTTCTTCATCGACCTGGCGTTCGGCTTCTCCTGGACCTGGGCGCAGGTGGCGGACTTCTCGCGCTTCTCCAAGACCGGCCGGGCGGCCACCGTGGGCAGCTGGCTGGGCCTGAACATCGGCCAAGGCTGGTTCATGCTGATCGGCGCGATCGGCACCATCGGCGTCGCCCTGCAGACCGGCAGCATCGACCCGAACAACTCCGACCCGAGCTCCACCCTGGCCACCCTCGGCCTGGGCATGGTGTCCTTCCTGGTGCTGATCTTCGCCACCGTGAGCACCAACGTCAGCGTGCTCTACGGATCGGGCATGGGCCTGCTCAGCGCCTTCAAGGGTCTGACGCCGAAGAAGGCCCTGGCGATCATCGTGGTGCTGCAGCTGGCGCTGTGCTTCGTGCCGATGGCGTTCGACTCGTTCCTGCACTACTTCGAAACCTTCCTCGGCGTGATCGGCGGCCTGTTCATTCCCCTCTGGACGATCATCCTGATGGACTACTTCGGCGTGCGCGGCAAGCGTCTTTCCGATGCTGACCTGTTCGCCGAGGCCGGTGGGGCCTACTACGGCAGCACGGGATGGAACGCGGCGGGGATCGCGTCGCTGGTACTGGGCTTTGCGGTGTACTTTGTCCTGGCCCACGTATTCAAGGATATTGCCGCCCAGACTACCGCGAGCATCCCGGCGATCATGGTGTCTGGTTTGGCCTACGCGCTGCTAGTGAAGAAGCCTGCCGTGGCGCTTAGCGCGAGCTTCGAGCGAGGCGCCTGACAGCCCCTAGATCTGGATGTTGAAGAATGCCGCTCCCTGAGAAGGGGCGGCATTGTTGTTTTCAGGGGATATGGGTCGCGGGTTGCCCCATCGACTTCGCAGGCACGCTGTCGGAGCTGGATGGTCAGCACGCTGCCCACAAATCGCCATCACGAAGGCTACGCGCCAGCCCCTCAGCTGTGCAGCGGGCTCTGCTGGCGCTCGCCGCGCGGCGAGTGGCCGAAGAAGCGGCTGTAGCACTTGGAGAAGTGCGCCGGCGAGGCGAAGCCGCAGGCCAGGGCAACGTCGCGCACCTGCGACTCGCTGCGCAACAGCAGGTCGCGGGCGCGGCTCAGACGCAGCTGCAGGTAGTACTGGCTCGGCGTGCGGTCCAGATACTTGTGGAATAGCCGCTCCAGCTGACGCACCGACACTTCGTTGAGCTGGGCCAGCTCCTCCAGCTCCAGCGGCTCTTCCAGATTGGCCTCCATGATCGCGACTATCTGGCTCAGCTTGGGCTGGGCGTGGCCGAGCTTCTGGCGCAGCGGCACGCGCTGCTGCTCGCGGGCGCCGCGCATTCGGTCGCAGAGCAGCAGTTCGGCCGCGCGCGTGGCGATCTCCATGCCGTTCGGCTCGCGGGCGATCAGCTGCAGGGTCATGTCCATCGACGCGGTGCCGCCGGAACAGGTGTAGCGGTCGCGGTCCAGCTCGAACAGCTGGTTGGAGATGACGATGTCCGGGAAGCGTTCCTTGACCTGCTCGATATCCTCCCAGTGCAGGGTGCAGCGATAACCGTTGAGCAGACCGGAACAAGCCAGCAGGTGGCTGCCCGTACAGATGCCAGCCAACGGTATGCCGTGCGCGGCCTGGCGGCGCAGCCAGTTGATCAGCCCGCGGGGGTATTTCGCTGGCATGGGGTTGGAGCCGACCACGAAGATCGCGTCCAGCTGCGGTACATCCTCGAGGCAATGGTCGGGCACCACGCGCATGCCGTTGCTGGCCTGTACCGGCTCGAGGTCCTGGGCGATCACCAGGGTACGGTACAGCGGGCGGCGGGCCGCCAGGTTGGTCATGCGCAAGGTCTCGATCGCCGAGGCGAAACCGATGGTGGTGAAGTTGGGGATCAACAGGAAACCGAAGGTCTTGGCCTGCCCGCTGTCCGGGCTGACCGTCGCAGCCAGATTCGCTGCCGTCGACACACGCGCCATTACTGCTACTCCTCACGGGCCGTGCCGCAGCGGACAGGGACTGCCCCGGGCGTTTCGGCCGATTCTTGTTCTTGTTTTCAGGGAGGTCTTCGAGCCTCCGCAACGGATCTTACACCCATTCGCGACATCCTCCAGTGCCGTCGACGACTCCCCCCCGGCATCGACCTGGGACACACGTGCCGCGCTGTGTCGCACGCTACGCACCTGCCCCGCCCTGTCCGTGCAGGTCAGTTTGAGCATTTTCACGTCGCAAATAGGCAAATGGGCCGCCGGGCTATTTCGCACAATCTGCTCAACAAGCTTTCCAGCCGGCTCGCGCCGGCGGCGCCAGCCCTCTCCGGACAAGTGGCGACACGGCTCGGCGAGGCGCCCCACGCAGCTTAGGGGGGCGGAAGGTACGCCCCGATCAACCCGGGCCTGGGCAGCCCGATTCCAACTGGCGACCACGAATGTCGCAGGGAGATCCGAGATGTTCAGCAAGCAAGACCAGATCCTGGGTTACGACAACGAACTGCTCGACGCCATGGACGCCGAAGAGGCGCGCCAAGAGCACCACTTAGAGCTGATCGCCTCGGAGAACTACACCAGCAAGCGCGTCATGCAGGCCCAGGGCAGCGGCCTGACCAACAAGTACGCCGAAGGCTATCCGGGCAAGCGCTACTACGGCGGCTGCGAGCACGTCGACAAGGTCGAGGCGCTGGCCATCGAGCGTGCCAAGCAGCTGTTCGGCGCCGACTACGCCAACGTCCAGCCGCACTCGGGCAGTCAGGCCAACGCCGCGGTCTACCTGGCCCTGCTCAATGCCGGCGACACCATCCTCGGCATGAGCCTGGCCCACGGCGGCCACCTGACCCACGGCGCCAAGGTGTCGTCCTCAGGCAAGCTGTACAACGCCGTGCAGTACGGCCTGAATCCCGAGACCGGGCTGATCGACTACGACGAGATCGAGCGCCTGGCGCTGGAACACAAGCCGAAGATGATCGTCGCCGGCTTCTCCGCCTACTCCAAGACCCTCGATTTCGCCCGTTTCCGCGCGATCGCCGACAAGGTCGGTGCCTACCTGTTCGTCGACATGGCCCACGTCGCCGGCCTGGTCGCCGCCGGTCTGTACCCCAACCCGATCCCCTTCGCCGACGTGGTCACCACCACCACTCACAAGACCCTGCGCGGCCCGCGCGGCGGCCTGATCCTGGCCAAGTCCAACGAGGAGATCGAGAAGAAGCTCAACTCCGCGGTGTTCCCCGGCGCCCAGGGCGGCCCGCTGATGCACGTGATCGCCGCCAAGGCGGTGTGCTTCAAGGAAGCCATGGAGCCCGGGTTCAAGGACTACCAGGCACTGGTGATCAGGAACGCCCAGACCATGGCCCAGGTGTTCATCGAGCGCGGCTACGACGTGGTCTCCGGCGGCACCGACAACCACCTGTTCCTGCTCAGCCTGATCAAGCAGGGCCTGACCGGCAAGGCCGCCGACGCCGCCCTCGGTCGCTGCGGCATCACCGTGAACAAGAATGCTGTGCCCAACGACCCGCAGTCGCCCTTCGTGACCTCGGGCATCCGCATCGGCACCCCGGCGATCACCACCCGCGGCCTCAAGGAAGCGCAGAGCGCCGAACTGGCCAGGTGGATCTGCGACGTCCTCGACCATCTCGGCGATGCCGACGTCGAGGCCCAGGTCGCTCGCCAGGTGGCCGGACTGTGCGCCGACTACCCGGTTTATCGCTGAGTCGTTAGTCCCCGGGGCGATTGAGGGGCATCCCGGCCAGCCCGCGGAGCCCCTCACCCCGACACTCTCCCCACGGAGAGGGTGACAAGTATCAGGAGCCTCCCAGATGCAACAATATTCCGGCTTCGGCCTGTTCAAGCACTCCCTGAGCCACCACGAAAACTGGCAACGCATGTGGCGCAATCCGACGCCGAAGCCGGTCTACGACGTGATCATCGTCGGCGGTGGCGGCCACGGCCTGGCTACCGCCTACTACCTGGCCAAGGAATTCGGCGTGAAGAACGTCGCGGTAGTGGAAAAGGGCTGGCTGGGTGGCGGCAACACCGCGCGCAACACCACCATCGTCCGCTCCAACTACCTGTGGGACGAGGCGGCGCACCTGTACGAGCACGCGATGAAACTGTGGGAAGGCCTGTCCCAGGACCTTAACTACAACGTGATGTTCTCCCAGCGTGGCGTCTACAACCTGTGCCACACCCTGCAGGACATGCGCGACTCGGCGCGCCGGGTCAACGCCAACCGCCTGAACGGTGTGGACGGCGAACTGCTGGACGCCCGCCAGGTGGCCGAGGAGATTCCCTACCTCGACTGCAGCAAGAACACCCGCTACCCGATCATGGGCTCCACCGTTCAGCGTCGCGGCGGCGTGGCCCGTCACGATGCCGTGGCCTGGGGCTACGCCCGTGCCGCCGATGCCCTGGGCGTCGATCTGCTGCAGAACACCGAAGTGATCGGTTTCCGCAAGCAGGATGGCGCGGTGATCGGTGTCGAGACCACGCGCGGCTTCATCGGCGCCAAGCGCGTCGGCGTAGTCACCGCCGGCAACTCCGGCCACATGGCCAAGCTGGCCGGCTTCCGCCTGCCGCTGGAATCCCACCCGCTGCAGGCCCTGGTGTCCGAGCCGATCAAGCCGATCATCCACAGCGTGATCATGTCCAACGCGGTGCACGGTTACATCAGCCAGTCCGACAAGGGCGACCTGGTGATCGGCGCCGGTATCGACGGCTACAACGGTTACGGCCAGCGCGGCTCCTACCCGACCATCGAGCACACTCTGCAGGCCATCGTGGAGATGTTCCCGATCCTCTCCCGGGTACGCATGAACCGTCAGTGGGGTGGCATCGTCGACACCACCCCGGACGCCTGCCCGATCATCTCCAAGACCCCGGTGAAGAACCTGTTCTTCAACTGCGGCTGGGGTACCGGCGGCTTCAAGGCCACCCCAGGCTCGGGTCATGTGTTCGCGGCGAGCCTGGCGCGTGGCGAGATGCACCCGCTGGCCAAACCTTTCTCCATCGACCGTTTCCACACCGGCGCACTGATCGACGAGCACGGCGCAGCAGCCGTGGCTCACTAAGGAGACCCGCCATGTTGCACATCTTCTGCCCCCACTGCGGCGAGCTGCGCTCCGAAGAGGAATTCCATGCCAAGGGTCAGGCGCACATCCCCCGCCCCCTGGAGCCGAATGCCTGCACCGACGAGGAGTGGGGCGACTACATCTTCTTCCGCGACAACCCACGCGGCATCCACCACGAGCTGTGGGTGCACGCCGCCGGTTGCCGCAAGTACTTCAACGCCACGCGCCACACCGTGAGCTACGAAATCCTCGAAACCTACAGGATCGGTGAGAAACCCACCGTCACCGAGGCCACCGTCGGCGAGAAGAAAGCCACGACCGCAGGAGTAACGGCATGAGCCAGGTCAACCGTCTTCCCAAGGGTGGCCGCGTCGATCGCAGCCAACCGCTGACCTTCACCTTCAACGGCGAGAACTACCAGGGCTTCGCCGGTGACACCCTGGCCGCAGCCCTGCTGGCCAACGGCGTCGACATCGTCGGCCGCAGCTTCAAGTACTCCCGTCCGCGCGGCATCGTCGCAGCCGGTGCGGAGGAGCCCAACGCAGTCCTGCAGATCGGCTCCACCGAGTCCGCCCAGGTGCCCAACGTGCGCGCCACCCAGCAGGCGCTGTACGCCGGCCTGGTGGCCAGCAGCACCAACGGCTGGCCGAACGTGAAGAACGATGTCATGGGCATCCTCGGCAAGGTCGGCGGCGGCATGATGCCGCCTGGGTTCTACTACAAGACCTTCATGTATCCGCAGAACCTGTGGCTGACCTATGAGAAGTACATCCGCAAGGCCGCCGGTCTCGGCCGTGCGCCCCTCGAGGTCGACCCGGACATCTACGACCACCTGAACCAGCACTGCGACGTGCTGGTGATCGGCGCCGGCCCGGCTGGCCTGGCCGCTGCCCTGGTCGCTGGCCGCAGCGGTGCCCGCGTGATTCTGGCCGACGAACAGGAAGAGTTCGGCGGCAGCCTGCTGGACACCCGCGAAACCCTGGACGGCAAGCCCGCTACCGAGTGGGTGGCCAAGGTCATCGCCGAGCTGGAAAAAATGCCGGAAGTGACCCTGCTGCCGCGCGCTACCGTGAACGGCTATCACGACCACAACTTCCTCACCATCCACCAGCGCCTGACCGACCACCTGGGCGAGATCGCGCCCCGTGGCCAGGCCCGTCATCGCGTCCATCGCGTCCGCGCCAAGCGCGTGGTACTGGCCGCCGGCGCCCACGAGCGTCCGCTGGTGTATTCGAACAACGACCTACCCGGCAACATGCTCGCCGGCGCCGTCTCCACCTACGTGAACCGCTACGGCGTGGCCCCCGGCCGCCAACTGGTGCTGTCCACCAACAACGACTACGCCTACCGCGTAGTGCTGGACTGGCTGGATGCCGGCCAGCAGGTGGTGGCCGTGGCCGATGCCCGCAGCAACCCGCGTGGTGCCTGGGTGGAAGAGGCCCGTGCCCGTGGCGTGCGCGTCCTTACGGGCAGCGCCGTGGTCGAAGCCCGTGGCAACAAGCGCGTCAGCGGTGCCCGCATCTGCGCCATCGACCTGAAGAACCACAAGGTCACCAGCTCCGGAGAACTGGTCGAGTGCGACCTGATCGTCAGCTCCGGCGGCTACAGTCCGGTGGTGCACCTGGCGTCGCACCTGGGCGGCAAGCCGACCTGGCGTGAAGACATCCTCGCCTTCATCCCCGGCGAAGGCTTCCAGAAGCGCCACTGCGCCGGTGCCGTGAATGGCGTATTCGGCCTGGGCGATGTCCTGGCGGACGGCTTCGAAGCCGGTGCCAAAGCCGCTGCGGGAGCAGGCTGCAAAGTGGTCGAAGGCAGCATGCCGAAAACCGAGAAACGCAAGGAAGAAGCTGCGGTTGCGCTGTTCCAGGTGCCCCACGAGAAGTCCACCTCCCGTGCACCGAAGCAATTCGTCGACCTGCAGAACGACGTGACCTCCGCCGGTATCGAACTGGCTACCCGCGAGGGCTTCGAGTCGGTCGAGCACGTCAAGCGCTATACCGCGCTGGGCTTCGGTACCGACCAGGGCAAGCTCGGCAACATCAACGGCCTGGCCATCGCGGCCAAGTCGATGGGCATCAGCATCGCCGAGATGGGCACCACCATGTTCCGCCCGAACTACACCCCGGTGACCTTCGGCGCCGTGGCCGGCCGTCACTGCGGCCCCCTGTTCGAGCCCAAGCGCTACACCGCCATGCACCGCTGGCACCTGGAGCAGGGCGCGGAATTCGAGGACGTCGGCCAGTGGAAGCGCCCGTGGTACTTCCCCAAGCGCGGCGAAGACATGCACGCTGCGGTGGCCCGCGAATGCAAGGCCGTGCGTGACAGCGTGGGCATCCTCGACGCCTCCACCCTGGGCAAGATCGACATTCAGGGTCCGGATGCGCGCGAGTTCCTCAACCGCGTCTACACCAACGCCTGGACCAAGCTGGATGTGGGCAAGGCCCGCTACGGCCTGATGTGCAAGGAAGACGGCATGGTCTTCGACGATGGCGTGACCGCCTGCGTCGGCGAGAACCACTTCATCATGACCACCACCACCGGCGGTGCCGCCCGGGTGATGGAATGGCTGGAGATCTACCACCAGACCGAATGGCCGGAGCTGAAGGTCTACTTCACCTCGGTCACCGACCACTGGGCGACCATGACCCTGTCCGGCCCCAACAGCCGCAAGCTGCTGGCCGAAGTCACCGACATCGACCTGGACAAGGACGCCTTCCCCTTCATGACCTGGAAGGAAGGCCTGGTCGGCGGCGTACCGGCGCGGGTGTTCCGTATCTCCTTCACCGGCGAGCTGTCCTACGAGGTGAACGTGCAGGCCGACTACGCGCTCGGCGTGTGGGAGAAGATCGTCGAGGCCGGCAAGAAGTACAACCTGACCCCCTACGGCACCGAAACCATGCACGTGCTGCGGGCCGAGAAGGGCTTCATCATCATCGGCCAGGACACCGACGGCTCGGTAACCCCGGACGACCTGAACATGGGCTGGTGCGTCGGGCGCAACAAGCCGTTCTCCTGGATCGGCTGGCGCGGCATGAACCGCGAAGACTGCCTGCGCGAAGACCGCAAGCAACTGGTGGGACTCAAGCCCATCGACCCGAACAAGGTACTGCCGGAAGGCGCCCAGCTGGTGTTCGATCCGAAGCAGTCCATCCCGATGAAGATGGTCGGCCACGTCACCTCCAGCTACATGAGCTCGACCATGGGTTATTCCTTCGCCATGGCCGTGGTCAAGGGCGGCCTCAAGCGCATCGGCGAGCGCGTGTTCGCGCCGCTGACCGATGGCAGCGTGATCGAAGCCGAAATCTGCAGCTCCGTGTTCTATGACCCGAAAGGGGACCGCCAGCATGTCTAACGTGAACGTCTACAAACAGCGTCCTGATGCCGCCCGCGCCGAATCGCCGCTGTTCCATGCCGGCCTCGATGAGCTGGCGCGCAAGGGCAAGAGCAGCGCCGGCGTGATCCTGCGCGAGAAGAAGCTCCTCGGCCACTTGGTGATCCGTGGCGACGCCAAGGACCCGGCCTTTTCCGGCGGTGTGCACAGTGCCCTGGGCCTGGAGCTGCCGGTGGCACTCACCCTGGTGGCCAAGGGCGACACCTCGCTGCAATGGCTCGGCCCGGATGAGTGGCTGTTGATCGTGCCCAGCGGCCAGGAGTTCGAGATCGAACAGCGCCTGCGCAAGGCACTGGACGGCCAGCACATCTCGGTGGTGAACGTCAGCGGTGGCCAGACCATCGTCGAACTCTCCGGCACCAATGCCCGTGACGTGCTGATGAAGTCGACCACCTACGACGTGCACCCGAGCAACTTCCCGGTGGGCAAGGCCGTGGGCAGCACCTTCGCCAAGGCTGGCGCGGTGATCCGCCACACCGGCGAAGACACCTGGGAACTGCTGATCCGTCGCAGCTTCTCCGACTACATCTGGCTCTGGCTGCAGGATGCCAGCGCCGAGTACGGACTGGCGGTGAAAGCCTGACGGCAACATGCCCCCCCTCCCGCTTGCGGGAGAGGGTTGGGTGAGGGAGGCCTAGCTGCATCTGGAGCAGCCCACACCCCCGGCCCCGCCCCAGCAGGAGAGGGCAGACAAAACACCCGAGTACGCATATGAGCCGCACACCCGATACCTGGATTCTCACCGCCCACAGCCCGAGCCTGCTCGGCACGGTGGACGTGATCACCCGCTTCCTGTGCGAACAGGGCTGCTACGTCACCGAGCACCACAGCTTCGACGACCGCCAGGCCTGTCGCTTCTTCATCCGCGCCGAGTTCCGCGCGCCCGCCGGCTTCACCGAGGCGGACTTCCGCGCCGAGCTGGCGCGGCGGGTCGCGCCCTTCGCCATGGAGACCGAGCTGACCCCACCGGGTTACCGGCCCAAGGTGGTGATCATGGTCTCCAAGGCCGACCACTGCCTCAACGACCTGCTCTACCGCCAGCGCATCGGCCAGTTGCCGATGGACATCACCGCGGTGGTGTCCAACCATCCGGACCTCGAGCCGCTGGCCCGCTGGCACGGCATCCCCTACCACCACTTCCCCCTCGACCCGCTGAACAAGTCCGCCCAGGAAGCGCGGGTGCTCGAGGTGATCGAAGGCTGCGGCGCCGAACTGGTGATCCTTGCCCGCTACATGCAGGTGCTCTCCGCCGAGCTGTGCCGTCGTCTCGACGGCCGCGCGATCAACATCCACCACTCGCTGCTGCCCGGCTTCAAGGGTGCCAAGCCCTACCACCAGGCCTACCAGAAGGGGGTCAAGCTGGTCGGCGCCACCGCCCACTTCATCAACAACGACCTCGACGAGGGTCCGATCATCACCCAGGGCGTCGAGCCGGTGGACCATGCCCACTACCCCGAGGACCTGATCGCCAAGGGCCGCGACATCGAGTGCCTGACCCTCGCCAAGGCAGTCGGCTACTTCCTCGAGCGCCGGGTGTTCCTCAATGCCAACCGCACCGTGGTTCTCTGAAAAGCAAAAGGCCGGAGCCATGAACTCCGGCCTTTTGCCGTCTATCGAGTGGGAGGACGCCTCAGCGCGTGCCCGGCCGCTTGCCGGCCGGCTTCTTCTTGCCACGGGCAAACGCCTGCGCCTTGCCTTCCTCGCCCTTGCTCCACGCCTTGCTGCCATCGCTGGCCCGCGGCGGCAGGCCGTTGTGCTGGGTCAGCAGCGGCTTGCCCGAGGCGGCCCCGCCAACCTTCTTGCTGCCCACCGGGGTGGAGTTCTTGCGCCGCGCACTCTGGTAGCCGCCATCGCCGGCCGGCTGGGTGGCCGGAATCAGCTGGTGCTTGCCCGGACCGATCAGATCGCTGCGCCCCAGCTCCTTCAGCGCCTCGCGCAGCAACGGCCAGTTCTTCGGGTCGTGATAGCGCAGGAAGGCCTTGTGCAGGCGGCGCTGGCGCTCGCCCTTGACGATGGTGACGCTCTCGCTCTTGTAGGTGACCTTGCGCAGCGGGTTGCGCCCCGAGTGGTACATGGCGGTGGCGGTAGCCATCGGCGACGGGTAGAAGGCCTGCACCTGATCGGCGCGGAAACCGTTGCGCTTGAGCCACAGGGCGAGGTTCATCATGTCCTCGTCGGTGGTTCCCGGGTGCGCGGCGATGAAGTACGGGATCAGGTACTGCTCCTTGCCCGCCTCCCTGGAGAACTTCTCGAACATCTTCTTGAAGCGGTCGTAGGTGCCGATGCCCGGCTTCATCATCTTGTCCAGCGGACCGCGCTCGGTGTGCTCCGGAGCGATCTTCAGGTAGCCGCCGACATGGTGGGTGACCAGCTCGCGCACGTACTCCGGCGACTCCACGGCGAGGTCGTAGCGCAGGCCGGAGGCGATGAGGATCTTCTTCACCCCGGGCAGCGCGCGGGCGTCGCGGTACAACTGGATCAGCGCCGAGTGGTCGGTATTCAGGTTCTGGCAGATGCCCGGATACACGCACGACGGCTTGCGGCATGCCGCTTCAATCTCCGGGCTCTTGCAGGCGATGCGGTACATGTTGGCGGTCGGCCCGCCCAGGTCGGAGATCACCCCGGTGAAGCCCGGCACCTTGTCGCGGATCTCCTCGATCTCGCGCAGGATCGATTCCTCCGAGCGGTTCTGGATGATCCTGCCTTCGTGCTCGGTGATCGAGCAGAAGGTGCAGCCGCCGAAGCAGCCGCGCATGATGTTGACCGAGAAGCGGATCATCTCGTAGGCCGGGATCTTCTCGCCGTTGTAGGCCGGGTGCGGCACGCGGGCGTAGGGCAGGCCGAAGACGTAGTCCATCTCCTCGGTGGTCAGCGGAATCGGCGGCGCGTTCAGCCACACGTCGCTGTCGCCGTGGCGCTGTACCAGCGCGCGGGCGTTGCCCGGATTGGTCTCCAGGTGCAGCACGCGGTTGGCGTGAGCGTAGAGCACCGCGTCGCTGCGCACCTTCTCGAACGACGGCAGGCGGATCACCGTCCTGTCGCGCTCCAGGTGCGGATGCGGCAGCAGCTCGACCGGCCTGGCCTCATTCGGATCCCCCACCTCGCCACGGTCGGCCGCCCCCTTGCCCTGCTCGATGGCGCAGGCCTCGAGGTCCTGGGTGTTGACGTAGGGGTTGATGATCTTGTCGACCTTGCCCGGGCGGTCGATGCGCGTGGAATCGATCTCGAACCAGCTCTCGGGGGTGTCGCGGCGCACGAAGGCGGTGCCGCGCACGTCGGTGATCGACTGCACCGGCTGACCGGCCGCCAGGCGCTGGGCGACCTCGACGATGGCGCGCTCGGCGTTGCCGTACAGCAGCAGGTCGGCCTTGGCGTCCATCAGGATCGAGTGGCGCACCTTGTCCTGCCAGTAGTCGTAGTGGCCAATGCGGCGCAGCGAGGCCTCGATGCCGCCGAGGATGATCGGCACGCCCTTGTAGGCTTCGCGGCAGCGCTGACTGTAGACCATGCTGGCGCGGTCCGGGCGCTTGCCGGCCATGCCGCCGGCGGTATAGGCGTCGTCCGAACGCGCCTTGCGGTCGGCGGTGTAGCGATTGATCATCGAGTCCATGTTGCCGGCCGCCACGCCGAAGAACAGGTTCGGCTCGCCGAGCTTCATGAAGTCGTCTTTCGACTGCCAGTCCGGCTGGCTGATGATGCCGACGCGGAAGCCCTGGGCCTCGAGCAGACGGCCGATGATCGCCATGCCGAACGACGGGTGATCGACGTAGGCGTCACCGGTGACGATGATGATGTCGCAGGAATCCCAGCCAAGCAGATCCATCTCATCCCGACTCATCGGCAGGAAGGGTGCGGGCCCGAAACACTCGGCCCAGTACTTGGGATAGTCGAACAGCGGCTTGGCGGCGTGCATGGCGATGACCAGGAACTCTCGGAGGGATTTACGCGGGCGCGGAGGATAGCACAAAAAATGAGCAAACCCGACTCAGCAAGTCGGGATTAGCGCCTCAGTAGCGATGCCGGCGCGGCACCCGCGCGGTGACCTTGCTGAGCAGCTCGTAGCCGATGGTGCCGCAGGCCGCGGCCACCTCGTCCACCGGCAGCTGCGCGCCCCACAGCTCGACCGGCGAACCGACCCGGGCTTCGGGCAGCGTGGACAGATCCACGGTGAGCAGGTCCATGGAAACCCGACCGACCAGCGGCACGCGCTGGCCGCAGACCAGCACCGGCGTGCCGGCCGGGGCGCTGCGCGGGTAGCCGTCGGCATAGCCGCAGCTGATGGTGCCGATACGCGTCGGCCGCTCGGCGACCCAGCTGGCGCCGTAACCGACGCTGTCGCCGGCCGGCACCTCGCGCACCGCGATCAGCGCGCCACTGAGAGTCATCACCGGCTTGAGGCCCAGCTCCGCCGCCGAGCGGTCGGCGAACGGGCTGGCGCCATACAGCATGATGCCCGGACGCAGCCAGTCCAGGTGCGCCTCGGGACGGGTAAGGATCGCCGCCGAGTTGGCCAGCGAGCGGTTGGCGAAGGGCAGATCGTCCAGACTGCGATACACGGCCAGCTGCGCGGCATTGAGCGGATGCTCGGGCAGGTCGGCGCAGGCGAAGTGGCTGAGCAGATTGAGTTCGGCCACCTGCTCGGCGCTGCTCAACCGGGCATGCCAGGCACGCAGCTCGGCCGCACTGAAGCCCAGGCGATGCATGCCGCTGTCCAGCTTGAGCCAGACGTTCAGCGGCTGGCCCAGCGCTGCGCCGAGCAGCGCCTCGGCCTGTTCGGCACTCTGCACCACCACGTCCAGCGCCAGGCGCGCCGCCGACTGGTACTCGGCCGCCTCGAAGCAACCCTGCAGCAACAGCAGCCGCGCCTTGCCGTGCAGGCCACGCACCTCGCCGGCCTCCTCCAGGCAGGCGACGACGAAGCCATCGGCCTCCGGCAGGGCGCTGACCACCTCGCGCGCGCCATGCCCGTAGGCATTCGCCTTGACCACCGCGAAGGTCTGCCGCTGCGGCGCACAGGCCTTGGCCAGTGCATAGTTGTAGCGGATGGCGGACAGATCGATGGTGGCAACCAGGGGGCGCATGACGGTTCGGCCTCGAAACGGAAAACGGGCGCCCATCTTACCCGCTGGGCGCCCGCTTTCCTTGATCCGGCTATGGCTTCGCGGTCATTCGTCCTCGAAGTTGTACATCCCCGGCGCCAGGTTCTCGAAGCGCGTGTACTTGCCGAGGAAGGCCAGACGCACGGTACCGATCGGGCCGTTCCGCTGCTTGCCGATGATGATTTCGGCGACGCCCTTGTGCTCTGTTTCCGGGTGATAGACCTCGTCGCGGTAAACGAACATGATCACGTCGGCGTCCTGCTCGATGGCGCCCGACTCGCGCAGGTCGGAGTTGATCGGACGCTTGTTCGGCCGCTGCTCCAACGAGCGGTTGAGCTGCGAGAGCGCAATCACCGGGCAGTTGAATTCCTTGGCCAGGCCCTTCAGCGAGCGGGAGATCTCGGAGATCTCGTTGGTGCGGTTCTCGCCGCCCCCACCGCCGATCTGCATCAGCTGCAGGTAGTCGACCATGATCATCGCCAGATCGCCGTGCTCGCGCACCAGGCGGCGGGTGCGCGCGCGCATTTCCGAAGGAGTGATCCCGGCGGTGTCGTCGATGAACAACTTGCGCTCGTTGAGCAGGTTGACCGCCGAGGTCAGCCGCGGCCAGTCGTCGTCGTCGAGGCGCCCGGAGCGCACCTTGGTCTGATCGATGCGCCCTAGCGAGGACAGCATACGCATCACCAGCGACTCGCCGGGCATCTCCAGCGAGTAGACCATCACCGCCTTGTCGCTGCGCAGCACGGCGTTCTCCACCAGGTTCATGGCGAAGGTGGTCTTGCCCATCGACGGACGGCCGGCAACGATGATCAGGTCGCCGGGCTGCAGACCGCTGGTCTTGTCGTCCAGGTCGGCGAAGCCGGTGGAGATGCCGGTGATCGCCTCGTGGGTGTTGAACAGGGTGTCGATGCGGTCGATGGCCTTGGTCAGCAGCTCGTTGAGGCCAACCGGGCCGCCACTCTTCGGCCGCGCCTCGGCGATCTGGAAGATCTTGCGCTCGGCCTCGTCGAGCACCTCGTCGGCGCCACGCCCCTGCGGGTTGTAGGCGCTGTCGCCGATCTCGTTGCTGATGCCGATCAGCTGACGCAGGGTGGCGCGCTCGCGGATGATCTGCGCGTAGGCCTTGATGTTGGCCACCGAGGGGGTGTTCTTGGCCAGCTCGCCGAGATAGGCCAGACCACCGGTCTGGGCCAGCTGCCCTTCCTTGTCCAGCTGCTCGGACAGGGTGACCACGTCGAACGGCTGGTTGCGTTCGGCCAGCTTGTAGATGGCACGGAAGATCAGCCGATGATCGTGGCGATAGAAGTCGCCATCGGAGACCAGATCCAGCACCCGTTCCCAGGCATTGTTGTCCAGCATCAGGCCACCGATCACGGCCTGCTCGGCCTCGATGGAATGCGGCGGCACCTTGAGGGCGGCGGTTTCCAGATCGTACTGTTCGGGGACGCTGATTTCGTTCATGGGCTCGCGATGTTCTGTGCTGCAGAAAGACAAAGGGCACGCCTGCGAAGACGCAGGACGTGCCCGATGTTAACCGCCCGGCATCATCGATGCACGGGCGCTGGGTGGGTGCCTCAGGCAGCCACCACCACCACGCGAACGGTGGCTTCGACGTCGCTGTGCAGGTGCACGGCCACGTCGTATTCGCCGACCTGACGGATGGTACCGTTGGGCAGGCGGACTTCGCTCTTGGCCACTTCCACGCCGGAGGCGGTCAGGGCGTCGGCGATGTCGTGGGTACCGATGGAACCGAACAGCTTGCCTTCATCGCCAGCGGTGGCGGTGATGGTGACTTCCAGTTCGGCCAGCTCGGCAGCGCGGGATTCGGCGTAGGCCTTCTTCTCGGCAGCCAGCTGTTCCAGCTCGGCACGGCGGGCTTCGAAGGCAGCGACGTTCTCGGCGCTGGCCACGGTGGCCTTGCCCTGCGGCAGCAGGAAGTTACGGCCGTAACCGGCCTTGACGTTCACCTTGTCGCCCAGGTTGCCCAGGTTGGCGATTTTTTCCAGCAGGATGATTTCCATTTGGCTCTAACCTCTTAACTTTTAACCTTCACCGTCCGTGGGACCACTCGCACCATCGCGCGCAGCACGCCCACGGAAATCAAACAGACTGTCGACTACGGCCAACACGACCAACAACGGATACACCAGCTGCATGAACAACAGCAGCGAGACGTACAGCCCCACCAGCCAGAAACGCCCCAAGCGCTGCTGAGCCACCAGCCCGTGCAGCAGGGCCACCCCGGCAAACGCCAGCGGCACGCTGCACAGCGGCGTCAGCATGGCCAGCTCGATGCCCAGACCCGGCAGCAGGAAGATTCCCACCAGCAGAACCACGGCGATCGGCGCCGGAAGTCGTACCGCGCGAAACTCGCGGGCAAAACCACCCGGGTTGTACAGCAGCGCCTGCCAGTAACGTCCCAGCAGCAGGCTGAGCAGACTGAGCAGCTGCAACAGGGCAGCCATCAGGCCGGTCAGCACCGGCGTCAGCAGATTGCCGACCCGCGCCTTCTCGTCCGCACTCATCTGCTGGTAGGCCTCGCCCAGCATCTGCGGCATCAGCTCGAGCAGCTCGGCGGCGTTGCGCTTGACCGTCTCGCCGAATACGGCATCGATGATCACGCCATACAGCACACCGAGCAGCACGCTGGCCAGCAGCACCCGCGTCCAGGAGACGCTGGCACGCAACACCAGGGCCAGGACCAGCGTGCCGAACAGCACCAGCAGCGGCCGCGGCTCGCCGAAGTGCCACCACAGCAGGGTCGGCAGCAGCGCCCAGGCCACGATGCCCAGGGCATCGTGGAGACCGCGGCGCAGCACCACCAGCGAGCCGGCGGCCGCGCTCACCCAGAACAGCAGGGGCAGCGCCGCCGCGATGACCACCGCGAAGGTGGCCTGCAGGCGTCCGCGCATGACGAAGTCAGCCAGTGCCCGCATCTATTGCGTCCGTTGACCTGTCGACGGCCGGGCCTTAACGGCCGTGGCTGTCGGTGTAGGGCAGCAGGGCCAGGTAGCGGGCGCGCTTGATAGCGGTAGCCAGCTGACGCTGATACTTGGCTTTGGTACCGGTGATACGGCTCGGAACGATCTTGCCGGTTTCGGAAACGTAGGCCTTCAGGGTGTTGAGATCCTTGTAATCGATCTCCAGAACACCTTCAGCGGTGAAACGGCAGAACTTGCGACGACGGAAAAAACGTGCCATGAAAGTGGCTCCTCAAAACTGGTTACGAAGATTACTCGTCGGCGCTGTCGCCGTCGCTGCCTTCAGCGGCGCCTTCGGCGCTGTCGCTGCGGTCACGACGCTCGCGGCGCTCGTTGCGGCTTTCTTCGGCCTTGAGCATCTCGGACTGTTCGGTCACGGCTTCGTCGCGACGGATGACCAGGTTGCGGATCACGGCGTCGTTGTAGCGGAAGTTGTCTTCCAGCTCGGCCAGGGCAGCGCCGCTGCACTCGACGTTCATCAGCACGTAGTGAGCCTTGTGGACGTTGTCGATGGCGTAGGCCAGCTGACGACGACCCCAGTCTTCCAGACGGTGGATCTTGCCGCCGTCTTCTTCGATGGTCTTGGTGTAACGCTCGACCATACCGCCAACCTGCTCACTCTGATCCGGGTGAACCAGGAAGACGATTTCGTAATGACGCATAAATGCTCCTTACGGTTATGCAGCCTGCCGCCAGAGCGGTCAGGCAAGGAGTGAATGTTTCGTATGTGCTTGCCGGCCGCGGGCGCGCATGCGCCTGCCAGAACGACAAGGGGTGGCATTGTACGGAGGGCGGCGGCGCCCCGCAAGCGATGCGGGGCGCGATTCAGGCGCCGGTGGACGGCCGGCGCTGACGCACAGCCTCGAACAGGCAGACGCCGGTAGCCACCGAGACGTTGAGACTGCTGACGCTGCCGCCCATCGGCAGCTTTGCCAGGTAGTCGCAGTGCTCGCGGGTCAGCCGGCGCATGCCACTGCCCTCGGCGCCCATCACCAGCACGGTCGGCCCGCGCAGGTCGAGATCATAGATTTCCTGGGTCGCCTCGCCGGCGGTGCCGACGATCCACAGCCCCTGCTGCTGCAGCTTCTCCAGGGTGCGCGCCAGGTTGGTCACCGCCACCAGCGGAATCACTTCGGCAGCGCCACAGGCGACCTTGCGTACCGTGGCGTTGAGGGTGGCCGACTTATCCCTGGGCACGATCACCGCCTGCACGCCGGCGGCATCGGCGGTGCGCAGGCAGGCGCCGAGGTTGTGCGGATCGGTCACCCCGTCGAGCACCAGCAGCAGCGGCACCGACTCCTTGCGCGCCAGCAGCTCCTCGAGGAAGTTCTCGCCCCACACTTGGCTGGGACTGACCTCGGCGACCACGCCCTGGTGCACGCCTTCGGCCCATTCGTCCAGCTCGCGCCGCTCGCGCTGGCCGACCGGCACGCGCGCCGCCCCGGCCAGCTGCACCAGCGCCTGCACACGCGGATCCTGGCGACCCTCGGCCAGCCACAGCTGCTTGACCCGCTTGGGATGATGGCGCAGCAATGCCTCCACGGCATGCACGCCGTAAACCCGTTCCCACTGACTCATTCTTTGACCTTGCGTTTACGTATGGCTCGCCCGCCCGGCGCATCCGCCGCGGGCGTCTTGTCGGTTGCCCCGACCACCTTGCCGGCCTTGCTCGGCTTGGCAATCTTCACCGGGCGGTGGGTGACCTTCTTGCCTGCCGCCTTGCTGGCGCCGACCGCCTTGGCCTTGCCGCCCTTGCCTTCCTTGGCCGCCTTCGCCGGTGCCCGCGATTCGTCGAGCAGCTTTTTCTTCAGCGCGCGACTCTTTTCCACCTCGGTATTGCCCAGCAGCATGTCGGCCTGCTCCAGCAGCTGCGGGGCCACTTCCGGCAGGGCCTGCACCCGCCCGGTCTTGCCCGCCCGAGTGCGCGACACCGGCTCCACCGGCGCCTCGCTCGCCCGCGATGCATCCGCCTGGCGGGTGTCGGACTTGCGTCCGCCCGTCTTGGTCTTGCCTGCCCGGGCCTTGCCCGAGCCGCCCTTGCCCGCAGCCGACTTGCCGCCCTCGCGCTGGCGCGCTGGCGCGGCAGCCGGGACGGCGCCGGCGACTTCGAAGTCGATCTTGCGCTCGTCCAGATCGACCCGCGCCACCAGCACCTCGATGGTGTCGCCCAGCCGATAGCTGCGCCCGGAGCGCTCGCCACTCAGGCGGTGATGGACCGGATCGAAGTGGTAGTAGTCACCCGGCAGCGCGGTCACGTGCACCAGCCCCTCGACGTAGATGTCGGTCAGCTCGACGAACAGACCGAAACCGGTGACCGCGGTAATCACCCCGGGGAAGGTCTCGCCGACGTGCTCGCGCATGTACTCGCACTTCAGCCAGTTGACCACGTCGCGGGTCGCCTCGTCGGCGCGCCGCTCGGTCATCGAGCACTGCTCGCCGAGCTGCTCCAGACGACCCTCGTCGTACGGATAGATGCGCGCCTTGGGCATGCTCGCCGCCCCGACCCGGCGCACCTTGTCGGAAGTGCGCTTGGAGCGGATCACGCTGCGGATCGCCCGGTGCACCAGCAGGTCCGGATAGCGGCGGATCGGCGAGGTGAAGTGGGTGTAGGCCTCGTAGTTGAGGCCGAAGTGGCCGGCATTGTCCGGGCTGTACACCGCCTGACTCAGCGAGCGCAGCATGACCGTCTGGATCAGGTGCTGGTCCGGACGCTCGCGCACCGCCTCGAGCAGGTTCAGGTAGTCCTTGGGCGTCGGCTCGCCCTTGCCGCGGTACAGGGTCAGCCCCAGCTCGCCGAGGAAGCTGCGCAGCTTTTCCAGCTTCTCCGCCGGCGGGCCGTCGTGCACCCGGTACAGCGCCGGCACCTCGTGCTCCATGAGGAAGCGCGCGGTGGCGACGTTGGCGCAGAGCATGCACTCCTCGATCAACCGGTGCGCATCGTTGCGCTGGGTCGGGCGGATCTCGGTGATCTTGCGGTCGGCGCCGAAGACGATGCGCGTCTCCTGGGTCTCGAAGTCGATGGCGCCGCGCACCTGGCGTGCCGCCAGCAGTGACTTGTATAGCGCATACAGCTGACGCAGGTGCGGCACCAGGTGCGGCATCTGCTGGCGCAGGTACTTGGCTTCGGTGGAGTTGGGCTTCTCCAGCAGCTGGCTGACCTTGGTGTAGGTCAGTCGCGCATGGGAGTGGATCACCGCCTCGTAGAACTGGTAGCCGGTCAGCTCGCCGCTCTTCGACACGGTCATCTCGCAGACCATGGCCAGGCGATCGACCAGCGGATTCAGCGAGCACAGGCCGTTGGACAGCTCCTCGGGCAGCATCGGGATCACCCGCTCGGGGAAATACACCGAGTTGCCGCGCTTGACCGCCTCCTCGTCCAGCGCCGAACCAACCTTCACATAGTGCGATACGTCGGCGATGGCGACGAACAGGCGCCAGCCGGCCCCCTTGACCGCCTCGGCATACACCGCGTCATCGAAGTCGCGGGCATCCTCGCCATCGATGGTGACGAAGGGCAGCTCGCGCAGATCGACGCGCTTGTGCTTGTCCTTCTCCTCCACTTCGGGCTTGAGCTTCTTCGCCTCGGCGAGCAGCGCCTGCGGCCACTCGTGGGGCAGGTCGTAGCTGCGCATGGCGACCTCGATCTCCATGCCGGGCGCCATGTAGTCGCCGAGCACCTCGACCACTTCACCCTGGGCCTGACGGAACACCGTCGGCCACACATCGATGCGCACCTGGACGAACTGGCCGTGGTGCGCCGCACCCTGCTTGCCCGGCAGGACCAGCACCTGCTGCTGGATCTTCGGATTGTCAGCCACCACCATGGAAATGCCGCTTTCCTCGAAGAAACGGCCAACCAGCGTTTCATGGGCGCGCTCGAGCACCTCGACCAGCGCGCCTTCTCGACGCCCGCGCCGATCGAGACCAGAGACCCGTGCCAGCGCACGGTCGCCGTCGAACACCAGGCGCATCTGCGCCGGACTGAGGAAGAGGTCGTCGCTGCCGTCGTCGGGAATCAGGAAGCCGAAGCCGTCGCGATGGCCGCTGACGCGCCCGCGGATCAGGTCCAGCTTGTCCACCGGGGCATAGGCGCCGCGACGGGTATAGATCAGTTGGCCATCGCGCTCCATGGCACGCAGCCGGCGGCGCAGGGCCTCCTCGGCCTCCTCGCCAGCCAGACCCAGCTCTTCGAACAACTGGGCACGGGAAGCCGGCGCACCGCGCTCGGCCAGGTGCGCCAGGATCAGCTCGCGACTGGGGATGGGGTTTGCGTATTTTTCCGCTTCGCGGGCGGCCTCGGGATCGAGGGTTTGCCAATCATCGGCCATATGTCCGGTTTTACCTGTGGTTGTCTTGCTCGTGGTCATGCCTATATTGAAGCGCGAAAGCGGCGCCTAGCGCAGCCTCGTCGGCACAATAAAATTTTTTCATATCAGGGGTTTACAAGCTTCCGAAGCCCCCGTATAGTTTGCGCCCACAGCAGCAGTGATCGCTGTAACGATAGAGCAGATGAGCAATCATCGCACTATTAGCCCAGGTGGCGGAATTGGTAGACGCGCTGGTTTCAGGTATCAGTGGTGGCAACACCGTGGAAGTTCGAGTCTTCTCCTGGGCACCAATTCTAAACATCTGCTTCGGCAGATGTGCAGCAAGAAGCAGTCAGCTTCGTCGTGTAACGGCAAAAATGGCACGCCCAGATGGCGGAATTGGTAGACGCGCTGGTTTCAGGTATCAGTGGTGGCAACACCGTGGAAGTTCGAGTCTTCTTCTGGGCACCAATTCGAAAAAACCGGATCTTAGGATCCGGTTTTTTTTCGCCTGCAGAAAAGCATCAACCCTCTTCAGGCCTCGACCGAGCCTGACCGGTACCATTCGCCAGCTCTTCAGGGCGCTTCTTCAGGACAAAAAAAAGACCGCCCGCAGGCGGTCTTTTTCAGGCAACCAGCGATCAGGCGTAGGGATGACGCAGGACGATGGTTTCGTTGCGGTCCGGACCGGTGGAGATGATATCGACCGGCGCACCGACCAGCTCTTCAACGCGCGCAATGTAGGCGCGCGCATTGGCCGGCAGCTCTTCGAGGGACTTGGCGCCCACGGTGGATTCACTCCAGCCCGGCATTTCCTCGTAGACCGGCACCAGGCCGACATAGCTGTCGGCGTCGGTCGGCGCTTCGCTCATCAGCTCGCCGGCGGCGTTCTTGTAGGCCACGCACAGCTTGACGGTTTCCAGGCCGTCGAGCACGTCGAGCTTGGTCAGGCACAGGCCGGAGACCGAGTTGATCTCGATGGCGCGACGCAGGATCACCGCATCGAACCAGCCGCAGCGACGGGCACGACCGGTGGTGGAACCGAATTCGTGGCCCTTCTCGGCCAGGCGCGCACCGACGTCGTCGAACAGCTCGGTGGGGAACGGACCGGAGCCGACACGAGTGGTGTAGGCCTTGGTGATGCCGAGAATGTAGTCCAGGTACAGCGGACCGAAGCCGGAACCGGTGGCGACGCCGCCGGCGGTGGTGCTGGAGCTGGTCACGTACGGGTAGGTGCCGTGATCGATGTCCAGCAGCGAGCCCTGCGCGCCCTCGAACATGATGCAGGCATCAGCCTTGCGCAGCTCGTGCAGACGGGCGGTGACGTCGACGACCATCGGCTTGAGGATCTCGGCGTAGGCCAGCGCCTCGTCGAGGGTCTTCTGATAGTCGACCGGATCGACCTTGTAGAAGTTCTCGAGGACGAAGTTGTGGTAGGTCAGCAGCTCCTTGAGCTTGACCGCGAAACGCTCGGGATTGAACAGGTCGGCGATGCGCAGACCGCGACGGGCCACCTTGTCCTCGTAGGCCGGACCGATGCCGCGACCGGTGGTGCCGATCTTGCCTTCGGAACGGGCTGCTTCGCGGGCCTGGTCCAGGGCCACGTGGTACGGCAGGATCAGGGTGCAGGCCGGGCTGATGCGCAGGCGCTCGCGCACCGGCACACCCTTCTCTTCCAGCTTGGTGATTTCCTTGAGCAGCGCATCCGGCGCCACCACCACACCGTTGCCGATCAGGCACTGCACGTTGTCGCGCAGGATGCCGGACGGAATCAGGTGCAGCACGGTCTTCTCGCCGTCGATCACCAGGGTGTGACCGGCGTTGTGGCCGCCCTGGTAGCGCACCACGGCGGCAGCCTGGTCGGTCAGCAGATCGACGATCTTGCCCTTGCCCTCATCACCCCACTGGGTGCCCAGGACCACGACATTCTTACCCATAACACTTGTCCCCTCGTGGAAGGTCGGTACCGGCGCGCACGCCGGTGAAAAAACTCAGGAAGCCAGCGGCGAGACCTGCCAGCCACCCTCCTGTAAACGCAATTCGCTGTCGCAGCCGGCCTCGCGGGCGTCCGCCAGGGTCTGCCCCGGCAGCGCCTGGACCACACGACGGCCGCTGCGACGCAGCTCGAGCACGGTCTGCCACAGCCGTGCATCACCGCTCTGCGGCGCCCAGATACCCCGCGGGTCGGCAGCCTGGATGGCCTGCCCCAGCGTCACCAGGGCCTTCAGATCGGTGGAGAAGCCGGTGGCCGGACGCGCGCGACCGAAATCGGCGCCGATATCGTCGTAACGCCCGCCCTGGGCGATGGACTGGCCGACGCCAGGCACGAAGGCGGCGAACACCATGCCGGTGTGGTAGTGATAGCCGCGCAGCTCGCCCAGATCGAAATACAGCGGCAGCGCCGGGTAGCGCGCGCTCAGCTCGCCGGCCACCTCTTCCAGCTCGGCCAGCGCCGCCAGCACATCGGCCGGGGCTGCCACCAGCAGCTGGCGCGCCTCGGCCAGCACTTCACGGCCGCCACACAGCTCGGCCAGCGCGCGCAGCATGGCCGCCTGCTCGGCCGGCAGCGCCGCAGTCAATGCCGCCACCTCGTCGATGGCCTTGCGCTGCAGGGCGTCGAACAACTGCTGTTCGGTTTCGCCGGACAGCCCGGCCGCGCGGGCCAGGCCGCGGTAGATGCCGACATGACCGAGATCCATGTGCACTTCGGCCACCCCCGCCAGTTCCAGCACCTCGAGCATAAGGCTGATGACCTCGCGATCGCTGGCCGTGCTGGCATCGCCGTACAGCTCGGCGCCGATCTGGATCGGACTGCGCGAGGTGGACAGCGCCGCCGGGCGCGCATGCAGCACGCTGCCGGCGTAGCACAGGCGGCTCGGTCCTTCCTGGCGATGGGTATGGGCGTCGAGTCGCGCCACCTGTGGCGTGATGTCGGCGCGAAAGCCCATCTGCCGACCGGACAGCGGATCGGTGACCTTGAAGGTGCGCAGGTCGAGATCCTGCGCAGCCCCGGTAAGCAGGGACTCCAGGTATTCGACATGCGGAGTGATGACGAGCTCGTAGCCCCAGTTGCGGAACAGATCCAGCACCTGACGGCGAGCCGTCTCTATGCGTGCGGCCTCTGCCGGCAGCACTTCTTCGATTCCGTCCGGCAGCAGCCAGCGGTCCAGCGTTGCCATATTGCCTCTCCCCTTTCGGCCGGGCGTGGTGTTCAACGTAGCCAGTACAGCAGGCCCGTTCCCAGCAGCATGCTGCCCAGTCCGATCAGCCGCAGCTGGCGATCCTCCAGCCCGGCCAGACTGATGACAGCCTCGCGCCAGCGCCGCGGACAGAGGAACGGCAGAATGCCTTCCAGTACCAGCAGCAGACAAAAAGCGATGCCAAGTTCTTGCCACATGGTTCCCGCAGACGCAAAAAAGCCGGGAAATCCCGGCTGACTCATGATAACACGTTTTCCCCGTGGTCACCCCGGCGGCTGCGCAGCAACCGCCGGGCGGACCGGTCAGGGCCTGGCCTTCTCCAGATAGCGGAAGAAGTCACCCTTGGGATCCAGCACCATCACGTCGCGCTTGCCGGCAAAGCTTTCGCGGTAAGCCTGCAGGCTGCGATGGAAGGCATAGAACTCGGCATCCTGACCGTAGGCCTTGGCGTAGATCGCCGCCGCCTGGGCATCGCCCTGGCCGCGCAGCTCTTCCGACTCGCGATAGGCTTCGGCCAGCAGCACGCGGCGCTGACGATCGGCGTCGGCACGGATACCCTCGGCCAGCTCGCGACCCTTGGCGCGATGCTCGCGGGCCTCGCGCTCGCGCTCGGTGCTCATGCGCTCGAACACGCTGCGGTTGACCTCCTTGGGCAGGTCGATGGCCTTGACCCGCACGTCGAGCACCTCGATGCCCAGCTCGCGACGCGCCATGCGATCCAGCAACTGGGTGATGTCGGCCATCAGCGCATCGCGCTCGCCGGACACTACCTCGTGCAGGGTGCGCTTGCCGAACTGGTCACGCAGACCCGACTCCAGACGCCGCGACAGACGCTCGTCGGCGATCTGTTTCATGCCCGAGGTCGCGGTGTAGAAGCGCTCGGCGTCTGCGACCCGCCACTTGGCGAAGGAGTCGACCATCACCGCCTTCTTCTCCAGGGTGAGGAAGCGCTGGGTCGGCGTATCCAGGGTCAGCAGACGCGCGTCGAACTTGCGCACCTGGTTGACGTAGGGGATCTTCACGTGCAGACCCGGCTGCACGTCGGCCTCGACGATGCGCCCGAACTGCAGCAGCACCGCCTTTTCGGTCTGCAGGACGATGTAGAAGCAGTTCCAGCCCACCAGCGCCAGCACGGCGGCGGCAATCAGGGCGATCAGCGACTTGTTGCTCATCAGCGGCTCTCCCTCGAACGCAGATCACGCTGCAGATCGCTATTCATCCGCGGTACCGACTCGGCCGCACCGGACTGAATGCTCGGTGCCACGGACCCGGCCGCAGCGGAGCGACCCTCCATCATCTTGTCCAGCGGCAGGTAGAGCAGGTTGTTGCCCCCCTGCTCGCCGGTGATCAGCACCTTGCTGGTGTTGCCCAGCAGGTCCTGCATGGTTTCCAGATAGAGACGCTCGCGGGTCACTTCAGGAGCCTTGCGGTACTCGGCCAGCAGGCGACTGAAACGGTCGGTCTCACCCAGGGCTCGCGCCACCACTTCCTCGCGGTAGCCGTTGGCATCCTCGACGATGCGCTGGGCCTGGCCGCGCGCCTCCGGAATCACGCCATTGGCATAGGCCTCGGCCTGGTTCTTCTCGCGCTGCTCATCCTCGCGGGCACGGATCACGTCGTCGAAGGCTTCCTGCACTTCGCGCGGCGCGGCGGCGCTCTGGATGTTCACCTGGGTCACGGTGATGCCGGTCTTGTAGGTATCGAGGAAGCGCTGCAGGCGCTCGCGGACGTCGATGGCCATCTGTTCGCGACCCTCGGTCAGCACCTGGTCCATCGAGGTCGAGCCGACCACGTGGCGCAGGGCGCTGTCGGTGGCGTGCTGCAGGCTGACTTCCGGCTGGTCGACGTTGAGCACGAACTCCTGCAGGTTGCTCACCCGGTACTGCACGGTCAGCGGCACCTCGATGATGTTCTCATCCTCGGTGAGCATCTGTCCCTGCTTGCTGTAGGCGCGCTCGCGGGTGACGTTTTCCTGGAACTTGCGGTCGATCGGCGGCAGGTAGAGGTTCAGGCCCGGCCCTACGGTTTCGTAGTATTTGCCGAAGCGCAGGATGACGGCCTGTTCCTGCTCATCCACCACGTAGACGGCACTGTACAGCCAGAGCGCGGCCAGTACGCCGAAGCCGATCGCCAGCAGGCCGATACCACCGCCCTTGCCGCCGCTTGCGCCATCGTCGCCGCCACGCTTGCGCCCGCCAAACAGCCTGTTGAGGTTGTCCTGCAGCTTGCGCAAGGCTTCGTCCAGATCCGGTGGCCCCTGGCGACCGCCGCCACGGCGGCCACCCCAGGGATCCTTGTCGTTCGAGTTGCCACCCGGCTCGTTCCAGGCCATAGCGTTCTCCCCACTGATAACGCATCGACGCGCATTTGGCGCACATCCACCCATGCTACAGAAAGCCCCCGACCAACGGCAAAGCCAGCCGCCCGGGCTTTATTGCAAAGTATGTTGTGCCAGAAATTCTTCGGGCTTCCAGCCTTCGCGACTGACCAGCCGATTCAGCTCCACCCGCGGCAGACGCACCTTCAACAGGATAGCGCCCCCTTCGTCGTGCCCCTCTTCCTGCACGGCGCCGAGCGAGAAGAACTGCGCGCGCAGGCGGCCCAGCTTCTGCGGCAGGCACAGCGTGCCGATGAACAGGTCGTCGGCGAGCAGTTCGCTGATGGCCTGGTGCAGCAGGTCCAGACCCAACCCTTCGCGCGCCGACAACCACACCCGCACCGGCTTGCCGCTGTCGTCGCGCTGGATCTGCGGCGCCACACCGGGCAGCAGGTCCAGCTTGTTGTAGACCTCGAGGGTCGGCAACTCGTCCGCGCCGATCTCCTTGAGCACCGAATACACCTGCTCGATCTGCAGCTGGCGCTCCGGCTCGTGAGCATCGATCACGTGCAGCAACAGGTCGGCATTGCTCGATTCCTCGAGCGTGGCGCGGAACGCCTCGACCAGCTTGTGCGGCAGGTGACGGATGAAGCCCACGGTATCGGCGAGGATCACCGGGCCGACGTCGTCGAACTGCAGACGGCGCAGGGTCGGGTCGAGGGTGGCGAACAGTTGGTTGGCGGCGAAGACATCCGCCTCGGTCAGCGCATTGAACAGGGTCGACTTGCCGGCGTTGGTATAGCCGACCAGCGAGACCACCGGCACTTCCGCACGCTTGCGCCCGCGCCGGGCCAGCTCGCGCTGGCCACGCACCTTCTCCAGGCGCTGCTTGATCTGGCGAATGCGCACGCGCAACAGGCGGCGGTCGGTTTCCAGCTGGGTCTCGCCCGGACCGCGCAGGCCGATACCGCCCTTCTGCCGCTCCAGGTGGGTCCAGCCACGCACCAGACGCGTGCTCAAGTGATCCAGCTGGGCCAGCTCGACCTGCAGCTTGCCCTCGTGGGTGCGCGCGCGCTGGGCGAAGATGTCGAGAATCAGACCGGTACGGTCCAGCACGCGACACTCGAACACCCGCTCGAGGTTGCGCTCCTGACTGGGCGTAAGGGTGTGATTGAAGATGACCAGGTCGGCCGCGTCGCGCTTGACCTGATCGCAGATCTCCTCGACCTTGCCGCTGCCGATCAGGAAGCGGGCGCTCGGCTGATGCCGGGGAATGTTGACGAAGCCAACCACCTCGGCGCCTGCCGAACGAGCCAACTCGAGAAACTCGTCGGGATCTTCACGCGCCTCGGGCGCCTGACCTTCCAGATGAACCAGAATGGCCCGGTCACCGCCCTCATGGCGCTCAAAGAACAAGACTGGCGACTCCGCTTATTCGTCGTTGCCCGATTCGCCCTGCTCGCTGCTGGGCAGACGGACCGGACGGCTCGGAACCACGGTGGAAATGGCGTGCTTGTAGACCATCTGGCTGACGGTGTTCTTCAGCAGGATGACGAACTGGTCGAACGACTCGATCTGACCCTGCAGTTTGATGCCGTTGACCAGATAGATGGAGACCGGAACGCGTTCCTTACGCAGGGTATTCAGGTAAGGGTCTTGTAGCGAATGCCCTTTTGACATTGTCCACACTCCTTCAGAGGATAAGTAATTTTAATTGGTAGGTCGAAATCGACGAAGTCATGGCTTGCTGCTGCGCTTTCCCCACAGGATAGCCGGCTGCCGACCGAAACTCAGCCTTTAATGGAGATCGCGTGCAGATATTTCAAGGTACGTGCCAGATTGTCGCAGGCCAGGCTGTCCAGCCAGTGCAACTGCGACCAACTGCGCAACCAGGTGAATTGTCGCTTGGCCAGCTGGCGGGTAGCGATGATGCCGCGCTCGGCCATCTCCTCTCGACTCAGGTGTCCTTCGATATATTCCCATGCCTGCCGGTAGCCCACCGAACGAATCGAGGGCAATCCCGCATGCAGGTCGCCACGGGCATGCAGAGCTTCGACCTCGGCAATGAAACCTTGTTCAAGCATCAGCTGAAACCGTCGCGCAATGCGCTCGTGCAGCAGCGGACGCTGTCCCGGGGCAATCGCCAAGTGGGCGACATTATAGGGTAAAGCCTGTCCCTGCGGCGTACCCGCGTGCAGATTTTGCAACACCTGGCGGCGACGGTGCTCGCTCATGCTCAGGCCGCTGACCCGGTACACCTCCAGCGCCCTTACCAGCCGTTGCGGATCGTTGGGATGGATGCGCGCTGCCGACTCCGGATCGACCCGCACCAGTTCCGCATGCAGCGCCGCCAGACCCTCGGTGGCGGCCTGCGCCTCGAGCTGGGCGCGCACCGCGGGATCGGCCGAGGGCATGTCGGCCAGTCCCTCGAGCAGCGCCTTGAAATACAGCATGGTGCCGCCGACCAGCAGCGGAATCCGCCCGGCTGCGGTGATTTCGGCCATCGCCGCCAGCGCATCGCTGCGAAACTCCGCCGCCGAATAGCTCTCGGCCGGGTCGCGGATATCGATCAGGCGGTGGGGAAATTCACCCAGCAGCTCGCGCGAGGGCTTGGCAGTGCCGATGTCCATGCCGCGATAGACCAGCGCCGAGTCGACACTGACGATCTCGCAGGGCAACACCCGCGCCAGCTCGATGGCCAGGTCGGTCTTGCCCGAGGCGGTCGGACCCATGAGGAAGATGGCGGGAGGCAGCGAAGACATCGGGACACTCTGGAAGGGTAACGACCATCCGACGCTACGGACGGTCAGGCAAGGTTTCAGGCGCCCCTCGACCGACGGGGCGGCGGCGATCAGCGCCCGCGCAGGAACAGCTTGTCGAGATCGTCCATGCCCAGCTGGGTCCAGGTCGGCCGGCCGTGGTTGCACTGACCACTGCGCTCGGTCTGCTCCATGTCGCGCAGCAGGGAGTTCATCTCCGGCACGGTCAGGCGCCGGTTGGCGCGCACCGCGCCATGGCAGGCCATGGTCGCCAGCAGTTCGTTGAGGTGGGCCTGGATGCGGTCGCTGGAGCCGTACTCGAGCAGATCGCTGAGCACGTCGCGCACCAGCTGGCTGGCTTCGGCCTGCTTGAGCAGCGCGGGAATCTGGCGGATCGCCAGGGTTTCCGGTCCGAGGCGCTGCAGCTCGAAGCCGAGACGGGCGAACCACTCGGCATGTTCCTCGGCGCAGTCGGCCTCGCGCTGACTGAGGGCGATGGATTCGGGCACCAGCAGCGGCTGGCCACGCAGGCCCTCGCTGGCCATGGCGCTCTTCAGGCGCTCGTAGGTGATGCGCTCGTGGGCCGCATGCATGTCCACCAGCACCAGGCCATGGGCATTCTCGGCGAGGATGTACACGCCCTTGAGCTGCGCCAGCGCATAGCCCAGCGGCGGCACGTCGCCCTGGCCCTGCGGCAACGCCTGCGCGCCCCCCGCAGGCAGCGGAGCGAAGAACTCGCGGTAGGCGCCCTGCAACTCGGCCTGTGGCTGGCCACCCGGCGCCTGCGGTGGACGATAGCCACCGCCGCCGCCGACGCTTTGTCCGCCCGGCGGCGGCTGCCAGCGTGGCGCCTCGGCCGGTGCGGCCGCCGGCACATGCTCGGCCAGGCTCATCTCGTTCTGCCCAGCGAACTCGCCAGCCGCCAGGCCACCGACCTGCGCCTCGCTGCGCAGGCTGGCCGGCGCAGCGAGCTGATCCTCGGGGCGCACATCGGCCAGCGCGCGATGCAGGGTGCCATACAGGAAGTCGTGGACCATGCGGCTGTCGCGGAAACGCACCTCGTGCTTGGTCGGGTGCACGTTGACGTCGACCACCGTCGGATCGATCTCGAGAAACAGCACAAAGGCCGGGTGGCGGCCGTTGTACAGCACGTCGCGATAGGCCTGGCGCACCGCGTGGGCGACCAGCTTGTCGCGCACCATGCGGCCGTTGACATAGAAGTACTGCAGGTCGGCCTGGCTGCGCGAGAAGGTCGGCAGGCCGACCCAGCCCCACAGGCGCAGGCCGCCGCGCTCGATGTCGATGGGCAGCGCCTGCTCGAGGAACGCCGGACCGCAGACGCTGGCCACCCGCCGCGCGCGGCTGGTCTCGTCGGCCGCCGGATGCAGGGACAACACGCCCTTGCCGTTGTGGCGCAGGTGGAAGCCGACCTCGAAGTGGGTCAGCGCCAGACGCTTGATCACTTCCTGCAGGTGGTCGAACTCGGTCTTCTCGGCGCGCAGGAACTTGCGCCGCGCCGGGGTATTGAAGAACAGGTCACGCACTTCCACCGTGGTGCCGTCGGGATGCGCCGCCGGCTGCACCCGCGGCTGCATGTCACGCCCCTCGGCCTCGACCTGCCAGGCCTGCGGCGTACCGCGGCGGCGCGAGGTCAGGGTCAGTCGGGCCACCGAGCTGATCGAGGCCAGCGCCTCGCCGCGAAAGCCCAGGCTGAGCACCCGCTCGAGGTCTTCCAGCTCGCGGATCTTGCTGGTGGCGTGGCGCGCCAGAGCCAGCGGCAAATCATCCGGATCTATCCCGCCGCCGTCATCGCGCACGCGCAGCAGCTTGATGCCGCCCTGCTCGACCTCGACGTCGATGCGCGCGGCACCGGCGTCGAGACTGTTCTCGAGCAGCTCCTTGGCCACCGAGGCCGGCCGCTCGACTACCTCGCCGGCAGCGATCTGGTTGGCCAGCCGCGGCGTCAGCAACTGGATCCGCGCCGCCTCACTCATGGCTGCACCGCCAGGCTCGGCGCCGGAATGGTCAGCATCTGACCGGCCTTGAGATTGTCGCTGCTAAGCCGGTTGGTACTGCGCAGCGCCGGGAGGCCGACCTGATAGCGCTGGGCGATCAGCGCCAGGCTCTCACCGGGAGCGACCACGTGCTCACGCCGGCCGATCTTGATCTTGCCCTGGTCGCGCAGCCAGGCGATGTAACTGCCCGGTGGCGGGTTCTCGTGGAAGAACTGGCGGATACCGCTGTGGATCGAGTGTGCCAAGGCCTGCTGATGGCTCTTGGTGGACAACTTCTGCGATTCGGCAGGATTGGAGATGAACCCGGTTTCCACCAGGATCGACGGAATGTCCGGCGACTTCAGCACCATGAACCCGGCCTGCTCGACCCGTCGCTTGTGCAGCGGCGCGATGCGCCCCATGTTCGACAGCACCTTGTGGCCGACGTCCAGGCTGGAGGACAGCGTCGCGGTCATCGACAGATCGAGCAGCACCCCGGCGAGCATGCGGTCCTTGTCGTCGAGACTCACGCTGCCGACGCCGCCGACCAGGTCCGAGCGGTTTTCGCTGTCGGCCAGCCAGCGCGCGGTTTCCGAGGTAGCGCCGCGATCGGAAAGGGCGAATACCGAGGCGCCGAAGGCCGCCGCCCGTGGCGCAGCATCGGCATGGATCGAGACGAACAGGTCGGCACCCTTCTTGCGGGCGATCTCGGTACGCTTGCGCAGCGGGATGAAGTAGTCGCCGCTGCGCACCAGCTCGGCGCGAAAGCCACGCTCGCTGTTGATCTGGCGCTGAAGCTCGCGGGAAATCGCCAGCACCACGTCCTTCTCGCGCACACCACGCGGGCCGAGGGCGCCCGGATCCTCGCCGCCGTGACCGGCATCGATGGCGACGACGATGTTGCGCTTGCCGCTCGGCACCGGTGGCAGCGGGGCGGCCGCACGCGGTTCGGGGGCAGCTTTCGGCGGCTGAGTCGCGACGGGCGGCGGCAGGGTCGCGACTGGCAGGGGATCGTTCGCCACCGGCTTGTCCGCCGACGGACGGGGCGGCACGGCATTCGCCGGCCCCTTGGCCGACTGCACCGGCACACTGGCCTGGGTGGGCGTCTCGTCCTGATCAAACAGATCGACCACCAGACGGTGACCATACTGCTGGTTCGGCGCCAGGCTGAAACTCTTCGGCGATACCGCCGCCGCCATGTCGAGCACAATGCGCAGCTGCCCGGGCGCCCGCTCGGCCACGCGCAGGCTGCGGATCGGAGTCTGCGCGGTGGCCAGCTGCTCCAGACGGGTCTTCAGCTGCGCGCCGTCGACGTCGATGACAATGCGCTCCGGTGCGCTCAGGGTGAACACACTGTGCTGCACCGGTCCGCTCAGGTCGAACACCAGACGGGTGTTGTCCGGCGCGCGCCACAGGCGCACGCTGCGGATTTCGCTGGCCGCCAGCACCGTCTCGGCCGCCAGCAGGGCCAGCGCGGTGCTCAGCACGGCAAGCAGTGCCCGGGGGCGAATGGCCCATCGCATGTTCATTGAACTCCCACAGTCGTCAGTGTGGCGCACCAGGCGTCACCACGCGCGCCATGGGGCTGCAGGCGCACTACCCGGCCCTCACCTTGCACGTCGATGGTAATGTCCAGGTCCGCCTTGGGCAGAATGCCGGCGCCACGTTCGGGCCACTCGATCAGGCACAACGCGTCACCGTCGAAATAGTCGCGGATGCCGAAGAATTCCAGCTCCTCCGGATCGGCCAGACGGTACAGGTCGAAATGATAGACGTGCCGCGCGCCCAGCTCGTAGGGCTCGACCAGGGTGAAGGTCGGACTCTTCACCGCTCCGGCATGGCCCAGACCGCGCAGGATACCGCGCGACAGGGTGGTCTTGCCCATGCCCAGATCGCCATGCAGATAGATCACGCCGACGCCGGCGCTCACCTCGGCCAGGCGAGCGCCCAGCGCCAGCATGGCGGCCTCATCGGCGGCATACAGGGTCACTTCAGGCACGGGCTGTGCTCCTCCAGCAGTTCACGTAGGGTTTCGATCAGATCGGCCGCCGCCAGACCGCGGCCGCCGCGGCCCAGACGCTCGCCGGCGCGGGCATGCAGCCACACGCCGAGACGCGCCGCCGCGGCCACGTCCAGGCCCTGGGCCAGCAGGGCACCGAGCAGGCCGGCGAGGACATCGCCCAACCCGGCACCGGCCATGGCCGGGTGGCCATGGTCGCACAGATACAACTCGCCTGCAGGGGTCGCCACCAGGCTGCCCAAGCCCTTGAGCAGCACCACGGCATTCAGCCGGCGGGCCAGCGCCAGCGCGGCGGCCGGCCGGTCGGCCTGCACCTCTGCCGTAGTGCAGTCAAGCAGGCGCGCGGCCTCGCCGGGGTGCGGCGTGACCAGCCAGTTGCCGCTCGGCGGTGTCAGCTGTGCGGCGGCCAGCAGGTTCAGCGCATCGGCGTCCCACACCTGCGGCTTGTCCAGCGCGCCCAGCCCGGCCAGCAGGCCGCGCCCCCAGGCGCCCTGCCCGCAGCCGGGGCCGAGCACCAGCACATCGGCTTGGGCGAGCAGATCCTGCAGCTGGAAGGACGACTGCACGCCACGCGCCATCACCTCCGGTCGGCGCGCCAGCAGCGCCGGCACATGCTCGTCGCGGGTGGCCAGGCTGACCAGCCCGGCGCCGCTGCGCAGGCAGCTTTCCGCCGCAAGCAGCGCCGCACCGCCGAAGCCGAGATCGCCGCCGACCAGCAGTACGTGGCCGAACAGGCCCTTGTGGGCGTTGCGCGGGCGCGGCGCCAGCCGCGGCAGACTGCCGGCGGACAGGCGCAGCGCCGCCGGCGCCACGCTGGCGAGCAGCGCCGGATCGCCGCGCAGGTCGTCGAACACCAGCGCACCGCAGTAGTCCGGCCCGTCGAGGCAGTACAGGCCCAGCTTGAGGCCGATGAAGGTCACCGTCAGCTCGGCCTGCAGCGCCACGCCGAGCACCCGCCCGGTATCCGCGCACAGACCGGAAGGGATATCCACCGCCAGCACCGGCAGGCCGCTGGCATTGGCCAGACGGATGGCCTGGGCGTAGGGCTCGCGGACCGCGCCGTTGAGGCCGGTGCCGAGCAGCGCATCGACCAGCACGCCGCGCAGCGGCGCGCACTCGCTCCATGGCTCGATCGCCACGCCAGCCGCGCGGGCTTCGGCGCAGGCGCTTGCCGCATCGCCGCCCAGCTGCCCGGGATCACCGACCGCCAGCACGCGCACGCGCCAGCCGGAATGCTGCGCCAGCGCGGCAAGCAGATAGCCGTCGCCGGCGTTGTTGCCGCGCCCGGCCAGCACGGTGACTTCCCGCGCATCCGGCCAGCGCCGGCGCAGGGCCCGCCACACGGCCTGGGCGGCGCGCTGCATCAGCTCGAAGCCGGGGGTGCCGGCGGCGATCAGGCGCGCGTCCAGCTCGCGGACCTGGGCGGCGCGATACAGGGCAAGGGGCAGGGGATCGTTGCGATGCGACATGGGCCATTCGACTCCGGGCTCTGGCACAATTATACCCACCCTGTCCCGGACTGCCGCCAGCCATGTCGACCACCGCCCCCGATCTTGTCGCCCTCGCCCAGTCGATCCGTGACTGGGGCCGCGAGCTGGGCTTCCAGCAGGTCGGCATCGCCGGCATCGAGCTGGACGAGCACGAGGCGTATCTCCAGCGCTGGCTGGCCGCCGGCCATCACGGCGAAATGGACTACATGGCCGCCCACGGCCACAAGCGCTCGCGCCCGGGCGAACTGGTGCCGGGCACCCTGCGGGTGATCTCGCTGCGCATGGACTACCTGCCCGGCGACACGCGTATGACCGAGGTACTGGCCAGCCCGGACAAGGCCTACGTGTCGCGCTACGCCCTGGGCCGCGACTACCACAAACTGATCCGCAAGCGCCTGCAGCAGTTGGCCGAGCGTATCCAGACCGCCGTCGGCCCGTTCGGCCATCGCGCCTTCGTCGACAGCGCGCCGGTGCTGGAAAAGGCCCTGGCGCAGCAGGCCGGGCTCGGCTGGATCGGCAAGAACACCCTGCTGCTCAACAAGAAGGCCGGCAGCTGGTTCTTTCTCGGCGAGCTGTACGTCGACCTGCCGCTGCCCGTCGATGCGCCCCACACCAGCGAACACTGCGGGCGCTGCCAGGCCTGCCTGGACATCTGCCCGACCGCCGCCTTCGTCGGCCCGCAGCAGCTGGATGCGCGGCGCTGCATCTCCTACCTGACCATCGAGTTCAAGGGGCCGATCCCCGAGGAGCTGCGCCCGCTGATCGGCAACCGGGTGTTCGGCTGCGACGACTGCCAGCTGGTCTGCCCGTGGAACCGCTTCGCCCGCCCCACCGCGCAGGGCGACTTCCAGCCGCGGCACAATCTGGACAACAGCGAACTGGCGGCACTGTTCCGCTGGAGCGAGGAGGAGTTTCTCGCCCGCACCGAGGGCTCGCCGCTACGCCGCGCCGGCTACCAGCGCTGGCTGCGCAACCTGGCGGTGGGCCTGGGCAATGCGCCGAGCAGCATTGCGGTCATCGAGGCCTTGCGCCTGCGCCGCGACGACCCATCCGAGCTGGTACGCGAGCATGTCGAATGGGCGCTGGCGCGCCACGGCGTGGCCTGAGCAACAGTCGATCAGCGATGGAGCAGCGGATAGAGCAGCAGCCCTGCCGCCTCGTGAAGCAGCAGGCCGCTCTGCCACAACGCCTTGCTCTCCGGCAGCCAGCCGCCCAACGGCCGGCCGTTGGGCACGCCGAGAAAGCCCAGCGGCGCCGGCACCACCTCGAAACCGTGGCGCTCGAAGCACCAGCGCGCCCGCGGCATGTGCCATGCCTGGGTGACCAGCACGATGCGCCGCACCCCCGCGTCGCGCAGCAGCGGCGCACTGAGCGCGGCGTTTTCCCAGGTGGTGCGGCTGCGCCCTTCCTGCCAGCGCGCCACCACGCTGAAGTCCTCCTGCAGCACCTGGGCGAACAGCTCGGCCTCGCTCGGCGGCGCGCCGAAATGCAGGCCGCCGCTGGCGAGGATCGGCAGGCCGCTAGCCCAGTGCAGGCGCGCCGCCAGACGGGCGCGCTCCAGCGCCAGCAGACTCGGCTGATCGCCGCCCCAGCCGGGATCGCCACGCTCGCGTCCACCGCCGAGCAGCACGATGGCCTCGGCGCGCCGCGACAGCGTCGGCCACTCGCTCGCCGCCAGCGCCGGCTCGCGCTCCAAGAGCCGCGCCGCCTGCTCGACCGCCACGGGCAGACTCATCAGCCACAGGCCGCCAAGGCCCAGCACGCCGCAGGCCAGGGCCAGCCGCGGGCGGCGCAGCCGCCACCACCAGACCAGCAGCAACAGCAGGAACAGACCGCCCGGCGGCAGCAGCAGTTGCTCGAACAAATAACCCAGTGGCACGGCGATCCTCCCCTGCATGGGCCGCGACGGTCGCCCCGGCAGCCGACGGTGCGCGCCCGCCATCCCCTAGCTTAGCGGTGCAACGAGCCGTAGTGCGATGCACCGGCACCCAGCGTGGCTGCAAAACCATCCGCAGACGCCGCCGATCAACGCCCCGCCACCCGCCAATCAGGGTTTCCCCAGATCCGCGGGGGTCATGTATGCTTGGAAACTTTGATTACCCCCCTTTTTCCAGTCCGGCAGAGCCATGCACGAACAGTATCAGCCCCGCGAAATCGAAGCCGCCGCGCAGTCCCACTGGGACGCGCACCAGTCCTTTGAAGTAAGTGAACAGCCCGGCAAGGACACCTTCTATTGCCTGTCGATGTTCCCCTACCCGAGCGGCAAGCTGCACATGGGCCACGTGCGCAACTACACCATCGGCGACGTGATCGCGCGCTACCAGCGCATGCAGGGCAAGAACGTGCTGCAGCCGATGGGCTGGGACGCTTTCGGCATGCCGGCGGAAAACGCCGCGATGCAGAACCAGGTCGCCCCCGCCGCCTGGACCTACGCCAACATCGACTACATGAAGACCCAGCTGAAGAGCCTGGGCCTGGCCATCGACTGGTCGCGCGAAGTCACCACCTGCAAGCCGGACTACTACCGCTGGGAGCAGTGGCTGTTCACCCGCCTGTTCGAGAAGGGCGTGATCTACCGCAAGAACGGCACCGTCAACTGGGACCCGGTGGACCAGACCGTACTGGCCAACGAGCAGGTGATCGACGGCCGCGGCTGGCGCTCCGGCGCGCTGGTCGAGAAGCGCGAGATCCCGATGTACTACTTCAAGATCACCGCCTATGCGGATGAGCTGCTGCAGTCCCTCGACGATCTGGATGGCTGGCCCGAGCAGGTCAAGACCATGCAGCGCAACTGGATCGGCAAGTCGCGCGGCATGGAAGTGAGCTTCCCCTACGACGCCGCCAGCATCGGCAGCGAGGGCGTGCTGAAGGTGTTCACCACCCGCCCGGACACCCTGATGGGTGCCACCTACGTGGCCGTGGCCGCCGAACACCCGCTGGCCTGCATTGCCCTGAGCCAGCTGCCGGCCGACCAGGCCGCCGAACTGCAGGCCTTCATCGACGAGTGCAAGCGCGGCGGCGTGGCCGAGGCGGACATCGCCACCCAGGAGAAGAAGGGCCTGGCCACCGGCCTGTTCGTCCTGCACCCGCTGACCGGCGAGAAGCTGCCGGTGTGGGTCGCCAACTACGTGCTGATGAACTACGGCGAAGGCGCGGTGATGGCCGTGCCGGCCCACGACGAGCGCGACTTCGAGTTCGCCCACAAGTACGCCCTGCCGATCAAGGCGGTGATCCGCACCGCCGCCGGCGACGAAACCCCGGCGCCGTGGCAGGACGCCTATGGCGAGCACGGCCAACTGATCAACTCCGGCGAGTTCGACGGCCTGGACTTCGCCGGCGCCTTCGACGCCCTTGAGGTCGCGCTGCAGAAGAAAGGCCTCGGCCAGGCGCGCACCCAGTTCCGCCTGCGCGACTGGGGTATCAGCCGCCAGCGCTACTGGGGCTGCCCGATCCCGATCATCCACTGTGACAGCTGCGGCGACGTGCCGGTGCCGGAAGACCAACTGCCGGTGGTGCTGCCCGAAGACGTGGTACCGGACGGTGCCGGCAGCCCGCTGGCGCGCATGCCCGAATTCTACGAATGCATCTGCCCGAAGTGCGGCGCCGCGGCCCGCCGCGAAACCGACACCATGGACACCTTCGTCGAGTCGTCCTGGTACTACGCGCGCTATGCCTCGCCGCAGTTCGACGGCGGCATGGTCGACAAGGCCGCAGCCAACCACTGGCTGCCGGTCGACCAGTACATCGGCGGCATCGAGCACGCCATCCTGCACCTGCTCTACGCGCGCTTCTTCCACAAGCTGATGCGCGACGAAGGCCTGGTCGACAGCAACGAGCCGTTCACCAACCTGCTGACCCAGGGCATGGTGATCGCCGAAACCTACTACCGCCTGCAGGATAACGGCAGCAAGCTGTGGTTCAACCCGGCCGACGTCGAACTGGAGATGGACGCCAAGGGCAAGCCGCTGTCCGCCAAGCTGAAGAGCGACGGCCTGCCGGTGGAAATCGGCGGCATCGAGAAGATGTCCAAGTCGAAGAACAACGGCGTCGACCCGCAGACCATGATCGAGCAGTACGGCGCCGACACCTGCCGCCTGTTCATGATGTTCGCCTCGCCGCCGGACATGAGCTTGGAGTGGTCCGACTCCGGCGTCGAGGGGGCCAACCGCTTCCTGCGCCGCGTCTGGCGCCTGGCCCACGCCCACGTCAGCGCCGGCCTGCCGGGCGCGCTGGACAGCGCCAGCCTGAACGATGCACAGAAGGGCATCCGTCGCGCCATCCACCTGGCCATCCGCCAGGCCAGCCAGGATATCGGCCAGCACCACAAGTTCAACACCGCCATCGCCCAGGTGATGACCCTGATGAACGTGCTGGAGAAGGCGCCGCAAGGCGAGGCCCAGGACCGCGCCCTGCTGCAGGAAGGCCTCGAGGCCGTGGCCCTGCTGCTGGCGCCGATCACCCCGCACATCAGCCACGCGCTGTGGCAGCAGCTCGGCCACGCCGAGCCGATCATCGACGCCACCTGGCCGCAGATCGACCAGGCCGCGCTGGTGCAGGACAGCCTGACCCTGGTGGTGCAGGTCAACGGCAAGCTGCGCGGCGAGATCCAGGTCGCCGCCTCCGCCTCCCGCGAGGAAGTCGAAGCCGCCGCCCGCGCCAACGAGAACGTGCTGCGCTTCACCGCAGGTACCACCATCCGCAAGGTCATCGTGGTGCCGGGCAAGCTGGTCAACATCGTTGCCAACTGACGGACATCGTCCAATCTGCCGCCCGCCTCGTGCGGGCGGCGTTTCACATGAGGGAAGCCTGATGAAACGTAGCCTGTCCGGCCTGCTGCTGGTGATGCTGGCCACCCTGCTCGGCGCCTGCGGCTTTCAGCTGCGCGGCACCGGCAGCAACGATTTTGCCCTGACCGAACTGGATCTCGCTGCACGCAACGCCTACGGCGAGACCGTCAAGGACGTGCGCCGCATGCTGGAAAACAGCGGCGTGCGCGTGCACGGCGGCGCTCCCTACCGGCTGGTGCTGGTCAACGAGAACGAACGGCAGCGCACCGCCAGCTACACCAGTTCGGCACGCAGCGCCGAGTACGCCCTGAGCAGCAGCCTCGACTACGAGATTCGCAGCGGCGAGCTGCGCCTGCTCGGCGATCGCCTGGAGGTGCAGAAGGTCTACGTGCACGACTCCAACAACCTGATCGGCTCCGACCAGGAAGCCCAGCAGCTGCGCGCGGAAATTCGCCGCGAGCTGGTGCAGCAACTGGGCATGCGCCTGCAACAGCTGAGCCCGACCCGCCTGGCCACGCTGCAGGAAACCGCCCAGGCCAAGGCCGACGCCGAGGCTCGCGCGGCCGAAGAAGCCGCGCGCCAGCCGGCTCCGGCCGCGCCGGCACGCTGAGCGAGCACGGGGCCTGCGGGCCCCGTTTTCCCTGCCGATGAAACTCACCCCCGCCCAACTGGCCAAGCACCTGCAGGGTCCGCTCGCCCCGCTGTACGTGGTCAGCGGCGATGACCCGCTGCTGTGCCAGGAAGCCTGCGACGCCATCCGCGCCGCCTGCCGCGCCCGCGAGTTCAGCGAGCGCCAGGTCTTCCACGTCGACGCCAATTTCGACTGGAACCTGCTGCGCGAGGCCGGCGCCAGCCTGTCGCTGTTCGCCGACAAGCGCCTGCTGGAGCTGCGCATCCCCGCCGGCAAGCCCGGCGACGACGGCACCCGCGCGCTGCTCGACTACCTGGCGCGTCCGGCCGAGGACACCGTGCTGCTGCTCAGCCTGCCGCGGCTCGACGGCAAGACGCAGAAGACCAAGTGGGCCAAGGCGCTGATCGACGGCGACAACTGCCAGTTCGTGCAGATCTGGCCGGTGGACGCCGCGCAGCTGCCGCAGTGGATTCGCCAGCGCCTGGCCCAGGCCGGGCTGTCCGCCAGCATGGAGGCCATCGACCTGCTGGTGGCGCGCATCGAGGGCAACCTGCTGGCCGCGGTGCAGGAGATCGAGAAGCTCAAGCTGCTGGTCGAGGGCAACCAGCTGGATGCGGCCACCGTGCAGGCCAGCGTCGCCGACAGCGCGCGCTTCGACCTGTTCGGCCTGCTCGACGCGGCGCTGGCCGGCGATGCAGCCCACGCCCTGCGCATGCTCGAAGGCTTGCGCGGCGAGGGCGTGGAGGCGCCGGTGATCCTCTGGGGACTGGCCCGCGAGCTGCGCCTGCTCGCCACCCTCGCCCAGCAGCACGCCCAGGGCCAGCCGCTGGAGCGACTGATCGCCCAGGCCAAGCCGCCGATCTTCGGCAAGCGCCAGGCCCTGGTCGGCCGCGCCGTACAGCGTCACCCGGCGAGCCGCTGGAACCAGCTGCTGCGCGATGCCCAGCTGATCGACGCGCAGATCAAGGGCCAGGCACCCGGCAACGTGTGGAATGCGCTGGCGCAGTTGACCCTGCAGATCGCCGGCACGCGCCTCAACCTGCCCACCGAGTAGACCTGCTCACTTTTTGCACAGCGCCACTGGACAACTTGCGTAGCGCGGCCGATGATGCGCGCGCCGGCACGCTCGCCGGCGACCCACGAGGAGTGGTCATGGCCAAGCAACGCAACCCCGGCCCGAACAAGGTCAAATCCCTGATAGCGCAACCGCTGTTCCGCTGTCGCCGGGAAAAGCCCGCCAAAGGCAAAGGCAGCTACCGCCGCGAAGCCTTCCGGTCCACCGACCGGGAGGCTTCTTCCTTTCCAGGTCCGGAAAAGCTCGCCGCCTGAGTCCCCGTCTGCCCAACACGCCTGTCGCCGCCCCTCTCCGCCCCGCCCCGAATCGTTCGGCTTTCCGAATGCAGCAGCCCGCTCCATCCGGCCAGCCGGACGAAGATCCTCTCCAGTCGCCGCCAGTAAAAATAAAATCCTTCATTTTCAATAAGATACGCTTATATCCGCGTAGCCATAAAGCTGGCCCGCATCCTGCAATCAACCTGTCAGCCATGCTGATCCGAAGCCCCCGCGGATCGCCGCTATCACCGTCCACGCCAATAACCAATAACTAGAAGCCGAGGAAACACTCATGCGTATCGTCCCCCGTTTGCTGAGCAGTGCCATCGCCATCGCCCTGCTGTCCGGCCCGGCCTTCGCCGCCGAGGAACTCACCGGTACCCTGAAGAAGATCAAGGAATCCGGCAGCATCACCCTCGGCCACCGCGACGCCTCCATCCCCTTCTCCTACCTGGGCACCGATTCGCGCCAGCGCCAGCCAGTCGGCTACTCCCACGACCTGCAGCTCAAGGTGGTCGAGGCGCTCAAGCAGAAGCTCGGCATGCCGGAACTCAAGGTGCGCTACAACCTGGTCACCTCGCAGACCCGCATCCCGCTGGTGCAGAACGGCACCGTCGACCTCGAGTGCGGCTCGACCACCAACAATCTGGAGCGGCAAAAGCAGGTCGACTTCTCGGTGGGCATCTTCGAGGTCGGCACCCGCCTGCTGACCAAGAAGACCTCCGGCATCGCCGATTTCGCCGACCTCGCCGGCAAGAACGTGGTGACCACCGCCGGCACCACCTCCGAGCGCCTGCTCAAGTCGATGAACGCCGACAAGCAGATGGGCATGAACATCATCTCGGCCAAGGACCACGGCGAGTCGTTCCTGATGCTCGAGTCCGGCCGCGCGGTGGCCTTCATGATGGACGACGTGCTGCTCTATGGCGAAATGGTCAAGGCCAGGAAGCCCGACGACTGGACCGTGGTCGGCACCCCGCAGTCCTTCGAGATCTACGGCTGCATGCTGCGCAAGGACGACCCGGCCTTCAAGCAGGTGGTCGACGACGCCATCCGCGCCACCTACCAGTCCGGCGAGATCAACGCCATCTACGACAAGTGGTTCCTCCAGCCGGTACCGCCGAAGGGCCTCAACCTCAACTTCCCGATGAGCGAGCAGATCAAGCAGCTGATCGCCGAACCGACCGACAAGTCGGCCGAGCAGCGCTGAACGAAACGGGCGGCTGCACGCAGCCGCCTGGCCTTGCGTCAACCACAGAAGGGGAAACCCGCATGAATTACAACTGGGACTGGGGCATATTCTTCAAGTCCACCGGGATCGGCAGCGAGATCTACCTCGACTGGTTCGTCACCGGCTTCGGCTGGACCCTCGCCGTCGCCCTGGCGGCCTGGACCGTCGCCCTGGCGCTCGGCGCGCTGCTCGGCGTGCTGCGCACCGTGCCGAACCGCTGGCTGTCCGGCTTCGCCAGCAGCTACGTGGAGATCTTCCGCAACGTACCGCTGCTGGTGCAGCTGTTCCTCTGGTACTTCCTGGTGCCGGACCTGCTGCCCGAGCCGCTGGAGCTGTGGTTCAAGCAGGACCTCAGCCCCGCCACCTCGGCCTACCTGAGCGTGGTGGTGTGCCTCGGCCTGTTCACCGCCGCGCGGGTCTGCGAGCAGGTGCGCACCGGCATCCAGGCCCTGCCCAAGGGCCAGACCGCCGCCGCCCGCGCCATGGGTTTCAGCCTGGCGCAGATCTACCGCTACGTGCTGCTGCCGCAGGCCTTCCGCATCATCATCCCGCCGCTGACCAGCGAGTTCCTCAACATCTTCAAGAACTCCGCGGTGGCCTCGCTGATCGGCCTGATGGAGCTGCTGGCGCAGACCAAGCAGACCGCCGAGTTCTCCGCCAACCTGTTCGAGGCCTTCACCCTGGCCACCCTGATCTACTTCGTGCTGAACATGGGCCTGATGCTGCTCATGCGCCAGGTGGAGAAGAAGGTGGCGGTGCCCGGCCTGCTGTCGGTAGGAGGCAAGTGATGGATTTCAGCGCAATCCTCCCGGCCATGCCCGGCCTCGTCGACGGCATGCTGATGACCCTCAAGCTGCTGCTGCTCGGCGTGCTCGGCGGCGTCAGCCTCGGCACCCTGCTGGCGCTCATGCGCCTGTCGCACAACCCCTTGCTGTCCAAGCTGGCCGGGCTGTACGTCAACTACTTCCGCTCCATCCCGCTGCTGCTGGTGATCACCTGGTTCTACTTCGCGGTGCCCTTCATCCTGCGCTGGGTCACCGGCGAGGACACCCCGGTCGGCGCGTTCACCTCGTGCCTGGTGGCCTTCATGATGTTCGAGGCGGCGTATTTCTGCGAAATCGTCCGCGCCGGCATCCAGGCCATTCCCAAGGGCCAGATGGGCGCCGCCCAGGCGCTGGGCATGAGCTACGGCCAGTGCATGCGCCTGGTGATCCTGCCGCAGGCGTTCCGCAAGATGACCCCGCTGCTGCTGCAGCAGAGCATCATCCTGTTCCAGGACACCTCGCTGGTCTACACCGTGGGCCTGATGGACTTCCTCAACGCCGCCCGCTCGCGCGGCGACATCATCGGCCAGCCGTACGAATTCCTGATCTTCGCCGGCCTGGTCTACTTCACCGTCAGCTTCGCCGCCGCCCAGTTGGTCAAACTCCTGCAGAAGAGGTTAGCCGTATGATTTCCATCCAGAACGTCAACAAGTGGTACGGGGACTTCCAGGTGCTGACCGGCTGCAGCACCGAGGTGAGCAAGGGCGAGGTAGTGGTGGTGTGCGGGCCGTCCGGCTCCGGCAAGTCGACCCTGATCAAGTGCGTCAACGCTCTGGAGCCGTTCCAGCAGGGCGACATCGTGGTCGACGGCACCTCGATCGCCGCGCCGCAGACCAACCTGCCGCAGCTGCGCTCGCGGGTCGGCATGGTGTTCCAGCACTTCGAGCTGTTCCCGCATCTGTCGATCACCGAGAACCTGACCATCGCGCAGACCAAGGTGCTCGGCCGCAGCAAGGACGAGGCCATCGACAAGGGCCTCAGGCTGCTCGACCGCGTCGGCCTCAAGGCCCACGCCCACAAGCACCCCGGCCAGCTGTCCGGCGGCCAGCAGCAGCGCGTAGCCATCGCCCGCGCCCTGGCGATGGACCCGGTGGTGATGCTGTTCGACGAGCCGACCTCGGCGCTCGATCCAGAGATGGTCAACGAGGTGCTCGACGTGATGGTCGAGCTGGCCCAGGAAGGCATGACCATGATGTGCGTGACCCACGAGATGGGCTTCGCGCGCAAGGTCGCCGACCGGGTGATCTTCATGGACCGCGGGCAGATCGTCGAGGACTGCGCCAAGGACGCGTTCTTCGGCGACATCCACGCCCGCTCCGAGCGCGCCCAGCAGTTCCTCGCCAAGATCCTCCAGCATTGAGCCTGCAGCGGGAGGCGGCGCCGGCGCCGCCTCCCGTCCACGGGCAGTGCCGGCGCCCTACTGGCCGCACGGACCTCTTTGTGATGCAATCGCCACATCCCCGCCCTCCGGCGCTGCCGCCCTCGCTGACCGTGAACCCGCGCCTGACTCCGCCCGTGCATGTACCACTGCTGGTCCTGTTGCTGATGCTCGGCTGTGGGGTGGTCGCCTACCACCTCAGCGAACGGGCCGGCCTGCGCGCGCTGGCGGACAACGGCGAGCGTCAGCTCGAACTGCATGCCCACACCCTGGCCAGCGCGATCAGCATCCACGCCTACCTACCCAGCCTGCTGGAACTGGAGACCGGCGTCGGCCGCCTGCTGCTCGAGCCCAGCGAGCGCCGCCGCGCCCAGGTCAACGCCTACCTCGAAGGCCTCAACCAGCGCAGCGGCAGCCGCGCGGTGTACCTGCTCGACCGCAGCGGCCGGGTCGTGGCCACCAGCAACTGGCGCGACGCCGACAGCTTCCAGGGCGACGACCTGTCGTTCCGCCCCTACTTCCAGGACGCCATCCAGGGCAAGCCGGGACGCTTCTACGGGCTCGACAGCATCACCGGCGAGCCCGGCTACTACCTGTCCCACGGCCTGCGCCGCGCCGGCGAGATCATCGGCGTGGCGGTGGTGAAGATCCGTCTCGACCCGCTGGAGGAGCGCTGGCAACGGGCGCAGCTGGAGGCCTACGTCAGCGACGGCAACGGCATCGTCATCCTCTCCAGCGACCCGGCGCGGCGCTTCAAGTCGGTGCAACCCCTCGACGCGGAACGGCGTACCCAGCTGGCCAGCAGCCTGCAGTACCACTGGACGCGCTTCGAGGAACTGCAGCCGCTGCGCCGCCAGCGCCTGTCCGCCGACACCGAGCTGCTCAGCCTGCCCTCCGCGGCCAGCGCCCAGCCGGTCAGCTACCTGGCGCAGACCCGTCGCCTCGCCGATCCGCCGTGGGACTTCACCCTGCTCTCGCCGGTACGCGACGTGCGCAGCGCCGCCACCAGCCATGGCCTGCTGGCAGCGGTGGCAGTGGCCCTGCTGGCCTTCCTGCTGATCGCCTGGAACGAGCGGCGCAAGACACTGGCCACCCGCCTGGCCGCGCGCGAGGCGCTGGAGGAGGCCAACAACCAGCTGGAGCGGCGCATCGCCGAACGCACCGAGCACCTGCGCGCCAGCAACGAACGGCTCAAGGCGCAGATCCGCGAACGCCGCCAGGCCGAGGAAAGCCTGCGCAAGACCCAGGACGACCTGATCCAGGCCGGCAAGCTGGCCGTGATCGGGCAGATGTCCACCAGCATCGCCCACGAACTCAACCAGCCGCTGGCCGCCCTGCGCACCCTGTCCGGCAACACCGTGCGCTTTCTCGCCCGCGGCGACAGCGCCACCGCCAGCAGCAACCTGCAGACCATCAACGAACTGGTCGACCACATGGGCCGCATCACCGCCAGCCTGCGCGCCTTCGCCCGGCGCTCCGATGACCGCGGCGAGGCCGCGCTGGACAAGGCGGTGGACGCCGCCCTGTTCCTCCTCCGTCCGCGCCTGGAGCGCACACCGCTGACCATCCACCGCACCTGTGCCGACGCCCGCCTGGCGATCGACCAGACGCGCCTGGAGCAGATCCTGGTCAACCTGATCGTCAACGCCATCGACGCCCTGAGCGCACAGAGCGACCGCCAGCTATGGCTCGACGGCCGCGTCGAGGACGGTCACTACCGCCTCGCCGTGCGCGACAACGGACCCGGCATCCCGCCGGCCCTGCGCAGCCAGCTGTTCGAGCCGTTCTTCACCACCAAGCCGGGCGAACAGGGTCTGGGCCTTGGCCTGACCCTGTCGGCCAGCCTGGCCGCCGCCGCCGGCGGCAGCCTGACTGCCCAGCACCCGGACGACGGCGGCACCCTGTTCGAGCTGAAGCTGCCGCTGCTGCCCCCATCCCCTGCCGAGTCCCGCCGCGATGCATGAGCCTCTCACCGTCCTGATCGTCGAAGACGACCCCCACGTGCTGCTCGGCTGCCAGCAGGCGCTGGCCCTCGAGGACATCGCCAGCGAGGGCGTCGGCAGCGCCGAGGAGGCCCTGGCGCGGATCGGCGAGGACTTCGCCGGCATCGTCATCAGCGACATCCGCCTGCCCGGCATGGACGGCCTGACCCTGCTCGGCCGGCTCAAGGCCCGCGACCGCAGCCTGCCGGTGGTGCTGATCACCGGCCACGGCGACATCTCCATGGCGGTCGGCGCCATGCGCGACGGCGCCTACGACTTCATGGAAAAACCCTTCTCCCCCGAACGCCTGGTCGACGTGGCGCGCCGCGCCCTCGAACAGCGCAGCCTGGCCCGCGAGGTGTCGGCGCTGCGCCGCCAGCTGGCCGGCCGTCAGGCCCTGGAGGAACGCCTGATCGGCCGCTCGCCGGCCATGGCGCAGCTGCGCGGGCTGATCGCCAACGTCGCCGACACCTCGGCCAACGTGCTGATCGAGGGCGAGACCGGCACCGGCAAGGAGCTGGTGGCGCGCTGCCTGCACGACTTCAGCCGGCGCAAGGACCACCCGTTCGTCGCCCTCAACTGCGGCGGCTTGCCGGAAAGCCTGTTCGAGAGCGAGATCTTCGGCCATGAGGCACACGCCTTCACCGGCGCCGGCAAGCGGCGCATCGGCAAGATCGAGCACGCCAACGGCGGTACCCTGTTCCTCGACGAGATCGAGAGCATGCCGCTCAACCTGCAAATCAAGCTGCTGCGCGTGCTGCAGGAACACAGTCTGGAGCGCCTCGGCTCGAACCAGAGCATCGCGGTGGACTGCCGGGTGATCGCCGCGACCAAGGCCGACCTCGACGAGTTGGGTCGCGGCGGCCAGTTTCGCAGCGACCTGTACTACCGGCTCAACGTCGTTACCCTCGAGCTGCCGCCGCTGCGCGAGCGCCGCGAGGACATCCCGCTGCTGTTCGAGCACTTCCTGCAGCAGTCCGCGCTGCGCTTCGACCGCCCCGTACCGGAGCTGGACCGCCAGACCCTGGCCAGCCTGCTGGCCCACGACTGGCCGGGCAACGTGCGCGAGCTGCGCAACGTCGCCGAGCGCTTCGCCCTCGGTCTGCCGGTGTTCAAGAAGGGCGGTGCCTGCGCGGAAAGCGGCGGGCCGAATTTCGCCGAGGCGGTGGAGGCGTTCGAGAAGCGTCTCTTGAGCGATGCCCTCGAACGCCACGGCGGCAACCTCAGCCAGGCCAGCCAGGCCCTCGGCATGGCCAAGACCACCCTGTTCGACAAGGTCAAGAAGTACCGCCTGTAGCGGCCGGGCGACGGGACAGACTCAGCGCCTGTTTTCGTCCTCGTCCTTGCTCTCGTCCTTCCACGGCGCCTGCAGGTAGCGGGTGCGGTTGAAGGTCTCCAGCCACTCCGGGTAGTAGACCACCAGCGCGGTGACCACCGTGCCGTTGATGAAGGCCTCGGGGAACATGATCAGCCACAGGAAACCGACGAAGTCGTCGAGCCAGGGCGGCATCTGGTAGATGCCATCGACCAGCAGCACGCCCAGACCGGCGAGCAGCACCAGCACGGCAATCAACGCCGCCGGGAAGAAGCCGCTGAAGAAGATGTAGACGAACAGGTTGCGCGGCTGCAGGCGCTCGACCCAGCGCGCGCAGACCTCGGTGACCAGCACCGGGATGAGAATCAGCAGGACGCCGTTCACCCCCAGCGCCAGCCAGTCCTGACGACCCAGCGCAGCCAGCGCCAGCTGCGCGGCGAAGGCACTGAGCACCGCCAGCGGCCAGTCGAGCAGCAGGGTCACCGCGGTCATGCCGATGAAGTGGAAGGACAGCCCCGAGGCAAAGTCGCGGCGCACCAGCCACAGCAGGAACAGCGCCAGCACGGTGCCGAACAGCAGGTGCTGGCGGCGGAAATCGCTGAACAGCTCGACCCAGGGCGCCTGCCAGAGCGCCGCCAGCAGCAGCGGCAGAAACAGCAGCGCACCCAGCCACAGGCTGGCCTCGCTGAGCAACCGCGCGGCGATCACGGCGCCACCTGCTCCAGGGCCGCCCGCAACGCCGCGGCATCGCTGAACACCCGGCGTTCACGCAGCACGCCCCGCTCCAGCTGCAGCCAGAGCACGCCCTGTTCCGGCGCGGCGTACTGCGGCACCACCTGCGCCTCGCGATCGAGCAGCACGCGGTAGCGGTACTCGCGCATCGCTGGGATGGCGAACAGCTTGCCGATCAGGCCGGGCATGCGGCTGATATCGGCCACGAACAGCGCCTGACGGGCCTCCAGATAGCCCTTGGCCTGCCCTTCCAGGGCGGCATCCAGCAGTTTCGCCGCGTCCATGCTGCGCGCCACCAGCAGGATGCGCAGGTCGTCGTCGAGGGTATAGGCCTGCTCGAACTGGTCGCTGAGGGTCCAGGGCGCCAGGCGCTCGCCGGTTTCCAGCGCCTGCGCACCGCTCGCCAACAGGGCCAGGCCCAGCCATATCCAGCACTTCATCGTGATTGCTCCATCGTGGAAAAGACCCGGATATCCCCGCGCTCCCCCCAGCCAAAACGGGCGCGCCAGAACGCCAGCGCCTCGGGCGCGGCGTCGAGAACGAAGACATGACTCTTGGCGATGCCCTGCGCCGCCAGGCGCGCCAGCACCGCGGCGATCAGCGCGCTGGCGATGCCACGCCGCCGATAGCCGGGATCGACCGCCAGGTGCTGCAGGTAGCCACGCCGGCCGTCATGGCCGGCCAGCAGGCAGCCGACAACGCGGCCATCGGTCTCGGCCAGCAGACTGAAGCCGGGATTGCGCGCCAGATAGGCGCAATAAGGCGCCAACGCATCCTCGGCGCGCAGCTGAATGCCCGGCGTGCGGGCCCACAGGGCATGGAGAACGGCATGGTCGGCGGGGGTGGCTTCGCGCAGCTGCATGGGCACTCCGATAATCGGCACGCTTCAGTCTACACCGCCGGCACGCTCCCCAGAGCGACTGCGACAACCTGGCGTCGGCACCGCCGAGGGGGCGTGCCGGCTACACTTCCAACATGGACGAGCGCGACTACCTGCACCATCTGGTGCGCCAGGCCGAGGCGGCCACCGACTTTCTCTCCAACGGCCGCAAGTGGGAACGCGAACGCTGGGTCTGCCAGCGCCTGCTGCAAGCGCTGAACATCGCCCACCGCGTGGAGGACTTCGTCACCCCGATGCAGCAGCCGCCTGACGTGCTGTACCGCGACGCCAGCTTCGAGGTGTTCTTCGTCATCGACGAGGGCCGCCGCCTGAACGACGAGTGGCGCGAGGAACTGGAGCGACGCCGCGCCGCCAGCAGCCTTGCCCAGCTGCAGCGCCGCGAGCCCAAGCCCAGACGCATCACCCTGGCCGAGGTGCAGCAACGCCTCGGTCCGACCCTGCGCAAGAAGGCGCACAACTATGCAGAGCGCGGCATCGACCTGGGCGAACTCGACCTGCTGGCCTACGTCAGCTTCAAGCGCGAGATCCCCGACTTCAACAGCGTCTTCCCGCCGCCCAGCGAGTACCTGCGCCAGGGCTGGCGCTCGCTGTCGATCGTCGGCCCCAACTATGCCCGCGTGCTGTTCGCCCATGCCGACGCGCCGGCATTCCTGCGCGACAACCAGGCGCGCACCCTGCTGTTCGATGTCGAAATGGGCTTCTGAGCGCCTTGCGCTCCTGCGGCATTGAGCCGCACAGGGCGCCAGGCATAGAATGGTCCATTTCTTATTCCGAGACTGCCATGTCCAGCCGTCTGAACCCCGAAGATCAGCGCCGGGTCGAGCACTACCTCAGCTCCCCGCAGCATCAGGTCAAGCGCCAGCCGTTCCGGCCGTGGCGGCTGATGCTCGCTCTGCTGGCCGTGGTCATCGGCCTGGGCCTGCTGAGCCGCCTGCTGAGTTCGCTGGTCACATGATCGCACCCGTACGCCGCCGCCAGTCTCCCCCGGTTTTTCCAAGCCTTGAGAGACATCCCCATGACCCATCACATCGTGATTGTCGGCGGCGGCGCCGGCGGGATCGAACTGGCCACCCGCCTTGGCCGCAGCCTGGGCAAGCGTGGCCAGGCGCGCATCACCCTGGTTGACGCCAACCTCACCCACATCTGGAAACCGCTGCTGCACGAGGTGGCCGCCGGCTCGCTGAACTCCTCGGAGGACGAGCTGAACTATGTCGCCCAGGCCAAGTGGAACCACTTCAAGTTCCAGCCCGGGCGCATGTGCGGCCTCGATCGCGCGCGCAAGACCATCCAGCTGGAAGCCAAGCACGACGCCGCCGGCGTCGAGCTGGTGCCAGCGCGCGAGATCGCCTACGACACCCTGGTGCTGGCGGTCGGCAGCAAGACCAACGACTTCGGCACCCTGGGCGCGGCCGAGCACTGCCTGTTCCTCGATTCGCGCGACCAGGCCGAGCGCTTCCACAACCTGCTGCTCGACCAGTACCTGTGCGCCCACGCCCATCCGCAGCAGGAAGGGGCCGGACAGATCAACGTGGCCATCGTCGGCGCCGGTGCCACCGGAGTCGAACTGGCGGCCGAACTGCACCATGCCGCGCTGCTGATGGCGGCCTACGGCCTCGACGGCATCCGCCCGGAAAACCTCAACCTGACCCTGATCGAGGCCGGCCCGCGGGTGGTCCCCGCCCTGCCCGAACGCATCAGCCGCCCGGTGCACAGCACCCTGGAGAAACTGGGCATCAAGGTCCTGGTCGGCTCGCCGGTCCAGGAAGTCAGCGCCGAGGGCCTGCGCACCGCCAACGGCAACTTCATCCCGGCCAGCCTCAAGGTCTGGGCCGCCGGCATTCGCGCCCCCGAGTTCCTCCGCGAGCTGGACGGCCTGGAAACCAACCGGATCAATCAACTGGTGGTCCTGCCGACCCTGCAGTCAAGCCGCGACGAGCACATCTTCGTGCTCGGCGACTGCGCCGCCTGTCCGATGGGCGACGGCAAGAACGTGCCGCCGCGCGCGCAGGCCGCCCACCAGCAGGCCTCGCTGCTGGCCAAGTCGCTGGCGCGCCGCCTGGAAGGCAAGCCGTTGCTGGAGTATCGCTACCGCGACTACGGTTCGCTGATCTCGCTGTCGAGCTTCAGTGCGGTGGGCAACCTGATGGGCAACCTGACCGGTGACGTGATGCTGGAGGGGCGCCTGGCGCGCTGGTTCTACGTGTCGCTCTACCGCCTGCACCAGATGGCGCTGTACGGCACCTTCCGCACCCTGCTGCTGATGCTCAGCGACCGCCTCGGCCGCAGCACCGAGCCGCGTCTGAAGCTGCACTGACGGCAACGCCCCGGCAGGGGCAGGATGGGCGGCGCACCACGCTGCCCATCGGCAATCGGGTGGATACGCCGCCAGCGGCGTTATCCACCCGAGCCGCCACGGCGACAGGAGGGCGGCCCGGTGGGCGGACAAAAAACGCGGACAAACAAAAAAAGCTGGAAGGCCTTGCGGCACTTCCAGCTTTTCAGTCCTTCCGAAGAAGGCAAGATGGTGGGTCGTGTGGGATTCGAACCTACGACCAATTGGTTAAAAGCCAACTGCTCTACCACTGAGCTAACGACCCAAAACTGGTCGGGGTAGGGGGATTCGAACTCCCGACATCCTGCTCCCAAAGCAGGCGCGCTACCGGACTGCGCTATACCCCGTCTGAAAGTTGGCTCCGCGACCTGGACTCGAACCAGGGACCCAATGATTAACAGTCATTTGCTCTACCGACTGAGCTATCGCGGAACGGTAATACTTTCAACCCCTCAACAGGTTTCGGCGTTGCCGATTTCCCGTATCAGTGGCGCGGCATTCTACGCATTTAAAAACATCCGTCAACCCTGCGATCAGGTTTTTTTTCAGTGCTTGGCATAACCCCCTCCACTTGCTATATGTGCACCACTTCCGAGAGTGCAGGGCGCTGGCCCGCCAGACCATCATGAGCCATACGCCACCGCCAGATCTTTCCGCCCCCAGCGCCCTCGCCGGCCGCAGCATCCAGCCACGCTTCGGCCAGCTCGAGCAGGCGTGCCGCCAGCAGGTGATGAACCATCTCGACCCGTACCTGACGCGCACCTTCGAACAGGTGGACGACACCCTGTTTGCCCTGGCCGACAAGGCTGCCAACAATCGCGAACAGGTACTGTTCTTCGACGGCATGCGCGAGGTACGCAAACAGCGGACCGCGATCGTCCGCCACTTCCACCAGCAGCTCTCCAGCGACTTCGCAGCCTATCTTTCCGGCAGCCGTGTCGAGAGCGCAGTTCCGCCCCCCAGCGCCCGTGACCAGCTGTCGCTCGTCGCCCACGAAGAGCACGAGGAAGACCTGCTGCTCGACAAGCTGGTCAAGCGCTGCCAGAGCCACTGCGCCACGCTGCTGCGGCCACTGGAGCAACGTCTGGCGCACCTGTGCCCCGCGCCGCAGGCGGCATTGCAGCAGGCGCTACCCTTCGGCCCCCGCGCCATCGCCGAGGCCTTCCGCCAGGCACTGGCCGGCGAGCCGCTACCATTGCCGCTGACGATCCGCCGCATCCTCTATGAACTGTTCGAGCAGCAGGTCATGGGCTCGCTCGACAGTCTGTATGCCACTCTCAACCAGCAGCTGATCGAGGCCGGCATCCTGCCGCAGCTCAGCGACAAGCCGCCGCGCCCGCACAGGCCGTCAGCGCCCGCCAGCGCCCCGAGCAGCCCGCAGCCTGTCACCGAAAGCCGCCAGCGCCGCAACGACAACTGGCCGGAGGCGGTGGACAGCAGCGGCGAGCAGCTGTTTCGCGGCGTCACCCAGCTGCTCAGCCGGCGCCACACTGGCACTGGCACTGGCACTGGCACTGGCACTGGCACTGGCACTGGCACTGGCACTGGCACTGGCACTGGCAACAGCGTGGGCGACCCTATTACCCCCGTAAACCCGGGGCCACCGCCCGCCTCGAGCGGAACCTACAGCGCAGACGAGCTGATGGCCGCGTTGACCCGTCTGCAGCAGGTCACCGCCCACAAGATCACCCAGGAGATGCAACGACCGCAGGATGCCGGACAGCTCAAGGCGCGCCTGTACGCCGAGCTGGAGGCTGCCTGCACCCTGCCCGAGCGTCCGCAACTGAGTGACGAGGATGCGGACATCATCGATCTGGTGGGCATGCTGTTCGCCTTCATCCTTGACGACCCCGCCCTGCCGGATCGCTGCAAGACCGTACTCTCCCACCTGCACACGCCCTACCTGAAGCTCGCCCTGCGGGATCGCCGTCTGTTCACCCACGGCGACCACCCGGCACGCCGGCTGCTCGACAGCATGGCCAAGGCCGGCACCCGCTTCGTCGAGGACAGCGATGCCAGCGGCCTGCTGGCGAAGATGCAGGAAATCGTCGAGCGCATCATCCAGGACTTCAGCGAGGATCGCGCGCGGTTCTCCCTGCTGCTCGAGGACTTCGAGGCGCACCTGCGCCGCCTGCAGCAGCGCATCGAGCTGCGTGAGCGGCGCACGCTGGATACCGCCCGCGGTCGCGACCGCCTGCTTGCGGCGCGCAGCCAGGCTGCCCAACAGATCCGCCAGGTGCTGCATGACCGTGCACTGCCGCGCCTGATGCAGGAGCTGCTGGAAAATGGCTGGCGCGACGTGCTGACCCTGATCCACCTGCGCACGGGCGAGCAGAGCGAGGAATGGCAGAGCGCCTGCCAGGTCGCCGAACAACTGGCCTGGAGCTGCACGCCATTGAGCCGCAACGACCGCGAGCGCATGCAGCGGGCACGGCTGGCCTTGCTGGAACAACTGCGCGAAGGGCTGCAGCAGCTGGGCAGCCTGCCCGAAGCCGACATCCGCGGCCTGCTGCAGGACGTGGTCGCCTGCCAGCACGCCGTGCAGGCCCGGCAGCCCGAGCTGGTCGCCGGCCTGCAGGCCAGACTGCCGAAGAGCCTGCTGGGCACCAAGCTGCAGGCCGGCCCGGAAGACGAGCTACCCGCGAGCGATGCGCTGACCGAGGAACTGGAAGCCCAGCTGCAACAGTTGCAGGCCCTACCGTTCGGTAGCCTGTTCGGCTTCCACGAGGACGGCCAGATGCGCCGCCTGCGCCTGTCCTGGTTCAGTCCGGCCACCCGCCGCTACCTGTTCATCGATCCCAGCGGCGAGCACAACCGCACCTGGCCGGCGGCACGCCTGGCCCAGGCGCTGCACGACGGCAGCGTGCAGTTGCTCGGCGAGCCGACCGACACGCCGCTGATGGAGCGCGCCCTGCAGGCGATCTACCGGGTCCTGCAGCGCCTCGAGGAAGACCAACCGGCAGACGGCTGAGCCCCGACGCCTGCAGCAAAAAAGGCACGGCTCTCGCGGCGCCGTGCCTTTGGGTTATCCGCATGGCCGGGATCCCCCGGCCACCTGACCCGACCTCAAGCGAAGACGATCTGCTCGCCCTCGACCTTGGCATGGATGGTCGCCCCGGGGGCGAACTCGCCGGCGAGGATCTGCTGCGCCAACGGGTTCTCGATCCAGCGCTGGATCGCGCGCTTGAGCGGCCGCGCGCCGTACACCGGGTCGTAGCCGACGGCGATCAGCTTCTCCAGAGCTTCGGGCGTCAGCTCCAGAGTCAGCTCGCGCTCGGCCAGACGCTGGCGCAGGCGACCCAGCTGGATCTCGGCGATGCCGCCGATCTGCTCCTTGCCCAGCGGATCGAACACCACCACCTCGTCGATGCGGTTGATGAACTCCGGGCGGAAGTGGTGGCTGACCGCATCCATCACCGCCGCGCGCTGCGCCTCCGGATCACCCACCAGCTCCTGGATCTGCGCCGAACCGAGATTGGAGGTCATCACCACCACGGTGTTCTTGAAGTCCACGGTACGCCCCTGGCTGTCGGTCAGGCGACCGTCCTCGAGCACCTGCAGCAGCACGTTGAACACGTCGGGGTGAGCCTTCTCCACCTCGTCCATGAGAATCACCGAGTAGGGCTTGCGGCGCACCGCCTCGGTCAGGTAACCGCCCTCCTCGTAGCCGACGTAGCCCGGCGGCGCGCCGATCAGGCGGGACACCGAGTGCTTCTCCATGAACTCGGACATGTCGATGCGCACCATCGCCTCCTCGGTATCGAAGAGGAAATCGGCCAGCGCCTTGCACAGCTCGGTCTTGCCCACCCCGGTCGGGCCGAGGAACAGGAAGGAGCCGCTCGGCCGGTTCGGATCGGCCAGGCCGGCACGCGAGCGGCGCACCGCGTTGGACACCGCGACCACCGCCTCGTGCTGGCCGATCACCCGCTTGTGCAGCTCGGCCTCCATGCGCAGCAGCTTGTCGCGCTCGCCTTCGAGCATCTTGGCCACCGGAATGCCGGTCCACTTGGACACCACCTCGGCGATCTCCTCGTCGGTGACCCGGTTGCGCAGCAGCTGGTTCTCGCGCGGCTCGCGCTGGTCCATGCTGACCAGCTTGCGCTCCAGCTCGGGAATCACACCGTACTGCAGCTCGGCCATGCGCTGCAGGTTGCCCTGGCGACGGGCGGTCTCCATGTCGGCCTTGGCCTGCTCCAGCTGCTGCTGGATCTGCGCCGAGCCCTGCACCTCGGCCTTCTCCGACTTCCAGATCTCCTCGAGGTCGGCGTACTCGCGCTCGAGCTTGGCGATGTCCTCCTCCAGCTTGGCCAGGCGCTTCCTGGTGGCCTCGTCGGTCTCCTTCTTCAGCGCCTCGCGCTCGATCTTCAGCTGGATCAGGCGGCGGTCCAGGCGGTCCAGCTCCTCGGGCTTGGAGTCGATCTCCATGCGGATGCGGCTGCCGGCCTCGTCGATCAGGTCGATGGCCTTGTCCGGCAGCTGGCGGTCGGTGATGTAGCGATGGCTGAGCTTGGCCGCGGCGATGATCGCGCCGTCGGTGATGGTCACCCCGTGGTGCACCTCGTAGCGCTCCTTGAGGCCGCGCAGGATGGCAATGGTGTCCTCCTCGCTCGGCTCGTCGACCAGCACCTTCTGGAAGCGGCGCTCCAGCGCGGCGTCCTTCTCGACGTACTGGCGATACTCGTCGAGGGTGGTGGCGCCGACGCAGTGCAGCTCGCCGCGGGCCAGCGCCGGCTTGAGCATGTTGCCGGCATCCATCGAGCCCTCGGCCTTGCCGGCCCCCACCATCGTATGGAGTTCGTCGATAAACAGGATGACCCGACCTTCCTGCTTGCCCAGCTCGTTGAGCACCGCCTTGAGACGCTCCTCGAACTCGCCGCGGAACTTGGCGCCGGCGATCAGCGCGCCCATGTCCAGCGACAGCAGGCGCTTGTCCTTGAGGCCGTCCGGCACCTCGCCGTTGACGATGCGCTGGGCCAGGCCCTCGACGATGGCGGTCTTGCCCACGCCCGGCTCGCCGATCAGGACCGGGTTGTTCTTGGTGCGCCGCTGCAGGACCTGGATGGTGCGGCGGATCTCGTCATCGCGACCGATCACCGGGTCGAGCTTGCCCTCCTCGGCACGCTTGGTCATGTCGACGGTGTACTTGTCGAGCGCCTGGCGCGACTCCTCGGCGTTGGGGTCGTTGACCGCCTCACCGCCGCGCAGGTTGCTGATCGCGTTCTCCAGCGCCTGCCTGCTCACCCCCTGGGCCAGCAGCAGCTTGCCCAGCTTGGTGCCGCCGTCCAGCGCGGCGAGCAGCACCAGCTCGCTGGAGATGTACTGGTCGCCCTTCTGCTGGGCCAGGCGGTCGGCCTGGTTGAGCAGGCGCGCCAGGTCCTGCGACATGTTCACGTCGCCAGTAGGGTTCTGGATCTTCGGCAGGTCGTCGAGCGCCTTGCTCAGCGCCTGGCGCAGGGCGGCGATGTCGAAGCCGACCTGCAGCAGCAGCGGCTTGATCGAACCACCCTGCTGTTCAAGCAGAGCCAGCAGCAGGTGCAGCGGCTCGATGGCGGAGTGATCGCGGCCCACGGCCAGGGACTGGGCATCGGAAAGCGCCAGTTGCAGCTTGCTGGTCAAACGGTCGATACGCATGGATTCGTCCTTCGTAAGCAACGGCGGACCGGGCAACAGGCACCCGACAAGCACAGCGAGTCCGCCTGGGGATTCGATTGCAGGATAGATGAGGACGATTGACGGCGATTCAAGGGGCGGGAACTTGACCGGGGTCAAGCGGGGTGCAGAGACCTGCAGGAACCAGCTTGCTGGCGCCTACAGGGCTAACGACTCCAGCCAGATCAGGCTGGCCAATCGCCCGGTACGCGGCTCGCGGCGGTAGGAATAGAAGCGCTCGGCATCACTGAAGGTGCACAACCCGCCACCGTATACGGCGGTGATACCAATGGCCGCCAGGCGAATGCGCGCCAGCCGGTACAGGTCGGCCATGAAGCGCCCGGGATTGACGCTGGGCACGAACGCCGCGACCGCCTCGGCATGCTGCGCGACGAAGGCCTCGCGTACCTCGGCGCCGACCTCGAAGACCTGCGGGCCGATGGCCGGCCCCAGCCAGACCAGCACCTGATCGACCGGGCAGTCCAGCGCGGCGACGCTGGCCTCCAAGACCCCGGCCGCCAGCCCACGCCAGCCGGCATGCGCCGCCGCCACGCGGCTGCCGGCACGGTCGCAGAACAGCACCGGCAGGCAGTCGGCGGTCATGACGGTACAGGCGATGCCGGGGGTGGCGCTCCAGCTGGCGTCGGCGTCGGCGACCTGCGCCGGATCGGCCTCGGCCACCGCCACGCCGTGCACCTGACTGAGCCAGGCCGGCTGGCAGCCGAGCAACGCCTGCAGGCGCCGGCGATTTTCGGCCACGGCAGCCGGATCGTCGCCGACATGGTCGCCGAGGTTGAAGCTGTCGAACGGCGCCTGGCTGGCGCCACCGGCGCGGGTGGTCACGCAGGCGCGCACGCTGGGTGGCGCCGGCCAGTCAGGGATCAGCAGATCACCGAGGGCCAGACTCATCCGATGAACGCCTCGCGGTCGCCGCGCAGCAGGTTGAGCAGCTCGACCAGGTCGTCCGGCAGTGCCGATTCCCAGCCCATGCGCTCGCCGGTCACCGGGTGATCCAGCTCGAGGAAGCGCGCATGCAGTGCCTGGCGCGGATACTCGCGCAGGGCCTGGACCAGCACCGGGTTAGCCGCCGGCGGAATACGGAAGCGGCCGCCATAGAGCGGATCGCCGACCAGTGGGAAGTTGACGTGGGCCATGTGCACGCGAATCTGATGGGTGCGCCCGGTCTCCAGCTTGACCCGCACGTGGGTGTGCGCGCGGAAGCGCTCGAGCACCCGGTAATGGCTAACCGCCGGCTTGCCGGTGGAGGTCACCGCCATCTTCTGGCGCTGCTGCGAGTGGCGACCGATGGGGGCATCGACCTTGCCGCCAGCGGTGACCACGCCGAGTACGATGGCCTCGTAGACGCGGCTGACGCTGCGCGCCTGCAGCTGGGCGACCAGATTGGTATGCGCCTCCAGGGTCTTGGCCACCACCATCAGGCCGGTGGTGTCCTTGTCCAGACGGTGGACGATGCCGCCACGCGGCACGTTGGCCAACTCGGGCCAGTGATGCAGCAGGGCGTTGAGCAGGGTGCCGTCGGCGTGCCCGGCAGCCGGATGCACCACCAGTCCGGCGGGCTTGTCCAGCACCAGCAGGTGCTCGTCCTCGTAGACGACGTTGAGGGCGATATCCTGCGCCAGATACTCGACTTGCGCCTCGCGCTCGGCCTCCAGCTGCAGCACGGCGCCGCCGTGGACGACGTCGCGCGGACGCAACACGGCGCCGTCGACGGTCAGCCGACCATCCTTGATCCAGCCGGCCAGGCGCGAGCGCGAGTGATCGGGAAATACCTGGGCGGCGATCTGGTCAAGACGTTGCCCGCCCAGCTCGTAGGGCACTTCGGCACGCAATTGAATGATTTCGGACATGGCGGGTATCGGGGAGGGCCGTGCGGCTTTGGTTTCAGCCACAGGCTTGTGGTTAAATACGGCGAATTTCCCCCAGAGGATTCTGGGGCGCCAATCATATCAGGCCGGCCCCCGTCACGCACCCGGCCCCAGGGAACCCAAGCGCCATGCAAGTGAAACACCTGCTGCTGATCGCCACCCTCGCCCTCACCGCCGCCTGCTCGTCGCAGCAGGTGATCGACGAAAACCTCAGCGAGGCCGAGCTGTACAAGCAAGCGCAGGAGCACCTGGACAACGACAGTTACACCAGCGCGGTGACCTCGCTCAAGGCGCTGGAGTCGCGCTACCCGTTCGGTCGCTACGCCGAGCAGGCGCAGCTCGAACTGATCTACGCCCACTACCAGAACCAGGAGCCGGAAGCCGCCAAGGCCGCCGCCGAGCGCTTCATCCGCCTGCATCCGCAGCACCCCAACGCCGACTATGCCTGGTACCTCAAGGGCCTGGCTTCCTTCGACCAGGACCGCGGCCTGCTGGCCCGCTTCCTGCCGCTGGACATGACCAAGCGCGATCCCGGCGCGGCCCGCGACTCGTTCAACGAATTCGCCCAACTGGTCGCCCGCTACCCGAACAGCCGCTACGCCCCGGACGCCAAGGCGCGCATGATCTACCTGCGCAACCTGCTGGCCGCCTATGAAATGCACGTGGCGCACTACTACCTCAAGCGCCAGGCCTACGTCGCCGCCGCCAACCGCGGCCGCTACGTGGTGGAAAACTTCCAGGAAACCCCGGCCGTCGGCGACGGCCTGGCGGTGATGACCGAAGCCTACCAGCGCCTCGGCCTCGACGATCTGGCCGCCACCAGCCTGGCCACCCTCACGCTCAACTACCCGGACCACCCGTCCCTGGAAAGCGGCGAGTTCGTGCCGAGCGAGAAGGAAGCCGACACACGCTCCTGGATGAGCAAGGCCACCCTTGGCCTGATCGAGAGCGAAGCGCCGCTGCCGCCGGGCCAGACCCGCGCCAGCCAGGATGTGCAGCGCCAGTACGAGGAAGCCCTGGAAGCCATCCCCGAGGAGCTGCAGCCGGAAAACGCGCAAGAGGTCGAGCCCGACGAAGTCGAGGAAGACGACAACGCACCGAAGCGCTCCTGGTGGAAGCGCATGACCTTCGGCCTGTTCGACTGACACGACCGGGCAATGAAAAAGGGAGGCTACGGCCTCCCTTTTTCATTTCTGCCGGACAGTCACTCGCCGATGCGCCAGCCCGAGGTGATCGGATAGCGGCGATCGCGGCCAAAGCCGCGCTGGGTGATACGCGGGCCGACCGCGGCCTGGCGGCGCTTGTACTCGTTGAGATCGACCAGGCGCAGCACGCGGCGCACGTTCTCGGCGCTGAAGCCGCGGGCGATGATGGCATCAGCCGACTGGTCCTCCTCCACGTACAGGCGCAGGATCTCGTCCAGCTCCGCATAAGGCGGCAGCGAATCCTCGTCCTTCTGGTCCGGCGCCAGCTCCGCCGACGGCGGACGGTCGATGACCCGCTGCGGGATCACCTCGCCACCCAGGCTGTTGCGATACTCGCAGAGACGGAACACCAGGGTCTTGGGCACGTCCTTGAGCACGTCGAAGCCACCGGCCATGTCGCCGTACAGGGTGCAATAGCCGACCGCCACCTCGCTCTTGTTGCCGGTGGTCAGCACCAGGTAGCCCTTCTTGTTGGAGATCGCCATCAGCAGGGTGCCGCGGCAGCGCGCCTGCAAATTCTCCTCGGTGGTGTCGCGCGCCAGGCCGGCGAACACGGGCGCCAGTGTGCCCATGAACGCCTCGACCATCGGCGCAATGGGCAGCACGCTGTAGGCCACTCCCAAGGTGCGCGCCTCGGCCTCGGCATCCTCGAGGCTGATCTGCGCGGTGTAGTGGTACGGCATCATCACCGCCTCCACCCGGTCGGCACCGAGGGCATCCACCGCCACCGCCAGGGTCAGCGCCGAGTCGATGCCGCCGGACAGGCCGAGCACCACGCCCTTGAAGCCGTTCTTGCGCACATAGTCGCGTACGCCGAGCACCAGCGCGCCGTACACGCTGGCCTCCTCGCCAGCCAGCGGTACGCAGGCGCCGGGCTGCGGCTGCACCAGCTCCTCGTCGACCTGCAGCTCGGCGAGGAACAACCCTTCCTCGTAGGCCGGCGCGCGCTGCAGCACATGGCCGCTGGCCGCCACCACGCAGGAGCCGCCGTCGAACACCAGCTCGTCCTGGCCGCCGACCTGGTTGACATAGACGATCGGCATGTCGCCTTCGCGCGCGCGCGTCGCCAGGGTCTCCTCGCGCAGGCGCTGCTTGTCCAGGTGGAACGGCGAGGCATTGAGGTTGAGCATCAGCCGCGCGCCGGCGGCACGCGCCGCCGCCATCGGCTCGGCATGCCAGATGTCCTCGCAGATGCTCAGCGCCACCGGCACGCCGGCGATCTCCACCACGCACGGCTGGTCGCCGGCATCGAAGTAGCGCTTCTCGTCGAACACCTGATAGTTGGGCAGCTTCTGCTTGTAGTAGCGCGCCACCTGCTGGCCGTCATCGAGCAGCGCACAGGCGTTGTAGCGCCGCTCGCCCTCCACCCAGGGGAAGCCGATCAGCAGGCGGATGTCACGCACCTCGCGGGCCAGGCGCTCGAGGGCGGCCTCAGTGCGCAGTTGCATGCTGTCCCGGAACAGCAGGTCTTCCGGCGGATAGCCGCACAGCGACAGCTCGGGAAACACGATCACATCGGCCTGCCACTGTTCGCGGGCGCGCCCGGCCGCCTCGATGATGCGCTCGACATTGCCGTGAATGTCGCCGACGCGCAGGTTGAGCTGGGCCATCGCGACCCGCAGGACTTGACTCATGCTGCTCTCCAAATGAAGGGAACAGGCGCCGGGAACCGTGAGAGTCCCGCCGGGCCTGATGTAAGGGCCGCATTGTCCCGCAACGGCCGCAGCCGACACAACGCACAGTCGCGGCCGGCGGTGCTGGGATCGCGCCGCCGGCGACGCTACACTGGCGCCCGATTCCGCTTGCGCATGAGAGCATTATGGCTCGCCTACTGATCCTGCTTGCCCTGTTCGCCCTGGCCTGGTGGCTGTGGCGCAGCTTCACCCGCCCGAAGAAGGCTCGCCCGCCGGCCGCGCCCAAGGTCCAGCCGATGGTGCGCTGCGCCCACTGCGGGGTACATGTGCCGCAAGCCGAAGCCCTCGCCCACGACAACCGCTGGTATTGCAGCCGTGCCCACCTCGAACAGGACAATCCCCCTGGACCGCGCTGACTTCTGGTCGCCGAGTGCCGAGCAGGGCCAGCGCATCCTGCGCCTGTACCATCTCTATCGCCTCAGCGTCGGCCTCGCTCTGGTGCTGCTGGTCACCAGCAACATGCACCGCGAGCTGCTGGACATGGCCGATCCCCAGCTGTTCCGCTACGGCAGCTGGGCCTACCTGGCCACCAACGTGGTGCTTGGCGTCCTGCTGCAGCAGGCCAACCGGCCACTGCAGCTGTTCGGCCTGGCGCTGTTCGACGTCAGCCTGCTCAGCGCCCTGTTCTATGCCGCCGGCGGCATCCCCAGCGGCCTGGCGCCGTTGCTGGTGATCTCGGTGGCGATCGCCAACAGCATCCTGCGCGGGCGCCTCGGCCTGCTGATCGCCGCGCTGGCCAGCAGCGGGCTGATCTACCTGACCTTCTATCTCAGCCTCAGCCGCCCGGCGGCCACCGCCCAGTACGTGCAGGCTGGCGCCCTCGGCACCCTGTGCTTTGCCGCCGCGCTGATCATCCAGGCTCTCGGCCGGCGCCTGCAGCAGAGCGAAACCCTGGCCCGCCGCCACGCCGCCGACGTCGCCGACCTGCAGGCGCTCAACGCCCTGATCCTGCAGCGCATGCGCACCGGCATCCTGGTCCTCGACCCGCAGCTGCGGGTACTACTGGCCAACCCCAGCAGCCAGACCCTGCTCGGCCAGAGCCAACTGGTCACCCAGCGCCTCGACGCGCACTGTCCCGCGCTGCTCGAGCGCTTGCAGCAGTGGCAGGAAAATCCGGCCTTGCGCCCGCAGAGCCTGCAGGCCTTCGCCGAAGGCCCGGTGCTGCAGCCCAGCTTCGTGCCGCTGCGCCGCAAGGGCGAGCGCGACATCCTGGTGTTCCTCGAGGACGTCTCGCAGATCGCCCAGCAGGCGCAGCAACTCAAGCTGGCCTCCCTCGGTCGCCTGACCGCCGGCATCGCCCACGAAATCCGCAACCCGCTCGGTGCCATCAGTCACGCCGCCCAACTGCTGCAGGAAGCCGAGGACCTCAGCGCACCCGACCGCCGCCTGACCCAGATCATCCTCGACCACTCGCGACGCATGAACCTGGTGGTGGAAAACGTCCTGCAACTGTCGCGTCGGCGCCAGGCCGAACCGCAGCTGCTCGACCTGCGCTACTGGCTGCACCGCTTCGCCGGCGAACTGCGCGAAACCCAGCGCGGCGATTCGGCGGTCAACCTGCAATGCGTCTCCGGCTCGATCCAGACCCGCATGGATCCGCAACAGCTGACCCAGATCCTCACCAACCTGGTGCAAAACGGCCTGCGCCACAGCGCGCGCAAGCACGACAAGGGCCAGGTCTGGCTGCAGCTGTTTCGCGACGGCGCCACGCAACTGCCGGTGCTGGAAATCAGCGACGACGGCGACGGCATCCCCGCCGACCAGCTGGGCAACCTGTTCGAGCCGTTCTTCAGCACCGAAAACAAGGGCACGGGCCTTGGCCTGTACATCTCCCGCGAGCTGTGCGAAAGCAACCGCGCCCGCCTCGACCACGTTCCCCGTGAAGGCGGCGCCTGTTTCCGTATCACCTTCGCCCACCCGAAAACCGCGAGCTGAGCATGGCGCAACGAGCCCTGATCGTCGACGACGAACCCGACATCCGCGAACTGCTGGAAATCACCCTCGGCCGCATGAAGCTGGACACCCGCTGCGCGCGCAACGTCAAGGAAGCGCGCGAGTGGCTGGCCCGCGAGCCGTTCGACCTGTGCCTGACCGACATGCGCCTGCCCGACGGCACCGGCCAGGAACTGGTGCAGCTGATCCAGCAACGCTACCCGCAGACCCCGGTGGCGATGATCACCGCCTACGGCAGCCTGGACACCGCGATCAACGCCCTCAAGGCCGGCGCCTTCGACTTCCTCACCAAGCCGGTCGACCTGGCGCGCTTGCGCGAACTGGTGGCCACCGCCCTGCGCCTGCGCAGCCCGCAGGTGCAGGACGTCGCCGAGGGCTCGGTGGACAGCCGTCTGCTCGGCGACTCGCCGCCGATGCGCGTGCTGCGCAAGCAGATCGCCAAGCTGTCGCGCAGCCAGGCGCCGGTGTACATCAGCGGCGAGTCCGGCAGCGGCAAGGAGCTGGTGGCGCGCCTGATCCACGAACTCGGTCCGCGCACCGAGCAGCCGTTTGTGCCGGTCAACTGCGGGGCCATCCCCTCGGAGCTGATGGAAAGCGAGTTCTTCGGCCACAAGAAGGGCAGCTTCACCGGCGCGGTGGAAGACAAGCCCGGCCTGTTCAAGGCCGCCGATGGCGGCACCCTGTTCCTCGACGAGGTGGCCGACCTGCCGCTGCCGATGCAGGTCAAGCTGCTGCGCGCCATCCAGGAGAAGGCCGTGCGCGCGGTCGGCGGCCAGCAGGAAGTCGCGGTCGACGTGCGCATCCTCAGCGCCACCCACAAGGACCTGGCCGGCGAGGTCGCCGCCGGACGCTTCCGCCAGGATCTCTACTACCGCCTCAACGTCATCGAACTGGGCGTGCCGCCACTGCGCGAGCGCCGCGAGGACATCGCCCTGCTCGCTGAGCGCAGCCTGCAGCGCCTGGCTGCCGAATGCGGCCTGGAGCCGGCCCAGTTGAGTGACGAGGCGCTGGAGAAGCTGAAAAGCTACCGCTTCCCCGGCAACGTGCGCGAACTGGAAAACATGCTCGAGCGCGCCTACACCCTGTGCGAGGACGACCTGATCCAGGCCAGCGACCTGCGCCTCGGCGATGCTCCCGCCCCTGGCAGCGGGGACAGCGCCGGCGGCAGCCTGACCCAGATCGACGACCTCGAGGACTTCCTCGAAAGCATCGAACGTCAGGCGATCATGCAGGCGCTCGAGGAAACCCGCTGGAACCGCACCGCCGCCGCCCAGCGCCTCGGCCTGTCGTTCCGCTCGATGCGCTACAGGCTGAAGAAGCTCGGCATCGACTGATGCCTCGGCCGATATAGCGGCCGCCCCTCACCTCCCCCTCGCCCTTGCCGATACGGCGGCCTGCGTCCAGGCCGCACGGTATCCGCGCGCCTCACCCCACCCATCGCATCGCACCTTTTTCGACCATCAGAAAACCCAAAACAGTGCACCATGACGCTATAAGAACCGGCCTAAACCCGCTCTAAACGGCGCCAATTTACAAAAAAGCACCAAAAAGATTCATCCAAGCGTCACTTCGCACTACCGGAAAGCACTCCTGGCTGTTAAATTTCCGCACCCGCCAGATACGGCCGACCTCATTCGTAGAAAACCTTCGAGGCATCCCCATGTCCCTGTCCCTTGACGCCTTCCTGACCCAACTCAAGCGCCGCGACCCCGACCAGCCGGAATTCCACCAGGCGGTCGAAGAAGTGGTGCGCAGCCTGTGGCCCTTCCTGCAAAGCGAACCGCGCTACATGAAGGCCGCCATCCTCGAGCGTATGGTCGAGCCGGAACGCGCCATCCTGTTCCGCGTACCGTGGGTCGACGATCAGGGCGTGGTGCGCGTCAATCGTGGCTACCGCGTGCAGATGAGCAGCGCCATCGGCCCGTACAAGGGCGGCCTGCGCTTCCACCCGTCGGTCAACCTCGGCGTGCTGAAATTCCTCGCCTTCGAGCAGGTGTTCAAGAACTCCCTGACTTCCCTGCCCATGGGCGGCGGCAAGGGCGGCTCCGACTTCGATCCGAAGGGCAAGAGCGACAACGAAGTGATGCGCTTCTGCCAGTCGTTCATGAGCGAGCTGTACCGCCACATCGGCGCCGACCTCGACGTGCCGGCCGGTGACATCGGCGTCGGCGCCCGCGAAATCGGCTTCATGTACGGCCAGTACAAGCGCCTGGCCAACGAGTTCAGCTCGGTGCTGACCGGCAAGGGCATGAGCTACGGCGGCAGCCTGATTCGTCCGGAAGCCACCGGCTACGGCTGCGTGTACTTCGCCCAGGAAATGCTCAAGACCCGTCACGAAGGCTTCGATGGCAAGCGCGTGGCGATCTCCGGCTCGGGCAACGTCGCCCAGTACGCGGCACTCAAGGTCATGGAGCTGGGCGGCAAGGTCATCTCCCTGTCCGACTCCGCCGGTACCGTGCTGATCGAGGCCGGCCTGAACCAGGAGCAGTTCGACTACCTGATGGACCTGAAGAACGTCCGTCGCGGTCGCATCGAAGAGATGGCTGCCCACTTCGGCCTGCAGTACCTGGAAGGCCAGCGTCCGTGGGGCCTGGTGTGCGACATCGCCCTGCCGTGCGCCACTCAGAACGAGTTGGACGCCGACGACGCGCGCACCCTGATGAAGAACGGCTGCATCTGCGTGGCCGAAGGCGCCAACATGCCGTCGACCCTGGAGGCCGTGGACCTGTTCGTCGAGGCCGGCCTGCTCTATGCCCCGGGCAAGGCTTCCAACGCCGGCGGCGTGGCCGTGTCGGGTCTGGAAATGAGCCAGAACGCCATGCGCCTGCTGTGGACCGACGGCGAAGTGGATGCCAAGCTGCACAGCATCATGCAGAGCATCCACCACGCCTGCGTCGCCTACGGCGAGGAAAACGGCCGCATCAACTACGTCAAGGGTGCCAACATCGCCGGCTTCGTCAAGGTTGCCGACGCCATGCTGGCCCAAGGCGTGGTCTGAGGCTCCCGCCTCGCGACGCTGCCTGAGCAGTACAGAACAAGCCGGCCGCTGTGCCGGCTTTTTCTTGCCTCGCATTTTTTATTCCAAAAAGCTCATTTAATCCTCACGTTTAGGAGGATTGGTTCTCTTCCGCCCGCCCTGAATGATCTTGAATTGATAGCAGAATCAAGTCAGTAGAGTAGTTAGTGGAATGAGTGCCAAGGCCGCGAGCAAGCCCCGTCTGTTGTGGTTCGATCTGACCAGCGCGCAGAACGCCGAGCAGTGCACCCAGCAATTCACTCCGCCGTGCGAGGTCACCCTCGCCTATGGTCTCGGCAGCCTGCCGGCAGCAGACGAGAAGAACCTGCCGGACATGATCTGCCTGCAATTCGACCGCCCCGACAGCAGCGGTCTGAACCTGTTGCTGGAGATCAAGCGTCGCGCGCCCTCCATCCCGATCACCATGCTCACCGTGCAGCACTCCGAGGAACTGGCCGTGTGGGCGTTCCGCTCGGGCGCCTGGGAGTATCTGACCCTGCCGCTGTCCGGCGCCGAGCGCCAGCGCTACCTTAAGTCCCTGCGCGACCTGCACGAACTGCGCCGACGCCCGCCGGGCAGTCAGCGTCTGCGCCCGGTACGTACCGAGCAACTGCCCGACTGCGTGCGCCTGAACCGCGGACAGCATGCCCACCAGCCGCTCTACGCCGCCCTGGCGCATATCGACAATCACTTCCGGGAACGGATCGAAGAGAAGGAAATGGCCGAGCTCTGCGCCATGACCGTGGTGCGCTTCAGCCGCATGTTCAAGCAGAACTGCGGTATCGGCTTCCAGGAATACGTGATGCGCAAACGCATGCAGGCCGCCGAGGAACTGCTGCTCAACAGCGAGATCCCGGTCTCCAGCGTGGCCTACATGGTCGGTTTCAAGGACCCCTCCTATTTCGCCCGCGCCTTCCGCCAGTATTTCGGTCACAGCCCGAGCGCCTGCCGGCAAGCTCAGCCAGCGGAAACGACAACGCCCCTGCCCGACCAACTGGATAGAAGGGCATCGGATCGCCTGCAGTAGAACAATCGTTCGCAGTAGAACAAAAGTGGACCGTCTGAAGGGGCGACTCATTCACCCTGAGCAATGGCATGCACGACTTTCACCCCTCTCCCAGTCATGGGAGAGAGGCCGGGGGTGGGGTAGCAGTAACTGTTGTCACTTCATGCTATTTCCCTGCTCACTTGTCCGGCAGATCGCCACAATTCAAGGCATCTTCACGTGCCCTGTCGCAGGCAGGCTGACACTGGAGACCACTGGCGCCAGCGGCACCTGCAACTCACCCACACTGCCACCCTCGTTGCGGATGCGACGAATCTGCTCAACGCGCTTGAGGTTCTGGAAGGCCACCTCATAGTGGGCCGGCGACTGGTCGATGGCGCTACGGAAGAAGCGTTCGGCCTCTGCCAGCTTGCCCTCGATCAGGCAGATATAGCCAACATCGTTGCTGGCCTCGGCGCGCGGCTCGACCTGCTCGAAGGCCGACAGCGCCTCCTCGTATTGCCCCATGCGCGCCAGTAGCATCCCGTAGTTGCGCCACGCGGGCTTGTAGCTGGAATCGAAACCCAGTGCCTGCCGATACGCCGTGCGTGCGGCCGGCCAGTCGCCCGCCAGATAGTGCGAATAGCCCTGGCTGTTAGCCACCATGGCCGAGCGCGGGCTGATCTGCAGCGCCAGCTGGTAGTACCGCTGCGCCCGGTCGAAGTCGTTGCCCAAGTCGGCCAGCACGCCAAGGCCGGTGTAGACCCGCAGCGGCGATTTTTCGTCCACCATCAGCCGGCTCAGATCGGCCAGCTCGCCTGGCGGCACCCCATCGCCAAAACGCTGCTGGTCCAGGCGCAGTGCATTGCCGAGCGTCTGCTGCGCCTCCGAATAACGGCGCATACCGATCTCCAGTGTGCCCAGCTCGCTCAGGGCCTCGAGATTGGCCGGATCGTTCTTCAGTACATCGCGCAAGGCCAGCTCGGCCAGCTGACTGTTGCCCCTCTCGCGATGGATACGCCCGACCCACACCAGCGCGTCGTAGCGTTTGGCATCAAGTTCGCTGGCGCGCAGGAACAGGTACAGCGCCTGATCGGTATCACCGGCTGCATAGGCCGCACTCGCCATCTTCATGGCCTGATCCGATGTTTCGGCCCCCTTCTGAACCTTGTAGAGCACCGAGCGACCACCGTCGTACAGCTCATTACGGCTCTTGCCGACACCCTCCCCCATGGTCTGGCAACCTGCCAGCGTGGCAGCAAACGCTGCCAAAAGTGCGATCCTGCGCATATCACAATCTCCCGAAGGCCTTGAGAACGCCGACAATCACCGGTCCAATGACGACCAGGAAGAAACTCGGCCACAAGCAGAAGATTAGTGGAAAGATCAGTTTGGTACCGAGTTTCGCCGCCTGCTCCTCGGCGGCCTGGGTGCGCCGGTCGCGAAACTCCTCGGCATAGATGCGCAGGGTATCAGCCACGCTGGTACCGAAGCGGATGCTCTGGGCCAACAGGCTGACCAGACCGTTGATGTCCTCCAGGCCGGTGCGGTCAGCCAGATGACGCAGGGCCTCCGTGCTGGAGATGCCGGCACGAATCTCGGCGTTGACCAGCGCCAGCTCCTCAGCCAGCTCGCCATGGCTGACCGACAGCTCCTCGGCCACCCGCTCGATGGATTGCGGCAGCGCCAGGCCGGACTCGACGCAGACCACCAGCAAATCCAGGGCATCGGGAAAAGCCGCGCGCAGTGAGCGCATCCGTGCCTGCTTGCGCTTGTCCACATAAACCGCCGGCACAATCCAGCCCACCCCCGCAGCCCCTACCAACAGCAGGGAAGCCTGAAGGAACGAAGCCCCCTTGAGGAACGGCAAAACCAGCACGGCAATCCCAACCAATACCAGAATCAGCAACAAACGAGCCGCCCAGTAGGCTTGGGCGGCCGAGGGCTGACGGTAACCGGCGTGCACCAGCAGAGTTCGGGTCGGCGAATTATGCCAGTCCTGATTACCGGCAAAACGCTCGCCCACCTGCTCCAGCATCAGCTGCAGGCTACTGGGCGCTGCGCGGCCGACACTGGCATGGCCACGCTTGAGCACATTCAGGCGGCGTTGCAGCGGACTCTGCAGGCCAACCACCAGCAGCCCCACGGTCACCAATGCCAGCACCGCACTCAGCCCCACTGCACTGACAAACAACAGACGCGCCAGCTCAGGATTGCCCACCACGCTATCGAGCAAACTCAGTAGATAGTCCATTTGCAGTCCCTCCCCACAGTCCGCCCAGGCTTCAGACCTCGATGCGGATGATCTTTTTGATCCAAAAAATCCCCAGCAGCATGGCAAAGAAGGACCCAGCGATCAGCTTGTGCCCAATCGGCTCCTTGAGCAGCATGGGCAGATACTCTGGAGAAGTAGCCATCAGCGCGATGGTCAACACGAAGGGAATCGCCACCAGTACCCACGCCGACATCCGCCCCTCCGCCGACAGCGTCTTGACCTTGCGCTGGAAACGGAAGCGACCGCGAATCAGCGAGCTCAACCGCTGGAGAATCTCGGTGAGGTTGCCGCCGGTTTCCCGGTGCAACAGGATCGAGGTCACCAGCATCATCACAGTCATACTTGGCATGCGCTCGAGCAGGCCGAGCATGGCGCGACGCACGTCGTTGCCGTAGTTGATGTCGGCAAAGGTCAGGCCGAACTCGTGGGCTACCACGCCCTTCTGCTCGTCGGCCACCAGGCGCAGGGTCTCGTTGAACGGATGCCCCGCCTTGAGGGCGCGGACCATGGAGTCGAGCGCATCCGGCAACTGCTCCTCGAACTCGGCGAAGCGTTTGCCGCGGTCGCTGGAGATCTTCAGGATCGGCACCCAGAACAGCGCCACACCGACCGCCAGCGCCGCCCACCACAGGGGGAAGAACAGCCACACCAACAGCGCTCCCCCTGCGGCCAGCGCCAGGCCGAGCAGGATCACCCGATAGGCGCGAAACTCGTGTCCCGCCTGCTCGACCATCTCGGCCAGCTTCTCCATGCCCGGCAGCTGCTCCAGCGCCGCCTCCAGCGGCGACAAGCGCTTGAGGTATTTCTGGCGCAGCACCGTCTGCATGTTCGGCACATCACTGGCACGCTCGAGCACGTGCAGCCGCTCGCGAATCCGCTTGCGCACCTTGCCGGCTTCGCCGAACACAGGCACCGCCAGTCCCTGGCTGAGCAGGAAGACCGACAGGAAGATCATACCAAGGAAGATCAGGATGAATTCCGTGGGGATCTGGCTCATGGCTATTGACCCTCCATCCACTCCGGCCGGAACAGGTTGAGCGGCAGCTCGATACCGCGCTTTGCCAGCACATCGCGGAAAGCCGGGACCATGCCGGTGGGCTTGTAGTCGCCGAGCACCTCGCCATGCTCACCGATGCCGCGGCGCTCGAAGGTGAAGATCTCGGTCATGGTGATGATCTCGCCCTCCATGCCGTTGATCTCCTGCACGCTGACCAGCCGGCGCTTGCCGTCCTCCTGACGCTCGAGCTGTACCACCACGTCGATGGCCGAGGCGATCTGCTGGCGCAGCGCCTTGATCGGGAAGGTGGCGCCGGTCATCGCCACCATGTTCTCGATACGTCCCAGAGCATCGCGTGGGGTGTTGGCGTGGATGGTGGTCAGCGAGCCGTCGTGACCGGTGTTCATCGCCGCCAGCATATCCAGCGCCTCGGAACCACGCACCTCGCCGATGACGATGCGGTCGGGGCGCATGCGCAGGCTGTTGCGCACCAGCTCGCGCTGGTTCACCTCGCCACGTCCCTCGATATTCGGTGGACGGGTTTCCAAGCGCACCACATGGGGCTGCTGCAGCTGCAGCTCGGCCGAGTCCTCGATGGTAACGATGCGTTCGTTGTGCGGAATGAAGCTGGACAGTACGTTGAGCATGGTGGTCTTGCCGGTACCGGTACCGCCGGAAACCAACACGTTCATCCGGCCACGGACGATGGCCTTGAGCACCAGGGCAATCGCCGCGGTCAGCGTGCCGCGCTCGATCAGGCTCTCGGTATTGAGCAGATCGACGGCAAAGCGGCGGATCGACATGCTCGGCCCGTCAATGGCCAGCGGCGGGATGATGGCGTTGACCCGCGAACCATCCTTGAGGCGGGCATCCACCAGCGGCGAAGACTCGTCGATACGCCGCCCCAAGGCAGAGACGATGCGGTCGATGATATTGAGCAGGTGAGCATCATCGCGGAAGCACACATCAGTTCTCTGCAACTTGCCGAAGCGCTCGACATAGACCGACTTGGCTCCGTTGATCAGGATGTCCGACACCGTGCTGTCGGCCAGCAGCGGCTCCAGCGGGCCGAGGCCGAGCACCTCGTCGGTGATCTGCTTGATGATCAGCTGGCGGCTGGCCACGCTGATCGGCGCCGAATGATCGTCAAGCAGGCGCAGGCAGATCTCGCGAATCTGCTTGGTTGCCTCGGACGGCTCCAGGCTGTCGAGCAGCGACAGATCCATGACCTTGAGCAACTGCTCGTAGACCTTCTCGCGCCACTCCACCTCCAACGGGTTGAGCTGGGTGCGGGTACTGTAGTTGTTCAGCGGCACGGCCTCCTCCCAGGCCAGCTGTTCGCGTTCGTGGCTGGTGGCTTCGCTGGCAGTGGTCGGCGACGCTGCAGGTTTCTGCGGTGACTGGCGCAGGCGATTGCGCAATTCGTTAAGCATGGCTGACTCCCCCGAACAGGCGACTCACCGCACGCTTGAACAGTCCGCCACGTTGGACTTCCGGGCTGCCCTGCAGATCTTCGGCGATCTGCTTGAGTGCCAGGGTAATGGCGGCGCGCGGTGCATGGATGGCCAGAGGCACGCCGGCGTTCTGGCTCTCGCTGACCACAGTGAAATCGTTGGGCAATAGCAGCAGGTCCGGGCAGCGCAAGGCCTCCTCGATATCCTTGAGACTGACCGCGGCATTCTTGTTGTAACGGTTGACCAGCACCTGCAGGCGGCTGGACTGGATGCCCATGTCGTCGCGCAGGATGCGCAGCAGGCGGTCGGCATCCTTGAGGTGGCTGATACTCTGCTGCACCACCACCAGCGCCTTGTCGGCACTCTCCAGTGCAGTGCCGGTGAGGTGGTCGATCTGCCGTGGCAGGTCCACCACCACCCAGTCGTAGGTGCTGCGCGCCAAGTGCAGCAGAGCCTCCAGCTGCTCTGCATGGATATCCTGTGGCAGGCACAGCTCGGAGCTGCGTCCGCCCAGCACGTGCAAGTTGGCGTTGTAGTGAGTACAGAAACCACGCAACGCCAGGCTATCCATTTCGCCTATCTGCTGCAGCACTTCGACGTGACTGTGAGTCGGCTGTACATCGAGATAATGCGTCACGCTGCCGAACTGCAGATCGAGGTCGATCAGTAGCACGCTGGCGTGCTGGCTCAACTGCTGGGCCAGGTTGCAGGCCACCAGGGTCGCACCGGAGCCCCCCTTGGCGTTCATCACCGCCAGCAGTTTGCCGCTCCTACCGCTGCTGGCACGTTTTTCCTGCACCATGCGCAGCAGCGCAGCGGCCATTTCCTGCGGGTTGAGCGGCTCGGGGAGAAAATCCCGCGCCCCCGCCTGCATGGCCAGGCGCAAGCCTTCAGCCTGCTCCAGCGCACCACATACCAGCAAGGCCGGACGCTCGGCAGCTGGGCGCTGCATCAAGGCTGCCAGCTCCTCGCGCCACATGGCGCTGACCCGCAACAACAGCAGGTCGGGCATATGCTCAAGACTGTGCAACGGATCGCAGTGGCCATTGCTGACCAGCCGTGTAGTCACTTGCAGGCCTGGAACGTGCTGGCAGATGCCCTGCAGGTCCTTGAGCGCCTGGGCATCGCGGCTGCTGATCAGCAATTTCAACCCCTGCCGCGATGAGTTATCCGTCGCTATCGGCACTTCCTTTAAGTTCAGCATGGAGTGATCTCCGGAACGACGCCATCCTCGGCATGCCTGCCGAGACTTTCGCGGGGAATGGTCGACCTGAATACCGGCAGGGTAAACATCCCGCGAAATCCAGGAATCAGCAGCTCGAAGGGAAAATCGCTCACCCGTAGCTGCACGTAACGAATGGCACGGAAACCGTTGGCGCTGATCAGATCATCAGGACTGGCAACGACCGCCCCGTTCTCGTCCAGGTAGATCAGATTCAGATCGGCGGTTTCCAGACTGCCAATCAGCGAGCTGGCACCGCTGTTGTTGATGTCGTTGAAGATGGCCCGCCGCAGGATGCGCTCGTCTCGAATGTCACAAACCGCGGCTAGCCTGGCACCGCGTCGCACCACCTCGTCCAGACCATTGACCGTGAAGTACAAACGGCCCATTTCCAGCACTCCGAACAGCAGCACGAAGAGCAGCGAGCCAATGATGGCGAACTCCACTACGTACACACCGCTCATGCGTTTCGCGTTCATCACAGCCCCCTCATCACTGTGGTAGCCACCAGCGGGAAATTCAGTGGAATGGCATTGCCGATCAGAGCCGGCAAACCGTTGCCGATCACCGGCCGGAACACATAGCTGATGCGTACCTGCACATGCTCGGTCCCAACCGTGCTGACCTGTACATCGCCCGTAGTCAAGCCAGGCACCACCGTGTTGCCCTGGGGAGTGGGAGTGCCATAAACGGCGAGATTCTTGGTCCGAGCTTCCAGCACCGGATCGATCTCCACCTGGCCGAGATTGCCGTTCCAAGCCTGGCCGGCGAGATAACGCACTGCATCGCGGTTGGCCTGCAGCAGGTTGTTGTAGTGGTAGAGCATGCGTCCGAACTCGGCGATGGCGAGCAGCAGCAACAGGAGCAGCGGCAGGGCAATGGCAAACTCGACCATGGCCACACCTCGCTGGCTCTGGCTGTGCTTGTGTGAGCGAACTTGCATAATCACCCTCCCTTGCCGGGACAAGCCCGGCAGGCTTGCTTTCAACCACCGATCAGGAGTCGGTACTCGGCGTACGGTTGTCGTCGATATAGGTCTTGTACAGTTGGATGATCGCTGGACCGGTATCCTCAGTCGGCACCGGTCCGGCTACGCCATCGCCTTCGCACTCCTTGACGAACTGGCCGAACACCTGGGCCTCTACGCCCTGCTGGGCAACGGTCTGCAACAGGAAGAAGCAACCAAAATCCAGCACCGGTACATCGACCTGGCCTCCCGACTCTCCATCGCAGTTGCCGATCACTATATTGAGCATGCGCCGCTCGTAGGCCCCCGCGCAGGAGCCGGACGCTGCACAGGCCGCACTATCCGTCTTCCAGTCATTGAGGTCGTACAGTGGAGCTCCGCCAGCCGACAGATCTCCGCCGCTGGAAGTTACCTGCTGCCCCTGGTATTCCACCTGAGCCGGCGACGTACTGTCGTTGTAGGTCATCTTGGGGTCGTTGAACTCGGTGACCCAGTCCGGCGGATAGTCGGTGGCGTTCATGCCGGGGCCGTTGTACACGCCGAAGCGGGTATTCAGCCCCTGGGCCACGGGGCCTACCTGGTTGCCGGGTTCGGTGCCGACCTCGTCGCCTACCACATTGCACTTCTCGATACCACCAGCCAGGGCGGTGCGCAGGTCGTTGGCGCCGGAAGCCCCATCAAGGCGCAGCAGCTGAAAGTTTCCTGGGCCGATGGCCGGCTCATTGCCAGCCGCACTCTTGAGGACTTCCAAATCCCCATAGCTATACCCCCAGTACGAAGTACCGCCATTATCCGCAGGATCGTCATCGGGATCGCCGCAGACCATGATGGGCTCGATCTTGCAGGGGCTGGCCGAAGGGCTCGGCCCTGCGGTGGCAATGGCGGCCACTGCCTTGTCGCCCAAACCTGCAAAGACCTGAGCGACCCCCCACAGGAACCCCGTCAGAGGGTAGTCCGGCACAGATACGCGGACGTACCTGGCATCGACCGGCCCAGGAAAGGAGAAGGGGCCATAAACGCTGTTGGAAAGCGTAACCACGGTAGAACCCGCAACCGCCGGCGCTGTTACTCCAATCGCCTGGCCCAGCTCTCCGTTACCCCCAGCCGCGGCATTGCGCGCCAAGGTATCCAATGCCGCATCGCGAGCCAGACTGGAGGCATTGCCGCTACCGAAGGACTGCTGCAACGTCTTGGCACCGCTCAAGGCTGCGGCATCCACGGCATTCTGCAGGCGCGTCTTGTTCAGCAGCATGTGGCCACCATCCAGAGCCAAGGCCCCCATCAGCAGCATGGCCACCAAGGCAATGACCACAAGCACTATCACGGCCCCCTGTTGCCTGACCGGCCAGTGTTGCTTGAGGTTTCGTTTAGTCAGGGGGCGCATACATATTTCCTCACAAGTCGTTATATCAACGTCAGTTGCCTATGTTGATCTGAATGGGCTGCGCTACCTGACCGGCATCGCCGGTAACACCGCGGTAGTTGTCCATCACCTGCTCGGTCAACGGGCCATCGATGCCCGTTGGCGATACTTCCGTTCCCGGATTGGCGACCAACTCCTTGTCGGCAATTTGCTGGTAGGTGGTGGCGTACACCGTGGATCCCAGGTCGCCGACCCGTCCTTCCTCATAGGTCATGCACCCCGTCAGGGTGGTCAGCAACATCAGCGAAATCAGTGTTTTCATGGTCTGTGCTCCCTTCAGTCCAGATCGTGGCCGAAGCGGCCTTCGCTTACGCCCAAGGTCACCGGGATGTTGCGGCCCGGGCCGTTGCCCTTGGTCTTGCCGAGCAGGTAGAAGTCCAGATCGTTGGGCTCGACGAAGCGCTCGGTCGGCAGGCGCACAGCCTTGGCATCCAGCGGTTTAGCCAGATACGGTGTCACCATGATCACCAACTCGGTTTCGCCGCTCTGGTATTGCTGGCTGCGGAACAGATGCCCCAATACCGGGACATCGCCCAGACCGGGAAACTTGCTGACGAAGTCACGCGTGGTTTCGTTGATCAGGCCAGCGATGGCTATGGTCTGGCCGTTACCCAACTCCACGGTGGATTGCGCACTGCGCTTGGTGATCGACGGAATGACCTGAGCCACGCCCCCGCCCAATACGCTATCCAGTCCAGTGTCCAAGGCCAGGGCATTGGTATTGGAAAGCTCGCTGACCGAAACATTCAGGTTGAGGTTGATCCGTCCGGAGTCCAATACAACCGGCAGGAACTTGACCCCCACACCAAACTCCTTGTACTCGATGGTGATGCCGTCATCCTCGGTGACCGGAACCGGGAACTCGCCACCGGAGATGAACTCGGCCTGCTGCCCGGTCAGAGTAGTCAAGGTCGGCTCAGCCAGGACCTTGGCGGAACCATTATCCTTGGCCGCCTCCAGCACCACGTTGAACAGGAAGTTCTCCGAGAGGAACTGGCCGAACAGCGCCTTGCCATTGCCAATCATCGAAGCCGGATCAAGGGGGGTACCGTCAGGCGCCACACCTAGCAACCGGCCATCGTTGAAACCACCCCCACTCCAGCGGCTGGAGGAGCCGAAATCCAGAGCGTTGAAGCGCACGCTGAGGTTCTTGAACAGGCTACGCTGCATCTCGGCCACCTTGACCTCGAGCATCACCTGCTGACTACCGCCGACGGTGAGCAGGTTGATCACCTCCAGCGACTTACTCGGTTTCGCCTCGGCCGCTTCCGCCTTGCCTTGGGCAATGCTCTGGCTCTGTGCGGTATAGGTCTTGGCCACCTTGACCGCAGTATCCATCGCAGCCGCGCTGGAAACCTGGCCACGCAGCACCAGTGCGCCCTGGGCGCTGAATACCGAGATCTTCTCGTTGGGCATCAGCTCGTGGAGCTTGCTCTTCAGCGCACCGAGGTCGTGCACCACCTCGAGATCGAGGCTGTCGATCAGCCTGCCTTGGCCATCCCACAGCAGCACGTTGGTGCTGCCCAGCGAGCGGCCTAGCAGGTACAGCTCGCGCGGGTTGGTGACCAGTACATCGGCGATTTCCGGGTTGCCGATGGAAACCTTGCGTACCGGCGCACTGGTGGTCAGCACTCGCGACTTGTAGATGGGTACTTCGACATTGGTGATGGCGCCCCCCGGAAAGCCCGCGGTCACCGCGTTGGGCTCGGCGGCCTGGACCGCCAGCGACAGCAACAGCCAGGCGCCAACCGTGCACAGCGCGTGCGCCCCCAGCCTGTGGATTGTGTCCATGTCCTGCTCCTTAGTCTTTATCAACGCTTGCCTGCATCTGTCGGACGCCAGACCCCGCGCGGCGCCCTGCTGTCGAACAACCCCGCTAACGCTGTACGCTCACCCGCTCCACCTCGGTGCCACGAATAATGGTGACCTGCCCCATGCCATCCCCACTGCTGCGGCGCACCACCCGCTTCGGCGCTGGCCGTGGCGCTACGGCCACCACTGGCTCGGCCTTGGCTTCGGGCTTCTTCTGCTCGTCCAGCGGATTGCGCAGGGCCAGTTGCAGCTTTCCTTCGGTTTGCGCCTTGACCAGGACCTCGGCCTCTTCCGAGGTCATTTCGAGAGTCACCGCGCGCACCACTACCGGTTGGGTCTTGTCGGTGCTGGCGGTCTGGTCCACCGCCAGCACGCGCAGATCCTCCAGAATGGTTTCCGACTTGGCTTCGTTGCTGCCGCCTGAAGTCTTCTTGGTGGCCAGCACGTCGACCCGGTTGCCGGGCAGCAGGAAACCACCGACGCCCACTACATCATCGACCCGTACCGAGATCGCCCGCTTGTTGGGGGCGATCAGCGAGGCCAGGGTACTCCCCCCCAGGTGCTCGGCCAGCCGAGCCGCACGGAGGATGTCGCCCTGCAGCAGGGTGAAGGTGGCAATCCGGCCGGTGGCCTTCTCTACCGTATCGAAGGCATCACTGGGCGCCGATCCCTTGGGCATGGCCACCAGCTTGACGTGCTGTGGCTCGACCATCTGGCCGAAGGGAATCTCCACCACAGCCACCACCACGTTCTCCATATTGGAATCGGTGGCAGTATTCATCCGCGCAGTCAGCCAGTTGTTGGCCATCCAGGCTGCGCCAAGCCCGAGCAGTACCGACAGCGCGATCAACGACAATGTGCGAGAGCTCATGGTGTGTCTCCTTGCTCAGCGCCCCCGAGCCTGACGAAGTAGTTGTGCCAGGCCCATTCCAGCTCCTGCGGCGTCAACGGCCCGGAGCTCCCCTGATAACGCTGCCGGTCGCGCGCCATGCCGAGCAGGTCGCGCGGATGGCAGGGTGCCAGCGGCACCTTTTCCGGCTGGTGCAGTCCTTCGATCACGTAACGCAACAGCAGCGGGTCGAAGGGAATGCCCAGTTTCTCCACTTCCTGGCGCCAGATCCGCTCGTACTCGTTGCGGGTCAGGTGGTCGAAATGCAGCTTGTAGCCAATGCGGCGCAGGAAGGCCTCCTCTGCCAGTTCCAGCGGGTTGAGGTTGGTGGAAAACACCAGGATCAGGTCAAAAGGTAGTTCACAGTGGCGACCGCCGCCGAGGTTGAGAAAATCTTTTTTCTCCTCCATTGGCACGATCCAGCGGTTGAGCAGTTGGGCCGGCGCCATGCGCTGGCGGCCCATGTCGTCGATGATGAACATGCCGTTGCTGGCCTTGAGCTGCAGCGGCGCCTGGTACTGGCGGGTATAGGGGTCGTAGCGGATATCCAGCTGATCCATGGTCAGCTCGCCACCGGTGATCACCACCGGGCGCTTGCAGCGCAGCAGTCGGCGATCGTGGCCCTGGTCCAGGCGCAGGGTCGGCCGGGCCGGATCGTCCGCCCGCTCGTGCACCTGCGGGTCGAAGACCTCGATGATCGCCTCGCCGATGGCGATGGCCTGGGGAATCCAGATCGCCTCGTCGAACAGGCGGATCAGCTTGCTGCTGATGAAGGTTTTACCGGTACCGGCGGGGCCGTAGATCATGATCGCCCGTCCGGAATTCAGCGCCGCGCCGAGCTGGTCGAGCAGGCCGTTGTGCAGCACCACGCCCTCGAAGGCAACCTGCATGGCCTTGGCGTTGACGCCACCGTGGTGGATGGTCTGGGCAAGGAGCAGTTCGCGGTAGCAATCCACGGGATAGGGCGCCGGGCCGATATAGCCGCTGCGCGCCAGCGCATCGCGGGCCGCGCCGCGACCGCGGTCGGTAAGCCCGTAGCGCAGGCCGCCGCCGGCGCCGTTATTCTGACCGAGCACCTCGATCCGACCATCCTTGCGCAGAAAGGCCAGCAGCTCGTCGAGCACCGGCCCGGCCAGCGCCAGGCGCTCCATCAACCTGGCGGTATCCAGGCTGCCGGCGTCGTACAGGTGTTTGCAGAGCAGATCGATCAACAGCGGTTCGGAAAGTCCGGTTTCCGCCACGCTGCGTGGCTGTGTCACGTTGAACGTATTGTGTTCTCCGGGACTATCCCGCCCGGCCTCCTCGATCCTGGCAATCCCCGGCAAGTTCATGGCCTGCTCCCTGGTATTTGTTGATTTCTTTACATGATCAGATCGGTGTCCAGTACAGACTCAGCAAGGTTCCGGCAGCGATGGCTATGGCATAAGGAAAGCGATGCCTGGCGGCGTCACCCTCCTCCGCGGCAATGCGACTGCGCGTGGCAGCCATCGCCCAATAGCGCACCACGAGCTTGCCAAGATGACCTTTGTAGAGTAGATAAAGGATTCCCAATAGCGACCCTACAATCAAACTGTAAGCGCCCGCCCACAAGGCGCCGGTTGCCCCAAGAAAACTGCCCACCACCGCCATCAATTTAACGTCGCCGGCGGCCATGCCGCCCAATACATAAAGTGGAACAAATAGTGCAAACCCGGTAAGCAACCCTGCACCAGCCGAGATCACTCCGCTCCATCCATAAGCCCATGCCTGCCAGGCAAAACCAACCAGCAAGCCCAGCAACAGGTAATAATTGGGGAGTCGGTGACTTACGAGGTCGTAAATCACCGCCCCCAAGAGGAGCGCTGATAAAAATTCAATCAGCATCAAACCCCCCTAAATATATAGAAATCCAACAATTATTAATTTGATATTGAAAAGTTACGGAGCGGCCGGAGTGATTGCATCAGTAAGACTATCAATCACAACACCAACCTGAGTACCGAGCTCAGTGAACGCAGTAACTACAGCCAAACTAACCAGCCCGCCTGCCACCGCATACTCCACAACGGTCAGACCCTCTTCATCCTTGATGAACTTGACCACTGCCTGCTTGATTGTTTGAAGTTCCATTTTTCCCTACCCCTTCAGTTCGCCGATTTGGTCACGGCAGTTCGTTTGCCGTGATTTGAAGTTAGTCGGGGCCACCAGGAGGGGTTAGGAGTTTTTTGCCAATCGCAGGTACTTTTTTGCGACGCAGCGGGTCAGGCGACGGTAATGCTGTGCAGACGGAGCAGACGCCGGACCTGCTCGGCACCGGCAAGCGCTTGAATTGGGGCAGGAAAAATCGGCATGGCGCACCGCCGCTGCCAGTCTGCTGCTCGATAAGGACTGTGCCCGTCCCGGGAAGTTTTGTGATGTACATCACGCTCTTGCTGGTGCGCAGCCTTGCCATGATGCAGGGCGCAGGCCTGCCAGAGCATCAAGAGCTTCGCCCCGAGGTCGGGCCTCCCACAAGGGCAGGCGTCGCGTACCGGCCGTGGCGCGTGACCTTGCCACCATGGCAAGCTCGATCCTGATCGACGCTTGCCTACCCATCCATATCCTGCGGAGAGTCCGCCATGAACATCGGCCAAGCCGCCAGCCAGTCCGGCCTCAGCGCCAAGATGATCCGCCACTACGAAAGCATCGGCCTGTTGCAGCCGGCCGGGCGCGGCGACAACGGCTATCGCCGCTACGCCGAGCAGGACCTGCATCGCCTGACCTTCATCAAGCGCGCCCGCGACCTGGGCTTCTCCCTGGAGGAGATCGGCAAACTGCTGCAGCTGTGGCAGGACCGCCAGCGCGCCAGTGCCGATGTGAAGGCATTGGCGCTGCAACATATTGCCACGCTCGAGGGCAAGATCGCCGAGCTGGTCAGCCTGCGCGACACCCTCGGCGAGCTGGTCGAACACTGCCAAGGCGACGAGCGCCCGGATTGTCCGATCCTGAAAAGCCTGGCGTGCGGAACGCCTCGCGACGGACGCTGCGACTGAGTGATTGGCGGCGCAACGCCAGCATACAAGGGCCCTGCGAGCCGACGGATGCCCTCCGGATGCGGCAAGTCGGCCGAGGCAAAGCCGTCTTGCCCATGTTAAGGTTGGCCCCTGTTCAGTTTTGCCGTGGAACCTGTCCATGCCGAACCTTATCGCCGGGCGTCAGCCGCGCCATCGTCTGCTCGGCAGCTGTGCGCTGCTGCTGGCGCTGGTCCAGCTCAGCGCCTGTGCCGAGCCTCCTGCCAACCGCATCGAGCTGGCCGCACCCAAGGTAGCCACCGCTGCGCCGGCGCCGCTGCAGCAAGCCGCCGTGCCCGCTGCCCCCGTGGTGCAGCTGAGCTTCAGTGAATGGCGCGATGCCTTCCGGCGCGAGGCGCTGGCTGCCGGTATCCAGGCCAGCACCTTCGAGCGCGCCTTCGCCGGCGTCGTCCCCGATCCGGCGGTGATCCGTGCCGACCAGAGTCAGCCGGAATTCACCCGGCCGGTGTGGGAATACCTCGACAGCGCGGTTTCCACCCTGCGCGTGCACCGCGGCCAACGCCTGCTCGCCGAGCATGCCGCGACCCTGCATGCCATCGAGCAGCGCTATGGCGTGGATCGCCATACCCTGGTGGCGATCTGGGGCATGGAGAGCAACTTCGGCGGCAACATGGGCAACATGAACGTGATCCGCTCGCTGGCCACCCTCGCCCACGAGGGACGCCGGCCGCAGTTCGCCCACGATCAGTTGCTCGCCGCCCTGACGATTCTCGAGCAGGGCGACGTGCAGGCGCAGAACATGCAGGGCTCCTGGGCCGGGGCGATGGGCCAGACCCAGTTCATCCCGACCACCTACCAAAGCTACGCGGTGGACTTCGACGGCGACGGCCGCCGCGACATCTGGGATTCCCCCCCCGACGCGCTGGCTTCCACCGCCAACTACCTGCGCGCCTCCGGCTGGCAGAGCGGACAGCGCTGGGGCATGGAAGTGCGCCTGCCGCAGGGCTTCGACTATGCGCTGGCCGACCCGGAGCAGCGCAAGCCACTGGGCGAATGGCTGCAGCTGGGCGTGAGCCCGCAGCATCCATACAGCACCGTGCGCGACGACAGCCAGATGGCCACGCTGGTGCTGCCGGCCGGGCATCGCGGGCCGGCGTTCCTGGTCATGGACAACTTCCGCAGCATCCTCAAGTACAACAACTCCACCGCCTATGCGCTGGCCATCAGCCTCCTCGGTGAGCGCTTCCACGGCGGCGGGCAGGTGCTGGCCAGCTGGCCGCGCAACGAGCGGCCGCTGTCGCGCAGCGAACGCATCGAGCTGCAGGAGCGCCTGGTCCAGCGCGGCTTCGATCCCGGCGAACCGGACGGCATCATCGGCGCCAACACCCGCCGCGCGGTGCGCGCCAGCCAGCAGCAACTCGGCTGGCCGGCCGATGGCCATCCGAGCTATCGCCTGCTGGAGCAGTTGCGCCAGCTGCCTTGAGCCGCAAGCACGACGAGAAAGGCCACGCGTGAATCACAGGGCTCCACTGTAGGGGCGAATTCATTCGCCAACAGGGCTCGCAAAGGCGAATGAATTCGCCCTTACAAGGGCCAGGCTGGCATCAGATCGCCTTCGGCGTGCGCTCGCACAGCTTGACCAGCGCCGTTACCCACTGCGGGTGGTCGTTGAGGCAAGGCACCAGCACCAAGTCCTCGCCACCGGCCTCACGGAACTGCTCGCGACCACGGTCGCCGATTTCCTCGAGGGTCTCGATGCAGTCGGCGACGAAGGCCGGGCACATCACCAGCAGCTTCTTCACCCCGCGCCCGGCCAGCGCCTCGAGGGTCTCCTCGGTGTAGGGTTCGATCCACTTGGCGCGGCCGAGGCGCGACTGGAAGGACACCGACCACTGGTCGTCGCTCAGCCCGGCCCGCTCGGCAAAGCCGCTGCTGGTACGCAGGCACTGGGCGCGGTAGCAGCTGTCGAGCACCACGCCGGTGGCATGCAGGCAGCAGTCGTCCGTCTTCAGGCAGTGTGCGCCGGTCGGGTCGCTCTTGTGCAGGTGGCGCTCGGGCAGGCCGTGGTAGCTGAGCAGCAGGTGGTCGAAGCCCTGCTCGAGATAGGGACGCGCACTCTCGGCCAGCGCCGCGAGGTATTCGGGCTGGTCGAAGAATGGCGGCAGCACGTCGACCTCGAAGGGCAGGTCGCGGGCACGCTGCACGCGCCGGGCCTCCTCGACCACGGTGGTCACGGTGCTGTCGGCGAACTGCGGGTACAGCGGCACCAGGGTCACCCGGCCCACACCAGTCTTCTCCAGGCGCTGCAGGACGGTGTCGATGGACGGCTCGCCATAGCGCATCGCCAGCTCCACCGGGCCGTTCTGCCACTGCTCGGCGACCTTCTGCTGCAGGCGGCGGCTGAGCACCACCAGCGGTGAGCCGTCTTCCCACCAGATCGAGCGATAGGCTTCGGCCGAGGCGGCCGGGCGCTTGATCAGGATCATCGCCACGATCAGCCGACGCAGCGGCCAGGGCAGGTCGATGACGTAGGGGTCCATGAGGAACTGGTTGAGGTAGCGACGCACGTCGGCCACTTCGGTGGAAGCCGGCGAGCCCAGGTTGACCAGCAGCAGCGCGTGATCGGTCATGCAATGTCCTTGTCAGTGACGACCCAGCAGATCGGCCAGCGCCGCCTCCAGGTCGGGAAAACGAAATTGGTAGCCGGCGTCGAGGGTGCGCCGGGGCTGCAGGTGCTGGCCACCGAGCAGCAGGTCGGACATCTCGCCGAACGCCAGGCGCAGCACGCAGGCCGGCGCCGGCAGCAGCGCCGGGCGGTGCAGCACGCGGCCCAGGGTACGGGCGAACTCGGCGTTGCGCACCGGATTCGGCGCGCAGCCATTATAAGGACCGCGGCATTCTTCATGCTTCAGCAGGAAGTCGATCAGGCCGACCTCGTCATCTATGTGGATCCAGGGCATCCACTGCCGGCCGCTGCCCATGCGTCCGCCGAGGCCTAAGCGAAACGGCGGCAGCAGGCGCGCCAGCATGCCGGCATCGCGCGCCAGCACCGGTGCGGTGCGCACCAGCGCCACGCGGATACCCAGATCCTCGGCACGCAGCGCGGCCTCCTCCCACGCGAAGCACAGCTGGCTGCCGAAGTCCTCGCTGCCCGCGGGGCTGTCTTCGTCGAGACGACGCTCGCCGCCGTCGCCATACCAGCCCACCGCCGAGCCGGAGACCAGCACCCGCGGCTTCTGCGGACGACTGGCCAGCCAGTCGACCAGCTGACGGGTCAGCTCGATGCGGCTGTCCCACAGCAACTGGCGCCGCTTCGTCGTCCACGGCCGGTCGGCGATCGGCGCCCCGGCCAGGTTGACCACCGCGTCCAGGGGCTCGCCGGCATCCAGCTCGTCGAGGCGGCCGATGCCCCGCGCGCCACTGCACAGCCCCGTCACCTTGTCGGGGCTGCGACTCCAGACCACCAGTTGATGTCCTTGCGCCGCCCACAGGCGACACAGCGCGCGGCCAATCAGGCCAGTGCCGCCGGTCAGCAGAATACGCATCGAGGTATCTCCTGGTTGTTGTGCATGCGTCAGTTCAGAGTCTGGTCCACACTGCAATTACCGGCCAGGTCAGCGTGGCCTGTGAACAGTCCGGGTTCATGGCTGGATTGGACCAGAACATTCTGTACAATTCAATAATATTGTATAAGTTTGGTCCAAGGATTAGCCTGTAGTCTCAGCATTTGAGGTGACGTCATGAACACTCCCATCGCCATCATCGGCAGCGGCATGGCCGGGCTGTCGGCGGCTCACGCTCTCACGGCGGCGGGTCTTTGCGTACAACTCTTCGACAAGAGCCGTGGCAGCGGCGGACGCATGTCCAGCAAGCGTAGCGAAGTCGGCGACCTCGACCTGGGCGCCCAGTACTTCACCGCCCGCGATCGCCACTTCGTCGATATCGTGCAGCAATGGCAGGAAAACGGCTGGCTGGCCGAGTGGAAGCCCGCGCTGTACCAGTCCCAGGGCGGCCAGCTCAACCTGTCGCCGGACACCCAGCTGCGCTACACCGGCGTACCGCGCATGAGCGCGCTGACCCGCAACCTGCTCGGCGAGCTGCCGGCGACCTTCGCCTGCCGCATCACCGAGGTGTTCCGCGGTGAGCAGCACTGGCATCTGGTCGATGCCGCCGGGCAGAGTCACGGCCCGTTCAGCAAGGTGATCGTCGCAGTGCCGGCGCCGCAGGCCTCCGTGCTGCTCTCCGCCGCGCCCAAACTCGCGGCCAGCGTGGCCAGTGTCGTCATGGAACCGGTGTGGGCCGTCGTCCTGGCCTTCGCCAAACCGCTGGATACCCCGGTGGAAGGCTGCTTCGTGCAGGACAGTCCGCTCGACTGGCTGGCGCGCAACCGCAGCAAGCCCGGCCGCGCCAGCCGCCCGGACAGCTGGGTGCTGCACGCCAGCAGCGCCTGGAGCCGCCAGCACATCGACCTACCGCCCGAGGCGGTGATCGAGCAGTTGCGCTGTGCCTTCGCCGAGCTGATCGGCTGCGCCGTGCCGGAAGCCGACTTCAGCCTGGCGCATCGCTGGCTGTATGCGCGCCCGGCGCATGCGCACCAGTGGGGCGCGCTGGCCGATGCCGACCTCGGCCTGTACGTGTGCGGCGACTGGTGCCTGAGCGGCCGGGTCGAGGGCGCCTGGCTGAGCGGCCAGGAAGCGGCCCGCCGCCTGCTCGAACACCGCGAGCACAACTCCTGAGTCGGCCATGCATCGGATCAACCCCGCCAAGCTGCACCTGTCCAAGTGGACGGCGGTGCAGCCGCGCAACCGCGAAAAGCATTTCCTGGTCACCGAGCTGTACCGTGACGAGGAAGGCGTCGTGCTGGCCATCGAACTGCAGGCGGTGCTGACCGGCCGCAGCCAGCGCTGCGACTGGCGCACCCTGAAGGACGCTGACCACTGGCGGATGGGTTGGCACTGAGCGCGCCCACCGCCCACCTCGTCCACCCCCGGCAATAGATCAGACAAGCAATACAAAAGCTGTACAAAGCATTTGACCTGTACAACATATGCCCTATGATAAGGCTGTGTTGTACAGAAACCATTGCTTGTACAGGTTGCGCCCGCGCTGCTGTACAAGCTGCAGCCCAGGTGCCCGCCATGACCGCCGCTCAGCCACCCCGTCTCAAACTCGCCATCAGCGCCTGCCTGCTCGGCAACGAGGTGCGCTACAACGGCGGCCACAAGCAGTCGCAGCTGTGCAGCCAGACCCTGGCGCGCTACTTCGACTTCCAGCCGCTGTGTCCGGAAATGGCCATCGGCCTCGGCGCCCCGCGCGAGCCGATCCGCCTGGTCGGCGATGCCCGGGCGCCGCGCGCGGTCGGCACCGTTACCCGCAGCCTGGACGTCACCGAGGCGCTGGTCGGCTACGGCGAGCGCATGGCCGCGCAACTTGCCGACATCAGCGGGCTGATCGTCATGCAGAAGTCGCCGTCCTGCGGCATGGAGCGGGTCAAGGTCTACCAGGACGACGGCCGACCGGCCGAGAAGGGCCAGGGCCTGTTCACCGCCACCATCGCCCGCCTGCGCCCGGAGCTGCCGATCGAGGAAGACGGCCGCCTCAACGATCCGGTGCTGCGCGAGAACTTCATCGCCCGGGTGTACGCCTATGGCGACTGGCAGCGCCTGTGCGCCGAGGGACTGACCCGCAAGGCGATCATCGCCTTCCACTCGCGGCACAAGTACCTGCTGATGGCCCACAACCCGCTCAAGTACCGCGAGCTGGGTCGCCTGCTGGCCGGCATCGGCGAGCACGATCCGGCCGAGCTGGGGCCGCGCTACTTCAGCGCGCTGATGGCAGCGCTGCAGAAGTGCGCCACCCGCGGCACCCACGCCAACGTGCTGCAGCACCTGTCCGGCTACCTGCGCCGCGCCCTGCCCAGCGAGGAGCGCCGCGAGATCCAGCAACTGATCGAGCAGTACCGCAGCGGCGTGGTGCCGCTGGTGGTCCCGCTGACCATGCTCAAGTACCACTTCCGCCGTCATCCGGACCGCTACATCGCCCTGCAGGCCTACATGCAGCCGCACCCGGAAGACCTCAGCCTGCGCAACGCGATCTAACGGAGCGCCGGCCATGTACGAGCACTTGCCCCTGCCTGCCAGCAACCTCGCCGAGAACGCCGAACTCGGTGCGGAGGAGTTCGCCGAAGGCTGGCTGCCGATCCGCGAGGTGGCGCGGCAGACCGGGGTCAACCCGGTGACCCTGCGCGCCTGGGAGCGCCGCTACGGTCTGATCGTGCCGCAGCGCACCGCCAAGGGTCACCGCCTGTACGGCCAGGCCCACGTCGAGCGCATCCAGGCGATCCTCACCTGGCTCAATCGCGGCGTGGCGGTCAGCCAGATCCGCGACCTGCTCGATCACGATGCGCCGCCCGCCGGCAGCGCCGACGGCCCGTGGGAAAGCCTGCACAGCGAGCTGCTCGAGGCCGTCGCCACGCTGGCCGAGCGCCGCCTCGACGACGCCTACAACCGCGCCCTGGCGCTGTACCCGCCGCAGCCGCTGTGCCGCCACCTGCTGCTGCCGCTGCTCGCCGAGCTGGAGCAGCGCTGGCAGGGCCAGTTCGGCGCGGCGCTGGAGCGGGTGTTCCTGCGCTCCTGGCTGCGCAGCCGTCTCGGCGCGCGGGTCTACCACAACAACCGCCAGTTGCAGGGCGCGCCCGTGCTGCTCGCCAACCTGTCGGAATTGCCGATGGAGCCCGGCCTGTGGCTGTGCGCCTGGCTGCTCAGCGACAGCCTGTGCCCGGTGGAGGTACTCGACTGGCCGCTGCCGGCCGGCGAGCTGAACCTCGCCGTCGAGCGTCTGCAGCCGCGCGCCGTGCTGCTGTATTCCAGCCAGGCGCTGGACAGCGTGCAACTGCGCCGCCTGCTGCCGCGCCTGCATGCCGGCTGCGCCGTGCCGCTGCTGCTCGCCGGCCCGGCCGCGCAGATCCATCGCGACGAGCTGGCCGCTCTCGAGCGCCTGGCGCTGGCCGACTCGCCGCTCGACGCTCACCACTACCTGCACCAGCGCGGCCTGTTCGCCGCCGCCTCCTGAGGATCGAAGCCCATGACCCGCCTCGTCTGGCTGCGCAGCGATCTGCGCGTGCGCGACAACACCGCCCTGGCCGCCGCGGCCGCCGCCGGCAACGGCCCGCTGCTGGCGGTCTGGCTGATCGCACCGGCGCAGTGGCGTGAACATGACGATGCCGCCTGCAAAATCGACTTCTGGCTGCGCAACCTCGCCGAGCTGGCGCAGAACCTGGCGGCGCTGAATATCCCGCTGCTGCTGCGCACGGCCGAGCGCTGGGACGACGCGCCCGCCGTGCTGCTGCAGCTGTGCCGCGAACACGGCATCAGTGCCGTGCACGTCAACGCCGAGTACGGCGTGCACGAACAGCGCCGCGACCAGGCGGTGGCGGCCACGCTGGAGAGCGCCGGGATCGCCTGGCACAGCCATCTCGACCAGCTGCTGTTCGCTCCCGGCAGCGTGCTGACCAAGAGCGGCGGCTACTTCCAGGTGTTCAGCCAGTTCCGCAAGGCCTGCTACGCGCGCCTGGCGCAGGGCCTGCCGGCGCTGCAGCCACTGCCGCGCATCCAGGCGGCGAGCGGTATCGCCAGCGATCCGCTGCCCGCGATCATCGACGGCTTCCCCACGCCGAGCGCGAGCCTGCGCCAGCTGTGGCCGGCCGGCGAGGCGACGGCGCACCGCCAACTGGCCAGCTTCGCCGACGAGCATCTGGCGTGGTACGCCAGCCAGCGCGACTTCCCCGCCCAGCCCGGCACCAGCGCCCTGTCGCCCTACCTGGCGGCCGGCGTGCTGTCGCCGCGCCAGTGCCTACACGTCGCGCTGCAGGTCAACGGCGGCGAGTTCGCCGACGGCAATCCCGGGGTGGTCACCTGGATCAGCGAGCTGCTGTGGCGCGAGTTCTACAAGCACATCCTGGTCGGCTACCCGCGGGTGTCGATGGGCCGCGCCTTCCGCAGCGAGACCGAGGCGCTGGCCTGGCGCGATGCGCCGGCCGATCTCGAGGCCTGGCAGCAGGGCCGCACCGGCATCCCCATCGTCGACGCGGCGATGCGCCAACTGCTGGCCACCGGCTGGATGCACAACCGCCTGCGCATGATCGTCGCCATGTTCCTGACCAAGAATCTGCTGATCGACTGGCGCCACGGCGAGCGCTGGTTCATGCGCCAGCTGATCGACGGCGACCTGGCCGCCAACAACGGCGGCTGGCAGTGGAGCGCCTCGACCGGCACCGACGCGGCGCCCTACTTCCGCATCTTCAACCCGCTGACCCAGGCGCAGCGCTTCGACCCGGACGGCGCCTTCATCCGCCAGTGGCTGCCCGAGCTGGCCGCACTGGACAAGCGCGACATCCACAACCTGGCGACGCTGGGCGGCCTGTTCGGCCTGCCCGGCTACCCACGGCCGATCGTCGACCTGGCCCGTTCGCGCGAGCGCGCCCTGGCGGCGTTCAAGGCGCTGGACCAGTCACCCGACGCGCAGTCGGCATGAACCGCGAGGAACCTGCGATGAGCGACTTCCTGCCCGCCTTCGCCCGCCGCTTCGCCGCGCTGGACAAGGACAATCTCGAGCACCTCGGCGAGCTGTACAGCACGGATGTGCTGTTCGTCGACCCGCTGCACGAGATCTGCGGCTTGGCCGCCCTGGAGCGCTACTTCGCCGCGCTGTACGCCAACGTGAGCGACCTGCACTTCGAGCTCCACGGCTGCGATGAAGTGCACGAGGGCGAGGGCTACCTGCGCTGGACCATGAGCTACCGCCATCCGCGCCTGGCCGGCGGGAGGCCGATCCAGGTCGAGGGCTGCTCGCACCTGCTCTGGCGGGATGACCGGGTCTACCGCCACCGCGACTATTTCGACGCCGGCGCGCTGCTCTACGAACACCTGCCGGTATTCGGCCGGGCAATCGCCTGGCTGAAGAGGAGGCTGACATGAACGGCAAACGAATCTGGCTGACCGGCGCCAGCAGCGGCATCGGCGCCGCCCTGGCCGAACAACTGCTGCAGCGCGGCCAGCGCCTGGCGCTCAGTGCGCGGCGCCGCGAACCGCTCGACGCCTTGGCCGCGCGCTGGCCCGGGCAGGTGCTGGTGCTGCCGGGCGATCTCACCGATCCGAACGCGGTCGCCGCCATCGGCGCACAAATCGAGCAGGCCTGGGGCGCGCTGGACATGGCCATCCTCAACGCCGGCACCTGCGAGTACCTCGACGTGCGCGCCTTCGAGGCGGCGATGGTCGAGCGGGTGATGAACAGCAACCTGATGGCCGCCGCCCACTGCATCGAGGCCGCCCTGCCGTTGTTGCGCAAGGGCGACGAGCCGCTGCTGGCCGGAGTGGCCAGCGCGGTGACCTTCCTGCCACTGCCGCGCGCCGAGGCCTACGGCGCTTCCAAGGCGGCGCTGCGCTACCTGCTGCAGTCGCTGCGCGTCGACCTGGCCGCCGAGGGCATCGCCGTCACCCTGATCAGCCCCGGCTTCGTCGACACGCCGCTGACCCGGCGCAACGACTTCGCCATGCCGATGCGCTGGCCAGCCGACAAGGCCGCCCGGCATATCGCCACGCGGCTGGAACAGCGCCCGCTGGAAATCACCTTCCCCACGCCGTTCATTGCCCTGTTGCTGCTGCTCGCCCACCTGCCCGGGCGCCTGCAACTGGCCCTGGTCCGGCGCATGAGCCGCAACTCCGCCAAGGATGTCAGCCGATGAAAATCGCCATTGTCGGCACAGGGATCGCCGGCCTGACCACCGCCCACCTGCTCGCGCGCCAGCACCAACTGACCGTGTTCGAGGCCGGCGACTGGATCGGCGGGCATACCCATACCATGGACGTCACGCTGGATGGCCGCAAGCATGCGGTGGATACCGGCTTCATCGTCTTCAACGACTGGACCTACCCCCACTTCATCCGCCTGCTCGAGCGGCTGGGGGTCGCCTCGCAGCCGACCGAGATGAGCTTCTCGGTGCACGAGCCCAGCAGCGGCCTGGAGTACAACGGCAACACCCTCAACAGCCTGTTCGCCCAGCGCAGCAACCTGCTGTCGCCGCGCTTCTGGGGCATGCTGCGCGACATCCTGCGCTTCAACCGCGAGGCGCTGGCGGATCTCGGCAGCGGCCGCCTGCCGGCCGGGATCACCCTCGGCCGCTACCTGGCCGAGCGCGGCTATGGTCAGCGCTTCATCGACCACTACATCGTGCCGATGGGCGCGGCGATCTGGTCGATGTCGCTGGCCGGCATGCTGGAGTTCCCGCTGGAATTCTTCGTACGCTTCTTCAAGAACCACGGCCTGCTGTCGGTCAACGACCGGCCGCAGTGGCGGGTGATCCAGGGTGGCTCGCGCAGCTATATCGAGCCGCTGACCGCGAACTTCGCCGACGCCATCCGCCTCAACTGCCCGGTGCTGATGGTCGAGCGCGACGCAGACGGCGTCACGGTGCACAGCGCCGCCGGCCGCGAGCGCTTCGACAAGATCGTCTTCGCCTGCCACAGCGACCAGGCGCTGGCGCTGCTCGCCGCGCCGAGCGCGGCGGAGCGCGAGATCCTCGGCGCCCTGCCCTACGCCGACAACGACGTGCTGCTGCACACCGACACCGGCCTGCTGCCGCGGCGTCCGCTGGCCTGGGCCAGCTGGAACTACCGCCTCGGCGGCGACCCGCGCCAACCGGCGGCGCTGACCTACAACATGAACATCCTCCAGGGCATCCAGGCGCCGCAGACCCTGTGCGTCAGCCTCAACCAGAACGCGGCCATCGACCCGCAGCGGGTGCTCGGCCGCTTCAACTACGCCCACCCGCAGTACAGCCTGGCCGGCATGGCCGCCCAGGCGCGCTGGAGCGAACTGCACGGCGCGCAACACAGCTACTACTGCGGCGCCTACTGGGCCAACGGCTTCCACGAGGACGGCGTGGTCAGCGCCCTGCGCGTCGCCGAAGCATTCGGGGAGCGACTGTGAACAGCGCGCTGTACCAAGGCTGGATACGCCACCGGCGCGTGCGTCCGCGGGCGCATGCGTTCCGCTACCGCATCGGCCTGCTGTACCTCGACCTCAGCGAGCAGGACGCCCTGTTCGGCCTGTCGCCGCTGGTCGGACCCGGCCGCTTCGCGCCGCTGTCGTTTCGCCAGAGCGACTACCTGCCGCAGCTCACCGGCCAGGGCATGGCGCTGAGCGATGCGGTGCGCCAGTGCGTGGGCCAGGCGCTGGGCCAGGCGCCGCAGGGGCGCATCTGCCTGCTCACCCAGCCGCGCTGCTGGGGGCTGACCTTCAATCCGGTGAGCTTCTTCTACTGCTTCGACGCTGATGACCAGTTGGCGGCGATCCTCTGCGAGGTCAGCAACACGCCCTGGCGCGAGCGCTACCACTACGTGCTGCCGGCCGCGGGCAGCGGCAGCCAGCACTTTGCGGTGGCCAAGGCCTTCCACGTCTCGCCGTTCCTGCCCCGCGAGCTGGAGTACCGCATGCATTTCAGCGCACCGGGGCAACGCCTCGGCGTGCACATGGAAGACCACGACGCCGAGGGCCGTCTGTTCGACGCCACCCTCACCCTCGAGCGCAGCCCGCTGGATCGCGCCGGGCTGCATCGCCACCTGCGCGCCTTCCCGTGGATGAGCGCGAAAACCGTGCTCGGCATCTACTGGCAGGCCCTGCGCCTGGCGCTCAAGCGCGTGCCGCTGTTCTCCCATCAGCCGGCGGACGGCGACTGCCGCGTCGCCACCCGGATCCAGGAGCAAGCCCATGAAGACCTCTAGCCTGACCGCCTCCCGTGCCCGCCTTGCCGATGGCCTGGCTGCCGGCCTGCTGCGCCGCGCCGTGCTGCGCCAGCTCGGCCAGTTGCGCCGTGGCCGCCTGCTGCTGGTCGAGGGCGACGAACGCCACAGTTTCGGCGAGCCGCACGCCGCGTTGCACGGCGAAATCCACATCCACGACAGCGCCGCCTGGGGCCTGGTCGCCGGCAACGGTTCGATCGGCGCCGGCGAGGCCTACATCCACGGCTACTGGAGCAGCCCGGACCTAACCGCAGTGGTCCGCGTGCTGGTCGCCAACCTCGCGGTGCTCGACGCCCTCGAAGGCGGCCTGGCCGCCCTCGGCCGGCCCGTGCTGCGCGCCCTGCACTGGTTGAACCGCAACTCGCGCAGCGGTTCGCAGAAGAACATCGCCGCCCACTACGATCTCGGCAACGAGCTGTTCGAGGCCTTCCTCGACCGCACCATGATGTACTCGGCGGCGATGTTCCGCAGCGCCGACGACAGCCTCGAGCAGGCGCAGCTCAACAAGCTGGAGCGCATCTGCCAGAAGCTCGACCTCCAGCCCAGCGACCACCTGCTGGAGATCGGCACCGGCTGGGGCAGCATGGCGCTGTACGCCGCCAGCCACTACGGCTGCCGGGTGACCACCACCACCCTGTCGCGCGAGCAGCACGCCTACACCGCGCGGCGCATCGCCGAGATGGGCCTGGAAAGTCGCGTCACCCTGCTGCTCAAGGACTACCGCGAACTCGACGGCCAGTTCGACAAGCTGGTGTCGATCGAGATGATCGAGGCGGTCGGCCACCGCTACCTGCCCGAGTACTTCCGCCAGTGCGCGCAGCTGCTCAAGGCGGACGGGCTGATGCTGCTGCAGGCCATCACCATCCGCGACCAGCGCTACCGCCAGGCCTGCAACAGCGTCGACTTCATCCAGCGCTACATCTTCCCCGGCGGCGCGCTGCCGTCGATCGAGGCGATGCTGACCACCGTCAGCCGCGAGAGCGACATGAACCTGCTGCACCTCGAGGACTTCGGCGCCCACTACGCGCGCACCCTGCGCCACTGGCACGACAACCTGCGCCACGTCCGCGGCCACCTCGAGCAGCTCGGCTACGACGAGCACTTCTACCGGCTGTGGGAGTTCTACCTGTGCTACTGCGAGGGCGGCTTTCTCGAGCGCAGCATCGGCACGGTGCAGATGCTGCTGGCCAAACCGGAGGCGCGGCCGGCGCCGCTGCTGGGGCGCTTCGCGGGTTGATGGCATCATCGCCGCCCTCACTCTGCACACAGGTAGCCCGCCGATGAACCGCAAACTGCTGCTCAACGCCCTGCTGTTCCAGACCGGCTGGTTCGCCTGCGTGTTCGCCGCCCGCGAGCCGTGGCTGCTGGCGGTCGCCGCGCTGGCGCTGCTCGCGCACTTCCGCTGGATCGCTCGCTGGCGCGAGGAAGGCCGGCTGGTGGCCAGCGTGCTGATCGCCGGCAGTGCGCTGGACAGCTTCCTGCTGCAGTTCGGGGTATTCGACTTCGGCGCAGAGCGGCTGCTGGTGCCGCTGTGGCTGGCGCTGCTCTGGGCCCTGTTCGCCACCACCCTGAACCACTGCCTGGCCTGGACCGCGCGGCCCTGGTGGCTGGGCAGCCTGCTCGGCGCGCTGGCCGGGCCGCTGTCCTACTGGGCCGGTGCCAGCATCGCCGGGGTCGGCTTGCCGCTCGGCAGCACGCCGACCCTGCTGCTGCTCGCCGGCCTGTGGGCGCTGGTGATGCCCGTGCTGCACGGCTTTGCCGCGCTGTACCGCGAGCAGGCGCGGTTGCGCGGCTGACTCAGAACGACGTGCGATAGTGCAGCGTGTAGGTCTCGGCGCCGTCGTTGGGATTCTTGATCCCGGCGTTGGAGTAGTGGATGGCGCGCACGCCGATCTCCTGACCGGCGAAGCGCAGGCCGAAGCCGATGCGGTCCTCGAACTGGAAGGCGGTGCTGAGGTCGTGGCTCTCGTGCTCGGTGCTGGAGAACAGCGCCGCGCCGATGCCGGCCTCGACGTAGGGACGCACCGACTCGCCGGCGAACTCGTAGACGAACACCGGGGCGAACGACAGGCTGTGGTTGCTCGCCGACTGGTCGCCAAACCAGTAGGTGTAGCCGGCATCCCAGTAGCCGGTCAGGCGGCCGGTGGAACTCTGCCACCAACTGCGCTCGAAGTCGCGCTGCAGGGCCAGGCGGATCACCTCGGTGGACTCGCGGGTCACCCCGCCGGCGAGGGTCACGTCCCAGGCACTGGCCGGCGCACTCGCGCCCAGGGCCAGGGTCACTACGGCACCGATGCTCAGCAATCGCTTCATGGTCGGAACTTCCTTATTTTCGTGGTGATGGGGGCAGATCCCCTGACCGCCGGAGCACCGCTCTTACTGCTCGGCAGTGGCAGTCTGCTTGCAGTATAGGAGCCGTTCGTCGGCGCGAGAATGGCGAAGTTTCAGCAGCCCAGCGCCGCGACCGCCGCCGCCTCGCCCCACAGCACCGGCAGCACCCGCGCCAGAGCGGCCGGCTCGCCACTCGACCAGAAGCGTGCCGCCTGCGCCGGCCCCGCGGCGAGCAGACCACGCTCGCCGAGCAGGCGCGCGAGCTGGCGCGCCACCGCGGCACCGGTGTCGATCAGCTCCACCTCGGCCGGCACCAGCTCGCGCAGCAGCGGCCTGAGGAAGGGATAGTGGGTGCAACCGAGGATCAGCGTGTCGCAGCCGGCGGCCAGCAGCGGCTGCACGTAGGACGCCAGCAGCGCGCGGGTCTGCGGCGCGGTCAGGGCGCCCTGCTCGACGCACTCCACCAGCCCCGGGCAGGGCTGGGTGACCACCCGCACGTCGTGGGCGAAGCGATCCAGCAGGGCGGCGAAGCGCGCGCTCTTCAGGGTGCCGGTGGTGGCCAGCACGCCGACCGCGCCGCTGCGGGTGGCCGCAGCGGCCGGCTTGACCGCCGGCTCCATGCCGACGATGGGCAGTTCGGGATGGCGCTCGCGCAGCTCGGCCACCGCTGCCACCGTGGCGGTGTTGCAGGCCACCACCAGGGCCTTGGCACCCTCGCCGAGGAGGAAGTCGGCGATGTGCCGGCAGCGCTCGCGGATGTACTCGGGGCTCTTCTCGCCGTAGGGCACGTGGCCGCTGTCAGCGACATAGAGCAGCGACTCAAAGGGCAGCCTCGCGCGGATCTCGCCCAGCACCGACAGGCCGCCGACCCCGGAGTCGAATACGCCGACCGGCGCCTCACTGGCCATCGCGCGTCCCGCATACCGTGCACAGCGGGTCGCGCTTGACGCGCAGCTCGCGGAAGCGGCTGGTCAGAGCATCGACCAGCAGCAGGCGGCCGACCAGCGGCTCGCCGAAGCCGACCAAGAGCTTGAGGGTTTCCAGCGCCTGCAGGCTGCCGACCAGACCGACCAGCGGACCGACCACGCCGGCCTCGCTGCAGGTCAGCTCGTCTTCGCTGCCGGCGCCGTACAGGCAGTGGTAGCAGGGGCTGGCGGCGTGGCGCGGATCGAACACCGCCAACTGGCCTTCCAGGCGGATCGCGGCACCGGACACCAGCGGCTTGCCAGTGGCCACGCAGGCGGCGTTCACCGCGCTGCGGGTGGCGAAGTTGTCGCAGCAGTCGACCACCACGTCCACCGCCGCCACCGCGGCGGCCAGGCTGTCGGCGTCCAGCGCCTGGCGCAGCGGCTTGAGCGCGACGTGCGGGTTGAGCGCGGCGAGACGCGCCATGGCCGAATCGACCTTGGCTAGGCCGACACTGACGCTGTCATGGATCACCTGGCGCTGCAGGTTGGTCAGGTCGACCGTGTCGAAGTCGGCCAAGTGCAGCTCGCCGACCCCGGCGGCGGCCAGGTACAGCGCCACCGGCGAGCCGAGGCCGCCGAGGCCGACGATCAGCACGCGACCGTGCTTCAGGCGCAGCTGGCCGTCGATGTCGATCTGGGGCAGGAGGATCTGCCGGCTGTAGCGCAGCAGTTCATCGTCACTCAGCATTCGGTTCACCCACAAGAGACTCTCCATTCCAGCGGCCGAGGGTGATGCGCTCGTTGCCGCCCAGGTCGCGGCGGCTGTCCACCGCCGTGAAGCCGCGGGCGGCGAACAGGGCACGCACCGCTTCACCCTGATCGTAGCCATGCTCGAGCAGCAGCCAGCCGGCGGGCTCGAGGTGCTCCGGCGCCTGCGCGACTATCTCGCGGATGTCGTCCAGGCCGTCTCTGCCGGCGACCAGCGCGCTGGCCGGCTCGAAGCGCACGTCGCCCTCGCGCAGGTGCGGATCCTCGGCGGCGATGTACGGCGGATTGCCGACGATCATCGCGAAGCGCTGCCCGGCCAGGGCCGCGAACCAGCGACTCTCGACGAAGCGGACATTGCCCAGCTTGAGGCGCGCGCGGTTGCGCTCGGCTAGGGCCACCGCTTCGGGCACGCGGTCGACGCCGAGCACCTGCCAGGCCGGCCGCTCGCTGGCCAGGGCCAGGGCGATGGCGCCGGTGCCGGTGCCCAGATCGAGCACCCGGACCGAGCCGCCGGGGAGCAGCGCCAACGCGGTCTCCACCAGCAGTTCGGTGTCCGGACGCGGGATCAGGGTGTGCGGCGCCACTTCCAGATCCAGGCTCCAGAAGCCCTGCTGGCCGAGCAGGTAGGCCACTGGCTCGCCGCTGCGGCGCCGCTCGAGCAGCGCAGCGAAGGCCGCGCACTGGGCCACGGAAGGCTCGTGCTCGGGCCAGGTGCGCAGGTAGCTGCGCGGCTTGCCGAGCACGTGGGCGAGCAGCAGCTCGGCATCCAGCCTGGGGCTCGGCGAGTCGGGCAGCGCGGCGCTGCTCAACAGGGATTCGATGGAGGCCATGACATCATCTCCGTAGGAGCCAGCTTGCTGGCGATCACGCGGCAGGTCGTACAAGGGCATCGCGAGCAAGCTCGCTCCTAGAGGCTTGCGCAGTGGCTCAGTCGCCCAGCGCCGCCAATTGGTCGGCCTGGTACTCCTGCAGCAGCGGCTCGATCACCTGCTCCACCGCGCCGCCCATGATCTCGTTCAGCGAGTACAGGGTCAGGTTGATGCGGTGGTCGGTGACCCGGCCCTGGGGGAAGTTGTAGGTGCGGATACGCTCGGAACGATCACCGGAGCCGACCAGCAGCTTGCGCGTCTCGGAGATTTCCTTGTGTGCGGCGGCGTCCTGCTGGTCCTGCAGTCGGGCTGCCAGCCAGCCCATGGCGCGGGCGCGGTTCTTGTGCTGCGAGCGTTCTTCCTGACACTCGACCACCATGCCGGTCGGCAGGTGGGTGATGCGCACCGCCGAGTCGGTCTTGTTGATGTGCTGGCCGCCGGCACCGGAGGCGCGATAGGTGTCGACACGCAGATCGGCCGGATTGATCTCGATGGCCGCCTGCTCGTCCGGCTCCGGCAGCACCGCCACGGTGCAGGCCGAGGTGTGGATGCGGCCCTGGGACTCGGTTTCCGGCACGCGCTGCACGCGGTGGGCGCCGGACTCGAACTTGAGCTTGGCGTAGACGTTGTCGCCCTCGACGCGAGCGATCACTTCCTTGTAGCCACCGTGCTCGCCCTCGCTCTCGGAGAGGATCTCGACTCGCCAGCCCTGGCGCTCGGCGTAGCGCGAGTACATGCGGAACAGGTCGCCGGAGAAGATCGCCGCCTCGTCGCCGCCGGTGCCGGCGCGGATCTCGAGGAACACGTTGCGACCGTCGTTGGGATCCTTGGGCAGCAGCATGCGCTGCAGGCGGCTCTCCAGCCCCTCGAGCTGCGCCTTGGCCGTGGTCACTTCCTCCTCGGCCATCTCGCGCAGGTCGGGGTCGCTGTCCTTGAGCAGCGCCTGGGCGCCCTCGAGGTCGCCCAGCACCTTGCGGAACTCGCGGAAGGCGGCGTTGACCGGCTCGATCTCGGCATATTCACGGGAATAGGCGCGGAACTTGGTCTGGTCGCTGATCACCTCGGCGTCGCCGAGCAGCGCGGTCAGCTCCTCGAAACGGTCCTGCAGGGTATCGAGCTTGTTCAGCAGCGAGGCTTTCATCGGTGGTTTCACCATGGCCGGCGCCACGCCGGTCAATCGGCGCGGCGCGCACGGGCGGTTAGCGGTTGTGCCCGGCCCCGTCGAGGTCGAGCAGTTCCTGGGCTACGGCCAGCGCATCGTGGCGGCCGGCGGCGGAAAACTTCTTCAGCTGCACGCTGGGCGCATGCAGCAGCTTGTTGGTCAGGCCGCGGGCCAGCTGGGCCAGCACGTCCTCGGCCGGGATGCCGTTGCCGAGCTGGCGCAGGGCCTTGGCCAGCTCCTCGTCGCGCAGCTGTTCGGCGCGCTGGCGGTAGCCGCGCAGCAGGTCGACGCTGTCGCGCTCGCGCAGGCGCGCCATGAACTCGTCGACCCCGGTCAGCACCAGCTCCTCGGCGGCGCGGGCGGCGCCCTGACGGCTGCGCAGGTTCTCGGCGATGACCTCGTGGAGGTCGTCGACGGTGTACAGGTAGACGTCGTCCAGCTCGCCGACTTCCGGCTCGATGTCGCGCGGCACGGCGATGTCGACCATGAACACCGGGCGGTGCTTGCGCTTCTTCAGCGCGCGCTCGACCGCGCCCTTGCCGAGGATCGGCAGCGGGCTGGCGGTGGAGCTGATGACGATGTCGCTGTTGACCAGTTGCTCGGGAATGTCGGCCAGCAGCACGGCCTGGCCGCCGACCTCATCGGCCAACTGGCTGGCGCGCTCGAGGGTGCGGTTGGCCACCACGATGCGGCGGATGCCCTGCTCGTGCAGGTGGCGGGCGACCAGGGTGATGGTCTCGCCGGCGCCGATCAGCAGAGCCTGGCTGCGCGGCAGCTCGCTGAAGATCTGCTTGGCCAGGCTCACCGCGGCGAAGGCCACCGATACCGGGTTCTCGCCGATGCGGGTGTCGGTGCGCACGGTCTTGGCGGTGCTGAAGGTAGCCTGGAACAGCCGGCCGAGCAGCGGGCCGAGGGTGCCGGCCTCGCGGGCGCTGGCGTAGGCGTCCTTCATTTGGCCGAGAATCTGCGGCTCGCCGAGGATCATCGAGTCCAGCCCGCAGGCCACGCGCATCATGTGACGCACGGCCTCGTTGTCCTCGTGGATGTAGGCACAGGCACGCAGTTCGTCGAGGTTAAGGCCGTGGTAGCCGGCCAGCCAGGCGAGGATCGCCTCGGCCTGCGCCTCGTCCAGCGCCAGGTACAGCTCGCTGCGGTTGCAGGTGGAGAGGATCGCCGCCTCGCGGCATGGCGTCACCCGGCACAGCTGCTGCAGGGCCTCGACCAGCTGCTCGGGGCCGAAAGCCACGCGCTCGCGGACCGCCACGGATGCGGTTTTATGGTTGATGCCGAGGGCGAGAAAAGCCATGCGGGGATGCTGAGGTGGCCTGGAAGCCGACAATTGTCCTACTTAGGCCGGTGCAGGACAACTGCCTGGCGTAGCCGGCCCCCTCGCCCGGACGATGACACCCGGCAAGCATGGGATTGACGGGGCGCTTGTGTCATGATTGGCCGACTTGCCGGTGAGCCCGCCTATGCCTGCCATAAACAAATCCTTCGCGCTGTTGAGTGCCCTCGCCTTGCTGGGCGGTTGCCAGATTCTGCCCTCTGCCCGCACCGATGCTGCGCAGCCGGAGGCCGAGACCGCCACCCCACCCAGCGCTGCCGTTGCCGCCGTCCCCAGCGCCTCGTTCAGCCCGGACACCCTGTACAGCCTGCTGGTCGCCGAACTGGCCGGGCAGCGTGACCGCTTCGATATCGCCCTGGCCAACTACGTCGAGCAGGCCCACGCCACCGGCGACCCGGCGGTGGCCGAGCGCGCCTTCCGCATCGCCGAGTACCTGGGCGCCGACGAGGCCGCCCTGGAAACCGCCCTGCTGTGGGCCGACAGCGCCGAGGACAACCTCGACGCCCAGCGCGTCGCCGCCATCCAGCTGGCCCGCGCCGGGCGCCACGACCAAGCCATGCTGTATATGGAGCAGGTACTGCAGGCCAAGGGCGACACCCACTTCGACTTCCTCGCCCTGACCGCCGCGCAGACCGACCCGGAAACCCGCGCCGGTCTGCGCCAGAGTTTCGACCGCCTGCTCGAGCGCTACCCGGACAACGCCCAGCTGGTGTTCGGCCGCGCCGTGCTGCTGCAGCAGGACGGCCGCCGCGAGGAAGCCCTGGCCAGCCTCGAGGCCCACCCGGCCGGCAGCCGCGAGGTCGCCCCGCTGCTGCTGCGCGCCCGCCTGCTGCGCTCGCTGGATCGCAACGAGGAAGCCCTGTCCCTGCTCAAGGCCGGGCTGCGCCAACACCCCGACGACAAGCGCCTGCGCCTGACCTACGCCCGCCAGCTGCTGGAAGACCAGCAACTGGACGCCGCCCGCAAGCAGTTCATCGAGCTGCTGCAGCGCTTTCCCGAAGACGACGACCTGCGCCTGTCGCTGGCCCTGGTCAGCATCGAGGCCAAGGCCTGGGACGAGGCGCGCCCCCTCCTCGAGGAGCTGATCGAGCGCGACAGTCATGTCGACGCCGCACACTTCAACCTCGGCCGCATCGCCGAGCAGCAAAACGACAGCCGCCGCGCCCTGGGCGACTACGCCGAGGTCGGCCCGGGCAACGATTACCTGCCGGCACAGGTGCGCCGCACCGAGCTGTTGGTCAAGGCCGGGCGCAGTGCCGAGGCCGAGCGCCTGTTGGCCGGCGCCCGCGACAGCCAGCCCGACTATGCCCTGCAGCTGTACCTGATCGAGATCGAGAGCCTGTCCAAGCAGCAGCGCTACGATGCCGCCTGGCAGCGCATCAGCGAGGCCCTCGAGCAGTTCCCAGAAGATCTCAACCTGACCTACACCCGCGCCATGCTCGCCGAGAAGCGCGGTGACCTGGCCGGCCTGGAGCGGGACCTGCGCTTCATCATCGAGCGCGAACCGGACAACGCCATGGCGCTCAACGCCCTCGGCTACACGCTGGCCGACCGCACCACGCGCTATGCCGAGGCCCGGGAACTGATTGCCAAGGCCTACGAACTCAATCCCGACGACCCGGCGATCCTCGACAGCCTGGGCTGGGTCAACTACCGCCTGGGCAACCTGCCCGAGGCAGAGAAACTGCTACGCCAGGCTCTCAAGCGCATGCCCGACCATGAAGTCGCCGCCCATCTGGGCGAAGTGCTGTGGGTCAGCGGCCAGCAGGACGCGGCGCGCAAGGTCTGGCGCCAGGCGCTGACCGACACGCCGGACAGCAGCGTGCTGCAGGAAACTCTCAAGCGCCTAACCGGCAAGGTGCAGCCGTGAACCTGCGCAGCCTGCTGTTGCTCGCCGGCCTGCTGCTGCTCGCCGGTTGCGCCGGCCTCGGCCCGCGCGAGGATCTCGGCGGCCAGGGTGAAGCCGCCAGCTGGCGCAGCCACAAGGCCCAGGTCGCCGCCATCGACGGCTGGCAGATCAGCGGCAAGGTCGGCATCCGCGCCCCGCAGGACTCCGGCAGCGGCACGCTGTTCTGGCTGCAGCGCCGCGACTACTACGACATCCGCCTGTCCGGCCCGCTCGGTCGCGGCGCCGCCCGCCTGACCGGCCGCGAGGGCGACATCCAGCTCGAGGTGGCCAATCAGGGGCGCTACCAGGCCGAATCCCCCGAGGCGCTGCTCGAAGAACAGCTCGGCTGGCGCCTGCCGGTCTCGCACCTGCTGTGGTGGGTGCGCGGCCTGCCCGCCCCCACCAGCAAGAGCCGGGTGACCCTGGATGCCGACAGCCACCTGTCGCAGCTCGATCAGGACGGCTGGCGGGTCGAATACGCCAACTACCGCCTGCAGCATGGCTACTGGCTGCCCGAGCGGCTCAAGCTGTTCGGGCAGAACATCGACATCACCCTGGTGATCAAGGAATGGCAGCCCCGCCGCCTCGGTCTCTGATTTTTTTTGCCCTGAATCCCATGCACGAAGCCACCCTGATCCTGCCGGCCCCGGCCAAGCTCAACCTGTTCCTGCACATCCTCGGCCGCCGCCCCGACGGTTACCACGAGCTGCAGACGGTGTTCCAGTTCCTCGACCACGGCGACGAGCTGGGCTTTCGCCTGCGCGACGACGGCGAGATCCGCCTGCACACGGCGATCGCCGGCGTGCCCCACGACAGCAACCTGATCGTGCGCGCTGCGCGGCGCCTGCAGCAGGAGTCCGCCACCCGCCTGGGCGCCGATATCTGGCTGGACAAGCGCCTGCCCATGGGCGGCGGCATCGGCGGCGGCAGCTCGGACGCCGCCACCACCCTGCTCGGCCTCAACCACCTGTGGCGGCTCGGCTTCGGCCTCGAGCGCCTCGCCGCCCTCGGCCTGGAGCTGGGCGCCGATGTGCCGGTGTTCGTCCGCGGCCGGGCGGCGTTCGCCGGCGGCGTCGGCGAACAGCTCGTCCCGGTCACCCTCGAGGAGCCCTGGTTTCTCGTCGCCGTACCGCAAGTGTCTGTCAGCACAGCAGAAATTTTCTGCGCCCCGGAGTTGACACGCGACACCCCGGCCATTAGAGTTTGCGGCCTTCCCGAAGGGGGCGGTCATAACGACTGCCAGCCGGTGGTCGAGCAGCGTTACCCAGAAGTACGTAACGCCTTGAACTTGCTGAACAAATTTGTTCCCGCAAGAATGACCGGCACCGGAGCTTGTGTGTTTGGGAGCTTCCCAAACCGCGACGATGCTGATAAAGTCTCGCGCCAGCTTCCGGCCACTCTGCCAAGCTTCGTAGCTCAGGGACGCAACATCTCGATGTTGCATCGCAAGCTCGAAACACTGGTACAGGAAGTGAGTGCATAGCACTCGGTTATACGATACAGGGGCGTCGCCAAGCGGTAAGGCAGCAGGTTTTGATCCTGCCATGCGTTGGTTCGAATCCAGCCGCCCCTGCCATAACCTCTCGAGGTTCGTTTGTTTTTTCCGCATTCATTTTACGCGACAGGGGCGTCGCCAAGCGGTAAGGCAGCAGGTTTTGATCCTGCCATGCGTTGGTTCGAATCCAGCCGCCCCTGCCATATTCTCGAAAAACCTTTGTGGTTTTGCGGTACACCCGCGAGCTCACAAAGGTTTTTTGTTCATCCAGGTCCACCCTCAGCCGGCAGGTACTGCGCGTGTCCAAGATGATGGTCTTCACGGGGAACGCCAACCCCGATCTCGCCCGCCGTGTCGTGCGTCAATTGCATATTCCCCTCGGTGACGTTTCCGTCGGCAAGTTCTCCGACGGCGAAATCAGCGTGGAAATCAACGAGAACGTCCGCGGTAAGGACGTCTTCCTGATCCAGCCGACCTGCGCACCGACCAACGACAACCTGATGGAACTGGTGGTGATGGCCGACGCCTTCCGCCGCTCTTCCGCCAGCCGCATCACCGCGGTCATCCCCTACTTCGGCTATGCCCGTCAGGATCGCCGCCCGCGCTCCGCTCGCGTGGCCATCACCGCCAAGGTAGTGGCCGACATGCTGACCGTGGTCGGCATCGACCGCGTGCTCACCGTCGATCTGCACGCCGACCAGATCCAGGGCTTCTTCGACATGCCGGTAGACAACATCTACGGCTCGCCGGTGCTGGTCGACGACATCGAGGATCAGCGCTTCGAGAACCTGATGATCGTCTCCCCGGACATCGGCGGCGTGGTGCGTGCGCGCGCCGTGGCCAAGAGCCTGGGTGTCGACCTGGCGATCATCGACAAGCGCCGGCCGAAAGCCAACCAGTCCGAGGTGATGCACATCATCGGCGACGTGGAAGGCCGTACCTGCATCCTGGTCGACGACATGGTGGATACCGCCGGCACCCTGTGCCATGCCGCCACCGCGCTGAAGAAGCACGGCGCCGCCAAGGTCTACGCCTACTGCACCCACCCGGTGCTGTCCGGCCGCGCCATCGAGAACATCGAGAACTCGGTGCTCGACGAGCTGGTGGTGACCAATACCATTCCGCTGTCCGCTGCCGCCCAGGCCTGCGAGCGCATCCGTCAGCTGGACATCGGTCCGGTCGTCGCCGAAGCCGTACGTCGCATCAGCAACGAAGAATCCATCAGCGCCATGTTCCGCTAAGGAACGGGCGCCGATACAACCGCTCCGCCTTTGCGCGGAGCCTTAGCCAACCGCCCGAACGCTGGTCGCAAGCGTGTCGGGCGTGTTGTCACCCTGGAGAAATACCATGACCAATTTTGCCCTGAATGCCGAAGCGCGTTCCGACCTGGGGAAAGGTGCGAGCCGCCGCCTGCGTCGTAACGCCAGCCTGGTTCCCGCCGTGATCTACGGTGGCGACAAGGCTCCGCTGTCCGTCAGCCTGGTGGCCAAGGACTTCGCCAAGCTGCTGGAAAACGAAGCTTCCTACAGCCACGTGCTGAGCCTGAACGTCGACGGCACCGTTGAAACCGTGCTGATCAAGGCCCTGCAGCGTCACCCGGCCAAGGGCTTCGTCCTGCACGCCGACTTCATCCGCGCCGTGGCCGACCACAAGCTGACCACCAGCGTACCGCTGCACTTCATCAACGCCGAAACCGCCGATGCCGTGAAGCTGCAGGGTGGCGAAATCTCCCACACCATGTCCGAAGTGGAAGTTTCCTGCCTGCCGAAGGATCTGCCGGAATTCATCGAAGTCGACCTGGCCAAGGTGGCCATCGGCCAGACCGTACACCTGTCCGACCTGACCGTTCCGGCCGGCGTCGAGCTGGTGGCCCTGGCCCACGGCAACGACCTGGCCGTCGCCAACATCCACGCTTCCCGCGTGCAAGGCGAATAAGTCACTCGTTGACTGAACCAAGAGAGCCCCTGTCGTGACTGCCATCCAACTGATCGTCGGTCTGGGTAACCCCGGCCCCGAATACGAACAGAGCCGGCATAACGCAGGGGCTCTTTTCGTCGAGCGCCTGGCCCGCCATCAGGGCGTCAGCCTGAGCGCCGAGCGCAAGTACTTCGGCCTGGTCGGCAAGTTCAGCCATCAGGGCCGCGACGTTCGTCTGCTCATCCCCACCACCTACATGAACCGCAGCGGCCAGTCCGTGGCGGCGCTGGCGAATTTCTTCCGCATTCCGCCGGCGGCCATCCTGGTGGCCCACGACGAACTCGACATGCCTCCCGGTACCGCCAAGCTCAAGGTGGGCGGCGGCCATGGCGGGCACAACGGGCTCCGGGACATCATCGCCCAGCTCGGCAACCAGAATTCCTTCCATCGCCTGCGGCTCGGCATCGGCCACCCAGGCGACAAGAACCTCGTCTCCGGCTTCGTCCTCGGCCGGGCTCCGCGCAGCGAACAGGAAAAGCTCGAGGCAAGCATCGACTTCGCCCTCGACGTGCTGCCGGAAATGCTCGCCGGCGACTGGACCAAGGCCATGCACAAACTGCACAGCCAGAAAGCCTGAGCCATCTCCACGATCGAACTCATCTCCGCGAGGGATACACCATGGGATTCAACTGCGGCATCGTCGGCCTGCCCAACGTCGGCAAGTCCACCCTGTTCAACGCCCTGACCAAATCCGGCATCGCCGCGGAGAACTTCCCGTTCTGCACCATCGAGCCGAACAGCGGCATCGTGCCGATGCCCGATGCGCGCCTCGAGGCCCTGGCCGAGATCGTCAAGCCCGAGCGCGTGCTGCCGACCACCATGGAGTTCGTCGACATCGCCGGCCTGGTCGCCGGCGCCTCCAAGGGTGAAGGCCTGGGCAACAAGTTCCTCGCCAACATCCGCGAGACCGACGCCATCGCCCACGTGGTGCGCTGCTTCGAGGACGACAACGTGATCCACGTGTCCAACTCGGTCGATCCCAAGCGCGACATCGAGATCATCGACCTCGAGCTGATCTTCGCCGACCTCGACAGCTGCGAGAAGCAGCTGCAGAAGGTCACCCGCAACGCCAAGGGTGGTGACAAGGAAGCCCTGGCGCAGAAGGCGATCCTCGAACAACTGATCCCGCACTTCACCGAAGGCAAGCCGGCCCGCACCCTGATGAAGAACATGGGCAGCGACGAGAAGGCGCTGATCCGCGGCTTCCACCTGCTCACCAGCAAGCCGGTGATGTACATCGCCAACGTCGCCGAAGACGGCTTCGACAACAACCCGCTCCTCGACGTGGTCAAGGCCATCGCCGAGGAAGAAGGCGCCCTGGTGGTGCCGGTGTGCAACAAGATCGAGGCGGAAATCGCCGAGCTGGAAGACGGCGAGGAGAAGGACATGTTCCTCGAGTCGCTCGGCCTGGAAGAACCGGGTCTCAACCGGGTGATCCGCGCCGGCTACCAGCTGCTCAACCTGCAGACCTACTTCACCGCCGGGGTGAAGGAAGTGCGCGCCTGGACCGTCAAGGTCGGCGCCACCGCGCCGCAGGCCGCCGCGGTGATCCACACCGACTTCGAGAAAGGCTTCATCCGCGCCGAAGTCATCGCCTATGACGACTTCATCCAGTACAAGGGCGAAGCCGGCGCCAAGGAAGCCGGCAAGTGGCGCCTGGAAGGCAAGGAGTACATCGTCAAGGACGGCGACGTGATGCACTTCCGCTTCAACGTCTAAGCCTTACCGCTCCTCCCGACAAGCCCCGCCCAGTGCGGGGCTTGTGCTTTCCGGGGCGGCCAGCCCGCCCCCACTCCCCTCTTGCCCCTCCTCGGTTGTCCTCGCCCCGGCCACAGCAGAATCGGCTGCCAAGCCTCCCCTTTCAGCTTTCCAGGCTGGGCGGCAGCCGCGGATCAGCCGGGATTGTCGCCGGCGCGAGCCCACAATAGCGGCATCGCCAGACGCGCACATGCCGCCTGGCCAACGCGCCAAGACAGGGCGCCACGCTCATCGCCAGTGGCCGCCCGAGCCGATAGCCAAGAGGAACAACAAGATGACCCGCTATATCGACGTCAACGACCTGAGCCACCTGGTGGCCCGCCAGGGCCTGACCACCTGCCTGGCCGAGATGACCGAATACCTGCGCCAGGACTACCTGCGCTGGGCGGAGTTCGAGAAATGCGCACGCCTGGCCAACCACTCGGCCGACGGCGTGATCGAGCTGATGCCGGTATCCGATGCCTCGCTGTACTCGTTCAAGTACGTCAACGGCCACCCGAAGAACACCCGCGCCGGCCTGCTCACCGTGATGGCCTTCGGCGCCCTCGGCGACGTCGCCACCGGCAAGCCGGTGCTGCTCAGCGAACTGACCCTGACCACCGCCCTGCGCACCGCCGCCACCTCGGTGCTGGCCGCCAGCGTGCTGGCGCGCAAGGGCTCGCGCAGCATGGCGCTGATCGGCAACGGCTCGCAGAGCGAGTTCCAGGCCATCGCCTTCCACAGCATCCTCGGCATCGACGAGATCCGCCTGTTCGACGTCGACCCGCAAGCCACCCGCAAGCTGGCGCGCAACCTGGCCGGCTTCCCGGGCATCAAGGTGATCATCGCCAACTCCACCATGGAGGCGGTGCGCGGCGCCGACATCGTCACCACGGTGACCGCCGACAAGACCAACGCCACCATCCTCACCCCGGAGATGATCGAGCCGGGCATGCACCTCAACGGCGTCGGCGGCGACTGCCCGGGCAAGACCGAGCTGCACCGCGACATCGTCGAGGCGGCCAACGTGTTCGTCGAGTACGAGCCGCAGAGCCGCATCGAGGGCGAGATCCAGCAGCTGCCGGCCGGCTCGCCGACCACCGAGCTGTGGCAAGTGCTCAGCGGCGCCGCGGCCGGCCGCCGCAGCGACGCGGAAGTCACCCTGTTCGACTCGGTGGGCTTCGCCCTCGAGGACTACTCGGCCATGCGCTACGTGCGCGACGTCGCCGAGCGCCTGGACATCGGCAGCCTGATCGAGCTTGTGCCCAGCCCGCGCGACCCGAAGAACCTGTTCGCCCTGCTCGCCGAAGGCGCCGAACAGCCGCTGCTCAAGCGCGCCTGATTCCTCCCGCGTCCAAACCGAACGCCCCGCGCCGCCATGGCACGGGGCGTTTTGCTGTTTCTTGCCACGAGCTGCCGGCAAGCCGTCGCCCTACAAACCTGAAGCCACGCACCTCCTGCCAGCCGTAGCAGCTTCGCCATTCGGGCCAACAATCAGCGAAGACAAGGGTGCGGCTGTGGATAAAGGACTGGCCCGGCAGTACCGGGGAAAAGCTGCATCCCGCAGCCGCACGCGCTACTCCAGCTACCGGCGAGACGGCGGGAAGCCGACTGGAGCCATGTTCGACCAGCAGCAGAATGCAAACGACCGGGGCCCCCTGTGGCGGCCCCGGTCGTTGTCGTGCAGCGGACTCGCCAGCCTCAGCCGGCAGCGCGCATCAGCGTCGACTTGCCGAACAGGCTCTCGGTCAGCTCCACCGCCACCTTGGCGGTGCGGTTGCGCACGTCCAGCGCCGGGTTCAGCTCGACGATGTCCAGCGAACGCAGCAGGCCGGTGTCGGCGATCATCTCCATGCACAGCTGCGCCTCGCGGTAGCTCGGTCCGCCGGGCACCGTGGTGCCGACGCCGGGGGCGATCTCCGGGTCGAGGAAGTCGACGTCGAAGCTGACGTGCAGGTGGGTGTTGTCGTCCAGCCCGGCCAGCGCCTGCTGCATGGCCACACGCATGCCCACCTCGTCGAGGTAGCGCATGTCCATCACCTCGAGGCCCGCCTCGTGCACGCGCACGCGCTCGCCCTCGTCGACGCTGCGGATGCCGATCTGGCGGATCGCGTCGGCCTGGATCGCCGGGACCTGGCCGGCCATCTCGACCAGCTCGCGCGGGCCGGCACCACACAGGCAGGCCACCGGCATGCCGTGGATATTCCCCGAGGGGGTGAGCTCGGAGGTGTTGAAGTCGGCGTGGGCATCCAGCCAGATGATGCGCAGCTTCTTGCCGGTGTCGCGGCAGTGGCGGGCCACCGCGCTGATCGAGCCGACGCCCAGGCAGTGGTCGCCACCGAGCAGGATCGGCAGGCGCTCCTCGCGCAGTTCGGCGTAGATGGCGTCGTGCACCGCCTGGTTCCAGGCGATCACTTCCGCCAGGTGGCGGTAGCCCTGCTGCGGCGGCTGCCAGGGATTGGCCGGACCATTCAGGTTGCCGCGATCAAGCACCTGGAAGCCGCGCTCGCGCAGCGCGCTCTCCAGGCCGGCGACGCGCAGCGCCTCCGGCCCCATCGAGGCACCGCGGGCGCCGGCGCCGACATCGGTAGGCGCCCCGACCAGGCTGACGATCCTGGGCAGGGCGGACAGGGCATGAATGACTGACACGATGGCGACTCCGGTTGAGCGAAATGGTGGGAAAAGTGTAAGAAAGCCCTCGCCTAGCAGATAGATAGATAAATTACATTTTCTGCTTAATCATCAAGCAGAATGACAGGGTAACCTGACGTTTTGATCAAAATAGCCCGCAACCACCCGGTGACGCCCCATGCATGATCTCCCCGACGACCTCGACCGCCGCCTGCTCGCCCTGCTGCGCGAGGACGGCCGCGCCTCCACCGCCGCCCTCGCCGAACGCCTCAAGGTGTCGCGCGGCACCGTGCAAAACCGCATCGACCGCCTGCAACGCTCCGGCCTGCTGGTCGGCTTCACCATCAAGCTGCGCAACGAGCTGGACAACAGCGGAATCCGCGCCATCACCATGATCGAGCTGCGCGGTGGCGCCAGCGATGCGGTGATCGCTGCGCTGCGCCAGATCCCCGAAGCCGTGCGGGTGCACACCACCAATGGCCGCTGGGACCTGGTGGTGGAAATCCACACCGCCACCCTCGGCGAGTTCGACCGGGTGCTGCGCGAGCTGCGGGCGATCAAGGGCGTCGCCAACTCGGAAAGCAATCTGCTGCTGGCCGCCTACAAGTGAGCGGCCCCTCGTACGGATTTGCGACACCCGCGGCGACGCAGAGACATAAAAAACATGGAGCACAGCCGATTCTGCTGTTTTCGGCTTTTTAACAACGATTTATTGCCCGGCCGACGACCCTTTACGACACCAATCGAGCCACGCCACAGGTCATTCTCACTCCCCGGCCGCACCCGGCCCGGCGGCCCTCCCCGCCCGGCCAGAGCCGCCGCACAACAAAAACAAGACAACCTGTGGGACAGCTCCATGACCAAACTTCGCACCCTGCTCGCCGTGCTTCTTGTGCCCCTGTCCGCCGGTCTGGCCCAGGCCAAGGAGTGGAAGGAAATCCGCTTCGGGGTGTTCCCCGACTACCCACCCTTCGAATCGGTGGCCGCCGACGGCAGCCTGAAGGGTTTCGACATCGAACTGGGCAACGCCCTCTGCGCCAAGCTGGAGGTCAAGTGCACCTGGGTGACCAATGACTTCGACGGCCTGATCCCGGCCCTGCGCGCGCGCAAGTTCGACGGCATCATGTCGTCGATGGCTGTCACCCCGGCCCGCGAAAAGCAGATCGACTTCTCCGAGAAACTGTTCCTCAGCCCCACCTCGGTCATCACCCGCAAGGACGCCGGCTTCGGCGCCACTCCCGAATCGCTCAAGGACAAGCAGGTCGGCGTACTGCAGGGCTCCATCCAGGAAGTCTACGCCCGCGCCAAGCTGGCTCCGGCCGGCGCGCGCATCAAGGCCTACCAGTCGATGGACCAGAACTACGCCGATCTGGCCAACGGCCGCCTCGACGCCATCGTCACCGACAAGCTGGAAGCCGAGCTGAACTTCCTTTCCCAGAACAAGGGCCAGGGCTTCCACAGCGGCCCGGCGATCCTCGACCCGGGCCTGCCCTCGGTGATCGCCATCGGCCTGCGCAAGAACGACGCCGAGCTGAAGGCGCTGCTCAACCAGGGTATCGCCGCCCTGCACGCCGACGGCACCTACCAGGCCATCGAGCGCAAGTACTTCGGTCCGCAGGACATCTACAACGAGTGACCGCTCCCCGCCCGGCCCGTCGGCAACGGCGGCCGGGCTCCGCCCTCGCTTCCGAACAGGTATTCCATCGTGAATGACCTCCTGCATTCCCTCGGCCTGCCCGGCGTCGAGCTGCACGGCTTCGGCCCGCTGCTGCTGCAAGGCATCTGGATGACCCTGAAGCTGGCCCTGCTGTCGCTGCTGCTCAGCGTGGCGCTCGGCCTGCTCGGCGCCAGCGCCAAGCTCTCGCCGCGGCGCCCGCTACGCCTGCTGGCCATGGGCTACACCACGCTGATCCGCGGCGTGCCTGACCTGGTGCTGATCCTGCTGATCTTCTACAGCCTGCAGACCTGGCTCAACGAGCTGACCGACGCCCTCGGCTGGGACTATCTCGAGATCGACCCGTTCAGCGCCGGCGTGGCCACCCTCGGCTTCATCTACGGCGCCTATTTCACCGAGACCTTCCGCGGCGCCATCCTCAGCGTGCCGCGCGGCCAGCTGGAGGCGGCCACCGCCTACGGCCTCGGCGCGCTCAAGCGCTTTCGCCTGGTGCTGTTCCCGCAGATGATGCGCTTCGCCCTGCCCGGCCTCGGCAACAACTGGCTGGTGCTGCTCAAGGCCACCGCGCTGGTGTCGATCATCGGCCTCGCCGACCTGGTCAAGGCGGTGCAGAACGCCGGCAAGAGCAGCGGCGAGCCGTTCCACTTCCTGATCATCGCCGGCCTGGTCTACCTGCTGATCACCAGCCTGAGCAACCTGCTGCTGCGCCAGCTGGAGCGCCGCTACAACACCGGGATCAAGGAGCTTGCGCCATGATCGAGCTGCTCAACGAGTACGGCCAGGCCTTCCTCTGGCACGACGGCTACAACCTGTCCGGTCTGGCCATGACCCTCTGGCTGCTGGTCGCCTCCATCGCCCTGGGCTTCATCCTCGCCCTGCCGCTGGCCGTGGCGCGCGTCTCGCCGAACCGCCTGCTGCGTTGGCCGGTGCAGTTCTACACCTACCTGTTCCGCGGCACGCCGCTGTATATCCAGCTGCTGATCTGCTACACGGGCCTCTACAGCCTGGAGGTGGTGCGTGCGCAACCGCTGCTCGACGGCTTCTTCCGCGAGGCGATCAACTGCACCCTGCTGGCCTTCGCGCTGAACACCGGCGCCTACACGGTGGAGATCTTCGCCGGCGCGATCCGCAACATTCCCCACGGCGAGATCGAAGCGGCGCGCGCCTACGGCCTGTGCGGCTGGCGCCTGTACGCACGGCTGATCCTGCCGTCGGCCCTGCGCCGGGGGCTGCCCTACTACGGCAACGAGGTGATCCTCATGCTGCACGCCACCTCGCTGGCGTTCACCGCCACCGTGCCGGATATCCTCAAGGTCGCCCGCGATGCCAATGCCGCCACCTTCATGACCTTCGAGGCCTTCGGCATCGCCGCCCTGCTCTACATGCTGCTGTCCTTCCTGCTGGTCGGCCTGTTCCGCCTCGCCGAACGTCGCTGGATGACCTTTCTTGGCCCAACCCGGGGGTAACACGTGATGAACCAGACCGCCTATGCCCTGCCCGCCGCACCGGCCGGCATCCTGTCCACGCGCCCCGCGGCGCAGGCCCGCGGCGTCGCCGCCAGCGAGCTGTTCAAGCTGCGGGTCGCCGACCTGCACAAGCGCTACGGCGACAACGAAGTGCTCAAGGGCGTGTCGCTCGACGCCCGCAGCGGCGACGTGATCAGCCTGATCGGCACCAGCGGCTCGGGCAAGAGCACCATGCTGCGCTGCATCAACTTCCTCGAGCAGCCGGACCAGGGAAGCATCACCCTCGACGGCCAGACCATCCGCATCCAGCACAGCCGCGCCGGCGTGCGCTCGGCCGACAAGGCCCAGCTGCAGGGCCTGCGCACGCGCCTGGCGATGGTGTTCCAGAACTTCAACCTGTGGAGCCACCTGAGCGTGCTGGACAACATCACCCTGGCGCCGCGCCAGGTGCTCGGGGTGTCGGCGCGCGAGGCCGAGGAGCGCGCCCACGCCTACCTCGACAAGGTCGGCCTGCCGGAGCGGGTCGCCACGCAGTATCCGGCCTTCCTCTCCGGCGGCCAGCAGCAGCGCGTCGCCATCGCCCGCGCCCTGGCCATGGAGCCGGAGATCATCCTGTTCGACGAGCCGACCTCGGCGCTCGACCCGGAACTGGTCGGCGAGGTGCTCAAGGTGATCCAGACGCTGGCCGAGGAAGGTCGTACCATGATCATGGTCACCCACGAGATGGGCTTCGCCCGCCAGGTGTCCAGCCAGGTGCTGTTTCTCCACCAGGGCCGCGTCGAGGAGCAGGGCGGTGCCGAGATCCTCGACCAGCCGCGCAGCGAGCGCCTGCAGCAGTTCCTCTCCAACCGCTTGAAGTGAAGCCATGCCCGACGCCAGCCAAGACCACAACCTGCCCCTCGACCGCATCGACCAGGCGATCATCGAGGTGCTGCGCCACAACGGCCGGATCACCTACCAGAAGCTCTCCGAGCTGGTGCACCTGACGCCGCGGCCCTGCCTGGAGCGGGTGCGCAAGCTGGAGCGCCTGGGGGTGATCCTCGGCTACGGCGCCATCGTCGACCTGCAGCAGGTCTCCCCCGGCCTGTCCCTGCTGGTGCTGGTGGCGCTGTCCAACCAGAGCGGGCGCTCGGCGCAGAAGGCCTTCGAGTCCAGCATGCGCGCCTGCCCGCAGGTGCTCGAATGCCGCCTGATCAGTGGCACCTTCGACTACAGCCTGCGCATGCGCTGCCGCGACATGGAGCACTACCGGGTGCTGACCGAGACCTGGCTGGACAACCCCGAGCTGCATATCGACAAGCTGGTCGCCCACCCCGAGCTGGCCACGGTGAAAAATCCCGCGCCGATGCCGGGCTGAGGACGCCCGCTCCGGAGGTCAGGGATGACGGCTGCCAGGCTTGTCGGCGCCACCGCCCAAGCCATGGCAAGCACTTGATCGGACTGGAATTTTCTGTGACACAGGGGTTGACAGGCGACCCGCCGGAGAGAATAATGCGCGCCGTTGGCTACGTAGCTCAGTTGGTTAGAGCACGGCATTCATAATGCTGGGGTCCGGGGTTCAAGTCCCTGCGTAGCCACCAAATTCCGGAAAGGGCCTGCAGCAATGCAGGCCCTTTTTCGTTGTGCCGGAAAATTGTGCAGGATAGGCTGCAGGGGCCCGGAAGGATCCGGGGTACTCGCCCATGCCAGGAGGCACCATGGCCGCAGCCCGCACCGTCGTCCCGCAGCGCACCTGGGGTAACGCACCCCGACTGGTGTTTCTCGTCCTCATCGGCTGGCTGCTCGGCGCCAGCGCGGCCGAACCGGTCGAATCGCCACCGCGCCAGACGGCGTTCGACGACAACAACTACCGGCCCCGCGAAATCGTCAATCGTCTGCCCCCGCCTCCAGTCACGACGGCAACACGCAGCACACGCAGGCCCACCGCCAAGTCGGTTACCCGTTCGGCCAAATGGTCGTGGCAAAGCCGCCAGACCGTCGAGCGCGGCACCTTCCAGTGGCGCGAGCGCGACGGGCGCATCGACTACGCCAGCGTGTGCATGAACGAGAAGACCGGCTCCCTGCGCTACCGTGAGTGCCGCAAGGGCGCCAAGCCGGCGTTCGCCCGACTCTGCAAGAGTGGCCGCAACCCGGCCGCCTGCCACGCGCAGAACAACTACTCGCCGCTGCGCTAGTTTCAGGCCACCGCCTTCGCCGCTGCTGGTCGGGTAGCCAGCAGCAGGCCGGCGAAGATCAGCGCCCCGCCCAGCCAGTGATAGAAGGCCAGCCGCTCGCCCAGCAGCAACCAGCCGAGCAGCGCCGCGAACACCGGCATCAGGTAGCTGAACAGCGAGGCGCGCGCCGCGCCGAGCACCTTGAGGCCGTGGTTCCAGCTCAGATAGGCGAGCAGCGAGGCAAACACCGCCGTATAGCCGATGGCCCCGAGGCTGCGCGGACTCGGCGTGAAGCCGCCGACACGGAGCAGTTCGAACAGGTAGAACGGCAGCATCAGCAGCAGGCCTAACAGGATCATCACGCCCAGCAGGGCCAGCGGCGGCAACGCCAGGCGTGGCGCCCAGAGGCGCATCAGCAGCGAATACAGCGCCCAGGCCAGCACCGCCAGCAGCATGATTAGGTCGCCGCGATAGAAGTCGAGGGCCAGGAACGTCGCCGGATCGCCGCGGCCGATCAGCAGCAGTAGGCCGCCGGCGGCCAGGGTCATGCCGAACCAGGCGCGCCGTGCCGGCCAGTCGCCGAGCAGCAGGCCGGCACCGAGGAAGGTGGCCAGCGGCAGGCAGGTGTTGAGCAGGGTGATGTTGATCGCCGAGGTGCTGTGCGCGGCGTGATAGAGCAGCGAGTTGTAGCAGGCGATGCCCAGCCCGGACACCACCCATAGCCGCCAGCCGGCACTGCGCACGGCGGCGCGCTGCTGCCACAAGGGGCGGGCGACGAACGGCAGGAGGATCGCCAGTGCCAGCGACCAGCGCCAGAACGCCAGCGACATCGGCGGGATGCTCTCGTACACCGCGCGCGCCACCAGGGCATTGCCGGCCCAGCACAGGCAGGACAGCACCAGTCCGGCGGCGGCCCACAGGTGACGCAGGTTCATCGGCGGCACTCCCCGCGTGCGCGGATCAGGCCCGGGAAGGAACGCCGGCACTCGGGCAGGCGCAGCGGTAGACAGGCGACGGGCATGGACAACTCCTTGGGAACAGCCCGGCACCTTACGAACTGCCGGGCCGCCTTGGCAAGCCGCGGCCAAAATCCCGGCACCGGCGCGGCCCTCCTCTGCCGCGGGCGGGGCGGACGGCATGCTCATCGGCGGCCGGCGCCGCTACAACGCCCGGCCGCGCCCGGATCAGCCCAGTGCGAGCACTTCCTCCGCGGCCTGCTCGCCGGCCTCCACCGCGCCCTCGAGGCTGCCCGGCCAGCGACGGGCCAGGTCGGCGCCGGCGAAATGCACCCGCCCCAGCGGCCGGCGCAGCGACGCTGCCTGCAGGCTCCAGCCGCCGGCCGGCCACTGCACGGCGGCGCTGCGCAGAAACGGCTCATCGGCCCAGCACTGCAGCAGGCACTCCAGCGGCGTACGCGCCGGCTCGCCCAGCAGCCCGCCGAGGATGTCCAGCAGCAGCGCCCGCCGCGCCGGCTCCTGCACAGCGTCGAAGCGCCGCGCCGCCGCGCCCGTGAAGCGGACACCCAACGCGCCCTCGCCGGCTTGCAGCGGCGGCTGCTCGAGGAGCAGACAACCGCCGGCGCTGCACAGCGGCAGAGCGATCTGCGGCAGGCGCTCACGCCAGAACGGCCGCTCGTAGCGCAACTGGGCATCCACGGAGCTCTGCGGCAGCAGGTGGCGCAGGCCGTGATCCTGCCAGCCCGCCAACGCCGGAGTGAACCCCATGCGCACCAGCAGCAGCGCCGGCAGCGCCAGCACCACCCGCCCGGCGCGATAGCGGCCCTGCGCGGTGAGCAGCTCGACGCCACGGGCATCCTGCTCCAAGGCCAGTACCGGGGTATCGAGGATCAGCCCCTCACCCAGGCGCTCGGTCAGCCCCTGGCAGATCGCCTGCATTCCGGCCGCCGGACGCTGCTGGCCTCGACCGAGACGCAGCTCGGCCAGCCCCGCTGCGCCCCCCTGGCGGCGCAGCTGCAACAGCGCCTGCAACAGGGACACCGCCTGCGGCGCCCCCGCGAACAGCAGCTCGGCCATCTCGCCGCCCAACTGCCGGGCGTCCCGCCCCAGCCAGCGCGCCCCCAGCCAGTCGGCCAGGCTGTGCCGATCGAGCGCCTGCGCCTGGGCATGCTCCGGCGCAGGTTCCGGAGACAGCAGGGCCGCCTGCTGCTCCAGCTGGCGCCAGAGTCGGCGCAGCTGCAGACGCGCCAGCCAGGGCAACCCGGCCAGCGCCGGCCCGTACAGCTGCTGCAGACCTATCGCCGGCTCGGCGGGCGGCGACTCCAATGCCAGTCCCAGCTCGCTCACCAGTTGGCGCAGACGCACCTGCCGTTCACCGATACCGCCCGCGCCCAGCTCGACCGTCTGGCCGGCAGCGAACGGGCGCGTCAGGATCCGCCCGCCGATGCGCGGTGCCGCCTCCAGCACACGCACGTCCTTGCCGGCCCAGCCCAGCCGCCAGGCAGCCGTCAGCCCGGACAGGCCGGCACCGACCACGATCACTTCGGCGGTTTGCAGCGTCATCGGCAGGTATTCCAGAAAGCGAAAGGCAAAAGGTGAAACGCCGACGCGCTTGCCGCGGGCCGGCGTCGTACACAAGCGAAGACCAGCGGCTCAGTCGAACAGGGGGCAGGCCATCACCAGCGCATCCTCGCGCCCGCCCACCGCCGGATAGTAGTCGCGGCGGCGGCCGATCTCGTTGAAGCCGAAACGTTCGTACAGGCGATAGGCCGACTGGTTGGAGGCGCGCACTTCGAGGAAGCAGTCGTTGCCGCCGCGCTCGCGGGCACGCTGCATCAGGTGGGTGAGCAGGCGCAGGCCCAGGCCGCGACCCTGGCTTTCCGGCTTGACCGTGATGTTGAGCAGGTGGGCCTCGTCGAGAATCAGGTTGATCACCCCGTGGCCGACCTGCTGGCTGCCCTCGAACATCACCCAGCATTCGTAGGAGTTCAGCGCATCGCTGAAGGTGCCGCGGGTCCAGGGATGACTGAAGGCGGCGTATTCGATCTTGAGTACCGCATCCAGGTCGTCGGCGCTCATGCGCCGGAAGCTTACTGCATCGCTCATCGTTCACTCGTCCAGCGACGCATTGCGCGACGCATGCTGTGCCACAGCTCGGCCTTGAGGGCCGGAGCTTCCATCAATTGTTCCAGTCCCGGCAGGGTCCAGGCGCAGCCCAGCCCGGCCAGATCGATTTCCCGACAGGCCGCCACCGCGTCCTCCTCGCCGGCGAAGCGTGCGGCCGGCGTGCCTATCAGCCAGACGCAGGCCGCCGGTTCCTGCTCCAGCTGGCCCTGCAACACGGCGCGCACGTAGTCGCGCGCCGCCGCCGGGCCCTGGTCGAATTCGCGGTTGCCGCGGATCAGCGGCCAGCGGATCGGCTCGCCCTGAGCGCGCGGACTGTCCGGCAGCCCCGCGGCATGCAGCAGGTCCTTGAGCAGCCGATAGGCCGGGTCGCGACTGGCGAAGACTTCGCCGGTCGGCAGTTCGACCAGCAGCAGGCAGTTGCCGGCACGCAGCAGCTGCAGGACGAAGCGCGGCGGCGGTTCGCGGCGCACCTCGGCGAGCGGCGCGGCGGCGACGGCCGGAGTGGCCGCCTTGGCCGGCGCCGGCTTGACCGGCAGCACGGCAATCCTGCGCGGCGCGGCCGGTTTTTCCACCACAGGCGCCTCCGCAGGCGGCTCAACCGCCTCCGCCCCGCTCGCTGCCGGCAACGGCGCTGCCCCTGCCGACGGCGGGCGTGGCCGGCGCGGCGCTTCGACGGCCGCTTCCGGCAACGCCAGCAGCTCGGGCCGCGACGGCGCGGCGAACGGCAACGCCGTGCGCGGCAGCCAGGTGGTTACCTGCATGGCGCCGAGGTAGGCCCGGCGCTGCTGCTCGTCGATCAAACGCCGTCCGCCTGCGGGTGGGTCTTGTGCACGCCGGCCTGCATCAGGTTCAGCGCGTTGAGGTAGGCCTTGGCCGAGGCGGCAAGGATGTCGGTGTCGGCGCCATTGCCGTTGACGATGCGCCCACCCTTCTCTAGGCGCACGGTGACCTCGCCCTGCGAGTCGGTACCCTGGGTGATGGCGTTGACCGAGTACAGCTGCAGGTTGGCCTGCGACTGGGCGATCGCCTCGATGGCCTTGAAGGTGGCATCCACCGGGCCGGCACCGCTGGCCAACGACGAGTGCTCGACGCCATCGACGCTGAGCACCAGCTGCGCATGCGGCACCTCGCCGGTCTTGCTGGCCACCTCGAGGAAGGCCAGTTTGAAGTGCTCCGGAGCTTCCTCGCCGAGGCTGTCGGAAACCAGCGCCTGCAGGTCCTCGTCGAAGATCTCGTGCTTCTTGTCGGCCAGCTCCTTGAAGCGGGCGAAGGCGGCGTTCACCTCGGCCTCGCCGGCCAGGACGATGCCCAGCTCCTCAAGGCGCGCGCGGAAGGCGTTGCGCCCGGAGTGCTTGCCCATGACCATCTTGTTGGCGTTCCAGCCGACGTCCTGGGCGCGCATGATCTCGTAGGTCTCGCGGTGCTTGAGCACGCCGTCCTGGTGGATGCCCGACTCGTGGGCGAAGGCGTTGGCGCCGACGATGGCCTTGTTCGGCTGCACCGGGAAGCCGGTGATGCCGGAGACCAGTCGCGAGGTGCTGAGGATGTGCTCGGTCTCGATGTTGGTATAGACGCCGAGCAGGTCCTGGCGAGTCTTGATCGCCATGACGATCTCTTCCAGCGCGGCGTTGCCGGCGCGCTCGCCCAGACCGTTGATGGTGCACTCCACCTGGCGCGCACCGGCGACCACCGCAGCCAGCGAGTTGGCCACCGCCAGGCCGAGGTCGTTGTGGCAGTGCACCGAGAACACTGCCTTGTCGGCGTTGGGGATGCGCTCGAGCAGCTGGCGCATGGTCTCGGCGTACTGGTGCGGGATGGCGTAGCCAACGGTGTCGGGAATGTTGATGGTGCGCGCGCCGGCGTCGATGGCGGCCTCGATGATGCGGCAGAGGAAGTCGATTTCCGAACGGCCGGCGTCCTCGCAGGAGAACTCCACATCGGCGCACAGGCTGCGCGCCTTCTTCACCGCGCGTACCGCCTGCTCGATCACCTGGTCCGGCTGCATGCGCAGCTTGTACTGCATGTGGATCGGGCTGGTGGCGATGAAGGTGTGGATGCGCCCACTGTTGGCGTTCTTCAGCGCCTCGGCGGCGCGCTCGATGTCGCCGTCCAGCGCCCGCGACAGGCTGCACACGGTGCTGTCCTTGATGGTCTCGGCAATCGCCTTGACCGCCTCGAAGTCACCCGGGCTGGCGATGGCGAAGCCGGCCTCGATCACGTCGACACGCATGCGCTCCAGCGCCTTGGCGATGCGCAGCTTCTCTTCCTTGGTCATGGACGCGCCGGGGCTCTGCTCGCCGTCGCGCAGCGTGGTGTCGAATATGATGACGCGGTCGTTGCTCATGTCGATCTCCTGGTGATCCCGGCGCAGGTGCAGGCGTGTCGTTGCACGCCGATTTATCTGCCGATTGTGGCGCGAATCCCGATCCCGGGAAAGCGCCGCCGACTGCCTGCCACCTCGCCCGGCAGGCCTTGCAGTACAATCGGCGCTTTTTCGCCCATCAGGTCTACCGATGATCGATCCCCGCCGCGTGCTGCGCTCGCTCGCCGAACACTGGAACCTGCTCGAACCGCTGTGCGAGCGCTTCGACGCCGGCACCCTGAGCCTGGCCGAACTGCGCGGCCAGCTGGCCGACCGGCTGAGCGACGAAAGTCCGACTGCCGTCACCGCCCTGCTCGACCAATGGATCCGCCTGGACATCCTGGTGCCGGTGGCCAAGAGCCCCAACCGCTTCGAGCTGAACGCGCAGATCCACGACTTTCTTGCCTACCTGCGCCGCGAGCACCGCCTCGGCCTGTGCCTGGAGATCGAGGCCTACCTGCGCCATCTGGAGCGCCTGGCCGGCTACATCCAGGATGCCTTCCTCGCTCGCGACGGCCACGACCTGGCGCGCCAGCTGCGCCTGCTGGACATGCGCGTGCGCGACGTGCTGAAGAAGCTGGCCAACGACGAGCAGGCCCTGGTCGCCGTGGCCGAGCGGGCCAAGACCTCGGATCGGCAGATTCCCCTGCGCCAGCGCTACGCCGAGGTGCTGGCGACGTGGGACGAGTATGTCGAGCCGATGATCCAGCTGGTCAGCGCCGACGGCGCCTTCGAGCAGGGCGTGCACCGCGTCGAGCAGGTGCTGCTGCGCCTGCTGACCGACCAGCAGCGCCTCGGCCAGTTGGTCGACGACGACCTGCTGTTGCGCACCCACGCACGCATCCTCGAGATGCAGACTACCGCCCAGCTGACCCTGCGCCGCGCCCGCGAGCTGCTGCTGCCGCTGCGCGAGGAAGCGCGTCGGCACAACGCGGTGACCCGCGGCGCCGCCCTGGCGCTGGCGGCGATCCGCCGCAAGGGTCTGGATGCCGTGCCACAGGCGGCCGTGGCGCTGTTCAGCCGGCCGCAGAGCACCTTCCTCGGCTCGGCCAGCCAGGTCGAGGCCTACGTCTACGCACTCGCGCGCTTCGAGCCCAAGCCGGCCGAATTCCCCAAGGCCGCCCGCCGCCCGCAGGAACAGCGCCAGGCGCCGCGCACCGCCAAGGAAATGCTCGCGCGCTGCGCAGCCGCCCTGCCGCTGCCGGACCTGATGGGTTGGCTGCTGGAGCAGGAACCGGAAGGCGCCAGTGACGAGCTGCTCTACTGGTTCTCGCGGCTGTCCCGCGACACCCGCTTCCACCGCCAGCGCCTCGAGCGCCGCGAATACCTGACCCGCGAGCACCGCATCGTGATGAACTCCTGCGCGCTGGAAGCCAGCCCGTGAGCCACGACACCCTCCGTACCGCCATCCCCTCCCCCGCGGGGCGAGGAGCACTCCGCTTGCCAGCACGACGAGCCTGCGCATGAACATCGACCTTTCCGAACTGACCCAGCTGGCGCCGATCTTCCGCGAGCTGTTCAAGGGCTATCACCTCAGCCACCGCGACGCCGAAGCCTATCGCCAGCTCAGCGACCAGCAGGACGCCTATCGAGCGCTGTTTCGCGCCCTGGGCTTCGAGCTGGTATGCGACAGCCGCGGCTTCTTCTACTTCGTCCCCGAACAGTCAGGCGCCCAGGTCAACAAGACCGCCCAGCGCCTGGCGCTGTTCACCTTCATGCTGGTCGAGCATCTCGCCGACCTGGGCCGCGACCCGCTGGGCGTGCTGGACGGCGGTAGCCTCGGCCGCGACGAGCTGCCGCCGCTGCTGGAGAAATACCGCGAACTGCTGCTGCAGGCCGAGGTACAGAGCCCGGAGGAGCTGGAGGAGAAGATCCTGCGCCGCCTGGTGCAGCTCGGCTTCGCCGCCGACGAGCAGGGCAGCTACCGCTTCCTGGCGCCGATGCACCGCTTCCTCGACGTCTGCCTGGCCGTGCAGCAGGACCGCGACCTGGCCGCCAGCCTGCACAGCGACCTGCCGCTGCCGACGCCACTGCTGGTGGCGGACGACAGCGACGAAAGCATGACCGACGAAGCCGACGACGAGGCCGCCCTGGCCCGTGCCATCGCTGCCGAACGCGAGGAGCTCGACGCATGACCGAACGCTACGGCATCCGCCGCTTCGCCCTGCTCAACACCGCCGGCTACAGCCTCGGCCTGTTCCCGCTGGAACAGCCGCTGTCGATCTACGGCGCCAACAACCTGGGCAAGAGCGCCTCGATCAACGCCCTGCAGTTCCCGATCCTCGCGCGCCTGTCGGACATGAGCTTCGGCAAGTACACCACGGAGCAGTCGCGGCGCTTCTACTTCGCCTCGGACACCAGCTACATCCTCATCGAGCTGGACCTGCCCCACGGTCCGCACGTGATCGGCGTGGCCGGGCGCGGGCCGGGCGGCGGCTTCGGCCACCAGTTCTTCGCCTACCAGGGCTCGCTGGATCTGGCCCACTACCAGACCGACGGCACCTGCCTGCGCCAGCGCCAGCTGTTCGCCAACCTCGAACGCGCCGGGATCAAGGCCCATGAGGTCAAACCCGAGGAGCTGCGCCGCCTGCTGGTCGGCGGTCACACCGCCATCCCGCTGGACCTGACCCTGATTCCGCTGCGCTCGACCAGCGAGCAGAGCCTGAAGACCTTCCGCGCGCTGTTCATCAACCTGCTGCACATGCGCGAGATCACCGCGGCCAAGCTCAAGCAGCTGTTCCTCGACGCCTTCGAGCACAGCCTGCGTTCGGGTAGCGTCGACTACATCGCCGCGACGGAAGAGGCGTTTCGCGACGTGCGGCGCATGGCCCAGGACCATCAGGCGCTGGTCGCCGCCGGCCCGCAGATCGAGGCGCTGGCTGGCGGCCTGGCCCAGCGCGATGCGCTTCGCGGCAAGCTGCATCGGCTGTCGCCGCTGCTCGACCAACTGCTCGGCGCCTGGCACGACTACGCCGATGCCCGCCGCGCCGAACTGCTGGAGCAGCACGAGGCGCTGCGCGGTCAGCAGGATGGCCTGCAGAACGAGCAGCGCGGCGACACCCAGGAGCTGCTGCGCCTGCAGCGCGAATGCGGCGAGCTGCAGCGCTGGCTCGAGGAACTGGCCACCTTGCAGAACCGCTTCGCCCTGGTCGACGACGTGCGGGGGCTGGAGCAGCAGCTGCTCGCCGCCAAGGACGCCCACGACGAACTGGCCGGCGCGTTGGCACAGTCGCGGCAGTTCTCCAGCGAGGATCTGTCCGAGCGCCTGCGCGACCTCGAGCAGCGCCTCAAGTCGGTCAGGCAGCAACTCGACCACGCCGACAACAACAGCTACGCCCGGCTGCGCGAGGAGTTCTCGCAAGCCGACGTCGAGCGCCTGATGCGCCTGTTCAACGGCGCACTGCTCAGCCTGCCACTCGGCACGCAGGGCATCACCCTCGACAAGGCCGGCAGCTGGGTGAAAACCCTGCAGGGCCTGCTGGCCGGCTTCAGCGGCGAGAGCTTCACCGCCCCCGGGCTGGCCATCGACCTGTCGTCGATCGAGCCGCCGACACTCAAGGTGCTCGCCGACCGCAGCGCCCTGCGCGAGCAGAAGGATCGTCTCGAGCGCGAGCTGAAGCAGCTGAAGTCCCAGCAGGAAGTGGCCCGCGATCTGGGCGCCAGCAAGGCGCAGGCCGAGGCGCTGTACCAGCAGGTGCTGGACGCGCAGAAGGCCCTGGAAGACTACCGTCGCTGCCAGACGCTGGCCTCCGCCGCCGACGACAAGCGCGAGCAGCTGGCCCAGCTGGAGGCCCGCCAGGAGCAGCTGCAACGCTCCAGCGATGCCTTCGCCGAGCGCGTCCAGCAACTGGCCGCGCGTCTGCAACTGGTCAGCCGCCAGCTCGGCGAGCTGGAGGCCAGGGAGCGCACCCTCGCCGACGCCCTGCGCCGCCGCCAGCTGCTGCCGGCCGACCTGCCACCCGGCACGCCGTTCATGGAGGCGGTCGACGACTCGCTGGACAACCTGCTGCCGCTGCTCAACGACTACCAGGACAGCTGGCAGGGCCTGCTGCGCGTCGACGGGCAGATCGAGGCGCTGTACGCCCAGGTGCGCCTCAAGGGCGTGGCCAAGTTCGACAGCGAGGAGGACGCCGAGCGCCGCCTGCAGCTGCTAGTCAACGCCTACGCCCATCGCCAGGACGAGGCGCTGACCCTGGCCAAGGCACGCCGCGCCGCAGTTACCGATATCGCCCGCACCCTGCGCAATATCCGCAGCGACTACGACAACCTCGAGCACCAGCTGGCGCTGTTCAACCGCGAGATCAACAAGCGCCAGGTCTCCAACCTGGAGAGCTTCCGCATCGTCCTCGCGCCGCATAAGGAAGCGCTTCGGCATATCGACCAGATCATCCACAGTGCCGGCCAGTACGAGGCCGGCGAGACCCTGTCGGTGTTCGACCTGTCGCAGTCGACCGAGCAGGATGTCCGCAACGACCAGGCGCGCGAGTACCTGGCGCGCCTGGTGGCGGCCAACCACAACCAGCTGGGGCTCAAGGATCTGTTCGAGCTGGCCTTTGAGATCACCAAGGTCGGCGGGCAGCCGGTGATCCACACCGACATCGACGGCGCGGCTTCCAACGGCACCACCATGACCATCAAGGCGCTGACCAACATGTACCTGCTGCTGCACCTGATGGACCGCGAGCAGGCCGGTCGCGTGCGCCTGCCCTACTACCTCGACGAGGCGGCAGACATCGACGAGCACAACCAGCTGGCGCTGATCGAGACCAGCCGCCAGCTCGGCTTCGTGCCGATCCTCGCCTCGGTGAAGCCGCAGGTCGCCGCGCAGGTGGCCATCGACCTGGAAGGCGGCAGCGGCCCGGGCGGCATCTATATCGACGAGGCGGACTGGAAGCTCATCCAGCCGCGCGAGGACGTGGCAACCGCGGCGCCGACGGAAGTCGGCGAGCCGGCCTGAGTCGTCCGGGGATCGGCGCGGAGCAATCCGCGCCGGCGCAGGCACTCAGGGCTTGAGCGGAATCTTCGGCGCCCAGCGCAGCCACTCTTCCTGGGGCTCGTCGAACAGGGCGAAGGTCTGCCCGGGATGCGCCGGGCTGCCCTCCTCCGGGGTGGCAAAGGCGATGCCACCGGCGAGGATCGCCTCCACCGACTCGGTGCGCACCTCCACGCCCTTGAGCAGACCGAAATCGACGTCCACCCCGCTGGCATTCCAGAACCGGCTGCCGCCGCGTACCAGCGCGGCATACCGTGGCTCGATGCGGATATGGATCAGCACACGGTCGGCCCGCGGCCCCAGCTCCAGACTGGTCACCTTGCCCACCGGCACCCCTCGATAGCTCACCGCATCGCCCGTGACAACCGAGCCGCGGCGGGCGGCACTCAGCACCAGGGCCAGACCAGGCTCCTCGGCAAGCGCCTGCGGCGCCTGGGCCAGCAGCTCGAAGATGCGCTGCGGCGCGCCCGTGCGCGCCGCCGGCTGCACTTCCAGATAGGGACCGCTGACCAGCGTATCGAGATTGGCGGTGCGTGCCAGGCCCAACTCCGGACGCACCACCCAGAAGCGGCTGCCGGCGCGAGCGATGCGCTCCTCGGCTTCGGTGACCCGAACCCGGAGCAGCACCGCCGCCATGTCGTCGCTGAGGCGTATCTGCTCCACCTGGCCGACATCCAGACCGCGAAAGCGCAACGGCGTGCCCTCGCGCAGGCCGTCGCTGCGTGCAGTACGCAGCTCGATCAGCCGCCCGACGGCAAGCGCCTGCTTCTCGTCGGCGAACAGCGCAAAGCGACGAAAGCGCGCCACCGGTGCCGCCTGGAGGTCGGGGGTATCGAAGGCGATGCCGCCCAGCACCAGGGTCTGCAGCGACTCGCTCTTCACCTCGATGCCCGACAGGCCGCCTTTCAGGCTGATGCCGCTGGCATTCCAGAAGCGCGTCGAGGCGTTGACCAAGCCGGCGTAATCCGGCTCGATGTGCACATCGAGCATCACCTCGCGGCGGTCTGCCGACAGCTGGTAGCTCTGCACGCTGCCCACGCGAATCTGTCGATACAGGATCGGCGTGCCGACATCCAGCGACCCCAGGCGCTCGGCGGCCAAACGCAGGTGCAAACCGGGGGCGTCGACATTCAGTGGCGGCGCCTTGGCCCGGACGCTGAACTCCCGCGCAGGGACGCCCTCCTTGCCGAAACGCACGGCGAGGAAGTTGCCCTGCACCAGCGCCTCGAGGCCGGTGATGCCGGCCAGCGAGATGGACGGCTTGACCACCCAGAACTCGCTGCTGCTCAGCAGCAGCTCCTCGGTGCGCGGGTCCATGGTCAGCTCGGCCAAGGGCCTGGAGAAGTCCTGCCCCATGTCGAGCTTCCTCAGCACCCCCACCTGCACGCCATTGAACACCACCGGCGTGCGCCCGGGCTGCAGGCCGCTGACGTTGTCGAGTTGCAGCTGGACGCGGAAGCCGGTCTCCGCCGCCTCGAAGTCCTCGTAGAGGCGGAACGGGAATGCCGGATCGGTTGGCGGGCTGTCCTGTCGATGCTCCGGGGTGGCAAAGGCGATACCGCCGGTGGCGATACTGACCAGTGACTCGGCACGCAACTTGAAGCCGGACAGACCGCCGCTGAAACTGATGCCGCTGGCATTCCAGAAGCGCGTGTGCTTGCGCACCAGATGCGCATACGGCTGCTCGACGTAGATCTGGATCTCGATGGTGCGCTGGTCCTCGGCAAGCCGATAGTTCTTCACCTGCCCGACCCTGATCTGGCGGTAGAACACCGGGCTGCCCCGATCGATGGAGCCAAGGCGATCGGCCTTGAGCGTGACGTGCAGACCCGGAAGGCTATCCGCCAGCGGCGGCGGCTCGGCCAGCGCCTGGAACTCGCGGACCAGCTTGCCCTTGGCCGGCTCGATGGCGATGTAGATGCCTGAAACCAGGGTTTCCAGTCCCGTGACACCGGCCAGCGAGACACGCGGCCTGACCAACCAGAAACGGGTGTTCTTGCTCAGGTAGTCCTGGGCCTCGCGATTGATTTCGATGGTGGCATCCACCCCCTGGATGTCCGCGCTGACATGCAGGCCGACCACCTTGCCCACGGCGATCCCCTTGTACATAACCTGGGTCTTGTTGACCTGGATCCCGTCGCCATCGGCAAAGTGCACCTGGACATCCAGGCCAGCCTCGCTGAAGGCGCGCCAGAGCAGCCAGAGACCGATCAGCAGAGCCAGCAGCGGCAACACCCAGATGGCGGACCAACTGCTGGTCTTGCGGATACTGGGCTGTTCGAGTTCAGTCATGGGCAGGGTCCGCGTCGGTGTTGTCCCAGATCAGCCGGGGGTCGAAGTTCAGCGCGGCCAGCATGGTCAGCACCACCACGGCAGCAAAGGCCATGGCGCCACTTCCGGCCTCGACGCTGGCCAGATTGCCGAAGCTGACCAGCGCCACGAGTATGGCAATGACGAAGATATCCAGCATCGACCAGCGACCGATCCACTCGATGAAGCGGAACATGACGATGCGCTGGCGCGCCGATAGCCGCTGATGGCGTTGCACGGAAAATAGCAGCAGGGCGATGCCTGACAGCTTGAGCGTCGGCACCAGGATGCTGGCGACGAAGACCACCAGGGCGATGGGTAGCATGCCCGCATGGATCAGCTCGATCACACCGCCCATGATGGTCGCCGGGCTGCCTTGCCCGAACAGATTGACCGTCATGATCGGCAGCAGGTTGGCCGGGATATAAAGGATGGCCGCCGCGCACAGCAGCGCCCAGGTTCGTACGATGCTGTTCGGGCGACGGGGGTGCAGCCGTGCGCCGCAGCGGCGACAGCTCTGGCGCTCAACGGGGGCAATACGATTCAGTTGGTGGCACTCACTGCACACCAGAATGCCGGCATCAATCGCGCGCATGGCCGCCTTCCTCCAACGCCTCCCAGATCTGGTGGGGCGACATGCTCACCTCCAGCCATATCTGGGCCAGCAGCAGACCGACGAAGCAGAACAGCCCCGAGCCCAGGGTAAGGTCGGCCATATCGATCAGCTTGACGATGGAAACCAGAATGCCTATCAGGTAGACCTCGAGCATGCCCCACTCGCGCAGGTGGTGGTACGAGCGATACAACCGGCGGCCCCAGGCCAGCGCCAACCTCCAGCGGATGCTGAGCAGCACCAGCAGTTGGCAGAGCAGCTTGAGCAGCGGAATGACCATGCTGCACAGGAAGACAATCAGCGCCACGGCCTCCATGCCGCCGTGATAGAGGCTCACTACCGCGCTCCAGAGCGTGTCCTGGGTAGTCTGGCCGAGCAGGGTGAGGTGCATGATCGGCAGAAAGTTGGCCGGCAAGAACAGCACCAGAGCCGTCAGCACCAGCGCCAGGCTGCGGCGCTGCACTTGCGCGCGATGGGCGAATAGCTCGAAACCGCAGCGCGGACAGGAGGCCTTCTGCTCGAGCAGCAGCTGCGGCTTGTGCATCAGCAAATCGCACTCGTGGCATGCCACCAGCTCTTCTAGCGGCAGGCTCGGCAGTGTGCTGGCGGGTTGCGAGGCAGGGTCGGACATGGGACATCACTCTGAACGCAGCACGTTCATTGTATCCGAGCGTGGCAGCCGGTCGCTGAGCGTTGGCGGATCGGAAAAGCCGAAACCCCGACCAGCGTGTGCTGATCGGGGTTTCTGTATAGGTGCTTGACGATGACCTACTCTCACATGGAGAAGCTCCACACTACCATCGGCGATGCGTCGTTTCACTGCTGAGTTCGGGATGGGATCAGGTGGTTCCAACGCTCTATGGTCGTCAAGCAATTTGTTGGGGAATCGTTTTGAGTCGCTTCCCCTAATTGGGTATGTGATATCGGTGTATCTTCGGTAATTT
>NZ_FNZE01000009.1 GCF_900109175.1 Pseudomonas linyingensis | reverse complement strand
TCGACCACCCGCCATTTCGGCGGCACAGGCCTGGGCCTGGCCATCTGCCAGCAGTTGATCCAGCTCATGGACGGCCGCATCGAGGTGGAAAGCCAACCGGGCGCCGGTGCGCTGTTCCGCGTCCAGCTGCCGCTGCAGCGCGTACACGGCGCCCCTCCGGCCACGCCAGCGGCGCTGGCCGAGGTCTGCTGCCTGGTGGTTGGCGCGCAGACCGGGTTGCTTGCCGATCTCACTCAGTACCTGATCGACGCCGGCGCCAGCATCGTTACGCTTGCCGATCTCCATGCCCCCCTGACAGCCCGACTCACCGAACGGCCACAGCTGTGCCTCGTGGATGAGGGCCGGAGCAAGCTGGACTCCACGCAGCTGCGCGAGGCCGCCCGAGCCTGGCGCCTCCCCGAGCTGCGCTTCCTGTGCATCGGCCGCGGCGCACGTCGACGCCCGCGGGTGGAAACTCGTCATCTGGTGCGCATCGACGGCAACGTCCTGAGTCGGCGCACCCTGATCGAAACCGCGCGCTTGGCCCTGGGCCAGAGCGTCTCCGGCAACACCGGCAAGGGAACCGCACGCATGCGCAAGACCAGCCCGCCGTCGTCGGAAGTGGCGCAGCGGCGGGGGCAACTGATCTTGGTGGCAGAGGACAACCCAACCAATCAGAAGGTGCTGCTGCACCAACTGGCCCTGCTCGGACTGACTGCGGATGTCTCGACCAACGGCCTGGAAGCGCTGGAACTATGGCGCAAGGGTGGCTATGCGTTGCTGCTGACCGACCTGCACATGCCGGAAATGGACGGCTACCAGTTGGCCGCCGCGATCCGCGCCGCCGAGAACGGCAGCCGGCACCTGCCCATAGTGGCGCTCACCGCTAATTCGCAGAAAGGCATAAACCAGCGCTGCCTGGAAGCCGGCATGGATGACTACCTGTGCAAGCCGGCCCGGCTCGACGATCTGCAGGCCATGCTGGAGAAATGGCTGAGCCCAAAGCCCACCTCGCACGAGCCAGCCGCCCCCACTGCCGCCAGCAAGACAGCGGTCGATATCGAAGTGCTCAAGACCGTGGTCGGCGACGAGCCGGCGGTGCTCGCCGACTTTCTCGGCGAATTTCGCAACACCGCCAACCGGGCAGTCGCACAACTGCGCACGGCACTGCACGCCGAGGATTGCGCGAGCGTGGTTAGCCTCGCCCATTCCCTCAAGTCCAACTCGCGCGCCGTCGGAGCCATGTCCATGGGCGAGCTGTGCGCCCGCCTGGAGGGATCCGGCGACCAGCCCCGCGACACCGCCCTGCTGCAACCACTGTTCGACCAGCTGGAACGCGAACTGCAGGCGGTCGAGCAGTGTATCGACGGCATGCTGGCATGACCGCCAACCACCTTTCGGCGGATCGCCGGGCGCGGGCCTCCCGCGTTCGCCGACCGCCCCACTGAATTTCCGTGGAGTGCCCGGAACATGACCACCGACAAGAAGCTCCCCGTCACCATCATGGTCGCCACCGACGACAAGGCCGACGCGACTATCATCCACAACCAGCTGCAGCTCGAGTTCGAGCACCTGATCATGGCCCTCGACGAGGACTCCCGGATCGCCGCCTTCGACGAGCACCTTCCGGGCGTGCTGGTGTTGGCCTTCAAAAGCCTGAAACGCTCCGAACAGTTCTACCTGGAGCTGTATCGACAGAGCGCGAAGATCCACCTGCAACCGCATCGTACAGTGGTGCTATGCAGCAAGCAGGGTGTGCATGATGCCTATGCGCTTTGCCGGCGCGAGGTCTTCGACGACTACATCATGTTCTGGCCGATGACCCATGACGCGCCGCGCCTGCGCATGTCGGTGCACAACGCCCTGCGCGAGCAGCGCGCACTCAAGCGCACCGCGCCAGCCCTCGGCGAATTCGCCCAACAGGCACGACGCATCGCCGAGCTCGAGGAACTGCTCAAGCAGCACGTGGCCGAAGGCAGCCTGCGCCTCGCCACGGTGGATCGTGCGGTGAACAAGGCCGAGCAGGACATCGGCAGCGCCTTCGACCATCTGCACCACCGCGCCGGCAGTTATGCCCACAACGCCCCCCAGGCCCTGCGCCATCTGCAGGAAGAGATCGTGCGTCTCAAGCAGGCCGCACTGCACCAACCCTTCCAGAACGTGAGCACCGCCATGCAGCCGGTACACCAGTGGGCGGCGCAACTGCAGCACGACTACAGCCCGCACATCGAGTCGGTGCGCGCCCTCGGCGCACTGGCCGGGGAGATGCGTCCGCGCATCCTGCTGGTCGACGACGACGAGTTCGTGCACAAGATCGTTGCGCATCAGTTGGATGCCCGGGATTACGATCTAAGCATCGCCAGGGACGCCACCGAGGCGCTGCGCATGCTGCGCAACAACGCACCCGACCTGGTACTGCTGGATATCGTGATGCCGGGCGTGAATGGGCTGGAAGCCCTGCGGCGCTTCCGCCTGATGCCGTCCCTTGAAAAGACCCCGTTCATCATGCTGACCGGCAAGAGCGAGGGTGCGGTCGTGGTGGAAAGCCTCAAGAGCGGAGCCAACGACTTCATCGCCAAGCCCTTCGACCGCGCCACGCTGCTGGCCAAGATCACGCGCTTGCTATGAACTGCTGATCCATTCGAGACACACAAGCACTGGCGCTGCACCGCTTGTCCTTTGGGGAGTCTCGGCGCTTACGATGCCTTCACCCTCTGAGGAGAAGACCCGTTCGAATACCGCAATGGCATAGTCTTTGCTTATTGCAATCCAAGGTCCAATGGCGGGCCATGCTTCCCTCGACAAAGGCGTCTCCACTACTGCCCCTGCTCCTTGCTGGCGGCGGCGGTGCGGACGCCTTTTGGTTTTTGGGGGCCAGAATGCGCATAGCCCCTACTTCCCGTGAGCTGCGCGATTCGTTGATTGTGTCGAGTTTGGATGAGCGAGGTCACCAGACGACTCATAACAAAACCATGGGGAGCAATGCCCACACCATGGTGGGTACCTAAAGCACCCAAACTGGTTGGGCAGACCATGAGGGAGTTGGCCACTCGACGCACCATTACTGCACATGGAAGCTGCACCCGGGTCAGCCATGTCTCAAAAGTGAGCATCGCCACCCCTGAATGATTGTTCATCCTCGATGTTCACCGGCCCAGAGGTCCGCATGCATGAGTATTTACCATTCGCCGCTTTGCATACGCTCGAATCCCCAGAGATTCAGCCTCCAGTGGAAATTCGCCATCATTTTGATCGTTCTGGCCATGATGGCCGCCGGCAACGTCGTGATAGTACATAACTTTCTCGCCCGCCTCTCGGGCGTGGCGGAAGTCGTCAACCTTGCGGGCAAGCTGCGCATGCTGAGCCAGAAAATCGCCTTCGAGGAACTGGCTTCATGGTATCAGGTGCGGAGCAGCGACAGTCTCACGTCGGCTCAAGCCGCTTACGAGAGCGCTCTCAACGTGCTCAAGTACGGTGGCGATGCTCTGGGGCTCAGCATTCAGCGACTACCGCCGGCAATGCAACCGCTGGTCTTTGCGCTGCACAACGACTGGCAGAAATACCGCAACAGCCCTGCACTCGAAAATACGCAAGGCATGGCAGCCGCGATGCCGATCGAAAGGATATCTTCAAAAACTGACCTATTGCTGGCTAGTGCAGAGACGCTAGTGTCGGCCATCACCTTGGAGGCACAGCGGACCAATGCCAGTATCCAGAAGCAGGTGATTTCTCTGTTCATTTCCGAGCTGGTAATTTTCTTGCTGCTGGTCTGGTTCGTTCGCTGGCGCGTCCTCGAGCCCTTGCATGAGCTGACACGTCGCCATCGGGAGTTGGCGCATGGGAATTATTCCACCCGGATGCGGGTGAGATCGGGCGACGAGATTAGCGAGCTCGCCTCCGCCTTCAATTTCGCGTCGCAGACGATTGCCGACCTGATGCACCAGAACCAGCTCGACAATACTGCACTGCAGCACTCCTCCAGCATGTTCAAAGGGCTTGCCGAGAACTCGATCGCTGGCGTTTATATCGCTCAGAACGGCAGGTTCTTATTCGCCAACCAACGCATGGCGGAAATGTTCGGATACAATCGCGAGCGATTCACTGAGTCAATTAACCTGCTTGACCTGATCAACGAAGAAGATCTCGAAATTGCACAGGAACAGATAAGCAAACGCTTGAGCGGCGAAGCGAGTACTGCCATTTACGAGGTGCGCGGGAGAAAATCGAATGGTGCCCTCGTGAACCTGGAAATCTACGGATCTGCCATGGCGATCAATGGCTGCCCCGCGGTGATAGGCGTCATGCTGGACGTAACCGAACGTCACGACAAGCAACGCCAACAGCAGCTTGAATATATAGAACGCCTGCAATACCAAGCGACGCACGACGAACTTACCGGACTTGCCAACCGCAAGCTGTTTCTCGAGCGACTCGACCTGGCAACTATCAGGACCCAACGTACGGGAGCGATGGCGGCAGTACTCTTGCTTGATCTCAACAAATTCAAGGTCATAAATGACAGCCTGGGACATCACGCCGGAGATGAACTGCTACGAGCTGTGGGCAGGCGGCTGCAGAAACTCATCAGGGGAACCGATACGGTCGCGCGACTTGGCGGAGACGAGTTCGTCGTGCTTCTTTCGGACTTGGCCACGCCCGAGGAGGCTGCCCACGTCGCACAGAGAATTATCCGGGCACTGACCACGGTCGTGAACATCGAAACCAGAGAGGTTCACGTCGGGGCCAGCATAGGTATCAGCCTGTACCCGCAGGATGGCCAGGGACAGGATCTTCTCAAAAGCGCCGACCTAGCGATGTACCAAGCCAAACGCGAAGAGGGTAATGCATACAAATACTACTCTGCAGACATGGACAGTAAAAACCGGCGCCACATGGAACTGCTAGACGAATTGCATCATGCGCTCAATCACAAAGAGATGACGTTGGTGTACCAGCCCCAATTGGAGCTGGAAAGCGGGCGTATCGTAGGAGCAGAGGCCTTGCTGCGCTGGCAGCATCCCCGGCTTGGAAATATTTCTCCGGCCGAATTCATTCCGCTGGCGGAGGAGACCGGGCTGATAAACCAGATAGGAGAGTGGGTCATACACACCGCCTGTGCGCAAAACGCGACCTGGCACAGGGCAGGGCTTTCCGAGCTCACGATATCCGTGAATCTGTCGGCAAGACAGTTACGTGGCGGCGACCTCTCCGCAATGATCGGCCGCATATTGGAAAATACCGGCCTAAGTGGTCAATATCTGGACATTGAACTGACCGAGAGCGTACTGGCCCATGACCTTGAAGAGGTTGTAGAGATTCTTTCTGGAATCAGGAAAATTGGCGTCGGCCTCTCCCTGGACGACTTCGGTACAGGCTACTCCTCGCTTGGCTACCTTATGCGACTGCCATTCGACAACCTCAAGCTCGATAGGTCCTTCACCAGCGATCTCGACAAGCGACCGAATGCCCGAACCCTGACACAGGCGATCATCACTCTGGCACACAATATAGGCCTGAGGGTTGTAGCCGAAGGTATCGAAACGGCAGAACAGCTCGAGTTTCTGCGCAGCAGTGGCTGCGACCAAGGGCAGGGATATTTTTTCAGCCCTGCAGTATCGGCGGATGCCTTCTTCGATCTCATTAATGAGGGGCTGCCCCGGTCAGCCCTGCAGCGGCCATCATGCCCGGAAGGCGCTGTCACAAATCTCTAGTAACGTGAAAATATAGGGCAAGATCCCTCCAGTGGGGCCCTGCCACTGCGCCCATTGCCCAACCAGACAACTTCCTCATACACGTAGCAGACCATGTGCAATAAAAAAATGCTGTCCCGTCCGCTGCTCCTCACCACTGGGGTGATGTTGGCGAAAGTGAATCTGCGCGCAGCTGGACTATACGTTCTGGCCGGCATGCTGGGCATCCTTCTGGCCCAATCCACGGGCTACGCTGTTCCGGTATGGCCGGCGGCAGGAATGGCAGTGGCTGTACTGCTGGCATGGGGGCAGACCTGTTGGCCAGGCCTCTGGCTGGGCGGCCTGCTGATCGAGATATGGCTTGAGCCGACGCTATCGGGTGCCGGCCTGGGCCTCTTGACCACCAGCGCGGCGACCACCCAGGCATTGCTGGGCGCGTGGCTGGCGAGACTCTACCTGCAAGGCTCCTGGCCATTTTCCCGCGACTTCGGTCTGGCTTTGTCGCTAGTGTCCGTCGGCCCCTTGACCTGCCTGGTGGCCCCCACTCTTGGTACAGTCGTCCTGGTTGCTGGTGGTCGGATCGCCAGCGAGAACCTTTTCAGCGAATGGCTGCTCTGGTGGGTCGGCGACTCGTTGGGGGTGTTGCTATTCGCGCCGCTGATCCGGCTGCTGTGGCCGGGTAAGCATCCCTTCCGGCTGGCCGATGGGAGCAGCTACCGCTTTGCGATGCCCCTAATCGTCACTTCGGCCCTGTTGACGACAGGCCATATCGGTTTGGCACAACTGGAGGATCTGCGCGCCGGAAACGAGGCGCATCGGGTTATGGAGGCAATCGGCGACGATGTGGCCCAGGAGATCGCCGAAACACTGTTGCCGCTGGAAGGACTCGCGCACTTCCTGGTAGTCAGCAAGGACGTCAGCCGAGAGGCGTTCCACGAGTACTCGCAACACTTTGTCAATCGTGCGGCTCTGCTGTCGGTAGACTGGGCGCCGCGCGTTACTCAGGTCCAACGTGGCGCATTCGAAGCCAGCATGGCTGCTGCTGGCTTTGCCGGCTTTCGTATCAGCGAATTGGACGAGCACAGACAGTTGCAGGCGGCAGCCGAGCGTCCGGAGTACTACCCCATTGTGTTCACTGAGCCATCGGCCTCTGGCGGCACGGCCGTGGGGCTCGACCATGCCTTTGAAAAGTCGCGGCGCCAAGCCATGGAGCTCGCCCGCTACCATGGCCGGGCCATCACTTCCGAACCGATCCACTTGGTGCGCAGCGAACGTCAAGCCACCCTGGTCTTCATTCCTGTCTGGCGATTTACCCAGGGCCAACTGGAAGAAGAGCTGAACGGCTATGTGGTAGGGGTGATCGATATCGAAAAACTGTTCGCTCCGCTGCTGGCCAAGGCCAGGAACAACGACTTCGGCGTGCGTATTGCGGACATCACTCCGGGAACCTCGCAGCATGTCTTCATCGACCGGCTGCCCGCTGGTGCCGAACCAACCTGGCATCGCGACCTTCAGATCGAGGGCCGTATCTGGCGGCTGGAGATGGCCTCCCATGGCCCGCTCCGCCAGCCAGGATCGACCCAGGAGGAACGCTTGTTCCTCGGGTTCTCCATGGCCACCGCATTTCTCGCGGTGTTCGCCACTCTTGGTGGCGCCGGACGGCAGGTGACCGTTACCCGCCAGGTGAATGAACGAACGGCGCAGCTGCATTCCAGCGAAGAGCGCTACCGCCGCCTTATCGAGCTGTCGCCCTTCGGCATTCTCGTGCAGTGCGAGGGGCGCTGTGCCTTCGTCAATGCGAGCGCCCTGACGATGTTCGGCGCCCGTTCGGAGGAGGAAATACTGGAGCGCCCGCTCCTCGACTTCATTCATCCGAACAGCCACGGGATCATCCTCGACCGTCTGACTCGGCGCGCAGCGGGAGAGCCGATCCGGGATGCCGCTGTGCTGCGGTACCTCCGCCTGGATGGCTCCTCCTCTTGGGTGGAGATCACCTCGGCGGCCTACCAATACGAGGGGCGCCCCGGCTCGCTCCTTCTACTCAATGACATCAGTGCCCGCATCCATGCCGAAGAGCAGCGCGACCGCATCTTCTCGCTCTCTCTCGACCTGCTGTGCATTGTTGGCAACGACGGCTATTTCCAGACCATAAACCCTGCTTTCACCCGTACTCTGGGCTGGAGCGAAGAGGAGTTCCTCAGTCGCCCGCTGATCGATTTCGTACACCCCGACGACGTTGAGGCTACTCAGGCGGAAATCGCACGACTGGGGCAGGGGGAAAAAGCCATCGGCTTCGAGAACCGCTACCGCTGCAAGGGCGCCTCCTGGCGCTGGCTGGCATGGAAAGCCGTGCCGCAACCTGGCGGTCTGATGTTCCTCACCGCTCATGACACCACCACACAGCACCGCCATGCCGAACAACTCGGCGAGCTGAATGCCCAGCTACAGCAGAGGGTCGCTGAACGCAGCCGGGCACTCACCGACCTGCAGGCCAAGGAAGAAGAGATCCGCGCCGTGCTCGACCACCTGCTCGAGTGCGTGGTCACCATCGACAGCCGTGGCATTGTGCAAAGCGTCAATCCGAGCATCGAGCCGCTGTTCGGCTATACGCCGGCCGAATTGATCGGTCGCAACGTCTCCATGCTGATGCCGCCCCAGCTGAGCGAAAGTCATGACGATGGTATCGCTCATGCAATCGCGCGCTATCGGCAAAGCGGTGAGCGGCACGTCACAGGCCTCACCCGGGAGGTAACCGGTCGGCACAAGGATGGACATGCGGTCGATCTGGAAATCAGCGTCTCCGAATACCATGTGCATGGTGAGCACTTCTTCGTCGGCACGCTGCGCGGCATCCGCGAGCGTAAGGTATTGATCGCCAGTCTGACCCAGGCGCGTAAGGATGCCGAACAGGCCAGTCGCGCCAAGTCGGCCTTTCTCGCCGCCATGAGCCACGAGATACGCACACCAATGAACGGCGTGATCGGCCTGATCGACGTGCTAAGCCGAGATCGTCTGCCTCCGCATCAGGCCGACCTGGTGATGACCATCCGCGATTCGGCGAACACCCTGCTCGCCGTGATCGACGATATCCTCGACTTCTCCAAGATCGAGGCCGGCAGGCTGGAGATCGAGCAAGCCCCCGTACCTCTGGTCGAGCTAATCGAAAGCCTATGCGGCACCCTCGGGCCGCTAGCCAGCTCGCGCGGCGTCACCCTGGAGCAGGACATCGCCCCCGAGATACCGCGCTGGGTCCGCTCCGATGCCATACGCCTGCGGCAGATCCTCTACAACCTGATCGGCAATGCCATCAAGTTCTCCGGTGGACGCAGCGAACGCCTCGGCCAAGTTGTGGTGCGCGCCTGCCTCGCCGGCAGCGATCCGCTGCGCGTGGCCATCGCCGTGGAGGACAACGGCATCGGCATCGCCCCCGAGCATAAGGCCAGCCTTTTCAGCCCCTTCACCCAGGCGGAGTCCTCGACCACCCGCCGCTTCGGCGGCAGCGGCCTCGGCCTGGCCATTTGCAAGCGTCTGGCGACGCTGATGGACGGCGAAATCACAGTCGCCAGCACCCCGGGCAGCGGCAGTATCTTCACCATCACCCTGCCCTTGATAGCCATCGACGCCCCGTCAGGGAGCGACCGCGGACGGGTACCGATGCGCGAATCGGCTATGCCGACCGATATTGCAGCCAGCCGGCGAATCCTGGTGGTTGAGGACGAGACCGTGAACCGCAAGGTCATCCAGCAGCAACTCACCCTGCTCGGCTACCGCTTCGAGATGGCCTGCCATGGCGTCGAAGCCTTGGCCATGTGGCGCCTCGGCGGCTACGACCTGGTGCTCAGCGACCTGCACATGCCGGAAATGGATGGCTATCAGCTGGCCGCGTGCATCCGCCGCGAGGAGGGTCCCGATCGCCACATCCCCATCCTGGCGCTGACCGCCAACGCGCTGCGCGACGAGGCCGCACGGGCCCGTGCCGCCGGCATGGACGACTACCTGACCAAACCCATTCTCTTGAACGATCTTGAGGACGCCCTGTTCCGCTGGCTGCATCGGAAAGCGCTCTCCGAGCGGAACACACCGTCAGCGGCAGACTCCCCCAAGGAAGCGCTCCTGCTCGATCCGAACGCACTGACCACACTGGTCGGCGACACACCGCAGATGATCCGTGAAATCCTCGGCGACTATAGCGAGGCACTGAGCAACCTGACGCCACAATTGCAGGAGCACTTCGCAGGCAACGACCTCGACGCAATCGGCGCCCTTGTCCACCGCCTCAAGTCATCGTCCCGCGCCGTGGGCGCCGCGCGGTTGGGGCAGCTGTGCGCAGCACTCGAGCAGGCCACCAAGGATGGCGACGACACCTCACTTGCTCGCGGCATCGCCGAATTCCCCTCCCTGCAGGCCGCCACAGTCGCGCGAATCGAACAGTTTCTTCTGGAAAAAAACGGTTGAGGTTGTAGAAAAACCGGCTGCCTACCCGTGTTGGGGCTGATACGCCTCGGTTCACCCATTCGCAGAGAGGCGCGAGGCGATGCCTCGGTTCAAGACCGTTCACAAGGAACTCAAACTTCTCCCCATGAATTTCGACAAGCACTTGCTTCCCGGCAGCTTCGAGCATGCCCTGTGCTACTTGGTCAACTACGAACTGGATCTCTCCGGCCTCCACACCAGCTACAGCAACGATGTCGAAGGTGCACCGGCCTTCGATCCAGCCGTGTTGCTGAAGATCGCCCTCCTCGCCTCAGCCGCGGTATCGTCAGCAGCCGCAAGATGAAGCTTCCTGCCGCGAGCATGTGCTGTTCATGGCCGTATCCGGCGACAGCCAGCTGCACTTCACCACCCTGGCTGCGTTCGTCTCCAAGATGGGTGATCTGGCCTCCAAGCTGTTCGCCTAAGTGCTCGCCGTCTGTGATCGTCAGGGCCTGAATGGACATGAGATGTTCGCCATCGATGGCGTGAAGCTGCCGAGCAACGCCAGCCAGACCCACAGCGGCACACGCGCCGACTTCTTGCTCTAAGCCGAGAAAATGGAAAAGGCTGTCCAAGCAATGATCGAACAGCAGCGTCAGAGCGACCACATCCTGGAGAGCGAGGATCAATGCGCCGCACGCCAGCTCAAGCACCTGCAGGCCAATGCGCGGCAACTGCGCGCCTGGCTGAACGACAACCTGGAGGACCGCAAGGGCGCGAACGGACGGGTCAACCTGTTCAATCGCACCGACAACGAGTCGGGCAAGATGTCCACCGGCTAGGGCGTGATCCAGGGCTACACCAGTATCGCAGTGGTGGACGAGAAGGCGTAGATCATCCTCGAAGTCCAGGCCCATGGCGCGGGTGCAGAACAGGCGCTGCTCGATCCGGCGGTCGAGGCGAAGGCCAATGTACGTTCCCCGACACTACACTGCCGATGCCAGCTACTACAGCCGCGCTGGCCTCGAGCAGCTGGGCTCAACTGGCATCCCGGCCTATAGAATCGCATGATGCCTGAGCGATCTCACCCGACAGGCACTGAGCGAGTACCTTCAGCACCACGACTAACGATGGAAGCGACGGGTATTCGGAACGAATCCAACAACAGGATTTCCCGAATACCCAAATCAAGCTCCATTCAGTCTCTCTCCAGCACGTCAATGATGGGGCAGGCCGCGTCACCGTCACCGGCATCGCATTGCTGCACCAAATTGCCCAACGCTTGGTGCATAGCCGCGAGATCTGCCATTTTCTGCTCGATCAATATGAGCTTGCGTACGGCCAGCGCTCGCGTATCACTACAGGACGACGTCTCCAGGGTCAGCAGAGCCCCAACCTCGTCCAGCAAAAAGCCCAAGGCCTGTGCCCGCTTGATGAAGCGCACACGCTTGGCCTGCTCCACCGAGTAGCGTCGCTGACCGCCCAATGGTTTGGGCGGCTCATCCAACAGGCTGCGACGCTGGTAGTAGCGGATCGTCTCGATGCTTACTCCGGCCGCCTCCGCCAGCTTGCTGATTGTCAGCTTTGCCGTCATCACCTCCCCCTTGACTCCGTACTAAGGTACGGGATTTAGAGTAACACTCAAGCAAACAGGCTCAAGGGTAAAACGATGGCAAGACTGACTGGCTATGGCTCGCTGATCGCCGGCGCACTGGCCGCCATTGGCGCATCGGTGTGTTGTGTCGCGCCACTGGTACTGCTCGCGCTCGGCATCGGCGGTACATGGGTTGCCGGTTTGACGAGCATGGAGCCGTACCGCCCCTTCTTCATCGGCCTGACCTTGCTGTTTCTCGGTCTGGCCTTCTACAAGCTCTACCTGGCGCAGCAGACCTGCACACCGGGTACGCCCTGCGCCGAGCCGCGCACGATACGGCGACAGCGGCTCATCTTCTGGATCGTGACCGCCCTACTGCTCTGCCTGTTGGCCGCGCCATGGCTGGCCCCATGGTTCTACTGAAAGAGGTCTCCAATGCGCCACTTGCTGATCGCCATCCTCGCGGCGCTGCCGCTGGCGGTATTCGCCGCGCAGCCTGAAACCGTTACGCTGACCGTGCAGAACATGACCTGCTCGCTGTGTTCTGTCACGGTCAGGAAGTCGTTGGAAAAGGTGCCCGGCGTGAGCGCCGTCCAGGTCGATTTCGACAAAAAGACGGCCACCGTCACGTACGACCCGGACAGGGCCAAGCTTGAAGCGCTGACCCGCGCCACAACGAATGCTGGCTATCCGTCCAGAACACAGGAGTAGCACTGCGATGAGCGAAATCTTTCTCGAATCCGTGGTGACCTGCCCGCACTGCGGACATATCCAGCGCGAAACCATGCCCACGGACGCCTGCCAGTTCTACTACGAGTGCACTGCTTGTCATACCCTGTTGCCCCCCAAACCGGGCGACTGCTGCGTGTTCTGCTCCTACGGTTCGGTACCCTGTCCGCCAATCCAGCAGCAAGGCATGAGTGGCAGCCAAGACAGCTCGGCAGCCCCCCATCCGTGAGAGATCCTGCAATCGGGGAGCGCGGCCTCCCCCAGTTACGGGGCGCAATTGCGCGCCACTGACCGAAACACCGGCCAGTGGCACGCGCGATCACGTGAGGCCCTCCGCCCTCCCTAACGGTGAAGTTCGCATCATCAGTGCTGAGTCCGACCTCCCCTACGTGGTCCAGCTGGAAAGCATTTCCCGGGACACAATCGAAAGCTGTCACGGGTGGCACCAAGCACTCTCAGTGATCGACACACCCGCCACCCAAAATCAGGTACTCCAGCGCCCGCAGCTCTCCCGCGCTATCCCGATAGTGCATGGTTGCCTCCACCGGACCACACACGTTGCGGGTGTCAGATGCTCTGCCAGACTCACGGGGCGCTCTGGGTGACCGCTACGCCGTGCCGCGGCGAACAGTTGCGCCAGGGCGCGGCACTCGCCGGGCACGAAATTCTCTGGTTTCTCCACGCCGACGCCGAGCTGGACAGTCAGCCGCTGAGCGCGTTGCGCTAGGCCATCACGGAAGGATCGGCAGGCGGCTATTTTGCCTTCCGCTTCTGCAGTCCTCCCTGTTGGCATGGGCGTGTGCTCGAGCGCCTAGTGGCCTGGCGCAACCAGATTGGTGTGCCCTATGGCGATCAGGGGCTGTTCGCCCGGCGCAGCGTCTACTTCGCCGCCGGCCAGCACGCGCCCTGGCCGCTGTTCGAGGAGGTCCCGCTGGTCGAGGAGCTGCGGGAATACGGCGACTTCCGCCGCCTGGACCTGGTGTTGCGGGTCAGCCCCCGCCGCGCGCCTGCCGCAATCGCCTGCTGGCCAGGGGCTTCATGCTTGGCATGGCCCCCGCCACGCTCGCGCGACTGTACGCCGGCAGGGCCAAGGCAGGAGCGATGCCCGCCCGGCCCCCAACCTCGGAGGGGCACCCATGAGGGTGCTATTGCTGTGGGGACTGCTGGTGCTGAGCGGCATCGCTCAGGCTGCCCCCTTCGATCACCGCCACGCGGCTTGGAACGGCCTGCTTGAACGGCATGTGCACTGGGTGCGCGATGGGGTGGCCAGCACGGTCGACTACCCGGCCCTGGCTGACGAGCGCTGGTCCTTGGATGCTTATCTCGCACAGCTGTCGACGGTCGGTCCCACCGAGTTCGCCGGCTGGTCACGCGACCAGCGCCTGGCCTTCCTGATCAATGCCTACAACGCCTTAACCGTACAGCTGATCCTCGACCACTATCCGCTTGCCTCGATCAAGGACATCGGCGGCCTGTTCGGCTCACCTTGGAAACGCCGCTTCATTGCACTGCTGGGCCAGAATCTCAGCCTCGACGACCTGGAGCACGGGCTGATCCGCCAGCCCGGCGTGTACGACGAGCCGCGCATCCACTCCGTGGTCAACTGCGCCTCGATCGGCTGCCCGGCTCCGCGTCCGCAGGCCCTGCGCGCCGAGCAACTGGAGGAGCAGCTGGAAGACAGCCTGCGCCACTTCCTCAGCGACCGGCAGCGCAATCGCTACGACCGGCCAGCCAGTCGTCTGCGGGTCTCGAAGATTTTCGACTGGTACGGCGAGGACTTCGCCCGTCAGGCCGGATCGGTCAGCCGCTATCTGGCCGCACGGGCCGATTGGCTGAGCGACGCCCCGGCGGATCGACTACGAATCCGTCAGGGCGTCGGCCTTGGCTACCTCGACTATGACTGGTCGCTGAACGGTACGCCCTGAACAGGAGGGTCGAGATGAGCTCCACTACCCCGTTAGTCCTGGCCGGAGGCGGCAGCCTCGGTGTCGTCCAGGTCGGCATGTTGCAGGCGCTGGTCGAGACGGGGTTGAGCTTCGACTTCGTGGTCGGCTCATCGGTCGGGGCCATCAACGGAGCATACTTTGCCGCCCGGCCAACCCTCGCCGGTGTTGCAGAACTGGCAGAAGTCTGGTGCGGATTGCGTCAGTCGGATGTGTTTCCCTTCTCGCTCTCCGACACCCTGGGCAGCCTGCTGCACCAGCGAGGCCACCTGCTGCAACCGGTCGCCTTCAAGCGCCTGATCCGCCGGGCACTGCCGATCCGCCGCATCGAGGAGGCCCAACTACCGCTACACATCATCGCCACCGATCTGCTCAGCGGCGCAGAGGTGGCGATCTCCGCAGGCGACGCCGAGCAGGCCCTGCTGGCCAGTACCGCCATACCGCTGGTGTTCCCTGCAGTGTCCCGCGACGGTTGCTTCCTGGTCGATGGCGGGGTGTGCAGCAATACCCCGATTGCCAGTGCCGTGGCACTGGGGGCCACTCGTCTGCTGGTGTTGCCGACCGGCTTTGGCTGCGTCTGCAAAGAGCCACCGCAAGGACTCGTGGCTTTGGCGCTGCACACCCTCAACCTGATGAGCATGCGACAGCTGGTACGCGACACCGAGCTGTATGCCGCTCGCGCAGCCATCCATGTCGTCGCGCCGCTTTGTCCGCTGGGCGTGTCGGTCTTCGATTTCGGCCAGACGGCCGAGCTTCTGCAACGGGCTCGCGAGCAGACCCGTCTCTGGCTGGACGTGGGAGGGCTCGAGCAGAGCAGGGTGCCGGATTCGCTGCAGGCACACCATCATGCGGACATGGTGATGTCCTGAGGTCGCGTCATTGCCCGCCACGCAGCAGGCTACGCCACTCATGGCAGGCAGCGCTGTAGCTGGACACGCCGAAGGGGACTGCATAGTTCATGAACAGCTGCCACCAGGACATGAGCTGCTCCCCCCACAAGACCTCGCCCTGGTTGATCAGATTCAGCAGCGTCCCGACGACCAACGAAACCTTGGTCGCGCCAAACAACACGGAGCGCTGCCCCCATATGCGGATCAATTGCATCGATGACTTCCTGGACAGGTGGATTCATACCGAATGGCGGCGGTCTTCTCCGTAGAGGCAGCGCCGAACTCGAATTGGTTGGCACATCCCTGTGCCCAGGTGGTGGATGTGCCTGCGTTGTCGGCACCTCCCCCCTCGCTCGTTGGTACACCCCGGCTCGCCTCCAGGCTCGCAAGCAACGGCATGCCTTTGCCAATCTGAGATTTGGCACGGGGATTCGTTACAGCTAAACCTCACACGAGAATACGGTCGCGTTAAACGGGACAGGGGCCACCAGCGAGCAGGTACTCATTAGAGTGAGAGTGGCCCGGCTGATCCGGAACTCGCGGACCAAAGCGGACTTTGGCTCGCGGGCGCCGCAGCTCGACAATCCTGACGTCGCTCGGGGCTTCCTTCCGATCCTGGTAGGCGCCGCGCTGCTTGGCCAGGGCGCCCCTCGTGCTGCCGCTCGCGTATCAGCGCGCGCTTGAACTCGGCGAAGGCCCCATCACCGACAGCGGTAGGTTGGCCATCGGCGAATCCTCGCCGCTGAAGGTCAGGCCCTCCTTCACGAACTCGATCCGCACACCGCGGCCGGTGAGCTGCTGTATCAGGCGACGCAGATCATCCAGGTTACGAGCGAGGCGATCCATGCTGTGCACCACCATGGTGTCCCCTCGCCCTCGCCCTCGCCCTCGCGCACGCAGTCGAGCAGGGCATCGAGCTGGGAGCGCAGGGTGTCCTTGCCGGAGCCCTTGCCAGTGTCGGGCAAACCAATTTCACCTGACCCGAAGACCAGGACTGGCGGGAGCGAGCCGACTTGCTGTGCTTCGGAGAAACACCTGTAGTAACACCACAAACAGCCTCCTGCAGCTAAGCACGGGCTCCCCGTGTCGCTGGATGCCAAGCCAGGCCAAGCAGGGCGATCACGCAAAAAACCGCCCCCGCGTAGAAGGTGACCGCTGCCCCCTGTGTGTCCCACAGAGAGCCGGCGACGACACTGGCGATCAGCATGGCGATACCGCTGACCAGATTGAAGAAGCCGTAGGCCGTGCCTCGCAGGTCGACGGGCGCGGTATCGGCCACCATCGTCGCCAGGAGCCCCTGCGTGATGCCCATGTGTATGCCCCACAGGGCGACACCGACGAGGACGACGCTCCAGTGGTCGTTCGTCGCAAGTACTAGGTCGGCCGCAAGCAGCACGGTCAGCCCAAGGGCCATCAGGCTGCGATGGTTCACCCGGTCGGAGAGCTTGCCGAACGGATAGGCCGACAGCGCGTAAACCAGGTTCATCGCCACCATCACCAACGGCACCAGAGCAATCGGCACGCCGCCCTGCTGGGCGCGCAGGACCAGGAAGGCTTCGCTGAAGCGGGCCAGCGTGAACACCGCCCCGATGCCGACAACCCACCAGTAGGGGGCGGCGAGGCGCCGCAGATTCTCGCGGCGGATCGGATTTGTGCGCTTGTCGGTCTGCTCATGTGTCGGCTCGCGCAGGCCGAAGGCCAGCAGCGCGACACTTGCCAAGCCGGGGATGACGGCCACCCAGAACACTGCGCGGAAATCGTTGGCCCACAGCAGCATCAGGCCGACGGCCAGCAGCGGGCCGAGGAAGGCGCCGACGGTGTCGAGCGACTGACGCAGACCGAACGCCGCCCCGCGGATGTGCGCCGGGGTCAAATCGGCCACTAGGGCGTCGCGCGGCGCACCCCGGACACCCTTGCCGACGCGATCAAGCAGTCGCGCCGTAAGTACGATGCCGGCGCTTGGCGCGATGGCGAACAGCGGCTTGGTCAGCGCTCCCAGCGCGTAGCCGAAAACGGCGAGCCCCTTGCGTTTGCCCAGGTAGTCGCTCAGCGCGCCGGAGAACACCTTGACGATCAGCGCTGTGGCTTCAGCCAGCCCCTCGACCAGGCCAACCATCAGGACGCTTGCGCCCAGGGTCGTGACCATGAACATCGGCAGCAGGCTGTGGATCACCTCCGATGAGATATCCATCAGCATGCTGACCAAGCCGAGAATCCAGATGCCCGTCGGGATCTGTTTCAGGGTGGAACCGCCGCTGCTCGTCTGCATTCTGGTCGCTCCTACTGGTCGCTGCCCCTATTCTTTCCGGCTCGCCCAGCGCGAGTCTCTCGAATCCATTGTCCTGGCTCCGCTGACGCCTCCATTTCGCCTCTGATACCATACCCCCCTACCCCATAATGAGCGATAGAGCATGAGCCACACCTCCCATGAGAAATCGAAGTTACTGGGGCGGGTGCGCCGCATCCGGGGGCAGGTCGAGGCGCTGGAGCGTGCGCTCGATGCCGAAAAGGGCTGCTGCGAGATTCTGCACCAGATAGCTGCCGTGCGCGGCGCCATCAATGGCCTGATGGCGGAGGTGCTCGAAGATCACGTGCGCGCGCACATCGCCGACCCGGCGATCGACAGCGATGCTGAACGCCAGCAGGGCGCCGATGAGTTGATCGCCGTGCTGCGCACCTACCTGAAGTGAGAACGGTCATGTCCAGAGAAAACCTGTCCAGATGGATGCACGACCACGTCTTTGACACCGGCAACTCGGTCGCCGAGCGCAGCACCTGGGTGGTGATGTGGATCACCGCCGTGACCATGCTGGTCGAGATCGTCGCGGGCTGGTGGCTCAACTCCATGGCCCTGTTGGCGGACGGCTGGCACATGAGTTCGCATGCCGTGGCGCTGGGCCTTTCCGCGCTGGCCTATGCCACGGCCCGGCGCTACGCCAGGGATCCGCGCTTCGCGTTCGGCACCTGGAAGATCGAGATTCTCGGCGGTTTCGCCAGCGCCATCTTCCTGCTCGGCGTTGCCGTGATGATGGTGGTGGGCTCGGTGGAGCGGATCGTCTCGCCGCAGCCTATTCAGTACCTGGAAGCGATTGTCATCGCCATCCTCGGCCTGGTGGTCAATCTGGTGTGCGCGCTGATTCTCGGCAAGGCTCACCATCACGACCATGGTCACTCCCATGGGCATGCGCACGGCCATGATCACCATGACCATCATCACGACCTCAACCTGAAGTCGGCCTACCTGCACGTCATCGCCGATGCAGCCACCTCGGTGCTGGCCATCGCGGCCCTGTTCGGCGGCTGGATCTATGGCTGGGCCTGGCTGGACCCGCTCATGGGGATCGTCGGGGCCGTGCTGGTCGCCCTGTGGGCCAAAGGGCTGATCGTCGACACGGGCAAGGTGCTGCTCGACCGCGAGATGGATCACCCGGTAGTCGACGAGATCCGGGAGGTCGTGGAAACCGAGAGTGACGCCGGGACAACCCGGATCGCCGACCTGCACGTCTGGCGGGTCGGCAAGCAAGTCTATTCGTGCGCCATGACGGTGGTGACCCAGGATGCGACGCTGACGCCGGATGTGGTGCGCGAGCGCCTGTCGGTGCACGAGGAGATCGTCCACTCGACCATCGAGATCCATCACTGCTGCGATCTGTCCGCTGGAGCGAGCGCATGACAACGCTGTTGCTTTACCTGGCCACGGCGCTTGCGGAAATCGTCGGCTGCTATCTGCCGTGGCTCTGGCTACGTCAGGGCGGTTCGGCCTGGCTTCTGCTGCCGGCGGCGGCGAGCCTGGCCGCGTTCGCCTGGCTGCTGACCCTGCACGATGCCGCATCCGGTCGGGTGTACGCCGCCTATGGCGGGGTGTACATCGGCGTGGCGATCCTCTGGTTGTGGCTGGTGGACGGCATGCGCCCTTCGGTCTGGGATGTGGCAGGCGTCGCCGTGGCCCTGGCGGGCATGGGCATCATCGCCTTTCAGCCGCGCTAGAAGAGACGGGGCGGCGGCGATGCTCTCGCACTCCGCTCTCCCCTCGACCGAGGGAACCGCTACCAAGGCATGAAACAACTTCTCCTCCAGCCGGATGGAGACTCAACTAGCCTGATCCGATCATGGACAGGTGATCCACTCCGAGGATTCAGAGACCGAGATGTTCAGCCAAGCCCTCAGGATCAGACTCGTGCTTGCGCTGCTCCTGACCATGCTCATGGCTTGGGGCGGGCACGCGGCTGCCTGGCTGAAAAACGTCTCCCAACCGGCAGCGACGTCGCATGCCCTCCAGCATGCCCATCTGTATGAGCATGATGCACAGATCGATAGCGCCTGCGTTCTCTGCCAGCTGCAACACGATCACGCCCCGCTGGACGCCGATCATCTGCACGAGACGCCCTATCCCACCGTTTTGATCAAGGTGCAAGCCCTGGCTGAGCATGGCCAGATGCCAAGCACCGCCCGCCATCGTATTCCTGAAGATCCAGTCTTTCTGATCGAACGCCCCCCTCGCCCTCAGTTCGTACTCTGACGTCGGCCGCCTTCATGGCGGCCCAGGACCACCACAACCAGGACAACCTCATGCATTCGTTATCCCTGCGCGGGACAGGTGCGCTCTTCGCGCGCCTGCGCCGCTCGTTACTGCTGCCCGTGCTCAGCGCCCTGCTGTTCATGGCCGCCCCGGAAGCCCTGGCCCACGGCGTGGCCGAGGGCGACAAGGGCTTCATCCAGGAAAGCTCGGGGGTGATGCTGCTGCCGTTCATATACATGGGCGCCAAGCACATGATCACCGGCTACGATCACCTGCTGTTCCTTTTCGGGGTGATCTTCTTCCTCTACCGGCTCAAGGACGTGGGCCTGTACGTCACGCTGTTCGCGGTCGGTCACTCGGTCACCCTGCTGCTCGGCGTGCTGATGGAGATCAGCGTCAGCGCCTACGTGATCGACGCCATCATCGGCTTCTCGGTGGTGTACAAGGCCCTCGACAATCTGGGCGCCTTCCAGCGCTGGTTCGGCTACCAGCTCGATACCCGCACGGCCACCCTGGTGTTCGGCCTGATCCACGGCTTCGGCCTGGCCACCAAGATCCTCGACTACCAGATCGCCGCCGATGGCCTGATCCCCAATCTGATCGCCTTCAACGTCGGCGTCGAGATCGGCCAGCTGCTGGCCCTCAGCGCCATTCTGATCGCCATGGGCTACTGGCGGCGCAGCACCGGTTTCTGGCGCCACGCCTACACCGCCAACGTCGCCATGATGAGCGCCGGTTTCCTGTTGATGGGTTACCAGCTCACCGGCCTGATCGTGTCTCAGTAAGGAATTTTCGCCATGAACAACAACCAACGTCCCGACCTCAACGAACTGCCGAGCAGCACCCAGCTGCTGCGCTCCACCGTCATCGCCCTGATCACCGCCGGCGTCCTGTTGGTCACCGTGGTCATGCCGGCGGAATACGCCATCGACCCGACCGGTGTGGGTCGCCTGCTGGGCATGACCCAGATGGGCGAGCTGAAGGCCACCCTGGCAGAGGAGGCCGCCGCCGAAGACGCACATGCCGGGCAGCGGCCTGCGGTAGCGGCAGTCCCGGCCCCCGCTACCGCCACGGCGGCCCAGCCAGTCCCCGCAGCCGCTGCCCCGTCCCCGGAACCGCAGCAGCCAACGGTGGCCCTGCAGGAGCATGAGGTGAATCTCACCCTGAAGCCCAACCAGGCGGCCGAAATCAAGCTGGAGATGAAGCAAGGCGCCAAGGTGAACTTCCTCTGGACGGCCAACGGCGGCCTGCTCAACTACGACACCCATGGAGACCCCTACAAGGCGCCCAAGGGCTTCTACCATGGCTATGGCAAAGGCAAGCAGACGCCCGAGCAGCAGGGCGTGCTGGTCGCCGCATTCGATGGCAAGCACGGCTGGTTCTGGCGCAACCGCAGCAACCAGACGGTGAAGCTGACTCTGCGTACCGAAGGCGACTACATCACCATTGAGCAGGTTCTCTGAGAACGCAGCCCTGCCCGCAAGGCTGGGCGTTTCCATCTGCCCGAACAGGGGGCGCCGTGCGGCCCCTGCTCCGGCATTGCCTCGTCTGGAGCCCCCATGACCTGGATCATCACCAAATACGCATTGACCGCTGCCATGGTCGTGCTGGTATCGGAAGTCGCCAAGCGCAGCGACAAGTTCGGTGGTTTCGTCGCGGCGCTACCGCTGATCACCGTCCTCACGCTGATCTGGCTGTACGTTGAACGGCAGTCTCCAGAGAAGATCGCCAATCACGCCTGGTACACCTTCTGGTACGTACTGCCGACCCTGCCTATGTTCCTGGTCTTCCCGGCATTGCTGCCACGCCTGGGCTTCTGGCTGACGCTGCTGGCCTGCGTAGTCATCACGGTTGTCTGCTTTGGTCTGTTTGCGCTTGCGGTTCGTCGCTTCGGCATCGAGCTGCTGTGAGCCGCGGATGGGTCTCCTCGCCAAGCCAGGCCAGCAGCGCTCCGGAAACCAACATCGACAGCGCGACGAACCAGAACGCCGCCTCCATCTGGCCACTCAGATGCGCGGTCAAACCCAGGCCGAGGGCGCCGATGCCGTAGCCCAGGTCGCGCCAGAAGCGGTAGATGCCGATGGCCGAGCCACGCCAGGCTGGATGGGAGATGTCTGCCACGGCAGCGGACAGGTTCGGGTAAAGCAGCGCCATGCCGATACCTGAAACCGCCGCCGACAGGCTCCACCAGAAGATCCCCTGGCCCAGCAGCATCATCGCCACGCCCGCGCCGCAGATCCACATGCCCAGCACGTTGGGCCAGTAACGGCCGACGTGATCGGACAGCCGGCCGGTGAACAGCTGCGAGCCGCCCCAGACGAAGCCGTAGATGCCGATCACCCAGCCGACCTCGGGCAGGCTGAGCCCATGGCGATAGAGGAACAGCGGGTAGAACACCCAGACCAGCGCATCGACGAACTTCTCCACCAGGCCCGCCTGGCTGAGCGCTGCCAGCCGACGGTCTCGCCAAGACATCAGAGCGAAGATCTCCCAGCTGCCCGGCTGCGCCGACACGTTGCGCGGATAGCGCGGCAAGGGCTGCGCGCTGGTGCCCTGCGCATGACGGGCCGCCTCGGCCTTCGCCCAGGGCAGGGTATCCCTGACCCACAACTGGGTCAGCAGCAGGGCCAGCAGGATTACCGCCAGGCCGAACACCAGAAGCCCGACCCGCGCGCCCAGCAAGGTCGCCAGGTAGGCGGTCACGATGCCTGCCAGGGCCACGCCGAGATAGCCGGCGAACTCGTTGAGACCCAGGGTCAGGCCGCGCTCGTCGAGGCGGGTGATGTCCAGCTTGGCGGTCTGGGTCATCGACCAGGTCAGCCCCTGGTTGACGCCGAGCAGCACGGTGGCCAGCACGATCCAGTTCCAGTCGGGGGCATACCAGACCAGCGGCGGAATCGGCAGCGCGACCAGCCAGCCCAGCAGCAGCACCTTCTTGCGGCCGACTCGCTCGGAAAGCCGCCCGGCGACGAAGTTCATCGCCCCCTTGACCACCCCGAAGGCGACCACGAAGGAACTGAGCAGGACGAAGGAGTCCTTCGGCACGCCGAACTCGGACTCGGCCAGCGCCGGCACCACGGTGCGCATCATGCCGATGGTCAGGCCGACCAGCAGCACTTGCAGCAGTTGGTGAAGAAACTGCACCAGGTTGGGGCGGATGCCGTGCTGAAGATCCATGCCGCTTCCCTGCTCAGGCCGCAATGTTGGCGGCGACGATGCGATCCATGTCGGCCGGACGCGGTGGAATCGAGGTGGTCAGCTGCGCGATGAAGGATGCGCGATCCAGTGCCAGGGCCACGCTCCAGCGCTTCTCGAAGCCGATGGTCGAGGATGGCTTCCCGGACAGACCAGCACCGCAGGTACTGCCGGCCTGGTGGCCGGGGAAGATCTCCAGATCGTCGGGCAGGGACAGCAAGCGGGCATGCAGGCTGTCGTACAACACGCCGGCCATTTCCGCCTCCTGACCGGCCAGATCCGGCCGGCCGACCGCGCCGACGAACAGGGTGTCGCCGGTAATCACGAACCAGGGCGCTTCGCCCCGTCGGGCATCGGTGACCAGCAGACAGACGCTGTCGGGCGTGTGTCCCGGGGTATGCAGGACGTCGATCTTGACGTTGCCCAGCTCAAGGCGCTGACCATCGCGCAACGGCTCGAAGGAAAAGCGCACCACGTCACGATCGGACTCGTGCAGGCAGTACGGTGCGTCGACGCGCTGAGCCAGCGCCCGACCACCGGAGTAGTGATCAGCATGCACATGGGTGTCGATCACGTAGCGGATTTCCACGCCAGCCTTGTCGGCCTCTTCGATGAACCAGTCTTCATCACCGGCCACCACATCGACGGCAACCGCAACACCATGACCCGCACAGCCGAAGAAGTAGGACAGGGACGCCTCGCGGGTCGCCAGTTGTTTGAAAAACATTGGCAATGCTCCTTCAGAACACCAGAACCTTATCCGCCGCCGCGGTCCAGTCGGCCAGCTCGGCGAGGGTCGAGCGCCGCGCGCCTTCGATCAGGTCGGCCTCGGTCATGCCGCGGGCGTCCATACAGATGCCGCACAGGGCTACCTCACCGTGGCGCAGCAGCTTGCTGAGCATCAGTTCGAGGTTGTAGTAGCCCTCCGGCACCTTCTGGCCGGCGCGGGCGCAAGCCACGGCATCGGCGAGCAGAAATACCCGCACCTGCTGCCCCTCACGAGCGGCCAGGGCTCCGGCCAGGCGCAAGGCGTTATAGGGGCGCTCGCTGCCGTAAGGGGCGTCGTTGACGATGAACAGGGTGCTGGTCATGAAGCAATCTCCCGTGCTGATCAGACCGCCCGCGGATCGGCGGCCTTGGATTCCCTTGGCAACGGTCGCTCAGGCGGCGACCACCGGCAGGCCAGCGGCCTGCCATTCGCTGACACCATCGGATAGTTTGCGCGCCCGGTAGCCTCGGGCTTGCAACAGCGCCACCGCCTCATCGGCGAACAAGCAGAAGGGCCCGCGACAGTAGGCGAGAATCTCCCGGCCGCGCGGCAGCTCGTTGAGCCGCTGCTCAAGCTCGGCCAGCGGCAGCGAGCGCGCATGGGGCAGGTGGGCCGTCGCGTACTCGTCCACGGGCCGCACATCGATGACCACCAGCTCGCCGCAGCGCGCCTGCTCAAGCAGCTCCTCACGTCCAACTGCAGCCAGAGTGTCCGGGGCGGCTGCCATCTGTTCCAAAGCCAGATGCAACTCCGCCAGATGCGCCGCCGCCACCTGGCGCAGGGTGACCCACAGTCCCGCCACATCTGGCGCGGCCAGCCGGTAGACCATGTACTTGCCGTCACGCCGGGCGGCGACCAACCGGGCCTCGCGCAGCGCTTTCAGATGAGCGCTGGTGAGCTTGATGTCGGCCGACAGCTCGGCAGCCAACACTTCGACGGTCTTTTCGCCCTGGGCCAACAGCTCAAGCAGTTCCAGACGCTTGGGGCTGGAGACCGCCTTGCCGATGCGGGCGACCTGTTCATAGAGCAGGTCTTTGAGAATTCGCTTTTCCATTCTCTTAATCTAATGATTGTTAGATTGATTGGCAAATCGCATGAACCCGCGGGCTGTCCCCATACTGGTTCCACTACCGAGAGGGAATGGACGATGACACCCGCAGAATACGACGCCTGGTACGACAGCCCGCGAGGACGCTGGATCGGCGATACCGAATGGCGCGGGATCCGTCGCCATCTCGACCTGACGCCCGGTTCCACGCTGCTCGATGTCGGTTGCGGCACGGGCTGGTTCACCCGCCGCCTGGCTAGCGCCGGCCTTCGGGTCACCGGCCTGGATATCGACCCTGCCGCCCTGGATTTCGCACGCACACACTCGCCGCAGAACATCACTTACCTCACAGGCGATGGCCGTTGCCTGCCCTTCGCCGACCGCACGTTCGATCAGACAGTCGCCCTCGCCTCCCTGTGCTTCATCGACGACTGGCCGCGGGCCATTGGAGAAATCGTCCGCGTGACCCGCTCGCGCTTCGTGCTGGGTCTGCTCAACCGGCACAGCCTGTTGTGGAGAAGCAAGGGGCAAGATGGCGGCACGGGCGGATATACGGGAGCCCACTGGCACACTCGTCAGGAACTCGCCCCGGTACTCGCAACCTTGAAGGTTCGACAGGTGTGCCTACAGACAGCCGTATTCATCCCCACAGGGACAGGCCTGGCCCGGCTGGTTGAATCCATCCTGCCAGCCTGGTTGCCTTGGGGCGCCTTTCTGATTGTCAGTGGCGAGGTCGCTGCGTAAGCCTCAACGAGCAGCTCGCCACACAGCTCCCTGTCATGGACTTGGTATCAATCAGTGCCTGGCCACAAACCTCGACTTCCTTGAGCTCCTGCAGCTTAGTTTTCAAGGTCGCGATTTTGTCGTGAAGGCGTTCGGCTTTGACCTGCGCCACGGCAGGTTCCTGACGATCTGCGGTATCCAGTGCCGTCAGGTAGCGGTTGATGCTGGATTCAATCTCCTCCATTCGCCGCTGAAGCTTGGCGCTGGTGAAGTTACGGTCGCGATTGTTGACCGCCTTGAACTTGCTGCCATCGATGGCCACGAGCGCTTCCGAGAACAGGCCAAGCTGCTGGCACAGCACCATGAACTGCCGACAGACGCCGCGGATTGCCTTGCCGTTATCCTTGCGGAAGTTGGCGATGGTCTTGAAGTCCGGCATCAAACGTCCGGTCAACCACATCAACTCAACGTTGCGCTGAGCCTCACGTTCGAGACGGCGGCTGGACTGGATGCGATTGAGATAGCCGTAGATGTAGATCTTCAGGAGGTCGGCAGGATGGTAGGCCGGTCTGCCAGTTTCCGCCGGGACGACACCGTCGAAACCCAGCGTGCCAAGATCGAGCTCATCGACGAAAACATCGACCACCCGCACCGGATTGGTGTCCGCCACGTAGTCATCCAGGCTCTCGGGAAGCAGCGTGCTTTGCCCTCGGTGCTCTCCCTGGATAAAGCGCTTCATTGGCCGCCCCCACTGATTTCGAATTCATCAAATCACAGCAAGTTCGATGCCACCGTTTTTACACAGTCTGGGCCGAGAGCAGCTTCTACTGACCAACAGCAGTCAATCCAGGTTGCGTGCTCAGGTCACGCGGCGCAATTCGCTCCAGTGGCTCACATAGCCAGGCGATTTGAGTTTCTGAAGCATCCCCCAGGCCGGCGCCCGGGCGAGGTGAATGGTGCCGCGGTCCATGAGCGCGTTGATGCGGTCGAGGGTAGCCATCAGCGCCTCGCTGCCCTGCCGGGGCGACGGGGCGACGGGGCGACGGGGCGAACAAGTTGTCCTGGACCTGGCCAGGGCTGGCGAAGCCCATCAGCACCACGCCCCCCTGAGCGTGGGGGTTCCCTAGGCAGGTAGCCTGTCGGTGGGCGCGAGCATTAAGCAAAGTGAACCGCTTGCCAGTGGAAAGTCCAGCCTCAGAAACTGGGGGTCAGAGCGTCGTGACTACGCTGTGATAGCCAATGACGAGGTCCGTCATCTTCGCATAGTTGGCCTCCATGCCGTGTTCTGCGGTCCAATTGCTGCGCACAAACGAGTTGAAACAGCTGGTAGTCCGGTGCCATCAGCTCCTCCTCAAGGACTGCAGACAAGAAAGCTGCAGGATCCCTCTCGACCAGCCGGTCTACACGGCGAGCGCTTCATGAGCCGCGCCCAGATGCGTGAAACCGTGGTTGAATACGTCGAAACCGATTACAACCGTCTGCGGCGTCACAGCACATTGGGGCACATCAGCCCGGAGGCCTTCGAGGCCCGGATGAGTGCTAAACCCGTCTCCACGAATGCTGGGCAAGATCACAATAGTGAGGCTCGGCGAGCAATGTGCAGATTTTGCACACACTGGTCGGCATCCACTGCAACAGGTACTCTCGATGCGAATACACCCCCTCTCCGACCTGCACAACGAGTTCGCCCCCTTCATACCCGAGGTGAGGGATGCGGATGTGGTCATCCTCGCGGGCGATATCGACCTCGGCGTACGGGGCATCGAGTGGGCCAGGCAGGCATTCGACTGCCCGGTGCTCTACGTGCCGGGCAACCATGAGTTCTACCGTGGCCACCTCACCAAGACGCTGCAGGCGATGCGTGCCGCCGGCGACGAACGTTTGCACGTCATGGATCGGGATGAGGTTGAGATCGGCGGCGTGCGCTTCCTCGGCACCACGATGTGGACCGACTTCGCTGCCACCGGCAACCCGCCCCTGGCCGCGTTGAGCGCGCAGCAGGCGCTGAGCGATTTCCGCCAGATCCGCACGGAGAACTATCGCCGCATCCGGCCGGCGGACCTGATCAAGCAGGCGGAGAAGACCCGTGACTGGCTGCGCAGCAAACTCGCCGTGCCCCATGACGGGCCGACCGTAGTGATCACCCACCACGCCCCGACGCTGCGCTCGCTGCAAGAAAGCCCCCATGCCGGCACGATCCTAGATGCTGCGTTCGCGAACGACTGGGAGGATCTGATAGGGAGCGATCGCGTGGCCTTGTGGGTGCATGGCCACACGCATACCTCGGTCGACTTCGAGGTGGATGGGACGCGGGTTGTCTCCAATCAGCGGGGCTATCCAGGGGAGGAGTCTGGGTTCCAGCCGTCCCTGGTCATCGACCTCGAGGCCCTGCTGCCAGCGGGCGATGAGCAATTATTGTCGGGGCAATAATTGCCAATAATCGCAGGGCCCGAAGGCTCCGCTGATCCCCGATCGGGTCGACGTCTTGGTCGCCCAGTGGGAGCGTGAGCTCGCCGAGGAGCAGGCCCAGTTCACTCCGCCGGATTCGACCAATGATGAATGAGCTAATCCCCTAGGTATCCGCGGTCATTGCCCTGGCCGCCTACCAGACGAGCAACACCCATGTAATGACACCCGTTGGAAGCCGCATGGGCATGCCAGACAATACCGGTAAAATCTACAAACTTATGCACTGATGGCGGCGGCATGGCCTGTCACGGAGCCGGTGGAAAGAGCCGGATTTATTTCCCCTGCTTAAAACGTCCACTTCTGGCTGGACTCTGCCGGTCTCCACCGGTAGCTCTGGGTCGGTTAGCGCCTCATGCACTGATCTGACCCACCTTTGTCTTTCCCTATCGAGGAGGGCAAGCCATGAGTATCACTGCAACCGTTGGTCATCAACCGTGGAACAAAGGAAAGCTCGTTGGGCAGAAGGCTCCATTCCGGCTCAGAGATATCTGGGCCATTCGGGTACGACTCCAGCTTGCGGAGAAAACACGGGATCTGGCTCTTCGACTTGGCAATCGACAGCAAGCTGCGTGCCTGCGACCTAACCAAGCTGCGAATACGGGACATAGCCCATGGTGAGCACGTGTCATCACGAGCCATCGTGATGCAGCACAAAACCCAGCGTCCGGTTCAGTTTGAAATTACTGAGCAAACTCGAAAGGCTCTGGAGGCTTGGATGCATCAGGCCAGCCTGGATCAACGAAGACCTGGGCCGACAGCTGCGCGAAACGCCGCTGTCCAGTGACATGCAACTGGAGCCTGATGAGGATGGTCACCGGTTGACTGCTACCGTGCAGGACTCATGGCAGTTGCGCTGGTGGCTGCTATCGCAGGCCGGCTCCATCCCCGTGCTGGAGCCGGTTGGACTGCGTGAAGAGTTGATTGGGCATCTGAAGAAGGGGCTGGGGTACTATCTGACAAGTTAATTTTCGAGGAATAGCGCCTCAGCAGTCGATCAGCCTCACTGCGGAGCTCATCCGACAACTGAAAATCCCATCTCAACCTGACCATAACCCCTTGTCGGAATCACTGCATCTGCACGCTCACCTAGGGGGCACCATGGCTATCGCCTCGGCCTGCGAAGCTCAGCCATACGACGGTTTCGCCTTCTCTGCAGTGCAGTCCCCATTCCCCGGTAGGGCAGAAAAAGATCGAGATCCTCGGCAGCCCGAATGTATGCAATGCTGCTTTTCAAGATCATGCGAGGATCCTTGTTCCGACTACGCCCACCGAGCAAGAGCGACTTCCTGTCATGGGCTCGTACTACACCAATGAACTGCACACCTGACTCAAGAAAAATGGTCAACTCTCGCCCATGCGTAAGGCAATGATCAAGAAACCTGTTCTGCTCAGCTGTCGAGCGATCAACCTTTTCGGCCTGATGACAGAACTCTTCCATGACAACCCTCATGATTCGGCAATTATCTGCGTAGGTGCTTGTCCGCTGAAAAAATGACGTGAGAGGTCAGTAAATTATTTTTTTTCCCGCCAGGATGCGTGCTGTAGCAGTGTCCAGCCTCAACCTTGTAAACGTACCCTAACTGGTTCTCCTCCTCATCCAAAGCCACACTGACCTCGACCAAAGGCTCCATCATCCAACCCTTGCTCCCATTCAAGTGTCCTGGCGTGACCAGCAAGGCTTGGGCAAGCCACGAGCGCTCGTTCTGCTCATCTAGCAATTGCTCAAGTGCCGGTACCGTCGGGATCATCAGCATGCTGCTTATGCAGTCTTCGCCAAGGTCTCTCACGAACTCCATGTAAAACCATGGCCAATGGACGTCCTGCTCGACGAACTGCCAGTGCTGCACGCGGGGATCTCCCAGGAGCTCTCCCAGAGGCAGCTCCGCGTGCTTGTACGTTATGAACATACGTCTTCCACCCAAAATGAACACTATAGGGTGTAGCCCTATAGTGTTCAAGAAGGCTTCATCGTTCCTTTTGCGGGAGCAGCAAAATGGAGCTGAAGCAGGCACTCGGGCGAGCCATCAGGCAGGCGAGGCTGAACAAGCACCTCACCCAGGAAGACTTCGCGGACGTCAGCGGCCGGACCTATCTCAGCGCGCTGGAGCGGGGCCTGAAATCTCCAACACTAGACAAGCTTCACGAGCTATCGTCCGTCATCGGCGTCCATCCGCTAACACTCCTGACAAGCTGCTACCTACAGCTTGAGGAAACGCTCACCATCGAGGAGCTGTTTTCCCTCATCCGTACAGAGCTCAACCAAGGAGAGCACGAACCACATTGATAGCTGGACGGATGCCCCGGGCGCGTGCACGGGGGCGTAGGTCACAGGCTTATTGCGTTTTACTGTAGGCTAAGCAAATTATTGCCACAGCAATAATTCAGGATAATCCAATGAGCCTGCAACGCTTCGTCTTCAACCGCCCCGCTCTTGCCGCATCCCTGGTTCGCGATCTGGCCGGCGAAGGCCTGGCCGATTACAGCTCAGGCCTGTTCCTCACCTCTCCGCGCGGCACTGGTAAGAGCACCTTCCTGAAGGTAGATCTCATCCCGCAGTGCGAGGCTTCCGGATGGCTGCCGGTCTACGTTGACCTGTGGGGCAACAAGAAGACCGACCCAGGAGACCTGATCGCCACCGCCATAGCCAAAACGCTGTCCACGTATGAAGGCCGCCTGCTCAAGCTGACCAAGTCTATCGGCGCCAACAAGACCAGCACACTTCGGGCCCTGGCATGGAACCTCTCGAAATCCGAGCTGCCGCCCGACGCAACCCTAGCCCAGGCCCTCGAATTGCTTCATCAAGCATCTGACAAGTTGATCGTCCTGATCATCGACGAAGCCCAGCTCGCCTTGAACACCGACAAAGGCATCAATGCCATGTTTGGCCTGAAGGCTGCACGCGACGCACTCAATCTGGGGCGAGCTCGCGAGGGCCTCCGCCTCATCTTCACCGGTTCCAGTCGTGACAAGCTGGCCAACCTCGTGTCCAACCGCAGTCAGCCATTCTATGGCGCAAGCATCACCACCTTCCCTCTGCTCGGGTGGGATTACATCGAGGCGTACTCCACCCATGTGAATGCGCGCCTGGCTGAGGGCAATCAGTTCTCAGCCGACGACATGGCAGACGCTTTCAGGATGGTCGGCAACCGGCCGGAACTGTTGGCAGCCATCATCAAGGATGTCGGGCTCGATATCGGCGACGCCGGCAACCTCGGCCAGCTGCTACACAGCGACGCACTTGCCATCCAGACCGGCGCCTGGGGGGAGTATGAGAGCGCCTACAACACCCTGACACCGGCGCAGCAGGCTGTGCTGGACGTCATGGCAGACCTGGCACTCAAAAAGGAGGCTTTCCTTCCCTACGCAGAGACCACCCTACTCGCGGTCGGCCGCGCCCTGGAGCAAAAGGGAAGCGACATTCAGCCAACCACCACCACGATCCAGAACGCGATCATCGGGCTTCGCGATAAAGGATTGGTTTGGAAATCCAACCGCGGCGAATACGCACTGGAGGACGCCTCCATGACGCAGTGGCTCAAACGTCAACAAACCTGATCTGTAGCCTACGCCGCCACCAGGCCATCACTCTGCTTTCAGATACACACTCGGCCCAAGCCTACATCTCCCGAACCCGAGACTCGGCTTCTTGAACCACCACGAGGCCCCCTTCACTCATTACTAATGTGCAGATTGCGTCGGGCCCGCTGTGAAGCGCTGGTGGAGGCCACCCGATTGCGGTGAGCTCGTGATCCCCGGGGGGGCGCGTCTATTCATGGGCGGTGGCCGGCCGGCGGTTTTGCTGGCAAAAACAGCTCTGGACGGGCTGGAGGCCTTGCGTGTCGAGTCACCGTTAAGTGACTGATCAACTCCGTGACTGGACTCTGCTCGCCTGCGCATCAACGAAAGCAGGCCCGCATGGCCTCTATAGATAGCAGCTTAGATACTTGGATGGTGGGTATACGATCGCACGCAACACGCTCGATACGAAGATCCTCCAGCTCGTCGAGGAGTGCCTGGAGGGCCTCGGCGCTAAGCGTGACGGCCTCTTGCTTGGACTGATCAGGCATGACTGCACTCCCTGTTGGCTCCCGCGAGGCGACCTGCAGGCTCCATCGTTTTGCCATGGGCAAGAGCTGCCTTTATGAAGTGGCGCTGGTTGGCTGAAACGCGGCCGCCTAACTGCATGGCCTCTTCCGTGAATTTCGCGATCATGGCGTGCTTGTCAGATACTTTCTGGTGTTTCATGCCTACCTCATGCGGAGGTTGTGCCCCGAAATATTAAGTGTCATTGAGTAATCACAGATCATCAAGCTGAATGTGGAGGCGTTGCTGCCCCATTTTTAGGAGCCGGCAGCGTAAAGTTGGGATCTGACCAATGCTCTCCCAGGTGGGCACCTGCCGGGAGGGACAGCGGAGGGAATTAGATGAAATGGAAACTGACCTGCCGCGACGCCGGGGACGGCAGCGGCGACGTGATCCTAGAGCTGCCGGACGATTTGCTCCAGGCCGCAGGATTGGCCAAGGGCGACACTCTGGAGCTGGATCCTGACCCGGACGACAGCTCGGCGATACGGCTGATGAAGGTCGTGCGGTGCGACGTGTGCGACGCCAGTACAGCCGAAACGGGGCATGGTGTCCTGCAGGCCCAGTGGCGTGATGGCGAGCGCGAAAGGATGCAACTGTGCAGGTCCTGCTTCGGCTACGCAATGGCCACGCTCAAGCACGCGCATTGGGTTAATCATATGTTCGACGACGATCCTGACCCAGGGCAGGAGGACTGACTCCGTGAACAACCTGCGGCAATACCGGGGCTATTACGGCTCCATCGAAACCAGCGCCGAGGACAATTGCCTGTTCGGCAAGCTGCTCTTCATTCGCGAGCTGATCAACTACGAAGGCGAGACGGTGGCCGAACTGCAGGCCGCCTTCCGCGAACTACCTCGCCACCTGCTGCCCAGTGTGATCGGACCGTGTGGCTCTCCCAGCCACAGTCAACCACTGTGCCGAGTCACAGGTCAGACGCGCGGCCATGGTATGGCACCATGCTTCTAGATGCTTGCGAACGCTTGGCGCCTCCCGCCGAAGGTACGTCCGTAACGGACGTGGTCTTCCGGCGCATCCAGCGCATGCCCAAGGGCCGATTGTTCAGCCGCACCCTACTAGCGGATCTGGGCTCCCCCGCAGCCATTAGCAGGGCGCTGTCGCGCCTGTGCGCCCGCGGCGATCTGGAGCGCATCGTGCGGGGCGTCTACATGCGCCCCAAGCTCAACCGCTACATCGGCCGAGTCAGGCCGGGCGTTGAGCAGCTGGTCCGGCTGATCGCCCGGTGCAATGTTGAAACCTTGCAAGTTCACGGGGCGGAAGCGGTACGACGACTCAGACTCAGTACCCAAATGCAGCTGGTCCCGATGTTCTACACCAGTGGGCGCAGTCGCACGGTGCACCTGGGCGCAGCTGTCGCACACCTGCGACATGTCACACCCGACAAACTGCAATGCGCCGGCAGCCCTGCAGGCATAGCACTGATCGCACTGCACTACATCGGCAAAAGAGGTATCGACGATCAAGTTCTATCTCACCTCAAGGCATTCTTGAGCGACGATGATCTCGCCATGCTTTGCCGCTGCAGAATGCCTCGCTGGATGAGGGACTTCGTCCGAAAGGGCATACATCAAAATTAAACATGCTCCGCCACCTAACGAACCAGATTTCAACGCCGGCCATGCAATTTCGGGAGCAAAAAACGCGGCGGGAGTTTTTCAACAGAATCGGCCGCTTCCTGCCTGTCGTGACCGGCCGCTCCGGGTCGATAGCAGCCTCTACTGACCAACAGCAGCCGATCCAAGCTGTGTGTTCAGTGCACGCACGATCGCTTTACCTTTCCCAGTGTGGGGAGCACGAGGTGCTCAGGATGTCAGGGGATCGAAAGCCGCTGCCGCCAAGGGCGTGCGGCCAAGCGTTGACTGACAGCCAAATTTCCACCGAAACAGCTTCGGCACAGCGGTTTGTTCAGGTCGTCGTAACGAATCGGGTGGCCGTCTTGGTCAAGCAAGTCGCCGCCAGCAGCCTTGAGGAGGGCATGGCCGGCGACTACGTCGTGCGGAGATACGGGGTAGAGCGAAACCCCCGCAATGCCGTCGCCGGCGGCCACCCGGGCGAGGCGATAAGCGATGCTGGGCATCGAGCTGAAGCCTGCTGGTGAACAAAGCTCGGCATTCAGCTCCGGTTTTTGGTTGGCGGCTGTGCTTACGAAGACCACCGTAGCGGCGTCGAGTTGCCGTGCAGACAGGTCGGGGGAAATTTGTATGCCATTACGCAGAAGGCCAGTCATGCCAGTCTCCCAGCTGATGCAGTCCGGCCCGCGCGGAGAAGTCGGCGCATAGACAACGCCCAGCACTGGCTCGGAGTCCCTAAGCAACCCCACGGAAATGGCCGAGCCCTGCCGGCCAGCCAAGAAATCGGAAGTGCCATCGTTCGGATCCACCACCCAGCAATAGGGTGCCCCCGTCAGTGCGCTCCCCGTCTCCTCTCCCCAGAAGTCACCCGCCTGCAGTCGTAGCAGTCCCTCGCGCAGCAGAATCTCAACTTCGACGTCAATATCGGCCTTGTCTCCTTCCCCGCGCGGGCCTCCCGGGCGATTGGCCTCGGCAGCGATGAGCGTTCCGGCGCGCAGAATCAGTGGGATGACTTCGTTCAGCATGGGCTGGCCTTGAGCCTAAGCCTTCCAACGGGCTCATCTGCATTCCCTTGGCGTCTCGTCGAGGCTACTACCAAGAAAAACGGAGTCCCTGGGATCAGCTCATTCATCTTTGGTGTCTAATTCGGCTGCCACCTTGCCGAAGGACTCCCAGTGGTCAACCAGCTCATCGACGCGATCGGGAATGCGCGGGGTTTTGCTGAGCACAAGGCAGCGTGTCGTGCCCACGTACTCCTCGATCAGGTACAGCGAGTCCCCGACGTCTACCCCCATTTCCTGCAGGGCCTCATCGGGAATGCGGATCCCGCCATCGCCTTCCCAGTCTTCGATCACGACCTGCCGGGTTTCCATGGGCGACTCCTGGGTGAGTTAAATCAGGCGTCCGCGGGGGGAGGCGTCGGTGAGCCGATGCCAACAAGTCCCACGGCACAGGCGCTCAGGGTAGCGAAACGACCGCCGGCCGGAAAGTGACGATAACGGATTTTATCGTGGTTTTTCCCGGAGGGCAGCTCCACGTCCGGTAGCTGAATCGTGAGCAGGATGATCTCTTTCGGCCGATTCTGTTGAAAAAGTCGACATCTGGGAGGGCTGCCTTTCAGCAGCTCAAACAACGCTCGGTTTTGGTGTTTCTACGTAAAAACCAAGACGGCTCCGCCTTCCTAACGAACCAGATTTCAACGCCGACCACGCAATTTCGGGAGCAAAAATCGCGGCGGGACTTTTTCAACAGAATCGGCCAGAAGCGGACACTCCCCCTTTGCAGCTGACCACTATAATATATTGCCCGGAAATGCTGTGACGTTCTACTAAGCTCCGCTGTCGACCGTCTTGAAGGATCCTCAAAATGGCTAGTGGCCTGTTTGGTTAGTTCAGTTAGTCAATTTCGGCGCCCATGGTCACGATACTGTGTTGCCACTCCTCGCCACAGCCTTGCTATGACTCGTCGCGTCGCCTTGTCTCGAAACCATGGTCATCCGAGCTTGAGTTAACAAACTAACCGCACAGGCCACACCTAGACTGGCTGCAGAGCCGGAGACGGATTCACCCGGCCCCGGGGGCACAGTCGTCGATCAGCCCTCACACTCCACCGAAATGCGGACTCCACGCCACTCTTACACGCAGCCCCCGCAGATCCGGACGCAGTTCCACGCTCACTCAGACAGGCAGTCGGGGCGTATCCACACGGGGATTGCCCAACACATCACCCGCCAAGCCAATTAGGCCTGCCTCCACCCCTCCACCACATCTGCCCCGAACTCTGCCTTCCAGGCCTTGAGCAAGGCGTGATTCGCGCTCTTGGTTTCGATGCGCTTGCCGGTGACCGGTTGCACGTACAGCTTCACCTGACGGGCACGGCGCTGCTTCACGACAGCCGGCGCGGCCGGTTCAAGCTCGGCTGGCTGCGGATTGAGAATGGCGACCACCTTCGCCAGATCCATGCCATGCTCGCCCATCAGCGCCTTCAGCTTGTCTTCGAACTCCATCTCGCGCTGGAGGCCGCTGTCGCCCTGGAGCTTCTCCAGCAGTGCCAGCTGTTCTTTGAGGGCCTGCTCCGCGCGGCGAAATTCGGCAAGTTTGGACATGTCATCTCCTTTGGTTTGGTAACGGAATAAAACGGATGCGGCCGGCTAATTGCCGGCGCGCAGGTATTCATAAAGGGTGGCCCGGCTGATGCCGAACTCGAGGGCCAGGGCGGCTTTCGACTCGTGCGCATCGACGCGTCGGCGTAGCTCGGCGATCCTAGTATCGCTCAAGGCTTTCTTCCGGCCACGTTAGGCGCATCCCCTCTTGCCTTGCTTCAGCTTTGACAGTTCGACAGCTCGTTTGCCACTGCTCTGGCTCCTTTCAGATCCAGATGCATCGTGGCAAACGACTTCATCAGCAGATCAGCTGGAAGTGCCCAGTCCCACTTCTCGCGAACCATATTCCGTACGTCGCGCAAGACCATAGCGGCCTGAACATCTTCCCATTCCGAGATCTCCAGCAGTTTACCTGCTAGTGATGCACGACTCCCGTCGACCTCAATCGCCAGGCCAGTGTTTTCACTGGGTAGTCCGGTATATGTGAGCAGGATAGCCAGAGCATCGTTTACCCAATCTCCCTGCCAAGTGAAAAGGCAGGTCTTGCCTCCGCTTTCAGTCATGCTCGAATGGGCCAATCCGAGGTCCGAAAAGGTGCCGCGCGCCTGAGCCAGAAGCTCCTGTGCAGTGGTGTCGAGATAGGGGTAGGCATCGGTCCCCAGCAAAACCGTCTTCATCTCTTGCCTGACCCGATCATGTACACGAGCACCAAGTCCGTCGAAGGACGGAGGCGCACCACCAGGATCGGGCCTCACGACGATGACCTTAGCCTCGGTATCCACATCCGTGACTCGCCAGCGGCGACCGGCAAAGATGACTCGCTGATCGACGGTCAGCGGCCTGGAGACCGGCAGTGCCCCGAGTGGTTTGCCATCGCAAACCAGGCGGAACTCATCATTGCTGACGAATGCGCTGTAGAAGTCGTAGTGGTTGATCAGACGCTCTCCCAGCACACCGGGCAACAGGAGGCCCGAAGCTTCCTGGGTAATCAAATCGCGGTCACCCAGGGCGCGAAGCAGACTCAGGAAGTTGCTCTGCTCAACGCCGGTGAACGGACCGCTTCGAATCAGTGTGTTCCAAAGGTCTGCCGCTGTTGCACCGCCCCGCTGGGCAATCACCGAGAGGCATTGCTGTACCAGAGTCGACAGATGCAATCCTTGGACTCGAGGCGGCTCGAACCAGCCCTGCATCAACAGCCTGATCATGGCGATGTTTTGCACCAAGCCTTGGCGGAGCCGATCCGACAGTGGAGAGTCATCGTCCAGCTGGCGCTCCTTGCAGTAGCTCCGGAGAATTGCGGCCTCGCCCGGGCGGCGACCGGATCGGCCCAGGCGCTGACGCAGGCTGGCTACCGACGGTGGTGGGCCGATCTGCGCCACCGTCTTGATGCTACCGATGTCCACCCCCAGCTCTAACGTCGTGGTGCAGATCGCGGTGGCGGGTTGGCCGCCAGCTTTCAGTGCTTTCTCGGTTTCCTCTCGAATCTCCTTCGCCAAGCTCCCGTGATGCGGCCAAAACTCGTTCGGTAGGCCATCCTGCTCGCAACGTCGCCGCAGGTTGTCCGCGAACCATTCCACTTGGGCTCGGCTGTTGGGGAAGATCAGGTTGTTGCTGCCCCGCAGCACCTGAAAGAGATGCTCTGCAATGGCATGGTCGGCGGAAAACACCTCTTCGCCCTCAGATGGCGCCGAGATGTCCTGTCGAGACTCCGCATACCCCCTGATCTGGACCTTCAATACCTGTCCCGTCCCCTTCGACTCGATCACCGAGACGTGATGGGGGGCATTGGGACGCAAGAAGGCCGCAGCCAGCGTCATGTCTCCCAGTGTGGCGGAAAGACCGACCCTGGGCAGGGGCCGAGCAATGATCGCTTCAACACGATGCATGAGGGACTGCAGTTGCTTGCCTCGCTCGCTGCCGATGAAGGCATGTAGCTCATCCACCACCAGGTAGCGCAGGTTCGCGAACAACCCCGCCAGGCTGGTTCCCCGGTTCACGAACAAGGCTTCGAGCGACTCAGGTGTGATCAGCAGAATGCCTTCCGGGGACTTGAGGAAGCGATGCTTGCGGCTCGACGAGATATCCCCGTGCCAGGCAACGACAGGAAGTTCGAGCTCATCACAAAGTCTGGCCAAGCGATCCCACTGGTCGTTGATCAGCGCCTTAAGGGGACTGATGTAGAGCACTGCCCCCGGTGAGTCCTGATGCTGCAGGAGATGCGTGAGGATGGGCAGGAAAGCGGCTTCGGTTTTCCCTGCAGCCGTCGCGGCCGCAATGATGACATCCTGGTCTGCCCTCAGGAGCGCCGGGATGGCCCGCTCCTGGGCGTCCCGCAGGGCGGTCCAGCCCTCGGACCAGACCCAGCGCTGGATTCTCGGTTCGAGTAATGCGAACCCTGCGGACTCAGAGTTGGAAGGTGGCAAGCTCATCGTCAGCATTTACCTGTGTATCAGCGTCACCGCCTCGATCCAGCGTAATCTCTACAGCGCCCAGCAGAGTTCGCCAGTCGGCTCCCGGGTTCTGCTCCAGCACTGCCAGCAGATTGATGAATGCGTTGATGGTAGTCCGCGGGGTGCGGAAGTAGGCCTCCCCCAACCGTTGATTACAGTGGGCCATGAAGAGAGGCAATGCCTCGTCGGGCAGCAGATACCGCTCGCTCTCACCTGCTGCGTAAACATGGCGCAGCTTCTGCAGCAGCACGTAGAAGTCCTCAGGCGTCAGGCTGGTGAGGCGGATGACCGGCCCGGAGAGGTCCACCAGGCCTGATTTGGCGAAGTTGTTTTCCCCTAGACGCGACTGCAGGGCTGGATAGCTGTAAAGGCCACGGCGGGTATCCAGGAGGAACTCGGGGGTACCGCCCAGCACGAAACCGAGCCCCTCTGCGGAACCTTGCAGGGAGTCGTTGAGGATTCGCAAGATTTGCTCGTAGTTGGCGTTGCGAGCCTGTGTGTTGGACAGTTTGTACAGGTTGACCAGTTCGTCGAGACACACCATCAAACCGCCGAAACCCGCCAGCCGAACGAACCGAGCGAGAAGCTTGAGCTGATCGTAGACGGAAGCATCGTCGACGATGCTGCGCACACCCAGCGCGGCACGCGCATCGGTCTTGGTGGTGAACTCTCCACGCAACCAGCGAATCGCATCGGCCTTGAGCTGCTCGTTGCCTTCCTCGAAGCCTTTGCAGTAGGCAGCGATCACGTCGGCGAAATCATAGCCGTTGACCATCTCGGTCAGTTGGGTGAGATGCTCACGAATCACGGCCTCACTGTCTTTACCGGACGCCTTGGCCTCGGTCTTGGCCTGAGCGATGAACTTCTCGACGATTCCCTGCAAAGCGCCGCCGTCAGGCTTAGTCCGGGTGGACATGTTCTTGGCCAGCTCGGCATACAGCGAGCGCGCTTGACCACCGGTGGCATGCAGACGGCGATCAGGGTTCAGATCCGCATGCATGGTGACGAGCTTGCGCTCCATTGCGATGGAGCGCACCAGGTTGAGGAAGAATGTCTTACCCGCGCCATACTCACCGATCACCACCCGAAACGCGGAGCCACTTCCCGCCAGGCGCTCCACGTCACGGATGAGTGCTTCAAGCTCACCGACTCGCCCTACCTGGATGAGATGCTGACCTGCGCGAGGAACGACGCCGGCGCGCAGGGACTGAATGACCGCGTCGCGATCCTTGGCTCTGATGCTGCTCATAGCGGTAGCCTTTCCATGATGTCAGGGTTGATTTCGAAGGGGTCTTCCCCCTCGGTGACCGGCATATCGAAATTCTCGAAGGCCATGTCGTTGATCTGCTCCAATGCGCCGTCGAGCATGAGCTCCATGTCGCTTGCCACCGCTTCCAACTCGTCTCGTGCCCATGAGGTACGGGAAAGGAGTACGCGTAGGAACGCCGAGTGATCGGCGTCCAACCCGCAGATGCTGACGGTGTCCTCGATGGCTTCCTCGACTGTAGTCTCCTCCGGCTCTGCAGGCTGTTCGTCAACGAAAACCTGTGCCAGCAGCGCCGATACCTGCTCGGTTTCACGCTGCAGTTGGGCAATGCGCTCGTGGTCCAAAGCGAAGCCGCCAGCGGACTTGGATTGAGATGTTCCAGGTGCAGAAGGCATCGACTGCGATGGGCCGACAGGACTACCGCTGGCCGCTACATGCAGGTCGCTGTACAGCGACTGTAGGTCCAGCTGCAGGGCCTTGTAGACACGCTCGAGCAGCTTCACTTCCGCAGGGGTGACCTCGCCGTCGGCCTGCGCCAAGTGGGCAAGGAGCGCCGCCACTGCTCTTCTGGCCGACTCGGCCAAGGGCTCCAGTTTCTTCTTCAGGCTTTGCAGGGTTGGGGGCTGGTTCAGCTGCAAACGCAGGTGGGCCTTTAGACGCTTGCGATGTGCACCGCTCAGGTGATTCCAGGAGTCGACATGCTGGGACAACAGCATGATCTCCTTCGGCGAAGTGTCGCCATCGGCAGCCGCTACAGCACAAGCGAGGTCCAAGGTGACAGAGGCGGCGCTGTACGCCGGCGAAGCACGCAGATCACCATCTTCGGCCTGGGTCGCGAAGAGCGCCACGCGGTCCTCAGGTTTGGGCGTTCTGCTGCCTGCCAGTACATCCGGCTCGATGCCGATGTGCAATGACTCCAAGGCCCGAGCGAGCATCAGAACCTTGTCTCGCGACAAGGTTCCCGCACTCTGCAGCCGTCCCGCAAGTTCGCCGAAGCTCATGACCACCATGCCGTCGCCGATGCGCTGCTTCAGCTCGTCAAGCTCTGCTCGAGCTCTCGCTGGCCACAGACCGACGGGAAGCTGCAGAAGGCCTTCCAGTGCATCTGGAACGCCGGGGTTTCGGCCGAGATAACGGCTGTAAGGCTCCAACAGCACTGTGCACTCGTCAACCAGTTGCTGCAGCTTCTTCCGTGCCGCGGAGGTGACAGTGACATCAGGAATTCCGGACAGGCCATCCAGCTCTTGGGGAGGCAGCCCCGCAGAGGCGGTGTTGTACTGGAACTTCAGCCGGGTCTTGTTCTGCGGAAGCACTACCCCAGCGCCATGGCGCTCCTCGTAGCGCATTCGGAACAAGTGGGCAAATGCATCCTCACAACGAGTCACGGGTGTCCGCTTCCCGATGCTGTGATCAGACAGGACCCAAGTCAGTGCCCAGTTAGCAGGCATCGGTTGCTTATCGACAGCCAACTGTCCCAGACCGATGCGCAGTTCTATGGGCATTTCGTAGCCGTAAGACAACGGTGCTGGCGGCGCCTCCAGATAGCGTCGGGCGGACACCGTGCCCTGACGAAGGAAGTCCGCGAAGCGGCTCGCATAGTTGCTGAAGGATTGGTTCTCGCCGTAAATCGAGAGCAACCTTTCGACTTCTGCGATGATGCTGGGAATCTCGGCGGCCGCTGCGCGATCTGTCTTCGCGTCGACGAATACCCGGCGCTCCAGGCCATAGAAGAACAGGAACACGTAACCGATGTTGGCATGCGGGGCTTTACGGCCACTGGACAGCCACTGCAGGTAGGCACGCCGTGCTTCAGGGGAGATGGTATCGTAGCTCGGCCAATAGGATGTCAGGCGCTCGGCGATATCCACGATGCCTCGCGCGACCTTCAGCCTGGGATTAATCCGGGAGGGCTCTGATGAGCCGTAGCGGCTGTTTCGATCCTCTCCGACGTAGATCATGCCACCAGGAATTTTCTCGCCGGCGATCTCGATGAAGTCACCGGCAGAGAGCCAACGCATTTGCGCACCAACCGAATCAGCAGGCGCGCTGGGAATTCGATGAGAGGGCTGCTCCACCACCTCGAGCGTCACGGTGAACAGTTCGGAGCTCTCTGGCCTTGCTGTCGGAGTCTGGAACGAAACCGTTTTTTGTACGCTAGAGGTCGAGACAGCCTCCAGCGGCACAGCTGTATTCGAAGAAAACGTCAAACCACCGTGCACAACTGCATCGATAGCACTTGGGTGGGTTGCCTGCAGAGAAGACTGCCGCTTGGTCGAGGGAGGAGGCACAGCCGGCTGTTTGTTGGAGGCCTTCACGATCAGCCACATACCCCCACTAACGATGGCTGCTCCGCCCAGGAAAATCCATACCTCCTTGGGAACGGAAGCAAGCAGGCCTAGCACAATGGCCCCGAGGACCAATGCAACGGATCCATTGGATTTGCTGCTGCTTCTACGCTTCCTTGCCATTTGTACGGCGCTCCCTGGTTAGTGCTGGCCGACGGTCAGTATCGAAGATTCAAGCGAATCAGCCAACTCCCCCAGTGGTCACCTCTAAAAACGCACGTTCAGGCATCTCCAGAGGGCTAGTCCTGCATAGTCCCAGTGTTCACTACAAGTCGATTCGGAAGATCTGATGGCTGCCGATGGGCTGGCCCCGATGAGCTGGGTGAACCTGCATGTCGGTACATGCCTGGCTGAGCGAGGCAAAGAATTCTACTCCAAGCTGAGCTCTGACACTGACCTCCACCTGCTGATCAGTGGTATCGGGCGGAAGTTCAGTTGATTTGAGTCCATAGCGCGAGTGATACGGTGCCCGCCTAGGATCACGCGGTGCCAAATGCGAGATGAGCTCAACGAACGCCGATTCCCTCTCCAACTCCATAAAGCACTGGCGATCCAAAAACACCAGTGCATCGCGGGATGGCTAATAGTCCTGCTCGTTGCCATGTTCTAGCGCGGCCACGAGGCCGGCGAGCAACCTGTTACCGTCCTGGGGCGTTGGAATGGTGCTCGGATTGTAGGTACCCTGGCGCCGCACCAGTCGGGACGCGGTTGGATTACCCTTTCTTCGTTCTGAACTTGCGCAAGCCCGATGCCTGCTGCTGGACCAGTTGTTGCTCCAGCGTGTCGGCCCTAGCCTGCTGGGCCACGGCTGTATGCCGCACCGCGTCGAGCGCTTGCTGCGTGGCGCACAGCCGGTCTTCCAGGGCTTGCCGCTGCTGCTCTCCCTGCTCCGCTGTCAGCTCGGCACGAGCTTGCTGTGCAGCCGCCTGGTGCTGCGCCTCGCTCAAGGCGCTCCGGACTTGCTCCATACGCTGCTGCAGCTCGTCGAGCTGGCGCTGCAGTGCCCGGTGCTCGGCTTGGCGGGACTTGCTCTCCTCCCGCGCTCGGTCGACTTCGCGGTGCGCGCGCTCCTCAACACCGCGCACGTAAGTTTCTTGCGCCACCCGCGCTTGCTCAGCCTGCTGCTGGGCTACGTGCAGCTCGGCCTGCAGAGTCCGCAACTGATGCTGCAGGGCATTACACACCTGTTGCAGCTCGCCGCGTTGCTGCTGGAGGTCGCCGATTTGCGCCAGCCGCTGGCTCAGCAATTGCTCCAGGTCGGACAGCCGGGTTTCAGCCGCCTGCCGTCCCGCCAATGCCGCGGCGGTCTGTTGGCGGGCCTGCGCCGCGTCCTGGCGCGCCTGTTCTTCGGCTGCGGCCAGCTGCTCGCGCTCTACCGCTAACAGCTGGCGCTGGCCAGCGAGCGATTGCTCGACTACCCCATGAGCCAAGGTAGTCGCCTGCTGCCAGATAGCGACAAAGGACTGCGCCAACTCCGTCGGCAGCGCCGGCAGCCGCGTTTCGCCGCGCAGGCGCTGGGCTAACTGCTCCCACCACTGATCCAGCAAGGCGCCGACCCGCGCCGGGCTGCCGCGCCCCAGCTCCAGGCGCACCCTCTCCACCGTCGGCCGTTCGCCGCGCGCCAAGACTGCGTCTGCCGCCGCGAATACGTCGGTTTCCGGTACGCCTACCGCCATTCTCTGTCTCCTGCTAGATTAGGTCTGATAAACGATTGTTATCCGACTATATTTACCAAAAACCTTAATTAGAATACGTTGAACGTAATGAACAATACGCTATTACTCCATTGCAGCGACAGCAGCCTGCTGGCTATCGATCGCCTTGATGCCGAAGCCCACGCCGCCGCAGCCGCCTTCGTCGCCGCCGGCACCGCCGCCAATACTGTGCGCAGCTACCGCAGCGCCCTCGCCTACTGGGCCGCCTGGCTGCAATTGCGCTACGGCCATACCTTGGAGGCGGGGCCGCTGGCGGACACGGTGGTGGTGCAGTTCATCCTCGATCACCTGGCACGCCCCGAGGCGGGCGGTTGGCAGTACCTGCTACCTCCAGTGTTGGATGCCGCGCTGGTCGACGTCGGGGTCAAGGCCAAACTCGGCGCCCTGAGTTACAACACGATACGCCATCGCCTGGCGGTGCTCGCCAAGTGGCATGCCCTAAAGGACTGGCCGAGCCCGACCGAGGCAACCACGGTGAAGACGCTGCTGCGCGAGGCCCGTAAGGCCCAGACCCGCCAGGGTGTCAGCGTGCGCAAGAAGTCCGCGGCAGTGCGCGAACCGCTGGAGGCGATGCTCGCCACCTGTAGCGATGGCGTGCGCGGCCTGCGCGACCGCGCGCTCCTCCTCTTGGCTTGGAGCGGTGGCGGGCGCCGGCGCTCGGAGGTGGTCGGGCTGCAAGTGGGCGATGTCTGTCAGTTGGATGCCGACACCTGGCTCTACGCCCTAGGCATCACTAAGACCGAGACCGAGGGCGTGCGCCGGGAAAAACCGTTGCGCGGGCCCGCGGCACAGGCACTCGCGGCCTGGCTGGCGGCTGCGCCGGCTAGCACGGGACCGCTGTTTCGGCGGGTCTACCGGGGCGGCCGGGTGGGTACGGCGGGATTGTCCTGCGACCAGATCGCACGCATCGTACAGCGCCGGGCACAATTGGCTGGCCTCGATGGCGACTGGTCGGCGCACAGCCTCAGGTCCGGGTTTGTCAGCGAAGCCGGGCGCCAGGGTGTGCCGCTCGGCGAGGTCATGGCCATGACCGAACACCGCTCAATACACACCGTCATGGGTTATTTCCAGGCAGGCTCCTTGCTGAACAGCCGAGCAACTACACTGCTAACGGGGGCTGACCCTGTGACTGGGTCATCTGCTACCAAACCGCTCGCAGGAAGTCATCCGATGGATTCACGCCACGTTGCGCCGACTGAGGACTAGGCCCCTGGCCCACCCTGTCCAACTGCGGTGTGTTCGTTGAGGCTCCGCGCTGTACACATCCAAAACCATACCCGGCATACCGATGTCAACCCTCCGTATTCGCAACACCAGCAGAATCGATCTAGGTCAGTGGGATCAGGACCTGCCTCCAGCTGTGCTGATGTACGCAGCCTCCCTTCCCAGGGCCGCGGCCCAAGTAAAGCGAGCGCTGGCACACTGGAATACGTGGCTGCAACTGCTGCATTTGGGTTCATTGGAGTCAGCCAAGGGTTACTGCTACTGGGAGAGATTTCTGACCGATCATGCGGTGATCTACGAGACCGGCGAAAGGAGCGATTACGGCCTTTATGAGTATATCGAAGAGACCCTCTGTAAAAAACAGCTCAAACCCCGTGGACCATTGTCGTTCAACGAGGTAAAACGCCGGATCTCCATCTTGGTTCAATGGCAGACCCATAATCAGTGGAATGAAAAAAAGGATCTGCGGGCCCTGTCCCGGCTGTATCAGCGGTTTCGCGCGATCTCGCAACAACCTGCGCAGCATATTACTGAGCTGCCAGGGAGTGACGCTTGCATCAGCAACATACTCAGGGCTTGTCAGTGCACCTTCCAGGGCGGCAGAGACCAAGCCCTGATTGCCTTATCACAACTACTAGACTGTCCCCTGGATGACCTTGCGCAGATGAAGTGCAGCGATATCCAGACAGACGACTGGCAAGTTTGGTCGGTTCGATTACCTTCGCAGCCTAGCGCTGCGCCTATGCTCCTGGATCTGAACACGGCCTGCAAGGTGGTGGGGTGGCTGTTCGAACGAGCATGGCGGCCTGGTTTAGAGGAAAAACTGTTCCAACTCGACAACCGGACCGGGCCACTGACGCCACCCCACATACGGCTCATCTTTGAGCGTCGCTATCGAATATCTCAGGTGTTAACAAAGAGCTATAGCGATAGAGAACCAGACATGATCGCCGACAGGAGATTGTTATATGCCAACTTGAGTGACACGTATCTCGAAGAATTGCTGTCCCGCCAGGTCAAACAACTCGTCAGTTCAATAGAGCTTGCAAAAAAGCACGAGGATTGCATCCGGCGCGCCGTAGAGAGGCACATTGAAGAGCGCAAACGCCAAGCCGAGCGAGAGGCGAAGCCCCTCCAGCACAAGGCTAGGCGTAAAGTCGAACGCTTGCGAGAACCAGATGCATGGGGGCCACAGTCAATTGAGCGGATATCCTGCAAAGCTAAGATCAACAAACGCGACACCGACTGGCGCAATACTGACCAGGTCACCGGCTTACAAATGCCAGTGTGTGGCCAGAACGCACCATCCAACCCACCGACTCCTGATGTGAAGTGCAATCGTGATGAAACGACAGTTTCCGTTCATGATGGCGATTGGGATGCAGCAATACGACAGATGCACTGGCATGAACACGTTTATAACCAGCAAGAAATTGAAAGTCGCCGAAAAGAGTCAGATGACGAACAAGCCAGCTGGGAAGATACCATCCTGGGCAAATACGAAAGTTGACAGCAAGTCAAAGTTATTGACTCCCATCCTGATCGGCACATTGTTTAAGGATATTCCTCAAGTTAGTTCTGCCCTGACGCTCATCATTTGGCGAAATGACGCCCGCATAACCAGGAATAAAAATTATTCGCATATGATCAAGGTGATGCTGGAAGTAGGTTGCCCAGGAGACAGGAAGAAGCTTTCTCTCGTAGACGATCTTCGCAGGAGTCCCCTCAAGTACCCCTGCCTTGGCTTGGGCCACACAAGCCAATTGCCCCGCCAGCAATGTGAATACTTCGTGCGCGAACAGTCGCTGCATCAGCCAGTTTTTGGCACGAGCGTCTCGGCATTTCAAGAAAACGGAATGCCGACTCACCTTCATTAACCATTTCGAGATTTGAATCAATCCCTTATTATCAGCCAGTTGACTCGGTGTGCCCACTCCTGACCAGAAGCAATACCAGTCCAACCAAGCGATGACCGGATAGCCTTCTGCAGGGATCTGACAAGACTCCAGGGATCGCCACAACGGTAACAGAACTCGTATCGACAGTTTGAAGCCGCCTAGGCGTTTTTTTCGAAAATGTCGGAAAATTGCTTTCGCCGTACTACGAAGGTCTTGCACACCAACCGGTACGATTTTGCCACACGCTCTGGTGCCATGGTTAGGGTGCCACCGAAACCAAGCGTATTGCGCACAGATAATTTTTGGAGAAAGGTCCGCAGCGAGCCCTTGGATATGACTAAAAAGCACGTTCTCCGTCTCAGCAATTTCCCGGAATGACGTAGAGAACTGCAGCACATTGTCGCAGTAGAGGTCTTCTGTGCCGCCGACAGCGAAATTCAGGTACTTACCCCTAGCCAACTCAAAAGCCCGGTAACTTCTTCTCAGCCGCTCCATGCCTATGGCGTTTATATAACGAATAACATCCTTGTTTCGTGCCGTTCCCAACTGAAGACCACAATGCCAGCAGCCATATGGCGTCTTGAATAGCTGAGCCGATAAGGCGTATCGAACGGTTGCTGAACAGTTAGGGCAGCGCTGTTGTAGCTCTATCTGATGGATAGGGCATTGATGCACTAGACCATATTGAAAGATCGTGAAATGCCTACCCTGCGCCAAGCACTCTGGGCAGACCTTTAACACCTCAGCCACATGTCGATCAAAAGGCATCCAGGTTGGACAAAGAAATAGGTTATGGATTTTGAACATCGGCAAATTGAAGGTGTCGGCCATGACCGCCAGGTCCACTGATTGCGTACAGGCAAGATGTGGTGAGCGTTGCGATTTGGGTCGACGGGAGGAATATTCATGGCTCGCAAAAATATCAACCAATTCACGCCCTGAAACCACATTATACAATGAGAATCTACACAAAATTGAATACGCCGACTCGTGCAAAATGTAGCGTGGACTAATCCTGCAGTAGTGTGCCTCTGGTTCGGCGGGCGAATGATCCAGGGTAATAATCATCACATGCTCGGGTTCATCTTTTTCATACTACTGGTGGCCGCGAGATACCACGACTCCTTAATAACCTCCTTGCAGAGATCTTTAGAGATAGAGAATTCTGGATAGTCCTTATCAGAGTAATCCATCATCAAAATCTCAATCGTCTTGGTGAAATACTTCATCGGTATTTCCATTCGACTGCGAAAGCCGAGTCCATCATAGGATTCGACAAAAGCTGCCCATAGCTCATCACCAAAGTCAGCGAGTCGGAATCCGTTCGCATACGCTTTTGGGAAAAAGAATCGTGTGTAGGTCCAGTTCGTATTGACTGGAAACACCGAACTGTCGTAATAGCCGAGGCAAGTGACGAAATCGTCCTTCTCACGAATTCCTCGGAACGCATGTTCGTAGAGCATGAAGCGACTGACTATTGCGTCCTTCCCTGCACATTCGAACGCGTCTTTTTGACCCAGCAACTCTTTCTGACCGAGGAGAATCGGGAGTAGAGTCACCCCCTGCAGCGCAAGGTCGTTATATATATCCTTTATCCATTCGTAGTGAGACAACATGAGCCGCTGCGCTTCATCAATAAATAAAATAAACAAGCGGCGCAAGTCCCTATCTGCCTCGCCGACCATGAATTTCACCAAACGCGAGTGCTTATCTGCCAGTGACACACGTCCATTGAAGGGTTTGGATTTCACCACCTCCAGAAAAGTTGTGTAGAAGTTTCCCTTGTGCGGTGAGGCTTCATCTTTTGCATTGAAAATCGCAACCGGCATATCCGGAAAGTCCACATTCAAGCAATGCTGACAGTACATCATGGCGCGAGTTTTTCCGTACCGTGGGTTGCCATATATCACCAGCCCAGAATCCCTGCGATGAATTACTTTGAGGACCATCGCATAGGTGGCACTGATAGAGTCGGTCGGGATCAGGTATCGCTCCAAGCAAAGTGGGTGAAGATGTGGCTGCACTATCCGGGCTTCGCTGATATCCATGGAAGTATCTCCCGTTTAAAACGTATACACCTTGGTCAGCCGTGGCGGCTTCACCGTGGGTTCCGTCGGGGGCTCCCGATCTGCTGCTGTCTCAATAGCGGGCTCCTCGGACACCCGTCCAGACTGTTTGAAGAGTGTTGTAGCCAGACTGCGGGACATACCCTCACTGGAAAGCTGGCTTCGCCGAAGCGCCTGGTGTACTGATTCATTGCGCTCGAATGCAAACTGGCCATCTTTAATTAACTTCCACAATACAGTGCGAAGCTTGAGACTATGAGGGTGACGACACCAGGGATCCGGCGGCATCAGCATGCCAAGTTTCGCGCCGTTCTCGTCCAATAATCGGAGAACAGAGACATCATTCCTTGCGTATTCCACGAACAATTTCCTGCCCGCCGAGTCGCTGCGTAATATTTCAGAGTTTCTATATTTTAGATAAGCAAAATTAATATAAGCCCCACCAAAGTCAGATGAGCTTTTCACTACAACCTGCTCGCGCACAATGATAAATTCATCTGCTCTTTGGTACTGTTCTGGCAGCGCGTTCGCCGGCAAGAGTCGCTCACTCAGCCTCAGATTAAAAATACTGAGTGGCGTATGCCCTTGCAGAGATGAATGTGGCCTGCCATTATAGCCAGCCAATACAATATCGATGGCGCTATTTAACTCATCTAGCGTAATCAGGAGGCTCAATGGATTCTTGGATTTGGGCGAAAGTCTCTGTATGATTGCGTCTCTGCTGTCGCTGCCAGTCGTCCCAATGATTCGATGTGAGAAGTGCTGGGTCAAAAACAAAAAGAAACGCTCTACAAAAGGTCGATCATTGGGGGTATGGACACGGCCGAATTCAGCGATACAACCCACCCTGTCTTGGAGCACGGCAAGCACATGTTTGGCCCTATGCGCCCATGCGTTATCAAGTTTCAACGTGCTCCACGTCTCCCAGGCACCTGCACATTCAGAAGGATAACCACCTTCAGCAGCATAAGTGGCGTCCGGTATACACAATGGAGGAGAGATATGAGGTGCCATTGAGTGGTAGATTGCGGACAACAAGTCAACTTGATCATAATTACGCCCTAGGGCTATTGAGTAGCCAAGTATGCAGCGAGAAAAGACGTCAAGCAGCACGATCAGCCAGACTCGCAAGATCTCGTATCGAACGGGTTTACCGTATCGGTCACGCTCTTCAATTACCAGTCGTATATCCACTTCATGACCATCGACCTCTACTTGCTCCAGAATATCAGTCGGAGCTATAGCATCGCGGATATCCGACTCGTGATAGGCTTTTTCCTTTTGCGCTTTTAGATGTTTCGCAGTATCGATTAAATACCTTCGCAGCGCAGATCGGGCGGCCGTTTTGCGGCAAAATGGGTACTCTGTATCGGGTATACCAAGTGCCTTACATAGATTTAAAAACGCATTATGGATAACCGCCAGATGCTCCCCCCCCTCTTTACGCGACTTGTATTGGCTCGCACGCTTGTCTACCCATTTTTTAAGCTCGTTCTGTTCACTCAAGAGCTTATGGAAAGCACCCGCATCGCCTGCCTCTGAAACACCAGCCTGATTTTCAATATTTCTCGAACGGTGATATTTTTCATCTGAGACTCGCAAATAAGGGATCGCCCCCTTGAAACCTAAAACCCTGCCGTCCTCTCCGAGCGTTTCACATCGTTCAATCATGCGGTACAGCGTTGCACGACTTACTTTATATTTATCTTCTATCTCAACAAGGCTAGCACCTTCATTGAGAAATGCCTTTATTGCTTTAATACGTAGCAGCGTCGCTTCCCGAAATTTTTCGGGCAACAAGTTTACATCAATGGACGGCCATAACTCACAATCGCCCCCATCAGCCTTAAAAAGCGCCTTGGAAAACCGCTTGGAATTACTCACCAAACTTCTCCTCGGCACTGAATTTGGTGCGCCCCGTGAGTTTGCAGGTCTGCACGTCAGCGAGCGTGATATTGCCACGCCGCACCAATTCAAAGAAAAGCGCAGCTGCATTATCTCGAAACTCAATCGCCAGTTCTTTTACAGCATCCTGGACAACTTTGTTGTTATCTCGCACTACCCTCAAACACCGATCTAAATTTCGCTCAGTCAATACCTCGCGTCGCTTAACTATATAGGAAAGCATTCGCAAATAATTCCCTGAAGCAATTTCATTCTCATGCAGGAATCTATTGCTGAGAAACTCAACAGCGCACCCCGTCGTCTCAGCATAGCGACAAACATCCACCCGCAAAGCCTCGCCGAGGCCCGTCTCAAAAACTATTAGCCTATCCGAAAAATTATCTTCATAACTAATCGAAATAGCTACTTTTCCGCTAGTAGCGGTTAAGCTCTGTTCATTCACCCTCAAAGACACTGCAAAATGGTCAAACTCAACGCGAGCCCAACGCCACAGACTCGCGCGATGAAAAAACCTGACGCTCTGGTCCTTTTTCAAGCTGAAGGCAAAGAACTCAGGCGCCCCCTTAGGGCGAACGCAATCTTCAGATGAAACGAATGGATTCATCATATCCCTCCATCTCAAGCCAATCCGAAAAAACCCTCGAGATTCAAAAGATTACAAAGTTTTACTTTTACATATGAACTAGAAAGTTTCGGATTTACGAAATTATGGACCCAATATGGAAATCGACTCATATCTTTTCCGCATATTGGCCGGCCACTTATATTTCTCACTGGAATAGCAAGGCGAGCAATACCGGACACCAAGGAGGAAAATGATGACTTTTTTGGCGCGCCAAGTTAAACTAACGCTTAAAGCTCATCAAAACTAAAAGTTTCAAATCCAAATAGTTTATGTTTCGCGCATTCACAAGTCTCTTGGAGCAACAGCCCCTCTCTTCCACTTCGCCAGAACGGATTCCTCCTGCAGCTGTGTGCATTTGCCACAGCTGCAGGGTCACAGCCGAACGCTTGCGGTCTCAGCGATTGATGCAGTTGACGAACTTGAACACGTTGGTCGCGCACAGCATGTCGGTAATGATGAAGATCACCAGGAACAGCACGATGATCCCGAGGATACCGCCGGCACCCGCACCGGCAGGTGCTTCGCTCAGTTGCTGGTTGAAATGAGCCAGCTCGGCATTGGTCAGGCTCTGTATACGCCGCTCGACCTGATCGCGCTCGACACCCAGGGCAGCCAGCTTGCCTTGCACATCCTGGTCATCGAGCATGGCCAACAGCTGTTGGCGATCCAGTTGCTGTTGCTGCGCCTGCACGACTTCAGTGGTGCCTATCATCGACGCCTGCGCTACCGGCACCTGAACGACCATCAGCATGTGCGATGCCGCAAGCAGTACGGCCAGTCGGCGGGAAAATGCACGCTTGAACATGAGGCCACTCCTTCGCTTGATCAGCTATGGACCAGCGCAGAATGCGCGCTGGCTCCAAGGCAGCGTAGTTGAAGGATATCTCGTGTGGATGCGCAGCGTGCTTCGCGGCGCACGTATTCCTGTCTCGGCGGCACCGGCTCCCGCCCCTGATGTGGTGGCAGTATCAGCACTGGCCGGTCCAGCGCACGGTGGTTTGGGGTAACATGACTGACATCCCCAGTTCGCGAGAGTCCGCAGCATGTCTGATCAGAACCAGGTCCGCCTGATCAAGAAGTACGCCAACCGCCGTCTCTATGATACGCAGACCAGCACGCATATCACGCTGCACGACATCCGCCAGCTGGTCATCGACGAAGAACCCTTCCAGGTGCTGGATGCCAAGACCGGCGAAGACCTGACCCGCAGCATCCTGCTGCAGATCATTCAGGAAGCCGAAAGCGACGGCGAGCCGATCTTTTCCAGCGACATGCTCAGGGGGATCATCCGGTTCTATGGCCCCTTCCAGGGCATGCTTGGCAATTACCTGGAAAAGAGCATCCAGGCGGTCGTCGATATCCAGGCGAAAACCGGGCAACAGTCCTCCCAAGCATGGAGCGACTACATGCGCAGCCAACTGCCGGTGATGCAGGATCTGATGGGGCAGTATGTGGAGCAGTCCAAGCAGTTGTACCTGAACACGCAGAACCTGTTCGGCATGTTCCCTGGCTTTCCGGGCACCCCGGGGCGCAGTGACAAGGACAAGAAGAGCGAAGATGACGACAAGGCCTGAACGGTCTTGAAGCACCTCGCACCAGATGCGTGCAAGGCCGAACAACCCGGGCCATTGCACGCGTGCCCGCATCCGGGCAACGCATAGCGGGTCACACCGCCATTGTCCCCACCAACAAGTGCCAAGTGCCTGCCGGGAGCGAACGCCTGATGCAAGAAGGGAGTCGCTCATCAAGCACCTTGCGGCACTGACAAGCGACTCCCCTCTCCTTTCAACAGCCCTAGCGCTTACTTGCTGCGCGCGGCACCCGCAGCCTTGGTGGCTTCACGGGTCGCCTGGCCGGCAGCGGTGGCTGCGGCAGTGATGCCGTTTTCAGCGATTTCGGCAGCCTGCTTGGCGGTCTTCTGGGCGCTCTCGTAGACGCTACCGGCAGTTTCTACGGCAGATTTGAGCACTGCTACCGCCGACTCGGAGCCAGCTGGCGCATTCTTTGCAATCTCTTCTACCAGCTCCTGCACCTGTTGGGCGTTGCGAGCGACTTGACGCTCGCTGAGCTTGGCGATGTCGGCCTGGGTGCTGGACAGCAGGTCGTAGACCTTGCGGTTGAAGTCCATCAGGCGCTCGGCCTGCTGGGCCGGATGAGCGAGGGAGCTGAACACTTCGGTGAAGCTCTGCGGGTCACGAGCGGAAAGCAGCTTGCTGGCGGTAGCGAAGGTTTCCTCGCTGGCCGAACGCAGGGTGGCGATCTGCAGATGGCTGATCTGCTCGATGCCTTTGAGGAACTTGCTGTTCATCTGCTGCAGCAGCTCGAGATTGGACTTCTGGGTCGCCTGCAGTTTTTCCGAATCGAAGAAGGTCATGGATGAATCTCCTGAGGATGAGAAAGGCTGAAAAACCATGCTGTCGTGTACCCATGCACCCGACCTGCAATTTCATTCTTGGCGATTCTGGCGCGATGCGCAACTATTTTTTTGCACTGCACAAAAATAATTTTCAGCCCGCCACCCGCTACGCACAAGGAGGTGAACCGCAGAAATCACTACCGAGACAGCTAGCCTTACCATTTTTTTGTGTCCATTATGTTTCGCGTGACGATGCCTATGGACATGGACCCAGACAGCATTTTTGCAGAGCAACAGGAGGTGAAGCGGCCGTCGGGAGCATCCACGCGATTTCCCGTCAAGAAAACGCAATATTCCCCCAGCAAGGTAGTCACATCGGGCCTGAACAGAACGAACCCGATCGCCGGTCAGATGCACGGGCACCGCACGACCCGAGCGCACCGGCAAGCTTTATCCAGCTTTTCAAACATTCGATGGAGTGACCGAGCATGACCAACAACAACAAGCGTATTGCACTGGTAACTGGCGGCATGGGTGGTATCGGCACGGCGATCAGCCAGCGCCTGTACCGCGACGGCTATATCGTCGTGGTCGGCTGCAGCACGCAGTCCACCCGCAAGGACGCATGGCTGGAGCAACAGCGCCAGGAAGGCTACGAATTTCATTGCATGACCAGCGATATCACCGACTGGAACGACACCGTGCGTGCCTTCGCCCAGGTACGCGAGGAAGTCGGCCAGATCGACATCCTGGTCAACAACGCAGGTATCACCCGCGACACCACCTTCAAGCGCATGACTCCGGAAGACTGGAACGCGGTGATCTCCACCAACCTCAACGGCCTGTTCAACACCTCCAAGCAGGTGGTCGACTCGATGGTCGAGCGTGGTTTTGGCCGCATCATCAACATCTCCTCGGTCAACGGTCAGCGTGGCCAGTTCGGCCAGACCAACTACTCGGCAGCCAAGGCCGGCATCCATGGCTTCACCATGGCCCTGGCGCGGGAAGTGGCCAGTAAGGGCGTCACCGTCAACACTGTTTCCCCCGGCTACATCCTCACCGATATGACCGCGGTGATCCGTGAAGACGTGATGGCGAAGATCGTTGCCGGGATTCCGGTTGGCCGCCTTGGCCAGCCCGAGGAAATCGCCTCCATGGTGTCCTGGCTGTCCTCCGATGAGGCCGCCTACGCCACCGGCGCCGACTTCTCGGTCAATGGCGGTCTGAACATGGCCTGACCCGGCCCGCTCAGCCGACCTCGGCGACTGCCCGGGCAATCGCTCCCCCGGGCAGCCGCCTCCTCCCTTGATTGTGTTTGCAGCAGAGGTATCACCATGAATGATGTTGTGATTGTCGCCGCTACCCGTACCGCCATCGGCAGCTTCCAGGGTGCCCTGAGCTCGATCTCCGCTCCCGACCTGGGCGCCGCGGTGATTCGCCAGATCCTCGAGCAGACCGGCGTGCAGCCGTCTGCCATCGACGAAGTGATCCTCGGCCAGGTGCTCACCGCCGGCTCCGGCCAGAACCCCGCTCGCCAGGCCGCGATCAAGGCCGGCCTGCCCCATGAGGTGCCGGCACTGACCCTGAACAAGGTCTGCGGCTCGGGCCTCAAGGCCGTGCAACTGGCCGTGCAGGCCATCCGCTGCGGCGATGCCGAACTGATCATCGCCGGCGGCCAGGAAAACATGAGCCTGTCCCCCTATGTCCTGCCCAAGGCTCGCACCGGCCTGCGCATGGGGCATGCCGAACTGGTCGACAGCATGATCCAGGATGGCCTGTGGGATGCCTTCAACGACTACCATATGGGCGTCACCGCCGAGAACCTGGCCGCCCGCTTCGAGATCAGCCGCGAGCAGCAGGATGCCTTCGCCGCCGCCTCCCAGCAGAAGGCCGCCGCCGCCATCGAGTCCGGCCGTTTCAAGAGCGAGATCACTCCGATCCTGATCCCGCAACGCAAGGGTGATCCGCTGGTGTTCGACACCGACGAGCAGCCGCGCGGCGACACCACCTATGACAGCCTGAGCAAGCTCCGTCCGGCCTTCAAGAAGGACGGCAGCGTCACCGCCGGCAACGCCTCCAGCCTCAACGACGGCGCCGCCGTGGTGCTGCTGGCCAGCGCGAAGAAGGCCGCTGAACTGGGTCTGCCGGTGCTGGCCAAGGTCAAGGCCTACGCCAGCTCCGGCGTCGACCCGGCGATCATGGGCATCGGCCCGGTTGCCGCCACCCGCCTGTGCCTGGAAAAGGCCGGCTGGGACATCGAGCAGCTCGACCTGGTCGAAGCCAACGAGGCCTTCGCCGTGCAGGCCCTGAGCGTCAACAAGGAGCTGGGCTGGGATGCCGCCAAGATCAACGTCAACGGCGGTGCCATCGCCCTTGGCCACCCGATCGGTGCTTCCGGCTGCCGCATCCTGGTGAGCCTGCTGCACGAGATGCAGCGCAGCGACCTGAGCAAGGGGCTGGCTACCCTGTGCATCGGCGGTGGTCAGGGTGTCGCCCTCGCGGTCGAACGCTGATAGGTTTACTGCACCGGCGTGGTCAATGACCATGCCGGTGCAGGCCTCTACCGGCCGGAGAGCCTGTTCACGATCTGCAGTGCGGCGGCCATGCTGCACTGGGATCGTGAACAGGCTCTGACAACTTGCAGCCTCTGGATAGCGGACACTGAGATGGAAAACTCCCCACCCTCTTCACCTTTCTCGGCCTTTTTCTCGGCCAACATGCCCTTTGTCGCCCGGGCGGCTCTTGAACAGCTGCGTTTCTGGGTGCGTCACAATCCCTGGTTCCAGGGCAAGAACACTGACGCCTGGTTCGAGGTGGAGGGGGCCGTACTCGACCGCCTGCAGGCCGAGTACAACGTCGAATGGGCACAACTGGGCATGCAGCTGCTGACCCAGCAACCGTTCACCTTCAGCGATTCGCGCTTCTCCGGCAACGCCTGGAGCCAGCCGCTGTTCGGCTCGCTGGCGGCGCTCTATCTGCTCAATTCGCGCTTCCTGATGCGCCTGCTCGACGAGTTGCCGATCGAATCCGGCAAGATGCGTCAGCGCATGAGCTTCCTGGTCGAGCAACTGGTCGCCGCCGGCGCACCGAGCAACTTCCTCAACAGCAACCCCGAAGCCCTCGAGCGCGTGGTGCAGACCCAGGGTGCCAGCCTGTTCAGCGGCCTGCTGCACCTGGCCAGCGACATGAAGGAAGGCAAGCTGCGCCAGTGCGATAGCGGCGCCTTCGAGGTTGGCGTCAATCTCGCCACCACCCCGGGCCAGGTGGTTTACCAGAACCCGCTGTTCCAGCTGATCCACTACGCGCCGCAGAGCGAAACGCAGTTCGAGCGCCCGCTGCTGATCGTGCCGCCGGCGATCAACAAGTTCTACATCCTCGACCTGCAGCCGGAAAGCTCGCTGGTGCGCTATGCCCTGGAGCAGGGTCACTCGGTGTTCCTGGTGTCCTGGCGCAATGCCGACGAGAGCATCGCCAGCGCCACCTGGGACGACTATGTCGAAAAGGGCATCATCGAGGCGGTCAAGGTCACCCAGGCCATCAGCGGCCAGGAACAGCTGAACATCCTCGGCTATTGCGTCGGCGGCACCCTGCTCTCCTGCGGCCTGGCGGTACTCGCCGCACGCGGCGAGAAGCCGGCGGCCAGCCTGACCCTGCTGGTCACCCTGCTCGACTTCGAGAACAGCGGCGTGCTCGACGTGTTCGTCGACGAAGAGATCGTCAGCTACCGCGAACGCACCATCGGCGGGAAACAGGGCAAGTTCGGCCTGTTCCGCGGCGAGGACATGGGCAACACCTTCTCCCTGCTGCGCCCCAACGAGCTGTGGTGGAACTACGGCGTCGAGAAGTACCTCAAGGGCCAGAAGCCGCGCTCGCTGGACCTGCTGTACTGGAACAACGACAGCACCCACCTGCCCGGCCCGATGTATTGTGGCTACCTGCGCCACACCTACCTGCAGAACGACCTGAAGACCGGCAAGCTGCAGTGCTGCGGCGAAACCATCGACCTGACCAAGCTGGACATGCCGACCTACCTGGTCGGTACCCGCGAGGACCACATCGTGCCCTGGCGCGGCGCCTACGCCAGCACCCGCCTGCTCAAGGGCCCGACCCGCTTCGTCCTCGGCGCCTCCGGCCATATCGCCGGCGTGATCAATCCTCCGGCGAAGAAGAAACGCAGCTACTGGACCAACGACGCACTGCCGATGGATCCGGACAGCTGGCTGGAATCTGCGCAAGAGCATCCGGGCAGCTGGTGGGGCGACTGGAATACCTGGCTGAGCCAGTTTGCCGGCGAACGCGCTCCGGCCGAAGCCAGCCTCGGCTCCGCCGACTACCCACCGCTGGAACCGGCCCCCGGCCAGTACGTCCTGCAACGGGACTGATACAGGTGACATCGCCCGGCCCGCCTTGCGCGGGCCGGGTTGTTTTCGACCTCCGCGCCGATGGTTCAAGTGCCACTTCCTCCGCGATCACCACCCGCCTGTCATGCAATGAAAAGCGAATGTCCCGAGATGTTAAGCACTTCCAGGGACTACGCCCTAAATTCCCTTCCCTGCAAGCACCGCTACTCCACAGTGGTGCAATTGCAGCGCGCCCCAACATCGGCACAACGACCAGTTCAGGGGCGCTTCCTGCATGAAACAGCTACCCTCCAGATAGCGGATACAAGAATGAACAACCCCCCGCCCTTCATGGCCTTTTTCTCGGCCAACCTGCCTTTCGTCGCCCGCGCTGCACTGGAGCCACTGCGCTTCTGGGTACGCCAGAGCCCCTGGTTCCAGGGCAAGAACACTGACGCCTGGTTCGAGGTCGACGCTGCCGTCCTCGATCGTCTGCAGGCCGAATACAACGGCGAATGGGCGCAACTGGGCATGCAGTTGCTGACCCGGCAACCCTTCGCTTTCAGCGACTCGCGCTTTGCCGGCAATGCCTGGAACCAGCCAATGTTCGGCTCGCTGGCCGCGCTCTACCTGCTCAATTCACGCTTCCTGATGCGCCTGATCGACGAGCTGCCGATCGAGTCCGGCAAGCTGCGTCAGCGCCTGATCTTCTTGGTCGAGCAGCTGATCGCCGCCGGGGCGCCCAGCAACTACCTCAGCAGCAACCCCGAAGCCCTCGAGCGCGTGGTGCAGACCGGCGGAGCCAGCCTGCTCAGCGGCCTGCTGCACCTGGCCAGCGACCTCAAGGAAGGCAAGCTGCGCCAGTGCGACAGCGGCGCCTTCGAGGTCGGCGTCAACCTGGCCACCACCCCGGGCCAGGTGGTTTACCAGAACCCGCTGTTCCAGCTGATCCAGTACGCACCGCAGGGCGAAACGCAGTTCAAGCGTCCGCTGCTGATGGTGCCGCCGGCGATCAACAAGTACTACATCCTCGACATGCAGCCGGAAAGCTCGCTGGTGCGCCATGCCCTGGAACAGGGCCATCCGGTGTTTCTGGTGTCCTGGCGCAACGTCGACGAGAGCCTCGCCAGTACTACCTGGGACGACTACGTGGAACAGGGCATCCTCGAGGCGATCAAGGTCACCCAGGCCATCAGCGGCGAGAAGCAGCTCAACCTGCTCGGCTACTGCGTCGGTGGCACCCTGCTCGCCTGCGGACTGGCCGTACTCGCCGCACGCGGCGAGAAGCCGGCGGCCAGCCTGACCCTGCTGGTCACCCTCCTCGACTTCGAGGACACCGGGGTGCTCAGCACCTTCATCGACGAGGATGTCGTCCGCTACCGCGAGCACACCATCGGTGGGGCTCAGGGCAAATTCGGCCTGTTCCGCGGCGAGGACATGGGCAACACCTTCTCCCTGCTGCGCCCCAACGAGCTGTGGTGGAACTACGGCGTCGAGAAGTACCTCAAGGGCCAGAAGCCGCGCTCCCTGGACCTGCTGTACTGGAACAACGACCACACCCACCTGCCCGGCGCCATGTACTGCTGGTATCTGCGCCACACCTACCTGCAGAACGAGCTGAAGACCGGCAAGCTCCAGGTCTGCGGCGAAACCCTCGACCTGTCCAAACTGGACATGCCGACCTACCTGGTCGGTGCCCGCGAGGACCACATCGTGCCCTGGCGCAGCGCCTTCACCAGCGGCCGCCTGCTCAAAGGGCCGACCCGCTTCGTCCTCGGCGCTTCCGGGCACATCGCCGGGGTCATCAATCCGGCCTCGAAGAACAGGCGCAGCTACTGGACCAACGAGGCGCTGCCGGGCGATCCGGAGCAATGGCTGGAAGGTGCCGTCGAGCAGCCGGGCAGCTGGTGGGGCGACTGGATCGACTGGCTGGGCAAGCGTGCCGGCAAGCGCGGCCAGGCTACCATCAGCCTCGGATCGAGCGACTACATGCCGCTGGAACCCGCCCCTGGCCAGTACGTGCTACACCGCGGCTGACCACTGCATCCCGGCCCGTCCATCACGGGCCGGGATGCATCGCTGCGCGACTTGTAACGACAAGAGATCTCTCCCATGCGCTATGTCCATTTTCTCCACCAGGGAGAGCCCGTTCTCGGCGTGCGCCGCGCCGAAGGGGTGCAGGTCCTCGGCAGCGAATCCCTGGAGTCGCTGCTGGCGCGAGGCGTCGATCTGCTGCACCACGCCAGGGAAGCGCAAGGGCCGCTGGTGCAGGTGGCGGCGGATGCCTGGCTGCCCCTGATGCGACAGCCGCCCAAGATCATCTGCGTCGGCCTCAACTATGCCGATCACACACGGGAGGCGGCGTTTGTCCAACCCGACTACCCCACCTTTTTCGCGCGTTTCGCCTCCTGCCTGACTGCGCACAATCAACCGCTGGTGCGTCCGCGCCTCTCCGACTCTCTTGATTACGAGGGCGAGATGGCGGTGGTGCTGAAGAGCGGCGGACGGCATATCCGCAAGGAGGAGGCGCTGCAGCACGTGGCGGGTTACACGCTGTTCAACGAAGCCTCGGTGCGCGACTACCAGTTCAAGTCGCCGCAATGGACGGTGGGCAAGAACTTCGACAACACCGGCGCATTCGGTCCGGAGCTGGTCACCGCGGACGAACTGCCGGCCGGTGGCAAGGGTCTCCACCTCGAGACCCGGGTGAACGGCAGGGTGGTGCAGTCGGCCAACACCTGCGACATGCTGTTCGATGTCGCGACCCTGATTGCCACGCTGAGCGAGGCGATGACCCTGCAGGCGGGCGACGTGATCGTCAGCGGTACCCCGGCCGGTGTCGGCTTCGCGAGAGAACCCAAGGCATACCTGAGGGCCGGCGACCTGGTCGAGGTGTCAATCGAGGGAATCGGCACCCTGAGCAACCCGGTCGTCGACGAAGACTGAGCGGCTTGCACCGCCAGGGAATGTCTGCCGCGCAAGACTTCGATCTGCCCCGCCTTGCGCGTCCGCAGTCATCGGCGCTGGCACAACGGCGATCCTGCCCAATCGGTAGATAACCCCCGAATGCTCAGATCCGGCGCAGATAGCGCAGGAACCACTCCCCTGCCAGCTCCGCCACCATCAGCAGCTTGCCTGGCTCCTCGAACAGGTGGGTCGCGCCCGCCAGCACTTCCAGGCGCTGGATGCCCGCCAGGCGCCGCGCACTGTCGCGATTGAGGGCCAGCACCTGATCATCCTCGCCGCCGACGATCAGCAAGGTCGGCGCCCGCACCTGCCCCAGCGCCTCGCCGGCCAGATCGGTACGCCCGCCGCGGGACACCACTGCGGCAATCGCCTGGTGGCGCTGCGCCGCGCAGATCAGCGCCGCCGCCGCGCCCGTGCTGGCGCCGAACAGGCCGATCGCCAGCTCCTGCAGCTGCTCGTCCTGCTGCAGCCAGTCGACCACCCCGGCCAGGCGGGTCGCCAGCAGCGGGATGTCGAAACGGAACTCGCGGGTCACCTCGTCGACGTCCTGCTCGTCCTCGGTGAGCAGATCAAACAACAGGGTCGCCAGCCCGAGGTCGTTGAAATAGCGCGCCACCATCTGGTTGCGCGGACTGAAACGGCTGCTGCCGCTGCCGTGGGCGAACAGCACCAGTCCCTCGGCACCCTCCGGCAGCGTCAGTTCGCCCTGCAGCAGGGCATCCTCCATATCTACGCTGATGCTGCGCTGGAGCGGCGGTTGTGCTTCGCCCATGATCGCGGCCTCCTGATGAAATTGAGAGCGTCTCCAACAGTCTAGGCGAGGCGTCCGACGGTCGTTGCCGAACCCCCACCACGCGCGTTTAATGGTCGATGTATCCATGCTCATCCGGAGGATGAGTTCTCGGTCCATGCGGTCAGCGCCCCGGGAACGACTGCGCGCCCGCTTAGCGAGGAGCAGGATCATGAACGTCAGTGAAGTGATGCATGCGCCGGCGCAATGCTGCCATGCCGGCGACAGTCTGGAGCAGGCGGCAGAAATGATGGCGCAGCACGATTGCGGCGCCATCGCCGTGGTCGACCAGAGCAATCATGCGGTCGGCATCGTCACCGACCGCGACATCGCCTTGGCAGCGGCGCAGCGGCACAAGCCACTGTGGGAGCTGAAGGCCGGCGAGCTGACCGGCCAGCACGACCTGTACACCTGCCATGACGACACCGATGTGCACGAGGCACTGCACATGATGGCGGACAAGAAGGTCCGGCGTCTGCCGGTGATCGGCGCCGACGGCGAGCTGCATGGCATGGTCGCCATGTCGGACATTCTCCACCGCCTGAGCATGTATGGCGCCAAAGCCCAGACAGCTCCCGAAGACTGGCGCGAGGCTCTGGAGGCATTCAACAGCGTGACCACCCCGAGCCTGCCGATCACCACGCCCGACTTCGGCGACTACGGCAGATAAGAGCTGAGGCAGGCAAAGGCTGCCTGCAAATCCACCCCTCCGAACACCAGCCCGGGCCCGCAGTCCAGCGAGACGGGCTGGCATCTCAACAGGGCCCCACCCCCAACTCGCCGCCAGCGTGGCCGGTATTGCCGTGCGCGAGCAGCTGCAGATAGTGATCATAGCGATAGGTCGGCCCGTCGACGCAGGCATAGCTGTCGGCGATGTAGCAATGCCCGCACAGGCCCACCGCGCAGTGCATGCGGCGCTCCACCGACAGCCAGACGTTGTCCGCCGCCACACCGCGCCGCACGCAGGTCTTGGCGATGGCCAGCATGAAGGCCTCCGGGCCGCAGCACAGTACTACCTGCGGCTGCTCTTCGGCGAAAAGGCGATCCAGCTGCGCTAGTGGCGAGCCACGCAACGCCTCGGGCCCGCCGTGCTCGAGGGTTTCGATCAGCGGCAGGACCTGCCGCCAGCGCTCCCGCTCGCGGCCGAGCACCTGGGCAGGGGCACTGCGCGCGCCGTACAGCACCCGTAACTGCAGCGGCGCCGCATGGTGCAGGGCCTCCTCGATCCAGCCGGCCAACGGCGCCAGGCCGCAACCGCCGGCGACCACCAGCACCCGCCGCGCTCCGAGCAGCAGCGGCCAACCCTTGCCGAACGGGCCGCGATAACCGAGCGAAGCTCCCGACTCCAGTTCGAACAGGCGAGCGGTCAAGCGGCCGCTGCTGCGGATCAGCGCACTGAACTCGCCACCCTCGTCCGGCGGGCTGACATAGGTGAACGGCGCCTCGCCAAAGCCGGGCACGCCGAGCATGAAGAACTGCCCGGGAATCACCGCCAGATCCCCGGGCTGTGGCGCGTCGATGCGCAGGCGAAAGTGCCGGCTATCCTGGCCGTCGGCGTAGAAGTCCAGCAGGCGCAGCGCCCGCGGCGTCAGTTCGAGCATGGCTTGCCTACCTTGCGCATGACAGCATGCACACCGATGCCACCAGGACAGACGTGATCGCAGCGCCCGCAGCCGACGCAGCCATAGCGGCCGAAGGTCTGGCGAAAGCCCTCGCCGAACTTGTGTTGCCAGAAACGCTGCACGCGCTGCCCCGCCAAGGCGCTGGGGTTGTGGCCGCTGGCTTCCTTCTGGAAGCCCTCGTACAGGCACGAATCCCATACCCGCTCCTGCTCGATGCTGCCGTCAGGCAGCTTGCGCTCCAGCGGCGCGAAGCAGGAGCAGGTCGGGCATACCGTGGTGCAGCCGGAACAGACCAGGCAGCGCAGGCCAAGACTCTCCCAGGTCGCCGCGCTGACCTTGGCGGCATTGATCGCGGCGATACCGTCCTGCAGCCACTGCCCGTCGCCCTGCTCGCTGGCCACCTGCTGACGATGGGCCACCCGCTGTGCCGGCCAGTCCCGGCTGGCGGCCGGCAGGGCAAGGTCGGCGACCGCCGCGGCGCCGGCCACCGAGGCAATCAGCAGCAGCCAGCCGGCCTCGGTGGGCAGCAGGATCAGGTCGGCAGTACCGGCGCGTACCTCCGGGCCGCTATCCACCAGCGTGCAGAAACCCTGGCTGCAGCTGTGTCGGCAGTCGAGCCCGACCAGCAGCGCCGCCGCACGGCGAGCCTGATAGTGCGCATCCGCGGCGAAGAACTGGTCCTGATAGGCGACGGCCGCCAGGTCGCAGGCATGCAGACCGAACAGCACCTGCGCAGGCGCCGTGGGTTCGATGGCGACGAAACGCTCGCCGTCGAAGCGGAATACCGCCTCGCGCTCGGCAAAGAAGAACGCCTTGGCGGCAAACGGCGGCGGCTCGGTCTGCGCCACGAATGGGGTGGGATCGTCGGCCGTCAGCGCCTGCCAGTGACGCCCGCCCTGGCCGTCCTCGCGCACTTCGTACAGCGTGCGGCCGCCGGCGAGGTGGGCGCGCAGACGCTCGACGCTGTCCAGCTCGCAACAGGTCAGGTCGAAGTGGCGCGACTCAGAAGGAACCATAGCCAGCCTCCTTGTTCAGTTCATCCGCTGAGCGCGGCGCCACGCCCGGCGGCAGCGGCTCGATGGCCACGGCGCAGGCCTTCAGCTCCGGCATCTTGCTCTGCGGGTCCTGGGCGCTGTTGGTCAGGATGTTGCAGGGCGCCTCGCGGAAGTGGTAAGGCATGGACAGGGTGCCGGGGGGCATGTCGTCGGTGATCTGGGCGCAGGTTTCCAGGCTGCCGCGCCGCGAGCGCAGGCGCACGCCCTGGCCGTCGTGCAGATGCAGGTCGGCGGCATCCTGAGGATGGATGAACAGCAGGCCCGCCGGGGTTTCCCGCTCCAGCAGCGGCGACTTGCGGGTCATCGAGCCGCCGCCGTAATGGAAGTGCAGGCGCTGGGTGGTGAAGAAGAACGGATAGTCGGCATCCGGACACTCGTCCGGGTCGACCTGCGACACCGGCAGCAGACGACCGCGGCCACGTGGGAAGCTCTGTGCATGCAGCCGCGGCGAGCCCTGCGGATGGGCCGCATCGCACGGCCAGTGCAGGCCGTGGTGGGCATCCAGCGCCGGGTAGCTCATGGCCGAGAAGAGCGGCGTCAGCGCGGCCATTTCGTCGAAGATAGCCTCGGCATCCGCCCAGATCATCCCCAGATAGCCCATGCGCGCCGCCAGTGCACCGAGGATCTGCCAGTCGGTCCAGGCCTCTCCCGGCGGGTTGACCGCGCGGCGGATGCGCTGCACCCGGCGCTCGCAGTTGGTGAAGGTGCCGTCCTTCTCGGCAAAGGACGCCGCCGGCAGCACCACGTCGGCCAGCTTGGCCGTCTCGGTCATCGTCAGCTCGACCACCACCAGAAAGTCCAGCGCGCGCAGGGCGTGCTCGACGTGGTGCTGGTCCGGGTCGGTAAGCACCGGCTCCTCGCCCATGATCATCAGCGCCTTGAAGTCGCCGGCCAGCGCCGCCGTGGTCATGCCCAGCGAAGTCAGCCCGGGCGCCTGCGGCATCGGCACGCCCCAGGCCTGGGCGAACTTGGCCTGCACCTCGCTGCTGTCGGCCGGCTGATAGCCGGGATAGACGTTGGGCAGACAGCCCATGTCGCAGGCGCCCTGCACGTTGTTCTGCCCGCGCAGCGGGTTGATGCCGGCGCCGGGACGGCCGACCTGGCCGCACACCAGGGCCAGGTTGGAGACCGCCACCACGTTGTTGGTGCCGCTCTGGAACTGGGTGATGCCCATGCCGTAGGCGATGAAGGCGGCCTTGGCGTGACTGACCGTATACGCCAGCCGCTCCAACTCGGCCACCGGCACGCCGGTCTGCGCGCTGGTCAGTTCAGGGGTCAGGCCGGCGACATGCTGGCGCAGGACCTCGACGTTCTCGCAGCGCGCGTCGAGGAATGCCCGGTTTTCCCAGCCGTTGGCGAAGATGATCTGCAGCAGACCGTTGAGCAGGGCGATGTTGCTGCCCAGCTTGAGCTGGATGTGCTGCTCGGCCAGGCGGGCGAGCCGCGTGCGGCGCGGATCGACCACCACCAGCCGCGCACCGCGCGCCTGGGCACGGAGGATGCGCGCGCCGATCATCGCGTGGTTCTCGCTGGCATCGGCGCCGATCAGCAGGATCAGGTCGGCGCTGTCGATATCGGCGATGCTGCCGGTCATCGCCCCCGAGCCGAGGGTCAGGGTCAGCCCCGCCACCGAGGGGCTGTGGCAGATGCGCGCACAGTGGTCGACGTTGTTGCTGCCCAGCACGGCCCGGGCGAATTTCTGTGCCGCGTAGTTGTCCTCGTTGGTCGCCCGCGCGCAGCTGATCACCCCCACCGCGCCCGGCCCCCCCTCGGCCAGCGCCTCGCGAAAGGCGCCGGCCACCCGCTGCAGCGCCTCGTCCCAGCTGGCCGGGCGCAAGCCTGCCGCCTCGCGGATCAGCGGACGGGTCAAACGGCCGGCCGTGTCGATGGCGAAGCTGGTCGACCAACCCTTGCTGCACAGCTGACCCTGGCTGACCGGATGACCGGGCTGCGGCTCGACACCGACCACCCGGGCCCCCTCTACCCGCAGACCGATGCCGCAGCCAACCCCGCAGAACGTGCAAATACTCGGAACCACACGCATCGCCGCCTCTCCCGCCATGCAATCCTTATCAAGCTAGACCACCAGACCGGCGGCGAACTTGATCATGGTCAGGAGCGGCCGTTTTTCGCCGATGACCTAGACTGGAAATTGCTCACCACCCATCTGGCATCCGGGAGAGCTTGTTTTGATACCCGAAAACAACGCGCTGTCGCCTTCCGGTCGGTGCTCGCGAGAGCGCATCAACTGCCGCGACTGCTCGATTCGCCCGCATTGTTTTCCGGCCAACCTGCAAGGCAGTGAACTGCAGCAACTGGACGGCATCATCCTGCGCAGCCGTCCCCTGCAGAAGGGCGAACCGCTGTTCGATGCCGGCACCCCGCTCCACTACTTCCATGCGGTGCGCAGTGGCGCACTCAAGACCTACCTGCTGAGCCGCGAAGGTGAAGAACAGATCACCGGTTTTCACCTGCCCGGCGAGATTCTCGGCCTCGACGGTATGGGCGCCTCCAGCCACCCGGGATTTGCCGTGGCGCTGGAAACCAGCATGGTCTGCAGCATCCCGCTGGCCCGCCTGGAAGAGTTGGCCGGCAGCATTCCACACTTGCGCGCCGAGCTGCTGTGGGTGATGAGCGCAGCCATCCATGCCGATCACCAACAGCTGCGCCTGACCCGCAAACCCGCCGCAGAGCGCCTGGCCGCCTTTCTGCTCGAACTGTCGCAGCGCTTTCTCCTGCGCGGCTATTCCGCGCAGAACTTCATCCTGCCGATGAGCCGCTGCGAGATCGCCAACTACCTGGGCCTGACCAGTGAAACCGTCAGCCGCCTGTTCACCCGCTATCGCGACAGGGGCCTGGTGGAGATCCGCGGTCGAGAGGTACTGCTCAAGGATGTGCAGCGGCTGCAGCAGCTGTGCGGGTTGTGCGCGGCGGCGCTGGCAGACGAGTAGCTCATATGCAGCTAGATGAAAGTCAAGGCGCACGCCCCCGCGCCGTTCGAAATTGGGGGGGCAATTCCCACCCGGCCACGTAAGGCCACGTCAGGCCATTTTGGAGGAGTCCGCGATGAACCAGACCGACAAGAAGATCCCTGTGGAAACCGAAGACAAATCGACCAAAGCCGCCAGCCCAACGCCAACCGCCCTGCGCCCGCTGGAGAGCCTGCGCCGCCAGGTCGACCGGCTGTTCGAGGATTTCGACCGCGGCTGGCACCTGCCCTTTTCCCGCAGCAGCTTCGATATCGAGCCGTTCTGGCGGCGCGAGCTGAGCTTCGCCGGCATGCCGGCCGTCGACATCATCGAGAAGGATGATGCCTTCGAGATCACCGCCGAACTGCCGGGCATGGACGAGAAGAACATCCAGATCAAGCTGAGCAACGGCGCGCTGACCATCAAGGGGGAAAAGACCGATGAGCGCGAGGAAAAGAAGAAGGACTACCACCTCTCCGAGCGGCACTACGGTTCCTTCCAGCGCACCTTCGGCCTGCCCGATGGTGTGGACCCCGAGAAGATCGAGGCGCACTTCAGTAAGGGTGTTCTGACCCTGACCCTGCCCAAGAAGCCCGAGGCGAAACAGGCCGAAAAAACCATCGATATCAAGTCCAGCTGACCCCGCCAAACCCTGCCCGGCTCCGGGCAGGGTTCCGCCTCCGGCGATACCTGCCCTGTCTTTCTGCGCCTAACTCACACGGACTGCATACGCTTGCGTGCAGCGATGAGCGCGAAGTGGAGTATCGCCCTACCCCTGCTCTGCGCCGCCCGTGGGCTGACCCGACCAGGCCATGGAGCTGCTCGCCGACCAGCCGGCCGGCAGCGCCGACGAGCAGCCAGCGGATACGATCAATGGCGCGCTGCGGCAGAGCTATGCTCATCCACAGCAGGACGGACCTGCCGGCAACGGGCAGACCGAACATTAATCCAGGGAGACAACCACTCTGATCGTCCCGGCGGTGGATCGACCGCCGCAAGGTAGGCTCCCATGGCCAGCGTGCATCCCCCGCTCAGTCTGTTTCTCCTCGGAGATGTCATGCCGGCCCGCGGCATCGACCAGATACTTCCGCACCCAGGCGACCCACGGCTGTACGAAGACTACGTGCACGACGCCCGCGACTACGTGACGCTGGCCGAGCAACGCTGCGGGCCCATCGAGCATCCGGTGGACTTCGCCTACGTGTGGGGCGATGCGCTGGCCGAGCTGCAGCGCCGTCAGCCCCAGGTGCGCCTGATCAACCTGGAAACCGCGGTGACCCGCCATGGCCGCCCGGAGCCCAAGGGCATCAACTACCGCATGACTCCGGAAAACTTCCCGCTACTGCGCGCCGCCGGGATCAACTGCTGCGTGCTGGCCAACAACCACGTGCTCGACTGGGGCGAAACCGGCCTGCGCGACACACTGGACACCCTCACCGCCCATGGCATGCCCAGCGCTGGCGCCGGCCTCGACCGCACCCAGGCCGAAGCCCCGGCCGTGCTGGCCCTGCCCGGTGGCAGGCGACTGCTGGTGTTCGCCTTCGGCCTGCCGGACAGCGGCATTCCGGCCTGGTGGGCGGCCGGGCCGCACCAGGCCGGCGTGGCCAGGCTGGACGACCTGTCGCCGCGCAGCCTGGCCCATGTCGCCAGCCTGGTGCGCGCCGCCCGACAGAGCGGCGACCGTGTGGTGGTATCGCTGCACTGGGGCGACAACTGGGGCTTCGCGATTCCCGACGAACAGCGCGCCTTCGCCCACGGCCTGATCGAGCAGGCCGGCGTCGACCTGGTCCACGGCCACTCCTCGCACCACATCAAGGGACTCGAGGTACATCGCGACCGGCTGATCCTCTATGGCTGCGGCGACCGCCTCAACGACTACGAGGGCATCGAGAGCCACGCCGCCTTTCGCGGCGACCTGGGTCTGCTGTACTTCGTGCGCCTGCACGACGACGGTCGCCTGCAGGCGCTGGAGATGGTGCCGACCATCCTCCAGCGCCTGCGCATCAACCACGCCGAAGGCGTCGACCAGCGCTGGCTTTACGACACCCTGGCCCGCGAGTGTGCCAACTTCGGCTGCGGCATCCACATCCAGCACGACGGCTCCTTTGCCCTGGCCTGGCCACGGAGTGGCGGGCCGTGACGGTCAGCAATGCCGAGATCGCCGCGGTGCTCGAGGAAATCGCCGACATTCTCGAACTGGAGGCGGCCAACCCCTTTCGCATCCGCGCCTACCGCAACGCCGCTCGCACCCTGCAGGCCTTCGCCCCGGACATCGCCAGCCTGCTGGCCAGCGGTAAGGCACTGCCCAAACTGCCGGGCATCGGCGAGGACCTGGCGGGCAAGATCGGCGAAATCGCCAGCACCGGCAGCTGTGCCCTACTCCAGCGACTGCGTGGTGAGGTCCCGACCGGCTTGCGCGAACTGCTCAAGGTATCCGGCCTCGGCCCGCGGCGGGTCGGCCGCCTGTGGCACGAACTGGGCATCCAGACCCCGGCCGAGCTGCATCGGGCCGCCCGCAGCGGACAGATTCGCCAGCTGCACGGGTTCGGCGAGGGCAGCGAAGAAAAACTCCTGCAGTCGGTCGAGCTGCTGCTGCATACCCCGCAGCGCTGGCTGCTGGCCCGCGTGGCGCCGATAGCCGAGCGCCTGCTCACCGATCTGCGCGAAGTGCCGGGAGTGATCGAGGTGGCCACCGCCGGCAGCCTGCGCCGCTGCCGCGATACCGTGGGCGACCTGGACATCCTGGTCAGCGCGCGCAGAGGCAGCCCGGTGATCCAGCGCCTCACCGGCGATGCGCAGGTCGCCAGCGTGCTGGCCGCCGGTACCACCCGCGCCAGTGTGCGCCTGCACTCGGGCCTGCAGGTCGACCTGCGCCTGCTGTCGCCGCAGTCCTGGGGCGCCGGGCTGCTCTACCTGACCGGCAGCAAGGCGCACAACATCGCCCTGCGCCGCATGGCCCAGGAGCGCGGCCTGAAGATCAGCGAATACGGCCTGTACCGCGGCAAGCAGCGCATCGCCGGCGACAGCGAGGCGTCGATCTACCAGGCCCTCGGTCTGCCGTGGATCGCCCCGGAACTGCGCGAGGCGCGTGGCGAGATCGAGGCCGCGCAGGCCGGCAGCCTGCCCCATCTGGTTGAACTCGGTGACCTGCGCGGCGACCTGCACGCGCATACCCGCGCCAGTGACGGGCGCAACAGCCTTGAGGAAATGGCCCTCGCCGCCCAGGCCGCGGGGCTGGAGTACCTGGCGATCACCGACCACTCCCGCCACCTGGCTATCACTCATGGCCTGGACGCCGACGGCCTGGCCCGGCAGATCGACGAGATCGACGCCCTCAACGAACGCCTGTCCGGCATCACCCTGCTCAAGGGCATCGAGGTGGACATTCTCGAGGACGGCAGCCTCGACCTGCCGGACAGCATCCTCGCTCGCCTCGATCTGGTGGTCGGCGCCGTGCACAGCGCCTTCACGCTCACCAAGGAGCAACAAACCCGCCGCCTGCTGCGCGCCCTGGAGCACCCGCACTTCAGCATCCTCGCCCACCCCAGCGGCCGCCTGCTCGGCGAGCGACCACCGATCAACTGCGACTTCTCCGCGCTGATCGCCGCCGCGCGCGAGCGCGGCTGCGCTCTGGAGCTGAACGCCCAGCCGGAGCGGCTCGACCTCGACGACCTGCACTGCCGCGAGGCGCGCGACCAGGGTGTGCCCATCGCGATCAGTTCGGATGCCCACAGCACCCTGGAATTCGCCGGGCTGCGCTTCGGGATCGGTCAGGCGCGACGCGGTTGGCTGGAAGCCAGGGACGTGCTGAATACGCGACCGCTCGGCGCAGTACGGCGACTGCTCAAGCCCTGACGCCCGCGTTGCTTGCCCCTCCACTCGCCATCCACCTTGAGCGCGCCCCTCCCCCTGCCTGCTGATTACCGGGTTATGCACGGAGCGAAAATGCATCGGCGCCCAATACCAATTTCATTATGTTAAATAGCGTAATACGCAGGCAGGCTCTGCCGCTTGGCCTGAGGATGGCGGGCGTCACCTCACGCCCTCCCCGGTGTGCTGGGTCTATCCTGCACAGGCGGGTAACGTGCGAACCGAGGTAGAGCATGGACAAGAAGTTTCAGTGGAACGCCTGGTACTTCCTGCTGGCCTTCAGCCTGCTACTGATGTTTCAGGGCTGGTGGGCCGAGCGCCAGGCGGTCGAACCGATCGCCTACAGCGAATTTCTCAAGCTGCTCAACGAGGGCAAGCTGAGCGAGCTGAGCATCAACAACCAGCAGATCAGCGGCAAACTGCTGGAACCGATCAACAACCGCAGCAGCTTCGTCACCAATCGCGTCGATCCGGCGCTGGCCGAGGAGCTGTCCGCTGCGGGCGCCAAGTTCAGCGCGGTCAGGGAAAACACCGCCCTCTCCAACCTGCTGTCCTGGCTGCTGCCGCTGGTGCTGATCTTCGCCTTCTGGAGCTTCCTGTTCCGCCGTCTGACCGACAAGCAGGGCCTCGGCGGCCTGGTCAGCGTCGGCAAGTCCAAGGCCAAGGTGTACGTGGAGCGCGACACCGGGGTGACCTTCGACGATGTCGCCGGCATCGACGAGGCCAAGGCCGAGCTGGAGGAAATCGTCTCCTTCCTCAAAGACCAGCCCAAGTACAGCCGCCTCGGCGCACGGATTCCCAAGGGCATCCTGCTGGTCGGCCCGCCCGGCACCGGCAAGACCTTGGTGGCCAAAGCGGTGGCCGGCGAGGCCGGCGTGCCATTTTTCTCCATTTCCGGTTCGGAATTCGTCGAGATGTTCGTCGGCGTCGGCGCCGCGCGGGTCCGCGACCTGTTCGAGCAGGCGCGTCAGGCGGCGCCCTGCATCATCTTCATCGACGAGCTGGATGCGCTGGGCAAGATGCGTGGCGTGGGCGCCTTCGGCGGCAACGACGAGAAGGAGCAGACCCTCAACCAACTGCTCGCCGAACTGGACGGCTTCGACCCGCGCGAAGGCGTGGTGCTGCTGGCCGCCACCAACCGCCCGGAAATCCTCGACCCGGCGCTGCTGCGCGCCGGCCGCTTCGACCGCCAGATCGTGGTCGACCGTCCGGACCGCAAGGGACGGGTGGCCATCCTCAAGGTACACATCAAGCGCGTGCAGACCGCCGCCGACGTCGACCTCGACCAGGTCGCCGGCATCACCCCCGGCTTCACCGGCGCCGACCTGGCCAACCTGGTCAACGAGGCGGCCATCCTCGCCACCCGTCGCAGCGCCGACAAGGTGGCCATGGACGACTTCACCCGCGCCGTCGAGCGCATCGTCGCCGGCGCCGAACGCCGCGGTCGCCTGCTGCAGCCCCACGAGCGCGAGGTGGTGGCCTACCACGAGATGGGCCACGCGCTGGTCGCCAGCAGCCTCCCGGGCATGGACCCGGTGCACAAGGTATCGATCATCCCCCGCTCCATCGGTGCGCTCGGCTACACCCTGCAGAGGCCGACCGACGACCGCTTCCTGATCACCTTCAGCGAGCTGAAAAACCGCATGGTGGTGCTGCTCGCCGGCCGTGCTGCCGAGCAGCTGCTGTTCGGCGAGATATCCACCGGCGCCGCCGACGATCTCGCCAAGGTCACCGACATTGCCCGACAGATCGTCACCCGCTTCGGCATGAGCGCCGACCTCGGCCAGGCGGTGCTGGAGCGCCAGGGCAACAGTTTTCTCGGCGACAACGTGATCGCCATGCGCGAGAAGGACTATTCCGAGCAGACCGCGCGGGAAATCGACCTGGCCGTGCGCCAGCTGATCGACAAGGCCTACCGCCGCGCCGGAGAAATTCTCCAGCAACGCCGCGCCGATCTGGACGAAGGCGCCCGACTGCTACTGGAGCGCGAGACCATCACCCCCGACGACTTCCCGCCGCTGCGCCCGACTGCAGCGCCCCCCACAGGCTGACACTCGCCCCATTCCTGCCTGCGCAGGACCGCAAACGCCGGTTGTCACCCATCATCGAAGCAGACATGATCGCTCGCGATAACTACAACGCGGGACAGCATTGCTGCCGATGAAAAATCGTCACCTGATCTTCCAAGCCTACCTGTATACCTTGGCGTTCACCCTCGTGGCGGTTGCCGTCGTCAGCCTGTTCGATCTTCTGGTGCAACCTTCGACTCACTTGCCGACGTCAGGGCTCGGCCGGCAACAGTTGCTGTCCGACGGCAGCCTGCTGGCGATCCTCAGCCTGCTGTTGCTGCCCGGCCTGGGGGCATGGCTGCTCCAGCGCCAGAGCGGCGGGCCGAAACTGCCGCCCTGCGACCGCCGCACTCTGCTGGCGGGCGCGCTCGGTGTGCTGCTGTCGACGCTCGGCTGGTATCTGCTAAACCTGCAGAACATCACTCTCATCTCCGAGCAGAGCCAGCTGCTGCTCAATCGCATCAAGGACTCCGCCGAGGACACGCTCGCTGCCCGCCTGGCGTTGATCCGGCGCATGGCCGAACGCTGGGAGAACATCGGCAGCCTGCCTTCCAACTCGTTCTGGCAGCTGGAGGCCGGCAGTTACCTGCGTGACCTGCCCGATCTAGGCCTGATTGCCATCGTCGACGCGAACCTGGAGGTGCGCCGCAACGAGCTGCGCCTGCCCGCTGCCCGCCTCTGGCTCGAGGAGTTTCTCGCCGACCCACAGCGCCGGGCCTGGCTGCACGACGTGCGCAGCGGGCGCACCACCCGGCTGAGCCCCGCGCTGGCGCGTTCCGGCAATCCGCCTCAAGCGCTGATCGCCGTGCCTCTCAGCCTGCCGGGCGCCGAAGGCTGGCTGCTGGTCGCCAGCCTGGCCGTGAATGACACACTGCACCGTGTTCTGGGCGACCACCTCGGCGAGTTCGTCTTCGATGTCCACGAGGGCGATCTGTTGCTGTACACCTCGCTCGACAATGACTCGCCAGGCGACATCATCCCGATTGGCTTGCAGCCGCTAGGCCTGCCGCAAACGTCCGCCTGGACCCTGCGCACCCACCTCGACCGTCACCACATCTACGCCTCGGGCCAGTACCTGGCGCTGCTCGTCTTGCTCTGCGGCCTGGCACTGAGCTTTTTCCTGATGGTCGGTCTGCGCCTGGCCTGGCGCGCCCAGCAACAGGCGCAGCGCCTGCAGGAGCAGCAGCAGTACGACGCCGCACAGCGGCGGATCATGGGGATGATCTCGACCATGCAGCCTCTGGAGCAGATCCTGCGCGAACTCTGCCTGCTCATTGAGCAACGCAACCCCCAGGTGATCTGCTCGGTGCTGCTGGTCGACGACAGCCGTCAGCGCCTGACCATCGGTGCCGCGCCCAGACTGGGCGAGCGTTACAACCAGGCCGTGGAGGGCCTGCGCATCGGCGAGGGCATGGGTGCCTGCGGCAGTGCCGCCTTCCTGCGCCAACCGGTGCTGGTCGCCGACATTGCCAACGATCCGCGCTGGCAGGGCATGCACCAACTGGCCGCCGAAGAAGGGCTGCACGCCTGCTGGTCCACTCCCCTGCTGGCTGGCGACGGCAGCCTGCTCGGCACCTTCGCCATCTACCAGCGCGGCCCGCTGCGGGTGGATAACACACTGGAGGAGCTGGTGGCGACCGCCAGCCAACTGGCAGCCATTGCCATCGAACACCGGAACATCCTCGCCGAGCTGGAGCGCAGCAATCGCGAGCTGCAGGAGTTCGCCTTCGTCGCCTCCCACGACCTGCAGGAGCCGCTGCGCAAGATCCAGACCTTTGCCGAGCGCCTGCAGACCCGTGCCGACACCCTCGACGAGCAAGGCCGCGACTACCTGACGCGCATGAGTTCGGCCGCCACCCGCATGCAGGCGCTGATCCGCGACCTGCTGGCCTACTCGCGGGTTGCCACGCGTCGTGAGCCGTTCATCCGCCTCGAGCTGGACCGGGTGCTCGACGAGGTGTTGCAAGACCTGGAGGGCACCGTGGAGAGCAGCAGCGCGCAGATCGAGCGCGAGCCACTGCCGACCATCGACGGCGACCCGTCGCAAATCCGCCAGTTGCTGCAGAACCTGCTGAGCAACGCGATCAAGTTCCATAAGCCGGGTCAATTGCCAAACATCCGCATCTATGCTGAAAATCAGCCGACTGGCGAATGGAGCCTGTGCGTCAGCGACAACGGCGTGGGGTTCGACGAGAAATACCTCGACCGCATCTTCAATCCGTTCCAGCGCCTGCACAGTCGTCAGGAGTACCCCGGCACGGGCATCGGCCTGGCGATCGTCAAGAAGATCGCCGAGCGTCACTTCGCCCGCTTGAGCGCCAGCAGCCAGCCGGGCGGGGGTGCCCTGTTTCGCCTCACCTTTCCCGCGTCAGACAAGGAGTGAAGTCATGTCGCGCTGCCTGCCAGTCACCATCCTGATTGCCGAGGACGACCCCGATGACCGCCTGCTCACCCGCGAGGCGTTCAGCGAAAGCCGGCCAGCCAACCGGGTGGACTTCGTCCATGATGGCGAAGAGCTGTTGGACTACCTGAACCATCGCCCGCCCTACGACGACTCGCAGCGCTACCCGCGACCGGGCCTGATCCTCCTCGATCTGAACATGCCACGCATGGATGGCCGGGAAGCCCTGCGCGCGCTCAAGGCCGAACCGCGGCTGCGCGACATCCCGGTGGTCATGCTCAGCACCTCCTGCGACGAGGAGGATATCCGCCGCAGCTACGCGGACGGGGTAAACTCCTTCATAAGCAAGCCGGCCAGTTTCAACGGCTTGCTGGACGTGGTCCGCAGCCTCGGCGACTACTGCCTGGAAACCATCGAATGACCATCGGAGCCGCCCCGTTCATGAGCCTGCCCGAGCACCCACTGCGCCTGTTGCTGATCGAGGATGACGAGGACGACTTCCTGATCATCCGCGATCTGCTGCGCGAGGCCGGCAACCTGCACTACGTGCTGGACTGGGTGGACAGCTTCGAACGCGGCCTCAACGCCATCGACAGCGATGCCCACGACCTGTACCTGATCGACTACCGGCTGGGCGCCGACTCCGGCCTGGAGCTGGTGCGCCATGCCAGCGCCCGCGGCATCCAGCATCCGTTGATCCTCCTCACCGGCCAGGACGACAGCGATCTCGACGCCCGCGCCCTCGACCTGGGTGCCTCGGACTATCTGGTCAAGGGCCAGTTCGACGGTCGCCTGCTCGGACGCAGCATTCGCTACGCCCTGGAGCGCGCCAGCGCGCACGAACGGCTGAACCACAGCAACACCCGCACCACCCTGCTGCAACGCTGCCTGGAAGCCAGCTACAACGGCGTGCTGATCGTCGATGCACGCATTGCGGATCAGCCGATCATCTACGCCAACCAGGCCTTCGAGCGCATCACCGGCTTTCGCAAGGAAGAAGTACTCGGCCGCAACTGCCGCTTCCTCCAGGGCAGCCAGACCAACCAGCCGGGCATCGCCGAAATCCGTCGCTGTCTGGCCGAACAGCGCGAGGCCCATGTGGTGCTGCGCAACTTCCGCAAGGATGGCAGCGCCTTCTGGAACGACCTGTACATCGCTCCGGTGCCGGACGAGCGCGGCGTGGTCACCCACTACATCGGCGTGCAGAACGACATTTCCGAGCGCAAGCGCTTCGAGTCCGAACTGGCCTACAACGCTAGCCACGACGTGCTCACCGGCCTGCCCAATCGATCGCTGCTGGAAGACCGCCTGCTGCAGGGCTGCCAGATCGCCCGGCGCTATTCGCGGGAACTGGCGGTGATGCTGATCGACCTCGACGGCTTCAAGCCGATCAACGACACCCTGGGCCACGCGATCGGCGACAAGGTGCTGGTGGAGGTCGCCCAGCGCATGGGCGCGCAGATCCGCCCTGGCGACACCCTCGCCCGCCTCGGCGGCGACGAGTTCGTCGTGCTGCTGCCCGACCTGGCCCATGGCGAGGACGTGCTGCTGGTGGCCGAGCGGCTGATCCGCAGCATCGCCCGCCCCTACCATTTCAACGAACTGGAACTGCACGTCACCGCCAGCATCGGCATCACCCTCAGCGACGGCGACATCGAGCAGCCGATGAAGCTGATCCAGGAAGCCGACCTGGCCATGTACCAGGCCAAGCAGCACGGCCGCAACAACTACCAGTGGTACACCGAGCACCTCAACCAGGAAGTCAGCGAGCGCATGACCCTGCGCAACGAGCTGCAGAAAGCCATCGAGACCATGAGCTTCGAGCTGCACTACCAGCCGCAGATCGATGCGCGCAGCGGACGGGTGATCGGCAGCGAAGCGCTGCTGCGCTGGCCGCATGCCGAGCGCGGCATGATCTCGCCCATGCAGTTCATTCCGGTCGCCGAGGACACCGGGCAGATCATCCAGATCAGCCAGTGGGTACTGGATACGGCCTGTCGCCACAATCGCCAACTGCTCGACAAGGGCCTGGCCCACGGCGCGGTTTCGGTGAACATCTCGGCCGTGCACTTCCTGCGCAGCAACTTCGTCGACACCGTGCGCCGCGCCCTGGACAACAGCGGCCTGCCGGCGCACCTGCTGGAGCTGGAGATCACCGAAAGCGTGCTGCTGAAGAATACCGAGCGGGCGATCGAGCTGCTCCACGAACTCAAGGGCCTGGGCGTCGGCCTGGCGCTGGACGACTTCGGCACCGGCTACTCCAGTCTCAGCTACCTGAAGGACCTGCCCATCGACAAGGTGAAGGTCGACCGCTCCTTCGTCCACGAACTGATCAGCGACCGCCGCGACGCCGCCATCACCCAGGGCATCATCTCCATGGCCCACCACCTCGACCTCATGGTGGTGGCCGAAGGCGTGGAGACCGCCGAACAGGCGGCCTTCCTCAGCCGCAACCAGTGCGACGCCTTCCAGGGCTACCTCTACGCCAAGGCCATGCCGTTTGCCGAACTGGAGCGCTACCTGCAACAGGGGCAGGTAGCCTAGAGCAACGCTGAACGTCGCTCCCCGCAGGCGGGAGTCCAACTGCTACGGGCCTGGTGGATTCCCACCTGCGCGGGAATGACGGTTTGCTCTAGTAATCCCGCTTGTAGAACAGGTCCAGCGAGCTGGCCAGGCCGCTGGCCGCTTCCAGGTAGAGTTTCTTGGTCAGGTCATAGCGCAGGGCGAAGACGTTGCCCTGCTCGAACACGCCGACGCCGTAGCGCAGGCTGAGCCTCTCCGAGAGGTAGCCGCTGGCCGCCACGCTGCTGGAGTCGCCGGAGCCTTCGCTTTCCAGCATGAAGTCCTTGATCCCGAGACGCTCGGCAATGGCGCCGCCCACTGGCGTGCCGCCGGCCAGGCCCAGGGCCAGCGCGGCCTGGCTGAGCATGTCGCTGTCGCCGCTGCTGCCGGGGGCACGACCGAGCACCAGGTAGGACAGCGCCTGCTCCTGGCCCATCGCCGGTTCGGAGAACACCTCGCTGACCGGCGCATCGGCCCGGCCGCTGATGCGCAGGCCGGCGGTGACGTCGTCGACCTTGCGGATCGCCTCGATGTCCAGCAGCGGCTGATCGATGGGGCCGGCGAAGATCAGCCGCGCGCGGCGCAGGGTCAGGCGCTGGCCATAGGCGCGGTAGCGGCCGTTCTCCAGGTCGAGGCTGCCGCGGCTGTCGAGGTTGTCGCGGATACGCAGGTTGCCCTTGATGTCGGCAGTCAGGCCGAAGCCGGAAAAGCGCAGGCGATCCTCACCGAGGGCCAGACGCAGGTCGATCTTCAGCCCGGGGGCGGCCGCCGCGGCCGGCTGCTGGCCGACGATCTGCGCATCCTCGGAAACCCTGACCGTCTCTGGCGGCAGATCGCGCACGGTGATCTGTCCGCGCGGCACCGCCACCTGCCCACCGAGGGTGAACTGGTTGTCACGCAGGCTGAGCTGCAGGTCGGGGTCGGCCTCGAGGGTGCCGTAGGGGTCGATCACGGCCGGCAGGCGGCTGCCGCGGATCTGCAGGTCCATAAGTGGCGTACCGGCCCAGTTCATGCTGCCGGCCAGACTGCCCTGCCCCTGCGCGCCGCTGCGCCAGCGGCCATCGAGCTGCGCCTGCTGGCCATTGATGTTCAGGGCCAGCTGCAATTGCTCGAAGGTGAGCGGCAGTTCGCCGCCGCTGAGATGCCCGTCGCGCAGCTGCACGCGACCGTTGACCACCGGCGCCAGCAGGCTGCCGGACAGCCGGCCACTGCCGTCGATGCGGCCCTCGATACGCTCGACCTGGCGGGCAAAGGGCCGCGCCAGGGCCAGGTCCAGACCGTCGAAGCGGAAGCTGCCGGACAGCGGCTTGTCCTGCGGGCGCGGGTCGATACGCGCGTCCAGCTCCAGCGCGCCCAGCGTCGGACCGGCCAGACGCAGCTGGCTGTCGATCTGTTGCGGGCGCAGTTGGCTGGTGAACAGCAACCGCTGGTAGGGAATCTCCAGCCACTCGCCGCGCTCGCGGATGCGCAGCTGGCCGCTGCCGGCGTCCAGGCGGACCTCGCCGTTGGGCCCGCTGGCCGGCAGGTCGAGGCGCACATCGCCATTCACCCGACCGACCAGCGCCGTGCCGCGTGGCAGGCTGCGGCGCAGGCGCGCCAGATCGAAGTCGCGCAGGCGCAGGCGCAGTTGCGGCTCGGGCAGCAGGCGCTGGCTGTCGGCGCACAGGCTGGCTTCTTCCGACTGCCAGCAATGGGCGCCCAAGGTGATGCGTCCGGCGGCGGTGCGCTCCAGGCTGGCCGGGCGCTGCAGCTGCCAGTCGAAACCGGCGGCACTGGCGGCACCGCGGTTCAGGCGGCCGCGCCAGTCCTGCTTGCGGTCGAGGCCGCCGCCCAGGGCCAGCGTCAGGCGCAGCGGCTCGCCGTCGAGGTTCAGCTCGACGCTGTGCTGCTGCAGACTGCCGCTGCCCTTGAGGGTGAGCTGGCCGAAGTCGCTGTCGCCGCTGCGCAGGCCACGGGCGTCCAGTTGCACGCTGGCGCGCTGGCGGGCATCGAGACGGGCGTCGAGCGCCAGCTCGCTCACACGCTGCTCCGCATAGCCCAGCCCCTTGCCCTGCACAGCGAGGCTGCCCTGCGGCGCCGCCGGGGTGCCGGCGAGCTTGAGTTCGCCGGTGGCCTGTCCGCGCAGGTCGGGCCACAGCTGGTCGAGGCGCGCCAGCGCCAGCTTGAACTGGCCGTCCAGACGCTCGTTCCAGCCGCCCTGGCCGTCGATGCGGTTGTCGCCCAGGCGCAGGGCCAGTTCGGGTAGCTGCCAGTGCGCCCCCTCGCCCTGCAGCCGGCCCTTGAATGCCAGCGGTTGCTGGCGCAGCTCGCCGTCCAGCGCCCAGTCGGCCTGCAGCTGCAGCCGGCCGTCGCGCAGCTCGCCATTGCTGGCCAGCGCGCCGCCGATGCGCCCAGGCAGCTCCTTGAGCCAGTAGGCCGGATCGAGATCGGCCAGCTGCAGGTGGGTCTGCCAGCTCAGCGCCTCGGCGAAGCCCAGCGACAGCTCGCCCTCCGCCCGGCCCTTGCCGGCCTCCAGGCGCAGTTCGGCCAGCTGCAGTTGGCCGCTGTCGCCCTGCAGCGGGCTGGTCAGGCGCAGCGGCCCGGCCGGGCTGAGCAGACGAATGTCGAAGTCGCCCTGGTAGCGGCTGTCGGCATAGTTCAGCGCGGCCTGCAACTGCTGCAGTTGCAACTCCACGTCGGGCAGCGGATACAGCTGCTGCCAGGCGAAGGCGCCACCCTTGAGGTTCAGGTCGGCGGCGAAGGCCGCACGCCAGTCGAGTCTGCCGGCAAGCTGCAGGGTTTCGCCGGCGGCGTCCTGCAGCTGCAGTTGCTCTACTTGCGCTCCACCGGCATCGACTCTGCCGCGCAGCGCCACGCCCACCGGCTGCTCCATCCCGGCCAGGGTGGCGGTGCCGCTCACCTCATAACCCTCGCTCAAGGTGCCGCTGGCGTTCAGGCCGAGACTGGTGAAGCGCAGGCTCGGCGGCAGGCTGGCCAACGCCTGGAAGTCGCGGGTCGTCAGTTGCAGTTCCAGCGGCAGCCCTTCGGCCAGCGGCTGCAACCAGCCACGCAGTTCGCCGTCGAGATAGCCCTGGCTGTGGGCGACCAGCTCCAGCCGCTGCAGCAGGCGGCCATCCAGCTGTAGATCCAGCTGCCAGGCGCGCTCGTCCACCGGCGGCAGTTGCAGGATGGCGCGGGCGTGCAGCGGCCAGTCGCCATGGGGCTGCAGGCTCAGCTCGCTGATGGTGAGGCGCAGATCCGGGCGTTGCAGGTCCACAGCGGTCAGCTGCAGCCCCTGGCGATCCAGGCGGGCGGCCAGCACCAGGTCGCGCAGCTGCTCGACGCCATTGACCTCCAGGCTGCCCAGTTGCAGGCGACCGATATCAAGCCCCAGAGGCAGGCGGATGTCCGGCAGGCTCAGCGGTTCGCTGACCGCCTGCTCGGGCGATGGCGGCAGATCGATCTGCAGACGGGCGGCGGCGAGTTCATCCAGGCACAACAGGCGCTCGCGCAGACAACCGAGACGGTTGGTCACCCTGAGCGACTCCAGCGCCATGCGCGTCTCGCCGGACTGCCAGCGCAGCGCAGCGGCGCTCCAGTCGCCAAGCAGTCGACCGCGGAAGTCCTCCACCGCCAGTCCCGGCACGCGGCCGAGCAGCCAGCGGCTGCCGGTTTCGGTCGCCGGCAGGCTGAGGGTGGCCGCCAGCGCCAGCAGCAGGAGCAGCCCGGCAATACCGAACCAGCGCAGTAATCTGCCCATCACAGCTCCGGTCCCATGGAGAAGTGGATGCGAAAGCCCGAGCCCTCGTCCTCGTCCAGGGCGTGGGCCAGGTCGAGGCGCAGCGGGCCGACCGGCGAGACCCAGCGCACGCCGATGCCGACGCCGGTCATCAGCGGATCGCTGAGGCCGTCGATGGCGTTGCCGTGATCGACGAAGGTGGCCAGGCGCCAGCGGTCACGCAGCGGGTACTGGTACTCCAGGCTGCCGACCACCAGGTAGCGGCCACCGACGCGCTCGCCCTCGCTGTCGCGCGGCGACAGGGTCTGGTAGTCGTAGCCGCGCACGCTCTGGTCGCCACCGGCGAAGAAACGCAGCGAAGGGGGAATGGCTTCGAAGTCGTTGGTAGCGATGCCGCCCAACTGCACGCGACCCAGCAGGCGATGCCCCCCGGCGAAGCTGGTCAACCCCTTGGCCAGCAGATCGAGGTGCAGCAGGTCGGTATCCGACAACAAACTGCGACTGGCACCGGTCAGGTCCGCCTGCAGGCGCCAGCCTCTGCTGGGATCGATCTTGTGGTCGCTGACCGTGCGACTTAAGCCGATCCCCGGCAGCAGCAGGGTACTGCGCCCCTCGTCCTCGCCAGTCTCGTAGCGCTCCTGCTCCCAGCGCAGCGAGACGATGCGTTGCCACTCGTTCTCCGGCAGGTGCTGCCACTGGGCGCCGATGGTCAGCCGCTCGCTCTCGGTGTCGACCAGATCCTCCATCTGATAGCCGGTGGTGAAGCGCAGGCTCTCGGTCAGCGGCGGATCGAGGGGGATCTCGTACCAGGTGCTGATACTCTGCCGCGGGCTGGAGAACTCGAAGTCGGAACCCAGGCGATGGCCTTGCTCGCCGCGCCAATGCCGCCGCCAGGTGCCGCGCAGGCGCGGCCCCACGTCGGTGGAGTAGCCGGCACCGGCCGCCAGGGTGCGCGGCTTGCGCGTATGCAGGCGTACCTGCACCGGGATGGTATGCCCCTCGGCATGCTCGGGCACCGCGTCCACCCGCACGTCCTCGAAGTAGTTGCTGGAGACCAGCGCGCGGTTCAGCTCGCCGATCAGGTCGGAGTCGTAGGCTTCGCCGGCCTTGAACGGCACCATGCGCGCCAGCAGCTCGTCGTCGAACGGCGTCTCGCCCTCGAAGTGCACCTCGCCCAGGTGGTAGCGCTGGCCACTCTCATAGACCAGGCGGATGTCGGCCACCCCGGCCTGGGGATCGACCAGCAGGCTCTGCTCGACGAAGCGGCCGTCGAAGAAGCCGAAGCGCAACGCCCGGTTGCGAATCAGCCGCTTGGCATCCTCGTAGGCGCCGTGATCGAGCACCGCGCCCGGGGCCAGCTTGGCGCTGTGCTGCACGTTGAAGCTGGGCAGCGCAGCCGCCTCGCCCTCCACACGGATCTCCACCGTGCGCAGGCGCACCGCCTCGCCCTGCTCGATGTGCAGGCGCAGCACGGCCTGGTCGCCCTCCCCCAGCACCTCGCTGCGAATCTGTGGCCGGTAGTAGCCAAGCGCCTGCAACGCCTTGGCCGCCTCGCGCTCGGCGTGGCGGGAGAAGCGCTGCAGCCTGGCGGCATCGCGCTTGCCGAGATCGCCGATATGCGCTTCGACGTTCTCGCGCAGCGCCTTGCTCTTGGGCGACAACAACACCTCCAGCTCGGCCGCGGCGGCACTGGTAGTGGCGGCCAGCAGGGCGAGCAGCGCGGCGGGGGCGGAAAGGAAAATGCTTTTCATGCTCCGGATGCTAGCACGACCGCCGGAGATTACCGGAGGCTTGTCCGGCGCAGCATGACGGCGGATTTCCGCCCAAAACAGGACCAATCAAGGCGAAATCCCGCCACTGCAATGCCAACTCCATCACCCTTTTCCGTCCGCCAGTACCGATCCGGCCCGGTGGCACAGCTATTGCCCTCTCGGCTGGCCCCTCACGGGCCGAGAAAACAGAAAAAAAGGGAACCCCATGCTGAAAACACTGCTTGCCGCCTGCCTCGCCGCCGGCTTGACCCTGCCCGGCGCCGTCGCCCAGGCGGCCAAGGCCGACGAGCCGATTGTGATCCGCTTCGCCCATGTGGTGACGGACGACACGCCCAAGGGCCAGGGCGCCCTCTTGCTGCAGAAACTGGTCGCGGAACGCCTGGGCGACCGGGTGAAGGTCGAGGTGCACGCCAACTCCAGCCTGGTCGGCGATGCCGAGGAGCTGGCCGCCCTGCAGCGCGGCGACGTCCATCTGCTCGCGCCCTCGCTGGCCAAGTTCGAACAGTACACCCCCAAGCTCAAGGTGTTCGACCTGCCGTTCCTGTTCGACGACCTGGCGGCGGTCGACCGCTTCCAGCAACGCCCGACCGGCCGCGACCTGCTGCTGTCGATGAGCCAGCACGGCATCATCGGTCTGGCCTACTGGCACAACGGCATGAAGCAGCTGTCCGCCAACCGTCCCCTGCAGCAGCCGGCGGACGCCCGCGAGCTGAGTTTCCGCATCCAGTCGTCCAAGGTGCTCGAGGCGCAGTTCGCCGCGGTCGGCGCCAGGAGCGTCAAGCTGCCGTTCGCCGAGGTGCGCAGCGCCCTGCAGGGCGGCAAGGTGCAGGGCGCGGAAAATCCCTGGTCGAACCTCTACAGCCAGCAGCTGTACCAGGTGCAGCCCTACATCAGCGAGACCAACCACGGGGTGCTGGACTACATGCTGGTGAGCAATGCGCGCTTCTGGTACGGCATTCCCCATGAGATCCGCAGCGAGCTGGAAGCGATCATCGACGAGGTGACCTACGCGGTGAACCAGCAGGCGGCACGCCTCAACGCCGCCGACCGCGAGCGCATCGCCGCTTCCGGCAAGAGCCGGATCATCGCCCTCAGCGACGCGGAGCGCGCCGCCTGGCGCGAGGCCATGCAACCGGTGTGGCAACAGTTCGAGGGCGAAATCGGCGCCACCGTGCTGCGCGCCGCCAAGGCCGCCAACCGTTCGGCGCAGAACTGAGGCGACAAGCTTGCTCGCCGTTCACCCTTAGCTGCGCCGGGTGAATGGCGATTCGACCGGGCCCGCAGGCTACAGCCGGCTGACCGCCTCGCCGAGCCGGGCGATCAGCTCCGGGACCAGTTCCAGACGCTGCCCCTCCTCCTCCAGCACCCGCTCGAAGGCCCGTTTCTTCAGCGCATCGACCGCCAGGCCCGCGCGCAGATTGGCCGGCACGGTGCTGAGCAGGATGTCGAACAGGCGGTCCACCGCGTGCAGGCGCCCCCACAGGTAGTCATTCTCGCGCACCCCGCGGCCTAGGAAGCCGCCAAAGCCGGCGAAGGAGCTGCCGAGCAGCACCGGCTTGCCCTCGTCGAGGACGATGCTGCTGGCGTCCTCCGGGCTGATGCGATCCACCAGGATCTCCTCGATGGGGCCCGCTTCCAGCGACAGCGCACTGGCCGTCGGGCGCAGGATGATGTCCCAGAAGAAATAGCCCAGGTAGCCGGTGAGGATGGCGATGCGACTCTCTTCGCGCAGGTTCTGCATCAGCGGCGACGCCAGCACGGCGTCGACATTGTCGACCGTACGCGCCAGGTCGCACTCCTGGGCCAGGCGCTCGACCAGCCGGGACACTTCCGCACAGGCCTCGGGATCGGCCTCCAGACGCTCTGCGGTGAGCGCAGGGGCTTCATCATCTTCCAGAAACAGTTCCCGGCAGGCGCTCACGGCATGACGACTGAGGAAGTCGAGGTCGTCGTAGACCGCCAGTTCGGCGATGCACTTGTGGATCTTGAGCTTCAGCAGGTCGAGGTCCTCGGACTCAACGACACTCCCGCTGCCAAGGTCGGGATAGCGGTCGTTGATTTCGTGCAGGACGAAATTCAACCGGCGCTTTTTGTAGATCAGGCCGAAGTCGAGGATCATCCGGGCGAACAACGGCAGATCGAGATTGCTGTAGAGATGCTCCGGCATCTTGTAGGCCTCGGCGATGATGCCCTGCCGGCGAGCCCAGGCCTCGATCACTTCCTGCACCCGCCGCGCCTGCGGCGAATCGGCGGTGTACTGGCACGCTGCGGCGATGATCCGCACCACGAAGTCCAGCGCCTCGAAAATCAGCGCGCGCATCCAGGCGTCGTAGACGATGGCCGTGCCGGACAGCAGGGTGATCGACAGCAGCCGCCAGTGGCGCAGGTCGTCGATGCTGTAGCCGCCCTTGAGCTTGCCGGCCGTTTCTTCCTCGATGAGCCGGGCGATCTGCGGCCGGGCATGCTCGATGGCCACCTTCAAGCGCCGAGCCTGCACGTTGTAGCGGCTGATTACCGCCAGTTCGTTGTACACCGGATCCTGGCGCGGCAGGTCGCTGAGGGCGCCGCGCAGGGTGGCGAAAAACCCGGGAACCCCCGTTCCCGGCTGCCGTCGGGTACCTTTCGGATGGGGGTCGATGTACACCAGGCGACGATCCACCTCGCGCAGCGAGCCGTGGGTGTGGATGGCCTCCACGCAGGCCGCGATCGGTTTGTTGTCGAGCACACTGCCATCCACCAGCACCGCCTCATCGGGGTTCTCTCCGCGTTCCAGATAGTCGTGGAAGTTGCGCGCCACGAAGCGCGAGCGCGCCGGCCAGGGTGTGTGGCGCGCGGCGAGCAAGTCGTCGAGTTCGCGCAACTGGGCGGGCGGGAACGCCCCCGGGTAGGATGCCGAGGCCCGTCCGGCGAAGACCAGCGAGGGAAAGCTGTCGGCGTCGAAATCGCTGAGCAGGTGCCCGGTCTTGCGGTGCTCCAGGCCGAAGCACAGCAGATGGCGATGCTCGCGCTCGTAGGCCACCGGCGGGTCATGGATGAAGATCGGCCGCTCGAGGCCACGAAAGTCGGTCACGGTCACCACCAAGTCGAGTCGCTCGCCCTTGGGCAGCAGCGACTCCGCCCCGGGCAGGGTGGCGCTGTGCATCGCGCTCAGGCCATCGAGGATCAGCGTACTCAAGCGCCGGCCATCCAGCGGCGGCTTGAACCAGCGCGAGCGCAGGAACACCGAGATGCGCTTGCCCATCTCGGCATCGGCCTGCCCCGGCAGCAGACCCTCGCGGCCGAGGCGGGAGAGCAAGGGGCGCAGCAGCGGCCAGAAATACCACTTGCTCCACATCCGCGCCTTGGCCTCCGGGGCCAGCAGGTTGAGCATGTCGGCCTCCTCCAGCCACATGCTGGTGATCGGCATCAGCGAGCGATCATGGGCCAGGGCGGCGGACAGGGTGATGCCGTTGATCCCGCCGGCCGAGGAGCCGGCGATCACGTCGACGATCACCCGCAGGGCAATGTCCTTGCCCAGCGCCTGAAGGAATTCGTGGTAGATGTCGCCGGTAGAGCGCTCCGGCTCGTCGGGATAGTGCTGGTGGAAGCTGCGTCCCGCCCCGGCCTCGTCCTCGCCGGAGCGGCCGGCGTGGTAGATCTTCGAGGCGCGCACCAGGTTGAGGATTTCCCGGTTGATGCCGTGCTGGTAGACCGCGAGCGACACCCCGCCGAAGAAGACAAGCGCCAGCCGGAGTTCTTTCTCTTTCATGGTCAGTCCGCCGCGGGCAGTTCGCGGGGCCGCCTCCGCTACGCGGAGGATCGACCGGAAGGAGGCACCGCGCACCTCCACTGTCCATGAAAACTAGTCCAGAAAACGCCCGAGCGCCGGGTTCAGTCGCCGCTGGCGCTCTGCTCCGCCGCGACACCCTGCCAGCCGCCACCCAGCGCGGCGATCAGCTGCACGCTGGCGGTCAGCCGGCTGCCGAGCAGGTTGAGCTGGGTGCGCTCGTTGGACAGCGCGGCAGTCTGCACGCTGACCACGCTGTTGTAGTCGATGGTGCCGGCCTTGTACTGGTTCTCCACCAGGCGCAGCGACTCGCGGGCGGCGTCCAGCGCCTCCTGCTGCACGCCGCTCTCCTCCTCCAGCACGCGCAGCTGCACCAGGTAGTCCTCCACCTCGCGGAAACTGTCCAGCACGGTCTGCCGGTAGCCGGCCACGGTCTGGTCATAGCGCGCCTCGGCCTGGTCGACCTGCGAGCGGATCAGCCCGGCGTCGAACAGGGTCATGGCGAACTCCGGGCCGATCGACCAGAAACGGTTGGGCGTACTGATCCACTGGCTGAGCATGTCGCTGCGATAGCCGCCGGCGGCGCTCAGGCTCAGGCTGGGGAAGTACGCGGCCTTGGCCACGCCGATCTCGGCGTTGGCACTGATCACCGAGCGCTCGGCGCTGGCCACGTCCGGGCGGCGCTCGAGCAGCTGCGAGGGCACGCTGACCGGCACCTGCGGCAGCGCCGGCACGCCGTCCACCGCGGCCAGCGCGAACTCGGAGGGCGGCACGCCGATCAGCACGGCGATAGCGTGCTCGAGCTGGGCGCGCTGGTACCTGAGGTCGATGGCCTGGGCCTCGGTGCTCTTCAGCTGGGTGCGCGCCTGGGTGACGTCGGACTTGGGGACTATGCCGGCCTGGTACTGGTTCTCGGTGAGCTTCAACGCGCGGGCGTAGGCGGCCACCGTGGCATCCAGCAGGCGCTGCTGCTCGTCCAGCACGCGCAGCTGCAGGTAGTTCTGCGCCAGCTCGGACTGCAGGCTCAGGCGCACCGCGGCCAGGTCGGCGGCGCTGGCCGAGAGGCTGGCGTTGTCGGCTTCCAGCTGGCGGCGCAGCTTGCCCCACAGGTCCAGCTCCCAGTTGACCCCGAAGCTCAGGTCGTAGCTGGTGGAGATCGCGCCGGTGCTGACCCCGCTGGTCACCGTCGAGCCGTCGGCCAGGCGCACCGTACTCTGTCCGGTCCCCTGCCCAGAGCGGGTCTTGCTGGCGTTGCCCGACAGCGAGGGGAAGAACGAGGCGCGGGTGCCGCGCACCAGCGCCTGCGCCTCGCGGTACTGCGCCAGCGACTGGGCGAGGCTCTGGTTGGACCTTTCCAGTCGCTGCTGCAGATCGTTGAGGGCGGCGTCGTCGTACAGTTCCCACCAGGCGCCGCGCGCCAGGGCGTCGGCCGGCTCGGCGGCCTTCCAGCCGGCGGCCTGCTTGAACGCCGCCGGGGTGTTCAGCTCGGGACGCTGGTAGTCCGGGCCGATGGCACAGCCGCTCAGGGTGAGCGCCAGCAGCAATGCAGGGGCGAATTTATTCGCCTTGTCCGTTGCCACGCCGAGCCGGCGGGCGAATGAATTCGCCCCTACAGGGCGAGCAAGTTCGGGGATGGGGGCTGTCATAACGGAGCTTCCAGTGCGGCATCGCTGGGCCGTCCGCGCCAGCGGTTGACGCGATGGCGCAGGCGGTCGAGGTACAGGTAGACCACCGGGGTGGTGTAGAGGGTGAGCAGCTGGCTGAGGATCAGCCCGCCGACGATAGTCATGCCCAGCGGCTGGCGCATCTCCGCGCCCTCGGCGCTGCCGAGCAACAGCGGCAGCGCGCCGAGGATGGCGGCCAGGGTGGTCATCACAATCGGCCGGAAGCGCAACAGGCAGGCACGACGAATCGACTCTTGAGGCGACAGGCGCTCCTGGCGCTCCAGCTGCAGGGCCAGGTCGATCATCAGGATGGCGTTCTTCTTCACCACGCCGATCAACAGGAACAGGCCGAGCAGCGAGATCAGGCTGAACTCGCCGCCGGTCAGGCGGATCGCCAGTAGCGCGCCGACCCCGGCCGACGGCAGGGTGGAGAGAATGGTCAGCGGGTGGATGTAGCTCTCGTAGAGGATGCCAAGGACGATGTACACCAGCAGCAGCGCGCCGAGGATCATCAGCGGCTGGGAACTCTGGGCCTGCTGGAAGGCCCCGCCGGTGCCGCCCATCTTGCCCTGCACCGCGGTGGGCAGGTCGATCAGCGCCACGGCGCGCGCAATGGCGGCGCTGGCCTGGTCCATGCTCACCCCATCGGCGAGGGCGAAGTTGATGCTCTCGGCGGCGAAGGCGCCATCGTGCTGCACGCGGTCCTCCTCCAGGCTGCGCTCCCAGCGGGCGAAGGTCGACAGCGGCACCTGCGCACCATCGCTACCGACCACCCGCACCTGGTCGAGCGCCTCGGGATGCTGGGCGTACTGCGGGTCGATCTCCATCACCACGCTGTACTGGTTGAGGCTCTCGTAGATGGTCGACACCTGGCGCTGGCTGAAGGCGTTATTGAGCAGCGCGGTGACCATGCTCATGTCCACGCCCAGGCGCTTGGCGGCGTCGCGGTCGACCACCAGGGTGATCTGCTGGGCGCCCTCGCCCTCGTTGGCGTCGATGTCGGTCAGCTCCGGCAGGGTCTTCAGCGCGTCGCGCACCCTGGGCATCCAGGTGCGCAGGTCGTCCAGCTCGCTGGCCAGCAGCACGTACTCGTACTGCGAGCTGCCGCCCTGGTGGCCGCCGAAGCGCAGGTCCTGGTCGGGCATCAGGAACAGCTGGCCGCCGGGCACCTTGGGCAGGCTCTTGCGCAGGCGGTCGGCCACCTGCTGGGCGCTGACGTCACGCTCGGCCACGGGCTTCAGGCGCACGATCATGAAGGCATTGTTGATCCCGCCGTCACCACCGATGAAGCCGGCCACGCTCTCCACCGCCGGGTCCCTGAGCACCGCGCGGCGGAAGATCTCCATCTTCGGCTGCATGACCTGGAACGACAGGCCGTCGTCGCCGCGCACCATGCCGACCAGCTGGCCGGTGTCCTGCTGCGGCATGAAGGTCTTCGGCACGCTGACGAACAGCCAGACGTTGAGGGCGATAGTCGCCAGCAGGCTGAGCAGGGTCAGCAGCGAATGCCTGAGCGCCCACTCCAGGCTCTTGCGGTAGAAGGCCAGCACGCCCTCCTGCAGCCGATTGCCCAGGCGCTGCAGGCGATTGGGTACGCGCTCGCCACGTTCGGCGCGCAGCCAGCGCGCGCAGAGCATCGGCGTCAGGGTCAGCGACACCAGCAGGGAGATGACGATGGCCACCGTCAGGGTGATGGCGAACTCGCGGAACAGCCGCTCGACGATACCGCCCATGAACAGGATGGAGAGGAACACCGCCACCAGCGACACGTTCATCGACAACAGGGTGAAGCCGACCTCTCGCGAGCCCTTGAGCGCCGCGGCCAGCGGCTTGTCGCCGGCCTCGATGTGCCGGGAAATGTTCTCCAGCACCACGATGGCATCGTCCACCACCAGGCCGGTGGCGATGATCAGCGCCATCAGCGACAGGTTGTTCAGCGAGAAGCCCAGCAGGTGCATGGCGGCGAAGCTGCCGACCAGCGACACCGGCACCGCCAGTGCCGGAATCAGCGCCGCACGCCAGCGGCCAAGGAAGGCCAGCACCACCAGGATCACCAGGCCGACGGCGATCAGCAGGGTGCGCTCGGCCTCGTGCAGGGTCGCGCGGATGGTCGGTGAGCGGTCCATCGCCACCTCCAGCGCGACGCGGGCCGGCAGCACTGCGCGCAGCGCCGGCAGCTCGGCGCGGATGCGCTCGATGGTCTCGATGATGTTGGCGCCGGCCTGACGGTTGACCACCAGCAGCACCGCCTGCTCGTCGTTGTAGAAGCCGCTGTTGTAGCGGTTCTCCACGCTGTCGCGCACCGTGGCCACGTCGCCCAGACGGATCGCCGCCCCGTCCTGGTGACGGATGATCAGCGGTATGTAGTCGGCGGCCTTGTCCAGCTGGTCGTTGCTGGCCACCTGCCAGTGGCGCTCGCCGGCTTCCAGAGCGCCCTTGGGGCCGCGCACGTTGGCTTCGCTGATGGTCTGGCGCACGTCGTCGAGGGCCAGGCCGTACTGTTCGAGCAGGCGCGGCTGCAGTTCCACGCGCACCGCCGGCAGCGAGCTGCCGCCGATCTGCACCTCGCCGACGCCCGGCACCTGAGACAGCTTCTGGGCGATGATGGTCGAGGCGGCGTCGTACAGCGCGCCCTTTTCCAGCACGTCAGAGGTCAGCGACAGCACCATCACCGGCGCCTGCGACGGGTTGACCTTGCGGTAGGTGGGCATGCTGCGCATGGCGCTGGGCAGCAGGTTGCGCGCCGCGTTGATCGCTGCCTGCACCTCGCGGGCGGCGGCGTTGATGTCGCGATCCAGATCGAACTGCAGGATCACCCGCGTCGAGCCCTGGCTGCTGCGGCTGGTCATCTGGCTGATGCCGGCGATGGTACCGAGCGAGCGCTCCAGCGGTGTGGCCACGCTGGAGGCCATCACCTGCGGACTAGCGCCGGGCAGGCTGGCCTGCACGGTGATCACCGGGAAGTCCATCTGCGGCAGCGGCGACACCGGCAGCAGGCCGAAGCTCAAGGCGCCAGCCAGCAGGATCGCCAGGCTCAACAGCAGGGTGGCGACCGGACGGAGGATGAAGGGGGCGGAGAGGTTCATCGACCGCCCTCGGCCGCCGGCTCAATCATCACACCCGCCGCACTGCGGCCCATGAAGCGCCGGCTCAGGCGGTCGAACCACAGGTAGATCACCGGGGTGGTGAACAGGGTCAGCACCTGACTGACCAAGAGGCCACCGACCATCACCAGGCCCAGCGGCTGGCGCAGCTCGGCGCCGGAGCCCGAGGCCAGCATCAGCGGGATGGCGCCGAACAGCGCGGCCAGGGTGGTCATCAGGATCGGCCGGAAGCGCAGCAGCGCCGCTTGGTGGATCGCCGCCTGCGGGTCCATGCCCTGGTGGCGTTCGGCCTCGAGGGCGAAGTCGATCATCATGATCGCGTTCTTCTTGACGATGCCGATCAGCAGGATGATGCCGATCACCGCGATCATCCCCAGGTCGTTGCCGCTCAGCAGCAGCGCCAGCAGCGCGCCGACGCCGGCCGAGGGCAGGGTCGAGAGGATGGTGATCGGGTGGATGTAGCTCTCGTAGAGCACGCCCAGCACGATGTACATGGTGACGATGGCGGCGAGGATCAGCCACAGGGTACTCGACAGCGAGGCGCGGAACGCCTCGGCGGCGCCCTGGAAGCGGCTCTGGATGCCTTCCGGCAGGCCGACCTCGGCCTGCACCTGCTCGATGCGCGCCACCGCCTCGCCCAGCGCCACGCCGGGTGCCAGGTTGAACGACACGGTGACCGCCGGGAACTGGCCGATGCGGTTGACCTGCAGCGCGGTGGCGCGCTCCTCGACGCGCACCAGGCTGGCCAGCGGCACCTGCACACCGTCGGTGCCGGCCACGTGCAGCTCGCGCAGGGCGTCGAGGCCACGGTCGCGGGCGCCCTGGCTCTCCAGCACCACGCGGTACTGGCTGGTCTGGGTGAAGATGGTGGAGATCTGCCGCTGGCCGAAGGCGTCGTACAGCGCGCCGTCGATGTCGCTCATGGTCACACCGAGGCGCCCGGCCAGGTCACGGTCGATCTGCAGGTAGGCCTGCAGGCCGCGAGTCTGCAGGTCGCTGGTCACATCGCTCAGCTCGGCCAGCGGCTCCAGCGCCTCGACCAGACGCGGCGTCCACTCCTCGAGCAGCGCGGCGTCCGGCGACTCCAGGCTGAACTGGTACTGGGTGCGGCTGACGCGGTCCTCGATGGTCAGCTCCTGCACCGGCTGCAAGAACAGCTCAATGCCCGGCACCTGCGCCAGCTCGGGGCGCAGGCGCTCGATCACCTCGGCGGCGGTGAGGTCGCGCTCGCCGTGCGGCTTGAGGTTGATCTGCATGCGTCCGCTGTTGAGGGTGGCGTTGTCGCCGTCGACGCCGATGTAGGACGACAGGCTGTCCACCGCCGGATCGCGCAGGATCACCTCGGCCAGGCGCTGCTGGCGCTCGCTCATGGCCTTGAAGGAGATGCTCTGCGGCGCCTGACTGATGCCCTGGATGGCCCCGACGTCCTGGATCGGGAAAAACCCTTTGGGAACAGCCATATACAGCACAATTGTGAGACCCAGCGTGAGCAGCGCGACCAGCAGGGTCTTGCCCTGATGGCGCAGCACCCAGGTCAGGCCGCCGTCGTAGCGGGCGATCAGCCAGTCGATCCAGGCGCCGCTGGCCTTGTAGAAGCGACCCTGTTCGCCCTCCGGCTGATGCCTGAGCAGGCGTGCGCACATCATCGGCGTCAGGGTCAGCGACACCACCAGCGAGATGAGGATGGCCACCGCCAGGGTGATGGCGAACTCGCGGAACAGCCGCCCCACCACGTCGGCCATGAACAGCAGCGGGATCAGCACGGCGATCAGCGAGAAAGTCAGCGATATCAGGGTGAAGCCGATCTGTTTGGCGCCCTTGAGCGCGGCGTTCAGCGGCGTCTCGCCCTCCTCCAGATGACGGGCGATGTTCTCCAGCATGACGATGGCGTCGTCGACCACGAAACCGGCGGCGACGGTCAGCGCCATCAGGGTCAGGTTGTTGACCGAGAAGCCGGCCAGGTGCATCACCGCGAAGGTGCCAATCAGCGACAGCGGCACGGCGATCGACGGGATCACCGTGGCCGCCAGGCGACGCAGGAACAGGAAGGTCACCAGCACCACCAGGCACACCGCCAGCAGCAGCTCGAACTGCACGTCGCGCACCGCGGCGCGGATGGTCTGGGTGCGGTCGCTGAGCACCGTCACCTCGACCCCGGCCGGCAGGCTGGCGGTGATCTGCGACAGCAGCGCCTGGATGCGGTCGACCACCTCGATGACGTTGGCGCCCGGCTGGCGCTGCACGTTGACCAGCACCGCCGCGCTCTGGTTGGCCCAGGCGGCCAGGCGCTCGTTCTCGGCGCCGTCGACCACCTCGGCGATGTCGCCCAGGCGCAGGGTGGCGCCGGCGCTGTAGTTGAGCACCAGGTCGCGGTACTCGGCGGCGGACTTCAGCTGGTCGTTGGCGTCCAGCTGGGAGACCCGGGTCGGACCGTCGAAGTTGCCCTTGGGCTGGTTGACGTTGGCGGCGTTGATCAGGTTGCGCACGTCGGACAGGTTGAGGCCATAGGCGGCGAGCGCCTGCGGGTTGACGCGGATGCGTACCGCCGGGCGCTGGCCGCCGGCCAGGCTGACCAGGCCGACGCCGCTGATCTGCGCCAGTTTCTGCGCCATGCGCGTGTCGACCAGATCGTTGACCTCGGGCAGCGGCAGGCTCTTTGAGGTGATCGCCAGGGTCAGCACCGGGGTGTCGGCCGGGTTGACCTTGTTGTATATGGGGGGCGCCGGCAGGTCGTTGGGCAGCAGGTTGTTGGCTGCGTTGATCGCCGCCTGCACCTCCTGCTCGGCGACGTCCAGCTCGACCTCCAGGCCAAAGCGCAGGGTGATCACCGAGGCGCCGCCCGAACTGGTCGAGGACATCTGCTTGAGCCCCGGCATCTGACCGAACTGGCGTTCCAGTGGCGCGGTCACCGCGCTGCCCATCACCTCGGGACTGGCGCCGGGATACAGGGTCAGCACGCGGATGGTCGGATAGTCGACCTGCGGCAGCGCCGCCACCGGCAGCATGCGGTAGGCGATCAGCCCGGCGAGGAAGATCGCCACCATCAGCAGGGTGGTGGCCACCGGGCGCAGGATGAACGGGCGCGACAGGCTCATGCCGCAGGCTTCCGTGCCGGAGCAGCGTCAGCCGGGCGCTCGCCGCGCGGGTTGCTACCCGAAGCGGGCGCGACCGGCGGCGTGGCTTCCTTGAAGGCGCCCTCCACCACTTCGACCGTGCTGCCCTCACGCAGGCGGTCGGTGCCTTCCAGCACCACCTGCTCGCCGACCTGCAGGCCCGCGCCGATCAGGCTCTGTTCGCCGTTGCTGGCGGTGACCGCGACCTGGCGCACCTTGACCTTGTTGTCGGCGTCGACCACGTAGACGAAGGTGCCGCTGGAGCCGAACTGCACCGCCGCCGCCGGCAGCAGCAGGGCTTCGCGGCGGGTTTCCAGCAACAGGCGCACGTTGACGAACTGGTTGGGGAACAGGCGCTCGTCGGCGTTCTCGAAGCGCGCCTTGAGCTTCACGGTGCCGGTGGTGGTGTCGATCTGGTTGTCCAGGCTGGCCAGCACGCCCTCGGCCAGACGCTGACGCTCGCCGCGGTCCCAGGCCTCGACCCTGAGCGACTCGCCGGTGCGATGACGCGCCAGCAGCGCCGGCAGTTCGGCCTCGGGCAGGGTGAAGCTGACGGTGATCGGCGTGGTCTGGGTGATGGTCACCAGCGGCGTGGCATTTCCGGAGGTCACCAGGTTGCCGGCATCCACCTGACGCAGGCCGAGGCGACCGGTGATCGGCGCCTTGATCTCGGTGAAGTCGAGGTTCAGACGCGCCTCGGCCACCGCCGCCTCCAGGCTCTTCAACCCGCCGCGCAGTTGCTCGACGGTGGACTGCTGGCTGTCCAGGGTCTGCTTGGCGATCGAGTCCTCGGCGTAAAGGCCCTGGTAGCGCTTGAGGTCCAGCTCGGCATTCTTCAGCTCGGCGCGACGCTCCTGCAGGTCGCCCTCGGCCTTGTCCAGCGCCGCGCGGTACGGGCGCGGGTCGATCTGCGCCAGCACCTGGCCGGCCTTGACCAGCTGGCCCTCCTCGAACAGCACCTTGGCCAGCTGGCCGTCGACGCGCGGCAGCACGTTCACCGCGTTGTAGGCGGTCACGGTGCCCAGCGCCTTGAGCTCCACCGGGAATTCGCCGAGTGCCGCCGTGGCCAGGCGCACCGGCACCGGGCCGCCCATGCCCATGCCGCGGAAGCCGCCCGGACCACCCGGCCGGCCACCAGGACCGCTCAGGCTGCCGCTGCCCGGCCCGCGGGCAGCGCCCTGCTGCGAGGCGGATTCATCGGCCGGCCACAGCCACCAGGCCAGCGCGCCGGCGAGCAGAACGACACCGGCAATGGCCAGCCAGCGATTACGGGAGGAACGGTTTGGGAGGTTTAGTTCGGACATGGTGCAGGTCACTTTCCTTGGGAGCCTGAACGATAAGGCTTCTCAGTTGGAGCGCAAAGGCTCTTTACCTGCACTTTACAGCCAGAGGGGGTGCGCCGCTCCTGCTACGCGCCCCGGATAGCCCCCGGAGGAGAGAATGTATTCGCGATGGCCGCGGTCGCAGATAAATCTGCTCCTAGAGGGTGGTATTGGCCAGGCCGGGGGTGGGCCAGTTGATCTGGTAACGGGTGCTGCGCCCGCCGCCGGGCAGGCGGACGAGACAACCCTTGTCGAGCAGGTCGCCGAGGTGGCGGGTGGCGGTGGCCTTGGAGACCTTGGCAACGGCCTGATACTGGGCGGCGCTGATGCCGTCCACGAAGCCGCGCTCGCCGCCATCGAGCAGGCGGTTGAGCACCTTGATCTGTTCGGCGGACAGCGCCAGCTGGCGGTGCTGCTGCCAGAAGCGCGACTTGGCCAGCACGCGGTCGATGCGCGCCAGGGCCTGTTGCAGGCTGCACAGCAGGGTTTGCAGGAACCATTCGAGCCAGGACGTGATCTCCAGCGTGGCCTTCTGGCTGGCTTCGAGGATGCGGTAGTAGCCCTGGCGGTCGTCGAGAATGCTGGCCGACATGGCGTAGAAGCGGAGCGCCTGGCGCTCGGCCTGCGCTAACGCCAGGTCGGTGATCGCCCTGGTCAGGCGACCGTTGCCGTCGTCGAAGGGATGCAGGGTGACGAACCAGAAATGGACGATGCCCGCGCGCAGCAGCGGGTCGAGGCCGGCATCGCTGCGGCTCGCCTCGAACCAGTCGAGGAAGGCGGCCAGTTGCTGCTCCAGCCCGTCACGCGGCGGCGCCTCGAAGTGCACGGTGGGGCGGTCGAGACGTCCGGAGACCACCTGCATCGGCTCATCGCCGCGCAGGGCACCGACGCGGATGTTCCGTGGCAGCAGGTCGCGGTCCTGCTCGGGGAACAGCAGGCGGTGCCAGTGCCGCAGGCGATCGAGCGTCAACGGCTGCTGGAAGTGCCGGGTGGCATCCAGCATGAGCTCGGCCAGGCCTTCGCTGCGCGCACTCACACGACTGTCGCCGTCCGTCTCGAGGCCCAGGCGGCGCGCCAGCGAGGAGCGAACCGAGCCGACGTTGAGTTGCTCGCCTTCGATGGCCGAGGAGGTGACGATGTTCTGCAGCAGGGCATCCAGTTCGCTCTGCACGCTGAATTCGCCCCCCACCGCTCCGGCCATACCGAGGAGGCGCCCCTGAGCCTGCGCACAGTCGCGTAGCAACGGCGCCAGGCGCTCGGCCTGCCAGCAGAAATGCGGCCAATCCGGCTGCTGCCAGATCCAGCGTGAGTCTTCCATCTTGGGCCTGCCCCCGGGTGGCGAGCCGAATCGCAGCGCTATTCAGCTCATAAAGTGAGCCGATTGTGCGATCTATTCGGCTCAGCGTCCAGCTAGTGAGCGCAGATAAATCGGCTCCTGTGGGCCTGGCCATGGAGCCGCCAGCGCGCCAGACTCGCTCTGCGACGAACCTGACGCGCCACTTGCCAAGCGCCCGCCCGCTCCCCACACTGCAGGCATGCCTCGTTCCAAGTTTTCCGCTCAACCGTCCGAGGCCGCCCGGTTGCTGGCGCTGGTCGATCAGCTGATCCAGGAAGTTCAGCCCGGCATGCCGGTGCGCGCCACGCTCGACAGCGTGCTCGACCGCGATCTGGGCCTCGACAGTCTGGCCCGGGTCGAGTTGCTGGCCCGCGTCGAGGCTGCGTTCGGCCTGCGCCTGCCCAGCGCCACCCTGGCCACGGCGCTCACCCCGCGTCAGTTGCTCACCGCCCTCGAGACCGCCGGCCTGAGCCCCGCCCCCGCCGAAGCGCCCCATACCCGCCAGTCCGGCCCGGAGCAGGCCGAGGGCCGCCCCGAGGCGCAGGCGACGCTGGTCGAGGTGCTGCAATGGCATGTCGACCGCCACCCCGATCGCCCCCAGGTGATCTTCTATCGCGACGAGCAGACGACCGAAACCCTGACCTACGCCCAGCTCGCCGATGCAGCCGGACGGATCGCTGCCGCCTTGGCGACAGGCGGCCTGCAACCGGGACAGTGCGTGGCGTTGATGCTGCCCTCGGGGCTGGATTTCTTCCGCTGCTTCTTCGGCATCCTGTTCGCCGGCGGCATTCCGGTGCCGATGTACCCGCCAGCGCGCCCCGCGCAGATCGAGGACCACCTGCGTCGCCAGGCCGGCATCCTGCGCAACTGCCAGGCGCCGGTGCTGATCACCTCCGGGCTGGTTCGCCCGTTGGCCCGGCTGCTTACCGGGCTCGCCCCCGATCTCCGGCAGGTGCTGCTGCCCGAGCAACTGCAGGCCACGACACCGCTGGCGCCGCGGGCGGCCGGAGCGGACTCGCTGGCCCTGATCCAGTACACCTCGGGTTCGACCGGCGATCCGAAGGGCGTCGCCCTCGCCCACCGCAACGTGCTCGCCAACATCCGCGCCTGGGGCGGTGCCATCGACCTGTCCTCGACCGACGTCTGCGTCAGCTGGCTGCCGCTGTATCACGACATGGGGCTGATCGTCGCCTGGCTGGGCAGCCTGTATCACGCCTGCCCGCTCGTGCTGCTCTCGCCGCTGGACTTCCTGGCCCGTCCGGAGTCCTGGCTGTGGGCCATCCATCGGCATCACGGCACCGTCGCGGCAGCGCCGAACTTCGCCTACGACCTCTGCGTGCGCCGCCTCGCCGACCGCCCGCTGTCCGGCCTTGACCTGTCGTCATGGCGGCTGGCAGCCAATGGCGCCGAGCCGGTCAGCCCGGACACCCTGGAGCGTTTCGCCGACTGCTTCGCCCGCTACGGTCTGCGCCGCGAGATCCTGACGCCGGCCTATGGCCTCGCCGAATCCACCGTGGGGCTTGCCGTACCGCCACCGGGACGCGGCGTGCAGGTCGACCGGATCGTGCGCGAGACGTTCATCACCCGCGGCCTCGCGAAGCCCGCGGCGGCCGAAGATGCCCAGGCACTGCGCTTCGTATCCTGCGGGCCGCCGCTGCCCGGCCACGCGCTGCGGGTCGTCGACGATGCCGGCCTGCCGCTGCCGGAGCGCCATGTGGGCCACCTGGAGTTCCGCGGCCCCTCGGCCACCGCCGGCTATTACCGCAACCCGACGGCCAGCGCCGGGCTGTTCCATGACGACTGGCTGGTGACCGGCGACTATGCCTATCTCGCCGGCGGCGAGTTGCACATCACCGGGCGCAGCAAGGACCTGATCATCCGCGGCGGCCGCAACTTCTACCCCTATGACCTGGAGCAGGCGGTCGGCGAACTCGCCGGTGTGCGCCGCGGCTGCGTGGCGGTGTTCGGCATTCCCGCCACGGCGAGCGCGGGCGAGCGGCTGGTGGTGGTCGCCGAGACCCGCGAACGCGACACCCGCGCCCGCGCCGCGCTGGAGCGTCGTATCGTCGCGCTGGCCGCCGAGCAGCTCGGACTGCCGCCGGACGTGGTGGTGCTGGCGCCGCCACACAGCGTGCTGAAAACCTCCAGCGGCAAGATCCGCCGGGCGGCCATCCGCGAGGCCTTCGAGCGCGGCACCCTCGGCGCGTCGGCACAGGCACCCTGGCTGCAGCTGCTGCACCTGGCCGGCGCCAGCCTGCCAGGGCGGCTGCGCAACGGTATCGGCAGCCTGGGCGCCTGGCTCTACGGTGTCTGGGCCTGGAGCTGCTTCGGGCTGCTGGCGCCGTTCGCCGTGCTGGCCATCTTCCTGCTCCCGGGTCTGGACCTGCGCTGGACGGTAGCCCAGGGCCTAGCCCGCCTGCTCGCCGCCCTCTGCGCCTGCCCGCTGCGGGTCGCCGGCCTGGAGTGGCTGCCCCGGGGCCCCTGCGTGCTGGTCGCCAACCATGCCAGCTATATCGACGCCCTGCTGCTGGCCGCCAGCCTGCCGCAGGCGGTCGGCTTCGTCGCCAAAGCTGAACTCAAACGCTGGCCGCTGCTGCGGCGACTGCTCGAGCGCATGGGCACGCGCTTCGTCGCGCGCGGCGACTCCCTGCAGGGAATGGAGGATGTGCAAACGCTCGCTGCGCTGGCCAGCGATTCACCGCCGCTGTTGTTCTTCGCCGAAGGCACCTTCGGCGCACAACCTGGACTGCGGACGTTCCGCCTCGGCGCTTTCCTGATTGCCGTGCAGCAGGGCCTGCCGGTGGTGCCGGTGGCGCTCGCCGGCAGTCGTCAGGTCCTGCCGGACGGCTCCTGGCGCCCGCGCCGCGGCCCGCTGGCGGTAACCGTCTGCCCGCCGCTTGCCCCCGAGGGTGAGGACTGGCACGCCGCGCTCGCCCTGCGCGAGGGTGCCAGGAGCGCCATACTCGCGCATTGCGGCGAGATGGATCTGGCCGACGCCGGCTCCACCTGACGCAAGCTTGCAGCCCAGCTTCGCGCTCCAGCGAACCCGGCTCCTTCGTTGTTGTCAGACGTTGCGGCGGCGGCACCGCAGCGTCATCTGACCGTTGGTCTCCGGAAACTGCACGCGACAATGCCGCGCATGAATACTCACCGCCGCGCCTGCCCCAATGGGCGCGGCAGTTCTCAACCGGCGCGCTTGACGTTTGCCTAGTGTCGAGCCGCCCGTGACAATCCACTGTTTTTTTTCAACGAGGTTCACAACATGCGTAAAGCACTTTCCGTCCTGACCCTGAGCCTGCTGTGCGCCCAGGGCGCCATGGCCGATAGCACTACTCGTGCGGCGGTCGGTGGCGGTCTCGGCGGTGCCCTGGGCAACGTCCTCGGTCAATCACTCGGCGGCAAGACTGGCGCTGCAGTCGGTGCCGGCCTGGGCGCTGCGGCCGGTGGCGCGGTCACCGCGAAGGATGGCAAAAAGACCAAAGTCGCCGTAGGCAGTGGCCTCGGCGCGGCCGGCGGCTCGCTGCTGGGCAACACCCTCGGCGGCAGCACCGGCGGCGCCATCGGCGCGGGCCTCGGCGGCGCGGCTGGCGGTGCGGTCGGCAACAACATGGGGCGCTAAACCCCTGCCCGGCTGAGCACATCGCTCATCGCAAGAAGCCCGCGCAATGCGGGCTTCTTGCTGTCGGCCTCCCGGCACGGCTGTGTGCAATCCCGCCAGCGTCTCGAACTACCCGCTCCTCCCGCCAGCCGCCTGCATGTCTTCGTCTGTCTCGCGGGCATATCCCCGATTCTCGGCCTAGTCTTCTTCTTGATCACCAGCAACCCGGCCTTCCGAGCCGGTTTCGTGCGCTCGACAAGGACACCTTCGCATGCGCCCAGAGCCCGACAGCCCAGCCAGCCCGCCCACTGCTTCCTCCTGGTTGCGCTGGCTGCCGGGGCTGCTGATGCTCAAGCAGTACCGCCTCGACTGGCTACCCAAGGATATCGCTGCCGGCCTGGTACTCACCTCCATGCTGGTGCCGGTTGGCATTGCCTACGCCGAAGCCTCCGGCGTGCGGGGCATCTACGGCCTGTATGCCACCATCATTCCGCTGCTGGCCTACGCCCTGTTCGGCCCCAGCCGCATTCTGGTGCTCGGCCCGGATTCGTCGCTCGCCGCGCTGATCCTCGCCGTGGTGCTGCCGCTGTCCGGCGGCGACCCGCTGCGCGCCATCACCCTGGCCAGCATGATGGCGGTGGTTTCCGGACTGGTGTGCATCCTCGCCGGCCTGCTGCGCTTGGGCTTCATCACCGAGCTGCTGTCCACGCCGATCCGCTACGGCTACATGAACGGCATTGCCCTGGTCGTGCTGATCGCCCAGACGCCCAAGCTGTTCGGCATTTCCATCGACGGCGAAGGCCCCCTGCTCGACCTGTGGCATCTGGTCGAGGCCATCGCTACCGGCAAGGCCAACTGGTACAGCTTTGCGGTCGGCGGCGGCAGCCTGGCGCTGATCCTGTTGCTCAAGCGCTTCGAGCGGCTGCCGAGCATTCTCATCGTGGTGATCCTGGCGACCCTGGCCGTCAGCTTCTTCGATCTCAGCAGCCATGGCGTCAAGGTGCTGGGCGACTTGCCCCAGGGTCTGCCCACCTTCACCCTGCCCTGGCTCAGCGGCGTCGACATCGCCACCGTGGTGCTCGGCGGTTGCGCCGTCGCCATCGTGTCGTTCGCCGATACCAGCGTGCTGTCGCGTACCTATGCCGCGCGCACGCAAACCCAGGTCGACCCCAACCAGGAGATGATCGGTCTGGGCGCCGCCAACCTGGCCGCCGGACTGTTCCAGGGTTTTCCCATCAGCAGCAGCTCCTCGCGCACGCCGGTGGCCGAGGCGGCTGGCTCCAAGACCCAGCTGACCGGGGTGGTCGGCGCCCTGGCGGTGGCGGCCCTGCTGCTGGTCGCTCCAGATCTCCTGCGCTACCTGCCCAGCAGCGCGCTGGCCGCGGTGGTGATCGCCGCAGTCATCGGCCTGTTCGAGTTCACCGACCTGAAGCGCATCTACCGCATCCAGCGCTGGGAGTTCTGGCTGTCGATGGCCTGCTTTGCCGGGGTCGCCGTCTTCGGCGCCATCCCCGGCATCGGCCTGGCGGTGGGTATCGCCGTGATCGAGTACCTGTGGGATGGCTGGCGCCCGCATTACGCCATTCTCGGTCGCGCCGACGGCGTGCGTGGCTTTCACGATGTGAAGCGTTATCCGCAAGCCCGCCGGGTGCCCGGCCTGGTGCTGTTCCGCTGGGACGCGCCGCTGTTCTTCGCCAATGCCGAGCTGTTCCGAGAGTGCCTGCTGGAGGCCATCGCGGAGTCGCCGACGCCGGTACGCCGGGTGATGGTGGCGGCCGAGCCGGTTACAAGCATCGACGTCACCTCCGCCGACATGCTCGCCGAGCTGTGCAAAACCCTGCGCGCGCGCGATATCGAGCTGCATTTCGCGGAGATGAAGGACCCGGTCAAGGACAAGTTCAAGCGCTTCGGACTGCTGGAAGTGTTCGGCGGAAACATCTTCCAGCCCACCGTGGGCGCCGGCGTGGATGACTACCTCGGCGATCACGGGGTGGACTGGACGCCCTGAGCCGGGAGCTCGCGGACGTTCTTGAATCGCCAAGGGCAAGCGCAAGCAGAACCAGCGGGTGTTAACAGCGTGAAAAAGCTGACTTTCAGAGGTGCCGTCATCGCAGCCGGAATTGCCGCCTGCGGTCTCTACGCAGGCTTCGTCAGTCTCTAATAGAGAAGGAGTTCCCGATGTCCAAGATCAAACTCGGCGTTCATTCCGAAGCCGGCAAGCTGCACAAGGTGATGGTCTGCTCGCCGGGCCTGGCGCACCTGCGCCTGACCCCGAGCAACTGCGACGAGCTGCTGTTCGATGATGTGATCTGGGTGTCCCAGGCCAAGCGCGACCATTTCGACTTCGCCACCAAGATGCGCGACCGAGGCGTCGACGTGGTGGAGATGCACAACCTGCTGACCGACACCGTGCAGAACAAGGAAGCGCTGAAGTGGATCCTCGACCGCAAGCTGTCGGCCAATCAGGTCGGCGTTGGCTTCGGCGAGGAAATGCGCAGCTGGCTGGAAGGCCTGGAGGCCCGCCAGCTGGCCGAGTTCCTCATCGGTGGCGTCTCGGCCGCCGACCTGCAGAAGGGTCTCGGCGACAGCAGCGTGCTGAAGATGCTGGTCGACTTCCTCGGCAACACCAGCTTCATCCTGCCGCCGCTGCCGAATACCCAGTTCACCCGCGATACCACCTGCTGGATCTACGGCGGCGTGACGCTCAACCCGATGTACTGGCCGGCTCGCCGCCAGGAAACCCTGCTGACCACGGCGATCTACAAGTTCCACCCGGACTTCGTGAATGCCGAATTCGACATCTGGTGGGGCAATCCGGATGAAGAGCATGGCGCCGCCACCCTTGAAGGCGGCGACGTGATGCCGGTGGGCAACGGCGTGGTGCTGATCGGCATGGGCGAGCGCAGCTCACGCCAGGCCATCGGTCAGGTGGCTCAGGCCCTGTTCGCCAAGGGCGCGGCCGAGCGCGTGATCGTCGCCGGCCTGCCCAAGTCGCGCGCCGCCATGCACCTGGATACGGTGTTCACCTTCTGCGACCGCGACCTGGTCACCGTCTTCCCCGAAGTGGTCAACCAGATCGTCCCGTTCAGCATCCGCCCCGACGCCAGCAAGCCGGGCGGTCTGGACATCCGCCGCGAGGGCAAACACTTCATCCAGGTAGTTGGCGAGGCCCTCAACCTGAAGAAGCTGCGCGTGGTCGAGACCGGTGGCGACGCCTACGAGGTCGAACGCGAGCAGTGGGACGATGGCAACAACGTGGTCTGCCTGTCGCCCGGTGTGGTGGTCGGCTACGACCGCAACACCTACACCAACACCCTCTTGCGCAAGGCCGGGGTGGAAGTGGTCACCATCAGCGCCGGTGAACTGGGCCGCGGCCGAGGCGGTGGCCACTGCATGACCTGCCCGATCATCCGCGACCCGGTCGACTACTGATTCGCAAGCGCAGCGGCCTCTCCCGACCGCCGCGCTGGTCCACGTTCATACAGCTCAGCCCAGATTTCACCAGAGGTGATCCGTCATGGCTTTCAACATGCACAACCGCAACCTGCTCAGCCTGATGCACCACAGCACCCGCGAACTGCGTTACCTCCTCGACCTGTCCCGCGACCTCAAGCGCGCCAAGTACACCGGCACCGAACAGCAGCACCTCAAGCGCAAGAACATCGCGCTGATCTTCGAGAAAACCTCCACCCGCACCCGCTGCGCCTTCGAGGTGGCCGCCTATGACCAGGGTGCCAGCGTCACCTACATCGATCCGGGCTCCTCGCAGATCGGCCACAAGGAAAGCATGAAGGACACCGCCCGCGTGCTCGGTCGCATGTACGACGCCATCGAGTATCGCGGCTTCAAGCAGGAAATCGTCGAAGACCTGGCCAAGTACGCCGGCGTGCCGGTGTTCAACGGCCTGACCGACGAATACCACCCGACCCAGATGCTCGCCGACGTGCTGACCATGCGCGAGCACAGCGACAAGCCGCTGCACGAAATCAGCTACGCCTACCTGGGCGACGCGCGCAACAACATGGGCAACTCGCTGCTGCTGATCGGCGCCAAGCTGGGCATGGATGTGCGCATCGCCGCGCCCAAGGCCCTCTGGCCGAGCGACGAACACGTCGCCGCCTGCAAGAAGTTCGCCGAGGAAACCGGCGCCCGCATCACCCTCACCGAAGATGCCAAGGCCGCGGTCAAGGGCGTGGATTTCGTCCACACCGACGTGTGGGTGTCCATGGGCGAACCGGTGGAGGCCTGGGGCGAACGCATCCAGCAACTGCTGCCCTACCAGGTCAACATGGACATGATGAAGGCCACCGGCAACCCGCGGGCAAAGTTCATGCACTGCCTGCCGGCCTTCCACAACAGCGAGACCAAGGTCGGCCAGCAGATCGCCGCGCAGTATCCGCACCTGGCCAATGGCATCGAGGTGACCGACGACGTCTTCGAGTCGCCTTACTGCATCGCCTTCGACCAGGCGGAAAACCGCATGCACACCATCAAGGCGATCCTCGTATCGACCCTGGCGGACATCTGAGAGGAGATCGAGCATGCGACTAGTCATCGCCCTGGGCGGCAACGCCCTGTTGCGCCGTGGCGAGGCCATGACCGCGGAGAATCAGCGCGAGAACGTGCGCGTCGCCTGCGAGCAGATCGCCAAGGTGGCCGCCGGCAACGAACTGGTGATTGCCCATGGCAACGGCCCTCAGGTCGGCCTGCTGGCCCTGCAGGGCGCGGCCTATGATGCCGCCAACCCCTACCCGCTGGACGTACTCGGCGCCGAGACCGAAGGCATGATCGGCTACATGATCGAACAGGAGCTGGGCAACCTGCTGCCGGCCGAGCTGCCCTTCGCTACCATCCTCACCCAGGTCGAGGTGGACGGCGCCGACCCGGCCTTCCAGAAGCCGACCAAGCCGATCGGCCCGGTCTACACCAAGGAAGAAGCCGAGCGCCTGGCCCGGGACAAAGGCTGGAGCATCGCCCCCGATGGCAACCAGTTCCGGCGCGTGGTGGCCAGCCCGCGCCCGCGACGGATCATCGAGATCCGCCCGATCAAGTGGCTGCTGGAAAAGGGCTCGGTGGTGATCTGCGCCGGTGGTGGTGGCATCCCGACCCTGTATCGGGACGGCAAGCTGCAGGGCGTGGAAGCGGTGATCGACAAGGACCTCTGCTCGGCCCTGCTGGCCGAACAGCTGGCAAGCGACCTGCTGGTGATCGCCACCGACGTCGACGCGGCCTATATCGACTGGGGCAAGCCGACGCAGAAAGCCATCGCCGAGGCGCACCCGGACGAGCTGGAGCGCCTCGGCTTCGCCGCCGGTTCCATGGGTCCGAAAGTCCAGGCCGCCTGCGAGTTCGCCCGCCATACCGGCAAGGTGGCGGTGATCGGTTCGCTGCCGGATATCGAGGCAATCGTCCAGGGCACCGCCGGCACTCGCGTCACCACCCAGCAAGCGGGCCTGACCTACCGCTGAATGCCGTTGCTTGTCGGCAAAGGCCCATCGGCATGTCCGCGGGCCTTTGCCTTGTGCGTCACCCTTCAGAAGCGCTCTTCCACCATCCTGAAGGGATACGGCACTGCCTTGTAGCGGCCGATCCTGGTGCGTTTGGGCAGCTTGACCTTCTCCTGCCGGGTGATGTCCTCGTAGGGAATCTGCTGGAGCAGGTGACTGATGATATTCAGGCGCACCCGCCGCTTTTCCTCGGAGCGCGCCATGTACCAGGGGGCCCAGGAGGTGTCGGAGGCCGCGAACATCTCGTCGCGGGCGCGGGTGTACTCGTCCCAGCGACTGAAGGATTTCAGGTCCATGGGCGACAGCTTCCAGATCTTGCGCCCGTCGTCGATGCGGTCCTCCAGGCGGCGTTGCTGCTCCTCGGCACTCACCTCGAGCCAGTACTTGATGAGGATGATCCCGGACTCGACCATCATCTTCTCGAACAGCGGCACAATGCCGAGGAAACGCTGGGCCTGCTCCTCGGTACAGAAGCCCATCACCCGCTCGACACCGGCGCGGTTGTACCAACTGCGGTCGAAGATCACCACTTCGCCGGCTGCCGGCATATGGACGAGGTAGCGCTGCCCATACATCTGGGTCTTTTCCCGGTCGGTGGGCGCCGGCAGCGCCACCACGCGAAACACCCGCGGGCTGACCCGCTCGGTGATCGCCTTGATCGTGCCGCCCTTGCCTGCACCATCGCGGCCCTCGAAGACGACGCACACCTTCAGGCCCTTGGCCACCACCCATTCCTGCAGCTTGACCAGCTCGACGTGCAGCCGCCTCAACTCGGTTTCATAGTCCTTGCGGCCCAGTCTTTCCTTCTCAACCGCTGTTTCCGCTGCTTGTTTCTTCTTTCCCTTGGCCATTGGCTGCTGCCCCGTGATTCGCCCTAACTGGTTTAAAGCTAGCTGACGAATCGGCGTCTGCGGGGCCAGGCATGCAATCGGTGGTTCATCGGCAAACGCGATGGGCCGCAGGGCAGCCCACCGCGCCCGAGGCCGATCAGAGCACGGCCAGTGCCGCGGCGTAGTCAGGCTCGTTGCCGATCTCGGATACCAGCTCGCTGTGCAGCACCTTGTCGTGCTCGTCCAGTACCACCACGGCACGGGCGGCCAAGCCGACCAGCGGGCCCTCGGCGATGGCCACGCCATAGTCCTGGAGGAACTCGCGGCCGCGCAGGGTGGACAGGTTGATCACATTGTCCAGGCCTTCGGAGGCACAGAAGCGCTTCTGGGCGAACGGCAGGTCGGCGGAAATGCACAGCACCACGGTGTTGTCCAATCCACCGGCCTCGACGTTGAACTTGCGCACCGAGGTGGCGCAGGTCGGAGTGTCGATGCTCGGGAAGATGTTCAGCACTTTGCGGCGGCCGACGAAGTCGGCCAGGGTGTGCTCGGACAGATCGGTTCCCACCAGGTGGAAGGCCGGGGCCTGGCTGCCGACCTGCGGCAGGTTGCCGTCGACGCGAACCGGGTTGCCTTTCAGGGTTACTTGAGTCATTTCTTTTTCCTTATTAATCAAGGTGGTTGAGCGCGGATAATGATATTCCACATGAACTGCCATCGAGCCCTGCCCAGTCGCGAGATCGCGGTCAGGCAGCGACTTATCCGTAAAAGCCTAGCATGCAGCCGAACAGACAATTCCATGCACTTTGCGCCACTACTGACGACTCCGCGTCGCGCCAGGCAATCTGGTCGTCCGCCCGCACGATCGGTTAGGATCGCCGCTGAACTGTCGCTATGGAAAACTACTCCGTGAAACTCGTTTCCTTCAATATCAATGGATTGCGCGCACGTCCTCATCAGTTGGCTGAGCTGATCGAGCGGCACCAGCCGGATGTCATCGGTCTGCAGGAAACCAAGGTAGCCGACGAGCAGTTTCCCCATGCCGACATCGAGGCGCTTGGCTACCACGTCGAGTACCACGGCCAGAAGGGCCACTACGGAGTTGCCCTGCTGTCGCGCCAGGCACCGCAGAATCTGCTCAAGGGCTTCCCCTGGGACGGCGAGGACTCGCAACGCCGCTTCATCGGCGCCACCTTCACCGACGAGCACGGCCAGCCACTGCACGTATTCAACGGCTACTTCCCCCAGGGCGAGAGCCGCAATCATGCGATCAAGTTTCCGGCCAAAACGCAGTTCTACGCCGATCTGCAGCGCCTGCTGGAAGAACGCTTCACTCCGCAGGACGGCCTGGTGGTGATGGGTGACTTCAACATTTCGCCGCAAGATATTGATATTGGAATAGGTGCAGAGAACGCCAAGCGCTGGCTGCGCAGCGGCAAGTGCAGCTTCCTGCCGGAAGAACGCGAGTGGATGGCCCGCCTGCACGCCTGGGGGCTGGTCGACAGCTTCCGTCAGCTGCACCCCGAGGTTTGCGACCGCTTCAGCTGGTTCGACTACCGCAGCCGCGGCTTCGAGGACCAGCCCAAGCGCGGCCTGCGCATCGATCTGATCATGACCTCCAGCGGCCTCATCCCGCGCCTGCAGGCTGCCGGCATCGACTACGACCTGCGCGGCATGGACAAGCCTTCCGACCACGCGCCGATATGGCTTGAGCTGGCGTGAACCAGTTCACACTTGCGCGGTTGTCTTGTAACAGAACGGTCATCGCATTGACTTAATCTGCGCGGCATCTTCAAACCTGACCAACAAGGTTCCCTGCCGCCATGCTGCGCTCCCCCCGCCGTCTGCCTTTCACTGCCCGTCTGCTGTTCGGCGGGTTGCTGGCCATTGCCACTCCGCTCGGCAGCTTCGCCGCCCTGCCCCTGCCCACCGACGGCAAGCCGGCCCTGCGCCTGCAGGGTTCCAACACCATCGGCGCCAAGCTGGGGCCGGCGCTGGTCGGCGGCATGCTGGAGAAGGACGGTTTCACCGAGGTGCGCATCGAGGACAGCGGCGAGAACGAGCAACGTGTCACCGCGCGTGACGACAAGGGTCGCCTGGTCAACATCGCCATCGCTGCCCACGGTTCGAGCACCGGGTTCGTCGCTCTGGACAACAACAGCGCCGAGCTGGCCGCTTCCTCGCGCCCGATCAAGGACAGTGAAGCCGCCAGTCTGGCCCGCCTCGGCGACCTGAAGAGCCCGGAAGGCGAACAGGTGATCGCCATCGACGGCCTGGCGGTGATCCTGCACCCCGCCAACCCGCTGACGGCACTGTCGGTCGCGCAGCTGGGCCAGGTGTTCGCCGGCGAGGTGAAGACCTGGGAGGAACTGGGTGGTCGCGGTGGCGCGATCAACCTGTACGCCCGCGACGACAACTCGGGCACCTGGGACACCTTCAAGGAGCTGGTGCTGAGCAGCCAGGGCAAGAGCCTGGCCGCGTCGGCAAAGCGCTTCGAGTCGAGCGTCAAGCTGTCCGATTCGGTCAGCCAGGACCCGCAGGGCATCGGCTTCATCGGCCTGCCCTACATCCGCCAGGCCAAGGCGCTGGCGGTCAGCACCGGCGACTCGCAGCCGATGCTGCCGAGCACCGAACTGGTGGCCACCGAGGACTATCCGCTGTCGCGCCGCCTGTTCCTGTACATGAAGCCGGGTGAAGGCAATCCCTGGGCCCAGCAGCTGGTGCGTTTCGCCCACAGCCCGCGTGGCCAGGCAATCGTCGCGCAGACCGGCTTCATCGCCCAGACCGTGAAGGCCATGAAGGTCGATGCCCATGGCGAGATGCCGGACAGCTACAGCGCTCTGGCGAACAACGCCCAGCGTCTGGCGGTCAACTTCCGCTTCGCTGAAGGCAGCTCCGAACTCGACAACAAGGCGCTGCGCGACCTGCGTCGGGTGCTGAGCTATCTGCGCGACAACAACAAGATGATGAGCCAGGTGGTGCTGGTCGGTTTTGGCGACCCCAAGCATGACAACCGCGACCGCGCCCTGCTGCTGTCCAAGCTGCGTGCCATGGCGGTGCAGCGCGAACTGGTCAAGGGCGGCGTGCTGGTCCGCGAAATCAGCGGCCTGGGCGATGCCCTGCCGGTCGCCGCCAACGACAGCGAGGACGGCCGCCGCAAGAACCGCCGCGTGGAAGTCTGGGTCTACTGATCCATCATTGCACCGGATGACAAAGGCCGCTGCCGCCCCAGGCGCAGTGGCCTTTTTGTTCCCGAGCGGGCATGACCGAACGGGGCTCACGCGCTAAACTGCGCGCCCTTCGCCATCCACTCGAGGAGTCCGCCGATGCCCATCGCCATGGCCCGCCACATCCTGGTCAAGACCGCCGCCGAAGCCGAGCAGCTCAAGGCGCGTCTGGCCAAGGGCGAGGACTTCGCCACCCTGGCCCGCCGGCATTCGTTCTGCCCCTCGCGCAAGCGCGGCGGCGATCTCGGCGAGATCCGTCCGGGGCAGATGGTCAAGCCGTTCGAGAACGTGGTGTTCCGCAAACCGCTGCACCAGGTGCAGGGTCCGCTGAAGACCCAGTTCGGCTGGCATCTGGTGCTGGTCTACCTGCGCAGCTGAAACAGGAATGCCGGAGTCGACTCGCGTCCGCTCCGGCATTCCTTGGGGTGCGGGCGCCGTCATCACGACGGCGCTGGCAGGGGTCAGACGAAGGGCTGTTCCTCTTCCTCTTCCATGGTCGGCTCCAGGCTCCAGGTCGAGGTATCGTCGGGCTTGGCCTGACCGCCCTCGCCGTCGCGATGCAGCTTCAGCTTGAGGCGCACGTTGTTCGCCGAGTCGGCGTTTTTCACCGCTTCCTCTTCGCTGATCGCGCCCTCGTTGACCAGATCGATCAGCGCCTGGTCGAAGGTCTGCATGCCCAGCGGTCGCGACTTCTCCATGACTTCCTTGATCAGGTTGAAGTCGCCCCGCTTGATCAGGTCGCGGATGGTCGCGGTACCCATCAGGATCTCCACCGCGGCGCGACGCTTGCCGTCGACGGTCTTCACCAGACGCTGGGAGACGAAGGCCTTGAGGTTGTTGCCGAGGTCGTTGAGCAGTTGCGGACGACGCTCCTCGGGGAAGAAGTTGATGATGCGGTCCAGCGCCTGGTTGGCGTTGTTGGCGTGCAGGGTGGAGATCGCCAGGTGTCCGGTTTCCGAGAACGCCAGGGCGTGCTCCATGGTCTCTCGGTCGCGGATCTCGCCGATCAGGATCACGTCCGGCGCCTGGCGCAGGGTGTTCTTCAGCGCCGCCTGGAAACTGCGGGTGTCTACGCCGACCTCGCGCTGGTTGATGATCGACTTCTTGTGCCGATGCACGTACTCCACCGGGTCCTCGATAGTGATGATGTGACCGCTGTGATTGCGGTTGCGGTGGTCAATCAGAGCCGCCAGCGAGGTGGACTTGCCCGAGCCGGTGCCGCCGACGAACAGCACCAGACCGCGCTTCTCGAGGATCACGTCAAGCAGCACCGGCGGCAGCTTGAGATCATCGAATAGAGGGATATCCAGCTTGATGTTGCGCGCGACGATGGACACCTCGTTGCGCTGCTTGAAGATGTTGATCCGGAAACGGCCGATGTTGGGCAGCGAGATGGCCAGGTTCATCTCCAGCTCGCGCTCGAAATCGACCCGCTGCTCGGCATCCATCACCTCGGCGGCGATCTTCGCCACGTCGCCCGGCATCAGCACGTCCTTGCTCAGGGCGCGCAGCACGCCGTTGAACTTGGCGCAGGGCGGCGCGCCGGTCGAAAGGTAGAGGTCGGATCCATCCTGGCTGGCCAGGATGCGCAGCATTTCCGTGATGTTCATCGAGATAAACGCCGTAACAGGTTGATCTAAAAGGCCATCATTCTGCATCAAGCAAGGCGTGACGCCCATCACGGTTATCAGGATTGAGAAACCGTCGATCCTTTGGGCTGCCGCGGCTGACGCAAAGCGCTACAATTGCGCCTTTTTTGCGCACCAGCGCGCTCCTTCCGGGACAGATTTGTGATTTCCACCGCCAATATCACCATGCAGTTCCCTAGGGGTTCTCATGGTGCTGGGTGTGTAGGAATTACGGGGCTTTCAGCCACATCAGAACACACCAAAACACCCCGCTTGCCCCAAAACGTGCCCCAAGCGCACGGCTGAGAAAGGCTCCCTCCCCGCCCGTTCTGGGCAGCGAAACTTCCCTCCAGCTCTTCGCCGGCGCCGAAATCAGGCCCTGGCATATCGCCAGCTTCCGTGGCTATCCTCCCAGCCCCTGCATCGCATGGAAGCCCCTCTCATGAAAGTCCAACCTGCAGCCCTCGCCATCATCCTCGCCGCTTCTGCGTCACTGATCGGCTGCGTGGACAAGGAAGCCGAACGCCGAGAGCGCGCCGAGTCTCTCGCCCGCGACAAGGCCCGAGCCGACCGCCTGCTCCAGCAAGGCGCCCGGCTGATCAGCTCGACCAAGGTCGACGGCTCGGTGGTCGAGGTCGTCTCGGTGCCGGTGCCAGGCACCATCGAAGGTGTGCCCGAGGTCCGGCAGTGCATCATCGTGCACGGCCTCTCGACCGCTATAGACTGCTCGGACCCCGAGATAGTCCTGCCCTGAGCGGCGGCCTCCCTGCCGCCCGCGCTCACTGCGCCTGCACGCGCGCCTTGAAGATCCCGATGAAGCGGTCGTACAGCTCGGTTTCGCGCTGCTCGATCCGGCGAATCTGATCGCGCTGCTCCGCTACCGGCAGGTCGCCCAACCGAATCTCCTGCACCCGGTCGCGCACGGCTCCGGATGCTTCACTGAAGGCCTGGGCGACCTCAGCCATGGCGATCAGCTCGCGGCTCTCACCCACCAGCGCCCGCACACGACCGCGGTCGCCGGCATCGATGGCCCGATCCAGCTCCTCGGCTGCCTTCTTGGCCTTGGCCTGGTAGCGCCAGAAGCGCGCCCGGGCGTCGCCAACACCATTCTCCCGATAGAACTTGCGCAGAAACGGGATCTCCCGAATTTCCGGAGCCGCGCCCTGGGCGCCAAGCGCCGCGGCATCCACCGTCGAGCCGACGAAGTTGCCGGCCCCGCCGGTGAAGGTGCGGTTCAGGTACTTCAGGGTTTCCGGCGACACGTCCATGCCGACGCCCTCCAGCGCGCCGGCCAAGCTGTCGGCCCAGGTGCCTTCGGTGCCGCGCCACATCTTCAGCCGGTCGGGCTCGAACTCCTTGAAGCTGTTTTCCGGGTACATCGGCCCGCCGAAGCTGGTGCGGTTGAAGGCGACCGACAGCGGAATCTGCCCCACGGTTGGTAGCAGGAACAGTCCGGCCTGCGCCAGCTCGGGCTCGTCGCCGGCCACGGCGCCGCTGAACGGGGTGAACTCGCCAACGAAGGATGCTGCCAACTTCCACGCCGTGCCGTCGGTCTCGCCCGTGCGCTGGGCATCCGCCACCAGCCGCCCGAAGTTAAAGAAGAAGCCGTAGCCATAAGGGATCGGAATCGTCAGCGGCTTGCCGTCGCCGAGCGGGATCACCAGGTTGCGCGCCTTGGCGTGGTCCGGGGTCTTCTCGTATTCGTCCTCATCTTCACCGGCAGCCAGCAGCGCCAGGCTGTAGCCCAGCGCCGCCATGGCGCCGGACACTGCCCAGGCCTGACGCTTGTGCCGGCCCTTGAAGTGGGCGTGCGCGAGCGAGGCGGTACCCTGCACGCCGGCATTGAAGAACAGGTACAGCGCATTGGCCTGGGCGCCAAGCTCGCCCCTGCGGTTGAAGTTCACCGTGGTGTTCTTGGCCAGGCTGGCGGCGCGGTTGCGGCTCTTGCCCTGCTCGATGGAGGTGCGGTAGAGCGCCAGGCGCATGGCATTCTCGCCCGCCTCGTTCCACGCCTCGATGTGTCGCAGGGTGGCGTTGAAGGCGCGCCGGCCAGCAGCCCGCGCTGCTCCCTTGAGGCTGCCCTTGCGCAGGTTGGCCATCACGCCCTGATAGGCGGCGTACTCGGCCTGTACGTCGGCGCCCAGCCGCTCGAGGTCGGACAGGTAGGCTGCCCCGGTGTTGCCGCCGTCCTCGCGGTACTGGCGGATCCACTGATCGGCCATGCCCTTGCGAGCGTAGCGCAGCAGTGCGCCGAACGAGGCGAAGTAGTTCTTCGCCGTCTTCGCCGCGAACAGCGCGCCCTCCTCACCGGTGGCGTTGGCCAGGCCGGTGGTGAAGTCGCGGATGATGTTCGTCACCAGGAACTCCGGGTTGTAGCCGGTGTAGACGGTGGAGAACCAGCGGTTTAGGGCGCGGCCAACTGACAGGAAGGTACCGAGCGCATCGGCACCCAGATTGTTGTAGGCGCGGGCCAGCAGGTCGTCGTTGATCTGGACGCGGATCACCTGGCCGTCGACGTAGACCAGCGCCTCGTTCGGCGCCGGCATCGGGCTGGCCATGTAGACCACGCTCGGGTCGTTGCTCTGGCGGATGGTGAAGTCCGATAGGGTTGCCTTCTTCATGGTTAGCGGGGCTGCCGTCTTGAAGGTGCGCGCACCCTCCAGCGTCTCGAAGGCGCCAATCGGACGACCCTGATACAACACCTCATAGCTGGTCCGGTTCTGCAGCACGCCACGCTTCTCCGGCTTGCCGACAGTCATGATCTCGTCCATGCCGACATCTATGGCCATCTTCAGCAGGTGCCGGCCGACCAGGTTCTTCTCGGCGGCCATCAGCGCGCGCTCGTGGTCCGCGATGATGTTCTCGACGATCCACTCGCCCTCCTCGCGAACCTTGTGCCCGAGGGCACGCTTGGTCTTGTGGCTCGCCGACAGGCCCTTTCCTGTGCCGGCCTGCGCCTGCCCGTCCGGGCCACCCTTGAGCGGGACATAGTGCTGGTAGGCCTTCTGCCAGGCGTCTGCCTGCTCCTTGCCGATCAGCCCGAAGTCCAGCAGCACCTTGCGGGTGCGGTCGGTGATCGCGCGCAGCTCGTTGGCCAGGCGCACCAGCTGCGGGTCGGCGGCAGCGAGGATCGCCCGGGCCTCGGCATTGCTCATACCGGAGCCACCGTCGGGCATCTGCTTGTTGATCTTGGTGATCTGCGCGTTGCGCTCCTGAGCGTGCTGGGCGTGAAGGTACTGGGCGACCTCGTCCATACCGAAGCCGGCCTGCTGAATCTTCTCTACCATCGGGCGCACTGTGCCCTCGCGGAAATCCTTGGCCTTGTTGGCGAAGCGCGAGTGCATGCGCTCCTCGGCCCTGTACACGTCGGCCTGCTCACTCAGCTCGACGCCGCGCTCTGCCAGCCACTCCTTGATCACGGTGAAGCGGTTGAGTTTGTCCTGCCAGAGGCGCTGCCCCCTGCGGGCGAGTGTTTCGGCAGGCAACTCGACACCTGCCGACTCCTGGGTGGCGTCGGCACTCAGTCGGCCCTGGCTGGGCGGCGCGTCGGCGGTTGCGGCCGGCGCGACCAGGGCATAGCGCTGCTCGCCCTTCACCGGAACATCACCGCCCTGTCGGCGCAGCCAGGCGCGCGACTGATCGACCAGCCCCAGGACGTCGTTGTAGGTCCAACGGACCTGCGGGAACAGCTTGCGCAACATGGCGCGGACCTTCGACACGAAGCGCTGCAGCGCCCCCGCTCGGTCGCCCGACTCAGCCAGGTGGGCGACGATCTCCTCGGCCACCAGCAGGCGCTGCCCGGCGGCGCTTCTGCGCTGCAGCGGTGACGCGTAGACCTCGCGGATCTGGGCGATGCGCTGGCGACCCTTGGCGGTCGCCGCCTCGCTGGAGTAGATGCGCTCGAGGGTGGCATCCAGCTCGTTGCCCAGCACGCCGCGCACCCCCAGGTGGCCGACCATCTCGTGCACTGCGGTGTGCACGGCATCGTCGACGCTGTCGAGATTGTCGGCGACCAGATACTGGGCGTCCTGGCGAAACACGCCGCGCAGGTCGCTCGGCGCCACCCCATCGCGCTCGGCGCGGGTCCTGACCGACAGCGGCAGGTCGGCGAAGGACTGCACAACCTGAATACCGGCCAGCTCGGGGGCGGCGGCGAGGGCTTCGACAGCGGCCGAAGCCTGCAGGTGGCCACCCTCTTCGCCATCCAGGCGGTAGCGGATGTCGGGATTGGTCGGATCGAAGTCGCCGCTGTTGCCGACGGCGGACTTGATCTGCTCGGGACGGAAGGCGATCACCTCGGACATGGCGCCCCGATCCATGATGATCACGCCGTCATGCACTCCGTCGGACTCGATGCGCTTCCATTCGGCGCTGCCGAGCGTGTTGGCCTCTGCATAAGAATCGAACACTGCCGGGTTCTGCAGGCTCGCGTAGACCGGCATCAGGTTGCTGCCGTCGCCCTGCGCCATCGCCCCGGCATACTCGGGGTTGGCGGTCAGGTAGATGCCGCGGGCGAACATCAGTCCATTGGCCTTGCCACTGCGCCCGGGATCGAAGCTCGAGAAATCGGCGCTGGTGCCGTGATACACCGTCAGCGGCCTGCCGTCGGCATCCGCCACCCTGCTGTCGCCGAACCAGCGCTTGAAGGTCTCGGCCTGCGTCTGTACTCGGCCGCTGGCCGGCGGGGTTGGTTGGGCTGCGGCCTGCTCTGGCTGGGCGAAAGGCTGGCTTGAGTCAGGCCCGTCGATCCGCTCATCAATTGCCGCCACCATCTCGGCCAGCTTCTGCCCCGCCTTCAGCGGAACGCCCAGCGTCTTGGCGTACTGGCGGGCCTGGATGTAGTTGCGGCGCCAGTTGGCCGGCGGAGCCTTGAGCTGATGGCCGACGGTCGGTGGCGCAACAGGCGGCGATCGCGGTGGAACGACGGGTTCGCTCTCGCCTGACAAGGGCTCACCCACAGAGCTCCTGACCAGGGGCACCTGACCTACAGTGTTCGGAGCCGGCCCCGTTACCTCCGGAGCTGCGCCCGCAATATTCGGAGCGGGGGCAGTAATACCCGGAGTAGTTGGCTGGGCGGTGGACGCCTCGGGCTGCTTCTGGGCCATGGGTCCGGAAAGGTCGCCATCCTTGATCCAGGCCTTGAACTGACCCACCGGCATGGCAGTCACCGGCCCGACCTGCCAACCCTCGTCGAAGTTCGCGCGATAGGCCGCGATGGCCGACGCCTGGTCCGGGTATCCGAGCATGACCTTGTGCTCGTCGAAACTGCCGTCCTGCTGGTTCAGCTGATCGACGACGAACACCTGGGCGCTATCTGGCTGCGGGCCGACATAAACGTCCACCTGCTCGCCGTCAGCGCCAGTGGTGCGCTTGATGTAGCCGTAGTGGTCGCTCATGGTATGGCGCCACTCGGCACCATCCGGCCCGGCGCCGCTGCGCTCGGAACCACGCGGGTTCTCGATTGAGATGTCCATCCCCTGCACGCGGATCCGGCCCTTCTTGTAGTTTCCGGCCTCCTTCTGTGCCTGGGTCGGCTCGCGCAGATCATTGTTCGGCGAGGTGGCTGCCTCGTGGGCGGCCAGATCCAGGCTGGTGGACGGCTCGCTCGCCGCCAGCTGGCCATCCTGGTGCAGCTGCGCACTCTCCGGGTCAAGCGCCTGGATCGCGAGCGACTCGGGGTCGCCGCCCGGATTGGCATTGTCGATCTCCTCCTCCAGCAGCAGGTCCAGCTCGCGGCCCCCGCGGGTGTTCTGGCTGGGCTGGGTGGTGTCGACGTCAGGAGCGCCGACGACCGGGCCGCTGCTGACCGCGCCCAGCGCGCCGCCGGTGACGCCGCCAGCCAAGGCGCCCATGGCGCCGGCATTGAGCGCGCCGGTGGCGTCGACCTGGCGGCGCATGGCGATATCGGCGGCGACATGCTGCCCGCCCTCCTCGATGGCTTCGAACGGCGTATCGGCCGTCACGCCCTTGGCGAAACCAGACAGCACATTGCCGGAGCCCTCGCCGAGGCGCGCGGCCAGGCCGAGGCCGGCGGCGCCGGTGGCGAACGACAGCGGGCCGACGATCTGCGCCAGCGCATTGGCGCGCTCGTTGGCGTATTGCTCGAGCGCCTCGCCGGTCAGGCCCTGACGCTGCCCCTCGGCGAGAGCTTCGCGCAGCACCTCATCGTGCTGCAGGGGGGTGACCATCGCCGAGTTCGCCGCGCCGTAGCCAACGGCCTGCGCCGCACCCTTGGCCAGGCCAAGTCCCTGCAGGCCTCTGGCCGCGGCCCCGCCGGCCACCAGCATCGACGGAATCTGCGGCAGGCTCTCGGCAATCACCCCGGCGGTCTGGCCGATGCTCGGCATCTGCCAGTCCAGATTGCCCTGCTCGTCCTCGAAGAGGATCGGGCGCTGCTGCTGGGCGCGGTAAGCCTCGGGGGTGAGCTGGTCGGCGGCCTCGATGCCGCGCTGGAAGAAGTCCGAGGCCGCCTGGGTGACCGGGTTGGGCGCGACCATCTGCACCAGGTCCGGCGCCCACTTCACCGAGCGCATGGCGCCCTTCAGGCCGCCCAGCGCCAGGCCGCCGGCCTGCTCGCCCAGGGTTGGAGTGTCCTGCTCCATCTGATTCCTAGCCGGCGCCGGCGCCGCGCTCAGCACATCAGCCGACGTTCGCTCGGTGAAGCGTGCCCACACGTCCTGCTCCATGCCCTGCGGCACGGATGGCGCGACGTACTGTTCATAGAATCGCTGGCGGACGGTTTCGCGCACCTCGGCGGGCGCGGACTGGAATTGCTCGGAACCGGCGACGATCTCCCAGCGGGGAGCCTCGCCTTGCTGTTTCTGCTGCATCGTTGTCTCCCGACAATGATCTTGAAAGCAAAACGGGCAGGCGTTCTGGCCTGCCCGTCTGGACATGTTACGGCAAGCCGCGGGCTATGGCGGCTTCGGCGCTCAGTGCGTGCTGCGGTTCAGGCCAAGGCGGTCGGCCGCCTCGTTCATCGCCGGGCCGTATTTATTGAGCAGGACGTGAACGGCGGCTCCGCCATCCCTGAAGTGGTCGATCATCTCGGCGCCGAGGCGAGAGCCAAGGCCGGACAGGAGCCGGCAAAGCCCCGCCTGCCGCTGCACGCTGTTCAGCACGTCGAAGTGCCGGCAGATGAACCAGACCCGGTAGAGATCATGGTCGATCATGAAGACGCCGGCCTCCTCCTTCGCTTTCGGCAGCCAATCGCCTTCCAGTGCGTAGGCGGCGACGAAGTTGCGCGCGGCGTCGAGCTGGTCGGCTGGAATGTCCTGGGCGGAGCGCACGCCGAAGGCAGTGTGCGTCTGCGACCAGATTTTCATCGTCGCCCGGCGGCGCGCTTCCTTGGGCAGCATGGCGACCTTGCCCTTGATGACAGAGCCCAGCATGTTGAAGCCGTTGGTGCCGATGGTAGAGCCGAGCAGCGTGTCCAGCTTGCCAGCCCCGTCGACGTAGCGGCCGTGTTTGCGGATCGCCGGGAGAACCTCGTCGCACACCCAGGCCTCGAAGCGCTGGGCCTCTTCCTTCCGGCTCTTGATGATCAGGCGGTAGAGATTGCCCTCGCTGATGAAGGTGACGCTACGCTTCTGGCCTCCTGACCTGATGTCACTGGCAGTTACACCAGATGCACGACAGTTATCGGTGATGGCTTTGCGGCTGTTCGCGTAGCCAAGAACGGCACACACATCGGCGGCGCAGAACCACGGCTGATCATCGATCAGCAGGGTGCGGACCTCGCTGGCCTCGAACTGGAAGGGGATGACTTGGGCTGGTTCGGTGGTATTCTTGTTCATGACGTTGATTTCCTGTTCGGTGATCTCGTTATCGAAGCCCTGGCGACTCTCACCTCGCCGGGGCTTCTTCATTTCAGGCGCTTGCCTGCTTGCCCTGTTCATCCTGAATCCTCGATTGCTCAAGCCTGTAAATCACTTCTGCCGTGCGGCTGCGGTGGTTCGCCTCTGCCGTCTTGGCGAGGTAGTCCAGCAGATCAGCCGGAATCCTCATGTTCACCTGCGGGTCTTTCCTGCTCACCTCGACCTCCTTGTATAGCATTTTGCTTGGTCGTGAGCAGATTAAAGCATTCTGCTTTGTTGCCGTCTATAGCAATGTGCTACAGAATCTACGCCATGAGCAAAATCGACCTACAAGTGAACTTCCGCATGCCGGCTGACCTGAAAGCCCGGCTAGAGGCGGTCGCCAAAGAAAACCACCGCTCCCTGACGGCCGAGATCGTCGCGCGCCTGGAAGAAAGCCTCATCCCGCGCACCATGGACGCCATCGAGGCAGCCAGGCCGGCGGAGCTGGAGCGCGAGCTGACCGACCTGAGCGTGCAGAGCTACCACCTGACCTACGAGCTGAGCATCATCCAGAAGCAGATCGTGCAGGCGGAAACGGACGAGGAGCGGTTTCGCCTGATCCGCCAGGCAGACGAGCTGTCCGCACGGATCGCCGAGGTCGAGGTGCTCAGGATGAAGAAGATGCAGCAGGTGGCGATGCTGAAGCGAAACGCCGCGCAGCCATGACCCAAGAACGAAGGCCCGCATTGCGCGGGCCTTGTTGTTTCACGGGATCAGCACTGGTATTTGGCGCCAGTACATCCATCGCCGCCGCCGAACTCCCAATGAAGTCCGAGAAAGAGACCAAGTTTAAGCGTGGCGAACGCCACGGCCAGACCAACTACCCATCCAATAACGACAGCCGCACCAGAACTTATCTCCGGCCTGCCATCTGCAACCCAGCGCGCGCCGTATCCTGCAAAAGCACCAATAAACAACGGGTATCCGAAAATAAATAGGACTATCCCGAAGATTGCGTACAGCGTGAATTCAATGGCTTCTTCAATGTTCATGTAAATCCCTTTTCTCTTGAAGTCGTCCAGAGCCTACCAACTGCAGCGGCGGCTGGCCATCGCGCAGCCAGCCGTCGCCACACGCCTCCCTGGTCGCCTATCGCGGCACAAGGTTCGGATCAAGCCCAACACCCTGCCAGGGCTGCGGACCTTGCATTTGCGCCGGCAGCTGCAGCCCTGTGCGCGTCACCGGCTGATACCGGCGGGCCTCTTCGTAGGCAAGCTGCCTGCGCTGTTGCTCCTGCATCGCTGCCTGCATTTGCTGCTCCCAGCTGAGCAGACCGCTGGCCGGGTCAGGTACAGCCTGCCTTGGCTGCTGATCCTGGCGCGCTTCGGCCGGGCTCGGCGCTGCACCGCCTCCGAGGACACTGGCAAGGATGTCGTCAGCTGCCTGTCGGCGCGGATCGGTAGGCGCGTCCCGCTGCGACTGCTGGGCGGTCGGCTGTTGCGGCTGCGGAGCGGGTTCGCTGCCGGCCTTTTTCTGCGGCACACCGGCCAGCCCGAGGCTTTCGGCCAGCGAGCTGCGCTGCGCGGTCAGGTCGGCGCGCTCCTGCCTGAGCGCTGCGAGCTCGTCTTCCTCCATGGCCAGGGCGCCTTTCCCGTTCAGCCTCGCATCGACCTCTTTGATCTGGGCATTCAGCAGCTGAAGCCCCATCTTCGCGCCATCCGAGACACGGCCGTTCACCGCCCCCGTGCCGCCAAAGGACGCCTGAAAAGCCTTGTCTTCCGGGTAGTCCATCTCGTCGCGGAGGAAGTGGTAGTTCTTCTGTTGCGACGTCAGGCCGCCGCCAGCGCCACCATTGCCAGCTACGCGCGGGCGGCCGATAACGCTTTTCATCTCGCCGGTGGCAGTGTTCCGCTGCAGGATCGAGCCATCCGGCCCATCGACCTGCTCCCACTTCTCGGCATCCTTGGCGAGGTAGCCAGAGGCACGCAGGTAGCCGAGCATTTTCTCGCGGCTCTGGCCGAGCGCCTGGTACAGCGACTTGGCGCCCATCACCGGGCCGATGGCCTGCTCGATGTCGTACTGAGCGACCTCGTCGTCCTCGCCAGCGATGCCGCGATTCTTGGTCATCGGCACCAGGCGCTTGCCGCCCTGCTCGTCTTCGACCTCCAGCTCGAACACCAGGGTGCCCTCGCGCTGCCCGGGGTACATGCCGGCCAGGCGCTTCTTTCCGCCCTGGCCTCGACTCACGCGCGGCGCATAAAAGTCGTTCATGCGCTCGACGGTTTCCGGGCTGAACAGGCTGCCCTCGCCACTGGACAGCTTGTTGGCGTACTCGACGGCCTGCTCGGTCCGCGGATTGAACAGGTGCCGCGGGTCGGCCATCTTGTTGCGCTCGAAGGCGCCGGCCAGCTCCTCGGAAATCGGCGCCTCGATGCCGCTGGCCCAGCCGGTGTAGAACTGGCCAATCATCTGCTGATCCCGCTGCTGCTGGTGCTGCTCCTGCTGCGCGGAAAACTCCTGCTCGCGCATCTGCAGCCCGCGCTCCTGCATCGCCATCTGCTGATCGGAGCGCTGCTGCGCAGCCTGCCGGTTGAGGTAACCGTCCACCAGGCCGAAGCCCTGGGCGAACCCATCCATCACGCCGCGCGTGTCTAATCCTGCCATGTTGCCTCCCGGCAATATGCGTGTGGCCGAAGGCCCTGTTACATGAAGGAGCCGGCCAACAGGCCTGCGACGCCACCGACAACAGCGCCTACAGGGCCGCCGACTGTGGCGCCTAGCATCGCGCCAGAGGTGGCCATGCCTACCTGCGACTGCTTGCGCTGCGATTTCTGCTGCTGCTCCATCTGCTCCTCCAGCGCCTTGTTCTGCTGTTGCTGCTGGGAAAGATCCTGCAGGCCCTGGATGGCCTGGCCTTCCATCTGGTTCTTGAGACCGAGAAGTCCATAGGACATGGCGATTACCCCTGCTGTCCGGTAGATGGCATGTTGGACAGGCCCATGCCGCCGGCGAGGACTTGGTCTTGCAGGTCGCGGGCGGAAATCTTGGCCTGGTTGTAGGCGCCGGCGGAATCGGCGGTGCGGCCGAGTGCCAGCTTGCGGTCCTCGGCCTGCTGCTGCGCCGGAGTTAGGCTGACGCCCAGCCCAGCGCGCTGCTGCTGCAGGCCCAGTGCGGTGTTGGTGTAGCTGGTACCGACGGCCGCCGCGGCATTGGCCCCCTGCCCCGCCGCATAGTCCGGATCGTCTGCCAGGTTCGCCAGCTGGTTGATGTAGGGCTGGAAGCGCAGTTTCCAGTCGTCCCACTGCGCGCGATAGAGCTGACCGAGCACCGTGGAAGCGCCCTGGTCACCGGAAAATGCCGCATTCGGGTTGATGTAGAACGCCATTACTTGATCCCCAGTTGCCAGCTCAGCGGTGCAGCCGTGCCGTAGTTGGTATCGAAGGAGCCTGTCGCTTTGGCATATCCGGCACCCAGCGCGTTGTCGACGGCACCGCCGGTGAATCCGCCATTCGCTCCTACGCTCAACCCATAGCTGGCTGCCGCGCCGCCCACCGCGCCCAGCAGCTGCAGGTTGGCACTGCGCCGGTTGAAGCTGTTGGTGGCGTCACCGCGCGCATCGGAGGCCGACTGCGCGGCAATCTGCCCGAGCCCGGCCTGCGCTCGCCCCTCTTGCCCGGAGCCGATGGCGACGATGTTCTGCAGCCCGCGCACTTGCTCGCTGGCATTCTGGAACTGGGCTCGCCCCATGGTTTCGCCGCCAGCCTGCGCCACGCCCTCGGCATAGTCGGCCTGAGTGCCGTTCCAGCGCCCGCTGTTGGGGTTGATGCCGCCCTGGCCGAGCTGGCTGCCGACCTCGGCCAAGCCGTTGCCCAGCTGCGCCTGTGACGCCTGGCTGGCCACGCCGCGGACATAGCTCTTGCGGCCCTCGGAGTCCATGTCCTCGACGCGCGCCATGTACTCGTTTTCGAGCGGCGCCAGGGTGGACTGGGCGAAGTTCCATTTCTCCGCCGCAACCTGCGCCGCGTAGCGCTGCTCGGGCGTGTCCTTGACCGTGTTGTCGCTATCCCCGCCGCCGCCGCTCATGCTTGCACCTCCTCGGCTCCGGTCTTGAACTCGCCCAGGTAGTCATCCAGGGCGTCCTCGTGGAAGTGCCGACGGATTTCGGCCGACACCTGCTGCATCCAGTCGAAACCGCCGACGATGCCGGCGCACTGGACCACCAGACTGGTGAGCTGGTCGCGCAGGACGAAGGCCAGGGTGCGTCCGTGATGGTCGCCCGTACGCTCGAGGGTCACGCTGTCGCGCCAGTCCTGCAGTGCAGCGGCCATCAGCGGGCGCAGAACACTCTCGTGCTGGCGATAGAAGGGATTGCCTGGCAGGTCGATCAGCGCCTCCCAGAAGGCGCGATACACGGCATTGCCGGTCACCGGCTTGTCGCCGTCGATGAGGTCATCGAGGGTTTGCGAGATGCGAAACAGGGATTCGCAGAACAGGATGGGGGCGGCCTGCCCTTGCAGCATATGCTGCAGGAAGGCCCTTTCGTTGGGCTGTGGCATCGTTGTCTCCCGACAAGGATAGGGGTTCAGTTTACCGCCGCATCAGGGGTAGGTGTAGCTGAGCGGAAGCTTAGTCTTGACGGTCAGCAGCGGCAGATGAAAGGGGCTTCCGGAGCGCCCGCCGATCACGCAGACATGAGGCGAGTAGCTGCGCGTCACGTTGCTCGGGAACACGGTGGCCGTCTCGCCGTTGTAGCGCCGGTACCGCCCAAAGGGCAGCAGGGAAACCCAGTGCCCGCTCGCCGACGGCACCACTACGCCAGGGTTCTCCCATAGCTCGATGTACTCGGCCCCGTACTCGTTGCGCCCACGGTACTGCCAGTCGTTGCTGTAGCCGGTGACCTCGACGAAGTTGTCGTTGGAGTTGAACACCACCCGGCCGGCCGCATCGTAGACGACAGTGCCGTAGCCGTCCGGACCTGGATCCACCGCCGTGCCGGCGACCATGAAGTAGCTGCGCAGATCCCAGCCGGAATACTGTTTTGCTGGAGGAGTAGCGCTATAGCTGAAGCCGGTGTACATGACGGCGCCGATAAATGCGCCGGTCCAGCGCCCGGGGCCGCCAAGGTGTTGGTAGCGCAGCTCGTTGTACCAGGACGGGCCAATGTTACGTGTCCAGTCGCTCGCGTAGGTCGACGGGTGCGAGCCGTTGCCCCGCATGAAGACCATCGGCGGCTCGAGCCCCTTGTAGGGGCGAACGTAGGTGATCCGCACGCCGACGCGCTCGTACCAGCGCCAACCGACGCCGTAGGGTTCGCTGAACTGCAGGTGCTCCTTGGTGACCGTTGCCGGCACTACAACGTGCAGGCTGTGCGTCTCGTCGATCACCTTGCGTCCAAGGTCGTTGGATACCGCAAAGCCGTAGCTCATCGCACCACCCCTGTGACGATCGCGTAGTGGGCGTGGGCTGCTGTCGTCCAGCGCAGCAGCTTGCCGTCCATGTAGGCATATGGCGCGATAACGTCCTGGAACGTGTGGTAATCGGCTGGCACGAAGCGAACCGCGGCGGAGCTGCCCAGGTAGGCCGACAGGTCGATCGCGCCGGAGCTGTTGGCAGGCAGGTACTGCAGCGACTCCTGCCTGATAACCGGCATGAAGATGTTGAAGGTCTCGCGCCCCTGCGCGTCGTAGGTGCGGAACCCCGGGTTCATGCGTTGAGATCCCCGATATGCACGCGCAAGCGCCCGGCGCTGTCGAACACTTTGATCACGGTGTCGCGGATCTCCATGCGCCCGCCGGCCCCCGCGCCGTTGAGGGTCAGCCCCCCATTCTTGTCGAGCACCCAGCGGCGCAGGCCTGCCGCGTTGACGGCGCTGGACTGGATGACCCCGCTGATGTTGGCGTCGCCGACCCGCAGGCTGTCCACGTCCAGCATGTCGGCGCGCAGTTTGCCCGCAACGGTGGTGACCGGGCTGCCAGCGCCATCGAAGATCTTGCCGAAGCCGATGGGGCCCAGCTGACCCTGTTGAATCGAGGCGTCGCGGATGAACGCGGAGTCCATGTAGACCTTCCCGTCGACCACCATGAACGGTTTGACCTTCGAGTTGGCCGCCCCCGGCCGGGCGACCCAGAAGCGGTCGGCCAGCACGGCGAAGTCGGCCTGCGTGCCACTGTTGTAGGCGCCGAAGCCGCTGACGTAGCCGTTCACGTCGAGCTTCAGGGTGTAGGCGCCAGACAGCCCGTTGATGCTTTCGGCATGCTGCTGGATGCTTGCGGTGTTGCCCGCCATCGTGCTCTGCACCGTCGCGAGACTGCTGGCCAGGGCGGTGTCGGCTGTGGCCAGCACGGCCATGTCCGTGCGGATTGCGGCCTCGGTGTCGCCGATCTCAACGCGCAACTCCTCGATGCGCGTGGCCATCGCCTCGTTCTCGCTGATGAACACCTCGCTCGACACTTTGTGCGCCGCCGAGCCGACGGCATTCGCCGCGGCGATGACCTGCTGCACGGCGCTGAGGGCGCTGTCCCCACTGATGCGGGCCTGGGCCTCGACGTAGATGCTGGACTGCAGCTCGCCGGTCTCGACGTACAGCGCGCTCACGTCCGAGGCCAACGCCTCGTCGGCACTGACGCGCGCCTGCTGCTCGCTCACCACGTCGGCGGCCACGCCCTGGGCGTAGCTGGTCAGTGTGGCGATGCTCGATGCCAGCGCGCCGTCGCCGTCGATCCGCGCCTGCCGCTCGATGGCCATGCCGACGGTGTAGTCGCCCCCCAGCCCCGCCTCGATCTGCTCGATCTGCGTGGCCAGCGCCGAGAAGCCGTCGGCGCGCGCCGTCTGCTCGGCGGTGATCTTGGCGTCGGTATAGCCCTGGGCGCTGGCCAGGCCGGCGATGCGCGCGTCGCGCTCGGCGGCGATGCTGGCCGACAGCGCGCTGTTCTGGCTGGCCAGCGCTGCGGCGCGGGCCGCGCTTTCAGCCGAAATCCGCTGCGCAACGGAGCCAGCCAGCGTTGTCGGGCCGTCGATCTTGTCGATCCGGTCGCGCAGGGTCTTGTCGAGCTGCGACGAGCCGAGCGTTCCCGACAGCTGCGCCAGCAGGTAGCTGCCATCTGGCAGCGGTTGCGCGAAAGCACCGTCCGGCGAGTTGGGTGGGCCCTCGATGTTGGCGGTGGAGCTGAAGGTGACCCAGTAGTAGTAGCCGGGCAGGCTGAGTGGATCGCTGACGCTGGTGATGTCGTTGCGCACCCGGTCGCTGTAGAACATCCCCGCTTCGCGACCGACCAGCGCCGCATTGGCGAAGTTGTCCGTTTCCGAGCGGTAGATGTTCGCGTACGCATGATTGCGGTACCGCTCGTGCGGCGGATCCCAGGACAGATGGACCATGCCGAAGAAGCTGCCGGTTGCGGCGAAGCCAGTCGGCGCCGGCGGCACTGACAGGTCAGGCGGAGCATTACCTGGCACCAGGCCCGAGCCAGGGTTGCCGGCGATCCGCAGGCGCGCCACGCCCCCGTCCAGCAGGTCGCGGATGGTCGGCTTGCGGTCCAGCGGGTTACCACGCACGCCCTCGCCCGTCTCGAGCATCTCGGTCATGGCGGCGATCAGCGGGCGCAGCTCGGCCGGCGCCTTGGCGGGGACCGGCGGCAAGGTCTTGCGTCGAGTGTTCATCGGTGCCTCACGGCAAGCGGGTGGGCGAGCTAGACGATCTCGCTGGGCGAGGAAGCGATCTGCACGGACAGCACTTCCGTCTCGCCCTCGATCTCGATTTCCCAGTCCCGGCTCAGGGTGTAGCCGGCGGGCAGGCGGAACAGCCGGGCATCCGGTACGGCCAGCTCGAACACCTTGGCGCCGTCGGCGAACAGCCGCAGAGTGGCCGGGTACTCTCTGGCGATGAGCTTGCCGCAGGTGAAGCCAGCGGCGCCGGGCGGGATCTCGTGGACCTTGGAGCGCCAGCGTAGGGTCATCGGCTGACCCTTGCCCCAGGCCGTGATGCTGCCGCCCTGGATCAGGTACAGCGTGTCGTCGGCCAGGTCGTAGTAGCCGCTCTCGGCGCCGATGTCGAAGAACTCGAAGCCCTCGCCCGGGGTGAACGTGAAGCAGCCGCCCTGGTAGAACGCCAGGTAGCGTCCGTCGTAGCGGTAGCCGTGGATGGTCTCCGGCTGCAGGGCGAGCCACTGATCCTTTCCGATCATGCCGGCCGTCAGCAGGCGGGCTTGGCCGCCACCCACCGCTACCAGCCCATTGGGCGAGGCGTAGACGGCGAACTCGCCCATATCCACCAGGGACCGCCCGGACAGGCACGGCTGATCCTCGTCGAGGTGCGAGTCGGCCATGGCGGCCGGCGACGAGCCAGTAACCATGTGCGGACGTCCGTTGGTGGCCACCACCAACCCGCCGGCAACTGCGGAGATGCCCACGATGTCCTCGGTGAACGCCAACTGGTAGGACACCGGCCAGGCGTGCGGCCGATATGCCTCGCAGAAGCACAGGGTGTTGTCGAAGTAACCCGCCATGAAGCCACCCGGCAGCGCGGTCAAGCCGACCATTCGGCTGTCGGGCATGTCCCACTCGATGGAAGGCAGGGCGACGCCCATGTTCTCGCTGGGCACGCTGTCGGTGAAGCTGCCGGCGGCCGCCGTCACGTCGCCGACGAACTGGTAGACCCCGGCGGACTCGGCGCGGTAGATCCGCTTGCTGACGATGTCGTGCGCGCCGCTGGGCACCCCGGGCAGCGCGATCTCGACGTTGCCGCCTGCCGGCGCATCTTCAACCATGTCCCAGCGCACGATGGCGCCGCTCGGCGGGCTGGGCGGCCCCTCCTCGCCGAAGCGGCTGATCAGAGTCACCACGTAGTAGGCCTGCACGGCCGTGATCGGCTGCTCGTCGAGCGGCACGCGGCCCGCTGGTGCGCTGGTGGTCGGTGCTGCGGCAGGTGCCGGAATGCCCAGGCGGAAGCTGCTGCTCGGCCATGGCTGGGCGCCGGCGGTGATCTCGCCGATGCCACCCACCTTCGGCGCGCCATCGCCGGTCCAGTAGACCCGGCTCCAGGCATCGTCAGCCAGCATCGACTTCACGGCATGCACGCGTTTGCCGCTGCCCCAGGCCATCCAGAACCCGGCTCCGTTGTTGCCGCTCGGGTACCTGTACAGGGACGACGGCGCGATGATCCCCGGCAAGCCGGTCACGGCGCCGGGCGCGCGCTCAGGTTTCAGGGTGCCGCGGCGCAGATAGACGTTGCGCGCTACCTGGGCGTTGGCCTCGGGCAGCAGCCGCTCATCGATGATCGGCAGTTCGCCGCGGAACCCGGCAAGGGCGAGCTTCATGCAGTGACCTCCCGCCAGGTGCCGTCGGGTTCGCCCAGACCGAGCCAGGTGTAGTTCACGTCTTGGCTGCGTCGCACCCATTTCGAGCGGTTGTCCAGCACCCAGCCCTGGGCGTACAGGGCCATGTGCTGTTCCCCAGTCTCGGTGCGGCACCAGAGCAGTTCGGAAGAAACCCCGCGCACCGCCAGTTGATTCCTGCACCACAGCGCGAAGTCCTCGCAGTCGCCGATAAGACCGGTCTGCCAGTGCTCCGGCCGCTGGTATTGCTCACGGTCAGCGACGTAGCGGTGGCCGCGGTGGGCCTTGTCCAGTACGTCCTGGAGAATTGTTTCCAGGTCCATCAGCACTTACCCCCACGTTGACGCAGGTCCACACAACCCCAAGGCGGGTCGATGGCCTGCCCTTTCTGCAGGGGCACAGGGCCGGCGCAGCCGACCAGCAACAGGCACGCGGCCAGCAGAAAACGGATCATGTACGCGCCTCCGGGGGGAGATGCCGGCGTTCGCGCTCGGACTCGAACGCCCGACGGCAGTGGTCGGCTTGCCAGAAGAACAGCCCGTCGATGACTCGGCGGGCCAGACTCCAGCGGCGCTTGCGCCCGTCCATGCGGTAGGCGCGGCTGGACAGGGTTTCGTCCGGCCAGCCGGCCAACAGCACGTTGACGAGCTGATCGATGGCGATCAGCAGGTTAAGCATCCGGCTCGCCCTCGGTCACAGGCGCCGGGTGACGCAGCGCGTACAGGTACTGCGTCTCGGCGCTCGCCCCATCCACCAGCGACTGGGCAGCGGCGCGCTCGGCGGCATCCTCGGCATTACCCTCGACCGCCGACAGCGCGAGGCGAGCCAGCGCGGCCTCGTGATCGAGCACCGCCTGCAGCTTGATCATGTCGGCACGCGCCGCGACGCCCTCTTCCTGAGCTGCGACAACAACGGCCCGGAAGGCTTCCACTTCGATCTCGTCCTCGGCCGACAGCGGAACGCCCAGAGCGACCCCCTGCAGCTTGCGCACCAGGATGGTTTCGGCCTCGGCCGAGACCTCGCTGCGTACCAGCGCCTCGGTACGGCGGACGATGTCCGCCTCGCTCCACACGTCGTTGCTCAACAGATCCACGCAGCTCATGGTCAGGCCCTCACAGTCATGATCGAAACCCAGGCGCCGTTACCCGGCGCCACGGCGAAGTTGACGGTCCAGCGGAAACCGTCGAATGCCAGGGTGTAGTCCTTGGTGCTGCCGTTACGCTTGAGCACGCCGGCCGAGTAGACGCCGACCACACGGACGCCGATCGGCAGGATGAACGCGGTCTGGCCGGTGATGGCGTCGAACTCGTGGAACACGGGACGGGAGCCCAGCGCGCGGGCTGCATCGTCCAGCCGCTCAACCTCCTCGCGCAGCGAGTAGGCAGGGACGTAGATGTCGACGGCCGATGCACCCGCTTGGGCGACCGCACCGCCGCTGGCCGACAGCGCCTTGACGGCACCCACCGAGGTGGCTTCGCTGGCGACACGGACCAGGCCCTGGAAGGCGCTGCGCCCCCAGCTGGTGCCGACGTGCAGCAGGTCGGTGTCCTCGTCGTAGGTCAGCGCAGTGACCGCGCTGGAAGTGCCGGCCAGAGCGCACTGGGCGTTATCCTCGAACAACTTGCGCTCGGTCTCGTAGATGTACTTGAGCTGATCGGCGCTCGGCCACATCGCCGTGGCGCGCAGCATGGCCAGAGCGCCGTTGGTGAGCGGTAGGGTGCCGTCGACGCCAAGACCGACGCGCAGCACCGCGTTGCTGTTGTTGAGCGAGCCGACCGAGCCACGGGCCACCGGGGTGGCCAGATCCTTCCCGCCCGCGCTCACCAGGCGGAAGTTGGTGCCATCGAAGCCCATAACCAGCCCGGTGCGCCAGACCGAGTCATCAATCACCGTAGAGCTGGTCAGGGTGATGGCGTTGGTGCCGTCGCTGAACGTCGCCTTGAGCGTCCCAGCGGCCAGCACTTCGAGACGGATGCGCGCGCCCGAGTAGGCGCCGCCGGTGTAGTAACCCCGCTCGAACACCACCTCGTCGGCCGAGTTGGCGGCTTCTTTCAGCGGCACGAGGAATGCGAAGGCGGCGGTGCCGAAGTCCAGGTCGCTGCTGTAGGGGCGTTCCAGGTAGTTGGCGGTCGAGAAACCGGAGATCGCGCCGAGGCCGGCACCCGTGGCCACCGGGGCACGGGACAAAGCACCTTTGACCCCCAGGCCAATGTTCTTGACCGATCGGTCGGTGATGATTTCTCGGACAGAGACGTTATCGAAGTCGGCATAGTTGCCTGCATTCGGGAAGCTTGCCGAAGCCGGGGCCGCAACACGTAGGCGGGCTGTGGTCGCCCCCGTAGTAGTCGCGGTAAATTCGTAGGTCTTCCCCGCGTCGACAGCAATCGTCGCCGAGCCACCTACCGTGAAGTAAGCCCGCCCGTTTGCATCGTTGCTACCGCTGCCGAGACTGAAACGGTAAGACTTCCCAGCAACCACACTGAGCTGCTGCGTCGCATCGGCGAACGCCCCGCCTGCCGCGGCCGTGACCCGTAGCGCGCCGCCAACCACCGACAAAATCGCGTTATCTGCCGTCCAACCCGTGGTGTCCGTATCGAACCCACCATTGGTCACCAGCTCGGTATCCGCCAACGTCTCGGTCACGCCATCGGCTCGGTTGATCCAAGCGCCGCGAATGTCGCCGGGCATCCAGCCGCTGGCATAACTATGCGCACTTATGGCCGCCATTGCTTTTGTGGGTCCCGCTACGTTTTCGCGCAAATGGATCACGCGGCTGTACGCAGCGGCGGCCCCCGAAACTGCAAAGGCGGATTTGCCAGCGGGGCGGCCAGCAACCTTTACAGTTGTGCCCCATCCACTCAAATAATGCGAAGGTACTGTGGCATAGGATCTGCCAGCGACAAACGACCAATTCGGTACGTCCCATAAGTTGACTGTTGGGTTACCTTCGCCGCCTCCTGCGCCGCTATCCGTAGCGGAGTAGAACAACAGCCCATCGCTGTCTAAATGCACAGTGCGGCTTTTGGTGCTACCGAAACTGCCCACCGTCCCATCGTGCTTGATCACCGACACCCCGCCGTCGGTCGCCACGGCAATCGTCGGCACCGGCAGCTCAGTGACCGGGTCGATGGGGGAGTCGGGGAGGACGGTCAGAGCCACATCGTTGACCGCACGGTTCGCCAGCGCCCAGGAACTCGGTAGCCACGTCGGGCGCCCGTTAATTGCTGCGGGAGTGGGACCGCTGACCAGACGAGTTTCGTAGTAGAAGTTGCTGCCCCAGACCCAGAACCACCTGTTGTTGAGCAAATCGAACTCGCGCAGCCCGTCATAATCGGACGCGCTCGCATCGTTGTGTGCCGTCAGAATCCGACCCTGCCCTGCGCACACAGCGACAGCCGCCTTGAACCAGATTGCATTTCCGGAGATGAATACGGCCCACATGGGGGAGCCCGGCTGAGTCAGGTCCCAGACTACCAGCCGGGTATCCTCGAGCGTGATCAGCGCCCGCGCCGGAAACTCCCGCACATTGCCCCGGAACACCTCGGTCCTGCCGCTGCCCTCGTTCAGGGCGTAGAACTTCGCGTTGGTGGTGTCGTAGTAGTAGTCGTTGGTAGTCGCGCCGCTGATCGCGCGGGCCGCCGCCTCACTGGCTGCTGACCCCAGCCACTTGCCATAGATCGCTTCCCGGTACCAAGACGCGTGCTGGCAGCGCTTGCGCCAGGCCCCGCCGTCCGAGTCCTTGCTGGTGTCGTAGATCACCGCGTCGACCAGGGTCGTCGAGGCGAACACGGTCTGGTCGATAGCGGCCAAGTCGAGCTTGCTGGTGGTCTGGCCGAGCACGGCGCTGGCCGCAGCAGCAGCACTGGCCGCAGCTTCGCCGGCTTTGCTGGTAGCGGTGGCGACGCTGGTGGCCACGGCAGTCTGCACGCCGGTAACGGTGCCCGCGCTGGCTGCCGCATTGTTGGCGTGGGCCTGGGCGGCCGTCACGTTGGCGGAGGTGACGTTGATGCTGGCCGCCGCCTCGTCGATGGCCTCGTTGGCCTGCTGCTGGGTGCTCGTGACGGCCGCTACCAGCGAAGCATTGGTAGAGACGAGGGACTGGACCGCCGCCTCCAGGGTTTCGTAGCTCATCGGACTACCTCGTTGTGAGAACGATCAGGTTGTTGGTAAGCGCCACATCGACGATGGCGCGGTTGGCGTAGGTCAGTTGGACGGCCTCGTCGATGGCAGTCAGATCCCCGTACAGGGCTTCGGCACCGGAAGCTGCAGTCTCGGCTGCGGTCCGGGCGGTTTCGGCGGCGCCGCGCTCGGCGGCAGCCACACCGGCATGCCCAGCGGCTGCGGTCTGCTGCTGACTGGCGTGCGATGCAGCCGCGTCCGCCGCCTGTCGGGAAGCCTCGGCCTGCGCCTCCGACTGGGCGGCGGCCTGGGCATTCGCGTCTGCCGTCAGCGCGGAAGCGGCAACAACGCCTACCGTCGCCTCGGCGGCAACGGCGGACTCTTGCGCCTCGTCGGCCCACGCCTGGGCGGCGGCGCTGTGGGATTGCGCCTGCTGGGACGCCTCGTCGCTGCGCTCGGCATGCTCCGCAGCTTCGGTCAGCAGCGCCAGGGAGCGCGCCGCGTGCACCGTGAACAGCAGATCCGACTGCAGACGGTTGGCATAAGTGAGTTGCACGGCTTCATCGATGGCCGCGAGGTCGCCGTACAGCGACTCGGCGCCAGTGCGGGCCGCTTCAGCAGCCACACGATCCGCATCGATCTCACTGCGCAGGTTCTCGGCGTGGACGATCAGGTCCGCGCTGCGATCCAGAGAGGCCGTGGCGGCCTCGACGGCATCCTCGGCAGCGGCCTCGGTCGCCATGCGATCCGCAGACACCTGGGCCGCGACGCCTAGCACGGCAGTGCGATCTGCCGCCACGGCGGCTCGGTCTGCAGCAGCAGCCCCGGCGGCGGCACTGGCGTCGTTCGCGCTGATCTGGGCGGCGCCCGCACGCGTCTGCGCCAGCACTGCCGACTGCTGAGCGGCGGTTGCACTGCTGCCAGCAGCGACGCTGGCATCCTCGACGGCGGTGCGGCTTGTGGCGGCTGCGGCCGCATCGTCCTCGGCGGCGGCCACGGCGGCCTGAACAGCCTCGAGCCCGCCGAACAGTGACAGCGCCGACTGGGTGGCGGCCTGGGCGCCGGCCGCACTCTCGGCGGCCTCCTGGGCGCTGGCGGTGGCCGCGCTTTCCGACTGGGCGGCGACCTGGCTGGACAGTTCGGCTGCCTGATGGGCGCTTTCGGCGGCTTCGGCAGCGTCGGCCGCCGCCAGGGCCGCGGTCTGCGCCTCGACCCGCAGCGTCTGTGCTGCAGCGATGTTCGAAGCGGCTTCGATGGCGTGCGCCTGTGCAGCGTCGCGCGCCTCGACTGCGTTGGTCGCGGCGTCCGCCGCCTGGATGCGGTTCTGCTGGATGAGGGCGATGGACGCCTCGTCGTAGGGCTTCGGCGTCGGCGCCGGCAACATCACGATGTCGTGCAGCCAGACCTCGATGCCGGACTCCGGCACTGTGACCAGCTCATCCAGGAGCCTCGCGCCATCCGAGCCGCGCGCGGTGATGCGGTACTCGACGCCGGTCATGCCGACGGCGCTGGGCCACAGGACCAGCTCCGCAACGCCCTCCGCATCGGCCACGGCCTCGACCTGGCTGCGGTCGATGTAGCCGTCGACCAGACTGATACCCACGTCCGACAGGCGCGCCGTGACGCTCGCGCCAGCAGCAGGCAGACCGGATGGAGTGGAGACCCTGACCCGCAGCGTAGTGGTCTGCATCAGGTGAACCTCCTCGTGCGCATGCGGATGCTGCCGTGCTGCATGCCGTCGACGGCCATCTGCCGGGCATCGCTCTGCGCATCCAGGAATCGGCGCCGATGGAACTCGGCGAGCTCGGGGTCACGCCACGGCTGCGGCAGCCTCAGCAGGCGGTAGCGGGCGCCGTCCAGCAGCGCCTCTTCCCAACGGGCGATCAGCTCGGCCGGCATGTCCTGGCCGTAGGCCGGCCGGCAGGCGATGGCCCCCAGCAGGGTGCTGCTGTCCGGCATGCCGCACAGGAACTCGACGCCAGTGTCGTGCTGGCGGTAGTCGACGCCCGGCCGCAGGGGGCGCCCGTCGAGCAACAGGCGGATGATGCGCAGCGCCTCGGCACCGGCTGGGGCCTCGACCTCGGCATAGGGGGTGTTGGCGGCGACCACCACCGGGCCGTCGCGCACGATCCAGACATTGCCCTCGGCGCACAGCTCGCGCTGGGCCCAACGCAGCATGTCGCGGATGGTCGCCAGCGGGCAGCCGGGCAGCTCGGGGCTCAGGCTCTCGGCCAGCTCTTGGGTGTTCATGCCGGCGCGCCTCCGTTCGGGCTGCTCGCGCCGTCAGCCTGGATCTTCAGGCCGAGGGCCGCCTGTGCGGACTGCGAGTGCAGCGCGGCCCGGCTGAGGTTGGCCGCCGTCTCGGCATCCTTGGAGAACGCCCGTGCCAGCACCAGGTCCAGCAGGATCGGCACATAACTGTCGGGCAGCCGCAGCGACTCGATCGACGCGGGCGATGCCTCGCTGGAGAGGTGCGGCGCCGGCACCTTGGAGTACACGACCTCCAGCCTGGCCGTAGCCTTGGCCGGCGGGTAGACGAAGAAGCTCCGCGGGTCGAGCTCGTCGAAGGCGAAGTGCTCAATGGCCTCGGTTTGCGCCTCGCCATGCCAGCGGCGGCGGGTCGCGTCGAGGGTTTCGCGGGCGATCCGGATCACGGCCAGGCCTGCAGCACTGCCGGCGCGGTTGCAGATGACGTCGATCAGCCGCTCGGCGTCAGCCGGGACTCCCTGCCGGGTACCGGCCGCGCAGGCCAGCTCGGCGGTCACCGCATTCGCCGAGGGGCGAACGTCCACCACCACCGCGTAGGCCTCGTTGAGCCAGTCCAGCAGCTCGGTATTCGTCCAGCGCGTGCCGTCCTGGGTGATCTCCTGCAGGATCGTGCGCGCTCGGGTCAGCAGCTGGCCGACAGTCGCTGCCATGGCTCAGACCTCTTCCAGCTCGGTCAGCCCGGCGAGAGCCGACGTCCAGACCAGCAGGCGGCCATTGTCTTTGTGGCGCAGCAGGCGCTGTTTCGGTACCGGCGCAACCGGCTCTGGCTCGTCCTCGAGCTCCGGCAGTTCCGGGATGGGGTTAGGCGCAGGCGCGGCCGACTCGGACTCCTCCGCGAGTTTGGGCAGCTCCGGCAGCTCCAGCGACTCCAGCTGCTCAAGCGATTCCAACGAAACAGGGATCGCCGCAGGTGCCTGTGCAGGTACCTGCGCGGTGACGGGCGGCTGGGGCACCGGATCGCCGTCAGCTGCATTGAGCCCCGCCAGAACCTCGGCGCGCAGCGTCTCCAGGCTCTTGCGCTTGTCGATGTTCAGGCCCAGTTCCGCCAGCACCAGGGCTTCCAGCGCCCCCTTGTCCGCCGCAGCCTTCACCGCCTCGATCAGTTCATGCAGTTCCATGGTGGTCTCCAGAAACGGCAAAGCCCCCGATGTGGGGGCTCTGCTCAAGGGGTGGGTCAGCCGCGGGTGGCGTACAGGTGGCCGATGGCTTTCGGGTCGATGACCTTGGAGCCATAGACGTTGAGGCCGCGCACCAGGTTGCCGAAGTCGCTCGGGTTCTTCAGCGTCTCCATCTGGGTCATCTGGCTCGCGAAGGTCAGCGCCTTCTTGTGGCCGAACATGACGTTGGTGCACTTCTTGTTGCCGGCCGCCACGTCGTTCACCACCGACAGGTTGTTGCTGAGGTAGACGGTGAAGCGGTCCAGCTGGCCGAGCTTGCCGTTGCGGAACACCGAAACGGAGTCGCCCATGATGCTGGCGTCCTTCAGGTCGGACTTCTTCAGCATGCCGCCCATCCAGGCCGGCAGGATGATCCAGCGGTTGGTCTCCGGCACGTTCTGCTCGTCCAGCACGGTGCCGCAGTCGACGATCAGATCGAGCACGTTGGTCTTGCTGACCGCCACCGGCGTACCGGCGACACCGAGGTTGATCGCATCGGACTTCGCGCCGGCAGTGGCACCGGCGTTGTCGGCATGCACGTCGGCGTAGTGGCGGGCGAGGATGTCGGTGTCGATGGCGATCTTCATCTGCTCGCCGCCGTCGTCCGAGAACTCGTCCATCAGCTTGATGTCGGCCTGGTAGCGGTCAATGTCGTTGACCTCGAACGCGAAGTACTTGGCCTTGTCGATCTGCAGCTCGACCTTGCCGGAGGTCGGCTTCTCGTAGGTCAGGCCGCCGCCGATCTGGTAGTCGCGGATGGTGATGTTGGGCACGGTGCGGATCTGGACGGTATCGCCCTGGTTCTTGATCTCGCCCTCGTAGTCGGTGTTGGCGATCTCGCCGAAGCAGGTGGAGGCATAGAGCTTCTCCACCAGCTTGCCGGACCAGATCTCGGGGATGAAGCCAGCGGTGCCGCTGGAGCTGTAGTCGGGGTGACTGCCAGCGCGGGTCGGGCCTGCCATGATGATTCTCCTGAAACGTGACGCCTCTCGGCGTTATCGGGCCGCCTTAGCGGATACGGCCCTGGGCCTGGGCGGAAAAGATGTCGGCTTCGAGCGCGGCAGCCTTGTCGGCCGGCATGCTCGCCTTGTCCCGGTAGAACTGGCTGATCTCGCCGCGGGTCCACACCTTCGCCGCCGAAGGCTCGGCGGGCGCGGCGCGGGACTGGCGCGGCTGTACCAGTTCGTCGGGGATGGTGGTTTTCTTCGGCGCAGCGCCCGCGAACGACCGGAAGATGGTCGCAACCCGGTACGGATCGAGGGAGTGCTGCGCGCTGGCCAGCAACTGCTGGCGAGCTGCCCCGCTCATGGGGTCGATTTCGGTAAGCCAGGCCAGGAAGTCCGGGTTGGCGTTGATCGCACGGAAGTTCGGTACCTGCTCTTCGAGTGTTGCCCAGAAACGAGCCTCGGCGTCCTGCTGCTTCTCCTCGCGCAGCTGGCTCAGCTCGCTCTTGATGGTCTGCAGGTCGCCTTGGTCGGCCTTGGAGGCCTGCGCAGCGGCAGCACTGCCGGCGACGCGCTTGATCAGGTTGACCAGGTCAGGTCCGAACTCGTCGATCTCCTCCGGCGTCAGGTCGGCCATAGCCTCTTGGGCGCGCTGCACGGCAGAGCCTTGCTGGGCACTTGGCGCGGCGGCGATCTGCTGCTTGAGGGTGTCGATTTCCTTGCGCAGCGCAGGCACCTCGACGTTGTACTTGCCCTGGATCACGTCGAAGCGGTGGCGCCAGTAAGCGGCGTCCCGGGTTTCGGCCTGTGCAGGCGGCGTCGGCTCAGCGGATTGCGCGGTATCGACGGGTGCGGCGTCCTGCGGTTTGGCCTCGGGAGTCGCCTGGTCGGCGGGATTCTCGGCCTCGGCCGGCTTGTTCAGCTGGCTCTGCAGGCGCTGGGCGGCGTCGATCTGGTCTTGCACGGAGCGGGGTAGCATTCGGGTGTCTCCTTGACGCCTCTCGGCGTTGAGTGAGCCGGCGGTCGCCGGGGTTCACGTTTCGGGTTCATGGGTTCGTCGTGCATGGCCGGGCACGACGAGCAGTCGCCCATAAGCAAACCGCCCGCAGGCGGCTTGGTTATGCGCACTGCGGTAGCGTCACTGGCCGCGCTGGGCCTGTTCGCGCGCCACCTCGCGGCTGTTCTCGATCTCCTCCAGCAACTCGGCCAAGGCCGCGGCGCGGCCCTGCAGGCGGTAGATCACCGCCGGGTCGCCATGCTGCTCCAGCTGGTCACGCGCCCGTCCCCGGGCCTGGCGCAGACACTCCTTGAACACCTTCCAGTCCGGGCTGTTGCTGGACTCCAACCGGGACAGGGCCTTGTACTGGTCCGCCGATAGCTGCATTGAGTGCTCCCATGGTCTGTAGCTGGCCCAGCAGGGACTGGATCTCCAGCAGGATGCGTTGCGTCTCGGCCTGCGTCTTCTCGGCGCCGGCATGCTTCTGTGCGGCCTCGGCCTGGGCCTTTCCGGCCTCCAGCTGCGCCTGCTGCTCGGCCTGCTGGGCCTGCTGCTGGCTCTGCTGCTCGACGCGAGCCTTGATCGTGGTCTCGTCTGGAATCAGGTCGGGCATGTCCAGCTGCTCGCCCACCGAACGCAGGAGCCTGGCGCGGCCCTCGATGCCGAGGATCTGCATGTCCAGGTCGTTGGCCGTGCCCTGCAGGAACTGCTGACGGGCCTGCTGGGTCTGGTCGCGCAGTAGCTGGGCCGTCGCGCCCTGAGCCACCACACGGCAGTCACCCTTGATCGATGGATCGTCGCTGTAGCGCATGTTGTGCAGCCACAGAGCGCTGATCACCCGGCGGGTGACGCCGCGGTCGATGTGCCGGATGGCGTCCTTGATGCCCTTGTTCGCGCTCTCGAACAGCATGGACAGGCCGCGCGCGGTGTTGCCGGCGCCACCCACCTGCTCGTTACCATAGGCGTAGCGCGGGATGTTGGTGGCATCGTCGGCGCGCTGCTCCCACTGGGAGTAGACCTGCATCAGCTCGCCGGCCAGGCTGGCTGGCTGGTAGAAGCGAATCGCCGGTGCAGGCGTGCCAGTGCCGGTGCGGTCGGTCTTGGTCCGCCAGCGCTTCATCGGGAAGATCTCGTTCGGGTCTTCCCCAGGCTGCAGACGGTCGGTGGCCACCTCGATCTGCGGGCCGCTGGCGAACGCCATGTTGTTGGCTTGGGCGCGAGCGACGGCACAGCACATGTCCTGAATGTCGGCCATCAGCTCGGGGATGCCGATTCCCCAGAAGCTGCCCGGCACCAGCTGGAAACTGGCCTTGTGGTAAGGCCGCTCCCCCATCGGCGCCTGGTTGATCACACAGCGGATGACGTGCTGCCCGATCAGGATGGCGTCGATCTCGTACTCGGCCAGCGGGTCGGAGATCTGCTCGGGTTGCAGGCCCCACTGCAGCAGCATCAGGCCCTGGGCGCTGCCCCAGTAGTGCAGGCCCTCGATGGTCTCGCCCTTGTTCAGCCACTCGTTCTCGCGGTCCTCCAGGCGGGCGCGCTCGGCGTCGGTCGCCAGCCAGTCGCGCAGGCCACCGCGTCCGTAGTCGGTCAGCACCGCCTCCAGAGCCTCGCTCGAGTAGCCCGGCACGCCGCGCAGCCGATTCAGCCCGCCGCGGGTGTAGCGCTCGCGCTCGATCAGATATGCCCCGTCATCGATGTCGCTGGAGTCCGGCGACGGGTAGATGTCGTAGGGCGAGACGCGGGCGAACTGCGGCTTGATCGCCTCCACCTCGAGCATCTGCCAGCCCTCCCGCCAGGCCAGCTCCGGCACCCGCTGCAGGAGCGGACCGCGGATGAACGCGGCCGGGTAGACGCAGAAGTCGTCGATGAACGCCTCCAGCGCCTCGTACCAGCCGCCCTCGGTCAGTTGGTCGTCGATCACCTGCTCGTGGCGGTCGGCGATCTTGCGCGCGGTCTCCTGCAGGTAGCGGCGCATGGCCTCCTCGACCTGCTCGGGGCTCATCTGCTGCGCCTGCTCTCCCATCTGCTGGGCGAAGCGCTGCAGGTACTCCGGCGGAATCTCAGCCACCGGTGTCGGGTCCAGCCCCCACGGCCGGCCACTGGCCGGCATCAGCACGTCGCGGATCCAGGCCGCCGCGGCACGGGTCTTGGTGGTGGTCAGCTTCGGGTAGAGGGTCGATCCGCCCTCCTCCGCGATGCTGCGCAGCTTGTCCTGCTCGTAGAGCCCCTTCTGCCGACGCGCGCAGTCGAGCAGGCGGCGCTCGATCGGCTGCTTGGCGGTCTTGGCGCTCTCGAAGCAGCGACGGATGTGGGCGCTCAGGGAGGATTCGACCGCCTGCTGCCGCAGGGCCTGCTCGCGGCGCTGCTGCTCGATCAGCTCGTCGGCCTTGAGCGCACTGGCCGGCTTGAACTGCAGGAGACCCAGGTTCATCGGCTGCCCCTCATCGGATCGGCGCCCCTCAGCAGGGTGATGTGCTCGTGCATGGCTTCGATCTCGGTCTGACGCCCGGCCCGGCGCAGCTGGGCAGCGTGCTGGATGCCTTGCAGGTTCTCTAGCAGGTCACGCATGTAGGTCGCCGGATCCGCTGCGAACTCGGCCAGCCGCACATTCAGCTCGACGCCCATGCCGGCGGCGGTGTCGAACTGCAGGCGCACGGTCGGGTGCTCCTCGTAGTGCTCGACGATGATGCCGCGGTCGATCTGGATGGCCCCGATGTCCGGGCGCAGGCGCGGCGACGGCACAGCCAGCGGAGCCAGCTTCCCGGCAACGAAGGCCGCCACCTGGGCGGCGTTCACTGTGATGGTGGTGGTGCTCATGTGTGCGCGCCCCAGCGTGCTCGGCCCCGGCTGGTGTTCGCCGCCGGCGGTGTGTTGATGGCTCCGGTCGCGCGCTCGAACAGCCCGCACCGCGCCAGCGTCTCGAAGGCCTTGGCGCCGTGCGACGCCCAGTCGTGACGCGGCGTCGAGCGGTACACGCCCAGCCGGTCATCCCAGTCCTTCCGGTAGTTGTCCAGGCAGTCGACCAGGCGGTCGACACCCACCTTCTTGCCGCTTTCCTCGCTCTCTTCGTCCTGCGCGGGGTTCTCGGCGAACCAGCACAGCGGCAGGAACTGGCGAACGGCTTCGATCCCCTCGGCGTGGTTGCTGATCCGCGGGACGATCTCGAAGCGGATGCCGAACTCGGCCGCCTTGTCGATCCGCGCCATGCCGGTTCCCAGCTCGCGCACTGCCAGGTCGTGCGGGCCGTAGTGGGCGCCGTAGATGTAGCCCTTCTTGCGCAGCTCGTCGGCGTAGAACTCCAGCCCCTCGCCGCTGCCTTCGAGGTAGTCGATGACGTGCACCTCGCGGCCGACCACTTGGGCGAACACGATGGACATGTTGTCGCTCATGCCCAGGTCCCAGGCGGTGATGACCGGCAGGCTCGGGTTGTACTGCACCCGCCGGGTGATCCGGCCGTGCTTGCGCAGGAAGCGCATCTGCTGCAGGTAGTAGGCGCCCTCGACCGACTGGGCGAACGCCTCATCAGGGGTCGACGGGTACTCCCGCTTCATGTCGTCCTTGAGCGTCTCGACCTTCTTCGCGTACCAGGCCTGCTGCTCGGGCGTGGTCTTGATGCCGTACTTGTCGGCCAGCTCGCCGAAGTAGTCATGCAGCCATGACGGGATCACCACGCCTGCCGCATCCAGCCGGTAGGCCGGCTCGTCCCACCACGGGAAGAAGTGGAACTGCCAGTCCATCTCGGTGGGCGTCTTGCCGGCTTCCTTGAGCTTCTGCGCGATGGCGCAGTAGTCGAAGAAGTAGCCCTCCCGCCCCTCTGCGGTGCTCTCCAGCGTCACCTGGTTGCCCAGGCCGACCGCCTCGAAGGCGCCGGTGACGATCTCCTGCGCCTTGTCAGGAAACTTGCGGCAGATCTTGCCGAACTCGGAGACGTGCAGGCGCTGCAGGGTGCCGCCGCGGTAGCTGGTCGAGACGCGAATGCTCGAGCCGTTGTCGAAGACGTAGCTGTCGCCCTTGTCGCTCTTGGGTGCCGGCATCTTCAGGCCGATCAGCTGGAAGATCGCCTGCCAGGCCGCGGACTGGCGCAGCTGGTCGTAGGCGAACTTGATCTTGTTGCGGAAGATGTCCTGGGCATCGACCAGCGTGTGGGCAATGCAGCCGGCCGCGAAGTTTGCCGTCCAGAGGCAGTCGTCCAGCGAGTCGATCATCTCGAACGTGGTGAACCCGAGCTGTCGCGCCTTGAGAATGACGTCCCGGCAGTGGCGCTCGATGAATCGCTGCCGCTGCTGCTTGTTCGGCCGGAAGGTCTTCACCTTCCCCGACTTGTCCTTGATCTTGTACAGCGCGTTGAGCCGATACCACTTGTTGCCCAGCGCGAGGACCAGATCCTTCTTGTCCTTGAGCGTGCCGGCTCGGTGCATGGCCAGGTAGCGGTCGCCCTCTTCGACGATCCGGGCGCGAACCCGGTCGGCCATTACTCGACCACCTCGGCCAGCAGTTCGTCCAGCGTCTTGCCGACCGCCTTGCCGGCGCCGTCATCGTCCAGCCCGTAGGCCTGACGCTCCAGCCGGACCACCCGCTCCAGTGCCATCGTGGCATTGCCCAGCGTCTTGCCGGCATAGTCGAGCGGCACGTCGACCTCGGCGGTGTCGCCGCCCTTGAGCTGCACGGTGACCGTGCCCTTCTCCAGCTGCCGCTCCAGCAGATCCATCAGGCTCTCTGCCAGCGTCTTGGCCTTGCGCAGCAGGTGCTGGTGGCCACGAACGATGCCGGCGCCAACCTCCGCTGCCTGCTCGACGATCTCGGCGTCGGTCTCCGCCTTCACGACCTCCTGGGCGATGGCCCTGCCGGTCTTCTCGCGGACGCGCTGGCGGATCTGCTCGGACAGGTCACGCTGCCAGTTGCCCTCCTTGGCCCGGGCACGGATCGCACCCTCGCTCGGGCCGTGCATGCGCGACAGCTCGCGGTTGCTGTACTGGCCGGTGCGGTAGTCGCGCTCGATGGCGGCCCAGTCATAACGGGCCGTGGGGCGTTTCTTCTCGGTCATCGCACACATACCTCGCGCACGTACTGCTGCAGGCCGAGGATCATCTGACGACTCAGCGCGAGCTCGTCCCGGAGGGCGTGATAATCCGGTCGAGCGTCTGCTGCGAGCTCGGCGGCGCCTGCATCAGCCACGCCGGCGGCGCCGGAATAGGCGGGCACTGCGGGGCAGGCTGTCTTGACGAACAGCCGCTGGCCGCCAGCAGCAACGTCAGCGCGCAGGCGGTCGTTCTCGGCGCGGGCATGGCTCAACTCCTCGGTATGTTGCTGGTCGACGGCGTCGCGGGCGGCGAAGGCCTGTTCGGCCAGGCGAGCAGACTGCTGCAGCTGCTCGACCTGGCCCTCTGCTGTCGCCAGATCGCGCTGCAGGCCGCTGCGTTCGCTGGTCAGCCACAGCGCCAGCAGAGAGACGACGGCAAGGGCGGCCAGCAGCAGACGAATCATGCCGACTCCCGGATCTCGCGCAGGGCTGAGGCGTAACAGGCATCCCAGCGGTTGCGATGCGGCTTGCCCGGGCGCCAGGTGCGCAGGTAGAGCGCCCAGGCCTCGTCGGCCTTGCCGAGTCCGGGAAGGGGCTTGGGGTCGGTCCACAGAAGCAGGCGGCCGATGGCCATGGCCAGCACGTCATCACGCTCAAGGGAGGCATAGACAGCGGCGGTGGTCGGCTCGATGCCGCGGGCAGCACAGAGCGCCAGGGCGTGGCTGCGACTGGCCTCATGGGTCAGCACGCCGCGCACGCCGCCGGTCTCGAACTGGAGCAGACCGCGCGCGGGGCCACCGATCTGGCGGCGATGAACAAGGCCGGACTCCTGCAAGCCGATGGCGAGCAGTTGCGCCACAGCCTCGGGGCTGGCCATGTTGGACGGCAGCAGTGCCAGCGCCGGAGCGATGGCCTGGGCGCGAATCTCGCGGATCATCACTGCCCCTCCGACTTGCGCTGGCCGAGCCGGATCGCCCAGCGACGGAGTTCCTCAACCCCGACGAATCCGGTCATGCCGCCAGCGAACGTCGCCATGTTGTCCGGCAGGCCGAGCCACTGCAGCAGCGGCACCAGCGCAAGGGTAACGGCGCCGCACAAAGCGCCCTCGAGCAGCATCTGCCGGATGCTGCCGCCGCCGTAGACCACGCGCAGCACCGCGGTGATGATCGACAGGACGACCGCAGCCAGCGCCGGAGAGATGGACTGCAACCACCCGATCAGGTTGGCCAGGGTGTCTGCTTGCTCGTTCATCGAGTCCTCGCGGCCCGCATGGGCTGAATAGGTGCCCGGTTGCCCGGGCGATTGTGGCCACGCCTCCCGGCGTTGCCCTGGCGCGTCTCTCGACGAGGCCAAAACAAGAAGGCCCCGCAACACTGCGAGGCCCTATCAATCTGATGGCTGTCTTCCCAGCCTGCCCGCCACATGATCGGCGGCGCCGACACCCCAATGCATCGGTCTCGCCGTTCGATCAACGCGCCAGATCCCGAGTAACCGGAGGGGAACTGCGCGAGCTGCCGGTGTTTTCCATGACCACCCCACCGCCGGCCGGGAGTGTCCAGGCTATCCCCGAAGGGCCGCCCTGATGCGGGACCACCGTGAGCCGGTGGCGCACCCCAGAAACGCAAAAACCCGGCGCGATGGCCGGGTTTCTGTGCTTCATGCGGAATTTCGCACGATGGGAATATCGTGCCTAATACGGCACAAGCGCGTCAAGAGGATTCCTGTCCGAAACTTTCCACCGTCTCCGTTACAAGGTCGGCGAAGCTAACAAGCAGCTTCAACAGATTCCCTAACGTGTCGCCATATCCACCAAGCCTGCTCAGGGGGTTGTCCTGCGAAAGAGGCGTCTCAAGCAGGCAGACGATATTTCTACCGTCGTGTAACTCAAGGTACCCCTCGAAAAATGCTTTAAAGTCAGCCTTAAATTTTCCTTCCTCACCACTCTTCCCAAAAGCCTTGTTCACTATCTCATCAAGATTATCGACACACCCATTATTGTGGACAATCACATGACGAAACTTCTCTATCAGAAGCAGCACGACTCGATAGTTTACACCCCTAGCATCTTCAACTTCCAACCGCGCAAAATTCTCGGAAGAAGCACGAAAACGTTCGATTATGCTATAAGGTCGATCTTTCTTCCTTCTAGCGCGACCTAATAACCATTGGAAGTCTTTTTTGTCGACATCCTCCTGCACGACATCACCGAAATCTGACATCCACCAGACGCTCGGACTACGCATCGCTGCAGCTGCATATGACTCTTCGAGAAAGTCTTCCAAGGCCTCATACGCTTCGGCAAGTATCCATTGATACTGCTTGATCTTGTGGATCCGGCAGTCCACCAGAGCTTGCCCTACATCTGCCTCCCTTCCCAACGGGGCTATAGGGGCCCCATTCGAAGGTCTGTAGTATAAAAATCTTTGGGCTGATATGCAGTCACCCTCAGACACATTAATCCGCCTTAGATCGCGAACTTCATTGTCAATAAGCCGTTTGGTTGCTCCTTGCAGCAGCGACAACTGGAATATCCGTTCGGCGAACTTATCGAATAGAACTCTCGGCTCCATGAAGGGCCAACTCCCTATTGTTGTAGTGATGGCAAAGCAAGATGCCATAGCTATGCAGCGGTCGCTATCCCCCGCTCCTCCTCCAACACCCGCGCCACCGGCTCCAGCGCTCGCACGTCCAGCCGGTCGCACACCCGAAACAGCTCCTGCACGATCCAGCCCCACTCGCGCGACCAGTTGCGCCGCTCCAGCCGGATACCATGATGATCGAACAGCCAGGCCCGGAACGTCCCAGGGCGTTCCAGCGGATCCGGGTTACCCATCCCGCCCTGCACCATCATCCGGTACCGGTACAGCACCCCGCGTGCCACCCAGTAGCCTACCGCCTGCTTCTCGGCGCTCAGCTGGTCACGCTTCCCCCAGCGCAGCCACAGCAGCGCATGCGCGATCCCCAGCCAAGCGTTGGACGTCTCGATGTTGATCTCCGGCGCATACAGGTGGTGCCCAAACGCCCGCAGATCGGCTGGCAGTGACGCAATGGCGCACTGGAACCGTCCAGCCAGCGCCTGATGAGCGATTCTGTCCAACGACCGATCGATCTCGCTAAACTGCACCTGCCCCCAGAAAGCCTGCTCCACCAGCGACTCCAGCATGCACTTCCCACCCTGGTACATGCAGTCGTGCCACGCCTGCCGCGCACTCAGCAATTTCATTCCCCAATCCCCCGCGCAGATCGCGAAAATAAGCGCCAGGCACGAATTGCCGGCGCCAAGCCCACATCCCCCATGCGCGCAGTACGCGCCTGCGCACCTTGCGCAACTGCGTAGCTGCGCACTACGCGCCCTCCATCAGCGGCACGATCCGCACCCTGACACCGGGCGTCTCGCTGTACCGGCGCCGGAAAACCCCGTCGGTCGCCTGCACGTCGTCCTTCCAGACCACCCCATTGCAGCCGTCACAGATGGCTTTGAGCACGTTGTCCGTGTCGGGCTTCTTCATCGGCAGCAGCTCGCCGGCGAGCGCCTGGACCTTCCGCTTTTTCGACATGGATTGAGGTACCCCATGCAGGATGTGCAGCTCGATCAGCACCGGACCGGTGATCATGTCGCGGCCCTGCATCGCCTCTTGGGCGGCCAGCGCTACCAGTCCCTCGTAGGCCACGGTCTTGGCCGGCGTGAACATCCGGGCATGCGAACCGACCCGACCGATCCGCGGACGCCCCTTGCCCTGGGGCTCGCCCGGGACGGTGAACACGATGGGACGGAAGTCAGACATTGGCGGCCTCCATATCCGGAGTGCTGACTACGCCGACCACCAATGCCGCGGAAAGATGGGTGCCCCTTGCGTGCTTCAGGATGCCTTCAGCACTCCTGAGCATCTCCCGAGCAGTGGCTAGGTGCTTACCGGCCCGCTCGGGATGCTGACGAGCCAACGCAATGTTCCTACGGCACTCGCGCAGATCGAAGTCGGCCATGTTTCGGCAAATTCTCGCGTCCAGAAACCTCTGCAACGGCAGCATGCGCAGCTCAGCCATGTGCCTGCCCTCCGCGGCAGATACCCATCTTGGCCAGCAGCAGCGCGCGGGCCTGTTTCGGATCGGTCGGCAGCCCCTGGGCGGTGATCAGGTCACGAGCCTCCCGGTGCGAGTGGGCGAACTGGACCTGCATTGGGGTCTTCTGCTGGTGCTCGATCGCTTTCGGGATCTCCCCGTCCAGCGGCTTACCCATCGCGGCCCGAGCGCGGACGATGGCGTAGTTGCGGGAGAAAACCTTGCGCAGTGACCGGTCATCGAGCCGTGACGTGCGCAGGTCGTAGGTACCGGTGGCCTCGGCGGCGATCTTCACGGCCAGGTGGCCGTAGGTACCGCGCAGCGCCTGTCCCCAGGCATCGTCTTCGGTCGGCAGCCCCGGTACTTCCAGGCAGAGCGCCCGGAACACGTTCGCCGGCGGTGGCCAGTCGTACTCCTCGCCCTTGTCCACCAACGCGTTCAGGCCGTTGGCCAGGTGCTGGCCCGTGAGCCCCTTGAGCACGTTTGCCCAGGCGCCTTCCGGATCAGCCCTCTCGCCAAAATTCGCCGTCCAGCGGTGACCGTACATCTCCGCCATCTTCAGCCAGAGCCGCTCCAGCAGCCTGTCGGGCAGCTTCTGCGGCTGCGTTTGCTGCTCGGACTCGGTCGACGGCTGAGAGAGAACCTTGTCGACGAGGTCGCTGGTTACCCGCTGCGGATGGTTCTGCTGGTTGTTCATGGTGCCTCTCCCTGTTCGATTGAGTTCTGCGGATTGAGCGCTTCAGTGCCTGTGCCAGTTCATGCTCCCACTGGCCTTGGGATTGGTTCTTCTCGGGGCGGTTGACCCAGTAGGAGCGAAACTCCATCAGGGCCTCGTCGGTCAGCGCCTCGGGGGAGAGGCCGTTCCGGGTCGTCGTGGCTTTCCAGCCTTTCGCGCTGGGTACCCAGCCGTCACGCATCGGGAACCGGCAGATCGAGGCGAAGTCCTCGCGCGGAGAAGAAGTAGTAGGAAGATCAGGAGGAGGACCGGAGGTAGGCCCCACCTCTGGCCCTGCCTCCGACAAACCTCCGTTCCCACCTACGGCCCCGCCACCCCCCTCTTCCTCGCTGAAAGCCCCGTATTCCGTTGGCTCTAGCGATTTTTCTGTGGCCCCACCTGCGGCCCCACCTCTGGCCCCACCTTGGTCGAAAACCTGGCCCCACCTCCCCGAGACGGAGATATCGCGGGTCGCCAGAGGAAGCTCGAAAACGAACGGCCCCATGCTCGGCAGAAGAGCCAGCAGGCCAATTCGAACCAGGAAGTCCACGGCATAGCGGACCTCCTTGCGGGTAGCTGTGTGACCAGGCCGTCCAGGTGACGCCGGGGTGCTCAACAGCTCGCGCAGCATCTGCTCACTCAAGCGGCGCTTCACGCCGGCAATACCGGTGGTGAAGTCCATGTGCCTGCGGATCGCGCAGTACACCTTGAGCAGGTGGTGCGGCTCGTCGAAAAGCGCATCCCACTCTTCGTCGTTGATCTGAAAACTTGGCATTCGGCAATCCCATTGCGCCCTGGTAGGGCCTCCCAAGCCGAAGAGCCCCGCTCTCGCGAGGCCTCTCGACCTATCCCTTGACCAGCGTCAGGCGCCGGCCACTTGCTACGCTCAGCGCATAGAGCTGCTGCTGCAGGTTCTCCAGCGCCACGGCCACCAGGGCCTCGCTGAGATTGCAGCCACGCTGGACTGCCTCCCGACCGAGTTCCTGCCGCTCGGCCGGGCTGAGCCTCTCCATGGCCGCATCACACACATCGTTCGCAAACATCGAATCCTCCTAGGCCCTGTCAGGCGCTTTTCCGTTTCCGCACACTGGCCTCGCCGGCCTGCTTCACCAACTCCGCCAGCAGCTCGCTCAGGCGCTCCGGATCCAGCTGCTCGCCGCGGAACAGCGCCGCCAGGGTGTGCGCCTTCTGCTGCAGCGCCAGCGCCGCCAGGATCTGCTCCCGCTGGCTGCCCTGCTGCAGGCGGTGACCGATGAACATGCAGTCGCGGGCGTAGCCGGTCAGGTTCTCGGCGTGGCTCAACCGCGAGGCATCGATCAGCTCGCGGTAGTCATCGGTGCACACGCGCACCTTGATCTCTTCGGTCAGGTGCGATCCGGGCGCCTTGCGGCGCCGGTCTTCGCGGAGTTTCGTCATGGGGTGATTCCTCAGTTGTGGGGCGGGGCTGGGTCAGGCGGCGGGATGGGCGTCAGGCTTCTGGTCGACCTTGAACTTGCCCTTGGAGATGACTTGGATCTGGTACTGGCGGGTCTCTGGGATGGTTTCGCCCCACATGCTCACGGCGCTTGGGCTAACCCCCAGCGCTGCCGCGAGCTTCTTCTTGCCGCCGAAGTAATCGGCCACTTCTTGCGTCTTCATTGCGACGATCTCGGGTTGGTGATGCCGGAATTTCAGCATTCTTAAATTTAAGAGTCAAGGCCAACCCGAGGCAGATACATGCTTAAATTCAGCTAGCTTAATATCCGAGCCATGGAACGACACGAACGCATAGCCGAGGCGATTGCCGCCAGCGGGAAGAAAAAGGGCGAGATCGCCGCCGAATGCGGCGTCGCAAACTCGGCCGTCACCCAGTGGATCAATGGCGACAGCAAAAGCCTGAAGCCAGAGAATCTCTACGCCCTCGCGAAGGCAACTGGTTACAGAGCGGAGTGGCTGGCTATAGGGATGGGCCCCAAGCAGGAACTCGTCACGCAGGAAGTGGGAGGCACCTACGAGAGCCATCGCACTCCGCACGAAGACGACTACGCTCTGATCCCCCAGTACGCCATCAAGGGCGACTGCGGCGCCGGATACCTCAACGGCCACGTCGAAGTAAAAGGCGGCCTGGCCTTCAAGCGAGATTGGCTGGCCAAGATGCGGGTCAAAGCCGACAACCTGTACGTCATCTACGCCGATGGCGACAGCATGGAGCCCTACATTTTCGAAGGCGATGTGGTGCTTTTCGATGGCTCGGATACCGAACCACGCGACCGCCAGGTCTATGCCATCCGGCGGCCTGATGGCGGCATCAGCATCAAGCGCATCATTCAGCAGCTATCCGGCGCCTGGATGATCCGCAGCGACAACCCGGACAAGACCGCCTACCCGGACGAGCCGGTTTCTCAGGCAACGCTGCACGAAATGCCCATCCTCGGCCGCGTCATCTGGCGCGGCGGCGGAATCGGCTAGCAACCACAACGCAAGGAGGCGCCATGCAGACTTTCAAATACTACGCCAGATTGATCCTTGCCCTGCCCGTTGGGATTGTGGCTTGGTTTGCAGCTGTCGCCCTTTCGCACATTTCTATCTCGTCAGCCTTGGGCGACTCACTGCTAACCGAGATTGCTATCGCGTTCATGCCGGACTTGGTCGGTGCAGGCATTGGAGTGATGGCCACACAATGGATGGCGCCGCGATACAAAACGGGCTTGGCCCTGGCAGCGACTGGGCTGCTATTCCTAGTGACCGGCGGAATGATGACGCTTGCGTGGTATTCAGGTGCCCTAGCGTGGCCGATGGTCTTTGGCGCGCTTGGCAGTCTCATTGGTGCAAGCATCGCAGCCTATGGAGCCGTAAAGGAATCAAGGCGCCTTGCTGAATGGACGGCCTACCGACAAAGCCTTGAGGAGCAGACTTCTCAGTAATGCTGAGATACGTGCTCCACCGCAGCCCCCTCCAGCCATGATCATGCAAGGACGCGCCATGCAATCCAAGCTCTTCGCAGCCACCCTGCTGCTCGCCCTCGCCTCTCCGCTGGCCTTGGCCGCCGACATCTCCTGCAAGGTGGTGGGCATCAGCGATGGCGACACTTTCACCTGCCTGGCCGCCGGCAACAAACAGGTGAAAGTGAGGATGGCCGAAATAGACACTCCCGAATCCAAACAGCCCTACGGCACCAAGTCCAAGCAGGCGCTCAGCGACCTGGTGTTCGGCAAGACCGTGACCCTCAAGGTGCAGGACACTGACCGCTATGGCCGCACCGTGGCCAGAGCCTACGTCGGCGGTGCCGACGTCAATGCGCAGCTGGTCAGCCAAGGCGCTGCGTGGGTATACCGCCAATACAGCAAGGACCGAAGCCTGATACCCCTCGAGGACCAGGCCCGGGCAGCCAAGCGCGGCCTGTGGGCCCTGTCGGAATCTGAGCGCATGCCGCCCTGGGAGTGGCGCCGCGCCGGCGCAGCACAGCGCCAGGCACAGCGCGATTCGACAAACATCACCGAGAAGCCTGCCCGCGGCAGTGCGATCGGTGGCGGCGCCGGCGGATCCAGCTACAGCTGCTCCACGCGCAAGATCTGTGGGCAGATGTCCTCATGCGAGGAGGCGAAGTTCCACCTGCAGCAGTGTGGCAACAGCCGACTTGACGGCAACTCGGATGGGGTCCCCTGCGAATCCCTCTGCCGGTAAACAGACCAGCCCCCAACGCAAGGAAGCGAAACATGGCACTCATTCTCGGTCGCCGCGTCGGCGAGAAAATCCGTCTGACCATCGATTCCGGCGTAGATCCGCAAGAAGCGTTGCGCCGCCTCCTTGAGGACGGTATCGATATCGAGGTCGTCAGCATCAAGAACAACAATCACGTGCGCCTTGCCATCGCGGCGCCGCGCGAGCTGCTGGTTCTGCGTGAGGAGCTGGTGGAGGGTGGAAATGGCCACCTCTCAAGACCTGATGCCGACAATGAAGATATAGAGTTTTAAGTTCTTGGAGAGCCCTACGGCAACGCCGAGAACAACTATGAGCAGGCGGACACCAAGAGGTGTCTGGAGGCTCACAAGACAAAAAAACAAGCTTAGACTCAACAATATCCCAAAGCTATCACTAAGCGGCCGCAGGATGCCGGAGATGAAACAATGCAGAAACGGATAATTTATTTCTACGACATAATCACTTCTGCAAAAGGCCAGTCTCGCGCCGCGGGAAATGAAGCAGACTTCGTAACGCCACCAAAACCATTAAGCGAAATTTTTGAACATGTTCGCGACCTTACACAAGGCGGCGACAACATCCTGCAGAAAGGCTATACAGCGGATGCCGAAAGCCTGTACCTTGCCGACTTCTCCATCGATCAAGAAAAGGTCATATTGCTTATAAATAGAAGTGACCCAAAAGCCCCAAACTCCGTCTCAAGCGATCCGTTTACCAAAAGCCGGGTAGTTCATGAGAAACCAAAAGGCCACGGAGGAGAGTTCTCGGCACACGTAATTATTTTCCTGCCACCAGTAAGGGGAGACAATCACTATCTATGCATATTTGAGAGCGCATACGGCTCAGGATTGAACGCCTCAAGAATAAAGAGCTATCTTGCGCACATAATTCGTCATTGCAAGAAGCAAAAACCAAGCTTGTACAAAACTCCAAACATCAATGGTGCACGCACTCCAAGAGGACTCCCACTCATGGTTCATCACAACCATGAAGTTGACTTTCGAGGCCATCCGAGCGACCAATTTCAGAAGGATCTAAGCGACGGACGGCTCTCATCCATCGAGCTCGTTAGCTACTCTCAGGTAGGTGCAACATGGGATGACCGCGGCTTTATCAAAGAGCGAAAGCGCACAGTGGAGCTAGAGCCAAGCTCAGACCTAATTGGCGACGTCATGTCCAGCATTCGCGGAGTCAGAAACAGAATCACCAAACAACACAGAGAATACAAACAACTCAGGATAAAGTTCATAACAGCAGAGGGCACCCAGAAGGATGCAACAATATCTGCGGACACAGGCGAGCTATATGCAGCAGAGAAGTACGTAAAGAAACATCAACTTGGAATACCCCTTGTAAATAGCAACAGCTTTGATAATATCCAGAATTACGTAGTCAAAAAAATGCTTGAACTAATTGGGTGACTCATGCTGATAGATCAATTAATGCGACCTTTTGGCTACTTATCCATACGACACCCGCACAAGTGGGTCGTAGACTGGGGCTACCCGATCTTTCTCGCTGCACTTTCAGTTCTGATGATTTACTACTTTGGCGAAAAAAACAAAGTCATAGGTGCCGGCGGCATAGTCTCGCTAACCCTCTCATTTATCCAATCCCTACCAGGCTTCTATATCGCAGCACTTGCTGCAATTGCAACATTCGGAAGATCAGACATAGACAGCGTCATTCCATCACCAACACCAAAGGTAAAAATAAAAATACTCGGAAAAGAGAGTTTCGTTGATCTAACAAGGCGAAGATTTCTAGCGATGCTATTTGCCTTTCTGACCGGAGAAAGCATCATCCTGATATTGTTTAGCATATTCCTATCCACCTTTGGGAGCGAGATAATCGAATTATCAAAGCTAAACACTTACACTGGAGAAGCAATTTTCTTTCTTCTAATATTCACATTCTTCACAGCACTCTACCAAATGATAGTTGCCACTTTCTGGGGGCTTTATTACTTAGGATACAAGCTCCATGAATAGCAATAATAAACTGATCCACCCGAGACAAAAAACAAATAATAAATAAATCTGGTTTTCGAACGGACGCACTCCATGGCACGACGCCGCCACAAACCACTCTCCCCCATCGCCTGGCTTCTGGGCGTGATCATCTCTGTCTTGGGCGCCTACATCGTCTACCAGGTGCGCGTCGCTGCCATCGAGAACATGGCCCAGCGCCAGATCGAGCGCTCCCAGGCCGCTGTCCAGAAGATCCAGCTGCAACAGCAGGTCCGGCAGAATCTGATAGCGCCGCGGTCGACACTCAGTCCAGATGAGCTCGCTCGACAGGAGACGGCAGAACGGCGCCGACATGCCGAACTGGTCACGGCGGCGCGTCTCAGGCAGGCCGAACTTGCTGCGAAGGATGATGCCTGGGATCGCTTCTACCAGCCGTCCAGGGCGTGCATGTATCCGGAGTCAAATCAGCGGAAGCTGGTCTGCGAGGCATCAGCCAACAAGGCCCGTGAGAGGTTCGAAGCCGCTTGGAAAGCTGGCCAGCTGCAGAGCCAGCGGTGAGCACACATCTGCACGACATCTGCATGACGAAACCTTCACGCTCGCAGCCCTAGCCTGCAGGGACTGAGAGCTTTCCCCCTGTTTGCCCCGCCACCGAGCGGGGCTTTTTGTTTCCGCCTTCAGCCGTGCTGCAACACCCGCAATGCCGCCTCAGCCAGGAAGCCCGAGCGGCTCTTCTGCTCCGGGTGGTTCTTCACGTAGTTGTCGATCCGCGCCAGCAGGTACTCCGGCAGGGTCGCGTTGAAGCGCACAGCCTTGCCCAGGTACGGCGTCACGTCGAAGTCGACCAGCGCCCACACGCCGCCAGCGTAGTCCGGATTCGCCGCGTGTACGTCAATCTCCTGCGGCTGCGGCAACGGCTCGCCATCGGTCACCAGTCCTTCGAAGTGCAGCTCAAGCGCCTCGCGGATATTCTCCAGCGCCTCGGCCATCGTCTCGCCGGCGGAGAAGCAGCCTGGGACATCAGGCACGGTCACGCCATAGTCGCTGCCCTGGTCTTTGTGAATGACGACGGGATATTTCATGAAGCAGTCCTCCCCGGACATTACCGGCCTCATCTGAGGCCGGCTTGTTTCAAAATGCTCTGGTAGGTGCCTTTCGGCAGATCCGACTTCGGGTGCGGAACCGTCACCCTCCCCAGCTTGGTCGGATGCTTGAACTGGTGGTGACTACCCTTCACCGCCACCTCGTACCAGCCATCCGCCTCCAGCAGCTCGATTACCTCCCTACTTCGCATTGCCATCCCCTCATGCTGCTTGATGTGTAGCATACACACTTTAAGTGGTTAATACACACTATGTGTACTTACTTGATCAGCCATCCCTGCGCGCCGCCCTTTGGGCGCTGATTTTCCATGCACACACCTTGCGCCCGAGCACCTGCACAAATACTGTATATACATACAGCATAGGAGATGCCTGCATGGCAAAGAAAGCAACCGCCCCTACCCCTCCCAGCTCCTACGAGCTGCTCGCCCGCCGGATCCAGAAGCTGATCCTGGTGCCGCGCGCCCAGCTGGAGCGCCAGGTCGTCATCACCCGCGCGCCGGATGAGCTGGAAGCCGACTGGGACCTGCTGCTCGAGCAGCTGAGCGAAGAAGAGAGCGTAACCCTGGTGCCGCAGGAGGACGGCTCCGTGCGCCTGACCTGGGTGAAGCCGAACGCCGAGTGATCGGCGCCCCTCCATGAAGCCCGCCGCTGAGCGGGCTTTTTTGACTCTACAAATTCAGCATCCTTAAAATTCTTCTTGACCTTAAATTTCAGAATGCTTAAATTCACCTCAACGCCGCACACACGGCAGGCCCTAGCAGGGCCGACAAGGGCAGCGAGCCGGAGCCCTCAATCCGGTACAGGGGATGCCTCACCCCGGGCGCGCAGCGTGGAGCGCCGCAGAAAGGAGTGATCACGGCCGGGCAGGCGCGGTGATCTGTCGGAGCCTCAGGCTCCCCGAGATGCGAAAGCAGGCCCAGGCGCAGGTGGCCAGAAACAGCGCCCAGCAAGACCCGATTTCCTCGATGGCCTTGGCGACAGGGCCATCCGGGAAACCAACCAAACCGACCAAGGAGGTCACCATGCTCATCCTCACCCGCCGTGTAGGCGAAACCCTCTTCATCGGCGACGACATCCAAGTCACCGTCCTGGGCGTCAAGGGCAACCAGGTTCGCATCGGCGTCGAAGCGCCGAAGGAAGTCGCCGTACATCGCGAGGAAATTTACGAGCGCATCCAGAAGGAGAAGGAGCAAGAGCCCCAGGCAGTCGCCTGATGGCTGGGCAGCCGTCGGCGGATCGGCATGCCTGAAACCGCTGCGGGGTTAGCCCGACACCCTCGACCGCTGCGCCTCACGGCCGCGGCGGAGCGCCCCAGCAGTTCGAGTAATCCGCAAGCCAGCCCCGTACGAGGCCCCATGCCGGCAGCTGCGCCGGTGGCGACAGAGCAGACGCCTGGCCGGCGTACCCGGCCCTGACCGCCCACCAGGGCGGATCGGAGAGTGACCGGTTGATCGCCGAAGCAAACAGCGGGGTGGCCACCTCCACGCGCATAGCGGTGGATTGCCCGGCCAGCCGATCACTCCCCGATGCGCCCTGCATCAACGCCGGCATCCCGTGGTGGCACTGCCGGCACCTCTTTCCCCTCCCCCAGCCTTCATCGGTCGTCGCATCAGCGCGGTGCGTCGACTCATGCACGCAGGAGCACGCCATGACCCCAGCACTTCGCAATGCCGCTGCCATGCGCCGCGGCCAGTTCGCCTACGACCACGCCGAACCCGAACACGACTATGCCCGTGAGGAAGCCGAGGAACGCATCGGCGAGCTGCTCAACGAGGGCGACCAGAGCACCGCCGAGGCGTTCGCCGAGTACGCCTACGGAGTGATGAGCCACGCGGAGATCATCGATGCGATGGCCGCCCTCTTTCGCGTCACCGACAGCAGGTGGCGCCACCTGCGCGACAAGCTGTGCGAGGACTTGGTGTCCGGCCCGCTCGACTGCCTGCGCATCTGCATGGACAAACACCGCTCCGGCTTCATCGCCGAACACGCCGCTCAGCAGCTGAAGGCGGACGCGGCATGACCACTTCCCCCGTCCGCAGCATCGTCGACGAGCAGCTCGACGAGATCCGCACCGTGACCGTGCTCACCACCCAGCCGCTGCCAGAGGCGCTGGGGCTTCCGCCGGAAACCCGGCTCATCGACTGCCGCCTCCGTGGCGCGCTGACCATCCGCGGAGGGCGCCGGTACATCGAGCGGGAGGTGCGGTCGTGACCTCCGTCCACCAGAAAGCCCGACGCCGCGCCACCTGGTGCGGCGCCTCCCTCGTCCTCCTGGGCATGGCCGTCTACTGCGCGGCCCTGGGCCTGGCCGAGGCCATCACCTCCTGATCGGAACACCCCATGACCAGCACCACCACCGTTCGAGCCTCGTCCTGGGGCTCGCTGTTCGACTGCGCCTACAAGTGGCAGGGCATCCACCTGCTGGGCATCAAGTCGCCCAGCAGCCCGCGCGCCCTGCTCGGTACCGCCATCCACGCCAGCACTGGCGCCTTCGACGCTGCCCGGATCGCTGGCCAGGAGCTGTCGGCCTTCGATGCCGCAGAGCACCTGGTTGAGACGCTGCGCCACCCCGAGTTCGAAGTGGACTGGCGCGGCTCTGACCTCACCCCGAGCGAAGCAGAGGCCACCGGCCTGACCCTGCACACCAGCTACTGCCTGGACATCAGCCCCCGCTACCACTTCGTCGCGGTGGAGCTGGAGACCAAGCCGCTGGAGATCAACTGCGGTGGCGGGGTCATCGTGCGGCTCACAGGGACCCTGGACCGGGCGCGCATCAAGCGCGACTGCGACGGAATCGGCATCGCCGACGTAAAGACCGGCGGCGCCGCGGTCAGCCACGGCATCGCCAAGACCAAGGGTCACAAGCCCCAGCTCGGCACCTATGAGCTGCTCTACGAGCACACCACCGGCGAGTCTTGCACGGCGCCGGCCGAGATCATCGGACTCAAGACCAAGGGCAAGCCGGAAACCGGTACCGGCGAAATCATCGGCGCCCGCGAGCTGATGGTCGGTACCGAGGATTACCCAGGGCTGATCCAGTTCGCGGCGGACATGTTTCGCACCGGCCTGTTCCCGCCCAACCCGCAAAGCCCTCTCTGCAGCGAGCGCTACTGCCCGCGCTGGAAAACCTGCCCCTATCACGAGTAAGCGGAGTCGCCCCATGAAATCCGAAGACCTGTACATCCGCCTGGTTGATCCGACTGGCAAGCACCAGCCGGTGATCACCTACCACCGCGTCCACGACCGCGCCCGCTTCCTTGAAGCGCAGCGCGATACCCACGAGCGGAAGGCCAAGGGCGCCGACGTGCGCCGTGTCGAGGTGGCCTCCGAAGCTGACTACCGCAAATCCATGGGTTACAAGGAGCAAGCAGCATGAACCAGCCCACCACCCTGCAGCAGATGCGCGAACCTGCGCCGCGTGAAGTAAGCATGCCGACCGTCACCATGGGCTTTGGCAGCCTGCAGAGCTTCGAGCTGATGCAGCGCGCCGCGAAGGTGCTGGCCGGCTCCACCCTGGTGCCGACCGCCTACCGCGCCTTCAAGGAGGTGAAGCAATACGGCAAGGTCACCGGCTACGAGCAGAACGCCGCCGGTCTGCCAAATTGCATCGTGGCGCTGAACATGGCCCAGCGCATGGGCGCCGACCCGCTGATGGTGATGCAGAACCTGCACATCATCGAAGGCCGGCCGAGCTGGTCCAGCGCCTTCATCATCGCTGCGATCAACAGCTGCGGCCGCTATTCATCGTTGCGCTTTGAACTCAGCGCGCCCGGCGAGCCCACCGAGGTGACCTATACCGCCATCGAGTGGAAGAACAACAACAAGACGGAGGTGAAAAAGAAGGTCACCGTCCGCCACCAGACCTGCAAGGCCTGGGCTATCGAGAAGGAAACCGGCGAGCGCCTCGAGTCGCCTGTCGTGTCCATCCAGATGGCCATCGACGAAGGCTGGCTGACCAAGAACGGCAGCAAGTGGCAGACGATCCCGGAGCTGATGCTGCGCTATCGCTGCGCCAGCTTCTTCGGTCGCCTGTACGCGCCCGAGCTGCTGATGGGGCTGCAGACGGCCGAGGAAGCGAACGACTTCATCGAAGCCGAGCCAGACGGCCAGGGCGGATTCGCCGTCAACCTGGACAACCTGCGCAGCCAGGCCGGCGACGAGCCGGCACCGCCGCCGGTACCGGACGCCGAAGACGAGCCGATCGACGTCGACACCTCGACCGGTGAGATCCGCAGCCACCAAGACGCCGCCGAGCCTGAGCCCGCAGCCACCGAGCCGGCAGCAAAGCCTGCTGCCAAGCCCAAGGCGCAGCAGCAGGCCGCCGACTTGGACGGGCTGAGCTTCGAGTAACCGCCGATGGCATCACGCACCATCCAAGAAATCTTCGACCGACCCGAGGAGTTCGCCGCGCTCCTCGGCGCTGCCGAGCTCAACGCCGGCAACGACTGGGAAGAACAGTTCGCCGCGGACCTGCGCACGAACTACCAACGCTACGGCACCCGTACCTACCTGAGCGACTCCCAGCTCGAAACCCTTGAACGCATCGCCGAACACTAAGGAAGCCCTGCATGAATCACGTCAGTTCCATCATCGATGAGGCTCTGGACGATGTCCTTGAGTCCGCCCTGCTCACCGACATCAACCTCTCCGAGGAACTCACCCCGCTGCAGATGGCCAGCGAGACCCTAGGCCGCGACCTGCTGCAGGGCTGCCTGCAGGAGATGCGCGACATGCCCGAGGCCTGGGCGAAGATGAGCGAGAAACGCCAGAGCGCCGTCATCGAGCGCCTGGCCAGCCGCGTCAGCACCTCGGTAAAGGCAGCCGTGCGGATCCTGGCCGCGGACAACCGCCCCACCATCGACGGCATGCTGGAGTCGGTAGCAGTGAAAGACGGCATCAAGGCCACCTTCAAGGTGAGCCAACACAATCCCGAGCGGCACCACCTGATCGACTCGGTGAACAAGGTCTGCCTGCTGGTGGTGGCCAGCGCGGCCGACCACCTGGGCGGCATGGACGAGGTGACAGCGGATCCCGACCAGAACCCGCTGGACCTGAACGGTGGCGACCAGGACATGCAGGAGCCTGGAGCCTGGGGTAACGAAGCCCCGCTCGAGACCGGAACCACCGCCGCGGACGACCCCCTGAGTTTGCCGACCGGCGAAACCTTCGGCGGCCACACGCTGGTAGATCTGGAGGCCGCCGTCGTCACCCGCAAGCAGACTATCGACCTCGCCTACCTGCAGTCGCGGTTTGCCCTCAGCTACGACGAGGCGCGCCGCGTCATCCTGCTGATGCTGGAGACAGGGACCGTCGCTCTGAAGGCCGAAGGCGCGCACCCGGACGAAAACCTGTACCGCGTCCTGAAGAAGCCGGCGGAGCTCAACCTGGAGTAACAAGCCATGCGAATCACGAACATCGAAGTCACCAACTTCCAAGGGCTGCGTCATGCGGCCCTTGCTGTTTCTGAGCCGGTGCTGCTGGTCTCCGGTTTCAACGGCGCCGGCAAGTCGAGCCTTTTGAATGCGATCAGCATGGCTCTCACCGGCCAACCGCGCCGCGTCAGCCTGAGGAAGGACATGGCCAAGCTGGTCACCGAGGGCGCCAAGAAGGGCGAGGCGGTAGTCAGCTGGATAGGCGCCGCCGGCGAGCAGGAGTCCGCCGCGGTGGCCCTGCCCAGCGGCAAGGGCGCGCCTCTGGTCGACCTGCCCTGCCTGCCCTTCGTGCTGGACGCCAGCAAGTTCGCTGCGCTGGACGAGAAGGAGCGCCGCCGCACGCTGTTTGGCCTCACCGGCGCCAGCGCCAGCCCGAACGAGATCGCCAAGCGCCTGACCGACAAGGGCGCCGGGGCCGACCTGATCGAGCGTATCAAGCCGATGCTGCGCGCCGGCTTTGATGCCGCCGTCGGCCAGGCCAAGGAGTATGCCAGCGAGGCACGCGGCGCCTGGAAGGCGATCACCGGCGAGGCCTACGGCAGCGAGAAGGCCGAAGGCTGGGAGCCGGAAGCAGTCGCCGTCGAGGTGCAGTCGGAGGACCTGGAGGAGGTCGCCCGCGAGCTTTCAGTGGTTGAGCTCGATCTGTCAGAAGCCCAGCAGACCGTCGGCGGCCACAAGGCGGCCATGGCGGCAGCCGAGCAGCGCCAGCAGCGCATCGCTGAACTGCGGGAGGCGGCCGACCTGCTGCAGCGGCGCCAGCACAAGCTGAACAACGACAATGCCGACTTGAAACACTGGCAGGACCAGCTCGCCGCCGCCGAAGCTGCAGCAGCCGGCGGCAAGCAGGGCCTGGTCCACGACATGGCGCGTAACCTGGTCGACTGGCAGGCGCTGGCCCAGCGCACCGCCGGCGTGCGGGCGGCCGACAGCGGCCTCACCACACCCTGGGCCGTCCTTGAAGAAATGGACCGCGCCAAGCTGCTGCTGGAGCGCTACACCACGGAGCATGGCCCGCTGGCCGACGCCGGCGCCGATGACGCCCAGCTGGCCAAGCGCATCCCCGAGTTCCGGACCTACGTCGACAACCTGTCCCGCACTGTCGCCAACGACCAGCGCGACGTGAAGGCCTCGCAAGACGCCGCTGCCCAGCTGGAGGCGCTGGAAGCAGAGACCGCCAGCATCCCGCTGGCGGAGGCCATGGCCAACGCCGAGCAGGCCATCAACGACTTGCGCCAGCAACGGGACAAGCTGATGGCCAAGCAGCAGGCCCTGCAGGAAGCCCATCACGCCCAGGTCAGCCGCGACAAGATCATCGCCGAGGCCGCCGGCCACCACAGCGCGGTGAAGAACTGGACGCTGATCGCCGACGCCCTGGCGCCGACCGGCATCCCGGCCGAGATCCTGGCAGGCGCGCTCACCCCGGTAAATGCCCTGCTGGCTGAGCTGTCCACCGCCACCAGCTGGCAGACGGTGCAGATCAGCAGCGACATCGGCGTCGAGTTCGGCGGTAGAGCCTACGGCCTGCTGTCCGAGTCCGAGCGCTGGCGGTGCGATGCGCTGCTGTCGATCGCGATCGCCTCGCTGTCCGGGCTGCGTTTCGTGGTGCTGGACCGCTACGACGTCCTGGACCTGCCGAGCCGCGGCCAGATCATCAAGCTGCTGATGGCCCGCACCCAGGACGGCACCCTGGATAGCGCCATCATCGCCGGCACCATGAAGGCACCGATGGCCACCACCCCGCCGGGCCTGCAGGCAGTCTGGGTCGAGGGCGGAGTGATCGGGAGCACCATGGAGGCCGCCGCATGATCGATCCGCAGCCCTACGACCGGATCAACACCATCGGCAGCAAGGAGGCCGAGCGGCAACGGCTCGCCTCCCTGTTCGACCGACATCTGGAAAGTGGTGGCGAGGTCCGAGTAGTGGACGGCTTCAAGCCGGAGCCACTGCCGCCGCGCACCAGCCGCATTAACCCCGAGACGGTGCTGAAGCGCAGGCGACCCACGCCGAAGGCCGCGCCCTCCTCCTCGCCGAGCAGCTCCGCCCTGGCCTGATCCCAGGCCCACGCAAGAAGCCACCACCGAGCCCCTACTACCAAGGACCACGCCATGACCAACTTCTACGCCTTCGACACCGAAACCACCGGGTTCCCGCTGTTCAAGGAGCCCAGCGAAGACCCGCGTCAGCCGCACATCGTCGACATCGCGGCACTGCTCTACAACGACGCCGGCGAGCTGATCGATAGCTTCGAGGCGATCATCCGGCCGGACGGCTGGACCATCCCCGACGAGGTAGCCCAGATCCACGGCATCACCCACGAGATGGCCATGGACCTGGGCATTCCCGAGGCGGAAGCGCTCGACGGCTTCATGGCCATCCACGAGCGCGCAGCCCTACGGGTCGCGCACAACTGCCAGTTCGACGACCGGATCCTGCGCATCGCCCTGATGCGCTTCCGCGGCGAAGAGGCCGCCAATTCCTTCCGCAGCGGTGCCAGCTACTGCACGGCGAACAACGCCAAGCCAGTCTGCCAGCTGCCGCCCACCGCCAAGATGCAGGCCAGCCGGTTCCGCAACACCTTCAAAACCCCGAACTTGGCCGAGGCGCTCAAGCACCTGACCGGCGAAGACCTGGTCAACGCACACCGAGCCCGCATCGATGCCGAGGCCTGCGTGAAGGTCTACTTCGCCCTGCAGAAGCTGCAGAGCGCAGCGTAACTCCCGCCCCCATCACACTGCCGCCGTACTCGCCGGCGGCGGTGCATCGTTTTGCTTCTGCGGCAACGAGTACAGCTAGAACAGATCATCGTCTCTGGGCACATAAGGCTGCCGCGCCAGCTCTTTCTGGTGGAGGCGCTCCTTAACCTCATCCAGAAAACCCTCAACCAGTCGGACCAGCTCTGCGTAACTCCGCACATCCGGCCCCCGTAGCGCGAGTCGAACAGGCCGAACCTCAGGCTCCAAGCCTTTCCAGCCAGCCAGAAGTATCAGTCCCTCGACGGCAGAGCGGATTTCCTCAAGAGGCGGGAGGTGTTCCGGGTGGCCGTCCCTGAAGGCATAGAACAGGGTGCCAATTATTTCAGTCGCCCATAGCCAAATGTCTTCTTCGTCATCCGTCACGCCACACCTCGGCCTTGCCTGCAATCCAATCATCTTCTCATCCGCAGCTCACCGCGGTAAGGATTCTTAATGCTCAAGCGGATCTTCAAGCACTTCCACTTCTGCTGCGGCCTGGGCGGCGGCGCCAAGGGCTTCAACCGAGCCAAGCCGGTAGTCGGCAACCAGCAGGCCGAGTGGCGCTGCCTCGGCGGCATCGATGTCGACCCGGCCGGGCTGCGCGACTTCGAGCGCCTGGCCGGCGTGCCGGGCACCCTGCTGGATCTGTTCACCCGCGACCAGTACACCCGTTTCCACGGCCAAGAGCCGCCCGCAGGCTGGCGGGAGGCGACACCCGAGGACATCCGCCGCGCCGCGCAGAACGAAGACCCGAACGCGGTGTTCATCTCGTCGCCGTGCAAGGGGGCCTCGGGCCTGCTGTCCGAGAGCATGAGCAAGACCCCGAAGTACCAGGCGCTCAACGAGCTGACGCTGCGCTGCGTCTGGCTGATGTGCGAGGCCTGGCGGCACAACCCGGTCGACCTGATCGTGTTCGAAAACGTGCCGCGCCTGGCCACCCGGGGCCGGCACCTGCTGGACCAGATCGGCAAGCTGCTTGGCCACTACGGTTACGCGGTGGCGGAAACCACCCACGACTGCGGCGAGCTCGGTGGCCTGGCGCAGTCGCGCAAGCGCTTCCTGCTGGTGGCGCGCCACGTCGAGAAGGTGCCGCCGTTCCTGTACGAGCCGGAGAAGAAGACCCTGCGCTCGGTGGGCGACATCCTTGGCCGCATGCCGCTGGCCGGCGACGTCGAGGCGGCCGGCCCGATGCACCGCGTGCCGGCGCTGCAGTGGAAGACGTGGGTGCGCCTAGCCCTGGTCGAGGCTGGGAAGGACTGGCGATCGCTCAACCGCCTGGCGATCGAGGACGGCTATCTGCGCGACTTCGTCATCGTGCCCGAGTACCAAGCCGGTTACCTGGGCGTGCGGGACTGGGATCAGGCGGTGGGCACCGTCGCCGGCCGCAGCAGCCCCACCAACGGCGCATTCTCGGTGGCCGACCCGCGGGCGCCGGCTGAGGCGCTGCAGTACCAGCAGTACGGCGTGCGCCGTTGGGACGAGACCAGCGGGGCGGTGATCGGCGTGAAGTCACCGGGGCAAGGGACGTTCTCGGTAGCGGATCCGCGTCCAGCCCGCGAGTACCACCACAACGTCTACCGCGTCGTGCCGATGGACCAGGCTGCCGGCACCGTGACCGGCGGCCAGTCGCCCAGTGCCGGCGGGCAGTGCGTTGCAGACCCGCGGCCGGGAATGCGCCGCGTCGCTGGCGATGCCTACCTGACTGGTGGGCACTACGGCGTGGTGACATGGAATGGCCAAGCCGGCGCCGTGTCGGCCAGCGCGCGCCAGGACAACGGCCGCTGGAGCGTCGCCGATCCGCGCATGCCGGCGGCAGACGAGCGCCTGAATTGTGTGATCCGCTCGCTCGATGGCACCTGGCACCGACCTTTCACCACCCTCGAGCTGGCCGCCCTGCAGAGCCTGGTCGATCCGGAAGAGCAGCTGGAGCTGGACGGCCTGTCCGATCAGGCCTGGCGAGAGCGCATCGGCAACGCGGTACCGCCGGCAGCGGCCGAGGCCATCGCCCATGTCATGGGTACCACCCTGTTGCTGGCAGGGGCCGGCGAGACCTTCATGCTGTCGGCCATGCCGATCTGGGTTCGGCCGGTGGCGGTAGGGCTGAGCATGGCTCCGAACGAGCAGAGGCCATTCTAGGACCGCTGGGTGAGATTCAGGGGGCGAATCTCGGCTACTTCAGACAAGTAGCCGCGACTTGCAGAACCGCGGTAGCGGCAGCTGCAAACGCTGCCCAGCTGTTCCAGCGAGACTGGGCCCTTATGGTTGGGATTAGGTCTGTACCGTTAGCAATGATGCGCCCCCAGTACATATTGTCAGGCTTTCCCTTGAACTCTGGTGGCGGATCAACTTTGACCACTGCCGCGTAAACCCAGCAGGCCGCCGAGGCCAAGCCGGTAACTAGCGAAGCCGAAGTAGCAATTGACGCATAATCCACAATCTCTCCTTGATCCGGCTCCATGCCGGAACATAACCAATACCACCAACTCGACGATTCACGCCACCCCGGCGAGGTATCCCCATGCCCACAGAAAACCAATCCGCCTCGGACGAGATCCTGCTCGCCCGCCAGGTCAGCCGCGACACCGACCGCTCCTACATCGTCCGCTGCCCACACTGCAGCCAGGTGATCGGCGTTGAGGGCGACGACCTCGACGAGATCCGTGGTGAGCAGTACCAGCACAAGGGCTGCGGAGGCTGGCTGGAGATCTCCGACACTGCGGCCTACGTGCCCGTGCTGCCGGAGTCTGCCCCGTGAACCGCCCCACCTACTGCCGCACCAGCGGCGAACGAATCGGCAGCTGCAAGTGCCTGCGCTGCCAGCCAGCACACCAAGGCAAGACCAAGGAGAGCCAAGAATGAACAAGCCCTTCGCCAAACACTTCGATGTCGACGGCATCGGCCAGATCCTGGTCGTCCAGCGCCGCGGCGACGACGGCCCGGAACTGGCCATCACCTTCCGCATGCCCAACAACAGCGTCTGCGACATCAAACTCGGGTACCCGGACGACGACGATGGCTGGGACCAACTCGACGCGGCGTTCGACCAGGTCGACGAGTCCACGGCCGCCAGCCTGGCGCGCGAGCAGATCGAGGTCGGTCCGTTCGCCAAGCTGGGCAGCATCGACGATGAGGACATCGGGTGGGAGCAGGTCGGCGCCAGCACCTGCGAGTGCAGTGATCCGGACTGCCTAAGCGACACCCAGCTCAATAGCAACGACTGATCAGCACCGGCCGCCCGCGGCCCGACTCCTCCCCCACTCAACACCTGAATGCTGCCCACCAGGGTGGCACGGAGAGCTATTGCCATGAGCCAAGAGCTGGAAGACAAGGTGCCCGAGAAGAAGATGGCCGAACTGCTCGGCATCACCTTCCGTGCCTTGCAGGCGCGAAGACAGCGAAAAGAGATCCCAGAAGGCGTCTGGAATCGCATCGGGCGCAGCATCATCTACAGTCGCAGGAGATATGACGAATGGCTCGAAAGCCAGTGGACTTGCCCGCCGGTCTGGAAATCCGAAACGGCAGAATCCGTATCCGGTTCAATTGGAATGGAAAGCGATGCTCCGAGTCGCTCACCCATCCCGCGACGCAAGCGGGCATCGCAGCTGCATCCCGTGTACGCGATCAGGTAATGAGCCTGATCAAGCTGGGCCTGATGGACGAGCTGAAGTACGCCGAGTTCTTCCCGAACTCGGCCAACGCTCCCGCCACCGTAGGCCACAGCTTCGGCGAATACGCCCAGCTCTGGCTGGACAGCAGGAACATCGCCGGCGGCACGCGCAACAACTACAAGTCGGTGCTCAACGTCTGGTGGATGGAGCACCTGGCAACCACCCCGCTGGCCAACATCACCCCGGCCCTGCTGCGCAAGCTGACAGTGCGGATCCCTTGGACCTCGGACCAGGTCAAGCACAACGCCATGACCAAGATGAACACCATCCTGTCTTCTGCGGTCGCCGACGGTTTGATCCCGCGGAACCCGATGGCCGGCCTGGAGCTGCCCAAGCGAGCCAAGAAGAAAATCGACCCGTTCAAACAGGAGGAAGCAGACCGGATCATCGCGCACCTGTACGCAACCGAGCACTGGCCGAGCCAGATCTACGGCGCCTACTTCGAGTTCGTGTTCTACACCGGGATGCGCCTGTCCGAGGCCCTGGCCTTGCGCTGGGAAGAGATCGACCTAGACAAGAGGGTGGCGCACGTCTGTCGGACAGTGGCCCTGGGCGAGATCGTCGAGAGAACCAAGACCGGCAAGGATCGCTATGTCCTGCTGAACGAGCGGGCACTGCATGCCCTCGAGTTCGCCAGGAAGTACGCCGAGCGCCGCGCCCAAGGCGATGGGCGGCTGAAGGAATTCCCCTACTGCTTCCCTCCCAGCAAGAGCGCTGAGTACGTCCAGCAGACCAGCGATCTGCACAAGCAATGGGGGCCGGCCGTCAAGACGTTGGGGATCAGATACCGTCCACCGTATAACGCGAGGCACACATATGCCACAATTTGCCTAATGGCTGGGATGACCCCAGCCTTCATTGCTCAGCAACTGGGTCATTCAGTTCAGATGCTGCTCACCACCTACGCCCACTGGATCAACAGCGAGGGCGACTGGGCAGAGCTCGAAAAACTGAAATTTGCCCCAAAAATGCCCCAAGCTTGAACCCACTACGCTAAGACCCGCGAGATAGAGCCTCTTGATTTCCACCGCTAACATCACCATGCAGTTCGGGGCCAAGCCCCTGTTTGAAAACGTTTCCGTCAAGTTCAACAACGGCAACCGCTACGGCCTGATCGGCGCCAACGGTTGCGGCAAGTCGACCTTCATGAAGATCCTCGGCGGCGACCTGGAGCCCTCCGGCGGCCAGGTGATGCTGGATGCCAACACCCGCCTGGGCAAGCTGCGCCAGGACCAGTTCGCCTACGAAGAATTCAACGTGATCGACACCGTGATCATGGGTCACGAAGAACTGTGGAAGGTGAAGGCCGAGCGCGACCGCATCTACTCGCTGCCGGAAATGAGCGAGGAAGACGGCATGGCCGTGGCCGAGCTGGAGACCGAGTTCGCCGAGATGGACGGCTACACCGCCGAATCGCGCGCTGGCGAGCTGCTGCTCGGCCTGGGCATTCCGCTGGCCCAGCACTTCGGCCCGATGAGCGAAGTGGCGCCGGGCTGGAAGCTGCGCGTGCTGCTGGCCCAGGCGCTGTTCTCCAATCCCGACGTGCTGCTTCTGGACGAGCCGACCAACCACCTGGACATCAACACCATCCGCTGGCTGGAAAACATCCTCACGGCGCGTAACAGCACCATGATCATCATTTCCCATGACCGCCACTTCCTCAACAGCGTGTGCACCCACATGGCGGACCTGGACTACGGCGAGCTGCGCCTGTTCCCGGGCAACTACGACGAGTATATGACCGCGGCGACCCAGTCGCGCGAGCAGCTGCTGGCCGACAACGCCAAGAAGAAGGCGCAGATCGCCGAGCTGCAGACCTTCGTCAGCCGCTTCTCGGCCAACGCCTCCAAGGCCAAGCAGGCCACCTCGCGCGCCAAGCAGATCGACAAGATCCAGCTGGCCGAAGTCAAGCCGTCCAGCCGCGTCAGCCCGTTCATCCGCTTCGAGCAGACCAAGAAGCTGCACCGCAATGCGGTGACCGTCGAGGACATGTCCAAGGGCTTCGATGGCAAGCCGCTGTTCAAGAATTTCGGCTTCACCGTGGAAGCCGGCGAGCGCCTGGCCATCATCGGCCCCAACGGCATCGGCAAGACCACCCTGCTGCGCACCCTGGTCGGCGAGCTGTTCCCGGACAGCGGCTCGGTGAAGTGGACCGAGAGCGCCGAGCTGGGCTACTACGCCCAGGATCACGCCTCCGACTTCGAGAACGACATGACCCTGTTCGACTGGATGGGCCAGTGGACTCAGGGTGGCGAGCAGCTGGTGCGCGGCACTCTCGGCCGCATGCTGTTCAGCAACGACGAGATCCTCAAGTCGGTGAAGGTGATTTCCGGTGGCGAACAGGGCCGCATGCTGTTCGGCAAGCTGATCCTGCAGAAGCCCAACGTGCTGGTAATGGACGAACCGACCAACCACCTGGACATGGAATCGATCGAGGCGCTCAACCTGGCGCTGGAGAACTACCCGGGCACACTGATCTTCGTCAGCCACGACCGCGAGTTCGTCAGCTCCCTGGCCACCCGCATCATCGAGCTGTCGGAGAACGGCGTGACCGACTTCAGCGGCACCTACGACGACTACCTGCGCAGCCAGGGCGTGCTGGTCTGAACTGTTAGTCTGAAAGAATCAAGCCGGCCGCAATGGCCGGCTGCCTTGCTCGGGGAGCAGGCCCAGCCCGCTCCTACAGCAACCCCGCCAACTGCGGCAGTACTTGCCGAACGAACTTCCCGCCCAGCAGCAGCCAGTCGAACCAGAACGCCTGGTGCAGCGCGACAATCCCCCAGAACACCACCTGATACGAGACCTTACGCGTCTTGTGCCGAAACACCTGCTGCGCCACCAGCGCGCCCGGCCAGCCGCCGAGCAGCTCGACGGCATGCAGAGTGTTTTCCGGCGTGCGCCGTTGTCCCTGGCGGGCACTGCGCTTGTCGTGCCAGTACAGCACCAGGACCAGCAGACTGGCCCCGCCATAGGCCAGCAAGGCCCACGACTGCGCCAGATCCAGCAGCAGACGTAACGCTCCGCCCAGCGGCAGCGCGCACAGGGCCAGGAAGGCCGACACCTTGAGCGCCCGCTCAACGCCCCGGCCCTGCTCCCGCTTGCGCCCTGCGAATCTGACTCGGGCCTTCATCAACCCTGCGCCGTGCTCCAGTCGATCATGCCCAGCTGCCAGGTTGCGAGGATCAGCAGGCCGAAGCCGATGCGGTACCAGGCGAACACCGCATAGCTGTGGTTGGCGATGAACTTGAGCAGCGCACGCACGGCGAGCATGGCGAAGATGAACGACGTGACGAAGCCGAGGGCGAACACCGGCAGATCGCCGCCATTCTCGAACAGCGCGCGGTGCTTGTAACCGGAGTAGACGGCGGCACCGACCATGGTCGGCATGGCGAGGAAGAACGAGAACTCGGTCGCCGCCTTGCGCGACAGGCCGAAGATCAGCCCGCCGATGATGGTCGAGGCCGAGCGCGAGGTGCCGGGGATCATCGCCAGGCACTGGGCGCAGCCGATCTTCAGCGCGTGCTTCCAGCTCATGTCATCCACCGTATCCACCTCGATGGTGTGCTGGCGCTTCTCGGCCCAGAGCATCACCACCCCGCCGATCACCAGCGCGCTGGCCACGGTAACCGGGTTAAACAGCCAGTGTTCGATCAGGTCGGCGAAGGCCACACCAAGAATCACCGCCGGAAAGAAGGCCACCAGCAGATTGATGGTGAACCGCTGCGCCTGACTCTCCCGGGGCAGACCGATGACCACGTCGAAGATGCGCTGGCGGAACTCCCACACCACGGCGAGGATGGCACCCAGCTGGATGATGATGTTGAACGCCTTGGCGCGGTCGCCACCGAAGCCGATCAGGTCGGCGACGATGATCTGGTGACCGGTGCTGGAGATCGGCAGGAACTCGGTCAGCCCCTCGACGATACCCAGGATCAGCGCCTGAATGGCGGTCCAGAATTCCATGCAAAAACTCCCCGTCACGCGCCTGTCGCGCGCTGTTCCATGATTGATGAAGGCCGACCGGAGCGCCCGACTGGATTGCTCGACTAGAGCGCTCGACTGGATTGCTGCGCGGCGGCCGGGCGGCATCCTACCAGAGCCGGCCGCCGGGCTGCAGGTCCAGCTCAAAAGCGTGTTGATCGGGATCAGTGCCAGCAGTCAATCTGTCCGCTTGCTTGCTGATGACCGACTTTGCTCGCAAATTTGTTCAACACGACTGGTGAGTTGTCATGCTCTTTACGCATACTGCGGCAATTATCCGTTGTCGCCTGCCCATGGAAGGGCCGAAACCGCAGCCAATCGCCTGCGCCCGGCAACAACTCCCACCCTGCACGGCGCCGTCGCAATGAGCACATCCATCAGCTTCCAGGAAGTCGACCTCAGCAAGAAATCCAACCCAGACCTGATCTGGGATCTGGATCGCGTGGAAAAACGCGACCTGGCCGAACGCTTCATCCGCCTGTTCGAGAACCGCCTGTGCGTCTACTCCGAATCGGTGAGCCAGCTGTACACCAACTACGGCCTGCACTTCCCGAGCGAGATCGGCCGCAAGATGGTCGTGCTGCCCAACCCCTATGCGTTTCACGACACCCTGCATCACATCTCGCCCCTGTCGGTACGCAAGACCGGCCTGTGCGTGCTGCCAGGTCAGTTCCAGGACCACAAGGGACTGCTGCTGGCGCGACTGGGGAGTAATGGCGAGATGCTGCAGGCGCGCCCGTTCAAGAGCGCCCTGGCACAAATCATCAGCAAGCTGAAACAGAACGGCGATGTGTTCCTGCCGGTACTGGTCAAGGGCGACCTGCGCGAGTTCGACCAGCGCATGCCCTATCTGCACCTGCACCGCCTGCAACTGGTCAACCTGCCGCACCTGTCCGCCTTCGAGCGCAACGACCTGCAGCAGACCGTCACCCGCAAGCTGCTGATGCTGTACCGGCAGGCCGACCAGCTGACCTGCTGATCGGCCCGGCGCGAGGCCTCAGGCGGCCACTACGCCGGCCCAAGCCAGCAGCAGGCTGAGGACGACCACGACAGTCAACACCCTGCGCAGCGGCCTGTACCAGATCGGCGCCAGCCCCAGGCGCACCGCCCGCAGGTCGGCCAGATACAGGCCGATGAAGGCCACGACGAACAGCGGAATGGCCAGCATCACCGGCAGACCGAAGGATACGGTCGCCCAGCCGACCAGTGGTGGAATCACCGACATGCCCAACTGCATCTGCGCGCGCAGATCGTCCTGCTCGGCGCGCATCGCCAACCCCCAGTGAATCGCGCCCATGAAGGCGAGGATCACCGCCGCATAGTCGAGCAGCGCGGCGATAACCAAGGGGCGCCAACCTGTCGGCGTGAGCCAGATACCCAGCGCACCACTGATGAACGGGATCAGACCGGCAAGCCCGAGCAGCCAGGCCAGGTGCGGCGGGCGGGTGGCGGTGAACGGATGCATGTTCTCTCCTTGTGCTGGGCGCCAGGCGCTCCTGCGGAGCGGCTGCGACGGACGACTGTTGCATGCATGATACAGATCGCCAGCAGCGATGAACGCATCGGCAGACCCTCGAAAAACATTGACCTGACCACCAAAGCCGGGCAAACGCCGCCGGAAAACCGGTTTTCCTGCACGTATGCATATATGCAAGCCGCTTTTAACAGCGTCTGGGCAATTGACTCGGTTTTCCATCTGCATTCCTGCCTGTCCTGGCGACCGCTTCAGCGCGGACTGTATCAAGGCCGCAACACACTTCCAGTCCACGGATAACGCCAATTTACAGGCCCTGGCGCCGCAACATGCGCCATTACCTGTTTCAGCAGGTTAACAGCCGCTCCAGCCCTTTCCCCCGATATATACGCAACCCACTGATTTCCTTGGGCTTGCCCAAAACTGGCACGACACCTGCGACAGATCCAGCACGCAAACGGCTCTGAATCGAGCAGGAACTGCTGACATGGATAGAAACCCTTCACGGACATCCGCCTCTCCAATGTCGACCTTGCTGCTGACCGCGGTCATGGGCCTGGCAATGCCTGCCCACGCCGCCGATGGGGTCATCGTCATCAGCCGCGATGTCCATCCCCGGCTGGTCAACACCCCTGTCCTGGTCCCTGATCCGAATCCCCGAACGGTCAATACCAACCCCTCGGAAACCGTCATCCGGGCAACCAGCTCGTACGAGCTGACGGATGCCGACTTTGCCCGGGTCACCAGTGGCTCGAGCCTGCAACAGCAGATCCTGCCCGGCGGGCAACTACCGGGGCTGGGCAATCCCGCCCAGGGGGCTTCGCCCGGCCTGCCAACCCTGCGCGCCGGCTCTGGCGGCGGGTCTGGCAGCAATGTGTCCAACCAGATCAATCGGAGCCTGCAGCAGGGCCTGGCCCCGCTGAAGATTCTGACTGGAGATCGCTGACATGCGCCGCCTCTCCCTGCTGATCGCTCTGACCATCCCTACCGTCACCCTCGCCGACCAGGCGCAGGTCAACAACCACGCCAACATCGACAACAGCGGCAAGGGCTACCAGGGCGTGCTGTCGGTCAACCAGGCCGCCGGCGACCGGCAGCAACAGATCAATGGGCGCGCCCTGGCCATGGGCAGCAATGCCAGCGCCACCACCGACTTCCGGCAATACCAGGTGCTGAACGGCATCGACAAGTCCATGAATGCCGGGGCCAGCATCGACGGCAGCGCCTTCAGCAACGGCACCGGCGTGCTGGGCGTCAATCAGTCGGCGGGAGCCGGCACCCAGCAGATCAACTCTTTTCGCCTGAGCATCGGTTCCGGAGCGCAAAGCCTGGACGACAGCGTCCTCGCGCAACAGAACGTGGTGCTCTCACAGAACTCAGGTGCGGCTGAGTCGAGCCCGGGAGAGCGTGCTGTCGCCATCGACAGACGGGCCTTCGCCGGGAGCAGTGGTGTAGTTCAGCTGAACCAGAGCGCCGGAGTCGGCAACCGGATGGCCAACTCCGTCAGCATCAGGATCACGGATTGATCAACGCAGTACCAACACGTGTTGCACAAAAAATAGCAAGGAGAAACACCATGAAAGCATCGATGACTCTCAAGCCGCTGGTATTCGCCATGGCAGCCGCCATGGCGATGGCGGCCCAGGCCAACCAGTACCACGGCCGCCACCATCACGATCGCAACCCCCTGCTCGACCGCAGCGCCGGTGATGCCACCGCCTACGCCGGGCGCGACCAGTACATCGGCAATGCCACGGTCACCAACCAAGGCACCGAGAACAGCGCCACCATCGAAGACTCCCTGAGCAGCAGCGGCAACATCGGCGCCAACGTGGCCGCCGGCGACATGAACCAGCAGGCCAACAACGTGGCGGTGGCCACCGCCGACGAGCAGTTCGTCTTCGGCAGCGCCGAGGCCGACGCCTCCATTGATCAATGGAGCGATGCCCGCGCTTACAACATGGGCGGCGGCAGTGCCGCAATGATGGATGGCTCCGGCAACGATGCCTCCGGCAACATCGGCGTCAACGTCGCCAGTGGCAGCCTCAACCAGCAGCAGAACGCCCTGGCGATCGCCACCGCCCGCGGCTGGGACGCCGACGCCGATGCTACCGGCGAACAGTGGCTCGAGGGCAACGTGGAGAACAAGGCCGCCAGCTACACCGTCGAGAAGACCTTCGCGGTCACCAAGGACTGGGATAACAGCTACTCGAGGGAGGAGTCCAGTGATGAAAGCCATTCCTGGGATGCTTCGTGGCAGGCGCAGAGTGCCAAGTCGGCGACAGCTTCAGCCTCGCTCTCGGCCAGCTATGACTCCTCCTCCAGCTCCGACCGCACCTACAGCGCCTCGGTAGACGCCTCCATGGAAGCGAACCGCTCGCGCAGCGCTTCTGCCGAATGGGACAGGAGCCTGACGGTCGACGCCAGTATCGACGGCGAGCTCGAGATCGAACGCGAGCGTCGTCGTGGAGAGGTCGAGTTCGAGATCGAGGGAGAACTCACCGTCGATGTCGATGCCAGCGCATCCGGAAGCATGAGCCAGGAGTCCTCCGCTTCGGCCGACTTCACCAAGAGCGTGGATGCGGAGTCTTCCTACACTGCCAATGACTCCCACTCGGTCGACAAGAGCTTCGAAGCCGAGTACAGCAAGACTCACGAGGCCAGCGCCTCGGCCAGTGCAGAGAAGAACGAAACCCACGAAGCCAACAGCTCCATCGAGGAGGTCGGCAGCCACAGCCTGGCTGCCAGCGTCACCTTCACCAAGAGCGTCACCTTCGCCAACCCGGTGGTCAACTCGGCCACTCTCAGCAACTCGCTCAACGATGTAGACGGCAACATCGGCGTCAACATGGCCGCCGGCAGCGGCAACCAGCAGCTGAATACGCTGGCTATTGCCGTCGGCTGTGATGCCTGCAACACCGGCAACTGAGCAACCACACGCGAAGGGAGTCCTGCGCCAGCAGGACTCCCCTTCCTGTCATAGGGAGTGTGCCCCATGCGTCTGCTCATCCTGTCCGTACTGTGTTTCCTGAGCGGTGCCCTGCAAGCCGCACAGCTACCCTTCGCCGTGCTCCCCGGCGGCGCCATGGTCTTCAAGCAGGTGGAGAGTGTCCGCGAGCGGCGCTTCAGCAACCTGGTCGAGCAGAAGACCGACTTCAGTTGCGGTGCCGCGGCACTGGCCACCATCCTGCGCGAGGCCTACCGCTTCGATGTCGACGAGGCCTTCGTGATCAACGGCATGCTCGCCGGCGCCGACCACGAACTGGTGCGCACCCAGGGCTTTTCCATGCTCGACATGAAGCGTTATGTGGAGAACCTCGGCATGCGCGCTCGCGGCTACCGCGTTCCTGCCGCGGGACTGGTGCAGCTCAAGGTGCCGGCCATCGTGCTGCAGGAGGTCCGCGGCTACAAGCATTTCGTGGTGCTGCAGAGAACCCAGAATGGCTGGGTCTATATCGGCGACCCGGTGCTCGGCCACAAGCGCTACAGGCTCGATGACTTCCTGAAAGGCTGGAACGGCATCGTGTTCGCCGTGATCGGCCGGGAATACGACAAGGCCAATGCCCTGCTCAGCCCCCCCGAGCCGCTGACCGCCAGGGATCGCCTGAATGCATTCCAGCCCGTCAAGGATGCCGAGCTGATGGATTACGGATTCATCCAGAGCGATTTCTTCTGAACGGACAAACCATTCTGACATCACGGACAGGAAGTCTTCGGAGGTCGACATGAAGATTCATGCCTTGCTGGCTGCCAGCTGCATCGTCGCCAGCCTTTCCGTCCAGGCCAGCAACCCGATGCAGCCGGTCGAGCTGAGCGACGCGGAACTGTCCCAGCTGCGCGGCCGCTATGTCATGCCGGGACGCATCATCCACTTCGGCGTCACCATGAGCAGCCAATGGGAGAACGCCAACGGCCAGGTGCTCGGCGGTTCGGTGCGCATGAACGTCAGCGAAGGGATGTTCCAGCCGCAATTCAATGTTTCGATCATCACGGAAAACGGCGACCGCAACGCCCCCTTGGCCGGCAGCGGACAGATCTACGGCGGCGACGGCCTGGCCAGCGTGAATGGCGTGACGCAGAGCATCCGCTCGGCCGGTGACTTCAACAGTGCCGCCAACAGCTTCGCCATCAACGTGAAGCGTGGCAACACGGCGCCTGAGGCGGCATCCGCCGGGCAGCAGTTCGCCAATAGTATCGGCAGCACCAATGCCGGCAATGTCCAGATCAGCGCGAGCAACGGCGGCTTCAGCATCGCCATCGACGCGCTGGGCCAGGGCACCAGCCGGCAGCAACTGGGCGGGGGCGGCCTGCAACAGCTCACCAACATCGGCGGCGCCGGCAATATGGTCAGGAACCTGACCGAGCTGGATGTAGTGCTGCGTGACAGCCCGCTGCCGACCCATTCGATGAGCGGAGTCCTGGATCAAGTACGTGCCCTGCGAACTTCAGGTTACTGATCTACGCTTCGAGAAGACTTATAAACGCGACAGGGATTTCCCATGCTTCACTCATTCTCTCTTCGCGTGGCTGTGGGGATAGCTGCCCTGCTCCCTGCGGCCCTGCACGCAGCCACTGACGCCGAACTGCAGGCCCTGCAACAGCAACTGCTCGAACTGCGCCAGCGCTACGAGGCCCAGCAGCGAGCCCTGATGGTGCTGGAGCAGCGGGTACGCGAGGTCGAGGCCCAGCCCGCCGTACCGCAGCCACAGCGTCTCGCCCGCTCGCCCGCCACCAGCCAGCCCGCCTCCGGATACGGCGAAAGCCTGCGTGAGGACAACACCCCGTCGCGCAGCGTCGAGGACATCTACGACAAGGCCAGCGGCTTCTTCGGCGAAGGGCGGTTCAGCCTGGAAACCGGCCTGACCTACAGCCACTATGATGCCCGTCAGCTGGGCCTCAACGGCCTGCTGCTGCTCGATGCCATCTTTCTCGGCAACATCAACGTCGACAAGATCCGTTCAGACAACTTCACCCTCGATCTGACCGGCCGCTACAACCTGGGCAACCGCTGGCAGTTCGACCTCAACCTGCCCGTCGTCTACCGGGAGTCCACCTACGAATCCACCGGAGCCAGCGGCTCCACCGAGCAGGTCTCCTCGGAAAGCGTCGACGGCGACCCCAGGCTCGGCGACGTCAGCTTCGGCGTGTCCTACAAGTTCCTCGACGAGAGCAACTGGGTGCCGGATACGGTATTCAGCCTGCGGGTCAGGGCACCCACCGGCGAGGATCCCTACGGCATCAAGCTGAGGCAGTCGCCCGGCAACGACAACCTCTCGGTACCGGAAGACCTGCCGACCGGCAACGGCGTCTGGGCCGTTACCCCGGGGGTCGCGCTGGTCAAGACAGTGGATCCGGCCGTGCTGTTCGCCAACCTGTCCTACACCTACAACTTCGAGGAGTCGTTCGACGACATCAGCCCCGTCGAGAACCAGAAGGTGGGCGGCAAGGTCAGGATGGGCAACTGGTTCCAGTACGGCCTGGGTACCGCCTTCGCCCTCAACGAGCGCATGAGCCTGTCCTTCTCCTACTCGCAACTGGTCAGCCAGAAGAGCCGCATCAAACCCGATGGCGGCGACTGGCAAACGGTCGCCAGCAGCGATGCCAATGCCGCCTACTTCAACATGGGCATGACCTTCGCCCTGACCGACCAGCTGACCATGGTGCCCAACCTGTCGATCGGCCTGACCGAGGACGCACCGGACTTCTCCTTCAGCCTCAAGTTCCCCTACTATTTCTGAGTACATAGTCAAAGGCCTCGGACGGGATCTCTCCCGGCCGAGGCCTTTTCCTGTGCGTTAGCGAATCCCGTGCTTGTTCAACAGCCGGTAGAAGGTCGGCCGCGACACGCCCAGCGCCCGGGCCGCGCGACTGAGGTTGGCCGAGTACTGGCGCAGCACGTCGCTCAGCGCCTGCTTCTCGGCCTGCATCTTGTAGTTCTCCAGGCTGTAATCCGGGCTCGTCGGTACGCCAACTCCATGAAACCCCAAGTCCTGCGCCTCGATCTGCCGTCCCTCGGCCAACACCAGGCCGCGGCGTACACGGTTGGCCAGCTCGCGCACATTACCCGGCCAGGCGTACTCGCCCATCGCCCGCAGCGCCTCCTCGCTGAACGAGCGTGGACGCCGGGCGACCTCGTCGGCGTACAGCCGGGCAAAATAGCGGGCCAGCTCCGGTACGTCCTCCAGGCGCTCACGCAAGGGGCTGGTATGCACCTGCAGGACATTCAGCCGGTAATAGAGGTCCTCACGGAAACGCCCGCGCTCAACCGCCTGTTCGAGATCGATGTGGGTAGCCGCCAGCACCCGCACATTGACCTCGACCGGCTGGTTGCTGCCCACCCGCTCGATCTGCGCCTCTTGCAGGAAGCGCAGCAGGTTGGCCTGAAGATCCAGCGGCAGGTCGCCGATCTCGTCGAGGAACAGGGTACCGCCATGGGCCGACTCGATCCGACCGATCTTGCGCTGGTGGGCACCAGTGAAGGCCCCCTTCTCGTGACCGAACAATTCGGACTGGATCAGTTGCTCGGGAATCGCACCACAGTTGATCGCCACGAAGGCCTGCTCGGCGCGACGCGACAGGCGGTGCAGGGCGTGGGCCACCAGCTCCTTGCCGGTCCCGCTCTCGCCGCGGATCAATACCGGCGAATCGGTCGGTCCGAGCTTGCCGAGCAGCTTGCGCAGCTCGCTCATGCACAATGAACTGCCCAGCAACTCGTCATCGCCCTCGACCTGCTCCGCACGGCGCAGCGAAGCCATGCCCAGTGCGTGGCCCAGGGAGTTCAGCAGCCGCGTACGGTCGAACGGCAACGTGTGAAAATCGAAGCACCACTCGCCAACGAACAGGCCAAGGCTGCCGTCCAGCGAGGTATCCGGCGGCAGGGCGGCGATCCATTGCGTCGGCGTACGCCGCAACAGTTCGCCAATCGTGTCCAGACAAGGTCCCAGGCGTATCAGCCCGACATCGGCCTGACGCGCTAACGCCTCGTCCAGGGAGCAGGTCTCGACTTCCCAGCCGGCGTTTTGAATTTCGGAAAGAAGGGGATTCAATTCATCGGAAAGGTCGACGGCGAGTAGTCGACGAAGCATTGACTTGTGCATGTTCCATCCTGGTTATTCGCTAATACGTCCCGAAGGAAGATTGGCGTTGCACAGATGAAACTAGCAAACCGCGAAAGACCGACTTAGATGCTTTCCTGATAAACGAAATTACGAAGGGCAGCGGCCCGCCCTTCGCATCCCGAATCAAGAATGGGCGTCACTCAGTAGTACGCGTTTTCCTTGTTGCTGTGGTCGGTGACGTCACGCACGCCCTTCAGTTCGGGGATGCGCTCCATCAGGGTCTTCTCGACGCCATCCTTGAGGGTGGTGTCGACCATGCCACAGCCCTGGCAGCCGCCGCCGAAGCGCAGGATGGCCACGCCTTCGTCGTCGATGTCGACCAGCGAAACCATGCCGCCGTGGCTGGCCAGGCCCGGGTTGATCTCGGTCTGCAGGTAGTAGTTGATGCGCTCGGGCAGCGGGCTGTCCTCGTTGACCATCGGCACCTTGGCGTTCGGCGCCTTGATGGTCAGCTGGCCGCCCATGCGGTCGGTGGCGTAGTCGACCACGGCATCCTCGAGGAAGGGTACGCTCACCGCATCCAGCCAGGCGGTGAAGTCCTTCAGCGCCAGCGGGGTGTCCTCGGCCTTCTGCTCGTGGGGCTTGCAGTAGGCGATGCAGGTCTCGGCGTACTGGGTGCCCGGCTGGGTGATGAAAACGCGAATGCCGATACCTGGGGTGTTCTGCTTCTGCAGCAGATCGGCCAGGTATTCCTGAGCCGATTCGGTGATGATGATGTTGCTCATGGCGACTCCTCGCAAATATGGGCGCAGTGTACGCCATGCCGGGGCGCGGATAAAGTCCCAGCGTTTTAGTAGGAATAAGCCGCAGACCCGTCGGTGCGCGCACCCTGCGGCCGACCGGGCCTACAGGTTCTGATAGCGGTTCATGTCCAGCACCCCCGTCTCCACCGGCTGCGTTTCGCGGATGTGTGCGCTCAGGTCGTGAAACAGGTTCCAGTAGCGCGGATCGCTGCGGCGCACGCCCCAGCGCTGCACGATCAGGTCGAAGTCGGCGGCGCTGCGCGCCTGCTGCAGCGAGGCCACGAAGGCATTCACCTCCCCTTCGCGCAGGCTGAACAGGAAGTTGGGGTAGCTGCTCAGCACTTCGGGGTACAGGGTCAGGGTGTCCTTCTCCGGCTGGTAGCGCAGCGACTCGCCGAGCATGAAGGCCACGTTGCTGTGCGCGCGGTTGCGCAGCAGGCTGTAGACCTCGCGCTCGCCGCCATCCAGCTCGACACGCAGCAAGGTCGCCTCGGGCAGGAACTCGATGGCCGGCAGCTCGGCCAGCGGCCTGGCTGCCAGCGCGCTCAGGCGCTGGTCGATCTGCCGCACGGCGGGGGCGGCCTTGGCTCGATAACAGCGCCCGTTGCTGCAGCGGTTGAGCGGATCGGGACGGGCATTGAGGGTGCCATAGCGTTCCAGCAGCAGCGCGGCGAAGGCGCCCTTCGGGTCGTCAGACGGCAGACGCAGGCCAGTGGGGGTCTCGGCATCGATGCGCTCGTAGTTCAGCCACAGCTTGAGCAGACCACCCTCCTGGTACCAATCGTGCAGGATCGCCTGGCGCGCGTCCGGCGGCATCAGGCGCAGGAAGTTCTGCTCGGCGCCGTTGCGGATCAGATCGAAGTACAGCCGGGTCTGCGCCTGGTGGGAGACATTGCCGAACACGTCGAAGTTGACCACCAACTGGTAGTAGGTGCGCTCCAGCAATGGGAAGTCCAGCCACCACAGGGTCTGCGGCACTGCACCGATCAGGCCCTTGCGCACCGAGGCGCTGTCGTGCTGGCGGAAGATGCTCAGCAGCGCATTGTCGTTGCCGGCCCAGACATGCGACCAGCTCGGCCAGGGCTGGTGCGAGTAGGCCTCGCTACGCGCCCGCTCGTAGGCGGACAGCTTGCGCCGGTAGTCGTGCCAGACCATTGGCAGGCGGGCCAGGTCATCCTCCTGCCCCGGCAACGCCAGCAGCGGCGTGACCCGCTCGCGGTAGTCGGCATCCAGCAGGTAGAGATCGTGAGCCGGCGCCTGGAACAGCGTCCAGAAGTGGTCGCGGATCACGTCGGTGGCGATCTGCCCGCGACACACCGGGCCGCGGATGAAGGTGCGCACGAAGTACTCGGCGTCATCCAGCATGAACTGGTAGCGCGCCTGCGCCGGGATGGCGGCGAAGGTCTCGAACGGATTGGCGCGGCGCTGCGGACCGTAGCCGGGCACGGCATCCGTCGTCCAGTCGCCCGCGAAGAACAGCTCTTCGACCCGCGCTAGCTTGCGCGGGCTCAGGGCGTAGGTGATATGGGTCTTGTGGACGATCACGCCCTGCACCGGACGCAGCCGATAGAAGAAGCGCGCCCCCGGGTCGTCGTTGGGCCGCCGGGTGGCGATCACGTCCACAGGCTCGCCGCTGGGCGTGCGCGAGCGCACCAGCTCGAAGAACCGGCCACCGGCGCCGGCATCGAAGTAGAGGTGCGCGATGAACAGGTGCTCATAGAGCCAGCGCGCCACCAGTTGCTCGCGCGCGCCGGGGCGATTGAACAGCGCCTCCCACTCGGCGATCTGCGCCGCCTCGGAGGCATTGGCGAGCACCGGCTCGCCATCCAGCCGCGCGCCCTCGGCCAGCCAGCGGCGCAGGGTGGCGTACTCGGCATCGCTCAGCCCGCTGACCGCGAAGGGCATGCCCGCACCGGGATTGCGGCGGGCGAAGTCGTCGAACTGCTCGGGCGTCGGGCACTGGTTGTCGCGGTAGATGCCGATATCCAGGTCATCCGGCAGCCGGGCGCCAGGCACGGGCGCATGGGCGCGACCCAGCTCGAGCATGCGCGCCACCAGCGCGGCATCGCCGCCAGCCAGCACCGAATGGAAGCCGCTGGCGCGCCAGCCCTCCTCCGTCCGCGCATCGACGAACAGCCGCGTGGTCGCCTGCGCCTCGATGCGCTTGCCGTTGTAGACCGCTACCGACGTGGCACCGCGCTGGGCACCTGCAGCGCTGCCGAGGTTGAGCTGGCAGGGCGCGTCGTAGCAGGCATGGCAGGCCACGCACTTCTGGGTGAGGATCGGCTGCACCTCACGGGAATACGACACCGGCGCAGCGGACAGCGGCAGGCTGAGCAGGAGGCTGGCCAGCAGCAGGAAGAAAATGGGCATGGGGCTGTCCGTGGCAGGGAATGGAGCATTCTAAGGCCACTACCTGTGGGAGCGAATTCATTCGCGACCCTGGCGGCCGGTCGCGAATGAATTTGCGCCTGCAGAGCAGCCCCAACTTGAAGAAAATTCATGGCCAAGCCCCTGCCGCTCCAGAACCATGCAGCTTTGCTATCATTCCCGCCTTTACGATCCACCCTCTCCAGGTAGTCCCCATGTCCGATCGCGCCGCCCGCCTCCAGGCCCTCCAGCACGCCCTCCAGGAACGCATCCTGATCCTCGACGGCGGCATGGGCACCATGATCCAGAGCTACAAGCTGGAAGAAGAGGACTACCGTGGCGAGCGTTTCGCCGACTGGCCGCAGGACGTCAAGGGCAACAACGACCTGCTGCTGCTCAGCCGCCCGGACGTGATCCAGGCCATCGAGAAGGCCTACCTGGACGCCGGCGCCGACATCCTCGAGACCAACACCTTCAACGCCACCCGCGTGTCGCAGGCCGACTACGCCATGGAAGCGCTGGTCTACGAACTGAACGTCGAAGGTGCGCGCCTTGCGCGGGAAGTGGCCGACGCCAAGACCGCCGAGACCCCGGACAAGCCGCGCTTCGTCGCCGGCGTGCTCGGCCCGACCAGCCGCACGTGCTCGCTGTCCCCGGACGTCAACAACCCGGGCTATCGCAACGTCACCTTCGACGAGCTGGTGGAGAACTACACCGAAGCCACCCGCGGCCTGATCGAGGGCGGCGCCGACCTGATCCTGATCGAGACCATCTTCGACACCCTCAACGCCAAGGCGGCGATCTTCGCCGTGCAGCAGGTGTTCGAAGAGGAAGGCGTCGAACTGCCGATCATGATCTCCGGCACCATCACCGACGCCTCCGGCCGCACCCTGTCCGGGCAGACCACTGAAGCGTTCTGGAACTCGGTGCGCCACGCCAAGCCGATTTCCGTGGGCCTCAACTGCGCCCTCGGCGCCAAGGATCTGCGCCCGTACCTGGAAGAGCTGGCCACCAAGGCCGACACTTTCGTGTCCGCCCACCCCAACGCCGGCCTGCCCAACGCCTTCGGCGAGTACGACGAGACCCCGGCGCAGATGGCCGCGGTGGTCGAGGAGTTCGCCGCCAGCGGCTTCCTGAACATCATCGGCGGCTGCTGCGGCACCACCCCGCCGCACATCCAGGCGATTGCTGAAGCGGTGGCCAAGTACCCGCCGCGCGCCATCCCCGACATCCCCAAGGCCTGCCGCCTGTCGGGCCTCGAGCCGTTCACCATCGACCGCAGCTCGCTGTTCGTCAACGTCGGCGAGCGCACCAACATCACCGGCTCGGCCAAGTTCGCCCGCCTGATCCGCGAGGAGAACTACACCGAGGCCCTCGAAGTCGCCCTGCAGCAGGTGGAAGCCGGCGCCCAGGTGATCGACATCAACATGGACGAGGGCATGCTCGACTCGAAGGCGGCCATGGTCACCTTCCTCAACCTGATCGCCGGCGAACCGGACATCTCGCGCGTGCCGATCATGATCGACTCCTCCAAGTGGGAAGTGATCGAGGCCGGCCTCAAGTGCATCCAGGGCAAGGGCATCGTCAACTCGATCTCCATGAAGGAAGGCGTCGAGGCGTTCAAGCACCACGCCCGCCTGTGCAAGCGCTACGGCGCCGCGGTGGTGGTGATGGCCTTCGACGAAGCCGGTCAGGCCGACACCGCCGCGCGCAAGCGCGAGATCTGCCAGCGCAGCTACGACATCCTGGTCAACGAAGTCGGCTTCCCGCCGGAAGACATCATCTTCGACCCGAACATCTTTGCCGTGGCCACCGGCATCGACGAGCACAACAACTACGCGGTCGACTTCATCGAGGCCTGCGCCTACATCCGCGACCACCTGCCCTACGCGCTGACCTCGGGCGGCGTGTCCAACGTGTCGTTCTCGTTCCGCGGCAACAACCCGGTGCGCGAGGCGATCCACTCGGTATTCCTGTTCCACGCCATCCAGAACGGCCTGACCATGGGCATCGTCAACGCCGGCCAGCTGGAGATCTACGACGAGATCCCCAAGCAGCTGCGTGATGCGGTCGAGGACGTGGTGCTCAATCGTAACGACGGCGCCACCGAAGCGCTGCTGGCCATCGCCGACCAGTACAAGGGCGACGGCAGCGTCAAGGAAGCCGAAACCGAGGAGTGGCGCAGCCTGCCGGTCGGCAAGCGTCTCGAGCACGCGCTGGTCAAGGGCATCACCGCCTTCATCGTCGAGGACACCGAGGAGTTCCGCCAGCAGTGCGCGCGGCCCATCGAGGTCATCGAAGGCCCGCTGATGAGCGGCATGAACGTGGTCGGCGACCTGTTCGGCGCCGGCAAGATGTTCCTGCCCCAGGTGGTCAAGTCCGCCCGGGTGATGAAACAGGCGGTGGCCCACCTGATCCCCTTCATCGAGGCGGAAAAGGGCGACAAGCCGGAAGCCAAGGGCAAGATCCTCATGGCCACGGTGAAGGGCGACGTCCACGACATCGGCAAGAACATCGTCGGCGTGGTGCTCGGCTGCAACGGCTACGACATCGTCGATCTGGGCGTGATGGTGCCGGCGGAGAAGATCCTCCAGGTCGCCAAGGAAGAGAAGTGCGACATCATCGGCCTGTCCGGCCTGATCACCCCGTCGCTCGACGAGATGGTCCACGTCGCCAAGGAAATGCAGCGCCAGGGCTTCTCGCTGCCGCTGATGATCGGCGGCGCCACCACCTCCAAGGCGCACACCGCGGTGAAGATCGACCCGCAGTACAGCAACGACGCGGTCATCTACGTCACCGACGCCTCGCGCGCCGTCGGCGTGGCCACCACCCTGCTGTCCAAGGAAATGAAGCCGGCCTACGTCGCCAAGCTGCGCGAGGAATACGCCGAGGTGCGCGAGCGCACCGCCGCGCGCAGCTCGCGCACCGAGCGCCTGAGCTACGAGAAGTCGGTGGCCAACAAGCCGCAGTTCGACTGGACCGGCTACCAGGCCCCGGTGCCCTCCTTCACCGGCGTCAAGGAACTGGACGACATCGATCTCGCCACCCTGGCCGAGTACATCGACTGGACGCCGTTCTTCATCTCCTGGGACCTGGCCGGCAAGTTCCCGCGCATCCTCACTGACGAGGTGGTCGGCGAGGCGGCCACCGCGCTGTACGCCGACGCCCAGGCGATGCTCAAGAAGCTGATCGACGAGAAGCTGATCAGGGCCAAGGCGGTGTTCGGCTTCTGGCCGGCCAACCAGGTGCAGGACGACGACCTGGAAGTCTACGGCGCCAACGGCGAGAAGCTGGCCAGCCTGCACCACCTGCGCCAGCAGACCATCAAGCCGGACGGCAAGCCCAACCTGTCGCTGGCCGACTTCGTCGCGCCCAAAGAGTCCGGCGTGACCGACTACATGGGCGGCTTCATCGTCACCGCCGGCATCGGCGCCGAGGAACTGGCCAAGGCCTACCAGGACAAGGGCGACGACTACAACTCGATCATGGTCAAGGCGCTGGCCGACCGCCTCGCCGAAGCCTGCGCCGAGTGGCTGCACAAAGAGGTGCGAACCCACTACTGGGGCTACGACAAGGGCGAGCAGCTGTCCAACGAGGAGCTGATCAAGGAGCAGTACAAGGGCATCCGCCCTGCCCCCGGCTACCCGGCCTGCCCGGACCACACCGAGAAAGGCACCCTGTTCCAGCTGCTCGACCCGCAGGGCACCAGTGGCGTGACCCTCACCGAGCACTACGCCATGTTCCCCGCCGCCGCCGTCAGCGGCTGGTACTTCGCTCACCCGCAGGCGCAGTACTTCGCCGTGGGCAAGGTCGACAAGGACCAGGTGGAGAGCTACTCGAAGCGCAAGGAGCAGGAGCTCAGCGTGACCGAGCGCTGGTTGGCGCCGAATCTGGGTTACGACGACTGACGTACCGCCCGGCAGAAACAATGAGACCCGCCAGAGCGGGTCTCATTGTATTTGGGCAGGTCACATCGAGCCGCTGTCTGCTGCTCAGTGATCCGTCTTGGCCCGCCGGATCTTGATCGAATACTCCAGCTTCGGCTTGCGCGTCACGCTGATCGGGCGGCGGGTGACGGTGTCGAGGGTGATGTTCCAGAAGCCGCTGCTCGGCACGTTGATCCTCGCCGGGAAGCGATCGAAGTGACCGCCGATGTAGTTGTGCCGGGCGCCGTTCTTGAAGGAGCGGAAGTTGGAGTCGTTCATCAGGCGGATGTTGCAGGGTTGCGAGCTCTCGATGACGATCAGGTCGCCCTCGTTGAGCTGCTCGCGTTGGTGAATGAATTTCATCGGTGGTTCCAGAGCACGTTGCAAGGCGCGGAACATAGCACGAAGTCGCTGCTCTCGCTGCGCTGCCGCGGTTAAACTCGGCCTCCTCCTCCACGCCCCCGTGAGCCATGAACCTGCAGCGCCTTTTCAAACTGACCGTATGGCTGGCCGGCCTGTGGCTGGCGTGGATCGTGCTGACTCCCTCGCCGCAAACGACCCAGGTGAACGGCGACCTGGCTGGCGGCCAGCTGCAGCTCGGCAATCATCGCCTGCAGGCACTGCAGCCCTTCCAGCTCGAGGAGGCCCTGGTGCTGGGCCGCGAGGACTACCGCTTCGACCGCGGCGCACAGGTCTCGCCCACCGATCTGGCGCTGGGTTGGGGACCCATGGCCGACCTGGGCATATCCCGACAGATCGAGATCCGCCAGAGCAACCGCTGGTACTACTGGTGGGCCGACGAGTTGCCAATCCCGCGACGGGAAATCGAGAGACACAGCGCCAACATGCACATGATCCCGGCCAGCGCCGCAGTAGCCGCCACGCTGGACAGCCTGCAGGAAGGCGCACGCATCCGCCTGTCCGGCCAATTGGTGCGCGTCGACGGCGATGACGGCTTCCGCTGGGTCAGCTCCCTGAGCCGAGAGGACACCGGCAGTGGCGCCTGCGAGCTGGTCTGGGTCGAGGAATTGGCGGTGTTGCCGTGATCGCGCCTGAACCAGCCCGGTAATCCGCAAGCGCGCATGGCGGGCTTGGGAATACCGCCACACGACAAGGAACCGTCATGCGCCTGCTCCGCGATATCCGCCGCAACGAGTGAGACAGTCCGACGCGTCATCCCACCGCCACCCTGGCACCGGCCATTGCCCGATCCTTCCGGTCTGGTATTGGCCGATAGAACTGCGTTATAAGCAAACTCCTCAGGGATCTCCCGCAGTCGGCGGGAGCCGGCCCGCAACGTCCAACCCAAGGAGTGCTCCCATGCTGAAAGGCAGTTGCCTGTGCAACTCGGTGCAATACGAAATCCACGGCGAGCTTGGCCCCATCGTGATGTGCCACTGCTCCCGCTGCCGCAAGGCCAACGGCTCGGCCTTCGCCACCAATGCCCCGGTGAATGCCGCCGACTTCCACCTCATCCACGGCCAGAATGCGCTTGCCGAATACCAGTCCTCGCCGGGCGTGTTCCGGGTGTTCTGCGGCAAGTGCGGCTCGCCGCTGTACAGCCGCCGGCCGGCCATGCCGGAGCTGCTGCGTCTGCGTATCGGCACTCTGGATACCCCTATCGAGGGCCGGCCGACCGCGCACATCTTCGTCGGCTCCAAGGCCGAGTGGTGCGAGATCCTCGACGAGCTGCCGCAGTACCCAGAGCGCCCATAGCCCACGGCAAAGCGCCAGCTCAGGGGGTCACCTGATACCCGCGCTGCTGCATGCAACTGGTATAGGCAGAGGAAGCTGCCGCACTGTTCTGCTCGGCATTGCGGCGATCTTCGCGGCGATCCCGGCGCTGCCGGGAGCCGCCGACTACCGCCCCAGCTGCCGCCGTCTCCCTGGCCTGGTTCTGCCGGTACTCCTGCTGGATGTCCTCGTCGACGCGGTCATACACCTCCTCATGCTGGCGTCCACGCACTTCGGCGGCTGCCGCACCTGCAGCCGCGCCGGCAACTGCGCCACGGGCACGTCCCCCGGTCTGCGGGCTCGTCGTACTGCTGCTTGTGCTGCCGGCCTGGGACTGGCAGGCACTGATGTCCTGCTGGATGGTCTCGGGAGACTGACCCTGGAGCGGTGTCACCGTCTCGGCAGCGGCGGGAAGACACACCATCGGGAAGAGCGCGGCTATGCAGGGGACGAAGAATTTTTTCATGGCAGGCACCACTTCGGTTGTAGCGGGTTTGGCGAGGCCAACTCCTAACTGGTAAAGCATAGTCCAGGCGTTTGGAACCCGAGCTGATCAGGCGAACCCTCTCGCCGCTGTGGACGGGAACGACGATATGCGCCGCTCGTCTTGCCTTCGACAGTGCTTCCGAGGCCACCGCCCAGCCTCCAGCCACCAAAACTGCAGTCCGCGATTGGACATGCCACATAAACCCGCCAGACTTCCAATAGTCAGTAGTGGCCTGTCTCGTGGGTTCGATTAGTCCATTTAGATTCATGCGCGCACGCCAGCGCACTACCCTGAGCCGTACAGATCACCAGCAGTGGATAATGCACCTACCATCACGGCGGAGGCCGTTCATGAGAAAAGCTCGGATCCGCAGCGTCATCATCGTCGGCCTGGTGCTGCTCGGCTTGCTGATTGTTGCTGTCGGGTGCTGGGGCGTGCTGGCCATCCTGTTTTCGGGGCCACCCGACGAGACACTGCGCAACGGCCTGGCTGCGGCCTTCGGCCTCGCCTCGCTGGCCACGTTGATGGCCCTGGCCTTGCGCCGCTGGCGCTGGCGCGCCCTGGGCAGCTACCTCGCCGTGCTCGTGGTGCTGGGCGTCTGGTGGCACGGCATCGAGCCTTCCAACCAGCGCGACTGGCTGGCGGACGTCGCCGAGCTGCCGCATGCCTCCATCGAAGGCGACATGATCACGGTGCACAACATCCGCAACTTCGAGTACCGCAGCGAAACCGACTACACCCCCGCCTGGTACGACAAGCGCTTCGACCTGCGCAAGCTGCAAGGGGTGGACCTGGTCGCCGTTTACTGGATGGGCCCCGCCATCGCCCACATTTTCCTCAGCTTCGACTTTGGTGGCGGTGATCACCTGGCGGTGTCCATCGAGACGCGCAAGGAAAAGGGCGAAGGCTACTCCACCCTCAAGGGCTTCTTCCGCCAGTACGAGCTGTACTACGTGGTGGCCGACGAGCGCGACGTGATCCGCCTGCGCACCAACTATCGCCGCGACCCACCGGAAGATGTCTACCTGTACCGGCTGCAGGGCGATCTCGAGAACGGCCGGCGCCTGTTCCTCGAGTACATGAAGCGCATCAATGCGCTGCACGAGCGCCCGGAGTTCTACAACACCCTGACCACCAACTGCACCACCGTCATCTGGATGAACACCCGGGTCAACCCGAGCCACCTGCCCTTCGACTGGAAGATTCTCGCCAGCGGCTATCTACCGGAATACCTCTATGAGCAGGGGCGCCTGGAAACCCACGGCCTGCCGTTCGCCGAACTGCAGCAGCGGGTACACGTCAACGCCCGCGCCCAGGCCGCGGATCGTGCAGCGGACTTCTCCACGCGCATCCGCGAGGAGATTGCCCCGTCACCCGCCAACGTAGCCGGCGACGACATCGATACAGAGCAGTGAGCGGCACCATTCGCGACCAGCGCAAACAGGGAGTAATGGGGATGCAATTTCGTGATCGGTTTGCCCTTGTCGTCTTATCACTGGCGCTGTCCGCCATGTCACCTGCCATGGCCGTACCGGCGGACAGCGTTGTCCCATCCCCATCGGCAGGCAGTCTCAAACGGCCAAGGATCTGCCTGGTTCTCTCCGGCGGCGGCGCGCGGGGCGCGGCGCATGTCGGGGTGATCAAGGTGCTCGAAGAGTACCGCGTGCCGATCGACTGCATCGCCGGCACCAGCATGGGGGCCCTGGTCGGCGCCTCCTACGCGACCGGCACCTCCACGGCGGAAATGGACACCATCCTCAAGACCATCTCCACCGAGCTGCTGTTCAAAGAGGACCCGCCGCGCCAGGAGCGCGCCATGCGTCGCAAGGAGGACGACTACGGCATCCTGTTCACCCCCGAGGTCGGCCTGGACAACGGCCAGGTCAAGTTCGGCAAGGGCATCGTCACCGGCGTCCAGCTCGAGACCGTGCTTCGCCGGCTGAGCAAGGCCAAGGGCCACTACCAGTTCGACAACCTGCCCATTCCCTACCGTGCCGTGGCCACCGACCTGGTCACCGGCAAGGCCGTGGTGTTCCGCGACGGCGAGCTGGCCAACGTGATGCGTGCCAGCATGTCGGTGCCCGGCGCGGTCGCCCCGGCGGAGTTCGGCGGCATGATCCTGGTCGACGGCATGCTGACCAGCAACCTGCCGATCCAGACTGCCCGCGAGGAGATGGGCGCCGACATCGTCATCGCGGTGAACGTCGGCACCCCCCTGCTTACCCGCGAGCAGCTCAGCGGCATCTTCGGCGTCACCGGACAGATGCTCAGCATCCTCACCGAGCAGAACGTGCAGGCCTCGCTCGCCACCCTGCAGCCGCAGGACATCCTCATCTCCCCCGAGCTCGGCGACTTCTCCACCGGCGATTTCGACCATCTGGAGCAGATCGCCCCGATCGGCGAGGCGGCGGCGCGCCAGGTCGCCGACCGGCTGGCCCGCCTATCCCTGCCGGCCGGTGAATACGCGGCGCTGCGCCAGGGCCAGACGGTCACGGTGGCGCCCGACCTGCGTCCGGTAGACGAGATCCGCTTCGAGAATCTCAAGCACGTCAACCCGAAGACCGCCCAGGCGGCCATGGACACCAAGCCCGGCGAGAAGATCGAGCAGGACACCCTCGACAGCGACATGCGCCGCATCTACGGCACCGGCGACTTCGAGCACGTCAACTACCGCTTCATCGAGGAACCTGGCAAGCGCATCCTCGCCGTGGACGCCGTGGAGAAATCCTGGGGGCCCAACTACCTGCGCTTCGGCCTCGGCCTGTCCAGCGACTTCAGCGGCGACGCCTTCTTCAACATCCTCGGCAGCTACCGCAAGACCTGGCTGAACGAGCGCGGCGCCGAGTGGCGCACCGACGTGCAGCTCGGCCACACCAGCGGCCTGTATACCGAGCTCTACCAGCCCTTCAGCGCCACCAGCCGCTTCTTCGTCGCCCCGCATGCCGCCGTCGAGCGACGCACCGCCGACCTCTACCGCGACGACGACCGCGTGGCCAGCTACGAGATGACCTCCATGCTCGGCGGGGTGGATGTGGGCAGCCAGTTCAGCCGCTACGGCGAATTCCGCCTCGGTGCAGTCGGCGGGCGCCTCAAGCCGCAACTGGACACCGGGCCGGAAAGCCTGTCGCCCGGCGAGTCGCGCATCACCCAAGGGGCCTTGCGCGCCCGGCTGAAGCTCGACCAGCTCGACAGCGTGCGCTTCCCTCGCTCGGGCTGGCGCGCCGGTGCCTTCGTGTTCGACTCCAGGGACTCGCTCGGCGCGGATGACGAGTACACCAAGTGGGATGCCGACGCCAGTGCAGTCTACTCGTTCGGTAACCACACCCTGAACTTCGCCGTGAAGGTCGGCGACAAGGCCGGCAGCAATCCCCTGCCGCGCTACGACCAGTTCCAGTGGGGCGGCTTCCTGGTTGGCTCGGGCTACGCCACCGGCCAACTAGTGGGCGAGGAACTGAAATTCGGCCGGGTGATGTATTACCACCGCATCCTCGAAGGCAGCATCTTCGAGGGCGCCTACAGCGGGTTCTCCCTCGAGGCCTCCCAGATCGGCAATCCGCTGGTCCCGGGCAACACGGAGGACTGGCTGAAATCCGCCAGCGTCTTCATCGCCGCCGACAGCCCGCTCGGTCCGGTGTATCTGGGCTACGGGCGTGCGGAAGACGGCAACGACAGCTTCTATTTCTATCTGGGTCTACCGTACTAGGTGGCTGCGAGCATCGATCAGCAACACCCTACCAACACAGGAGGCGGACATGGCGGACAAGAAAAAAGCCAGCGACAAGAGCAAACACCACGCCGAACATGATGCAGAGGAGGCGCCCGTCTTTCGCTCCCGCGACGAGCGCATCGCCGCCGGGCGTGCGCTGCGCGAGAAATTCCCACGGGCCGAGCATGCCGCCTGGCAACCGCCGGCCAAGGGCCGCGACCCCATCGCCATCCTCGAGAAGTCCAACAAGGACCGCCTGAAGGAGCTGGTGCCGATCCGCTACGGGCGCATGCTGCGCAGCCCCTTCACCTTCCTGCGCGGCTCGGCCGGCCTGATGGCCCACGACCTGGCGACCATGCCCAGCACCGGCATCCGCGTGCAGGCCTGCGGCGACTGCCACCTGCTCAACTTCGGTTTCTTCGCCACCCCCGAGCGCAACCTGGTGTTCGACATCAACGACTTCGACGAGACCCTCCCCGCCCCCTGGGAGTGGGACGTCAAGCGCCTGGCCGCCAGCTTCGTGGTCGCCGGGCGCGACAACCGGCTGTCCGACGAAGAGGCCCGCGATGCCGCGGTGGAATGCGTGCGCGCCTACCGGGAAAACCTGCGCGAATATTCGAAGATGAGTCCGCTGGAGGTGTGGTACTCGCGCCTGGACGTGGACACGCTGATCGAGATGGCGCCCGACGACAAGGCCCGCAAGTTGCGCCAGCAGTTGGCCGACAAGGCCCACGAGCGGGTCGACGAGAACATCTTTCCCAAGATCGTCGCCCAGGTGGCCGGTCAGCACCGGCTGATGGACCAGCCACCGCTGCTGTTCCATGTGAACGAAGCGGACTTCGAGGAACGGGCACGCCAAGGGCTGGCCGACTACCGGATGTCGCTACCCGAGGAGAGACGCGTGCTGCTCGACCGCTATCGCCTGCACGACTTCGCCATGAAGGTGGTGGGCATCGGCAGCGTCGGCACCCGCTGCTTCGTCGCCCTGTTCTTCTCCGAGGAGAACCATCCCCTGCTCCTACAGTTCAAGGAGGCCTGCCCCTCGGTGCTGGAGCCCTATGCCGGCAAGAGCCGCTACGAGCTGCAGGGCCAGCGGGTAGTGACCGGCCAGCGGCTGATGCAGTCGTCCAGCGACATCTTCCTCGGCTGGGCACGCGGCAAGCAGGGCCACGACTTCTACGTGCGCCAGTTGCGCGACATGAAGTTCTCCCTGCCGGTCGAGGGCTGCAGCGCGGTGCAGCTCAAGCGCTACGCCGAGGTCTGCGGCTGGACCCTGGCCCGCGCCCACGCCAAGGCCGGCGATGCCGCGACCATCAGCGGCTACCTGGGCAAGGCGGACAACTTCAACGAGGCGCTGGGCGACTTCGCCGTCGCCTACGCGGACCAGACGGAAAAGGACCACGCCGCCCTCGTGGAGGCCGTGAACTCCGGACGACTGCAGGCGCTGGTCGAGGAGGAGTAGTTCCTCGCCACGACAAACCGTTTCGAGCGAAGCCTCAGCGGCCGGCTTCCCGCGCTTGCAGGGCCTCGCCGATCACCGATACATCGAGGATGTTGCGTACATCCACTTCCTCGGCGATGACCTCCTCTTCGAGCAGGAAGGTCACCAGATAGCTGAGGCGGCGATGAAACTCCGCGTTCTTGACCAGCGAATAGCGATAGCGAGAGTCCACCCAGAGGGACAGATCGGGCGGCGGTGAGCTTTCGTAGATTGCCTCGGCCCACTCCTCCTTGATGCCCATCTCCCGAGCCAGCGACCGGATGCCAATCTCCGGATTCTCCTGCATGACCTCGCTGGCCAGCAGCAGCGCGCGCAGAAAGCGCACCGCCGCTTCGCGGTTGCTTCCGAGCCACTCGCGGCGGGCCGCGTAGACCGACACCGAGGTGTAGATGCCCATCGCCCCCTCGGTCACGATGAGTCGACCTTTGGCTTCGTGCACCATTTTCTGCAGCCAAGGCTCCCAGACCATGGCGGCGTCGATCCGCTTGCCGGCCAAGGCACTCAGTTGCTCGGCCGGAGTCATGCCCAACAGCTCGACTTGATCGCGGCGGATGCCGAGCTGGCGCAGGGCCATCATCAGTCCGAAGTGGGCCGTCGAGCCGCGGAAGAAACCGATGCGCTTTCCGGCCAGGTCGGCGACCGTTGCTATGCCACTGCCATCGCCGGCGACCAGGCCCTCGCCATAGGCATTTTCCGGGTTGATCCCGACGACCACCCAGTCGACCCCCTGGCTGAGCCCACCGATGAAGGGCACGCTACCGATGGAGGCCACGTCGATACGCTTCTCCCGCGCCGCGGCGATCATCGGCGGCCCGGCGACGAACTTGACGAAATTCGGCCTCAGGCCTACCCGCTCGAACAAGTGCAGATCCCTGGCCACCAGCAGCAGCCAGTCGGTGTTCGACTGGAAACCGATGCTGATCGGCAGCGCGCCGCGAACGGTTGACCGCGGTCCGGCGCGCACCGCTTCCTGCCCCGCCAGGAGCAGCAGGATGAGCAGCATCGCTATTGCAGGCCTGCACCGCATTTGCGCTCTCCTTTGGTCGCCTCAACGGGTCGTCGGAATCGTCAGGATTGGCGCCGCTTCATTGCTTCGGGTCTCCACGAAGGTGAAGAGAAACATGATGGACGAGAAGATCTGCTTGGAAGGGATATCCCGGTTGTCGATGTAGAACCAGTAGCCCTGATAGGGCACTGCCACGAAGGGGTCGACGGGAGGTTCTGCTGAGCTGCCGATCCGGATCAGCGGAGGAATCGCCCCGCTGGGGCCGATATCGCCCTCCGCGGTCGGCCGCACCCGCTTCTCCGCCACATGCGCCTCGGGCACCGAGATGTACGAGGCGATGTCGACGAGAATCTCGTAGATCGAGCGGGTCAGCAGGGCGATTTCCCGGTCGTGGCTGGCCACGGTGCCGTAGATGACCTGATACTCCCGGGCGCTGGAATCCAGGCCCAGCAGCTGCGCCACATGGCGCAGTGCGCTTTCCTCGGCGGCCGCGGTCCTCGGGCGGAAGATCATCTGCAGCTTGGGCTCGCCCTCCCCCTGCTGCAGACGCATGCCGATGTCGCCCGACGATTGCAGCCGCTCGAGGCTCGGCAGCAGGGCGTAGAACTCGGGGTTGGCCCGGCGCACGAACAGGCGGCCGACTCGTCGGTTGTCGATGCCGTTCACCGACTGCACCGAGGTGCGGAATACTTCCTCCACCGGGTTGCCGGCCTGGATGATGTTGAGGAGCACCGCGGGGGGAATCGGCGTCATCAGCGAACGGGCGAAGCGTTCGCCGCTCATTGGCGCGTAGGTGACGGTCGGGCTGTCGTTGAAGGTGGCCCCGGCCGACAAGCCTGCGGAGCTGGTGATGACCGGGGTGCCGTCAGTTTGATTGACCGCTGCAGCCGCGCCGAAACTGCGCGGGAACGAGTAGCCGGCGACGATTTGCCCGACCTCAAGGAACACCGGTGCGTCGGCGTAGCGGATCTTCACCAGATTCAGCAGCATCTGGCTCTTCCACGAATCGCCCACGGCCACCGAGTAGTCGAGGCGGTCGCGCGCCACCGTACCCGGCCCGATACTCGTGCAGCCAGCGCAGGCCAGCCAGATCGCTGCCACACCGAGTGCCGCCACCGGGACTCCTTTCATCACGCATGCCCTCCGACTAGCGGGTCAGCCAGAACGCGCCGCGGGCCTTGACGCTGTCCATGACCTCGCCCGCCTGGGCGTCTCCCAGCCAAGCAGCCACAAGCCACGTCAGGGCCAGCACAAATCGCCAGCGCTCGAGCATGGCTACCTCATCGCAAGGGACAACGCCCCCTAGCCCCGCCCACCCTGTTCATGCGTACCTGGTTCACTGCGCCTGCGTCTGCGTCTGCTCCTGCACCGCCGACCAGCCGCCGCCCAGCGCCCGGTACAGACTGACCACCGCGCTCAGCTGCTGCTGGCGGGTCTGCGACTCGAGCAGTTCGGCCTGGAACAGGCTGCGCTCGGAGTCCAGTACCTCCAGGTAGCTGACCAAGCCACCGTCGTAGCGCGCCCGCGACAGGCGCGCGGCACTACGCGCGGCCGCCAGCTGGCGCTGACGGGCGATGTGCTCGTCACGCGAAGTGCGCAGGCCGGTCAGCGAATCGTCCACGTCGCGCAAACCGTTCAGCACCGCCTGCTCGTAGCCCAGACGCGCCTGCTCGGCGCGCTGGCGCTGCGCCTCTTCCACCGACTTTAGCTGACCGGCGTTGAAGATGGGCGCGAGGATGTCGCCGAACAGGCCCCAGTTTTCGCTGTCGCCCTCGACCAGGTCGCTCAGATCGCGGCTGGCGTATCCGAAGCTGGCGGTCAGCGACAGCGATGGCAAGCGCTGGGCGCGGGCCACGCCAATGCGCGCGGTCTCGGCGGCCAGCCGCTGCTCGGCGGCAAGGATGTCCGGGCGACGCTCCAGCAAGGTCAACGGCAGCCCTGCAGGAACCTCGACCGGCATGGCCTGCTGCGCCAGCTCGCTGCCCCGTTCGATGTCCCGCGGGCGCGAACCGACCAGTACGCTGAGGGCATTCTCGGTCTGGCGCACCGCGCGGTCGAAGGTCGCTACCGAGGCCTGGGCATCGGCGGCCTCGATCTCGGCCTGGTTGACGTCGAGTTCCGGCACCGTGCCCTTGGCGTAACGCGCCTTGATGATGGCCAGCGCGTCTTCACGCGACTTCAGCGTGCGAATGGAGATACGCAGACGGTCGTCGAGGTCGAGCAACTGGAAGTAGGTGGTGGCCACGGCGGCGATCAACGAAATGGTCACGTTGCGCGCGCTCTCCTCGGTACTCAGCAACTCCGCCCGTGCCGCCTCCGTCGAGCGGCGCAGCTTGCCCCACAGGTCCACCTCGAAGGAGGCAGCACCGTTGAAGTAGTAGCTGCTCTCGGTCTCGGCTGTCGGCAGGATATTGCGACTCTGCGACGAGCGACCGGCGCCAGCCTCGGCGTCGAGGAACGGGTACTGATTGGCCCGCTCGATGCGCAGGATCGCCGCCGCCTCGGCGATGCGCGAGACCGCCACGCCGAGGTCGCGGTTGTAGTCCAGTGCTTCCTGGACCAGAGACTTGAGCTTTTCGTCGGAGAACAACTTCCACCAGTCGAGGTTGGCGAAGGCCGCGTCGGTCGACGCCGGCTCCTTGTAGGTGATCGGCACATCGAGCTGCGGGCGCTGGTAGTCGGGGCCGACCATGCAGCCGCCAGCGAGCAGCAACCCGGACAACAGCATGGCCGTCACCAGCGGTCGCCTGGCGAATCCCTTCATGGCTTGGCCTCCTCGCCGCTGGCCGCTGCAGCCGCTTTGTTCTTCTTGCCACTCAGATACTTCTCGACGATCACGAACAGCCCCGGCACCAGCACGACGCCCACAAGGGTCGCGGTCAGCATGCCGGCAAAGGAGGTCATGCCCATGATCTTGCGCGCCTCGGCGCCGGCGCCGCTGGCGAGGATCAGCGGAATCACACCGAGGATGAAGGCGAGCGAGGTCATCAGGATCGGCCGGAAGCGCAGTCGCGCCGCCGCCAACGCCGCTTCCACCGGCCCCTTGCCCTTCTCGATCTCGGTGCGGGCGAACTCGACGATCAGGATGGCGTTCTTCGCCGCCAGGCCGATGAGCATCACCAGGCCGATCTGCGCGAACACGTTGTTCTCGTAGCTGGTGCTGAAGAAGCGCGCCACCCAGAGGCCGAACATCGCCCCGCAGATGGCGATCGGCGTGCCAAACAGCACGCCGAACGGCAGCGACCAGCTCTCGTACTGCGCGGCGAGGATCAGGAACACGAACACCAGCGCCATGACGAACACCATGCTGCCGGAGCCCTCGGCGGCCTTCTCCTGGTAGGACATGGCGTTCCAGGCGTAGGACATGTCGCTGGGCAACACCTCGGCCGCCACCTCCTCCAGCGCCTGCAGCGCCTGCGCCGAGCTGTAGCCCGGCGCCGGGCGGCCGGTGACCTCGGCGGCGCGGAACATGTTGAAGCGGTAGGTGAACTCGGGGCCGTTGGTGGATTCGTCGGTGAGCAGGGTGTTCATCGGCACCATCGCCCCGGCGCTGTTGCGCACATAGAACAGCGAGGCGTCGGCGAGGTCCTTGCGGTAGTCGGTCTCGGCCTGCACGTAGACCTTGTACAGCCGGCCGAAGCGGTTGAAGTCGTTGACGTAGGCGCCGCCGAGGAAGGAACCCAGGGTCTGGTTGACGTCCGCCGGGGCGACGCCGAGCTTCATGGTCTTCTGGGTATCCACGTCCAGGTAGATCTGCGGCACCGTGGCCCGGTAGGTGGTGTACAGCCCGGCGATCTCCGGACGCTTGGCTGCCGCCTGCATGAACGCCGCGGTCTGCTCGGCGAGGTAGTCGGGGCTGTTGCCGACGCGGTCCTGCAGCATGATCGAGAAGCCCGAACCTGTGCCCAGGCCCGGAATGGCCGGTGGGCCGAAGGCGATGGCGATGCCCTCGTTGATTGCCGCCAGCTTGCCGTTGAGGCGGTGCGCCACGTTGGTCGCCTTGTCCTGCGCCGCGGGGCGTTCATCCCAGTCCTTGAGCTGGATGAAGAAGAACGCGTTGTTGGTCGACGAGGCGCCGGAGAGGAAGCTGTAGCCGGTCACCGTGGTGTAGGACTCGATGGCCGAATCGGCGGCAAGGATTGCCTCGACCTTGGCCGCGGCAGCGTGGGTGCGCTCCAGCGAGGCGGCGTCGGGCAGCTGCAGGTTGGCCATCAGGTAGGCCTGGTCCTCCTCCGGCACGAAACCGCCGGGGACGGTGCGGAACAGCAGCACCAGCGCCACCACCAGCACGCCGAGCACGCCCAGCGCGCGCAGCGGCCGATGAGTGAAGCGGCTGGTGAGGCCGATGTAGCGATCGGTCACCTTCTCCAGGATGCGGTTGAAGCGGGTGAAGAAACCCGACAGCATGCCCTTCTTGCCGTGCTCGGGGGGTTGCAGCAGCAGGCTGGACAGCGCCGGGCTCAACGTCAGCGCGACTATCGCCGACAGGCCCACCGAGATGGCGATGGTGATGGCGAACTGCTGGTAGAGCCGGCCGGTGATGCCCGACATGGCGGCCACCGGCACGAACACCGCGATCAGCGACAGCGCCGTGGCGATCACCGGGCCGCTGACCTCCTTCATGGTTTCGACGGTGGCCTCGCGGCGCGGCATGCCCCGCTCCATCTTCTCCGAAACGCCCTCCACCACCACGATGGCGTCGTCCACCACGATGCCGATGGCCAGCACCAGGCCGAGCAGCGAGAAGGTATTGATCGAGAAGCCGAGCAGCGGGAACACCGCGAAGGTGCCGATCAGCGCCACCGGCACCGCCAGGGTGGGGATCAGGGTGGCGCGGACGTTCTGCAGGAAGATGAACACCACCACGGTGACGATGAGGGTGGCCTCGAACAGCGTGTGGACGATCTCCTCGATGCCGGCGGAAACCGGCTTGGTGGTATCCAGCGAGATCACGTACTCGATGTCCTGCGGAAAGCGCTCCTTCATCCGCTCCATGGCGGCGCGGATGTTCTCCGCCACCTCCAGGCCGTTGGCATCGGGCAACTGGTAGACCGCCAGCACGGCAGACGGCTTGGAGCCGAAGGCACCGATCTGGTTGTAGGTCTCGGCGCCCAGTTCGATGCGCGCCACGTCGCGCAGCAGCACCTGGGAACCGTCGGGATTGGAGCGCACCACCACCTGGCCGAACTGCTCCGGCGTCTCCAGGCGACCACGGGTCTGCACCGCGTAGGCGAACTCGGTACCGGGCGCGGCCGGCGGGCCGCCGAGCTTGCCGGCCGGAGTCAGCACGTTCTGCTGCTGCACGGCAGTGACGATGTCCGGCACGCTGAGCCCCAGCCGGCTGAGCTGGTCGGGCTTGATCCAGATGCGCATGGCGTAGTCGGCGCCACCGAAGAGGGTCACCTGGCCGACGCCCTGGATGCGGGCGATCTCGTCGAGCACGTTGATCGACATGTAGTTGGTGAGGAAGTCGGCGTCGAAGCTGCCGTTCGGCGAGCGCAGGGTCACCAGCATCAGCGGGAAGGCCAGCGCCTTCTTGACCTTCACCCCGCGGCGCTTGACGTCCTCGGGCAGTTGCGCGGAGCCCTCCGACACGCGGTTCTGCACCAGCACGTTGGAGATGTCGAGATCCGAGCCGACTTCGAAGGCCACCGACAGGGTCATCTGTCCGTTGCCGGCGTTGGTCGACTTCATGTACAGCATGTTCTCGACGCCGTTGACCTTCTGCTCCAGCGGCGTGGCCACCGACTGCTCGACGTTCACCGCGTTGGCGCCGTCGTAGGTGGCCTCGACCTTGATCTCGGGCGGGGTGATGTCGGGGTACTGCGCGATCGGCAGGCTGCCCATCGCCACCAGGCCGACGATGACGATGATGATCGAGATCACCATCGCGAAGATGGGCCGGCGAACGAAGAATTCACCCATTCTTGCCGCCCTCGGCCGCCGGCGGCAGCTCGCTGGCGTTGGCCTCGTGCGGCTTGACGGTCATGCCCGGGCGCAGGCGCAGCAGCCCGGCCACCGCGACCCGCTCACCCGGCTGCAGCCCGGACTGGATCACCCAGTCGCTGCCCAGGCGTTGCCCCACCTGGACCTGACGCACCTCGACGGTGTCGTCCGCCTTGATGACGAACACCCGGTGCACCGACTGCAATTCGCTGACCGCCCGTTGCGGCAGCAGCAGCGCGCCCTTGATCTGGTCGGCATCGAAGCGGATGCGCGCGAACATGCCCGGACGCAGCAGGCCCTGGGCGTTGGGAAACTCGGCCTCGATGGTCAGCGCGCCGGTGGTGGGGTCGATGTTGCGGTCGACCTTGGTCGGCACCCCGCGTTGCTCGTAAAGGCTGCCGTCGGCGAGGATCAGCGACAGCGGACGCTGGTTCGCGGTCGCGATGCTGCCATCGGCGGATCGGCCCCCCTGCTGCTGGTCGGCCAGCCGCCGCGCGGCATCGAGGTAGCCACGCTCGGTGATCGACACCCGCACCGCGATGGGATCGGTGCGCGAGATCACGTTGAGAAGACCGCCATTGGTGCGCTGGCTGACGAAGTCGCCCACCTCGGCCTCGGACAGGCCGATCAGGCCGCGCTCGGGCGCGTGGATGCGGGTGTAGCCCAGCTCGATCTGCGCCAGCTCGACCTGGGCGTTGGCCGCATCCACGTAGCTTTTCGCCGCCTCGTAGTTGGCCACCGCGGCATCCAGATCCAGCTTGCTGACCGCGTTCATCGCGGCCAGCGGACGGATGCGATCCAGATCCGATTTGGTCTTGACCAGGCTGGTGCGCGCCTGCGCCAGCATCGCCCGGGCCTGGGCGAGCTTGGCCTGGAGCGGCTGCGGGTCGATGGTGTAGAGCAACGCCCCCTTGTCGACGAAGGTGCCTTCCTTGAAGTGGATGCCGTCGAGAAAGCCGTCGACCCGCGCGCGGATGGTCACGTCGGTGGAGCCGATAGTCTCGCCGATCAGATCCAGCGGAATGCTCACGTCACGCGCGGCGACGGTGACGAATGGCACCTCCAGCACGGCCGCCGCCGGCGGCGCCTTGCTGTCGCAGCCACTGAGCAGCGTCTGCACCAGAGCGAAAGTCATGCCGAGAAACAGGAGTGAGTGCTTTGTCTTTGCCATGATGTCTTCCGTTAACGTTCGGCTCGGCCACACAAATGACGCGCAGACAAACCACGGCGCGCTCATGAACCTGGTTTCGCCGGAATGACGACTTCCTCAGCGTTCCCTCGCGGCATGCACGCCGTGGCGGCGCTATTCGAACTTTTCGATATCGCGCACGATGCCGTCGATCACCCCCTTGAGGGTATTCAGGGTGACCTGCTCCTCTTTGTTCTCCAGCTCCTTGCCATAGCCCTTGCGCACCACCTGCAGTACCGGCTGGCCGGTATTGGCGTCGAGCAACTCGGCCTCGACGAACAGCTCGGTGGTGCGGTCGCGTGCACCGCTGGCGGTGGTGGCAGCGGCCGTGACCAGAGCGATCGGGATCACCTCGTAGGGCTTGAGGCCTTCGGCCTTGGTATCCACGCCGGTAATGGCGGCACGCAGGACCAGGGTTTGCGGGCCCGGCAGGGAGCCCTTCGGCGTGGTGCTCGGCTCATGTACCTGGAAGCGCTTGCCGAAGGCAGCCTTGATCTGCTCGGAGGTGTACGCCTGCAAGTCAGCCAGGGCCGGGGCGCCGATCTGCTCGGACGGAGTCGGGGCAGGATAGAAGCCAATCGACTGCACCATCACGTGCTGGTAGTTGTCCAGCTTGACGCCAGGCGCCATCCAGCGCATGACCGGTTGGCCGGTGGGGGACGTGGCCGGCTGCAGGCGCGAGTAATCGGAGAGGAAGCCGGAGTACTGCTCCGGCTTGGTGACTTGCGACGCGCAGCCACCGAGCAGCAGTGCGGAAAACAGTAGCCCGGTGACGGCAATGCTGGAACGCTTCATGGTGTTGCTCCTGTGTATTGACGAGTCGATCGGTAATGCCAGGGTGATGAAGTCGCCGAGGACCTGGATGGCGCGGTAGGCATGACGCCTCTGGCGGCATTATCCCCACCGCTGTCCGGACTTCCTGGCTATGGCAAGGCATAGACATGAAACAGCAGCTTTGCCATATCGCCGGGCGCGCCGAAGTATTTCGTGTATTGCTGTTCGTATTCGGGCGAGCGGTACAGCTCGCTGAGCACGGTATCCACCAGCAGGCGGAACTCCTCGTCGCCCCGTGCGAAGGCCATGGCCACCGGGGCAATTTCAAAGATGCGATCCAGCACCATCATCTGCGCGGCGGCCTGGTGCTCCTGCACGTCGTTCTCCAGCAGCATGCGCTCGGCGAAGAACGCACTGGCCTTGCCCTCGGCCACCATCTGCATGCCCTGCTGGTGGTCGTCGACCTGGACCAGGGTGGCGATCACCCCGAGCCTGCGCATCTTGTCGCGCAGCCAGTCTTCGGTGACGCTGCCCTTGAGTGCCGCGAAGGTGTGACTGGCCAGCCCCTGGTTGATGGTGGCCCGCCAGGTCGGCCCGGTATGCACCGCTTCACCATTGAGCGCGTTCACCAGCGACGGCGGTGCGTCCTTGCGGACCACGACGGAGAGACCGGCGGTGTACACCGGCAGCGAGTAGCTCACCCACTTGCGTCGCTCCAGGGTTTCCGGCGTCGGGGTGCAGAGGATGTCGACCTCGCCTGCACTGATGGCGACGACGGCCGTGTCAGTTTCGAGGGCCTTGTAGCTCACCTGCATGTCGCTCAGACCCAGCCCGGTTTTCACCTTGTCGGCTATCTTCAGGCACAGGTCGATCGCGTAGCCGCTGACCTTGCCGCCCTCCTCGCTGCTGAACGGCGCCAGGTCGGGCAGGTAGCCCATGGTGAAGGTGTTGCTGGTGCGCACGCGCTCAAGCGTGTCGGCACCGGCCAGCATCGGCAGCAGCGCGAACAGGCCGGCGAGCAGCAGACTGACGGATTTGTACGGCTTCATGTTCATATCCTGATCCCTACATTCAGAGGTCTTGGCAATCCGGTAGGCAACACCTAGGACCTTGCGGCCACGGCAGCGGGTCGCTCGTCGACAAAGTTCTTGGCAATGAACCCGTAGAGCAGATAACCGATCGCCAGGACGATGGTGGCACCGAATACCGCGTCCTTGCCGGAGGCATAGATGGCGTAGTACGAGTAGGCCATCGCCACCAACAGCGCCGCGACGTTGCGGGTATAGACCGCCGGGCTGACCTTGGCCTTGTGCATGATCACCAGCAGGCCGGTGAGCGCGGTTACGTAGGGAATCAGGTTGGTCACCGCCGCCAGGCCGACCAGCTTGCCGAACTGCTCGCTGGCGTTGGGCGAGATGGTCGACAGCGCCATCACGGTCTGCAGCACGCCGCAGACGATCATGCCGATGATCGGTGCATTAGCCGCGGTGACCTTGGAGAACAGCTTGGGGAACATGCCCTGGTCAGCGGTCATCTTGGCGGTCTGCGCCAGGGTGAACTGCCAACCGAGCAGCGAGCCGAGGCAGGCCATCACCGCCAGCGCCATGATGATGTTGCCGACCAGCGGGTTGAACATCTGGGCATAGACGTAGGCGAACGGGGCCGAGGAGTTGGCCAGTTCGGCGTTCGGCACGATGCCCTGGATCACCGTGGTCGACAGCACATACACCACCGCAGCGCCGAGGGTGCCGAACAGGCAGGCCAGCGGCACGTCGCGCTTGGGATTCTCCACGGCATCCGAACTCTGCGCCGCCGACTCCATGCCGAGGAAGGCCCACAGGGTCAGCGGGATGCTCTGGGTGATGGCATCGCTGACGGCGATGTTGTTCGGGTTCCAGGCGGCGCTGAATATCTTCGGATCGAACCAGAACCAGCCGATCACACTGAGGCCGGCCACCGGGATGATCACCCCCCAGACGGTGATCGCGCCGAGCTTGCCGGTGATGCCCGGCCCGCCGAAGTTGGCGAAGGTAGTCAGCCACAGCAGCACGATGAGGCCGATGCACAGCTGAATGGCGCCGCTGCTCAGCCAGGGGATGAACGACGACATGTAGCCGATCGCAGAAATACCGATGGCCACGTTGCCGATCGCCAGCGACAGGAAGTAGAGGAACGAACAGAGAAAGAACGCCGACTTGCCATGGGCCTCCTCGCTGTAGGCCGACATGCCGCCCGAGCGATTGCAGAAGATGCCGCACTGAGCGAAGCAGTAGGCGATGGCCATGGAGCCTACCGCGGTGATGAGCCATGACAGCAGCGAGACTGCGCCCAGTTGCGCCATGTTCGCCGGCAGCATGATGATGCCCGAGCCCATCATGTTCACCGCCACCAAGGTGGTGAGCCCCATCAGGCTCATTTTCTTGCTTGAATCAGCCATACCAGACTCCTTGCGCTGTTCGCGATGCTGGCCCTGCAACCGGTGATCTGCAGCACACGCCGCCGGACGGGCCGATCAGGTGTTACTGCTTGACCACATAGACCCTGTAGGTGATCCCCCCCTGGGCATCGCGCTCGACCTCGATGCCATGGTTGTCATGCCCGAAGCCGGGGAAACGGCCATCGAACAGCTCCATCGCCAGCAGGTAGTCGACGATGGCCCGCTTGTCGGCGCCGGCCTTCTCGCCCGGCATCATCAGCGGGATGCCCGGCGGATAGGGGACGATCTGCACGGCGACGGTACGGTCCTGCATGTCGCGCACCGCGATCTGCTCGATCTCGCCCTTCACCAGCCTTGCGTAGGTAGCGCGCGGCGAGGCCACCGGATCGGGCAGCAGGCTGAAGGCCGCATCCATGTTGTGCAGCAACTGCGAAGCCAGCATCTCCTGGTGCATCTCCTCGGCCAGGTCGCGCAGCCCCATGCCGGCGTAGCGCTCGGCATGGCTAGCAACCAGGTCAGGCATCACCTGCTCGAGCGACGTGTTGTCGTCATAGTGGTTCTTGAACTCCATCAGGCCGGCGACCAGCGAACCCCACTTGCCCTTGGTCACGCCGACGCTGAACAGCAGCAGGATCGAGTACGGCTCGGTCTTCTCCACCACGATGCCGCGACTGGAGAGGAAGGAGGACACCAGCGGCGCGGGAATGCCGCTGTCCTGCATCGCCCCCTCCAGGGTCTGCCCCGGGGTCAGCACGGTGACCTTGATCGGGTCGAGCATGCAGTAGTCGGCGCCCAGGTCGCCGAAGCCGTGCCATTTGGCGGCGGGCTTGAGCACCCAGGCATCGCCACGGTGCAACACCAGCGGATCCAGATCGGCAAACGGTACGCCATCGACCTCGTCCGGCTGCCACACGCCGAACCACCAGTCAGTGGTGTCACGCAGGCGCATCTCGTTGCCCAGGCGGACCATGGCTTGGCGGAAGGCAATGGCCTCGCCGATCGACTCGTCGGTGAGGTACTCGCCGGCATCGTCCATCATCTTCGCCGAAACATCGATGGAGGCGATGATGCTGTACTGCGGCGAGGTCGAGGTGTGCATCATGAAGGCTTCGTTGAACAGCGCCGGCTTGACCGGCACCTTGCCCGAGCGGATGTGGATCATCGAAGCCTGCGACAGCGCGGCGAGCAGCTTGTGGGTCGAGTGGGTCACGGTCACCGTGGCGTCGTCGGCATGCCGCTCGCCGCGGTGCATGCCGTAGCGCCCCTCGTACAGCGCATTGAAGCGCGCGTAGGCGTACCAGGCCTCGTCGTAGTGGATGCGGTCGACGCTCTTGCTCAGCTCGCGGGTGGTGGTCTGCACGTTGTAGCAGAGGCCGTCGTAGGTCGAGTTGGTCAGCACCGCCAACACCGGGCGGGCCTGCTTGTCGCGCGCCAGCGGACTCTCGGCGAGCTTCCTGGCCACCGCCTCGGGGGTCAGCTCGCTCTGCGGCACCGGGCCGATCAGACCACGCGCGTTGCGCCGCGGGCGCAGGTACAGCGGCACCGCGCCGGACTGGTTCAGCGCGTAGTTCAGCGACTTGTGGCAGTTGCGGTCGACCAGCACGGCGTCGCCGTCGGTCACCGCCGAGTGCAGGACCATCTGGTTGCTGGCCGAGCTGCCGCCGACCGAGAAGAAGGTGTAGTCGGCACCGAACACCCGGGCCGCGTAGCTTTCTGCCGCAGCCACCGGACCGGAGTGGTCGTTCAGCGAGCCCAGCTCGCCGACCGACACGCTGAGGTCGGAGCGCAGCATCTGCTCGCCGTAGAAGTCGAGGAAGCTGCGCCCCACCGCGGTCTTCATGAAGGCAGTGCCGCCGGTGTGGCCGGGGGTATGCCAGGAGTATTCGTGGGTGTCGGCGAAGTTGACCAGGGCGCCGAAGAACGGCGGCAGGATGGTGTCGAGGTAACGGCTGGCAGCCGCCGCGATGCGCCCGGCGATGAACTCGGGACTGTCTTCCGGCAGCCAGATGAAGCCGTCGATGTTCTCGACGAACTCCAGGGGGACGCGGCTCTGGTGAGCCTGACTCATGCCCAGCATGATCGGCAGCTGGGCGGTGCGCTGGCGGATCAGCCGGATGACCTGCAGCGCCTTGTCGAGATCCTGCTCGCACAGGCCCCAGCCGAGGATCACGCAGGAGTAGGCGGGACCGGCGCGGAAGGCGATTTCCGCGTCCGCCAGGGAAGCGGTCAGCTCCACGTCCAGCTCATGGTCATGCAGAGCACGCACGACATCCTGGGCGCTGTGGGTGACGATGCTGCCCTCCTGGCCCAGGGTGCTGGCCACAATCAGCACCGGGTAGCGCTGTGCGAGGGACGGGGGCAACGGCGTTGGCGAGTGACTCATTGAGGAACTCCTGCTACCTGGTTGAAGACTGACCGCGGCTGTCGCCAAGGACATGCGCGCGGCAGGGATTGCACGTGTTTTTATTCAGGCACCAGAAGTGGCAGTCGCCATTCTTGTACGCGGTGGCAGCAGGTATTCGAGGCAGCCGCGCTCTCATCCATTTCCGGAAACGCAGCACACGTCCCTGGATAGCGGCAGTCGAACGACTGCCGCAGATATAGCAAGCGACATCCCAATGCTCCGTTTATATGCCGGTATCTTGCAGGGTAGTAGTGAACGGCCAATCGACAAGCAGACGGCAGCCAATAAATCGCCAGCCATCATGATCAAAATCAAGGTCGCGCATTCCCCGCCTCAAAGCTGACGAACAAGATGCCGCAGTTTCAGAACCGGACGGAGACAGCCGTGTTCATCGCGCAAAGCAACTTCTGGCTCCATTGCAACCCTCCACTGCCAAAGGAGTAACTATGCTGGGCTTGTGGAAACCCTGAACAAGCCACTTACCGTCGCTCCCACGAAGGCGGCAGCCTAGGTGCTACGGCCTTGTGGATGATTCCCCTTCGGGCCAGCGCAAGCGCTGTTCAGCGATGAAGCCGCTGTCCCGCATGCGCGGGGGTGATGACTTCTTCAGTGTTTCCTTATCCCGCGCAGCGTTGTTGCCACCGGCAAGGAGAGAATCGATGCAGCCCACCCCCACTTCCGACAAGGCGCTGTCTCGCGGCCTGCTCGATGTCCTGATTCGTGCCGGGTTGATCGCCGTACTGGTGATGTTCTGCTTCCAGATCTTCCACCCGTTCCTCAACCTGATGCTCTGGTCGCTGATCATGGCGATCACCCTCTACCCGCTGCACCTCAAGCTGAGGGGCATGCTGAGCAACAGCGAGGGGCGCACCGCGACGCTGATCGTGGTGGTAGCCATCGCCATCCTCATGGTGCCGATCTACCTGCTGGGCGCCTCGTTGGCCGACTCGGTTGAGCAGGCCCTGACCACGGTCAAGAGCGGCGCTTTCCATATTCGTCCACCGGCCGAATCGGTAGCCAGCTGGCCGCTGGTGGGCAAGCCGCTGCATGCCTTCTGGCTGCAAGCCTCCACCGACCTGTCCGGCGTGGCGCAGAAATTCACCCCCCAGATCAGGGAACTCACCCTCACCCTGCTGGGCAAGCTCGCCGGCCTCGGCATGGGCCTGTTGGTGTTCATCGTCGCCCTGATCATCGCGGGCATCTTCATGGCCTATGGCGAGGGCGGCAGCCGCAGCGCGGTGGAGATCGCCTCGCGGCTTTCCGGCCCGGACAAGGGATCGCAAATCACCGAGCTGTGCACCGCCACCATCCGCGCGGTGGCCCAGGGCGTGGTCGGCATCGCCTTCATCCAGATGCTGCTGATCGGCGTCGCCTTCGTGCTCAAGGGCATCCCCGGCGCCGGCCTGCTCGCCCTGGCGGTACTGCTGCTCGGCATCATGCAGCTGCCGGCCACCCTGATCACCATCCCGGTGATCGCCTTCGTCTTCACCACCGAAGGGGCCAGCACGGCGACCATCGTGTTTTCCATCTACGTCTTTATCGCTGGCCTGGCCGATAACGTGCTCAAGCCGCTGCTGCTCGGTCGTGGCGTCAATGTGCCGATGCCGGTGGTGCTGATCGGCGCCCTCGGCGGCATGGTCACCAACGGGGTCATCGGTCTGTTCATCGGCCCGGTGGTGCTGGCGGTCGGTTACCAGTTGTTCTGGCAGTGGGTCAGGGACCAGCCCGGCAACGGCGGGGCTGGCGCCGAGAAGCGAACCTGAGCGGCCCCATGGCCCCCGCGGCGTCCCCTGCTCACTGGCTGCTGCTCGGCGCACTGGGCCTGAGCGGCTGCGTGCGCCTGGGCCCGGACTTCCAGCCACCCGGCGAGGCCTGGGTCGAACAGTGGCATAGTCCCGCCATCGCGCAGGCCAGCGTGCAGCGCGCCGGGCTGGACATCCGCGAATGGTGGCGGGTCTTCGACGATCCGCTGCTCGACCGGCTGATCGCCGAGGCCGACGCCCACAACGCCAGCCTGAAGATTGCCGGCCTGCGGGTGATGGAAGCGCGTGCCCAGCTGGGCATCGCCCAGAGCGGCCGCTACCCACAACTGCAGCAGGCCACCGCCGACAGCGTCTACCTCGACCGCAACCAGTCCGGCGGGCGCAACCCGCAGGACAGCCACTTCTGGCAGCACAGCCTGGGCTTCGACATCGGCTGGGAGCTGGACTTCTGGGGCCGCTTCAGCCGCGCCATCGAATCGGCCGATGCCGCCTACTTCGCCGCCGAAGCCAACTACGAGGACGTGCTGGTGCTGCTGCGCGCCCAGGTGGCGGATACCTACTTCGCCCTGCGCACCACCGAGGCGCGCCTGCGCGTCGCCCGCGAGAACGCCGAGCAGCAGAAGCGCAGCTTCGAGATCACCGAGCGGCTGTTCACCAGCGGCGAGAGCGACGAACTCGACCTGCAACAGGCCAAGACCCAGTACCTGGGCACCCTGAGCAGCCTCCCCGAGTTCGAGGACCAGGTGGCGCGCACCCGCAACGCCCTGGCCGTGCTGGTCGGCCGCCCGCCCGGCCCGCTGCCGGAGTTGGTCGAGCGCGAAGGGCTGATCCCGCTGGTCGACCGCGCCGTGCTGCAGGACGTGCCGGCCGACCTGCTGCGGCGCCGGCCGGACATCCGCGCCGCCGAACTCAACGTCGCCGCCCAGTCGGCGCTGATCGGCGTGGCCGAGGCCGATCTCTATCCCTCGCTGAGCCTGCTCGGCAGCATCGTCTGGTCCACCAGTTCGCTGGACGGCGCGCCCGACACCCTCGACCTGGTCGGCGGCCCCAGCCTGCGCTGGAACCTGTTCGACTACGGCCGCATCCGCAACAACGTGCGCGTGCAGGACGCCCGCCTGCAGCAACTGATCGAGGTCTACCGCGACAGCGTGCGCCAGGCTGCCCGCGAGGCCGACGATGCCGCCCGCGGCCTGAGCAAGGCGCTGGAGCGCGAACTCATCCTGCGCGAGGCGGCGATCTCCGCCGAGCGCTCGCTGACCCTGGCCAGCGCCCAGTACCGCGAAGGCTACGCCGACTTCCAGCGCGTGCTGGATGCCCAGCGCGCCCTGCTGGTGCAACAGGACAACTACCTGGTCACCCGCAACAGTGCGGTGAGCAACCTGATCGCCCTGTACAAGGCCCTCGGCGGCGGCTGGCACAGCGCCCAGCCGCGGGTCGATCCGGCCAGCCGCGCGCAGATGCAGCAGCGCACCGACTGGGGCGGCCTGCTCGACGAGCCCACGGCCAGCGCCCCGGCGCCCGATGCCAACAAGGACAGCCAAGATGAGTGACGCAGAGCAGCCCGCGCCCCCGGTTCCGGCCCCCCCGGCGCCCAAGCCGCCCGCCGACCCCGTCAACAAGGGCGTGAGGTGGGCAATCGGACTGATCGTCATCAGCCTGCTCTGGTACCTGCTGGCCGACCGCTTCACCCCCTACACGCAACAGGCGCGGGTGCAGGCCTTCGTCGTGCCGGTGGCCTCGGAAGTGGCCGGCCGGGTGACCAAGGTGCTGGTGCGCGACAACCAGATGGTCGAGGCCGGCGAAGTGCTCTTCGAGGTGGATACCGAGCAGTACCGGATCGCCGTCGAGCGGGCGCGCGCCGACCTCGAGTCGACCCGCCGGCAGATCGCCGCCAGCACCGCCGGCATCGACTCGGCGCTGGCCTCCCTGCGCGCCGCCGAGGCCAACGAACTCAAGTCGCAGCAGGATCGGGATCGCCTCGAGCGGTTGTACCGCGAGGACCCGGGCACCATTTCCCTGCGCCGTCTCGAGGTGTCGCGGGCTACCCATGTGCAGTCCATCAGTCAGGTCGCCGCCGCCCGCGCCGAAGTGCAGCGGGCGCGCGAGCAGCAGGGCGGCAGCGACGAGCAGAACGCCCTGTTGCGCAGCGCCGCCACCGCCCTGTCAAAAGCCGAACTGGATTTGGCCAATACCAAGGTGCGCGCACTCTCGGCCGGGCTGATCACCGATCTGCGCACCGATGTCGGCCAGTTCGCCGTGGCGGGCAATCCGGTGATGACCCTGATCACCATCCAGGATGTGTGGATCAATGCCGAAATGACCGAGAACAATCTCGGCCGGGTCGAGCCCGACACCCCGGTGGCCATCGTGCTCGACGTTCTGCCCGGCGAGGTGTTCGCCGGAAGGGTGCGCAGCGTCGGCTACGGCGTAAGCGTCGGCCAGAGCACCGCTCCCGGCACCCTGCCCAACGTCGAGAACAGCCGCGACTGGCTGCGCCCGGCGCAGCGCTTCCCAGTGATCGTCGAGTTCGCCCCCGGCGAGGCGGCCCGGTTGGCCAGGCTGCGCGGCATCCGCGTCGGCGGCCAGGCCGATGTCATGGCGTTCCCCAGCAAGGGCAACCCGCTCAATCCGCTCGGTCGCCTGTTCCTGTACCTGATGAGCTGGCTGTCCTATGCCTACTGAGCGCGGCCATGGCCACCCGGCGTGAGCCTCGCGCCCAGCGCGCGCTGCGCCTGGCCAGCGGTACCGCGCTGTGCCTGGCGGTCAGCTACGCCCTGGGGCTGCCGCTGCCGTTCATTGCCCCGCTGTTCGCCCTGTTCCTGCTCGCCAAGCTCAATCGCCCACTGTCGCTCAAGGCCGGGCTGGGCCTCACCCTGGTGGTGCTGCTGACCACCGGCAGCGGCCTGCTGCTGATCCCTCTGCTGCGCTACGCCGCGGTCAGCGGCGTGCTGCTGGTGGGCCTGTGCCTGTTCCTGGCCTTCCGCCACGGGCTGACGGGGGGCAACGGCCTGGTCACCACCTTCCTGGTGATCGGCCTGACCATGATTTCCGCCGCCGGCACCGCCGATTTCGGCCTGGCGCTGCTGGTCATCAACGCCCTGGTGCAGAACCTGCTGCTCGCCGTGCTGATGCTGCCCGTCGGCCACTGGCTGTTTCCCGAGCCGGCTGGCGCCCAGGCGTTGCCCGCCGAGCCGGCCCTGTCCACGGCGGAGGCCGGCTGGGTCGCGCTGCGCGCCGCGCTGGTGGTGCTGCCGGCCTGGCTGCTGGCGTTGATCGATCCGGCCAGCTACATGGCGATCATCCTCAAGTCGGTCGGCCTCGGCCAGCAGAGCTGCAGCGCCACGGCGCGCACTGCCGCGCGCGAGCTGATCGGCTCGACCCTGCTCGGCGGCCTGCTGGCCGTGCTGTTCTGGTGGGCGCTGGGCCTGTTCGTGCACCTGTGGATGTTCTTCCTGTGGATGCTGCTGTTCGGCCTGCTGGTGGCGCGCAAGCTCTACGGCTTCAGTCCGACCCGGCAAAGCCCCGGCTTCTGGCTGAACAGCCTGGTGACCATGACCATCCTGCTCGGCCTGTCGGTGCAGGACAGCGCCAACGGCCAGGATGTCTACAGCGCCTTCGCCATGCGCATGGGCCTGTTCATCGCCATCAGCCTGTATGCCTGCCTGATGGTCTACCTGCTCGACCGCTACCGCCAGCTTCGCCACCTGCGCCAGCCTGGTTGCTGAGGAGATTACCCATGCTGCTCAATCTGCTGGTTGGCCTTCCCGTGATGCTGCTCTGCCTGGTCATGGAGGCGCTCATCGTGGCGCAGTGCCTACGCTACTACGTGCGCTACAACATCCGTGCCGCCCAGACCGTGGCGCAACGCCAGGGATTCCTGTGGGATTTCCAGGTGCTGGCCCTGGTGATGCTGCTGATGATGCTCGGCTACTTCGTGCAGGTCGCCCTGTGGGCCGCGCTGTTCATGCTGCTCGGCGAGTTCGACGCATTCGCCACGTCGATCTACTACTCCGGGGTGACCTTCGCCACCCTGGGCTATGGCGACATCGTGCTGTCCGAGCGCTGGCGCCTGCTCGGCGCGCTGGAGGCCGGCAACGGCGTGCTCATGCTCGGCATCTCCACCGGGGTGATGACCGCAGCGATAAGGGAGGTCATGAAGCACAACATCGAGAAGCTGAAGCGCTGAATGAACGGTTAAACTCCGCAGCCTGTCCCGACCAAGGAGGCTGCATGAAGCTCTATCTGTACGACCACTGTCCGTTCTGCGTGCGCGCCGAGATGGTCGCCCACTACAAGCAGGTGCCGGTCGAGCAGGTCTACCTGCTCAATGACGACGAGGCGACCTGCATCGAATTGATCGGCGCCAAGCAGCTGCCGATCCTGCAGTTCGACGACGGCCGCGCCATGGGCGAGAGCCTGGACATCGCGCGCAAGCTGGACGAACTGGGCAACCCGCAACGGCTGATCCGCCCGCACGGCGACTACCTGCCGAGCCAGGAGCACATCAACCAGGTGCGCCTGGCGAACTTGTGCCTGCTGTTCCCCCGCGACATCGCCCTCGGCCTGCCGGAGTTCGCCACCCAGTCCGCCCGCGACTACTTCCAGGCCAAGAAGGAGCAGATCATCCAGCGCCCGTTCGCCCAGGCCCTGGCGGAGAGCGCCGAGCACCGGGCCGTGGTCGAAGCGATGCTGGCCAGCCTGCCGCCACTCCCGCTGCCCAGCGCCCATGGCGACACCCTGGGCTGGGACGACGTGCTGCTCTACCCCGGCCTACGCAACCTGAGCATGGTCAAGGGCCTGGCCTTCCCATCGGCGGTGCGCGGTTATGTCGAGGAGGTGGCGCGGCTGACCGAGACCGCCACCTATTTCGAGCGGGCGATCTGAGCGTGAGCATCTTTCTCGCCCGCGCCAGGCTGGCCGCCGCCATCATGCTGCCGGCCTGGCTGCTGATCACCCTGCTGCTCAAGCTGTGGCGACCGGTGATCGCCGGCCTGCCCGAGTGGCAGGTGGCCGCCATCATCGTGCCGCAGATGATCGTCGGCATGGTGTTCGTCATCATCCCGATCACCCAGGGCATTCTCGTCCGACTCGCAGCCCGCAAGCAGGGCTTGCAGGCCGACTGACGCCCCCTCCCCCGGTCCCATTACCAGACATCCATGCACACTCTCGAACAACTGCGCCGCGGCGAACTGGCCGGCATCCGCCGCCTGGACCTGTCCGCCGAACTGAGCGAATTTCCCGAAGAGATCTTCACCCTCGCCGACAGCCTGGAGGTGCTCAACCTCTCCGGCAACCGCCTGAGCGACCTGCCGGCCGACCTGCCGCGCCTGCGCAAGCTGCGCGTGCTGTTCTGCTCGGACAATGCGTTCACCCGCCTGCCGGAAGTGCTCGGCGAGTGCGAGAAGCTGGAGATGGTCGGCTTCAAGTCATGTCGGTTGCAGCAGGTGCCAGCCGCCGCCCTGCCCGCGCGGCTGCGTTGGCTGATCCTCACCGACAACCAGTTGGAGAGCCTGCCCGCCGAGCTGGGCAACTGCACCCGCCTGCAGAAGCTGGCGCTGTCCGGCAACCGCCTGCGCGCCCTGCCGGACAGCCTGGCCAACCTGCAGAGCCTGGAGCTGCTGCGCATCGCCGCCAACCGCCTCGAACGACTGCCAGAGATGCTCCTGCAACTGCCGCGGCTGACCTGGCTGGCCTTCGCCGGCAACCCGTTCAGCGACACCCGCGAGGCGCAGGTACTGGCCGAGCATCCGCTGCCGCCGATCGCCCGCGACAGCATCGAGTTGGGCGAGGTGCTGGGACAGGGCGCCTCCGGCGTCATCCGCCGCGCGGACTGGCGTATTGACGACCAGCCGGCCCATGCCATGGCCGCCAAGCTGTTCAAGGGCAACGTCACCAGCGACGGCCTGCCGCACAGCGAGATGGCCGCCTGCATCGCCGCCGGCGCCCATCCCAACCTGATCAGCGTCGCCGGACCGCTGGCCCCGCAGGCGGATGCCCCGCCGGGGCTGTTGCTGGAGCTGATCGCCCCGAGCTTCCAGGCGCTGGCCGAGCCGCCGTCGCTGGCCAGCTGCACCCGCGACTGCTACCCGAGCGCACGACGCTTCGTCGTCGACGAGGCGCTGCACATTGCCCGTGGCGTGGCCGCCGCAGTGGCGCACCTGCATGAACGCGGCATCCTGCATGGCGACCTGTACGCCCACAACCTGCTGGTCAACCCGGAGGGTGATTGCCTGCTCGGCGACTTCGGCGCCGCCTCGTTCTTCGACCCGGACAGTGCCAGCGGTCGGGCGCTGCAGCGCATCGAGGCGCAAGCCTTCGGCTGTCTGCTGGAGGAGCTGCTGCAACGCTGCCCGGAGGACGAAGATCTCGGCCGCCAGCAGCGTCTGCGCCAGCTGCAGGAGCAGTGCCTGAGCGAGCGGATCGACCAGCGGCCGGATTTCGCCAGCCTGGTCGCCAGCCTCGCCGACATCTGAATCGTGGTGGCGGCCTGGCGGGCCGCCACGCCACCGGTGCATTCATCGGCGGGCGGCGGCAATCCGCCGTGAGCGCCCTACACTCAGTGGGCAGCGAAAGCGGAGGAGCCCTGCCATGAACCCCCTGTCCCAAGACCACTGCGAAGCCTGCCGCGCCGATGCGCCGCAGGTGTCCGAAAGCGAACTGGCCGAGCTGATCCGGCAGATCCCCGACTGGAACATCGAGGTGCGTGACGGCGTCATGCAACTGGAGAAGATCTTCAGCTTCCCCGACTTCCAGCGCGCACTCAACTTCACCAATGCGGTCGGCGCCATCGCCGAGGTGGAAGGCCATCACCCGGCGCTGCTCACCGAATGGGGCAAGGTCACCGTGACCTGGTGGAGCCACAAGATCCGCGGCCTGCACCGCAACGACTTCATCATGGCGGCGCGCACCGACCAGATCGCCCTGCATGCCGAGAGCCATCACTAGTGGCCTGTTTGGCTAGTTCAGTTAGTCAATTTCGGCGCCCGCGGCCCCGATACTGCGTTGCCACTCCTCGCCATAGCCCTGCTATGACTCGTCGCGGCGCCTTGTCTCGGAACCTCGGGCATCCGAACTTGAGTTAACAAACTAGCCGCACAGGCCACTAGCCGCGGTGTGGGTCAGCTGTCCCGCCAGGGCAACGGCGGTGCCACCAGCGGCGTCCCGTCGTAGGCCGGCACGCCGCCAAAGCGCGGGCTGCCGGCTTCCCAGTCGCGCTGGGCCTGGGCGATCTGCGCCTTGCTGTGGCCGACGAAGTTCCACCAGATGAGGACTTCCTCGGCGAACGGCTCGCCGCCCAGCAGCAGAACCCGGCTGCCTGGCGCCAGATGCAGTTGCAGGCGATCGCGACCGCGTCCCAGGTAGGCCAACTGGTCGGCAGCGAACTGTTCGGCAGCGAACTGTTCGGCGCCGATCTGCAGCGAGCCTTCCAGAGGCAGAACGCCGTATTCGTAGCTGCTCTCCAGCGGCAGATCCAGATGGGCGCCGTCCGGGCTGTGCAGCTCGAGGCCGAGCAGCGCCGAGTACAGTCTGGCCGGCGCCAGCCGCGCGTCGAAGCGGCCAGCCAGCAGGGTGAAGCCGCAGCCATCGCGCTCCCAGCGCGGCAGCTCGGGATGGTGGTCGAAGGCCGGCGCGCACTCGCTGTCGGCGGCGGGCAGCGCGATCCATAGCTGCGCCGCGTGCAGCACGCGCTCGTCGGCCAGGCATTCCTCGCTGTGGCTGATGCCGCGGCCGGCGGTCATCAGGTTGACCTGACCGGGGCGGATCACCTGCTCCGAGCCCAGGCTGTCGCGATGCAGCACCTCGCCCTCGATCATCCAGGTAAAGGTCTGCAACCCGGTGTGCGGGTGCGGGCCGACGCGCATGCCCTCCCCCGGCTCGAAACGCGCCGGACCGGCGTGATCGAGGAAGCACCAGGCGCCGATCATGCGCCGCTGCCGCGACGGCAGCAGGCGATTCACCGGGATGCCACCGCCGATCTGCGCCACCCGCGCATCGACGCGCTGGATCAGCCGCTCGCCGCCGCGCAGCGGGCAGTCATAGGACGAGGACAGCCGGGACGAGGATTCGTGGGTGCTCATGGCGTTCTCCCTGAGGGCAGCGGCTAGCGAACCAGCCTACTTGCCGCCGGTTAAGGTGGTGTAACTGTTGATCAGGTTGCGATAGTCCGGAATATGGTTGGAGAACAGCGCCGCCAGCCCCTCGACGTCGTTGCGCCAGTCGCGGTGCAGCTCGCAGGCCACGCCGAACCAGGTCATCAGCTGCGCCCCGGCTGCAGTCATGCGATCCCAGGCCGCTTGCCGGGTCACCTCGCTGAAGGTGCCGGAGGCATCGGTGACCACGAACACCTCGAAGCCTTCGGCGATGGCCGACAACGCAGGAAAGGCCACGCACACCTCGGTCACCACCCCGGCGACGATCAGCTGCTTGCGCCCGGTGGCCTTCACCGCCGTGACGAAGTCCTCGTTGTCCCAGGCATTGATCTGTCCCGGCCGGGCGATATAGGGCGCATCGGGGAACTGCGCCTTCAGCTCCGGCACCAGCGGACCGTTGGGGCCATTCTCGAAGCTGGTGGTGAGGATGGTCGGCAACTGGAAGTAGGTGGCCAGGTCGGCCAGCGCCAGCACGTTGTTCTTGAACTTGTCCGGATCGAAGTCGCGGACCAGCGACAACAGACCGGTCTGGTGATCGACCAGCAGAACGGCGGCCTGGTTCTTGTCGAGGCGCTTGTAGGGAGTACTCATGGTGACCTCCTGGCGAGGGATCGCCCGTTTGCGGGCGGGTTGCAGCGATGCCGGGAGTCGGGGCTTCGGGTGAGGGATGAACTCCCCGCTCAGCGAGGTACGGAGCCCGGCACTTGTGTCACTGGACGACTACTGAAGATAGGTCAGGTCGCCGGCCGGCATGGGCCCACCCGCCGGTCATTCGTCAGATGTGGCCGGACGAAGGCCGCTCTCGCCAGTAATGCATGCGGTCCCGCGCAGCGATTGCCCACCGCTTGGATCGGTAGACAAGGCTGCGCTGTTGTCTATGTTGCACCAAGCATCCGATGAGCTCGTGTCGTGACGAACCTTGGTTTGTTGACGGGGACCGTTGATGGATACCAGTACATCGGATATCGGTAGATGGCGGCGCAGCGCAGGACATCCCGAATCGAAATATGCTCAGGATGCCTGCGAGGAGTACGGGCACTCAAACTGTCAGGTGTTCATGCGATCACCCTGCTATCAAGACAGCCGGCTAGGCCTCCACCGCCTTGAGCATATCCTCGATGACCTTCTTGGCGTCGCCGAACACCATCATCGACTTGTCCATGTAGAACAGCTCGTTGTCGAGACCGGCGTAGCCGCTGGCCATCGAGCGCTTGTTGACGATCACGGTGCGCGCCTTGTACGCCTCGAGGATCGGCATGCCGGCGATCGGCGAGTGCGGATCGGTCTTCGCCGCCGGGTTGACCACGTCGTTGGCGCCGAGCACCAGCACCACGTCGGTCTGGCCGAACTCGGCGTTGATGTCGTCCATCTCGAACACCTGCTCGTAGGGCACCTCGGCCTCGGCGAGCAGCACGTTCATGTGCCCCGGCATGCGCCCGGCCACCGGGTGGATGGCGTACTTCACGGTGATGCCGCGGTGGGTCAGCTTCTCGGTCAGCTCCATCAGCGC
>NZ_FNZE01000004.1:207817-337125 GCF_900109175.1 Pseudomonas linyingensis | reverse complement strand
TAACCAGTACTAATTGCCCGTGAGGCTTGACCATATAACACCCAAACAATTTGTTGTTTGCGTGTGACAGGCCGAAAGCTTGCAAGAACGCGTGAAATTACCGAAGATACACCGATATCACATACCCAATTAGGGGAAGCGACTCAAAACGATTCCCCAACAAATTGCTTGACGACCATAGAGCGTTGGAACCACCTGATCCCATCCCGAACTCAGCAGTGAAACGACGCATCGCCGATGGTAGTGTGGAGCTTCTCCATGTGAGAGTAGGTCATCGTCAAGCACCTATACAGAAACCCCGATCAGCACATGCTGGTCGGGGTTTCGGCTTTTCGGCGCGGGAAAAAGCTGTACGCTCTGCATGCTATCTGGTCTGGTCTGGTCTGGTCTGGTCTAGGCGAAGTCGACGATCTGCGGGATTACATACAGACGATCACGGAAGTCCATCTTTAGGTCCGAACTTTTGCACTGAGACTGGATGTTACTCTGCACAGCCCGGGCTTGAGGAACGCTCGCCATGAGAACCCGGTGCCGCTTGTTGGTATAGCTCCTTGGGGATAGTCCCCTTGCTACCTCCAGCCTGCTGGAGTCCGGTGGCTATGCTGAGTCCTGATTAAGCCAGCGTCCCCGGTCACGGACCCCGGCTCATCCTTGCGGTCGAATCCGCCTGGGACCCTTCCCGTCATGGAGAGCCTTACTCATGTTCAAGTATCGTTCCGCCATTGTGTTGTTCACCGGCTGGGCTCTGGCCGTCGGGTCTTCGGTCCTGTTCGCCTAGCCTGCCTAGCGGCCTGTTTGCTTAATCCAGCAACTCATTCCGGATTACAGCCAGCTTTGTTCGATGCACGGAGCTGATAATCGACTCAGCCGTTTTGTTCCAGCGAAATGGCTTGGCCGAGTGTTCGTTATGAGCCTCAATGAAGCGACGGATAGCTGCTCTCAGGTCAGCTAAGCTGCTGAAGCCATCACGATAAAGCGCCCGTCTTTCCAGCTGCGCAAACCAGCCCTCCACGGCGTTCAGCCATGAGGTACTAGTCGGCGTGAAGTGCAGCTTGAAACGGGGATGCTTCTCCAGCCACTCCCTAACGGCCGCGGTTTTGTGAGTCGAGCTGTTGTCCAGAATCACGTGCAGGACCAGCTCGGCGGGAGTGTTACGGGCGATCTGCGGCAGGAACTCCTTGGCCCTGTGCCGCTGGGTGATACGGCCAATGACCTTGCCCGTGAGGATGTCAACGGCGGCATACAGGCTGGCCGTCCCGTGACGCTTGTAGTCATGCGTCCGCCGCTCAACCTGCGCGGGCTTGAGCGGCAGCATGGGTTACGTGCGATCCAGCGCCTGAATCTGCGTTTTCTCGTCAACAGACAGCACCAGAGCGTTGTCGGGCGGATTCAGGTAGAGCCCGACGACATCGACCACTTTGTCTGCAAAGTGCGGATCGTTACTGATCTTGAAGGTTCTCAACCAGTGCGGCTTGAAGTCGGCAGCCGCCCACACCTGTGCGACCTGCCAAATGCTGACCCCAGCGTACTTGGCCATCAACCGCAGGCTCCAGTGGGGTGGCTTCGCGTGGCACCCGCTGAGTCGTCAGTGTCAGGGTTTCCTTGATCTTCGCCTCGTCTAGCTTGCGCGGCACCGCAGATCACTCAGCCCCTCAAGGCCAGCTTCCTGATAGCGCTTGCGCCATTTGAAGACCACTGGCGCAGAGACTTGCAGCTGCTCGCTGATCTCCTTGGGCGTCAGGCCACTGGCAAGCTTACAGACAGTCCACTTGGGCCTAGGCGGACCTGGGCAGTCGCAGATGCGTGTGCAGTCCGAAGGCAAGTCCGGCGCGGGGTGGCCGGTGGAGGCTCCACAGCTTCAGGAGCACCAGGATCGTCAATGCCGCGATCAAGATCGCGACCTCGAGCCACGCTGGCTGTGCGGCCGTCTGGAGCGCCAGCTGCCGCGCTACTACGGTCATGAGTGGATGAGGGTTCGGGGCAACGACCTGGTGCTGATCTTGGTGTCGACCCGGCTGATCAACGACGTGCTGCACCACATATTCAACTGAGTGGCGCTTTATGGCTGTGCTGCTGGCGACCCGGCCGGTATCGCGCGTCTGGTAGGGCTGGCAGGCCGAGGTGTGGCGCGCTCAGCCCTTGAGTGCCGGGCCGGCACCCTCCGCGCCAACCTGCGGGATGGTGCGGGTGACCATCACCTGATCGATGCGGTAGCTGTCGACATCCATCACCTCGAAGGTGTAGCCGCCCCAGGTCACACTGTCGGTGCGCTTGGGCACGCGGCGCAGCATGGTCATCAGGAAGCCGGCGAGGGTTTCGTACTCGTCCTCGTGGGGCACGCTGTCGATGTCCAGCGCGCGGCGCACGTCCTGGATCGGGGTGACGCCGTCGATCAGCCAGGAGTTCTCGTCGCGGCGGACGATCTGCTCCTCATACCAGGGCGAGACCATGTCGCCCATGACGATGCTCATCACGTCGTTGAGGCTGATCAGGCCGACCACCAGGCTGTATTCGTTGACGATCAGGGCGAAGGTTTCGCCGGCCTGGCGGAACTGCTTGAGCACTTCGGCCAGGGTCAGTCGGTCCGGCACCACCAGCGGCTTGCGGATCAGGGTGGGGTCGTCGAGGGAAATCGGCTGGTCGTTGAGCACCCGCTGGAACAGGTCCTTGATGGTGACGTAGCCGACGATATGGTCGATGTCGCCGTCGCAGACTGGGTACGCGGAGTAGGGCTCGTCGGCGATCCGCGAGCGGATCAGCGCATCGGGGTCGTCGCGCAGGAAGTAGACGATGCCTTCGCGGTGGGTCATGGCGCTGGGCAGGGTGCGGGTTTCCAGCTCGAAGATGTTCTCGATGACTTGGTGCTCGCTGGCCGCCAGGGTGCCGGACTGGGCGCCGGCCTGGGTCATGGCCATGATGTCCTCGGGGGTGACGCTGTCGTCGCGCTGCTTGGGCAGCTTGAGCAGGGTGATCACACCGCTGACGATCCATGAGTAGAGCAGCACCAGCGGCTTCAGCAACGTGGCGAGTATGCGCATCGGGCCGATGACGCGGATGGCGAACTGTTCGGGAATCGCCATGGCGACCTGCTTGGGAATCAGGTCGGTGATCACGATGAACAGCGAGGTGGTGAGGATGAAGGACGCCACGAAACCCAGGGTAGCTGCCTGCTCGGCTTCCAGCTGCAGCGCGAACAGCGCGGTGAACAGCGGACTGAACAGGCCCTCGCCGACGATGCCGCCTAGGATGGCCAGCGCATTCATGCCGATCTGCACCACGGTGAAGTAGTGGCCGGGCTTTTCCTGGACCTGCATGACCCGCAGGGCGTTGGTGATCCCTTCATCGGCCATTTGCCGCAGTTTCACCGGGCGCGAGGCGGCCAGGGCGATTTCGGCGAGGGAGAAGAAGGCGCTGATCAGGATGAGCAGGAAGAGGAGAAACAGGCTTTGGCTGACGCTCATAGAGGCTGCATGCAATACGCATGAAAAGTGGATAACGGCTGGAGAGTAGCATGCGGGCATGCGGCGGACATGACAGCGTTGGGCCGAGGCCAGTTACCGCCTGCCCAGACCATGAGCCAAGGGGTAGGTGAAGCGTCCGGCTTGCCAGTAAGCCTCCCTTGTCCTCGCGTAGCGCAGGCTAAAGCCGATATGCTGGAATTGCAGCCTGCCTTGTGGCCTGTTAAAGCAGGGAATGTCTTTTTATGGAGAGATCACGCGTATGTTCAAGTCGCGCACTGCCGTCGTGTTGTTCACCGGGATGGTCTGGCTGTCCGGGGCGCCGGCCCTGCTGGCCGAGCCCAAGGGCAAGGACGAGCACCCGCAACAGATGAACTCGCCGCAGGCGGGCAAGAATGGTCAGGGCCAGCAGGGCGGCAAGCCTTCGAATGGCGGCCAGTCCTACCATGACGGTCACGGCGACTTCCATGTCGACAGCGACCGCATCCGCGTGACCATCGGCGACAACCGCAGCTACTGGAGTCCGGGCAAGGCGCTGCCGCCGGGCATCCGCAAGAACTTGCAGCGTGGCAAGCCGCTGCCGCCGGGGATAGCCAAGCAGCAGCTGGACAGCCGCCTGGTCAGCCGCCTGCCGTACTACGAAGGGCACGAGTGGGTGCAGGTGGGGACCGACCTGGTGCAAGTGTCGATTTCCACCGGACTGGTCAACGAAGTACTGAACGACCTATTCAACTGATCGCTGCCGATGGACAGATAAAGCCGGAGTCCGCGACTCCGGCTTTTCTGTTTTCGTCGTTGCTGTGCTGTCATCGGAGCGCAGTCGAGCAGGTCGACTACCCTGCAGCAGAGGGATAGCGGGAGGGACAGGCATGAAGGGTCAGTCGTTCATCAAGCGAGTGGGCTTTGCCCTGCACGGGCTGCGCCTGGCGGTGCAGCGCGAGGGCAGCTTTCGCACCCACCTGCTGGCGGCGACGACGGTGCTGGTTCTGCTGCTGGCGACCCGACCGGCACCGCTGTGGTGGGCGCTGCTGGCCCTGGCCGTCGGCCTGGTACTGGTCGCCGAGCTGGTCAACAGCGCGCTGGAGGCGCTGATCGACCACCTGCATCCCGAACGCCATCCGGAGATCGGCGCCGCCAAGGACATCGCCGCCGGTGCGGCGCTGGTGGCCAGCGGCATCGCCGTGGTGGTCGGTGTGGCGTTCGTGCTGGACTGGCTGGGAGGCTGAAGCGCGGACAAAAAGGCGCCGGCACGGGGCCGGGGCAATCGGATCAGGAGTCCTACTGATGAGCTGCCCCATCGGCAGCAGCAGGGGCTTGGGGCGGGCCGAAACCCGATCTCCGCTTGTGACGGAGTCACGGGCTTGGGCCGCGCCGCAAACCGGGCTGGGGTGACGCCGCGCCGGTGGGGCGCGGCGAAGTCTTGCGCAGGGCTCAGCCGCGCTTGGCCACCAGGGTCAGGATGTCGTAGCTGGCGACCAGCTCGTCGTTCTGGTTGGTGACTTCCACGTCCCAGGCCACCACACCCTGCGGGGTGCCGAGGCTGGACTGCTTGCCCTGGTCGATCTTGCGCTTGCAGGTCAGGCGCGCGCGGATGGTGTCGCCGATGCCCACCGGGCTGACGAAGCGCAGGGTGTCGAGGCCGTAGTTGGCCAGCACCGGGCCGACGCCGGGGGAGACGAACAGGCCGGCGGCCGCCGACAGCACGAAGTAGCCGTGGGCGATGCGCTTGCCGAACTGCGATTCCTTGGCGGCGATCTCGTCGAAGTGCATGTAGAAGTGGTCGCCGGACAGGCAGCCGAAGTTGACCAGGTCGGCTTCGGTGACGGTGCGGCGGTGGGTCAGCAGCGACTCGCCGATCTGCAGCTCCTCGAAGTGGCGACGGAACGGGTGCACCTCGGTCTCGATGACCTTGGCGCCGCGCACGTACTCGCCGGTGATGGCGCTGAGCATGGTCGGCGAACCCTGCACCGCGGTGCGCTGCAGGTAGTGCTTGACCGCGCGCAGGCCGCCGAGCTCCTCGCCTCCGCCGGCGCGGCCCGGGCCGCCGTGCTTGAGCTGCGGCAGCGGCGAACCGTGGCCGGTGGACTCCACCGCGGCTTCGCGGTCCAGTACGTGCACACGGCCGTGCCACGCGGCGGCAGCCGGCACCACCTTGGCGGCGACCAGAGGGTCCTTGGTGACCAGGGTGGACACCAGGCTGCCCTTGCCGCGGGCGGCCAGCGCCACGGCCTCGTCGATGTCGGCATAGCCCATCAGGGTGCTGACCGGGCCGAAGGCCTCGATGTCGTGGGCGCCGCCCTCGGCATGCGGGTCGCGGCTCTTCAACAGGGTCGGGGCGAAGAACGCGCCTTCGGCGACGTTGTCACCGACGAACTGTGCTTCGCCACGGAACAGCAGTTCGCTGCTCTGCAGCAGGGCGTCGACGCGGGAGGCGACGTCCTCGAACTGGGCGTGCGAGGCCAGGGCGCCCATCTTCACGCCTTCCTTGCTCGGGTCGCCGACCACCACCTTGGCCAGGCGCGCGGACAGGCGCTCGGCGACGGCGTCGATGCGGTTCTGCGGGACGATGATGCGGCGGATCGCGGTGCACTTCTGGCCGGCCTTGACCGTCATCTCGCGGGCGACTTCCTTGACGAACAGGTCGAACTCTTCGTCGTCCGGGGTCACGTCGGGGGCGAGGATCGCGCAGTTCAGCGAGTCGGCCTCGGCGGTGAACGGCACCGAGTTGCGGATCAGGTTGGGGGTGACGCGCAGCTTGGCGGCGGTGTCGGCCGAGCCGGTGAAGGTCACCACGTCCTGGCCGTCGAGGCGGTCGAGCAGGTCGCCGGTGCTACCGATGATCAGCTGCAGGCTGCCTGCCGGCAGCAGGCCGGACTCGTGGAGGATGCGCACGGCGGCTTCGGTGACGTAGCTGGTGGCGGTGGCCGGCTTGATGATGCACGGCATGCCGGCGAGGAAGGTCGGCGCGAACTTCTCCAGCATGCCCCAGATCGGAAAGTTGAAGGCGTTGATGTGCACGGCCAGGCCGCCGCGCGGCACCAGGATGTGGGTGCCGGCGAAGCCGCCCTTCTTGCTCAGCGGGATGGCCGGGCCTTCATGGACCAGGTTGCCGGACGGCAGCTCGCGGCTGCCCATGCTGGCGTAGGCGAACAGGGTGCCGGCGCCGCCCTCGATGTCGATCCAGCTGTCCACGCGGGTCGCGCCGCTGTGGTGGGAGATCGCGTAGAGCTGTTCCTTGCGCTCCATCAGGTACTTGGCCAGCGCCTTGAGGCACTGGGCGCGGGCCTGGAAGTCCATGGCCATCAGCGCCGGCACGCCGCTCTTGCGGGCGTAGGTCACGGCTTCGGCGAAGTCCAGCCGGTCGGCGTGGGTGTGGGTGACGATGTGGCCGTCGATGGCGCTTTTCAGCGCCTGGCCGGCGTCGGCGCCGATCCAGCTGCCGCCGATGAAACTTTGCAGGGTGGTCATCAGGGGTGTCTCCTGAGCAAGGCAGGTGGCGGTCGGGTCATGGCCGGCCGCAATTGTTCTCGCCCGCGGTGCGCAGGGCGCACCGCGGGTTGGGACGATCAGGACGGGGGCTCAGAGCTGGTCGAAGTCCAGCACCACCTCGTCACTGACCGGGAAGGCCTGGCAGGACAGCACGTAGCCGGCCGCCACTTCGTAGTCCTCGAGGGCGAAGTTGGCGTCCATCTCCACCTCGCCCTTGACCACCTTGCACTTGCAGGTCGAGCACACGCCGGCCTTGCACGAGTAGGGCAGGTCCATACCCTGGGCGTTGCCGGCGTCCAGCACGCTCTGGGTGTTGCGCGGCAGGTCGAAGCTCAGGGTGCGGCCGTCGCTGACCACGGTGACATGGCTGACCGCGCCAGCGGTCTTGGCGGCGGCCTCGCGGGCGGCGCGCTTCTCCTGAACCACGCCGGGAATGCAGGCGGTGAACAGTTCGAAGTGGATGCGCTCGGGGTCGAGGTCGTGGCTGCGCAGGCTGTCGCGCACGCACTCGGTCATTTCCTGCGGGCCGCAGATGAAGGCGGCGGTCAGGTTCGGCACGTCCAGCCAGCGGGAGAACAGCGCGTCGCACTTGGCGGCGTCGATGCGGCCGTTGTACAGGTCGATGTCCTGCTGCTCGCGGCTGAACACGAAGATCAGGTTGAGGCGGTCGAGATACTGGTTCTTCAGGTCCTCGAGCTGCTCGCGGAAGATGGTGCTGCCGCTGGAGCGGTTACCGTAGATCAGAGTGAAGCGGCTGTGCGGCTCGGCTTCCAGGGTGGTCTTGACGATCGACAGGATCGGCGTGATGCCGCTGCCGGCGGCCACCGCCAGGTAGTTGCCGGCGCGCGCCGGGTCCAGCTCGACCGAGAAGTGGCCGGCCGGCGGCATCACTTCCAGAGTCGCGCCGGCCTTGAGCTGGTCGTTGGCGAAGTTGGAGAACAGGCCGCCGTCGACGCGCTTGATCGCCACGCGCAGGTCGTTTTCGCTGACACCGCTGCAGATCGAGTAGGAGCGGCGCACTTCCTCGCCGTCGAGGGTGGCGCGCATGACCAGGTGCTGGCCCTGGATGTAGCGGAAGCTGTCCTGCAGCTCGGCCGGCACCGCGAAGGCCACCGACACGGTGTCGCGGGTTTCCGGACGCACTTCGCGAATGGTCAGCGTATGGAACTTGCTCATCTTATTGTTCTCCAGGCTCGCGTCGCGGCGGTGGGCGAGCCGTTCAGATGCACTTGAAATAGTCGAAGGGCTCCAGGCAGGAGCGGCAACGGTACAGGGCCTTGCAGGCGGTGGAGCCGAACTGGCTGACCACTTCGGTGTCGTGGCTGCCGCACTGCGGGCAGCAGACCTCGTCCTTCTCGCCGAGCAGGCTGCGCTTGCTGCTGCTGCCCGACGGCGGGGCGATGCCGTAGACGCGCAGGCGCTCGCGGCCCTGCTCGCTGATCCAGTCGGTGGTCCATGCCGGGGACAGGCGGCGCTCCAGGCGCGGGGCGCGGAAACCGGCCTGTTCCAGCGCCTTGGCGATCTCGCTTTCGATCAATTCGGTGGCCGGGCAGCCGGAGTAGGTCGGGGTGACGGCCACCATCAGGTGGCCATCGACCCAGGAGACCTCGCGGATGATGCCGAGGTCGACCACGCTGACCGCCGGCACTTCCGGGTCCATCACCTGTTCCAGCACCTGCCAGGCGCGCGGCAGGTCGGACTCGTCCGCCTCCCGTGCGCCGCCGTCGGAGGCGATCAGGCCAGGCTGCGCCTCGGAACCCGGCGCGGCGACGGGGCTGCCGCCGAACAGGGCGTCGATCTCGGACGTGTTGGCCATGTTGCCTCCACTCGGCGTCTTACCAGGTCGCATCGGGGTAGGCCCGCTGCAGGAACTGCATTTCGGCCAGCAGGATGCCCAGGTGCTCGGTGTGCAGGCCGCGCTTGCCGTCCAGGTAGAAGTAGCTGGCCGGCTGCGGCACCGGCAGGCTGGCGCGCTCGAACACCTGCTCGACGGTCGCCTGCCAGGCGGCTGCCACGGCAGTGGCGTCGGCGCCGATGCCGGCGGCGGCCAGGCGCTGCTGGATCTCGTCGCTGCTCAGCAGGTCAAAGGTGAAGCGCCACACTTCGTCGATGCCGGCGAGCATGCGCTGGCGGCTCTGCTCGGTGCCGTCACCCAGACGCTCGACCCATTCGCCGGAGCGGCGCAGGTGGTAGGTGACTTCCTTGAGGCCCTTGGCGGCGATGGCGGCGATGCGCTCGTCGCTGGAGGCGCTCAGCGCGCTCAGGGTGTGGAAGTGCCAGGCGTCGAACAGGAACAGCTTGGCGGTGGTCACCGCGTAGTCGCCGTTCGGCTGCTCGACCAGCAGGGTGTTGCGGTAGGCACGCTCGTCGCGGCGGAAAGCCAGCTGGTCGGCGTCGCGGCCGTCGGCCAGCAGCTCGGCGGCGTACTCGTACCAGTTGCGCGCCTGGCCGACGAGGTCGAGGCCGACGTTCATCAGCGCCATTTCCTCTTCCAGCGCCGGAGCGCGGCCGCACCACTCGCACAGGCGCTGGCCGTTGATCATGGCGTTGTCGCCGAGACGCAGCAGGTATTCGATCAGGTCGTTCTTGTTGTCAGTCATGACCCGCTTCCTCACATGTGGCCGACTTCGTCCGGCAGCTCGTAGAAGCTGGCGTGACGATAGACCTTGTCCTGCGACGGGTCGAAGAAGGGCTCTTTCTCATCGCCGGCGGTGGCGGTGATCTGTGCCGACGGCACGACCCAGATGCTCACGCCTTCGTTGCGGCGGGTGTACAGGTCGCGGGCGCTTTCCAGAGCCATGTTGGCATCGGCGGCGTGCACGCTGCCGACATGCTTGTGGTTCAGACCGTGCTTGCTGCGGACAAACACTTCGAAAAGGATCCATTCGGACATGGCGGGGTTCTCCGAGTCAGGCGCCGATCAGGCGGCGTTTTGTTTTTGTTGGCGTTTGGCGGCATGGGCGACGGCGGCTTCGCGTACCCAGGCGCCGTCCTCGATGGCCTTGCGGCGGGTGGAAACGCGCTCGCGATTGCACGGGCCGTTGCCCTTGAGCACGTCGTAGAACTCCTGCCAGTTGATCGGGCCGAAGTCGTAGTGACCGCGCTCCTCGTTCCACTTGAGGTCCGGGTCCGGCGCGGTGCAGCCGAGGAATTCGAGTTGCGGCACGGTCTGGTCGATGAAGCGCTGGCGCAGGTCGTCGTTGCTCATGCGCTTGACCTTCCAGGCCATCGACTGCGCGCTGTTCGGCGAGTCGGCGTCGCTCGGGCCGAACATCATCAGCGCCGGCCACCACAGGCGGTCGATGGCGTCCTGGACCATGTCCTTCTGCGCCTGGGTGCCGTGGCGCATCATGGTCAGGAGGATTTCGTAGCCCTGGCGCTGGTGGAAGCTCTCTTCCTTGCAGATGCGGATCATCGCGCGCGAGTAGGGGCCGTAGGAGGTGCGCTGCAGCACCACCTGGTTGACGATGGCGGCGCCATCGACCAGCCAGCCCACCGCGCCCATGTCGGCCCAGTTCAGGGTCGGGTAGTTGAAGATGCTCGAGTACTTGGCCTTGCCGCTGTGCAGCTTGTCGATCTCCGCGTCGCGGTCGGCGCCGAGGGTTTCCATGGCGCTGTACAGGTACATGCCGTGGCCGGCCTCGTCCTGGATCTTGGCCATCAGCTGCAGCTTGCGCTTGAGGGTCGGCGCGCGGGTGACCCAGTTGCCCTCCGGCAGCATGCCGACGATTTCCGAGTGGGCGTGCTGGGAGATCTGGCGGATCAGGGTCTGACGGTAGGCGTCCGGCATCCAGTTCTTCGGCTCGATCTTGATCTCGGCATCGATGCGTTCCTGGAAGGCGCGCTCCTCGGGAGTCATCTCCTCGAGGCTCTTGACGCGCTTGACTCCGGTTTCGACGAGTTGTGCGTACATTTTCTTGTTTTCTCCAGCCATGGTTGCAGGCAGGGCAGCGCCCGGGCGTTCTGTATTTTTATATGATACACAAAGCAAAAGCAAACAAATGTTTTTAGTGTCGCTTTGTTCGTTTTAGCGATGAGCGGGGAGGTTTTCAGAGCATCGGGGAGCAGGAGTGGCGCAGGGTGGGTTAGGCCGCAGGCCGTAACCCACGAACCGGCCGCCAGGCTGGCCATGGCGATGCCTGGCGGCATCGGTGGTGGGTTACGCCGCGTTGCGGCTAACCCCCCCTACGGGGCTTTCTCTCGGGCATAAAAAAGCCCCGCCGGAGCGGGGCTTTCGGGCGGCCGGGATCAGGCGCTCTTGCGCTTGTCGATCACGTGGGCGGCCTTGCCTTCCGAGCGCTTGAGGCTGAAGCACGGGCAGATGTTGATGCGCGTGCTGATGCCGACGTTGCTCTTGATGTGGTGGGCCAGTTCGCGGCTCACCGCCTGGCGCTCGGTGTCGTCCAGTTGCTCGAACTCGGGCTTGAGTTCGACCAGCACGTCCATGCCGTCGAGGTTGCCATTGCGATACACATGCAGTTCGTACTGGGCGGAAAGCTGTTTGACTTTCAGTACCTGCTCCTCGATCTGCGTAGGGAACACGTTGACCCCGCGGATGATCAGCATGTCGTCGCTGCGCCCGGTGATCTTGTCGATACGACGCATGGCGCGCGCGCTGCCCGGCAGCAGGCGGGTCAGGTCGCGGGTGCGGTAGCGGATCATCGGCAGCGCTTCCTTGGACAGCGAGGTGAACACCAGCTCGCCCATCTCGCCGTCCGGCAGTACTTCGCCTGTGACCGGGTCGATGATTTCCGGATAGAAGTGGTCTTCCCAGATGGTCGGGCTGCCCTTGCTGTCGGCGCACTCCATGGCCACGCCTGGGCCCATCACCTCGGACAGGCCGTAGATGTCCATGGCCTGGATGCCCAGGCGGCTTTCCAGCTCGCCGCGCAGCTGGCCGGTCCACGGCTCGGCGCCGAAGATGCCCAGGCGCAGCGGCAGCTTGTGCGGGTCGATGCCCTGGCGCTCCATCTCGTCGGCGATGTTCAGCATGTACGAGGGGGTGACCATGATGATGTCGGGCTGGAAGTCCTTGATCAGCTGGACCTGCTTCTCGGTCTGGCCGCCGGACATCGGGATCACCGTGCAGCCCAGGCGCTCGGCGCCGTAGTGGGCGCCCAGGCCGCCGGTGAACAGGCCATAGCCGTAGGCGACGTGGATGCGATCGCCGGGGCGGCCGCCGGCGGCGCGGATCGAGCGCGCCACCAGGTTGGCCCAGGTGTCGATGTCGTTGGCGGTGTAGCCGACCACGGTGGGCTGGCCGGTGGTGCCGCTGGAGGCGTGGACGCGCGAGACCTGCTCCATCGGCACGGCGAACATGCCGAACGGGTAGTTGTCGCGCAGATCCGACTTGCCGGTGAAGGGGAACTTGGCGAGGTCGGCCAGCGACTTCAGGTCGCTGGGATGGATACCGAGGGCGTCGAACTTCTGGCGGTACACCGGCACGTTCTCGTAGGCGTGCTGCAGGGTCCAGCGCAGGCGCTCCAGCTGATGGTGGCGCAGGTGGTCGAGGCTGGCGGTTTCCATCGGGTCGAGCAGGGCGCTGTTCGCAGAGGCATTGTGCATGGCGTTCATGGCATCTCTCTTTGTTCTTGTGTGGAGCCACGGGCGACTGGCGAGGCCGCCCGTTCTTGTTGTTGTAGGTCTTTTACCAGCGTTGCGCGCCTACGGGGCGGGGCGCGCAGCGGTGGGGATTACAGGCGTTCGATGACCATGGCGATGCCCTGGCCGACGCCGATGCACATGGTGCACAGCGCATAGCGGCCCTGGCGCTCTTCCAGTTCGTTGAGCGCGGTGGTGACCAGGCGCGCACCGCTCATGCCCAGCGGGTGGCCGAGGGAGATGGCGCCGCCGTTGGGGTTGACCCGCGCATCGTCGTCGGCGATGCCCAGCTCGCGCAGCACGGCCAGGCCCTGGGCGGCGAAGGCTTCGTTGAGTTCGATCACGTCCATGTCGGCCAGGCTCAGATTAGCCAGTTCCAGCACCTTGCGGGTCGCCGGTACCGGGCCGATGCCCATGATGCGCGGCTCGACGCCGGCGGTGGCCATCGCCACCACGCGGCCGCGGGCCTTGAGGCCGAAGCGCTGGGCGGCTTCCGGGCTGGCCAGCAGCAGGGCGCAGGCGCCGTCGTTGACGCCCGAGGCGTTGCCGGCGGTGACGCTACCGCCCTCGCGGAACGGCGTGCCGAGCTTGGCCAACTGCTCCAGGGTGGTGTCCGGACGCGGGTGTTCGTCCTGATCGACCACCTTGGCCGGGCCCTTGCGCTGGGCGATCTCCACCGGAACGATCTCGCGGGCGAAGCGCCCGCGGGCCATGGCCACGCCGGTCTTCTGCTGGCTGCGCAGGGCGAAGGCGTCCTGGTCGGCGCGCGACACGTTGAACTGCGCGGCGACGTTCTCGGCGGTCTCCGGCATCGAGTCGACGCCGAATTCCTTCTTCATGATGGCGTTGACGAAGCGCCAGCCGATGGTGGTGTCGAACATCTCGGCCGAGCGGGAGAAGGCGCTCTCGGCCTTGCCCATCACGAAGGGCGCGCGCGACATGGACTCCACGCCGCCGGCGATCATCAGCTGGGCTTCGCCGCAGCGCAGGGTGCGCGCGGCCAGGCCGATGGCGTCCATGCCCGAGCCGCACAGGCGGTTGACGGTGGTACCGGGCACGTTCTGCGGCAGGCCGGCGAGCAGGGCGGACATGCGCGCGACGTTGCGGTTGTCCTCGCCGGCCTGGTTGGCGCAGCCGTAGACGATGTCGTCGACCGCGCTCCAGTCGACCTGCGGGTTGCGGGCCATCAGCGCGCGCAGCGGCACGGCGCCGAGGTCGTCGGCGCGTACGGCGGCCAGCGCGCCGGCGTAGCGGCCGATCGGGGTACGGATGGCGTCGATGATCAGAGCTTCGCTCATGCCTGGTTCTCCTGCTGGCGGACGGTGCCGCGGATCTTGTAGGACTTGCCGTGGAACACGGCGATCAACTGGCCGTGCTGGTTCTCGATGCGCACGTCGTAGTTGCCGGTGCGGCCGCTGCGGCTGACCTGGGTGGCGCGTGCAGTGAGCACGTCGCCGAGGCGGCCGGGGGCGATGAAGTCGATGCTGGCGCCGAGCGCCACTGTGGCGTCGTCGTAGCTGTTGCAGGCGTAGGCGAACGCCGAATCGGCGAGGGTGAACAGGTAGCCGCCGTGGCAGCTGGCGTGGCCCTGGATCATGATCTCGCTGATGGTCATCTGCAGGTCGGCTTCGCCCGGCGCCATGCGCAGCACCTTGATGCCGAGGTGGCGTACCGCCAGGTCGCGCTCGTACATGGCTTCGGCGCAGGCTTCGGCCAGTTCCTGGGGCGGCAGCTGGCCGTTGTCGTTATCTTGATGATGCTCAGCCATGGAAACGTTCTCCGGCGCAGTGCAGGCGGCGCAGCAGCAGGGACGGCCGATAGCGGTCCTCGCCGTAGCTGCGTTGCAGGTGGTCGAGCGCGCCCAGCACGGTGCCGACGCCGATGGCATCGGCCCAGGCCAGCGGACCCTTGGGATAGTTGACCCCGGCGCACATGGCCAGGTCGATGTCGGCGGCAGAACCGACGCCCTGCAGCACGGCATCGGCGGCCTCGTTGGCGAGCATCGCCACGGTGCGCAGCACCACCAGCGCCGGGCTGTCGGTCACTTCGGTCACGGCGATGCCGGCGGCCTGCAGCAGGCCGGTGACGGCTTCGCGGGCGGCGGCGTCAGTGCCGGCGGCGAAGGCCACGGCCAGGCGGCTCGCTTTCGCGTAGTCCAGCGCCAGGTCGAACAGCGCCAGGTTGCGCAGACCCTCGTCGCGGGCGCGCTCGGCGGCCATGCGGCCGTCGCTCAGCGCCAGTAGCGCCTCGCCGACGCGCAGCAGACCGGCGCCGTCGCGGCGCACGATCTCGATGCCGGCAGCCTCGATGCGCTCGACCAGCGCGGCAGCCGGGCCGAGGTCGCCTTCCACCACCACGCAGGCGGGTTTGGCGGCAGCTGCCAGGCTCTGCGCGGTGGGCCGCTCGGCGCCTTCGGCGTAGTCATAGAAGCCGCGGCCGCTCTTGCGACCGAAGCGACCGGCGTCGACCAGTTCCTTCTGGATCAGGGACGGCTGGAAGCGGAAGTCGCCGTAGTAGGCGTCGAACACCGAGCAGGTCACCGCGTAGTTGACGTCGTGGCCGATCAGGTCGGTCAGCTCGAAGGCGCCCATGCGGAAGCCGCCGGCGTCGCGCAGCAGCGCATCGAGGCTGGCGCAGTCGCTGGCGCCTTCCTGCAGCAGGCGCAGGCTCTCGGCGTAGAACGGCCGAGCGACGCGGTTGACGATGAAACCCGGAGTGGACTTGGTATGCACCGGCTTCTTGCCCCACGCCTTGGCGGTGGCGTACAGGCAGTCGACGGTGGCCTTGTCGCTGGCCAGGCCGGCGACGATTTCGACCAGCGCCATCACCGGCGCCGGGTTGAAGAAGTGCAGGCCGGCGACGCGCTCGGGGCGCTTGAGGGTGGCGGCCAGCGAGGTGATCGACAGCGAGGAGGTGTTGCTGGCGAGGATGCAGTCGTCGCCGCAGATCGCTTCCAGCTGGGCGAACAGGCCGCGCTTGACCTCGAGGTTCTCGACGATGGCCTCGACCACCAGGGCGCTGCCTTCGAGGTCTTCGAGGCGCGCGGCCGGGGTCAGGCGGGCGAGGGTGGCGTCGCGCTCGGCGGCGTCCAGCTTGCCGGCGTCGACGCGCTTGCCGAGCTGTTTGGCGATGCCGGCGATGGCCTGGGCGGCGGCGCCTTCGCGGGTGTCGAACAGGGCGACCGGATGGCCGGCCTGGGCGGCGACCTGGGCGATGCCGGCACCCATGGCGCCGGCGCCGATCACCGCGATGGCGGCGTCTTTATGCAGTGCGGTCATCTCAACGGCCCTTGAATTCAGGAGTGCGCTTGGCCATGAAGGCGCTGACGCCCTCGCGGTAGTCTTCGCTGCGCCCGGCCAGGCGCTGCAGGTCGCGCTCGAGATCCAGCTGCTCGTCGAAGCTGTTGCTGGCGCTGGCGTTCAGCGCGCGCTTGATCAGCGCCAGGCCGTAGGTCGGCTGGGTGGCCAGCTGGCGGGCCAGCTTGAGCGCCTCGTCCTGCAGGGCGGCGTCGTCGACGCAGCGCCAGATCATTCCCCACTGCTCGGCCTGCTCGGCGGACAGGCGGTCGCCCAGCAGGGCGAGGGCCTTGGCGCGGGCCATGCCGACCGCGCGCGGCAGGGTCCAGGTGCCGCCGGAATCCGGCACCAGGCCGATCTTGCAGAACGCCTGGATGAAGCTGGCGGAGCGGGCGGCGAGGGTGATGTCGCAGGCCAGGGCGATGTTGGCGCCGGCGCCGGCGGCCACGCCGTTGACCGCGCAGATCACCGGCATCGGCAGGTCGCGCAGGGCGCGGATCAGTGGGTTGTAGTTCTTCTCGATCGACTCGCCGAGGTCAGGGGCGGCGGCGCCCGGTGCCACGTTGCGGTCGCCCAGGTCTTGCCCTGCGCAGAAGCCGCGGCCGGCGCCGGTGATCAGCAGGCAGCGCACTTCGGCGTTCTGGCGCACCTGCTTGAGGGCCTCGCGGACTTCCTTGTGCATCGCCGGGTTGAAGCTGTTGAGCTGCTCCGGGCGGTTCAGGGTCAGGGTGGCGACGCCCTGCTCGATGGTGAAGAGGATGTGTTCGAAGCTCATGAAGGCGCTCTCTATTTATTAGTAGAGGGGCGCGAGCGCCCCCGGAATGCTCTCGAGGAGCCGGCGGACTCAGCGGCCCTTGTAGGCCGGCTTGCGCTTTTCCTGGAAGGCGCGGATGCCTTCGTTGCGGTCCTCGGTGCCGGCCAGCAGGGTGAAGGCGTGGCGCTCGAAGCGCAGGCCGCTGGCCAGGTCGGTGTCCTCGGCCTTGAGCAGGGCTTCCTTGGCCAGGCGCACGGCCAGCGGCGCCTTCTCGGCGATCTTGCGGGCGATGGCGACGGCGCGCTCGACGGTCAGCTCCGGCTGGGTGATCTCGCTGACCAGGCCGGCGTCGAGGGCGCGGCGGGCACTGATCGGCTCGCCGGTGAGGACCATCTGCATGGCCAGCGACTTGCCTACCGCGCGCAGCAGGCGCTGAGTGCCGCCGGCGCCGGGCATGATCGCCAGGTTGATTTCCGGCTGGCCGAACTGGGCATCCTCGCCGGCGATGAGGATGTCGGCGTGCATGGCCAGTTCGCAGCCGCCGCCGAGGGCGAAGCCGTTGACCGCGGCGATCAGCGGCTTGGAGAAGCGGGTGATGCGCTGCCAGTGGGCCAGGCGCGGGTCTTCGAGGATGCCGACCAGGTCGCGCTCGGCCATCTCCTTGATGTCGGCGCCGGCGGCGAAGGCGCGGCGGCTGCCGGTGATGACCACGGCGCGGGTGTCGGCGCAGGCTTCGGCGGCATCCAGTTCGGCGGCGAGTTCGCCGAGCAGCTGGGTGTTGAGGGCGTTCAGCGCTTCGGGGCGCTGCAGGGTGATCAGGCGCACGCCCTGTTCGGGGGGCAGGACGCTCAGGGTCTGAGGCATGGAAACACGTCCTCGCGGTGCACGCACGGGTGCTGAAGCACCGGGCTGGGTTATTGGAGTTGTTGTTGCTTCCGCTGCCCTGCCCACGGCGTGGGGCGGGATGCTTCGCGGAGCAGCCGTTTCGACCGAGTATACCCATAAAGTGATACAGATCAACTCGCGAGAAAGTGATTTAGTGTGTCTGTTTTATCGCCATTCGTGCCACTTCCGACGAGCGGAAAGGCGCCGCGCAAGGGGCTCCGGCGGCCTGTAGACCCGCCTGAAGTGGCCGGTTTTGCTGACATTCCCTTGATTTGCAAGGGCTTTGCCCGACGTATGGATTTCTCCGTCGGTCGCGGTTAAGGTGATGTGATACAAGAAAGTGGCCAGATATTAGACAAATGTCTTGTTTGTCGGTCGGCCCGTCACCTCGAGGAACCCGCCGTGCCTGCATCCGTTTCCGCACTCGACCTGTTCGCCCGCCACCAGCCGCTGCTCGAGCGCGCCCTCCAGGCCATCGCCGAACGCGACCACTGGACACCCTATCCGGAAAGCCAGCGTCCCTACGGCGAGGAGGCCGCGGCCGCCGGCCCGGTCAACTTCGCCGCGCTGCAGGGCCGCCACTTCGAGCTGCACTGCCCGGCGGTCAAGGGCCGCGTCGGCGGCGAGCGCTCGCCCTACGGTTTCGATCTGGGCATCACCTACGACCAGCCGGATCTCGACGCGCTGCTGAGCCACCTGCAGGTGCAGCTGCCTAGCTGGCGCGCCGCCGGCCCGCAGGCGTGGATCGGCGTATGCCTGGAGATCCTCCAGCGCCTCAACGCGCAGAGCTTCGACATCGCCCACGCCGCCGTGCACACCACCGGGCAAGGCCTGCCGATGGCCTTCCAGGCCGCCGGCCCGCATTCCCAGGATCGCGGCCTGGAGGCGGTGGCCCAGGCCTGGAAGCTGCTGCGCGAGGTGCCGGAGTCGGCGCGCTGGACCAAGCCGCAGGGCAAGCTCGACCCGCTGGTGGTCGACAAGCGCTTCCATATCGTGCCGCGCGGCATCGCCCTGGTGATCGCCTGCTCGACCTTCCCGACCTGGAACACCTACCCGGGCCTGTTCGCCAGCCTGGCCACCGGCAATCCGGTGCTGGTCAAGGCGCACCCCGGCGCCATCCTGCCGGTGGCGATGACCGTGCGCGTCGCCCAGCAGGTGCTCGCCGAGGCCGGCTTCGACCCGGCGCTGGTCAGCCTGGTGCCGGACACCCTCGATGCCCCAGTGGCGAAAGAGCTGGCCGTCGACCCGCGGGTCAAGGTGATCGACTTCACCGGCTCCAGTGCCTTCGGCAACTGGCTGGAGGACAACGCCCGCCAGGCTCAGGTGTTCACCGAGAAGTCCGGCCTGAACAGCGTGGTGATCGACAGCGTGACCGACCTCAAGGCGGTGGCGCGCAACCTGGCGTTCAGCCTCTGCCTGTACTCCGGGCAGATGTGTACCACCCCGCAGGCCATCTACGTGCCGCGCGGCGGCATCCGCACGCCCGAAGGCGTGCTCGGCTTCGACGAGGTGGCGCAGGCACTGGCCGGCGCGGTGAGCAAATTCCTCGCCGACAACGAGCGCGCCTGCGCGGTGCTCGGCTGCATCCAGTCCGAGGCGACCCTGGCGCGCATCGGCGCCTGCCATGCCCTCGGCGAGGTGCTGCTGGACAGCGAGGCGCGCGTGCATCCCGAGTACCCCGAGGCGCGCGTGCGCACCCCGCTGCTGCTCAAGGTCGACGGCAGCGAGCGCGCGGCCTACGCCGAGGAGCGCTTCGGCCCGATCAGCTTCGTGATCGCCACCGACGACACCGCGCACAGCCTGCAGCTGGTGCGCGAGACGCTGGGCGAGAAGGGCGCGCTGACCCTGGCCGTATACTCCACCGACGAGCAGGTGCTGGAGCAGGCCGAGGAACTGGCGCAGGATGTCGCCGTGGCGCTGTCGATCAACCTGGACAACGGCCTGTTCGTCAACCAGTCGGCGGCGTTCAGCGACTTCCACGGCACTGGCGGCAACCCGGCGGCCAACGCCGCGCTGACCGACGCCGCCTTCGTGGCGCGGCGCTTCGTGGTGGCGCAGAGCCGGCGCCACGTCGCTGCCGAATAACGTACCTGCCCGTAGGGGCGAATTCATTCGCCTGACGCGGCCATGTCGGGCGAATGAATTCGCCCCTACAGGTGCACAACAACAAGAAGAGGAATACCCATGCCCTGCTACCGTTACGCCGGGGTCACCCCGGTGGTCCATCCCACCGCCTTCGTGCATCCCACCGCCGTGCTGATCGGCGACGTGATCGTCGGGCCCGGCTGCTACGTCGGCCCGCTGGCCAGCCTGCGCGGCGACTTCGGGCGCATCGTCCTCGAGGAGGGCGCCAACCTGCAGGACACCTGCGTGATCCACGGCTTCCCGGCCAGCGTCACCCGCGTCGCCCGCAACGGCCACATCGGCCACGGTGCGGTGTTGCACGGCTGCCAGATCGGCGAGGACGCCATGGTTGGCATGAACGCGGTGGTGATGGACGACGCGCACATCGCGCCGCGCTCGATCGTCGCCGCCTGCGCCTTCGTCAAGGCCGGCTTCGCCTGCGAGGAGCAGTCGCTGGTGATGGGCGCGCCGGCGCGGGTCAGCCGCCAGCTCACCGACAAGGAAGTGCGCTGGAAGCAGGCCGGCACCCGCGAGTACCAGGTGCTCGCCCAGCGCTGCCGCGAGGCCATGGAGGAGTGCGCGCCGCTGGCCGAGCTGGAAGCCGAGCGGCCGAGCCTGCCGGCTTCCGAGGTCAAGCCCAAGGATGCCTCCTAATCCGCCACCGGGCGCTGCTCGGCATGCGACATGCCGGACAGCGCCGAGTGCGAGGTGAGCAGCGATGAACACTAGGCAGACCACGGTGGACGAGGCGCTCGACGGCTGGCTGCAGCGGGTCAACGCGCTGTGCGGACGCTTCTGCGCCAAGGCGCTCGGTCCCGAGTTCGCCGGCGCCATCGAGCAGTACCGCGGCGGCGCGCTGCAGATGTCCTTCGTCGACATCGCCCATGCCCGCCTCTACCGCACCCCGCAGGAGGTGGCGGCGAATGACGGCAAGGGTTACTACGCGGTGTTCCAGCTCGCCGGCAGCGCCTGCATGGCGCAGGACGCTCAGCGCATCGTGCTCGAGCCGGGCGACATCACCCTGATCGACGCCGCGCGGCCCAGCGACTTCAGCTATGGCGCCGGGGCGCGCCAGCTCAGTCTGATCCTGCCGCGCGAGGTGGTGGAGCGCAGCCTGCGCTTCGCCGCAGTGCGCAGTTGCGAGGTGATCGCGGCGCACACGCCGGTGGCAGTGCTGGCCAACAGCCTGGTGCACGAGTCGGCGCGCCAGGAGGGGCTCAGCCTGCTGGAAAGCGAGGCGACCCTGGATGCGCTGGTCAGCCTGCTGCGTCCGGCGATCAGCGCCAGCGAGAACGCCGACGACCTGCACGAGCGGCTGTTCCGCCGCGCGCTGGCGTTCATCGACCGGCACATCTGCGAGCCGGAGCTGTGCCCGGAGCTGCTCGCGCGCGAGATCGGCGTGTCGCTGCGCGGGTTGTACCGCATGTTTGCGCGCAAGGAACTGGTGGTGGCGCAGTACATCCGCAACCGCCGCCTCGACCTGTGCGCCGAGGCGCTGCGCCATGCCGGCAGCGACCTCAAGCTGTCGGCGCTCGGCTACGCCTGGGGATTCTCCGACTCCAGCTACTTCTCCACCGCCTTCAAGGCGCGCTTCGGGGTGGCGCCGGGCGAGTACCGCAAGCGTTATCAGTAACGCCCGACCTGGCGACAGCCATGCCATGGCCGGCTGGCGGGTTTCATGCGCATTGCTCAGGCTGGCAGCCTGAGCAATGCGCCTGGCATGCACACACAAGAAGCCCCGCCATCCGCCTGCGCACAATGGCCAACCCATGCCGGACGGGGAGGGGGACTCTCAGCCTCTCTCGCCTTCCGGTGTCCCGTGGCGGCGCAGCCAGCGTCGCCCGTGCCAGAGCGGATACGAGGTGTGAAGATGAGTGTCGTCAGTGTCCTGCCGCAGGTTGCGGCCTTTCTCGAGCGTCGCCACGGCTGTTTCATCGACGGCCGCTGGCTGGTCGACGACAGCCCGCGCAGCCCGGTGGTCAACCCGGCCAATGGTGAGCGCATCGCCGAGGTAGCCGAGGCCGACGAGGCGCTGCTCGACCGCGCCGTGCAGTCGGCCCATGCCGCGTTCAAGAATGGCGTGTGGTCGGGCCTGCGCCCGGCCGATCGCGAGCGCATCCTGCTGCGCTTCGCCGCATTGGTCGAGGAGCACGGCGAGGAGCTGGCGCAGCTGGAAACCCTCAACCAGGGCAAGTCGATCAATGTCTCGCGCATGCTGGATGTCGGCGCCACCGTCGAGTTCATGCGCTACATGGCCGGCTGGGCGACCAAGATCGAGGGGCAGAGCCTCGACGTGTCGATCCCGATCCCGCAGGGCGCGCGTTTCACCGCCTTCGCCCGCCGCGAGCCGGTGGGCGTGGTGGCCGGGATCATTCCGTGGAACTTCCCGCTGATGATCACCCTGTGGAAGGCCATGCCGGCGCTGGCCTGCGGCTGCACCGTGGTGATCAAGCCGGCCAGCGAGACGCCGCTGTCGGCCCTGCGCCTGGTCGAGCTGGCCCATGAGGCCGGGGTGCCGGCCGGCGCCTTCAACCTGGTCACCGGGCGCGGCAGCCGCATCGGCAACGCCCTGGCCGGTCACCCGCTGATCAGCAAGGTTTCGTTCACCGGCTCCACCGAGGTCGGCCGCGGCGTCGGCATCGCCGCCATGCAGAACATGACCCGCTTCGCCCTCGAGCTGGGCGGCAAGAACCCGATGATCGTGCTGGCCGACGCCGACCTCGACAAGGCGGTGCAGGGCGCGCTGCTCGGCGGCCTGCTCAACCAGGGCCAGGTGTGCGCCGCCGCCTCGCGCTTCTACGTGCAGCGCTCGCGCTACGCCGAGTTCGTCGACAAGCTGGGCGCGGCGGTGACCGGCATGAAGGTCGGTCCGGGCATGGATACCGCGGCGGCGATCAACCCGCTGGTGTCGCGCAAGCAACAGCAGAGCGTGCTCGAGCACGTCGAACTGGCCCGCCGCGAGGGTGCCCGCGTGGTTGCCGGCGGCGGCGAGGTGCCCGGCGAAGGCTTCTACGTGCAGCCCACCGTGCTCGCCGACGTGCGCCAGGAGATGAGCATCGCCCGCGAGGAAGTGTTCGGCCCGGTGCTCTCGGTGCTGGCCTTCGACAGCGAGGACGAGGCCATCGCCCTGGCCAACGACAGTCCCTACGGCCTGGCCGCCAGCCTGTGGACCAACGACCTGACCAAGGCGATGAACCTGGTGCCGCGCATCGAGGCCGGCACCGTGTGGGTCAACGCCCACGTGCTGCTCGACCCCAACATGCCGTTCGGCGGGGTCAAGCAGTCCGGCGTCGGCCGCGAGTTCGGCCGCGCGGTGATCGAGGCCTACACCGAGATCAAGTCGGTGTGCATCGCGCACTGATTGGCTGAGTGGTGTTGAGGACGGGCGGGGCAGCGATGCCCCGCCCGTTTCTTATTTCGCTATTGCCAATCAGAAGTTGAACACGTAGTTCAGATAGAAGCGCTCGGCATTGTGGGTGATGATGCCGGCCGGGCCGCGTGTGGTCATGAAACGGGAAATGCCGTCGGGTGTGCCTTCGGTCTCGAACTCGACGTGCAGCCAGGCTGCGCTGAGACCTTTGAGGACGCCGTCGAAGTTGTATTGCAGGACGGTCTGCAATTCGTCGCGCGAGAAGTCGTTGAATCCGGCGGCGTGGCTGGAGAAGGCATAGTGGGCGTCGAGGCGAAGTTGCGGCAGGCCGATATCGGCGAAACTCATGCCGGCACTCAGCTTGAACATTTCTTCGTTCTCCAAGCCGAAGTAGTAGAACAACTTGGCGCTGCTGTTCCAAGTGCCGTGGTCCTTGGCGAAGAATAGGCGGTCGAAGTCATCGCCCCATACCTTGTTGTAGGCAACGCCCGCGTAATAGGCACCGCTGCGATATTTGGCCGACAGGTCGAGATAGCGCGCATCGTGCGACTCCTCGGCCTCGTACAGGCCTTTCACGCCGCCGTATTCGAACAGCTTGCCGGCGTCCTGCTGCAGGCCGCTGGTGGCGTACAGATCGAGGCCGCGGCCTGCGCCGAGATCGAAGCTGTGCTCCAGCTTGACCATGGCCTCGCGCAGGTAGTCGTCCGACTCGGCGTATTCGGCTTGCAGGCTGCTGCCGGTCGGCAGCTTCCAGGCCAGCGCGTAGAGGCGCAGGTCGTCGATCTGCTCGCCGCGGAAGTTGGTCAGCTCGTCGCCCCAGCCGTTCTCGTGGCGCGGGCTGAAGGCGTGGATGCGGCTGAAGCGCAGCTCGACGGGGTCGAGGCGGTAGCCGAGGTCGAAGCCGACGGTGGCCGCCGGCAGGATGCGCGTGGTGTCGTCGCGGTATTGGGCGTAGCGGCGGATCTTCTTGCCGGCGCCGAGGTTCAGCTCGCCAGCCCCGCCAGCGAATTTCCCGCGCAGGTAGGCTTCCACCGGCTTGGCGATGCCGTGCGGCGACTGCACCGAGTCGTCCTTTTCCAGGTTGCTGATGCTGTTGGCGTCGTCGCCGACGTGAATGTCGTTGGCCAGGCCGTAGCTGTAATCGACGCCCAGCATGTCGCGGTACCAGCCGGAGTTGAAGCTGAACTGGGCCGCCTGCACCCACTCGTCGCGGGTCGGACCGAAACCGCCGCCGTCGTTTTCATCCCAGTAGAACTGGCTGTAGCGCAGCGATGTCTTGCTGTCGTCGAGAAAGCCCTCGGCGTGCACTCCGGCGGCCAACAAGCAACCAGTCAAGCCCGCCAGATATTGCCGCTTAATTCTCATGAACCCACCTCTTGTTATTGTGACTTGGTGCATTGATTCGTCCGCTTGGACGGCAACCTAGATTCACGGGAAGAGTTCAAGTGGGCAACGCAATTGGGTTCCGCGGCGTGGAATAGCTTGGGAAGGTTGTCGGTAAGTCGTGCGTGTTGCGGCTGGCGAAAGAAGACGGTGGGGATTTTCCGGAGTTGAGCGGATTAATTATTAAGGGTGCGCAATGAGTGCACCTGGCGGTGCCCCCCGTATGTATCAGTCGAAGCTTTTCTGCAGCTGGCTGACGGTCTCGGCGAGGGTGAGCAGATAGCGGCGCTGGACCTGCTCGACGCTGTCCTGCTCGCGCGGCCAGTGCAGGGCCAGGCCGCCGACCAGGCGGCCCTTGGCGCGCACCGGCAGGGCCACGGCGCGGATCAGGAACGGCAGACGCAGCGGGTATTCCCAGTGGCCCTCGGTGCGCTCGCCGAAGCCCTGGCTGTGGGCCTGCTCCTGCACCTGTTGCAGCTCCTCGGCGCTGACCTGGTGCTGCTGCGCCAGGCGCTCGACCTCGCCGCTGTCCAGCTCGCCGAGGCAGGCCTTGCCCATCGCCGAATGGAACAGGCTGGCGGCCTGGCCGACCACCATGCGGTGCAGTGGGTAGCTCTTGCGCAGCGTCTGGGGGATGGCGCTTTCCAGAACGAAGAGGTTGTCGCCGTCGAAGAACGACAGGTCGGCGACCAGGCCGGTGCGCTCGCTGAGCTCCTGCAGCAGCGGCGCGGACTGCTCGACCAGGCGACGGCTGAGGCGCTTGACCGGATCGCCATACAGGCGCCGTGCGCACAGCCGGTAGCGGCGGTCGCACAGGCCGCGGTAGATCCAGCCCTGCTCCTGCAGGGTGTGCAACAGGCGCGACACCGTGGCCTTGGGCAGGCCGGTGAGGTAGTGCAGTTCCTCCAGGCCGAGCTCCTGATGCTCGCCGAGCAGCTCGACGATGGTCAGCGCCCGTTCCACTGAGCGCACGGTGCCCGCTTCTTCTTTGCCTTGCATCTTCACCTCCCGCGCCTCCCGGCGTTACCTCGAAAAGATGTGCAAGAAACAGGCCCGTACGCTCAGGGAGCGGTGCGGCCGCTAGCGGCCGTCCTTGAGCAGGCCCGGCGGGAAGTCGCGCACCCACTGGGTGAGCTGCTCGTGGGCGTGGGCCAGCTGCAGCACGGCGAGGTCGGCCTGCGCCGGGCCGATGAGCTGCAGGCCCATCGGCAGGCCGGCGGGGCTGAAGCCGACCGGCACGCTGATCGCCGGCAGCCCGGCCAGGCTGACGCCGACCACCACCTCCATCCAGCGATGGTAGGTGTCCATCTCGCGCCCGGCGATGCTACGCGGCCACGGCTGGGTTGCGTCGAAAGGGAACACCTGGGCGCTGGGCAGCAGCAGATAATCGTAACGCTCGAACAGCTTGCCGAGCGCGCGGTACCAGTCGCTGCGGTCGACGCTGGCGCGGTAGACGTCGGCGGCGCTCAGCGCCAGGCCGCCCTCCACCTCCCAGCGCGCCTCCGGCTTGAGCTGCGCGCGCTTGACCGGATCGGCGTACAGCTCGCCGAGCAGGCCCTGCACCAGCCAGTGGCGATGCACCAGCCAGGTCCGCCACAGGCGCTCGGGGGCGTAGTCGGGGAGACAGGCCTCGACCTCGCAGCCGAGCTCGTCGAAGTCGGCCAGCGCGCGCGCGCAGAGGTTCAGCACGCCCATCTCCATCGGCAGGTGGCCACCGAGGTCGCCCAGCCAGCCGAGGCGTGCGCCCTTGAAGTCGCGCTGCAGCGGACCGAGCGGGGCCGCCGGGTCGTCGCGCAGCGACAGCGGCGTGCGCGCGTCGTAGCCGGCCTGGGTGTGCAGCAAGCGGGCGACGTCAGCCACGCTGCGGCCCATCGGCCCCTCGGTGCCCAACTGCTGGACGAACAGCTCGCCGCTGGGGCCGAACGGCACGCGGCCCTGGGAGGGGCGCAGGCCGTAGACATTGTTGAACGCCGCCGGGTTGCGCAGCGAGCCCATCATGTCGCTGCCGTCGGCCACCGGCAGCATGCGCAGGGCCAGCGCCACCGCGGCGCCGCCGCTGCTGCCGCCGGCGCACAGCTGAGGTGCGTAGGCATTGCCGGTGGTACCGTAGATGGTGTTGTAGCTGTGCGAGCCGAGACCGAACTCCGGCACGTTGCTGCGGCCGACGAAGATCGCCCCGCTGGCGCGCACCCGCGCCACCGAGATGGCGTCGTGGCCACTGACCTGCCCGGCGAACAGCGGCGAGCCCATGCTGGTGCGCGTGCCGGCGCAGGCGGCGAGATCCTTCACCGCCTGCGGCATGCCGTGCATCCAGCCCAGCCACTGGCCGCGGGCCAGCAGGCGGTCGCGCTCGTCGGCCTGCATCAGCAGCGCTTCGGGCGACTCGAGGGCGACCAGCGCATTGACCTGCGGGTTGAACTCGTCGATCTGCTCCAGGTAGGCCTGCATCACCTCGCGGCAGGACAGCTGGCGGCTACGGATCGCTTCGGACAGTGGCAGGGCGTCGAGGGCGACGATCTCCCCGCGCAGGCCAGCCGATTGGGCGGTGTGCAGCGCTTGTTTCACGGTGGACATTCACAGGCTCCTGGTGCTGGCGGTGAGCGGGGTGGCGCGGCGCTGCTGGCGGGCCAGCGCGGCAGGGGCCGCTTCGCGCAGCAGGCCGAGGCCGCCGAGGCCGATCAGCGAGGCGAACAGCACGTAGTAGGCCGGAGCCACCGGGGTGCCGCTGGCTTGGGTGAGCCAGGTGACGATGAACGGAGCGAAGCCGCCGAACAGCATCACGGCGATGTTGTAAGCCACCGCCAGGCCGGTGGAGCGCACCTTGGTGGGGAACTGCTCGGCCATGGCGGTCGGCGTTGGGCCGAAGAACAGGCCCATGGCGGAGCACAGCAGCAGCTGCATGATCAGCAGGCGCTCCACGCTGGGGACGGCGGCGACCCAGACGTACAGCGGGTAGATCAGCAGGAAGAACGCCAGCATGCCGGCGAACAGCACCGGGCGGCGGCCGAGGCGGTCGGAGAGCAGGCCGGCCATCGGGATCACCACCGTCATCAGCGCCACCGCCAGCATCTGCACCATGAACACCTGGTCCAGTGGCAGGCCGAGCTGCTTGTGGGCGAAGGTCGGCATATTCACCAGCACCACGTAGAAGGCCACGGTTCCGTTGATGGTGGAGCACATGGTGGCCAGCACTGCGCGCAGGTTGCCGCGGATGGTCGCCAGCAGGCCCTGGCCCGGCTCGCTGCTCTTCTGTGCGGCGACGAAATCCTCGGTTTCCTCCATGTGGCGGCGGATCCACAGACCGACCGGGCCGATCAGCAGGCCGAGGATGAACGGCACGCGCCAGCCCCAGCTGTCCAGCGCCTCGGGCGTCAGGGTGTGGGTGACCAGGGCGCCCATGCCGGCGCCGGCGAACACCGCCAGGCACTGGCCGAACAGCTGCCAGGCGCCGTACAGCCCGCGGCGGTTCGCTGGCGCGCACTCCACCAGGAAGGCGGTGGCACTGGCGTACTCGCCGCCGGTGGCGAAGCCCTGCAGCATGCGCGCGATCACGATCAGCAGCGGCGCGCCGATGCCGATGGCGGCGTAGCCGGGGGCGAAGGCGATCATTGCGATGGACACGGTCATTAGCAGGATGATCAGTTGCATCGCCGCCTTGCGGCCCTTGCGGTCGGCGTAGAGGCCGAGCAGCACGCCGCCCACCGGGCGCATGAAGAAGCCGACGCCGAAGGTAGCCAGCGCCATCAGCAGCGAGGTGTGCTCGTTGTCGGCCGGGAAGAACAGCCGGGCGATGATGCTCGAGAGAAAGCCGTAGACGATGAAGTCGTACCACTCGAGGGCGTTGCCGATGACCGCGGCGGTCACCTGGCGGGAACGCGAAGTCCCGCTCGGGGAAGCGTGCATGGGGATGTCTCCTGTGAGGCGCTGAGGATAGGGGGTTAGTCGACCAAGATGGTCTGCGGTTGGTCGGCGGGTGTCGCCGCCAGCCAGGATTCGGTGAGCGCGGCCCAGTAGGCGGCGCCGCGCACCAGGATGGTGTCGTTGAAGTCGTAGGCCGGGTTGTGCAGGCGTGCGCAGTCGTCGGCGTCGCCGTTGCCGATGAACAGGTAGCTGCCCGGGCAGCGCTGCAGCATCCAGGCGAAGTCCTCGCTGCCCATCACCGTGGGCGCCTCGCTGACCTCTCCGGCGCCGGCCAGTTGCACGCCGACCTCGCGGGCGAAGGCGGTTTCCTGCGCGCTGTTGACCAATACCGGGTAGGCCGGGCGGTGCTCGATGTGCGCCCGGCAGCCGTAGCCCTGCGCCTGCGAGTGGATGATCGCCTGCACCCGCTCCAGCACCTGCTCGCGTACCCCGGCGTCCAGTGCACGCAGGCTCAGGCGCAGCAGCGCCTGCTGGGGGATGACGTTGGCGGCCTCGCCGGCCTGCAGGGCGCCGACGGTGACCACCGCGGCCTGCTGCGGGTCGACGTTGCGCGCCACCACACTCTGCAGGGCCATGACAGTGCCGGCCGCCGCCAGCAGCGGGTCGACGGCCAGATGCGGCATCGAGCCGTGGCCGCCGACACCGCTCAGGCGCACCTCAAGCAGGTCCTGGGAGGCTAGCAGCGGGCCGGCGCGAAAGCCCAGCTGGCCGGCGGGCAGCCCGGGCATGTTGTGCATGGCGAACAACGCATCGCAGGGGAAGCGCTCGAGCAGACCGTCGGCGAGCATCGCCTCGGCGCCGCCCTGGCCTTCCTCGGCGGGTTGGAAGATTAAGGTGAGGGTGCCGTCGAACTGGCGGGTGGCAGCCAGGTAACGGGCCGCGCCGAGCAGCATGGCGGTGTGGCCGTCGTGGCCGCAGGCATGCATGCAGCCGGCATGGCGGCTGCGGTAGGGCAGGCCGCTGGCCTCGTCGATCGGCAGGGCATCCATGTCGGCGCGCAGTCCCAGGCGGCTGGCGCTGCTGCCGACGCGCAGCACGCCGACCACCCCGGTACGGCCGATGCCGGTATGCACCTCGTAGCCCCATTCGCCCAGCCGCTGCGCCACCTTGGTGGCGGTGCGCTGTTCCTCGAAACCCAGTTCGGGGTGGGCGTGGATATCCTGGCGCAGGGCCTGCAGCTCGGCGCGGGTGTCGTCGAGCCAAGCCAGGATGTGCTGGTGTCGAGCCATGCCATTGCTCCTCGTAGCCGGGCTCGTGCCCGGTCTTGTTGATCGGTGGCCGGGCAGCGGGCGGAGTCCCGTGGCGGCCTGTCTCCAGCTAACCGCGGCGGGCGGGAAAGGACAACGAAAGCCGGTTCCACAGGGTGGAACCGGGCGGGGTGCCGCTGTGCGGCCATCCGGGGTAGCGTCCTTGCCGATAGCTGGCGCGGAACTTGCTGTGAATTCGCAGCCTGGCCGGTCGCCTGATTGACCTTTACGTCAACAGAATGCCGTGCAATTCTCTCCGCCCGTCTGCATCGCGCCTCCGGCCTTGTCCGGTCGCGGGCGCAGCGACAAGAATCGAATTGAACGACGGCCATTCGCCGGCCAGGCGATGGTTTCCCCTTGCCGCACGGTGTGCGCCCGAGGGGTGGTTTCTACTCACTCCGGCGTGTACCGGGGCGAGGTTCCGAGTCGTGATTCGCTGGAGTGACCGATGACCCTGTCGACAAGAACAACAGAAGACTTCATCGGGGCTTCTCGCAGGATTCGCCAGGCCTTGTGGTCCGGGGAACGCTTGCCTGAGGGAGCCTTGCGTGCGGAGATCGACGCCTCCTGGCGGCGCAGCCTGGGCCATGGCCTCAGTTGCTGGGACGAGCAGGCGCCCGCCAGCGACAGCGCGGCCGATGCCGAGCGGCTGCTGGGCAGCAATCGTCTGCTGCTGGACGCCGCCACCCCGCAACTGGACTACCTGGCGCGCCAGCTGGGCGAGACCGGGCTGATCATCCTCGGCGACAGCGAGGCGCGCGTACTGGCCATCGAGGGGCAGACCGCCCTGCTGCCCGGCCTGGGCCTACACGATCTGCAGGTGGGCAGCTGCTGGAGCGAGGCGCTGCGCGGCACCAACGCCCTCGGCACCACCCTGGTCGAGGCGCGGCCGACGCTGATCGACTGTGGCGAACACTATCTCGACCGCCTCAGCCCGTTTTCCTGCACCTCGGTGCCGATCCGCTGCCCCCAGGGCGGCGTCCTCGGCGTGCTCGACCTGACCCGCGTCGGCCTCATGCCGCAGCCGCAGGACAACCTCGCCACCCTGCTGCTGGCCGCCAGCCAGATCGAGAGCCGCCTGTTCGCTGCCCTGTACCCGGAGCAGCTGGTGGTGGCCTTCCACTGCCGCCGCCAGTACCTCGACTCGCCCTGGCAGGGCCTCCTGGCGCTGAGCCTGGAGGGCGAGGTGCTGGCCGCCAACGACCAGGCCTGCGCGCTGCTCGAGCTGCCGCGCGAGGCGCTGCTCGGCCGCCGCTGTGCCGAGCTGCTCGGCGGGCAGGGCAGCCAGACGCTGGTCCGGCGCCTGCTGCAGGGCGCACCGCTGAGCGTGCAGACCGCCCGCGGCGAATTCTGCTGCCGCACCCTGCAGGTACCGGCGGCGGCCAGTGCCGGCCTATGGCAGGGCATGCGGCCGACGCCGGCGCGTGCCGACTGCCTGGAGGCCCTGGCCGGCGACGACCCGCGCCTGGCCCGCGCCCTGCGCATGGCCCGCCAGGGGCTGGCCGGTGGTCTGCCGGTGCTGCTGCTGGGCGAGACCGGCACCGGCAAGGAGGTGGTCGCCCAGGCGCTGCACCAGGCCAGTGCGCGGGCCGACAAGCCGTTCGTCGCGGTCAACTGCGCGGCCATCCCCGAGGGGCTGATCGAGTCGGAGCTGTTCGGCTACCGCGAGGGCGCCTTCACCGGCTCGCGCAAGGGCGGCATGGTCGGCCGCCTGCAGCAGGCCAACGGCGGCACCCTGTTCCTCGACGAGATCGGCGACATGCCGCTGACCCTGCAGGCACGCCTGCTGCGCGTGCTGCAGGAACGCAAGGTGCTGCCGCTGGGCGGCGGCGCCGAGCAGGACATCGACGTGGCGATCATCTGCGCCACCCACCGCGACCTGCGCGTCCAGGTGCAGGAAAAGGGCTTTCGCGAGGATCTCTACTATCGCATCAACGGCATCAGCCTGCGCCTGCCGGCGCTGCGCGAGCGCGAGGACCTGACGGCGCTGATCGAGCGTCTGCTGGACAAGCTCGGCGCGCCCGGGGTGCGCCTGGACGCCGATCTGCAGGAGCTGTTCGGCCACTACGACTGGCCGGGCAACATCCGCCAGCTGGAGATGGTGCTGCGCGCCGCGCTGGCCATGCGCGAGGCGGACGAGAGCGTGCTCGGCCTCGACCACCTGAGCGACAGCCTGCTTGACGAGCTGACCGCCAGCACCCGCCAGGCCAGCAGCATCCGCGAGAACGAGCTGAAGCTGATCCGCGACACCCTCGAGCGTCAGCAGGGCAACGTCTCGGCGGCCGCGGAGGCGCTGGGCATCAGCCGGGCGACCCTGTACCGCAAGCTCAAGCAGCTGCGCGGCTGAGCCCTGGCCATGCTGCTGCGTCTGCTCACCCGGCTGATCGAGACCCGCGACCCGCTGCTGCTCGAACAGGCCCTGCGCTGGCTGTTCGGCTTCGTGCGCCCGCACGGGCGGGCGATTGCCGGACTGCTCGGCCTGTCGCTGCTCGCCTCGCTGCTGGTGCTGGCGCAGCCCTGGCTGACCAAGACGCTGATCGACGAGGGCCTGCTGGCGCGCGACTTCGACCGCCTGCTGCAGGTCGCCGTGGCGATGGTGCTGGTCGGGGTGTTCGGCACCCTGCTCGGCGGGGTCAACCGCTACCTGCACACCCGGCTGTCCGGGCGCATCCTGTTTTCCCTGCGCGACGCCCTGTACCGCCACCTGCAGAGCCTGCCGCCGTCGTTCTACGCCCGGCGGCGCATCGGCGACCTGCTGTCGCGCCTCGACGGCGACGTCGCCGAGATCCAGCGCTTCGCCGTCGACGCGCTGTTCTCCGCGGTGTCCAGCGTGATCGGCCTGCTCGGCGCAGTGGCGCTGATGCTGGCGCTGTCCTGGCAGCTGTCGCTGCTGCTGGCGCTGCTGGTACCGCTGGAGGTGCTCTGGCTGCGCTGGATGCGCCGCAAGGTCGAGCGCCACAGTCGCGAACTGCGCGAGCGTTCGGCGGACGTCTCCTCGTTCCTGGTCGAGACCCTGCCGGCGATGAAGTTCATCCAGGCCGCCGGCCAGCAGGAGCGCGAGGCGCAGCGCCTGGAACGCCTCGGCCAGGGCTACATGCGCCAGTTGCTGCGCCTGCAGGTCACCGAATTCTTCACCCACGCGGTGCCCGGCACCCTGACCTCGCTGTCGCGCGCCGCGGCCTTCGTGGTCGGCGGCTACTGGGTGGTGCAGGGCACCTGGCAGCTTGGTGCGCTGATCGCCTTTTCCACCTACCTGGGCATGGCGGTGGGGCCGGTGCAGAGCCTGCTCGGCCTGTACGTCGCCCTGCAGCGCATGACCGTCAGCCTCGGTCGGGTCATGGAGCTGCGCGAGGAGCCGGTGCCGATCAGTCAGTCGCTTGCGCCCCGGCCGCTGGCCGACGGGCCGGGCGAGCTGCGTTTCGAGGATGTCTGGTTCCGCCACGCCCAGCGCAACGAGGCGGTGTTGCGCGGAGTGCAGGCGTGCATTCCGGGCGGGTTGAAGGTGGCGCTCAGCGGCCCCTCCGGAGTCGGCAAGTCGACCCTGATCGACCTGCTGCAGCGCTTCCACGATCCCGAGCAGGGCCGCATCCTGCTCGACGGCATCGAGCTGCGCGAGCTGGACCTCGTGGCTCTGCGCCGCGCCATCGCCGTGGTCAGCCAGGACATCGTGCTGTTCCGCGGCAGCCTGGCCGACAACCTGGCCTATGCCGCGCCCGACGCCAGCCGCGCGCGCATCGAGGAGGTCGCCCGCCTGGCGCGCCTCGACGAGCTGCTCGACAGCCTGCCGCAGGGCCTAGACAGTCTGCTCGGCGAGCGCGGCCAGCAGCTTTCCGGCGGGCAGAAACAGCGCATCGCCATCGCCCGCGCGTTGCTGCAGGAGCCGCGCATCCTGGTGCTCGACGAGGCCACCTCGGCGGTCGACGAGGCCACTGAGCGCGAGGTGATCGCCGCCATCGACCAGCTGTTCGCCGGGCGCACGCGCATCCTGATCAGCCACCGCGCCTCGACCCTGGCTGCGGTCGACCTGCGTTTCGAGCTGGTCGACGGCCAGCTGCAGCTGTGCCAGCCGCAGGGGGTAAGTCATGAAGCCTGAGCTGCTGGTCGGCGTGGTCGACAGCGGCCACGCGCCGCACCAGACCGCCCTGGTGCAGGCGGCGCGCGGCTTTCGCCTGACTCCGGATGCGTTGCTGGAGGAGCCGGCGCAGGCGGATCGCCTCGGCCACGGCACGGCGGTGCTCGAGGCGCTGGCGCTGCAACCGGGCGCCATCCGCTGCTGCGTGGCCCAGGTGTTTGCCGAGCGCTGGCAGACCAGCCCGCTGCAGGTCGCCGCCGCGGTGCACTGGCTGGTCGAGCAGGGCGTGGCGCTGATCAACCTGAGCCTCGGCCTGCGCCACGACCGTCCGCTGCTGCGCGAAGCCTGCGAGCGCGCGCTGGACTCCGGCGTGGTGCTCTGTGCGGCCAGCCCGGCGCAGGGCGAGGCGGTGTATCCGGCCAGCTACCCGGGCGTGCTGCGCATCACCGGTGATGCGCGCTGCACGGCGGGGCAGTGGTCGTGGCTGGACAGCCCCCAGGCCGACTTCGGCGCGCCGGTGACCGCCGGCGGGCTGGCCGGCGCCAGCCTGGCCTGCGCCAACTTCAGCGGGCTGATCGCCCGCCATCTGCACGAGCATCCGGGCAGCGACCGCGCGGCGCTGCTCGAGCATCTGCGCCGCGGCGCGGCGTTCTTCGGTCCGGAGCGGCGGGGGAGGCCGGCATGAATTCTTCGACAACCATCGCGGTGCTCGGCGCCGGCCCGGCCGGGGTGGCGGTGGCCCTCGGCCTGCGCCGCCTCGGCTTCGAGGTGGTCGTGGTCGGCGAGTGGCGGCGCTTCGCCGCGGTGGAGGGGGTGTCGGCGCGGGTGCTCGACGGCCTTCGCCAGGCCGGCCTGCACCACGCGCTGGCCTGCGCCGACCTGGCCTCGCCGCGGCGGGTGCTGTGGAACGGCAGCGAGAGCGCGCTCAACCAGGAATTCCTCCTCGACCGCCCGCGCTTCGACGCCGCGTTGCGCGAGGACCTGCGCGCCGCCGGCGTGCCGCTGCTCGAGGCGCGGGTGCGCGAAGTGCACAGCGACGAGGGCGGCCACCGCCTGCTGCTGGAAGGAAGCGGCGGCGAGCAGGTGCTGCAGGCGCAGTTCCTGGTCGAGGCTCGCGGCCGCCAGGCGCCGCTCGGCAGCCGCCGCCTGCGCGGGCCGGAAACGCTCAGCCTGCTCAACCAGTGGCAGCAAGAGCCCGGGCGCGGCGGTTCGGCGGTGGAGAGCCTGGAAGACGGCTGGGCGTGGATGGCGCGGCTGGCCGACGGGCGCTGCTACTGGCAGATCACCCTGGACGCGGCCAGCAGCTCGCTGCCGGCGCGCGACGCCCTGCCCGACTGGTGCGCGCAGCGCCGTGCGCAATCGGCGCGAGTCGCCGAGCTGTTCGGCGCGCAGGCGCTCGAGCCGGCCAGCCTGCACGCACGCAGCAGCACGGCGATCCTCGCCCTGGAGACCGGCGGGGCCAACTGGCTGCGGGTCGGCGATGCGGCGATGGCGGTCGATCCGCTGTCCGGCAACGGCATCTTCCAGTCGCTGTCCTCGGCGCTGCAGGCGCCGGCGGTGATCAACACCCTGCTCACCTGCCCGGAGCGCGCCGAGCTGGCGCTGAACTTCCACCAGCGCCGGGTCGAGCAGCTGTTCCAGCGCTTCGCCCGCACCGGCCGCGACTTCTACGCTCTTGAGCAGCGCTGGGCGGCGCAGCCGTTCTGGGCGGCGCGGCGCGCCTGGCCGGACACCGAGCCGCTGCACGCGCCGGCCGGCTTCGCCGGCCTGCGGGTGGCGCGCGCGCCGGTGCTGCGTGACAACCTGATCGAGGAGGCCGAGGTGGTGGTCAGCGCCGACCAGCCGCTGGGCATCTGGCACCTGCAGGGCATCGAGCTGGCGCCGCGGGTGCGCTGCCTGCAGCAAGGCGAGCCGTTCGAGCGGATGGCCGCCGATCTGGCCGAACCGCAGCGGGCAATGCTGCGTGGCTGGCTGCAGAGCCAGGGCTATCGTCCCGCGCCCTGAAAAGAAAAGGGCCGGACCACCGCCTGCCACGGGTGATCCGGCCAAGGGGTGAACTCAGAAGAAGGAGGCGAAGACCAGCTGGCTGTAGAGGTTGGTGCCGTCGCCGCCCAGCTGCACGCCGCCGTCGGCTGCACTGCGCTCGGGCTGGTAGACGCCCAGCACCGGGCTGATCAGCAGGTGGTCGTTGACCATCCACTCGGCGTACAGGTCCAGCTCGCGGCCGCCGAGGTTGCCGAGGTCGGTGTCGAGGGTGTCGAAGTCGAAATACAGCGCGCCGACGGTCAGGCTCTCCAGCGGCGTGGCCTTGAGGCCGACGTGGTGGACCTGGGTGTTGCTGTTGAACGGCCCGGCGTAGTTGGCCGCCACCTCGCCCTGGAACCAGGTGCCGTAGCCGCGGCTGAGGCCGTAGAACAGCGGATCGAACTCCTCGGAGAAGCGGCTGTAGCGGTAGGTGGCGGTCGGCGACCAGGGCAGGTCGGCGAAGGTCCAGGCGCCTTCCACATACCAGGCATTCTCGCGGCCGCTGCTCTTGTCCTGGGTGGCGTACTCGAAGGCCAGGTTGAGATTTTCCACGCCCAGACCACCGGCGCCGCGCAGGCTGACGGTGTCCATGCCGTCGCGCTCGGCCTGGGCCGCACTGGCGAAACGCTCGTTGACGTCGAGGCCGCGAATCCAGGTCAGTCCCAGGGTACCCGGCTCGGCGACATGCTCGAAGGTGGCGATGGCCAGCTCGGTCTCGGCCTGGGCGCGGTTGTCGGACTTCAGCCACATCAGGTCGCTGCGCCAGCCCTGCTCGCCGCCTAGGCGCAGCGCTGCGGTCTGGTCGAAGGCCTTGCGCGCGGCGAGGTAGTAGGCACCGCCGCGATCGAAGTCGGCGCCGAGATCGACGTCGCCGAAGTTCACCGAGTCGCCGTTGATCAGGAAGCCGTCGCCGACCACCAGCTTCTGCCGGCCGGCGGAGATGTCCACGCCGTTCTCGCCCAGCGCCGGGAACAGCTGGCCCGAGCGCCAGCCAAGGTAGGCGTCTTCGATATCGGTGCGCCGCTCGCTGCCCTCGGTGAAACCGGCGGCATCGCCGTCGCCCCAGGTGCCGGAGCTGACCAGGCTGAGCGCGCCATAGGCGCTGCCGGCGCCATTCAGGCCTTGGCTGCCGCTCAGGCCGTACTTGATGTAGCCCTCGCGCCAGCTCGAGCTGCCGGCCTCGCGGTTGCCGAACAGGGCGTAGTTCTTGCGGCTGTGCATCAGGCCGAACACCGCCTCGAGGTCGGCGTTCAGCACCGTCTCGTCCTGGTTGTAGAGTTCGTAGGCGTGGGCTGGAGCCAGGCCTACGAGCACCGCGCTCAGGACCACGGCGGGCGGCAGGCGGGACGGTCGGAATAGGGCTCGATTCATGCAGGCAACTCCGTGCGGATCATGGTCGTGTCGGGGGCTTGGCAAGCTGGCCGGCGGCCTTGCGGCGGCCGGCTGCGGACCTCACAGGCGGATCAGCACCGACTTCAGTTCGGTGTAGTGCTCGATGGCTGCCGCGCCCATCTCGCGGCCGAGGCCGGACATCTTGTAGCCGCCGAACGGCAGCGCCGGGTCGAGAGCGCTGTGGCAGTTGACCCACACCGAGCCGGACTTGATGCGCGGCACCAGGCGGTGCACGGCGGACAGGTCGTTGGACCAGATGCTCGCGCCCAGGCCGTAGGGGTTGTCGTTGGCCATGCGCACCACCTCGTCGAGGTCGTCGAAGGGCATCGCCACCAGCACCGGGCCGAAGATCTCCTCCTGCACCAGACGATGCTGCTGGTCGACGTCGACGATCACCGTCGGCTGCACGAAGTAGCCGGGGCCGAAGCGCTCGCCGCCGCAGGCGATGGTGGCGCCCAGCTCGCGGCCCAGCTCGATGTAGTCGTGTACGCGCTGCTGCTGGCGCGCCGAGATCAAGGGACCCATGTCGACGCTGGCGTCCAGGCCGTTGCCGAGCTTCATGCCGTTGGCGATGCCGGCGATGTCGGCCACCACGTTGTCGAAGTGCTTGCGCTGCACGTACAGGCGCGAGCCGGCGCAGCACACCTGGCCCTGGTTGAAGAAGATCGCGCTGGCGGCGCCGGCGGCGGCCTGCTGCAGGTCGGCATCGGCCAGCACGATGGTCGGCGACTTGCCGCCCAGCTCGAGGGTTACCCGGGTCATGGAGTCCATCGCCGCCTTGCCGATCTGCTTGCCGACTTCGGTGGAGCCGGTGAAGGTCAGCTTGTCGACGCCGGGGTGGCGGGTCAGCGCCGCGCCGGCCTGCACGCCGGTGCCGCTGACCACGTTGAACACGCCCTCCGGATAGCCGGCCTCTAGCACCAGTTCGGCCAGCTTGAACGCCGACAGCGGCGTCTCGTCGGCCGGCTTGAGCACCACCGTGCAGCCAGTGGCCAGCGCCGGGCCGAGCTTCCAGCAGGCCAGCAGGAGCGGAAAGTTCCACGCGACGATGGCGCCGACCACGCCGACCGCCTCGCGACGGATGTAGCCGTGGAACTGGTCATCGGGCATCAGCGGCATCGACACGTCGACGGTGCTGCCCTCGATCTTGGTCGCCCAGCCGGCCATGTAGCGCAGGAAGTCGATGGCCAGCTGCACGTCCATAACCCGCGCCACCGCGGCGCTCTTGCCGTTGTTCAGGCACTCCAGCTCGGCGAGCACCTGGGCGTCGCGTTCCATCAGCTCGGCCAGGCGCCACAGCAGGTTCTGCCGCTCGCGCGGGCGCATGCGGCTCCACGGCGAGTCGTCGAAGGCGCGGCGGGCGGCCTGCACGGCCAGCTCGACATCCTCGGCGCCGGCCGCCGGCACCTGGCACAGCGGCTCGGCGGTGGCCGGGTTGTACACCGGCATGCGGGCACCGGCGAGCGCGTCGACCCACTCCGCGCCGATCAGCATCTTCTGCGGACGGTCGAGGAATTCGCGGGTACGGGGATGAACAGGCAGTGAAGCAGACATGGGATGACCTCTCGTTGTGATCTGCAGGTCATGTGGCAACCGCCGTGCCAATCCCGTTTTTATGTGCAAGCAATTGAAAATTAAGGGTTTATTTGCGAACTCCAGAGCCAGGGATGAATTCGCCTGTCGCAGTTTGCGACGCCGTGCTGCGGTGCTGCGACAGTCGCCGGCGGCCGCGTGGCAGTGCGTCTTGCGGCTGTCTCAGATTGCAACCGCTGTCTCGAAATGTGACGGCCGCCGTGCTTCTTCGGCTCTCCTTAAAGGTCGATATTTTTGATTAAGTAATTGTTTTAAAAAGATATTCATGTGTATGGCACGCAATGTGTATCGATGCTGGCAGGGAGCATCAGCCTTGCCGTGATGCCAATCAGAAGAACAGCGTGGAGAGCCGATTTCTATGATGACAAGACTCCGCTACTACCTGGGGGCCGGGAGCCTGGCCATGGCGGTCGCCAGCCTGGCGCAGCCGGCACTGGCGGCCGAGCGTACGGGCGCGCAGATCCTGGGCGAAACCTGCGTGGCCTGCCATGCGAAGGAGGGCGACGAGCAGTTCAGCCGCATCAGCCACCAGCGCAAGACGCCGGAGGGCTGGCTGATGAGCATCGCGCGCATGCAGGTGATGCATGGAGTGAAGATCAGCGACGACGACCGCCGCACCCTGGTCAAGTACCTGGCCGATCAGCAGGGCCTGGCGCCCAGCGAGACCGAGGGCGTGCGCTACGCCATGGAGCGCCGCCTCAACACGGTGGAGCAGTTCGACGACCAGTTCGCTCAGATGTGCGCGCGCTGCCACTCCGGCGCTCGGGTGGCGCTGCAGCGTCGGCCGGCCAAGGAGTGGGAGCATCTGGTCAACTTCCACCTCGGTCAGTGGCCGTCGCTGGAATACCAGGCGCAGTCGCGCGACCGCGACTGGCTGCCGATCGCCCTGGGCGAGATGGTGCCTAAGCTGGCCAGCCAGTATGCGCTGGACAACCCGGCCTGGGCCGACTGGCAGAAGGCCAAGCCCGAGGCTGCCGCGCTGGCCGGGCAATGGAGCTTCAGCGGCCACCTGCCGGCCAGGGGCGACGTGCGCGGGGTGATGAGCGTGGAGTCGGGCGAGGGCGATGCGTTCAAGGTCAGCCTCAAGGGCCAGTACGCCGACGGCAAACCGCTGGAAGGCAGCGGTTCGGCGCTCCTCTACAACGGCTACGAGTGGCGCGCCAATCTCAAGGTCGACGGCGTGGCCATGCGCCAGGTGTTCAGCGCGCTGAACGGCGAGATGCGCGGGCGGATGTTCGAGACCGAGCACGACGAGCGCGGCCTCGACTTCGTCGCCGCCAGGGCCGGCACGCCGCGCCTGCTCGCCGTGCAGCCGGGCTACCTGAAGGCCGGCAGCGAGGCCGAGCTGACCCTGGTCGGCAGCGAGCTGTCCGGCACGCCGGACTTCGGCCCGGGTGTCGAGGTGGTCAAGGTGCTGGAGCAGAGCCCCGAGCGCCTGCGCGTCAAGGTCAGGGCCGCCGCCAATGCCGCCGCCGGCAGCCGCGCGGTCGCCGTCGGTGCGCTCAAGGGCGCCAACTTCGCCGTGTATCGCTCGGTCAGCGAGGTGAAGGTGGTGCCGGCCTTCTCGGTCGCCCGCGTTGGCGACAACGGCGGCTCGACGCCGAAGATGCAGGGCCGTTTCGACGCCGAGGCCTGGGGCCAGGATGCCGCAGGGAAAGCCTTCCGCATCGGCTACTTGCCGGCCAGATGGTCGGTGGAAGCGTTCGACGAGCGTGCCGCGGAGGACGAGGACGTCAAGTACGCCGGGCGCATGCAGGCCGACGGCGTGTTCGTGCCGGGCGATGCCGGCCCCAACCCGGCGCGCAAGATGTCCACCAACAACGCCGGCAACCTCAAGGTGATCGCCCAGCTCGACGACGGCGGCAAGCCGCTCAAGGGCGAAGGCCAACTGATCGTTACCGTGCAGCGCTGGAACAACCCGCCACTGCCATGACCGGCAGGTGCACCGGGCGGCCGCCGGCCGTCCGGTTCCATACACGGGATTGGATTGATTCTGGGAGATTGCCATGGGCGTTATCTTGAATCTGGTCGAGCGCAACCTGCATGAGGTGCGCGTGGAGACCGAGCGGCTGCTGTTCCATGTGCCCAGCAACTCGCTGTTCGCCTCCGACGAGGTGACCGGGGAAATCATCGACACGCTGCGCGATGGCGCCTGCTCCGGCGAGGAGCTGGTGCAGCGCCTGTCGCCGCGCTTCGCCGATGGCGAGGTAAGCGAGACCCTGCGCGAGCTGCTGGCGCTGCAGGTGGTCAGCGACGGCTCGCCGCTGACGCCGGAAATCGCCGTGCAGCGGGTCGAGCGCACGGCGCTGAACACCGTGGTGCTCAACGTCAACACCGGCTGCAACCTGAGCTGTACCTACTGCTACAAGGAAGACCTCGACAAGCCGTCGGCCGGCAAGAAGATGCAGCTGGACACCGCCCAGGCGTCGGTGGAGATGCTGCTCAAGGAGTCGCCCGACGAGGCGCGCTACACCGTGGTGTTCTTCGGCGGCGAGCCGCTGTCCAACCGGCCGCTGATCGAGGCGATGGTGGAGTACTGCGAGGCGCGCTTCGCCGAACTGGGCAAGGCGGTGGACTTCGTGATGACCACCAACGCCACCCTGCTCACCGAGGAGATCGTCGACTGGCTCAACGCCCATCGCTTCGGTCTGTCGGTGAGCATCGACGGACCGAAGACGGTACACGACCGCAACCGCATCACCGTGGGCGGGCAGGGCACCTACGACGTGGTGAGGAGGAAGGTGGACATGCTGCTGTCGCGCTACGACAGCCGCCCGGTGGGCGCGCGGGTGACCCTGACCCGCGGCATCACCGACGTCGAGACCATCTGGAACCACCTGTTCAACGAGCTGGGTTTCGCCGAAGTCGGTTTCGCCCCGGTCACCTCCGGCGACCTCAGCGACTTCAACCTCAGCGGCGAGGAGCTGGTGGAAGTGTTCGCCAACATGAAGGCCCTCGGTCGCCGCTACCTGGACGAGGCGCTGGCGGGACGCAGCATCGGTTTCTCCAACCTGCACCAGCTGCTTACCGACATCCACGAGGGGCAGAAGAAGGCCCTGCCGTGTGGTGCCGGGCTGAAGATGCTGGCGGTGGATCACAAGGGCGAGCTGAACCTCTGCCACCGCTTCACCGGCTCGGAGCTGCCGACCTTCGGCAACGTGCACAGCGGCGTTAAGCAGGTCGAGCTCAACGACTTCCTCTCCCAGCGTCTGGATCGCAGCGGCACCGGCTGCGACAGCTGTCGCATCCGCAACCTGTGCTCGGGCGGCTGTTACCACGAGAGCTACGCCCGCTACGGCGACCCGGCCCACCCCACCTATCACTACTGCGAACTGATGCGCGACTGGGTCGACTTCGGCATCGAGGTCTACCACCGGATCATGGCCGGCAACCCGGCCTTCTTCAGCCGCTTCATCGCACCGAGAAAGGCGCACTGACATGAAACATCTCAAGCCGCTCAACCAGAAAGCCCAGCTGCTCGAACAGGCCGCCGCGGAAGACCGCGTGGAAGAAGTGCTGGCCATGAGTGCCGTGGCCGGCTGCACCGCGACCACCGACCCGGGCTGGGAGATCGACGCCTTCGGCGGCGTCGCCTCGCTGTGCCAGCCGATGGAGTCCGACCTGTACGGCTGTTCCGATCCCTGCTGGTGGCCGGCCCAGGTGCCGGACATGATGAGCACCTACCCGGACTGGAACAAGGACGCGCAGGCCTCGTCCGAGGACTGGCGCAACCTCGGCACCGTATTCCCGAAAGACCAGTGAACGGCCGCAGACCAACAGGGGAACCGACATGAAGCTGCACACCATCAGCGGCCTGGCAGCCGCCATCGCCAGCCTCGCGCTGGGCCTGCCGGCGCACGCCGCCGGCGAAAGCGGTCCGGCGCTCAAGGCCGGCCACGAATACATGATCGCCACCAATTACCCGAACAACCTGCACGTGGTCGACCTGGCCAGCGACAAGGTCTACAAGACCTGCGTGATGCCCGATGCCTACGGCCCCGGCACCACCCAGATCGGTCCCGACCGCAAGACCGCCTACGTGCTCAACAACCACTACGGCGACCTCTACGGCATCGACCTGGATAGCTGCCAGACGGTATTCCACGCGCGCCTGGCGCAGAGACCGACCGAGAAGGCCAAGGCGCTGTTCTCCATCGCCCTGAGCCCGGACGGCAAGGAGATCTACAGCGTCGCCAACCCGACCGAGCTGAAGCTCGACCACTACGTGGTCAAGGCGCCGCGCCTGCAGGTCTACGCCACCGACGCCGGCCTGGACGCCAAGCCGCTGCGCAGCTTCGAGGTGCCGCGGCAGATCTCGATCATGCAGGCCGGCGACGACGGCAGCCTGTACATGGCCGGCGCCGACATCTACAAGCTCGACGTGCAGACCGGGAAATACGATGTGGCGCTGGCCAGCCGCAACTGGCAGCGCCCGCTGTATAGCCCGCCGGACGTGCTCTACGCCTGGAACCAGCAGACCTACCGGCGCGACTTCTCGCTGCTCTACACCGCGGCCAAGTTCAAGGACGGCAAGCAGGATCCGGCGACCGCCGACTACGTCTACGGCTACTTCAGCATCGACTTGAAGACAGGCAAGCCGACCGTGCAGGACTTCGCGCCGCTGACCGAGATCTACTTCACCGGCATGCGCTCGCCGAAGGACCCGAACCAGATGTTCGGCGTGCTCAACCGCCTGGCCAAGTACGACATCAAGGAGCAGAAGCTGCTCAAGGCGGCCAAGCTCGACCACTCCTACTACTGCATCGCCTTCAACAAGGCCGGCAGCAAGGTCTACCTGGGCGGCACCTACAACGACCTGGCGGTGTTCGACGCCGACAGCCTGGAGCCGCTCGGCAAGATCGAGCTGCCCGGCGGTGACATGGCGATCGCCACCACCCAGGTGTTCACCCGCTGACCCTCCCGCGCGGTGCCGATGGTCTCAGATTGTCGGCACCGCTTCTCCTCGCGCCCCCCATTCCTGCTGATACTCCCCACCCTGTGCCCCTGTGCCCCTGTGCCCCTGTGCCCCTGTGCTGGCGCAATCCTTCTGCTGGCGCTGTCCTCCGGGATTGGTCCTTCCCACATGCCCCATTCGGTGCTTCGCTCATCGGGCGTTCGGCCGGCAGAGCAGAACTTGGGGGTTGCGCTGCTGCAGAATATTTCGGGCTGCAAAAGACTCGGGCCGGCATAAGCCGGCCCGAGCGTTGTCACAGTGCCTCCCGCAACGGCTACGGCGTGCCCATGCCATCCTCGATGACGATGCCCTGTTCGCGCATCCGCGCAATCAGCCCGGCGCGGACGCCGGGCCGGTTGAGGATGGCGTGGTGGCGCACCTCGGCGACTTCCGTGGCGCTGTAGGGGCGGAAGTCGGCCGGGGTGCTGGCCCCGGCCATGCCGTGCTGCGGATCGAGGATCCAGTTGAGCAACTCGGCGATCTGCCCGTCGCTGAGCGCCGACTGCGAGACGCCCGGGACGCGCACCAGGAACTCGCGACCGCCCTCGACGCGCAGGAAGTTGCCGACGAAGCCACTCATCCGCGGCGTGCCGTTGCGCGGTGCGCCCTCGCCGCTGCCCAGGTGGCAGCCGGCGCACTGCAACTGGTAGTTGGTCGCAGTGCTGTAGCCGGCCTCGGCGATCGGCGTTTGCGCAGCCTCGTTGCCCGGCGCCGGTTTCTGGTGTGGATCGGGGAAGGCGCGGGCCAGAGCGTGTGGAGCCGCCAGTACGGCAGCCAGTCCGGAGAGGATCAGCAGGCGCATGACGGTTCCCTCCTTCACTGGGCGACGCCTCGGATCACCGAGATGGTGCAGTGGTAGACGCTGTTGGACTTGGCACCGAGGCACCAGTTGACGTCGTTGTTGTTGAACGGCCGGTACATAGGCTCCTCGCTGTCGTTGCGGGTGCAGGCGCAACGGCCGCAGGCGTGCTTACCGCAGCAGTCGTTGTAGGAAATGATGTAGTCCTTGCCGTCGGCCGGGTTGCGGCAGGTGCCGATCCAGGTCACCTGGGATACCTCGGCACCGGGCGGGCAACTGGTCGCGGTGCCGCCGCAGCAGCTGCACTGGAAGCCGTCCATCGAGCAGTAGCGCCAGTAGTCGCAGCTGTTCGGATCGCCCGGATCGCCGGGATTGCCGGTCTCGCCGGCATGTGCCTTGGAGGCGCGGTCGATCGGCAGCAGCAGCGGCAGGGCGGCGCCGGCCACCAGCCAGGAGCCGAGACGGGACAGGGCCTGACGGCGCGAGGTGACGTCTGCGACCCGGCGCGCGGAGCGCTCGAACAAGATATCCAGCAGTTTCATGGGGTGTCTCCTCGGGCCTTGTTATTGATGGATCTTCACGGCGTTGCCGTGAGCGTGATCGGGGCTGTGCAGGTAGTCCTGCAAGGAGGCGATGCCCATGCGTTCGGCCTCGAACAGGCTTTCCAGATGCTCGCGGGAGTTCACCAGGCCCTTGGCGCGCAGGATGCCGGGCTGGTCGATCAGCACGGCGTAGGGCAGCTTGCCGATCTGGTAGGTCATGCCGACTTCCGGGCCGACCACGTAGCGGGCGTCCTCGAGCTTGAACTCGCGGATCAGCGCCGCCTGGGCGTCCGGATCGCCGTCGCTGACGTAGACCACCTCGAGGTCGGGACGCTCCTTGGCCACCGCCTTGATCGCCGGCAGCAGCGACTTGCACACCGGGCAGCTGGGGGAGAGGAAGAACAGCAGCTGGCCCTTGTCGCCGGGGTAGCCGAAGTTCACCGGGCGACCGTTGCGGTCGGCGGCGGTCACCTGGGGGGCCGGTTCGTTGACCGTCACGCCCTTGTCGAGCATCAGCGCGCCAGCCGGCGCGATACGGGCGTGCAGCACGCCGATCTGGCGCACCAGGCCCATGACCACGAAGGCCAGGGCGATCAGCAGTATCCAGAGCAGGATGTTGGAAACGATCAGGGCTTCCATAAGGTTCACCTTCCAGTCAGTTTGAGCAGGCGCGGGGCGTTGGTCAGTAGACCGTCGACCGCCGCGTAGAGCAGCAGGAGTACCGCGGCGGCGGCAATGGCGACGAAGCCGTCGAACAGGCCGAGCTCGCGCGCCAGCGGGGTAGCGGTGGCGAGCAGGGCGAGGCCTAGCAGCACGGAGTTGCGCAGCAGCAGCACTGGGCGTAGCGGCTGGCTTTCGCCGGGGCCGGCGCAGCCGCAGTCGATGTCGCGACGGCCGCGCCACAGGTTGACGGCGATGGCGCCGGCGTAGAGCAGCATCAGCGCGCTGGCGGCCAGCGCCGCGGCGCTGCGGCTGAGCGGCAGCAGCAGACCGAGGGCGACGGCGCCTTCGAGCAGCGGCAGCAGGCGGGCGACCGGTTTGAGCAGTCCCTGCGGCAGCAGTGCGTAGGCCTCCAGCTGCGCGACGAACCAGCGCGGCGCGCGCAGCTTGTGGGTGGCGGCCGTGGCGAGGATCGCCGCCAGCGCCAGGGCGCAGGCGTGAATCAGGATGGGATCCAGTGGCATGGTGACCTCCTCAGTGACTCAGCACCTGGGTCGGCGTCTTGGCGATCTTCTCCACGGTGCCGGTGTGCTTGCCGCTCTTCAGATCGAACACCTCAAGGTCGCCGGTGACGGTGCTGGCGAGCAGCAGCGGGGCGTCGTCGTTGGTGGCGTGCATGCTCCACATCAGGCCGGGCGCCTCCATGGTGCCGATCTTCTTCTGGGTCTTCAGGTCGTAGACCCACACGATGGTGGTGGGGTCTTCCCAGTTAAGCGGCTTGTGGTCGGGGTGCATCAGCACGTACAGACGATCGAGTTTGGGTGCCAGCGCCATCATCTGCCAGCCGCCGGGCGCCCAGCCACCCTTCTTGTCCTCTTCGCTGACCAGCGACCATGTCGGCAGGAACTTCGGCTTTTCGCCGGAGAAGTCGACCGGGTGGATCACTCCCTCGGTGGTGGTGAAGTAGTAGGTGTCGCCCTTGGCTACCGCGCGCTCGACCATCTTGACCTTGTTCGGGTCGAACATCGGCGTCTGGTGACGGGAGACTTCCTTGCCGTTGTCGTCGAGGGTCACCACCTGCAGGCTGCCGTTGCCGCACAGCGAGGCGAAGCGCCGCGTGCCGATCGGGTAGTTGAGGATGCAGCCGCTGATGTCGATCTCGCTCGCCAGCTTGCGGGCCTTGATGTCGACCACCGAGACCGAGGTGGACGGGGTGAAGTTGTAGACGTAGACGAAGCGGTCGTCGCTACTGGTGTTCAGCGCGTAGCGCTCGGTGATGCTGTTGGCGCGCCTGGGCGGAATTTCCACTTCCCACAGCGGCGACAGGGTCGAGCTGTCCCAGGCGGTCAACATGTCGGTGCGGGTGCCGCGGGTATAGCGCGACCAGTAGGTGTCGGCGGTGTACAGGGTCTTCTGGTCGCGTGCGGGTACCATCGGCGCCATGCCGCCGGTGCTGAGCATGCCGAGCATGCGCTTGTTGTCCGGATCGACCACGGTGACGCGGGTGGCGATCATGTTCTCGAATTCGACGTCGACGACGTAGGCGCGGTGCGGTTCCGGGGGGAAGGGCAGGGTGACCTGGCCTTCCTTCTCCACCGGCAGTTCGGCGTGGGCGGTGCCGGCCAGCACGACGCCGAGCGCCAGTGCGGTGCGGGCAAGGATGGGGCTTATTCGCATGGGATGGCTCCATGTTCTAGTTGTTGGGCCGCGGTGATGGCGCGACGAATTGGCCACTTGGAGTCTGCCGGCAGGCGGGCGGCGCTGCATTGTTGTGTCTGCCAAGTGCTTGTCTGCCTGTGCCATGCACCCTCCTGTGCCGCTCGGCGCCGGAATGTCCGAGCGATGCAGTCGGGCGGTAGCATTCGCCCCGACCCCCTAGGTATAGTCGCGTTTTTTCGGCCATTCCCAGTTCCCATGACTTCCCTCGCCCCTCTGGCCAATCTGATCCAGCGCTTCCAGGAACAGACGCCCATCCGTGCCAGCTCGCTGATCGTCACCGTCTATGGCGATGCCATCGAACCCCATGGCGGCGCGGTGTGGCTGGGCAGCCTGATCCAGCTGCTCGAGCCGATGGGCATCAACCAGCGGCTGATCCGCACCTCGGTGTTCCGCCTGACCAAGGACGGCTGGCTGAAGGCCGACAAGGTCGGCCGGCGCAGCTACTACAGCCTGACCGGCGCCGGTCGGCGGCGCTTCGAGAAGGCCTTCAAGCGCATCTACAGCAGCAACGTACCGGCCTGGGACGGCACCTGGTGCCTAGCGGTGCTGTCGCAGCTGGAGCCCAACAAGCGCAAGCAGGTGCGCGAGGAGTTGGAGTGGCAGGGCTTCGGCGCGCTGGCGCCGACCGTGCTGGCCAGCCCGCGCTGCGACCGCGCCGATGTGGCCGCGACCCTGCAGGAGCTGGAGGCGCTGGACGACACCATCCTGTTCGAGACCACCACCCAGGAGGTGCTGGCCTCCCGCGCGCTGCGCCTGCAGGTCAAGGAGAGCTGGAAGATCGACGTGCTCGGCTCCCACTACAGCGAGTTCATCCAGCTGTTCCGCCCGCTGTGGCAGGCGCTGCGCGAGCAGGAGCACCTCGATCCGCAGGACTGCTTCCTCGCCCGCACCCTGTTGATCCACGAATACCGCAAGCTGCTGCTGCGTGATCCGCAGCTGCCCGACGAGCTGCTCCCCGGCGACTGGGAGGGCCGTGCCGCGCGCCAGCTGTGCCGCAACATCTACCGGCTGATTTGCGCGCCGGCCGAACAGTGGCTGGGCCGGGTGCTGGAAACCGCCGAGGGCCCCCTGCCGGAGGCCGGCGAAAGCTTCCAGCGGCGCTTCGGCGGGCTGCGCTAGCGGCCTGCCCGCGGCCGGCGGCGGGTCGCGCGCCCAGATTGTTTATTCGTTAAACAGCTTCCGGTTATATTTTTTGTATCGCTTGGCGGTCGCTCGGCGCGGCCGCACTTTGCCCGTAAATCGCTCTACGGCAACGGTTTTAAGGCGGTTTGCGTGCTGTCCGCGGTCTGGCTGGCCTGCCTGGAGGCGCTGGCCATAAGCGAAAGGGATACTCAAATAGACTTTTTTCTTGTTGCTCTGTATCTCTTTTTGAGTATGCTCGGCGTGTGCGGCTTTGCCTGACTGCCTGTGGCAGCAGCGCATGCAGCCAGAGCCCCCAAAGCCCAACAAGCCGATACAAGAATAATTCGGGAGCACCCCATGATCCGCCTCAAGCTGGCCGCCCTGGTCACCGCCGTTGCTTGCGCCGCCTCCGCCCAGGCCGCCGAGACCTACACCCTCAAGTTCGGCCACTTCCTGCCGTCCACCTCCTATCAGCAGCGCGAGATGTTCGAGCCCTGGTGCGCGAAGCTGAAGGAAGAATCCGCCGGCCGTCTGCAGTGCCAGATCTATCCGTCCATGCAGCTCGGCGGCACCCCGGCCAAGCTGGCCGACATGGTGCGCAACGGCGTCGCCGACATCGTCTGGACCGCGCCGTCCTACTCGCCGGGCAAGTTCCCGCGCATCGAGGCGGTCGAGCAGCCGTTCCTGATGCCCTACGGCGCGCGCAACAGCGATCCGATTATCTGGAAGTTCTACCAGCAGTACGCCCAGGAAGACTTCAAGGGCTACAAGGTGCTGGCCATGCACGGCGACGGCGGCATGGGCTTCCATACCCGCAGCAAGGCGATCGACAGCCTCGACGACCTCACCGGCATGAAGCTGCGCGCCTCCCACCGCGCCTCCGCGCTGCTGGTCGAAGCCCTCGGCGCCGCGCCGGTGAGCATGCCGCCGCCGCAGATGACCGAGTCGCTGTCCAAGGGCGTGATCGACGGCGTGCTGTTCACCTGGAGCACCATCCGCGACGTCAAGGTCGACGAAGTGACCAGCTTCCACAGCGAGCCGCCGGCCGGTTCCCCGTCGCTGACCAGTACCGTGCTGACCATGCTGATGAACGAGAAGAAGTTCGCCAGCCTGCCCAAGGACCTCCAGGAGATCCTCGACCGCAACAGCGGCCCGGCGCTCAACAACATGATCAGCGACGTCTGGGATCAGCACATGGAAGGCGCGATCAAGGCCACGCCGGCCGAGCAGATCGTCAACATCAGTGCGGAAAACTACGCCGCCATGCAGAAGGCCGCCGAGCCGGTGGCGCAGAACTGGGTCAAGGAAGTCGCCGCCAAGGGCGTCGACGGCGCTGTCCTGCTGCAGGGTGTGCGCGAGATCGCCGCGACCCAGAAGCAGGCTCAGGCCCAGGCCCGGTAATTCATCATGTCCGAGTCGCTTTCCTTCGAAGGCGGCCTGGAACTGCAACGCGGCCCTCTGGGCCGCGTTCTTTTTCTGGCCTGCCAAGGCTTTGCCCTGGCCGGTGGCCTGGTGCTGCTGGCGTTGATCAACATGTCGCTGATCTCGATCATCGGCCGCAAGCTGTTCGCCACCCCGATCCGCGGTGACATCGAGCTGATGGAGATGGGCGCGGCGGTGGCGATCGCCACCTTCCTGCCGCTGTGCGAACTGCGCGGCACGCACATCAAGGTCGACGCCTTCACCATGAAGATGTCCGCCGGCGTGCAGCGCAGTCTGGATGCCTGTGGCCATCTGCTGTGCCTGCTCGCCGCGCTGATCCTTGCCTGGCGTACCGGCCTGCAGCTGTTCGACAACCTGGAGTACGGCGACGTCTCCACCCTGCTGTCGATCCCCCTGTGGATTCCGCTGCTGCTGATCGTGCCCAGCCTGATCCTGCTGGCGCTGGCCAGCGCCTACCGGATCTTCATCTGTCTTGCTCCGGGAGTGCGTTCATGAGCGGTCTGAGTCTCGGCCTGATTGCCCTGGCCATCACCATGACCCTGCTGGTGCTGCGCGTGCACATCGGCATCACCATGCTGATCGGCGGCGCGGCCTGCTTCCTGGCGGTCAATGACGGTGATTTCTCCTCGCTGCTGTTCACCCTCAACAACCTGACCTACTCGCGGCTGTCCAACTACGACCTGGCGGTGATTCCGCTGTTCGTGCTGATGGGTCAGTTCGCCACCCACGGCGGCCTGTCGCGCTCGATCTTCCGCTGCGCGGCGGCCTTCGTCGGCCACTGGAAGGGTGGTCTGGGCATGTCGGCGATCGGTGCCTGCGCCGGCTTCGGCGCGATCTGCGGCTCCTCGCTGGCCACGGCGGCGACCATGAGCCACGTGGCCCTGCCGGAACTGCGCCGGCACAACTACTCCGGCCGCCTGGCCACCGCCACCGTGGCGGCCGGCGGCACCCTGGGCATCCTGATTCCGCCGTCGGTGCCGCTGATCATCTATGCGGTGCTGACCCAGGAGTCGATCGCCAAGCTGTTCGTCGCCGCGGTGATTCCCGGCATCCTCGCCGCCATCGGCTACATGGTCGTGCTGCGCATCATGGTCGGCCGCGAGGGCGGTCACGACCACGAGCAGGCCAAGGCCAGCACGGTCGAGCGCCTCAAGGCCTTCGTCAATGTGCTGCCGGTGATCGGCGTGTTCGTGGTGGTGATCGTCGGCATCTACGGTGGCTGGTCCAACCCCACCGAGGCAGCCTCGATCGGCGCCGCGGCCTGCGGCATCCTTGCGGTGATCCAGGGCGGCATGCGCTGGGAAGGCATCCGCACCAGCCTGCTCGGCACCGCGGAAACCACCGCGATGATCTTCCTCGTGCTGCTCGGCGCCGACCTGCTCAACTCCGGTCTGGCGCTGACCCAGATGCCCACCGAACTGGCCGAGTGGGTGAAGAACAGCGGCATGGCGCCGATGCTGGTACTGCTCGCCATCCTGGTGACCTACCTGATCCTCGGTTGCGTGATGGACTCGCTGGCGATGATCCTGCTGACCATCCCGATCTTCTATCCGATGATCATGGGCCTGGATTTCTTCGGTCTGGACGAGTCCTCGAAGTCGATCTGGTTCGGCATCCTGGCGCTGATGGTGGTGGAGATCGGCCTGATCACCCCGCCGCTGGGGATGAACCTGTTCATCGTCCAGCGCGCCGCGGCCGATGTGCCGTTCATGGAAACCGCCCGCGGCGTGGTGCCGTTCCTGATCTCGGACCTGCTGCGCATCGTCCTGCTGGCGCTGTTCCCCGGCATCTGCCTGTGGCTGCTGGCCCTCTGAGTCGGCTGGTGGCGTAACGCCCCTCCCGCCGTGCCCCGGCGCGGCGGGTTGGGTGATGGAGAGCTGTGGTTGTGGCGTGTGGTCAGTCAGGCCAGGCCGACGGCCGCGGCGGCGCGGGTCCATACTGGATCGATGCACGCGACTGGCCATGCCCGGCAGGCGGGCAGTGGATTGCGCGGTGCGGGAAGCCGGTAACCGTCGATGAACGAGTCGTCATCCTTCACGGACGGCAGCGACGCGCCAAGCGGCGTCGTGGGGCGCCTGCTGGCGTGGGGCTGCGAGGGCCTGGCGCTGGCCGGGGGGCTGATCCTGCTGCTGCTGATGGGCCTGTCGCTGGCTTCGCTGCTCGGCCGCAAGCTGTTTGCCGCCCCGCTGCAGGGCGACATCGAGCTGATGGAGATCGGCATGGCGGTGGCGGTCGCCGCCTTTCTGCCCTTGTGCGAACTGCACGGCAAGCACATCCGCGTCGAGTCCTTCACCCTGCAGCTGCCTGCGCGGGGGCAGCATCTACTGGATGCCTTCGCCCACCTATTGTGCCTGCTGGCGGCGCTGCTGCTGGCCTGGCGCACCAGCCTGCAGGCCTGGGACAACTTCCGCTACGGCGACGTTTCCATCCTGCTGTCGATTCCGCTGTGGATCCCGCTGCTGCTGATCGTGCCCTGCCTGCTGTTGCTGGCGCTGGCCAGCGCCTGGCAGGTGGGCCGCCACTGGGCGGCCAGTCGCGCGGCGGCGGCGTGAGGCGCCGGGCCGGGCCGGGACTGTGTCAGACCGCGACGTCCGCCTTGATGTGCGGGTGGGCCTGGTAGCCGACCAGTTCGAAGTCCTCGAAGCGGAAGGCGAACAGGTCCTTCACTTCCGGGTTGAGCTTCATGGTCGGCAGCGGCAGGGGCTGGCGCGACAGCTGCAGGTCGGTCTGCTCCAGGTGGTTGCTGTACAGGTGGCAGTCGCCGCCGGTCCAGATGAACTCGCCCGGCGCCAGATCGCAGACCTGGGCGACCATCAGGGTCAGCAGCGCGTAGCTGGCGATGTTGAACGGCACGCCGAGGAAGATGTCGGCCGAGCGCTGGTACAGCTGGCAGGAAAGCTTGCCGTCGGCGACGTAGAACTGGAACAGCGCATGGCACGGCGGCAGAGCCATCTGCTCGACCAGTGCCGGGTTCCACGCCGAGACGATCAACCGGCGCGAATCGGGGTTGCTCTTGATCATCGCGATCAGCTTGGCGATCTGGTCGATCGACTCGCCGTTGGGCGCCGGCCAGTTGCGCCACTGGTAGCCGTACACCGGGCCGAGGTCGCCGTTGGCGTCGGCCCACTCGTCCCAGATGCGCACGCCGTTATCCTGCAGGTACTTGATGTTGGTGTCGCCCTGGAGGAACCACAGCAGCTCGTGGATGATCGATTTCAGGTGACACTTCTTGGTGGTGACCAGCGGGAAGCCGGCAGCCAGGTCGAAGCGCATCTGGTGGCCGAACACGCTGTAGGTGCCGGTGCCGGTGCGGTCGGCCTTGAAGGTGCCGGTCTCGCGCACCAGGCGCATCAGGTCGAGGTACTGTTTCATCGGGCGGCTCTCATCGGGCAACTGCGGAGTGGGCGGCGCGGCGGTAAGCGTAAACCATCAGCCCCAGGCCGCCGAGGATCATCGGCAGGCTGAGCAGCTGGCCCATGGTCAGCCAGCCGCCGGCCAGGTAGCCGAGCTGGGCGTCGGGCACGCGGACGAATTCGACCAGGAAGCGGAACACGCCGTAGCAGGCGGCGAACAGGCCGGACACCGCCATGGTCGGGCGCGGCTTGCGCGAGTACAGCCAGAGGATGGCGAACAGCGCCACGCCCTCGAGGGCGAACTGGTACAGCTGCGAGGGGTGGCGCGCCAGCTGCTGGGGATCGCTCCACGCCGGGAAGACCATGGCCCACGGCAGGTCGCTCGGCTTGCCCCACAGTTCGGCGTTGATGAAGTTGCCGATCCGTCCGGCGCCCAGGCCCAGCGGCACCAGCGGGGCGATGAAGTCCATCAGCTGGAAGAAGCTCTTGCCGGTGCGCCGGCCGAACCACCACACCGCCAGCATCACGCCGAGCAGGCCGCCGTGGAACGACATGCCGCCTTCCCAGATGCGCAGCAGCCACAGCGGATCGGCGAGGAACTGTTCGAAGTTGTAGAACACCACGTAGCCGAAGCGCCCGCCGAGGATCACCCCGCAGGCCACCCAGAACACCAGGTCGGACAGCGTGTCGCGGGTCCAGGCGGCGTCGAAGCGCGCCAGGCGACGACTGGCCAGCAGCCAGGCGCCGCCGATGCCGACCAGGTACATCAGGCCGTACCAGTGGATCTTCAGCGGGCCGAGGGCGATGGCCACCGGGTCGATGTGCGGGAAAACCAGCATGGTGATTCCTCGGGACGGGAAGTTCGGGTCAGAGCAGGAAGTTCAGGCCGACGCCGAGCATCAGCAGGGCGAACAGGCGCTTGAGGATGTGCGCCGGCAGCCGGTGCGCCAGGTGCACGCCGAGGCGAGCGGACAGCATCGAGGTGGCGGCGATGCCGACCAGCGCCGGCAGGTAGACGAAGCCGACGCTCCACGCCGGCAGCTGCGCCTGCTGGCTCCAGCCGGTGAGCATGAAGCCCAGCGCGCCGGCCAGGGCGATCGGCATGCCGCAGGCTGCCGAGGTGGCCACCGCCTGCTGCATGGTCAGGCTGCGCCAGGCGAGGAAGGGCACGGTCAGCGAGCCGCCGCCGATGCCGAAGATCGACGAGGCCCAGCCGATCACCCCGCCGGCGACGCTCAGGCCGGCCTTGCCCGGCAGCGGGCGGGCGGTTCTCGGCTGGAGGTTGAAGGCCATCTGCGCGGCGACGCAGATGGCGAAGGTGCCGATGATCTTCTGCAGGATGTCACCCTGCAGACTGGCGGCGGTGAGGCTGCCGAGGCCGACGCCGGCGAGCAGGCCGAGGGTCATCCAGCGCACCACCGGCCAGTTCACCGCGCCGCGCTTGTGGTGGGCGCGCACCGAGTTGATCGAGGTGAAGACGATGGTGGCCAGCGAGGTGCCCACCGCCAGGTGGGTCATCACCGCGGGATCGACGCCCATGGCGGTGAAGCTGAAGATCAGCGCCGGGACGATGATCATGCCACCGCCCACGCCGAACAGTCCGGCCAGCACGCCGACAAAGGCGCCCAGCACCAGGTAGACAACAAACTCCATCACCGTTCCCCGCACGCAAAGCGGCATGGTACCGGATGGCTGGCGGCGGCTCTAGGGCTGCGCTGCGGGGATGGTCTGGCGCGGCTCAGTTCTGCACGCTGCTGCCCGGGTTGAGCATGCGGCTCAGGCCGAGGTTGCGCAGGTGCAGCTGCAGGGTGCTGTGGATCAGCGGGGCGTGGTCGAGGGTCATGACCAGGTCGAGCAGCTCGCTGGCCTGCTGCAGCGACACCTGGCGCAGCAGCCACTTGACCTTGGGCAGGTTGGTGGCGTTCATCGACAGCGAGTCGAAGCCCATGGCCATCAACAGCATGGCGGCCGCCGGATCGCCAGCCATCTCGCCGCAGATGCTCACCGGCTTGCCGACGTGGTGGGCGTCGCTCACCACGCGCTTGAGGGCTTGGAGGATCGACGGGTGCAGGTAGTCGTAGAGGTTGGCCACCCGCGGATTGTTGCGGTCCACGGCGAGTAGGTACTGGGTCAGGTCGTTGGAACCGACCGACAGGAAGTCGACCTGGCGGGCCAATTCGCGGGTCTGGAACACCGCGGCGGGAATCTCGATCATCACTCCGACCGGCGGCATCGGCACGTCGACGCCTTCCTCGCGCACCTCGCTCCAGGCGCGGTGCAGCAGGCGCTGCGCCTCTTCCAGCTCGGGCAGACCGCTGATCATCGGCAGCAAGATGCGCAGGTTGTTGAGCCCCTCGCTGGCCTTGAGCATGGCGCGCGCCTGGACCAGGAAGATTTCCGGATGGTCGAGGGTCACGCGGATGCCGCGCCAGCCGAGGAACGGGTTGTCTTCCTTGATAGGGAAGTACGACAGCGCCTTGTCGCCGCCGATGTCGAGGGTGCGCATGGTCACCGGCAGCGGATGGAAGGCCTGCAGCTGGGTGCGGTAGATCGCCACCTGCTCCTTCTCGCTGGGGAAGCGCTCGTTGGTCATGAACGGCACTTCGCTGCGGTACAGGCCGACGCCCTCGGCGCCGCGCTCCTGGGCGCGGGCGATATCGGCGAACAGCCCGGTGTTGACCCACAGCGGCATGCGGTGGCCGTCGGTGGTCTCGCAGGGCAGGCCGCGCAGGGCGTCGAGGCCGAGGTTGAGCTGGCGCTCCTCCTCGGCGATCTCGGCGAACTGGCGGCGCAGGCCGGGCGAGGGGTTGGTGAACACGTCGCCGCGGTAGCCGTCGACGATCAGCTCAATGCCGTCGAGCATGGCGTAGGGCAGGTCGACCGCGCCCATCACCGTGGGGATGCCCATGGCGCGGGCGAGAATGGCGACGTGGGAGTTGCTCGAGCCGGTCACCGAGACCAGGCCGAGCAGCTTGCCGGGCGGCACCTCGCCGAGCATCGCCGGCGACAGCTCCTCGCTGACCAGGATGGTGTTGTCCGGGTAGACCAGCTTCTGCTGGCGGGCCTGCTGCAGGCAGGCGAGCAGGCGCCGGCCGATGTCGCGCACGTCCGAAGCGCGCTCGCTGAGGTAGGCGTCGTCCATCAGCTCGAAGCGCTGCACGTGGCCGTTGACCACCTGGCGCAGGGCACCCTGGGCCCACTGGCCGGTCTCGATCACCTTGACCACTTCGCCGCCGATCGAGGCGTCGTCGAGCATCATCAGGTAGACGTCGAACAGCGCGCGTTCTTCCTGGCGCAGCTGGCTGGCCAGGCGCGCGGACAGCGCATGGATGTCGGCGCGTACCGCCTCGAGGGCGTTGTAGAAGTAGGCGATCTCGCCATCGATATCGTCGATCGCGCGGTCCGGCACCACGTCAAGGTCGGCCGGCGGCAGCACCACCACGCCGGTGCCCAGGGCCACGCCGGGCGAGCCGGGCACGCCGATGAAGCGGGTGTCCGGCGTGGCCTTGCCCTGCTTGCCAAGGCCGCGGATCGAGCCGGTGGCCTCGGCGTGGGCGATGACCCCGGCGAGCTGGGCGCTCATGGTCACCAGGAAGGCTTCCTCGCCCTCGTCGAACTGGCGACGCTCCTTCTGCTGCACCACCAGCACGCCCATCACCCGACGGTGGTGGATGATCGGTGCGCCGAGGAAGGAGGCGTAACGCTCCTCGCCGGTCTCGGCGAAGTAGCGGAAGCGCGGGTGACTGGAAGCGTCCTCGAGGTTGAGCGGCTCCTCGCGGGTGCCGACCAGGCCGACAAGACCCTCGCTGGGCGCCATGCTGACCTGGCCGATGGAGCCCTTGTTGAGGCCCTCGGTGGCCATCAGCACGAAGCGGTTGCTCTGCGGGTCGAGCAGGTAGACCGAGCAGACCTGGGTACCCATGGCCGCGCGCACGCGCTCGACGATGATCGTCAGGGCGGTGTCCAGATCCCGGGCGGAGTTGACCTCCTGGATGATCTTGCGCAGCGTGTGGAGCATGGTCAAAGGGGCGGCGCTCCTATAGGTCGGTCGGGTGCAGTCTGTTGGGTGGTCAGTCGCGGATCGGCAGGCGCGGGGCCAGTTCCCTCAGGGCGCGGCGGTAAACCTCGCGCTTGAAGGACACCACCTGGCCCAGAGGGTACCAGTAACTGACCCAGCGCCAGCCGTCGAACTCCGGCTTGGCGGTCAGGTCCATGCGCACCCGCTGCTCGTCGCCGGTCAGGCGCAGCAGGAACCACTTCTGCTTCTGGCCGATGCACAGCGGCTGGCTGTGGGTACGCACCAGGCGTTGCGGCAAACGATAGCGCAACCAGCCACGCGTGCAGGCGAGAATGCGCACATCCTCGGGCTCGAGGCCGACTTCTTCGTTCAATTCGCGAAACAGCGCATCTTCCGGCGATTCCTGCGGGTTGATCCCGCCCTGGGGGAACTGCCAGGCGTCCTGATTGATGCGCCGTGCCCACATCACCTGGCCGACCTCATTGGCCAGGATGATGCCGACATTGGGTCGGAAACCATCGGGATCGATCACGGCAGGTACCTCAAAACAGATATGCCCGGATTGTTCCACAAAGCCCGTCACAGCGGCAATGCGGATAGCCCGGTGCATGGGCAGGCCAAGCGAAACGGGGTACGCTTGCCACTTCCATTGACTGCCTGAGAGAGCCTATCCGTGCGTCTGGCGCTATTCGATCTCGACAATACCCTGCTGGCCGGTGACAGCGATCACGCCTGGGGCGACTGGCTGTGTCGGCGCGGCATCCTCGACGAAGCCGTCTACAAGGCGCGCAACGACGAGTACTACGAGGACTACCTGGCCGGGCGCCTGGACATCGCCGCCTACCTGAACTTCTGCCTGGCGGTGCTCGGCCAGTACGACAAGGCCCAGCTGGACGCCTGGCATGGCGAGTTCATGGCCGAGTGCATCGAGCCGATCATCCTCGCCAAGGGCGAGGCGCTGCTCGCCGAGCACCGCGCCGCCGGCGACAAGCTGGTGATCATCACCGCCACCAATCGCTTCGTCACCGGGCCGATCGCCGCGCGCCTGGGCGTCGACACCCTGCTGGCCACCGAGTGCGAGATGCAGGGCGACCAGTACACCGGGCGCACCACCGACATCCCCTGCTTCCGCGAGGGCAAGGTGACCCGCCTGGAGCGCTGGCTGCTGGAGAACGACCTGAACCTCGAGGGCAGCACCTTCTACAGCGACTCGCGCAATGACCTGCCGCTGCTCGAGTTGGTTGATCGCCCGGTGGCGGTCGACCCCTGTGCGGAGCTGCGCGCCATCGCCGAGGCGCGCAGCTGGCCGGTGCTCTCGCTGCGCTGAGCGTTGCCCGTAGCATCTACGACGACGGCGCCGATGGGCGCCGTCGTCGTTTGCAGGCCATGAGTCTGGCTTCAGGCCGGCTTGACCACCATCAAAGCGAAGATCACCACGAAGGCGCTGAACGCCGGCCAGCCGAGGGCGAGCCACCAGGCCATGTAGCGCCCGGCGATGGCCGGCAGCGGCGTGCCATCGCGTTCGGCCTGCACCGCCAGGTCGCGCACGCGGATCTGCAGCCACACCACCGGCAGCCAGCACAGCCCGGCCAGCCCGTAGAGGATGAGAGTGACCAGCAGCCAGCTCTGGCTCAGTGGCCAGCCGGCCAGGTGGACCATGGCCAGGCCGCTCAGCGGCTGGATGACCGCGGTCGGGGTGGTGAACAGCCAGTCGGCACTGACCAGGTGACGGAAGGTGGTGGCGATGGTTGTCACCTGGGCGCTCTTCCAGGCCCGCCAGGCGTAGTAGGCCGAGCCGAGGCCGGTGCCGAACAGCAGGGTCGAGGAGAGGATGTGCAGGGTCTTGAGCAGCAGGTAGAGGGTCATGGCCGGGTCCTTCCGGGGAGTGGCTGCAGCCACAGCAGCCAGAGGCTGACCGGCAGCAGCACCAGATTCTTGCCGATGCCCTGCAGGGGATCGAACCAGTAGTGCGGCAGCAGGATGCTGATCAGCGCCGTATAGCCGAGCATCAGGACGATCTGCGCCTGCAGCGCCCGCACCCGCCAGCGAGCACGCAGCAGGCCGATGCCGAGCGCGGCGTCGAGCAGTGCGCCGGCGATCACCGCCAGGCGTGCCGGCCAGCCGTCGATCTCGGCCTCGGCAAGGATGCGCAGGCTCCAGTCGAAGCCGGGGCCGAGACAGGCCAGCGCGGTGCCCAGCCAGACCACTACCAGCAGCGCCAGCAGCAGCGGCTGCACGATCAGGCCGGCGCTGTCCGCCGCCTGCGGCCAGTCGTGCAGGCGAGCCGTCAGCGGCAGGCAGCGGTGGCCGCAGGCCGCGGCCAGTGGCTCGGGCGAGGCGAGGTTGTCACGGCGGACCAGTCGCAGGGTCTGGCGGTTGAGTGCGCGCCATCCAGCGCGCTCGCCCAGCCAGGCACCGAGGGCGGCCAGCGGACGCGGCAGCGTCGAGTAGCGCCCCGCGCCCCAGCCCTGGGCGCCACGCAGGCGGTCGAGCAGCTGGCCCTGGGTCATGGCCTCGGGGCCGACCAGCGCCAGGCTGCACGGCTGCGCCGGCCAGCGGGCGAGCAGGGCGAGCACCGCGGCGCACAGGTCGTCGATGTGCAGCGGCTGCAGGCGTGCACGGTTGTCCAACAGCGGCGTCCATGGCCACGGCGACAGGCGCAGCAGCCAGCGGCTGCTGGCCGCGCCGGGGCCGAGCACCAGCGAGGGGCGCAGCACCACCGCAGGAATGCCGAGGGCCAGCAGGTGGCGTTCGGCAGCGGCCTTGCTGGCGAGAAAGTCGGTGTCCGGGCCGTCCTCGGCGCCGAGCGCGGAGATCTGCAGCACCCCTGCGCCACGGGCGGCGGCCAGCTCGAACAGGGCACAGGCGCCTAGATGCTGCACCTCCTCCAGCTGCGAGCGGTTGGTGGAGAGCAGGCCGGCGGCGTTGATCACCAGCTCGATACCTGCGGGCCAGGCGAACGCGTGCGGATCGCGGGCCAGTGCGGCCAGATCCAGCGCCAACCAGTCGCCGCTGGCGGCCGGATCAGGCTGGCGCGCCGTGGCGACGACCTGGTGCCCGGCGGCGAGGAGTGCGGGGTGCAGGTGGCGGCCGATGAAGCCGCCGGCGCCGACCAGCAGGATGCGCATCAGCGCGTCCTCCGGGTTGGCGGGGTGAGTGGGTGGAGCATGGCGATCACCTCCCTGTGATCGGCCCGGCTCAGCCGAGGAACAGCTTGTAGGCCGGGTCGTCGCTGGCGCACCAGTACGGGTAGCCGATGCCGTCCAGCGCCTCGCCGAGCAGGACCAGGTCGTCCTCCGGCACCTGCAGGCCGACCAGCACGCGGCCATCGGCGGCGCCGTGGTTGCGGTAGTGGAACATAGAGATGTTCCAGCGCCCGCCCAGCTTGTTGAGGAAGTTGAACAGCGCGCCGGGACGCTCGGGGAACTCGAAACGGAATACCCGCTCGTTGTCCGCACCGGGCGCGTGGCCGCCGACCATGTGGCGGATGTGCAGCTTGGCCAGCTCGCTGTCGGTCAGGTCGAGGACCGGGAAGCCCTGCTCGCGGAGCATTTCCACCAACTGCTCGCGCGGGTCGGTTTCTGGGTGGGTCTGCACGCCGACGAAGATGTGCGCTTCACCCGGGTTGTTGTAGCGGTAGTTGAACTCGGTGATCGCGCGCTTGCCGATGGCCTGGCAGAAGGCCTTGAAGCTGCCAGGCTGTTCCGGGATGGTCACCGCGATGATCGCCTCGCGCTGCTCGCCCAGCTCGGCGCGTTCGGCGACGTAGCGCAGGCGGTCGAAGTTGACGTTGGCGCCGGAGTCGATGGCCACCAGGGTCTGCCCGCTGATGCCCTCGCGCTGCACGTAGCGCTTGATCCCGGCCACGCCGAGGGCGCCGGCCGGCTCGGTGATCGAGCGGGTGTCGTCGTAGATGTCCTTCATCGCCGCACAGATCTCGTCGGTGCTGACGGTGACCACCTCGTCGACGTGTTCGCGACAGATACGGAAGGTTTCGGCGCCGATCTGCGCCACCGCCACGCCATCGGCGAACAGCCCCACCTGGCTGAGCACCACCCGCTCGCCGGCGGCCATGGCCGCGCGCAGGCAGTCGGACTCCTCCGGCTCGACGCCGATCACCCTGATGTCCGGGCGCAGGTACTTCACATAGGCGGCGATGCCGGCGATCAGCCCGCCGCCGCCGACCGGCACGAAGATCGCGTCGAGGCGGCCCGGCTGCTGGCGGAGAATCTCCATGGCGATGGTGCCTTGCCCGGCGATCACCTCCGGGTCGTCGTAGGGATGCACGAAGGTGTAGCCCTTCTCCTCGACCAGCTTGAGGCAGTGGGCCAGCGCCTCGGGGAAGGCATCGCCGTGCAGCACCACCCGCGCGCCGCGGGCACGCACCGCCTGCACCTTGATGTCCGGGGTACTGCGTGGCATGACGATGACCGCCTTGATGCCGAGCTTCTTCGCGCTCAGCGCCAGGCCCTGGGCGTGATTGCCGGCGGAGGCGGCGATTACCCCGCGCGCCTTCTCTTCCTCGCTGAGCTGGGCGACCTTGTTGTAGGCGCCGCGGATCTTGAAGGAGAACACCGGCTGCAGGTCCTCGCGCTTGAGCAGGACCTGGTTGTTCAGCCGTTCGGAGAGGCTGCGCGCCGGTTGCAGGGGAGTTTCCACCGCCACGTCGTAGACGGGCGAAGTGAGGATCTTCTTGACGTACTGTTCGAGCATCGGAGAGGCCGCAGGCGGAATGGGCAGAATGGACCGAGTCTACTCCTGCGACCGATGGTCGGCCAACCGCCCGGCCGCTGAGCGCCGGCTTGGCGTTATAATGCGCGGCGATTTTTTCCTCCTTGCGGAAGCCGTCATGAATCAGGATCAGCTCAAGCAGGCGGTGGCCCAGGCCGCCGTCGACCACATCCACCCGCGCCTCGAGTCGCGCAGCATCATCGGTGTTGGCACCGGCTCCACCGCCAACTGCTTCATCGACGCGCTGGCCAAGATCCGCCAGGACTTCGATGGCGCGGTGGCCAGCTCCGAGGCCACCGCCGCGCGGCTGAAGAGCCACGGCATCCCGGTGTACGACCTCAACAGCGTTGCCGAACTGGAGTTCTACGTCGACGGCGCCGACGAGACCAATGCCAACCTCGAGCTGATCAAGGGCGGCGGTGGCGCGCTGACCCGCGAGAAGATCGTCGCGGCGGTGGCCAAGACCTTCATCTGCATCGCCGACGGCAGCAAGCTGGTCGAGCGCCTCGGTGCCTACCCGCTGCCGGTGGAAGTGGTGCCGATGGCGCGCAGCCATGTGGCCCGCGAACTGGTCAAGCTGGGCGGCGACCCCGAGTACCGCGAAGGCTTCGTCACCGACAACGGCAACCTCATCCTCGACGTGCACAACCTGCTGATCGGCGACGCGGTGGCCCTGGAACAGCGTATCAACAACATCGTCGGCGTGGTCACCAATGGCCTGTTCGCCGCCCGCCCGGCCGACCTGCTGCTGCTCGGTACCGCCGAGGGTGTGCGCAGCCTGACCCGCTGACCTGCGTATTGCCCGCAACGCCGGCCCTGCATCCTGCAGGCCGGTGTTTTTCGTTGCTCTCGTTTCCTCCTCGGCCGCGGATATCAGGGCCCTCGACCGGGCCGGCACTGCAGGGTAGGGGCGGAACAGGACGCTGCAGGCTATTCTTGAACGATGTGACCGATCAACTCAGGCAGAAACTGCAGGCCGGAGGTACGTTCCATGTTCAGGCATTGCGTCGCGGGTATCGATTTTTCGGCTGGCTGGGATCAGGTGCAGGCCCAGCTCAAGCGCATGACTTCTTTGCTGGGCATCCAGCAGCTGACACTGGTGCATGTGGACGAGCCTCGCCAGTGGACGCACCGGGACTTCACCGACGCCGCCAGCGGTGTCCGCCTGGAACAGGTAGCGCGTGACGTGCAGGCGGGGCTGGGGATCGAGGTGCATTCCCGGCTCGCCTCGGGCTTTGCGGCCACGGCCATCTTGGAGGTCGCAACCCGCCAGCAGGCCGATCTGATCGTGGTCGCCAACCGCAGCCATTCCCGCGGGCGGGATCTGATCATGGGCAACGTGGCGCTGAATCTGGTGCGCCTGAGCACGCCACCGCTGTTGGTCGTGCCCTTCGATATGGGCGCCACCAACGAGAGCGCCCCCCTGCTGCTGGTCACCGACAATTCACCGCTCTCGAGCGGGGCCCGCACCTGCTTCGCCGGACTGCTGGGGACGCGCAAGGGGCGGGTGATGCTCATCCAGCGCCCGGATCAGCAACCCACGCTGTCGGAAATGGAGGACCTGAATGCACTGGCTGCCAGCCATGCGGACGTCACGATCGACAGCGTGACTGGCAATCCGGTGGCCGAGATCTGCCGGGTCGCCCGCGAGATCGAGGCGCCCTTGATCATTTTCGGCATGCGCGCCGGCACCATCGGCCAGCAGTACCACGACAGCCTGCTGGAGGATCTCTGCCGGCAAACGCTCAGTCCGGTATTGCTGATACCCTCCTGATCCCGCTGTCCGCCCAGCGGCATGAGCCGCAGGCGCGTCACGCCGGCCGGCGCTGTTCGTTCCGCCCGCCGATTCGCTCGCCTGCGTTGTAGATATTCGCGCAAGGATAGCGGCAGCCTGCGTTGATAGCGTCTAGCTTTAGCGGTGAGCAATCCGCCAGCCGAGGAAGCAGACCATGTCCGGCAAGTTTCGCCTGAAGAAGGGCAGCAACGGCCAGTTCCACTTCAATCTGGAAGCCAGCAACGGTCAGGTGATCCTGGCCAGCGAGCACTACAAGTCCAAGGACTCGGCGCTCAACGGCATCGACTCGGTGCGCAGGAACGCGGCGCGCGAAGGTGCTTTTGAGCCGATGACCGCCAAGGACGGGCGGCCGTATTTCGTGCTCAAGGCCACCAACGGCCAGGTGGTCGGCCAGAGCCAGCTGTATGCCAGTGCCGCCAGCTGCAACCAGGGCATGGAGTCGGTAAGGAAGCACGCGCCGGAGGCGACGCTGGTGGACGAGACCCTGACGACAGGCTGAGCAGTGCTCTGCGTCCTGCAACCTATGGCGCAGTGCCCGGGCGCGTGCTGTCCGGCTGGCGGCTGAACACGTAGAAGCGGTTGGGTTCGCCGACCACGTAGATGTTGCCGGCGGCATCCATCGCCACGCCTTCGGCCTGCGCGATGCCGCGCACCAGGCCGTTGAGGCCGCCGAACAGGCTGATGAAGCTGCGCGGCTTGCCCGCTAGGTCGAGCTCCACCAGCAGGCGCGATTCGTCGGAGAGCAGCAGGGTGTGGCCGCTGCGCGGGTCGATGGCCACCGAAGACAGGTCGCGGACCAGCAGCGGCTGCTCGGGCAGCGCCTCGAGGGTGCCGGCGGTGCCGTCCTCGCCGGGGAAAGGCAGGCTGAACAGCCCCTGCGGATCGCGCTCCTTGGCCAGCAGCAGGCGGTGGGTCTGCGGATTCCAGGCCAGGCCCTCGAAGCCCTTGTTGCCGGCGGCGGCAAAGCCGAGGTCGTAGCTGGCCAAGTTGGCCAGGTCGAGGTGCTCCACGCCCGGCTCGAGGTGGAACACCGCGAGCAGATGGCGGCGCTCGTCGACGATCGCCAGACGGCCGTCACCCAGGGCTTCCACCGCTTCCGGATCGGCAAAGCCGTCGAGGCGGATGCGCCGCAGGATCACCCCGCTTGGCGTGAACTCCACCAGCTGCGGGTTTTGCCCGGTGACGGTGAATAGGGTGCCGGTCAGCGGGTTCCAGGTCAGGCCGGAGGTTTCGTCCTCCTCGAGGCCGGCCAGGGTGGTTTCCAGCGCCAGGCGGTAGTCCGGCAGCCAGATGCCGGCGGCGCGGGTCTGCTCGTCCACCGACTGCTCCTCCCAGAGCAGGCGCAACTGGTCGTCCCAGTGCAGGCGCTGGCCGATGGTCAACAGGGCGAGGAGGCCCAGCAGCAGGACGGCCGACAGCAGGCGGTGGAGGCGCGACGGGCGCTTGGCGTGGGCGGGCATGGGGTGACGCACTCCGTTGAGTCGGATGCGACAGCATGCCAGAGCTTGCTTAAGGCAAGCTGAAAAATCATTGCCGGAAATGACCGCGCCGGGGCGGTTGCCCCGGCGCAGGAGGGCTCAGAGCACGCGGGTCTCGAAGCGGCACAGTTCGGGCAGTTCGACCACCAGCTGGTCGCCGCAGGCCAGGCTGCCGACGCCGGCCGGGGTGCCGGTGAGCACCACGTCGCCCGCTTGCAGGGAGAAGTGGCCGCTGATGTGGCGGATCAGCGCGAGGATCGGCGTCAGCATGTCGCGGCTGTTGCCGTCCTGGCGCAATTCGCCGTTGAGGGTCAGGCGCACACCGATGTCGGCCAGGTCCTCGACCGCATCGCCGGGTACGAACGGCGACAGCGGGCAGGCGCCGTCGAAGGATTTGGCGATTTCCCACGGATGGCCCTTGTCCTTGAGTCGGGCCTGCACGTCGCGCAGGGTGAGGTCGAGGGCGACGCCGAAGCCGCTGATGGCGTCGCGGATTTCCTCGTCGTCCGGGCGGGTCGACAGCGGCTTGCCGATCAGTACGGCGATCTCCGCTTCATAGTGCACGCCGCCGCGATCCTGTGGGATGGCGAAGCCGTCTTCCAGCGGCACCACCGCGCTGGCTGGCTTGATGAACAGCAGCGGCTCGCTCGGGATCGGGTTGTTCAGTTCCTTGGCGTGTTCGGCGTAGTTGCGCCCGACGCACACCACCTTGCCCAGCGGGAAGTGGATGGGGGTGCCGTCGACGTACTGGTGCTGGTAGCTCATGCTGACTCCTGATAATCCGTAGGGTGGAAAAAGGCCGGGGCCGTTTTCCACCATTCGCGGCTCAAGGTGGAAAACGCTGCGCGGTTTTCCACCCTACGCGAATCAGGCCGAAAAGATCTTGCCGGGGTTCATGATGCCGTTGGGGTCGAACACCGCCTTGATCGCCTTCATGCAGGCGATTTCTTCCGGCGAGCGGCTGTAGCCCAGATAGTCGCGCTTGGTCATGCCCACGCCATGCTCGGCGCTGATCGAGCCGTGGTACTTGTCGACGGTCTCGAACACCCACTTGTTGACGGTAGCGCACTTGGCGAAGAACTCGTCCTTGGCCATGGCATCCGGCTTGAGGATGTTCAGGTGCAGGTTGCCGTCGCCGATGTGGCCGAACCAGACAATCTCGAAGTCCGGGTAGTGTTCGCCGACGATGGCGTCGATTTCCTTGAGGAAGGCCGGCACCCTGGAGACGGTGACCGACACGTCGTTCTTGTACGGGGTCCAGTGCGAGATGGTCTCGGAGATGTACTCGCGCAGCTTCCACAGGTTCTGCAGCTGCTGCTCGCTCTGGCTCATCACGCCGTCCAGCACCCAGCCCTGCTCGACGCAGTGCTCGAACAGCTCCAGTGCGGCGTTGCTGACTTCCTCGCTGCTGGCCTCGAACTCGAGCAGCGCGTAGTACGGGCAGTCGGTCTCGAACGGCGCCGGCACGTCGCCGCGGGCCAGCACCTTGGCCAGCGCCTTGTCGGAGAAGAACTCGAAGGCGGTCAGGTCGAGCTTGCCTTGGAAGGCGTGCAGCACCGGCATGATCGAGTCCAGGTCCGGCGCGCCGAGCACCATGGCGGTGAGGTTCTTCGGCGCGCGCTCGAGGCGCATGGTGGCCTCGACCACGAAGCCCAGGGTGCCTTCGGCACCGATGAACAGCTGGCGCAGGTCGTAGCCGGTGGCGTTCTTGATCAGGTCGCGGTTCAGCTCGAGGATCTCGCCCTTGCCGGTGACCACCTTGAGGCCGGCGACCCAGTTGCGGGTCATGCCGTAGCGGATCACCTTGATGCCACCGGCGTTGGTGCCGATGTTGCCGCCGATCTGGCTGGAGCCGGCCGAGGCGAAGTCCACCGGGTAGTAGAGGCCCTGCTCCTCGGCGAAGTTCTGCAGCTGCTCGGTGATCACGCCGGCCTGGCAGCGCGCAGTGCGGTCGAAGGCGTTGAACTCGAGAATCTTGTTCATGTAGTCGAAGGACACGACCACTTCGCCGTGGGCGGCGACGGCGGCGGCGGACAGGCCGGTACGGCCGCCCGAGGGTACCAGGGCAACCTGGCGCTCGTTGGCCCAGCGCACGATGGCCTGCACTTCCTCGATGGACTTCGGGAAGGCGATGGCCAGCGGATTGGGCTCGAACTGCTTGGTCCAGTCCTTGCCGTAGGCGTCCAGGGAAGAGGCATCGGTGAGCACCTTGCCGGGTTCGACCAGGGTCTTCAGTTCATCGATCAGGGCAGCTTGGGTCATCTGCGGAAATCTCGGCCAGTTCATGGTCACCCTGAGCAGGCTTCATGCTCGGGGATGGGCGCTTCGCGGGGGCGCTATGTTAGCATATGCACCCCGCCAATCGCGCCCGCCGCCGACTCGCGGGTCGGCCAGCCCGCGCTGTCCACCGCCCAGCCAATTTCCCCGGGACAACAGGTTTACGCAGATGAGCAAGACGACCTCTCTCGACAAGAGCAAGATCAAGTTCCTTCTTCTCGAAGGTGTCCACCAGAACGCCGTGGACACCCTGAAGGCCGCTGGCTACACCAACATCGAGTACCTGAAGGGCGCGCTGTCGGGTGACGAGCTGAAGGAAAAGATCGCCGACGCTCACTTCATCGGCATCCGTTCGCGTACCCAGCTGACCGAGGAAGTCTTCGACTGCGCCAAGAAGCTGGTCGCCGTCGGCTGCTTCTGCATCGGCACCAACCAGGTCGACCTGAACGCCGCCCGCGAGCGCGGCATCGCGGTGTTCAACGCCCCGTACTCCAACACCCGCTCGGTGGCCGAACTGGTGCTGGCCGAGGCCATCCTGCTGCTGCGCGGCATCCCGGAGAAGAACGCTTCCTGCCATCGTGGTGGCTGGATCAAGAGCGCCGCCAACTCCTTCGAGATCCGCGGCAAGCGCCTGGGCATCGTCGGCTACGGCTCCATCGGCACCCAGCTTTCCGTGCTGGCCGAGGCCCTCGGCATGCAGGTGTTCTTCTACGACGTGGTGACCAAGCTGCCGATCGGCAACGCCACCCAGATCGGCAATCTGCACGAGCTGCTTGGCATGTGCGACATCGTCTCCCTGCACGTGCCGGAGCTGCCGTCCACCCAGTGGATGATCGGCGAGAAGGAAATCCGCGCCATGAAGAAGGGCGGCATCCTGATCAACGCCGCCCGCGGCACCGTGGTCGAGCTGGACCACCTGGCCGAGGCGATCAAGGACGAGCACCTGATCGGCGCCGCCATCGACGTGTTCCCGGTCGAGCCCAAGTCCAACGACGAGGAGTTCGTCAGCCCGCTGCGTGGCCTGGATCGCGTGATCCTCACCCCGCACATCGGTGGCTCCACCGCCGAGGCGCAGGCCAACATCGGCCTGGAAGTGGCCGAGAAGCTGGTCAAGTACAGCGACAACGGCACCTCGGTGTCCTCCGTGAACTTCCCGGAAGTCGCCCTGCCGTCGCACCCGGGCAAGCACCGCCTGCTGCACATCCACCAGAACGTCCCGGGGGTGATGAGCGAGATCAACAAGGTGCTCGCCGAGAACGGCATCAACATCGCCGGCCAGTTCCTGCAGACCAACGAGAAGGTCGGCTACGTGGTGGTCGACGTCGACAAGGAATACTCCGATCTGGCGCTGGAGAAGCTGCAGGAAGTCAACGGCACCATCCGTTGCCGCGTGCTGTTCTAAGCGTTCTGCCGCGATGAAGAAGGGAGGCCTCGGCCTCCCTTCTTCGTTTCAACCCCTCACTTGACGGTGATGGTGATCTTCTCCGACAGCACCGGCGGCTGGTGCGGGACGTGGTTCTGGTCGCCGAGCAGCAGCTGCAGGGTGTGCTTGCCCGGTGGCAGGGTCAGCTCCGTCTCGGTCTGGCCCTTGCCGAAGTGGCGGATGTTGTCGGTGGCGGGTAGCGGCGCATCTAGGCCCGGCAGTTCGGCGACATCCACCAGCAGGTGGTGATGGCCGGTGGCCGGGACATCGGTGCCGGCCGGGGCCACGCCCATGCCCTTGAGGCCGAAGCGCACGTTGACCGGGCCGGTGACGCTGGCGCCGTTGGCCGGCGCGATGAAGTACACGCTGGCGCCTTCCGGGGCCGGGGTGCGCGGGGTTTCGGCCAGGGCCGGGGTAGCCAGAGTGACGGTGGCGAGCAGGCCGCAGGCGGCGAGCAGGGTTTTCATCGCAAGGTTCCTTGTGCGTGGGAAAGTCCAGTACAGACTAGCCGGAGGCAGGCAAGGTTCCAGTCGACCGCCCGCTACAGCGGCCCGTTGCCGCGGCGGCGGTACCAGCCGGTGAGCGACAGGCGCTCGCGGCTGGCCGCCAGCACCTCGTGGGGGAAGTCGCCCGACATGAACACCACCAGGGTGCCGGCGGCGGGCAGCACGTCGTGCTCGCGGCCGTCGGCCAGCTCGATGCGCAGGGCGCCGCCGTGCTCGGGGCGCCAGTCGTCATTGAGGTAGAACACCGTAGTCACCGTGCGCCGGTCGTCGTCGCGGAAGCGATCCAGATGGCGGCGGTAGAAGCTGCCCGGCGGGTAGAGGGCGAAGTGGCACTCGTAGTCTTCCAGGCCGAGGAACAGCTCGCGGTTGAGTCGTTCGCGCAGTTCGTCGAGCAGGGCCAGGTAGCTGTCGATGCTGGCGGACTCGCCGGCGTTGAGCCACTGGATGTGGTCGCCGCGAATGCCCTCGTCGATCACCTGTCCGCCACCCCGGCCGACGGAGGCCGGGGCCAGGGCGCCGGCGCTGTGGCGGTGGCGGCATTCGTCGGCCAGCGCGCGACTCAGCTCCGCGGGCAGGGCAAGTGCCTGCTGCGACCAGCCCTGGCTGGCCAGGTCGTCGAGGATGTGTTCGATGAGGGGGTGGTGGGTGCTGTGCTCGGTCATGGAGCATTCTAGGGAGCGCAGCCGGGGCCAGGCAATGCCCGACTGAACCAATCCCGCCGGCAGCGGACAAAACCACTGTTCGTCGGTGCAATGCAATTGTTCGGCCATGGGCGCCGCTAGCGCCTCGACAAGCTGGATGCCCCACCGTGACAATACGCCCCTGTTCCACGGGAGTTGCCATGCGCGTCCTGATTGCCGTTGCCTTGAGCCTTGTCAGCCTGTTCAGCCAGGCCGACGAGCATGACCTGCTCTACGATCTGGCCGGCTGGCCGCAGCAGCGCGAGCACTTCAGTGCCGCTCTGGTCGCTGCCCAGCAGCGTTACCAGGGCAGCCTGCCGCCGGGCGTGTACCAGGCGCTGGTCGACAACAGCAATCGCCGCTTCGCTCCGCAGGCGATGGATCAGCGCGCCCTCGGCAGCCTGCGCCGCAACCTGCCCGATCCGCTGGCGGCGATCCGCTTCTTCGACAGCCCGCTGGGCCGCGCGGTGATCCACAGCGAGGTGCGCGCCACCTCGCCGACCGAGCTTAACCGCCACGCCGACGGCCTGCCGCAGGTGAACGCCTCCGCGGCGCGCCGGGCGCTGGCGCAGCGCCTGGGCAACGCCCTGCCGGCCCGCGAGGCGGGTGCCGAGGTCAGTCTGGCGCTGGCCGGGGTGGCCGCCGACAGCCTCAGCCAGATGCTCCCCGGGTTGCCCGGCATGCTGCTGGGCAACGGCGCGTCGCAGGAGTTGCTGGGCAGTCAGCGCGAGCGGCTGATGCAGCAGATCGGCAGCGAACTGGACAACACCCTGCTGTACGTCTACCGCGAACTCGGCGACGCCCAGCTGGGCGAATACGTGGCCTTCGCCGAGTCGGCGGAGGGCCAGGTCTACTTCCGCGCCGCGCTGCAGGCGATCAGGGCGGGCTTGCTGGTGGAGCCGTCACCGGCGCCGTGACCACCTGCAGGTCCACCGCCAGACGACGGATCTCGGCCTGACGTTCGGCCTGCTGCAGTTCGGCGCCGACATTCAGGCGCGACCACTCGGGATGCGCGCGGGCCTTGTGCAGGGCCGGCGGCAGTTTCCCCTCGCGCCAGGCCTGATCCTGCGGTGTCGCCAGCTGGATGGGCTGCTGCGCGGCATGGCCGCGGGCCTCCAGCGTCGCCAGCAGCTGACGCTGGCGCAGGGCCAGCAGGCGCAGCACGCCATCGTCCACCGACAGCTCGCGCTGGCCGGTCAGCTTGCCCTTGAGGCGCTCGCCGTAGTTGCGCAGGGTCTGCCAGCCGCCACCGGCGATGGCGCCCAGCGCGGCGGCGGCGCCCAGGGTCAGGCCGCCGACCAGCAGGTCGATCCCCGCACCGGCCGCGGCGCCGGCGGCCATGCCGCCACCCACCTTCACGCCAAGCTGCTTGAGGGTTTCCGGATGGAACAGGTCGTTGCCCCAGCGCCCGCCCTGCAGCGGCAGTTCGCCGGCTTCGGCATCGTCGGCGCGGAAGGCGTACAGGCTCAGCAGCTCGTCCACGCAGCGCTGCTCGCAGGCGCGCAGGTCACCGCGCAGGCGCTCGACGGCGGCGGCCAGGCTCTGCTCATCGGCGGCGACCAGGCGCCGACAGGCGGCGGCATCCAGCAGCAGTTCGGCGATCAGCCGCGCACCGGCCTGGCGGCGTGCGGCGCGCTGCGCCTCGTGGTCGGCGATCAGTCGCTGCAGGCGCTCGCGTGCCGGCTCGAGCAGCAGGGCCAGGCTCTCGTACAGGCGCCGCTCGCCGTCCTCGGGCGGCGCCACGCTGTCGAAGCGCACCAGCGCGTGTAGGCCGAGGCGGGCCAGCGCCGCGCGCCAGTCGTCCTCGCGGTGGCCGGGGGCGGCGACGAAGTTGAGCACCGGCAGCAGCGGCCGGCCGCAGTCGGCCAGCACCGCCAGCTCGTCGCGGTACTTGGCCAGCACCGGCTCGCGGGCGTCGATCACGTACAGGCCGGCGTCGGAGACCAGCAGCTGGCGCAGCACCTTGGCTTCCTGCTCGAAGCGCCCGCGCGCCTCGCTGCCGGCCAGCAGGCGCTGGATGCGCTCGGGGCCGTCGAGGCGCTGACCGGGCGGCTCGAGGGCGTCGAGGTAGTCGCGCAGGGCGATGGCGTCCTCGAGGCCGGGAGTGTCGTACAGCTCGAGCAGTGCCTCGCCGTCCACCGACAGGCGCGCGCCCTCGACGTGGCGGGTGGTGCTGGGGCGGTGCGACACCTCGCCGAAGCCGACGTCGCGGGTCAGGGTGCGCAGCAGCGAGGTCTTGCCGACGTTGGTGTGGCCGACCACCGCCAGTTTCAGTGGCGTGCTTTGGCGGGCGTCAGTCATCGCCATTCTCCAGCCAGGTCAGCGGAGCCTCGTCGACCCGGGGCAGCCGCAGTTGGTCGAGGGCGGCGTGCCAGTCGCCCAGGCGTGCCGGGTCCAGCGTCTCGCCGGCGCTTGCCGGCAGCAGCCAGACGCGCGTCTCGGCGGCTGCGCGCGCCAGCTCGCCGAGCAGCGCCAGGGTGCCGCGGTCCGGCGAGCGCCGCGGGTCGCAGGCGATCAGCAGGCGTCCCGGCGGCTGCTGGCTGAGTTGCTCGAGCAGGCGGCGGCGCTGGGCGCCGTCGTCGAGGATGCCGGCATCGATCACCCCGGCCGGCAGCGCCGGCGGCCAGGGACGACGGTCGTCCAGCTCCACCGCGACCAGCAGGGCGCCCTGGCTGGCGGCAGCGACGTGCCCGGCCTGCGGCTGGTACAGCTGCGCCGGCGCCCCATCGCTGACGCCCAGGCGCTCGCTGGACGGCAGTAGACGCTCGCGTAGGCGGCTGTAGCTCGGCAGCTCGAGATCCAGCTGCAGGGTGTTCAGGCCGCGTTGCCACTGGACGAAACACAGCAGGGCGAGCAGGGCGCGCGGCAGCAGGCCATAGACCACGAACACGCCGAGCAGCCAGCCAGCCCAGGTCTGCCGCGCCGTCTCGCCACCCACCACCGCCTCGCCGCTGGCGCGCAGCAGGTCGAGATCGGGCTGCGGGAATCCGAGCAGCGCCGGCAGGGCGCCGAGGCCGTGGATCAGGCTGGCGAAGCTGTCCGCCGGCAGCAGGGTGGTTTCCCAAACGAAGCCGTAGCGGCGGGTGGCCAGCAGGGCCAGCAGCAGGGCCAGCGCGGCGAGCAGGGCGAGCAGCCACAGACCGTGGCTGAGCAGGCCCAGCGCCCAGCGGTTCAACCCGTGGCGGCCGAGCAGCAGGACCAGTGCCGGGCCGAGCTGGGCACCGCGACTGTCGCGCGCCAGACGGGCGCTCAGGCTCAGCCACAGGCGTCCGAGGGCGCTGCCGGCCTCGCCGCCGAAGGCGAAACCCAGCGCCCAGCCAAGCAGGGTCAGCAGGTGCAGGCCGAGCAAGCTACCCAGCGCCCACAGCAGGTTGACCGGGCGCACGCCGTCGCCCAGCGCGGCGAAGGCCAATCCGGCGCCGCTGGCCAGTGCCAGCACGGCGAGCAGGAGCAGACCGAGGCCGGCGCCCTGGCGCCAGTGCTGCAGGGCCAGATCGAGGCCGTCGCGCCGCGCCAGCAGCCCGGCGCGGGCGAGGATGCGCTGGCGCAGGTCGCCGCCGGCGGCGCGGGCTAGGCGGCAGGCTTCGGCGTCTTCCAAGGGGCCGCTGCGTTCTTCGACGAGGCGCAGGGCTTCGGCGAGCCAGAGGGCGTCGGGGATGCGGGTGAGGGGCAAGCGGCCTCCGTGGTCGGGTATTGTTCAGGAGCCAGGATGGTACGCAGGCGCTGGCTGAATGGTGAATCCTGGCTGGAGGTCAGCAGCAGGTGCTCCAGCGAGCGGGTCATGCCGACGTAGAGTACGCGGCTCTCGTCCTCTACGGACGCGGCCTTGGGATGCGGCAGGCGGCCGACGAAGGGGATGGCTACCGCTTCGAACTCCAGGCCCTTGCTGGCGTGCAGGGTCAGCACCTTCACACTGTCCTCAACCAGCGCTGCCTGCGCGTCCTTCTGCGCCAGCAGGCCGGCAGGGATGCCGGCGCGCTGCAAGTGGTCGCGGACCTTCACGCAGTCGGCGTTGGTGCGCACCAGCACGGCCAACTGCCCCCAGCTGTCCAGGCTGGCGCGGCGCTCGCGCAGGAAGGCGGTCACCGCGGCGAGTTCGGCGGCCTCGTCGGCGCACTCGCGCCACAGCGGTAGCGGCCCGTGGCGGCCGACGCTCTGCGGCGGCACTAGCGGAATGCCGTCCTCCTCGGCGGTCTGCTCGGTCAATCCTGAGCCGGCGAAGCTCGCCGCGGTGTGCAGGATCTCGGCGGTATTGCGGTAGTTCAGGCGCAGGATGGTGGTGCGCCCGCGGGCCTGGATGCCGACGCTGGAGAAGCTGAACTTGCGCCGCCGATACAGGCTTTGGGCGTCGTCGTAGAGCAGCAACAGCGACTGGGTAGCAGGGTCGACCTGCTGCGCGGCCAGCTGGAACCACTCCGGCTGTAAGTCGTGGCCTTCGTCGATGAGGATAGCGCCGTACTGACCGGTGGGAATCCGCCCGTCGGTGACGGCTTCGAGGACTTTCGCCACCAGCTGCTCGTGGTATTCGTCGGCGCGGCCGCGAGACTGCGGTGGGGCGATGCCGTGCCGACGCAGCAGCTCGGCGCACCAGCCGTGGAAGTGGCGCACCTGCACTCGTGCGCCGGCGCCATGGCTCTCCATCTGCAGGGCCAGGCGCGCGGCCAGCGCCTTGTTGAAGCACAGCACCAGGATGGGTGTGCTCAACAGCTTGGCCAGTTGCAGGGCGCGGTAGCCGAGGATCATGGTCTTGCCCGAGCCGGCCACGCCGTGGATCACCCGGTGACCGTCGCCGAGATTGCGCGCCAGCTGCTCCTGCTGCAGGTCCATGATGCGGATCAGGTCGGGCGGGGCGGCCAAGGGCTGGTCGGGATCGGGCGCGTCGTCGAACAGGCTCTGCTGCGAGGACTGCAGGCGCAGCTCGGGGAACAGGTGCCAGCGCACGCGATCGACCTGCGTCGGGCTCAGCTGGCAGGGGAAGGCGACGGTGAACATGCCCCACAGGCGGCTCTGCAGGGTTTCCGGGTCCTGGTCCTCGCCCAGCTCGTCCTTGCAGATCACTTGGCTGGGGTTGAGGGCCTCGCCGAGACCGGCCTGGTCGAACTGCGCGCGGCTGATCTGGGTGAGGATCACCCCGTGCCCCCAGGGCAGGCACAACTGGCCCTGATGGCCGTCGTCCTGCCGGACCAGCTGCGGATCGCGCTGCAGCAGGCCGCTCAGTACGTAGCAATACTGGCGCACCTGCTCCAGTGGGTTGCTGACCCGCTTCGGCCCCGAGGGCAACTGGAGCGTGGCTTGCCTGCGGTCGAGCTTGAGCAGGGTGGACAGCTTCCAGTCCTTGACCTCCAGCAGCAGGATGCCGCGCAGCGGGTGCAGCAGGGTGAAGTCAGGGCGCTGGCCGCGGGCGCCCAGCGGCACGTCGTACCAGCACAGGTAGTCCTCGTCGAGCAGGCGGTCAAACAGGCTGGCGATCTTTCGTTCGCCGCTCGTGGCCGGGCAGCCGTTGAGCGAGGTGAGCAGGGTGGCCATCACAACTCCATGTGGTCATCAGTCTTATGCGGCGCAGGATACCGCAACGGCCTCGGCTCAATCGTCAGCGGTGCCTGCCGGCTGGTATTCTGCCAGTCATGAACATGACTCCGCTCCCCCTCGCCCTGATCGCCGCGCTCGCCGACAACCGCGTGATCGGCATCGAAAACCGTCTGCCCTGGCACCTGCCGGCGGATCTCAAGCACTTCAAGGCCGTGACCCTCGGCAAGCCGATCATCATGGGTCGCAAGACCTGGGATTCGCTCGGCCGGCCGCTGCCCGGGCGGCTCAACCTGGTGGTCAGCCGCCAGGTCGGACTCACGCTGGAGGGCGCCGAGGTGTTCGCCTCGCTGCCGGCGGCCATCGCCCGCGCCGACCAGTGGGCGCGCGCTCAGGGCGTCGACGAACTGATGCTGATCGGCGGCGCCGAGCTGTACGCGCAAGGGTTGCCGCTGGCGCAGCGCCTGTACCTGACCCGTGTGCATCTGCAGCCGGACGGCGATGCCTTCTTTCCCGCGTTTGCCGAGGACGACTGGCAGCTGCTCAGTCGCGACGAGCAGGCGGCCGCGGCGGAAACGCCGGCGCATGCCTACGAGCTGTGGGTGCGCGCCTGAACCCGCCGCGGGGCGCGCAAGGCGCCCCGCGGGCTACTCAGAACTTCTCGGGGAACTGCTTGACCAGCGCTCCGGCCAGCGCGTCGGCAACGCCGAGAATGTGCTCGCGCATGGCGTGCCAGGTCTTCGCCTCGCCGGCGTAATCCATCTTGGCGAACTGGTCGATCTGGCTGATGTGGTGCCCGCCGTGGGCGCTGAGCAGGGTCACCAGGGTGTCTTCCGGCAGGTAGGGGTTGGCCTTGGCGAGGAAGGCAGCGATGGCCTTGGCGTTGCTCACCAGGGTGTCCATGGCGGCTTTCTGCTTGGCTGCGTCCTTGGCCACGCCGGCGTCGCTGTAGTCCTTGATCGCCCCCCAGTGGCCGGCCAGCAGCTTGAGCATCTGGTCGGCGGCCGGCTGGCCGTACAGCGGTTGCAGGCTGTTGGCGATCGCCGTGGCGTTGGCCACCACCTCCTTGGCGGCGGTCTCGGCCTGGGCGGCCTTGCCGTTCTGGTTGGCCAGCGCGTAGTTCCTGACCCAGAAGATGTGCTCGACCCACAGGTCGCGCAGGGCCAGGCGGGTGGTCAGGGCGGCGTTCGGCTTTTCGGCCTGGGCGGCAGCGGGCGCCGCCGGGGTTTGGCTCCAGGCCAGCGGTGCGCAGCACAGCGCCAGCAGCAGGGCCAGGGTTCGGATGAGCATGTCGGTACCCTCACGTGATGGATGGTTCCCCCTGCTCACTAGTGAAGGTCGGAATCGGCGAAAGGCGAACCCGCCGGACGGACGGCGCGGGAAGGTCGCAGGGTGGAAAATGACCGCAGGTCTTATCCGCCTTTGCGGCACAGAGCGTGGTGGAGAGTCGCGACGCGAGTTTGTGATCAGGTGGGGCGAATATCCTCATGTTGCTGCGCCTGCAGAAACGGGGCGGCCTGTGTGCTAGCGATCGACCTCCGCGCCTATCGCTCCGCAGGTGTCAGCTGAAGTTATAGCCAACTGACGTCCAGCACTCGCACAAAAACCCTCCGGCGCTCCTCCTCTGTCAACTGAGCTTCGAGTTTGGTTTTCAGCTCATCCGGAGTCGTCGGCTTTGGTTCCCGGTTCGGGGGGCTTTTCAGCTTGCTGCTTTCACCAAACCAGAACACCAGATAGATGCCGTGGCCTGCGGACTTCGGGGCATGCACATATTGTGCAATCAGTTGATCGCGCAGAGCTGTCCAGAGCTTTTCATGGTCATCGCGCTTGATCTCGATCGGCAGGGCCAACTGGTTGCGGTAGTCCAGATGCAGATCGGCGCGCTTATCTGCTGCGTGGTCATATTCCGGATCGATGCCGATGCCGTGTGCATTCAGGCGCGAGCGCAGGCGGGTCAGCAGGACATCGCGGCACAGGTTTTCCCCGCGCCGTGCTTTATGGGGGGCTTTGTCCTCTGTCCATACATTCCAGAACGCCCGATAGCCGTCGTCGTTGGCGTGGCGCAGCTCATGGGCAATGTCGTCGAGGTGATGGAGGGTCAGCCAAGCCAGATCCGTCGCATCCGCCGGTTCTCGATTGGCCAGCACATCGGCTACTGCCTTGAGGCCAGGGAACTGGAACTCGGCTTCTCGTCGGCGGGCCTGCTGCTGTTCCAGTGTGCTCTGAATCCTGAAGCGTTGCGTCGCCAGCCTTGGGCAATCAAGCAGGCGCCGCAACTCATCACTGGCTTCTACCGTAGGTTGTGCCCCAAGCCAATCGAGCATGCCGCGCAGTTTGTTGCCAAGATCCATGGCTGTAGTGACAACGCCTCCTCTATGGCGCTCAAGCTCGGCATGCTGAACTATCGACTCGATCAACTGCCCCAGAATGCGCTCCGGATGCGCGGTGTGCTGAATACCTTGCTGCACGATTTCAACCGTCAGAAGCATCGTTACATCTGCTTCCTCTGCGTCACCAAGGTGCTGCCAGAATGCCTCTTCACCTTGGGAGTTTCCCGTCAGCAGCTGTATTGCCAGCCACGGGAGGCGCTGTTCGGCATGGAGTTGAGAGGATTCCAGCTTGTGCAACGCCAGTGCAGCAAGACAGTCGGGTGCTCTCATCAGGGCCGCCCCCAACAATTGCCGGAGATTACGCAACTGCTCCCCGGCAGCGCTCTCGGGGAATTGGCGTAGTAGTTCAGGGACTGCGAGATGAGCAACCTGTGCATATGCAGTATCCCTAGCCAAAAAATGCGCTATACCCGCAGAGGCATTGCCGGCAGCAAAAGCAGCAGAGGCTTGCTGTACCAGTACGCGGGCAAACAGCTCGGGGTGATGCTGCGCAATCTCGGCGGCCCAACCATCTAGGTCGTCCAGTCCGAAATATGAGCCGCAGAGGTGGAAGGCCAGCAGTCGCTCAAGCAGCGCGTCAGGTGGCGCAGCCACCGTCTCGGGCGCATCTGCCCGGCTCAACTGCAGGCCAAGCAGGCAGGGCAGGCCGATGAAGTGGCGCCGACCAGCCTGATTCTCTGTGATGATTTCTGCTGCCGAGGGCAGATCGGAGCGCTGCAAGCAATGGCGGAAGCCGGATTCGGCAGCCAGCATGAGTTCATCGCCCAGATCGCTGTAGTTGGCAAAGCGCGTGCTGATCGTTTCTCCGTTGATATCCGAGAAGTGATTCAGCCAAGCCATCGCCAGGTGTTCAAGCAGGTGTGGCGCCGCGGTGCCGGCGGTGATTGCGGGTAGCTCGGGAGTAATGTGCTGAGTGCGCTGGCGACGCTGCTCGGCTTCCTGTTCTTTGTATGGCCGGGTCCTAGCCGCATCCTCAAGTCGCCAATGCTCCTGTTCCAGATCGCAGGCAAGCCAGTTGTTCAGCCAGTCTGCCCGCGTCGTGGATTCCCGCCCCCAGGCCTCGATGACCTCCAGCGATAGCCCCTCGGCGCCGCGTTGCCACGTAAGTGCGTTGACCGCATTCTGCAAGTGAATTCTGGCTGCAGCTTCCTCGGACGTGCCTGCTTGATGCAGATGCCAGAGGCCTATGTCTGCTGGTGGCGTTGCATCATGCAGGCGGGGGTACGGTGAATAGCGGCTACTTGAAATGGTTTGGATGCACTGTGCCAGTACGGCTTTGTATCGCTCGGGGTGCTGTTCGAGCCATCGCTGGATCAAAGGCCGGGACTCATGATCCCGGTTGAAGTAGCCGTACTGGTTGGCTCCGGCGCCCAGCCAGGTGAAAAGCTGCTCGTCGGTGGCAGACTCACCCAGCTCATTGAGGGTGCGCACAAGCAGTCGACCAATCGAGTAGGAACGCAGCGACTCGGTACTGTCTTCATCGAAAACTTCAGGTCTTGCGCAGAGCCCTTCTAGCAGAGTCGGCAACTGATCTGCCGGTGCACGCATTGGTAGCCAGTGCTCCCAGAACATTCGATAGCAGCCGATCAGACGAGAGTCCTTGGGAGGGTGAAGGTACTGAAGTAGCTCATCCGGTATCAGAGACTCCGGGTAAAGCCGATCCAGCAGCTTGCCCAGCAATTCGTCATCTTCGTCCTCAACCTGATTGCTGTGGACCCGCGTCAGCAGGGCTTTGATCTCTGCAGAGGGTGCCAGCTGGAACCAGACCCTGAGTGCGGCGTAGCGTAGTCGTGGCCAGAAAGAGGCGTCCTTGATGATCGCAAGCAACGGAGCCGCCAGGCAGGGGTAGGCATGGCCGTATTCGAGGATGTCCAGCACGCAGTCGATATGGGACTGGGTGGCCTCGTCTCGCTCGGTCGTCCGAAGGATGTAGCGGAAGTCCTCAAGCAAGGCTTCGTCGACCAGTGCGCCGAATCCTTTCATGTCCTGCCAGAGATGCCAGCGGAACCCCGGAAACCGCTCCGCCTGTTGCCGCAGAGCCTGCAGCAGATGGCGCTTGTCTGCCGTACTGAATGGACGGACATCGCCATATAGCACGATGCCGAGCGGATCGACGTCGATCAGCCGCGTGCGGATTGAGGTGCTGTGCTGGGCCAGCCAGGCGAGCAGGCCGCGCAGGTCAGCCACCACGCCGCCGTCGAAGCCAAGCAACAGCTTGAGCAGGCGGCCGTGCGGCAGGCTTTTCCGGTCCAGCTTTTCCGCCAGCCATCGGGCAGCGAGATACTCGGCGACGGTGCGGTGACAGGGAACCAGGCGCTCGGCATGTCCTGTGGCGGGAGAGAACAAGGCGGACTGCAGCGCTCTTCTGGCTGCGGCGGGGACTTCGGGCTTGAACTGATCGAGCGCTGGATGCTCGGTGTCGCTGGCGTCTAGGTCGAGGGCAACTCCTGTCTTGCCAGACAGTAGCTGTACGGCAAACAGCTGTCCCGCCGCCACCAGCAAGGTTTCGCTATCGATAGCCTTGGCTTCACTGATGTGCCGGTGCTGCGCGTTGCTCTCCTGTGTCAGTTTCTCGCAGGCCAGTCGATAGACCTCGCTGCTGCTTTCCGGCCAGCAGTCGCCGCTGACTGCCCTGGCCATCAGTTTCAGCGTCTGCGGATTGCGCAGCAGCGGAGCGATCCTGTGTCGCTCGGCCTGTTCGACGAAGGCCTGGGGATCGGCGACGTTGTGATTGTTCTGCAGGATCTGCCGGATGTCGTCATCACTCAGCGGGCACAACTGCAACACGGCCAGCTGGTTGTCCGGGCTGATGTCCCGTAACTCGGCTATGTCGGTTGAGCCGTGCCAGTCTGCCGCGCGACAGGAAAGGCGGAAGGCCGGCTTTCCAAGCTGGCGCAGTTGCTGGCGGATGTACAGGGTCAGGCTCTCTGAGCCTGCGGCACGGGCTTCGTCCAGTGCATCGATGAACAGTGTCTTGCCGCGCCACTCTTCCAGAGGGGGCGTTGTCATTACCAGCTCGCGCACCGTGACGTACTCGCCACCAGTCTCCCGAGCCTCTTGCTTCAAGGCTTCGCTCTTGCCCGCTCCCGGCTCGCCCAGTAGTACCCAGGCAGGTGTGTGGCGAAAGTCGCTGAGGGGCAGCTCTTCCGGCGTTTCCGCCCCGTCTCGCGCCTCCCTCTGCACGCGTCTGGCTACCAGCACCATCCATTGCTCCCGAATAAACCTGCGGACGTGACAGGATACAGCGGCTGAGGACACCCCAGAAAGCGGAAAGCCCGGCGCTAGGCCGGGCTTTCCGTGACTGCTGGGCTGACTGCTATCAGTCCTCCAGCAGCGCCTTGTTGCGCACCGCGCCCTTGTCGGCGCTGGTGGCGAGCAGGGCGTAGGCCTTCAGCGCGGTGCTGACCTTGCGCGCGCGCGGCGCGGCCGGCTTCCAGCCCTTGTGGTCCTGGTGCAGGCGGCGGGCCTTCAGTTCGTCATCGCCGACCAGCAGGTTGATGCTGCGGTTGGGGATGTCGATGAGGATCTTGTCGCCTTCCTCGACCAGGCCGATGGCGCCGCCTGCGGCGGCTTCCGGCGAAGCGTGGCCGATCGACAGGCCCGAGGTGCCGCCGGAGAAGCGGCCGTCGGTGAGCAGGGCGCACTGCTTGCCCAGGCCCTTGGACTTCAGGTACGAGGTCGGGTAGAGCATTTCCTGCATGCCCGGACCGCCCTTCGGGCCTTCGTAGCGGATGATCACGATGTCGCCCGGCTTGACCTCGTCGGCGAGGATGCCCTTCACCGCGGCGTCCTGGCTCTCGTAGATCTTCGCCGAGCCTTCGAACACGTGGATCGATTCGTCGACGCCGGCGGTCTTCACCACGCAGCCGTCGAGGGCGATGTTGCCGTACAGCACGGCCAGGCCGCCTTCCTGGGAGTAGGCGTTCTCGACACTGCGGATGCAGCCCTCGAAGCGGTCGGTGTCCAGCGTTGGCCAGCGGGTCGCCTGGCTGAACGCGGTCTGGCTGGGGATGCCGGCCGGACCGGCCTTGAAGAAGGTGTGCACGGCTTCGTCGCGGGTCTGGGTGATGTCCCACTGGGCGATGGCGTCGGCCATGGTCTTGCTGTGCACGGTCGGCACGTCGGTGTGCAGCAGGCCGCCCCGGGCCAGTTCGCCGAGGATCGAGAAGATGCCGCCGGCGCGGTGCACGTCTTCCATGTGGTACTTCTGGATGTTCGGTGCCACCTTGCACAGCTGCGGCACGCGACGCGACAGGGCGTCGATGGCGCGCAGGTCGAAGTCGACCTCGCCTTCCTGGGCGGAGGCCAGCAGGTGCAGGATGGTGTTGGTCGAGCCGCCCATGGCGATGTCCAGGGTCATCGCGTTCTCGAACGCCTTGCGGTTGGCGATGTTGCGTGGCAGCACCGACTCGTCGTTCTCGCCGTAGTAGCGCTGGCACAGCTCGACGATCAGCCGGCCGGCGCGCAGGAACAGCTGCTCGCGGTCGGCGTGGGTGGCCAGGGTGGTGCCGTTGCCCGGCAGCGCCAGGCCGAGGGCCTCGGTCAGGCAGTTCATCGAGTTGGCGGTGAACATGCCGGAGCAGCTGCCGCAGGTCGGGCAGGCGCTGCGCTCGTATTCGGCGACGGTCTCGTCCGAACAGCTGTCGTCGGCGGCGGCGACCATGGCATCGACCAGGTCGAGGCCGTGGCTGGCCAGCTTGGTCTTGCCGGCTTCCATCGGGCCGCCGGAGACGAACACCACCGGGATGTTCAGGCGCAGGGCGGCCATCAGCATGCCGGGGGTGATCTTGTCGCAGTTGGAGATGCACACGATGGCGTCGGCGCAGTGGGCGTTGACCATGTACTCGACGGAGTCGGCGATGATCTCGCGGCTCGGCAGCGAATAGAGCATGCCGTCGTGGCCCATGGCGATGCCGTCGTCGACGGCGATGGTGTCGAACTCCTTGGCCACGCCGCCGGCCTTCTCGATCTCGCGGGCGACCAGCTGGCCCAGATCCTTCAGGTGCACGTGGCCGGGCACGAACTGGGTGAAGGAGTTGGCGATGGCGATGATCGGCTTCTTGAAGTCCTCGTCCTTCATCCCGGTGGCACGCCACAGGGCGCGTGCACCGGCCATGTTGCGGCCGAAGGTGGAGGTTTTCGAGCGATAGTCAGGCATGGCGGGTTCCCGGAAATCAGGCAGATATTCAGTTGCTCAGAATACCGCGATTGGCGGGCGGGTGCATCGTGGCGGGACAGGCGTGGTGCGCCAGGCGCACCACGTGTCGGCGAGGAACGGCCTCAGTTGGGCAGGATGCGGCAGGTCAGGCTCTTGATGTAGCGGGTCTCGTGGATCGCCGGGTGTACCGGATGGTCCGGGCCCTGGCCGCCGCGCTCGAGCAGCTGGATGTGGCGGTCGAGGTGGCGGGCGCTGGACAGCAGGATGTTCTGCAGGTCGTCCTCGGGCAGGTGCATCGAGCAACTGGCGCTGACCAGGATGCCGTCGCGGCTGAGCAGGCGCATGGCGGCCTCGTTGAGGCGGCGGTAGGCGGCTTCGCCGTTCTTGAGGTCCTTCTTGCGCTTGATGAAGGCGGGCGGGTCGGCGACGATCACGTCGAAGCGCTCCTCGGCGGCCTTCAGCTCCTTGAGCGCCTCGAACACGTCGCCCTCGACGCAGGCCATCTTGTCGGCGACGCCGTTCAGCGCGGCGTTGCGCTCGACGCCGTCCAGCGCCAGCGCCGAGCCGTCCACGCACATCACCTCGGAGGCGCCGAACGCCGCGGCCTGCACGCCCCAGCCGCCGATGTAGCTGAACAGGTCGAGCACGCGCTTGCCCTTGACGTAGGGGGCCAGGCGCGCGCGGTTCATGCGGTGGTCGTAGAACCAGCCGGTCTTCTGGCCGCTGAGCACCGGCGCCTCGAACTTGACGCCGTTCTCTTCCAGCGCCACCCACTCGGGGACCTGGCCGTAGGCGCTGTCGACGTAGCGCGGCAGGCCCTCGGCATCGCGGGCGGCGGAGTCGTTCTTGAGCAGGATGCCGGCCGGCTTGATCACCTGGACCAGCGCCTCGATCAGGTGGTGCTTGTGATGCTCCATGGTCGCCGAGGCCATCTGCACCACCAGGTAGTCGCCGAAGCGGTCGACCACCAGACCGGGCAGCAGGTCGGAGTCGCCGTAGACCAGGCGGTAGAACGGCTTGTCGAACAGGCGCTCGCGCAGGCTGAGGGCGACGTTGATGCGGTGCACCAGCAGCGACTTGTCGAGGATGTGCTTGGTGTCGCGGGAGATCAGGCGGGCACAGATCAGGTTCTGCGGGCTGATCGCGACGATGCCCAACGGCTTGCCGTTGCTCATCTCGAGGATGGCCTGGTCGCCGGCGCCGAACAGCGACAGCGGGGTGGCCGCCACGTCCACCTCGTTGCTGTAGACCCACAGGTGGCCGGCGCGCAGGCGGCGCTCGGCGTTGGCTTTCAGTCGCAGGCTGGGCAGGGTCATGGGGCACTCTCGCAAAAAGCGCGCAGTATAGCGGAAGGCGGGGCGCCGGGCGCCTGCCGGCTGGCGCGCGGAGGTGAGCGGTGGCGGCAATCCTGCTATGTTGACGCCCCCTGTTCTGCCCGTGCCTGCCGCCATGCCCGAACTGCCCGAAGTCGAAACCACCCGCCGCGGCATCGCCCCGCATCTGGAGGGCCACCGCGTCACTCGCGTGATCGTCCGCGAGCGCCGCCTGCGCTGGCCGATCCCCGAAGATCTCGACGTGCGTCTGTCCGGCCAGCGCATCGAGCGGGTCGAGCGGCGCGCCAAATACCTGCTGATCGGCGCCGAGTGCGGCACCCTGATCGGCCACCTCGGCATGTCCGGCAGCCTGCGCCTGATCGAGGCCGGCCTGCCGGCGGCCAAGCACGAGCACGTCGACATCGAGCTGGATTCCGGCCTGGCGCTGCGCTACACCGACCCGCGGCGCTTCGGCGCGCTGCTGTGGAGCCTGGACCCGCTCAATCACGAACTGCTGCGCAAGCTGGGGCCGGAACCGCTGGGCGAGGACTTCGACGGCGAACGCCTGTACCAGCTGTCGCGCGGCAAGCGTGTGGCGGTCAAGCCGTTCATCATGGACAACGCGGTGGTGGTCGGCGTGGGCAACATCTACGCCACCGAGGCATTGTTCGCCGCCGGCATCGACCCGCGCCGCGAGGCCGGCAGCATCTCGCGGGCGCGCTATGTGAGGCTGGCCGATGACATCCGGCGCATCCTCGCCCAGGCCATCGACTGCGGCGGCACCACCCTGCGCGACTTCGTCGGCGGCGACGGCAAGCCCGGCTACTTCCAGCAGGAGCTGTTCGTCTACGGCCGCGGCGGCGAGTTCTGCAAGGTCTGCGGCAGCACCCTGCGCGAGGTCAAGCTGGGCCAGCGCGCCAGCGTGTACTGTCCGCGCTGTCAGCGCTGAGTGACGCGCCGGCTCCGGCGAGCGCAGGCGGTTTTGCCGGGCGGTTTCCTCGCCGGTCTGGCCGCAGCGATTGACGGCGTTCACGCTGGCGGCCGGCGATTCGCTGATATAGTTATCCCCACGTGCAACGCGGCAAAAAGGACCCTGCGCATGAATCTGTTCCGTTCCACAGCCCTTGGCCTGCTTCTGACCACCGGTCTGGCCTCCCTTCCGCTGTCCGCGTCTGCTTCCCAGGACAACGTCAGCGGCGATCCCACCTACACCCTGGAGGCTCCGCCGGCCTACGCCATGGTCGGCGACCTGCTGATCGCCCGTCCGCTGCTGATCGCCGGCACCATCATCGGTGCGGCGGTCTTCGTCGTCAGCCTGCCGTTCTCGGCGCTGGGCGGCAACGTCGGGGAGTCCGCGGATGCGCTGATCGGCGAGCCGGGCCGCGAAGCCTTCGTGCGCTGCCTGGGCTGCACCAGCTCCTGGGGTCAGAACCAGTCGTACCAGCGTTAAAGCGGATTCGGGCGCCCGTCCGGGCGCCCATCCTGCGCTCCCGCGCACCTTCCCCTTCCCGCTGCGTTTTCGGGCAGAATTGCCCGCGTGACGGTCATCTGTTCGTCATTCCCTTGTCATGCCGCTTCCTCTCGTGCGCAGAGGTGCTCTGCGGTATCTCCTTGAACGTGCACCGTGGGTTGTCAGCCGAGGGCCGTCTTGTCCAGTAAAACCGCTAATACCGTCGTGATGTGGCTGCTGGCCATCGCACTGGCTACGTCGTTCTGGTTCAGCAGCGGCTGGACGCGGCTGGCCGGCGGCCTCGCCCTGTTCCTGTTCGGCATGCAGTGTCTGGAGGAGGGGTTGCGCCTGCTGGCCGGCAGCGAGCTGGAACGTTTCCTCGCCAAGGCCACCGACCGGACCTGGAAGAGCCTGGCCTTCGGCGTGCTGGCCACGGTGATGGTGCAGTCCAGTACCCTGGTGTCGCTGCTGACCATCGCCTTTCTAGGCACCGGGCTGATCGGCCTGGGCGCGGGGTTGTGCATCGTCTTCGGTGCCAACCTGGGCACCACCAGCGGCATCTGGCTGCTGGCGCTGGCCGGGCAGAGCGCCAGCCTGGCCGACATGGCCCTGCCGCTGGCGGTGTTCGGCATCCTGCTCGGCTTCAACGGCCCCAGAAGCAAGGGCGCCGGGCGGGTGCTGCTGGGCATCTGCTTCCTGTTCTTCGGCATCGACCTGATCAAGGGCGGCTTCACCGACGCCACGGCGATGTTCGATCCGGCGCAGTTCAAGGTGCCGGGGCTGTTGGGCATCCTGCTGTTCGTCGGCATCGGCGCGCTGGTCACCGCGGTGGTGCAGTCCAGCCATGCCAGCCTGATGCTGGTGCTGACCGCGCTGGCCTCGGGGCAGATCGATGTCGATCAGGGCTTTGCCCTGGCCATCGGCACCAATGTCGGCGGCGTGCTGACCGCGGTGATCGGCTCGCTGGGCGGTGGGCGGGCCGGCAAGCGCCTGGCGCTGGCCAACGTGCTGTTCAACAGCGGGGTGGCGCTGCTCGCCCTGGTCTTCCTGCAGCCACTTACAGCGCTGGTGCTATGGCTGGCGGAGCTGTCCGGCTTTGCCGGCAACGCGCTGCTGGAGCTGGCGCTGTTCCATACCCTGTTCAATGGCCTGGGGGTGCTGCTGTTCGTGCCCTGGCATCCGCGTCTGGCCACGGCACTGGAGCGCTGGCTGCCCGAGCTGGCCGAGCCCAGTGTGCTGATCGCCGAGGTGCAGGCCCAGGCGCAGCCGGTGGCGCTGCAGGTGGTGACCCGCGCCCGCTACCTGGACGACAACGCGCTGGATTCGGCGGATGCCGCCGTGCAGGCGGTGGCCCGCGAGCTGCAGCACCTGGCGCGCCTGAGTCTGGAGGTGATCTGCCATGCGCTGTACCTGCCGGTCGATCAGCTGCGCAGTGCGCAGGTCGACGAGCGTGCCTTGCAGGATGCGGCGCAGGGGGCCAGCCGTGGCCTGGATGCCGAGCAGCTGTACCAGCACCACATCAAGGGCGTGTACAGCGACCTGGTCAGCTACATGGGCCGCTTGAAGGCCAATCTGGACGAGACGCACAACCGGGAATGGATCGCCAGCCAAGTGCTGGCCATGCAGCTGGTGGATGCGGTCAAGGATGCCAAGCACCTGCAGAAGAACCTCGGCCGCCAGCTCAACGGCCGCGAGCCGGCGGTGAGCGCGGCCTATGCCGAGCTGCGCCGGCACATGCTCTGGGTGCTGCGCGAAATGCGCGTGATCAGTCTGCTCGATCTGCCGGAGGAGGCGCTCAGGGCGCGGCTGGAGCTGTTCGACGGCGCCGCGGCGAAGTTCGATGGCCAGTTCCGCGAGCGGCTGTTCGCGGCGGTGCGCGAGAACAAGCTGGACGGCCTGCACGCCAGCTCGCTGATGAACGATCTGGGCTACGTCAGCCGCATCAGCCAGAGCCTGCGCAACGTGCTGATGCTGGGCCTGGGCGATGCGCACGAGCTGTTGCCGCAGCTGCCGTTCCGCAGTGAAGACGAGGCGCCGCTGATTCAGCTGTAATGAACGACAGCGGCGGCAGGTTCGCGCGCGCTCAAGGGAGGGACGTCTTGTCCAGGCATGCGGCGAATGAAGTGGTGATCTGGCTGCTGGTGGCGGCGCTGCTGGTGTCGTTCTGGTTCAGCACAGGCTGGACCCAGCTGGCCGGTGGCCTGGCGCTGTTCCTGTTCGGCATGCAGTGCCTGGAGGAAGGCTTGCGCATGCTGGCCGGCGGCAGGCTGGAGCGGATTCTGGCCAAGGCTACCGATGGGGTCTGGAAGAGTCTCGGTTTCGGCATCCTGGCCACCGCGCTGGTGCAGTCCAGCTCGCTGGTGTCCCTGCTGACCATCGCCTTCCTCGGCACCGGGCTGATCGGCCTGGCGGCGGGGCTGTGCATCATCTTCGGCGCCAATCTGGGCACCACCAGCGGCATCTGGCTGCTGGCGCTGGCCGGGCAGAGTGCCAGCCTAGGCTCCCTGGCCCTGCCGTTGGCGGTGATCGGCATCCTGCTCGGCTTCAACGGCCCGCGGGCGAAGGGCATCGGTCGGCTGCTGTTCGGCATCTGCTTGCTGTTCCTCGGCATCGATCTGATGCAGAGCGGTTTCTCCGGCGCCACCGCCTGGCTGGATCCGGCCAGCATCCGGGTGCCGGGGCTGCTCGGCACCCTGCTGTTCGTCGGCGCCGGCCTGCTGGCAACGGTGCTGCTGCAGTCCAGCCATGCGGCGCTGATGCTGACCCTGACTGCCCTGGCAGGCGGGCAGGTCGGCCTCGAGCAGGCCTTTGCGCTGGCCATCGGTGCCAACATCGGCACCACCATCACCGCCGTGCTCGGCTCGCTGGGCGGCGCGCGCGCCGGCAAGCGTCTGGCCCTCGGTCATGTGCTGTTCAACCTGGGTACGGGGGGGCTGGCCATCCTACTGGTTGCGCCCCTGGCGGCGCTGACCGGGCAGATCGCCGCCTGGCTCGGCCTGGGCGACAACGCCCTGCTCAAGCTGGCGCTGTTCCATACCCTGTTCAACGGCCTCGGCCTGCTGCTGTTCGTGCCCTGGCATCGCGGTCTGGCTGTCCGTCTGGAGCGCTGGCTGCCGGATGTTGCCGAACCGCAGGTGCTGATCACCGAGATGCAGGGTGCGACGCAGGCGCCGGCGGTCACCCATGCCCGCTACCTCGACGAGAGCGCACTGGGCTCGGCCGGTGCCGCGGTGCAGGCGGTGGCGCGCGAGCTGCAGCATCTGGCGCGTCTCAGCCTGGAGGTGATATGCCACGCCCTGTACCTGCCGGTCGACCAGCTGGGCAGCCGGCAGGTCGACGAGGCGCTGCTGCGCAGTTCGGCGCAGACGGCCGGGCGCACCCTGGATGCCGAGCAGCTGTACCAGCGCCATATCAAGGGCGTGTACAGCGACCTGGTCAGCTACATGGGGCGCCTGGAAGTCAGCCTGGACGAGGCGCACAGCCGGGCGTGGATCGCCAGCCAGCTGGTGGCGCTGCAGCTGGTGGACGCGGTGAAGGACGCCAAGCATCTGCAGAAGAACCTCGGTCGCCTGCTGGTCAACGGCGAGCCGGCGGTGAGTGCCGCCTATGCCGATCTGCGCCGCCAGCTGCTCTGGGTGTTACGCGAGATGCGCGCCATCAGTCTGCTCGATCTGCCGGCGGAGACGCTCAAGGCGCGTCTGGAGTTGTTCGACAGCCAGGCGGCGAAGTTCGATGCCGCCTTCCGCGAGCGGTTGTTCGCCGCGGTGCGCGAGAAGCGCCTGGACGGCCTGCAGGCCAGCTCGCTGATGAACGACCTGGGCTATGCCAGCCGCATCGGCCAGAGCCTGCGCAACGTGCTGCTGCTGGGGCTGGGCGAGGGGCGCGAGATCATGCCGCAGCTGCCATTCCGCGGCGAGGACGAGGCGCCGCTGATCCGCCTGGAATGAAAAACGCCGGCCACCCTGGGCGGGGTGGCCGGCGTTCTGTTCGGCGCAGGGCGCTGGCGGTGGATCAGGCCTTGCCGCTGATGATCAGGTATTTCTGCATCAGCTCGTCGCGGCTTTCCACATGGTTCGGGTCCAGCGGGATGCAGTCCACCGGGCACACCTGCTGGCACTGCGGCTCATCGTAGTGGCCGACGCATTCGGTGCACAGGTTCGGGTCGATCTCATAGATCTCCTCGCCCTGGGAAATGGCGCCGTTGGGGCACTCAGGCTCGCAGACGTCGCAGTTGATGCAGTCGTCGGTGATGATAAGGGACATGGGAACTACTCCAGACGCAGGAACGGTCAACGTGCTTATTGTGCCGCAACTGTACGCGGCCTGCATGCGTCCGTGTGTCTCAACCCGGGTAGCGTTCGTGCAGGGCCTGGGCGACAACCGGGTGGACGAACTTGCCGATCTCGCCGCCGAGCGCCGCGATTTCCCGCACCAGACTCGAGGAAATGTACGAGTACTGCTCGGACGGGGTAAGGAACAGGCTCTCCACCTGCGGTGCCAACTGGCGGTTCATGTTGGCCAGCTGGAACTCGTACTCGAAGTCCGACACCGCGCGCAGACCGCGCAGCAGCACGTTGGCCTGCTGCTGCTGGGCGAACTGGGCCAGCAGGTTGGAAAAGCCGATCACCCGCACGTTGGGCAGGTGGGCGGTCACCGCCTCGGCCAGCTCGACGCGCTTGTCCAGGCTGAACAGGGGATTCTTCTTGGGGCTGGCGGCCACGGCGACGATCACCTCGTCGAACAGCCGGGCGGCGCGCTCGATCAGATCGCCATGGCCCTTGGTGATCGGGTCGAAAGTGCCCGGGTAAAGCGCTCGGTTCATCCTGTGGTCCTGCTTTAGGGGGCGTAGGAGGCCCGGATGGTAGCGCAGCGCCGGCGGGGCGGCCAAGCCGAACCTGTGGGCCGGCTCAGGCTTCCTCGAATTGCGGCTCGCTACATACCCGGTTGCGCCCGGCGTCCTTGGCGGCATACAGCGCCTGGTCGGCGCGCAGCAGCAGGCTCTCGTGGCTGTCGCCGGGGCGCGCGCTGCTGACCCCGAAGCTGGCGGTGACCGCGCCGACCTGGGCGAAGGGCGTGTCCTGCACCAGTTGGCGCAGGGCTTCGGCCAGGTGGGCGGCCTGGCCTGCCTCGGTCTCGGGGCAGATGATGACGAACTCCTCGCCGCCGAGGCGGCAGAACATGTCGATCCGCCGCAGGCGCGCGCCGATGCGCCGGCACAGCTCCTGGAGCACCTGATCGCCGGCATCGTGACCCCAGGTGTCGTTGACCCGCTTGAAATGGTCGATATCCAGCATGACCAGGCTGAGTGGGCGCCGGGTGCGGGTGCGGCGCTCCAGCTCGATGTCCAGATGGTCGAGAAAGTAGCGGCGGTTGTGGATGCCGGTCAGCGGGTCGGTGATGGTCAGCGTGCGCAGTTCGTGTTCGACCTGCTTGAGGCTGCTGATGTCGGCGATGAAGCCGTGCCAGAGCACCGAGCCGTCGGCCAGGCGTTCCGGCACCGACTCGCCGCGCAGCCAGCGCAGGCCGCGCTGCGGCAGCTGCACGCGGTAGTCCTCCTGCCAGCGGGTCAGCTCGCGGGCCGACTGCTGGATCGAGTCGATGATCCGCTGGCGGTCGAGCGGATGGATGCGCTCGATGACCGCGCTGGCATCGCCGCGCACCTGCTCCGGCTCCACCTCGTAGACCTCGCGGATGCCGGCGCTGGCATAGGGAAAGCAGCTGTGGCCGTCGGCGAACAGGCGGTATTGGAAGATGCTGCCGGGCACCTGGGCACCGAGCTTTTCCAGCAGCTGGCTGCGCTCCTCGAGGGCCTGGCGGGCGCGCAGGCGCTCGCCGATGTCGAGGGCGATCAGCAGGTAGCCGCCGCGCTGGCCGTCGGGCTCGATGATGGCGGAGAGCATCAGGGTCACGTGCAGCGGCGTGCGGTTGCGGCGCAGCAGGATGGTTTCCAGCTCGCGGTGCTGGTGCTGCGGGTCGAGCAGCGCTTCCAGCAGCGCCAGGGCGCCGCCCGGCGGCACGCTCAGGCCGGCACTGGCAGCCAGCTGGGGGCCGTCCAGCAGCGGGTCGACCGGCTGCTGCTGGATGTCCCCGCGCTCGTAGCCGAGCAGGCGCTGCGCACCGGCATTGAAGGTGCGGATCAGGCCGTCCGCGCTGACGCCGATGATGGCCACCTGGCTGGCGGCCTCGAGCAGGCGCTGCAGGCGGGCATTGCTCTGGCGCAGCTCCAGTTCCAGCGTCTTGCGCCTCGAGATGTCGACGTGGGTGCCGATCATGCGCAGCGGCTGGCCGTCGGCCCGGCGCTCGACCACCTTGCCGCGGGCCAGCAGCCACAGCCAGCTGCCGTCCTTGCAGCGCAGGCGCTTCTCGCAGCGGTACATCGACGTGCGCCCGGCCAGGCATTCGTGCAGGGCGTGCTCGCAGCGGGCGGCATCCTCCGGATGCAGGCGGTCGCGCCACTCCTGCGGGCTGTCGCCGATCTCGTCCTCGGCGTAGCCGAGCAGCGCCTTCCACGTCGGCGAGAAGTACAGGCGGTCGCTCTGCAGGTCCCAGTCCCAGACTCCGTCGCCGATGCCGTCGAGGGCCAGGGTCCAGCGCTCCTCGCTGATGCGCAGCGCCTCGCGGTTGCGCTGCAGCTCGGCGGTGCGCCGCTCGACCAGGGCCAGGGCGCGCTGGCGTTGGCTGAGCAGGACGAACAGCAAAAGGCCGAGCAGCAGGCTGAGGCTGGCGCCCGGCAGGGCCACACTCCAGGCGGCCAGGCTGGGATGCTGGTCGAGGAAGCGGGCGGTGGGGCGCAGCACCAAGCGGTAGTGCCAGTGCCCGGAGCGGAGCTCGCGACTGGCCTGCAGCGGGCTGTCGTGGACGGGGCTGCCCAGCCGGTACAGCGGCGGACTGCCGGCCTGCTCGAGGTCATGAAGCTCCAGGGCCAGGCCGCCGAGGGTTGCCTGCCTCTCGTCCAGCAATTGGCGCAGGCTGATGGCGCTGAACAGCGCACCCAGCAGCGGGGCCTCAGCGACGCGGGCGTGCTGCGTGCTGGCTGCTGCCCGCACCGGCGCAACCAGCAGCAGGCCGAGGCGGTCCTCCTCGGCGCCGCTGGTGAAGCGCAGGATGGCGCTGGCGCCGATCTGCTGGCTGTTGATGGCTTCCTCGAGGGCGTCCCGGCGCGGGCCGGGCGAGGCCATGTCGAGACCCAGCGGCAGCTCGGCGATGCTGCGCGATACGCTGAACAGCAGTGGGAAGTAGCGGTCGCGGGCCTGCAGGGGCTGCAGGTTGCCGGCGTGATCGGCTTCGCGCAGCCGGAAGTGGCTGCCGACCAGGGCCTCGGCGTGCTGGGTGAAGGCGTGCAGCTGCGCGTCGGGGTCGTGGGCGTCGAGCTGCAGCAGCGGCGCCCAGGACAGCGCCAGGTTGTCGCTCAGCAGGGGCTGGGTGTACTGCTCGAACTCGGCGCGGGTCACCTCGCCGGAGTTCTCGAACAGGCGGCGCACGCTGTCGAGGTCGCGCTGGCGCTCCTTCAGGCGTGTGTCCAGGCGGGCGAAGCGCTCCTCGGCCAGATGCTCGAACTGGTGGCGGACATGGGCCTGGCTGTCCTGCCAGAGCTGGCGGGCCAGCAGTGCGGTGAGAGCCAGGCCAACCAGGGTCAGCAGGCAACAGAGCAGCCACTGGCAGCGTCGGCTGCAGCGGCTGGGTGAGGCATCGTGAGGGGCGGGCATGCGACTCCTGGTCCACCGCGCAGCAGTCGGGGTGCGGTTGGACAGCGCCGCCAAGGATATCGTCCCGGCTGTCATTTTTGCAGCAATGTGACGCAGTTAATGCTTGCGCTGTGACGGGGTCGACAAAAACTTGGCGCGCCAGCGTCCGGCTGCGGTGCGCTGCGAGTGCGCAGTCAGGCGCCGGTGGACTCGGCCAGCGCCTGGCGCTGCCACAGCGCATAGTGTACCTGGCCGGTGTGCTTCTCGCGGTGCAGACGCCAGTTGCCCGGCAGGCCGAGACTGGACGGCGCGTTCTCGCTCTCCGTATAGATCCAGGCGCGGGGGGCCAGCCAGCCGCGCTCTTCGAGCAGCTGGCAGGCGGGGGCGAGCAGGTCCTTGTGAAACGGCGGGTCGAGGAACACCAGGTCGAAGGGTTCGGCGGCGGCACCCTGCAGGTGCTGCAGGGCATCGGTCTGGCGCACTTCGCCGTTGCCGGCGCGCAGCAGTTCGAGATTGCCGCGCAGGGCGCTGACCGCCGCCGGATTCAGCTCCAGGGCCAGGCCGCGGCTGGCGCCACGCGACAGGGCTTCGAGGAGCAGCGCGCCGCTGCCGGCGAAGGGGTCGAGCACGCGGGCGGCGCCCACGTAGGGCGCCAGCCAGTTGAACAGGGTCTCGCGCACCCGGTCCGGCGTCGGGCGTAGGCCGGGCGCATCGGGAAAGCTCAGGCGCCGCGAGCGCCAGTCGCCGCCGATGATGCGCAGCTGGCCCTGGCTGGCGGTGGCGCGGGCGGGTTTTGCGGGGGATCTGGCCATCAGTGCTCCGGTACGCCGGCGCTCTGCACGGCGGGACGTTCGACAGGGGGCGGCAGCGGCTGCTGGGCGACCGTGGGGCCGCTGGAGACCACCACGAAGGCATCGGCATCCAGGTGGCGGGCCATGGCCTCGCGGACCTGCGCGACGCTGAGCTGCTGCACCTGGTTCATGAAGTCTTCCAGCTGGGTGCTGGGCAGGTCGTAGAAGCCGATGGCGGCCAGCTGGCCGACGATGTCGGCGTTGCTGGCGGTGGTCAGCGGGAAGCTGCCGGCCAGCTCGCGCTTGACCTGCTTCAGCTCCTCTTCGCTGGGCCCCTGGGCGACGAAGTCGCGCACCAGCGCACGGACCAGCTCGAGGGTGGCCTCGCTCAGTTCGGCGCGGGTCTGCACGTTGATCATGAACGGCCCGGCCACCTGCATCGGGGTGAAACCCGAGTAGATGCCGTAGGTCAGGCCGCGCTTCTCGCGCACCTCTTCCATCAGCCGGCTGCCGAAGCCGCCGCCGCCGAGGATCTGGTTGCCGACGTAGAGCGCGGCGTAGTCCGGGTCGCGGCGCTCGATGCCGAGCTGGGCGAGCATCAGGTGGGTCTGCTGCGAGGGGAACTCGATGTGCTGGCGGGCGGCGGCCGGTGCCTGCGGTGCTGGCGGGGCAGGCAGGGCCGGCCCCTTGGGCAGGCTGGCGGAGAGCTGGGTGGCGATGGCCTCGGCCTCGCTGCGCGAGAGGTCACCGACCAGGGCGATCACCGCGTTGCCGGCGGCGTAGGCGCGGGCGTGGAAGGCGGCCAGCTGGGCGCGGTCGAGGGCCGGGACGCTCTCCAGGGTGCCGTCGCTCGGCGGGGCATAGGGGTGCGCGCCGTACAGCTGCTGGAACAGGGCGATGCTGGCCAGCTTGCCGGGGTTCTGCTTCTGCTGCTCGAGGCCGGCGAGGATCTGGTTCTTCAGCCGCGCCAGGGCGGCGTCGGGGAAGTTCGGTGCACCGACCACCTGGGCGAACAGCGCCAGCGCCGGTTCGCGCTGTTCGGCGGCCGACAGGCTGCGCAGCGAGGCGACCGCCATGTCGCGGTAGGCGCCGTTGCCGAACTGGGCGCCGAGGCCCTCGAAGCCGGCGGCGATCGCGGTGGTGTCGCGGCCGTCGATGCCCTCGTTGAGCATGGCGTTGGTCAGCATGGCCAAGCCGGGCGTGGCGCCGTCCTGGCTGCTGCCGGCGGCGAAGGTCAGGCGCAGGTCGAACATCGGCAGCTCGCGGGCCTCGACGAACAGCACGCGGGCGCCTTCGGCGGTTTCCCAGCGCTGGATGTCGAGGTGGCGGCGGGCCAGGGCCTGGCCGTTGATGCCGGCCAGCGAGGCGATCTTCGGCGCCGCGGCCGGTGCGCTGCTGGTGACGGGTGCCGCGGGGGCAGGTTGATCCGGTTCGGCCACCGGGCGACTGACCAGCAGCAACAGGCCGAGCAGGACCAGCAGCGCCAGGGCGAGCAGCAGGTGGCGTTTATTCATGGCGGGTCTCCGCGGTGGTCGGCTCGGTGCTGGCCAGCGGCAGCACCTGAGCCAGGGTCAGGCGCTCGCGCTGGAACAGGCGCTGGGCGGCGGCCTGGATGTCGGCGGGGGTGACCGCCTTGAGGGCCTCGAGCTCCTGGTCGAGCAGCTGCCAGGACAGGCCGACGGCCTGCAGTTGGCCGATGCCGGTGGCCTGGCTGGCGATGGAGTCGCGCTCGTAGATCAGGCCGGCGATCACTTGGGCCTGCACCCGCGCCACTTCCTCGGCGCTGGGTGGCTGGCTCTTGAGCAGTTCCAGCTCCTGCCACAGGCCGGCCTCGACCTGCTCGAGGGTCTTGCCTTGTTGCACGTTGGGACGGGCGGACAGGATGAACAGGCTGTCGCCGCGGGTGAACGGGTTGTACCAAGCCGAAGCGCCGGTCACCAGCTCCTGCTCGCGCTCGAGGCGACTGGGCAGGCGCGCGCTGTAGCCGCCGTCGAGCAGGGCGGCGATCAGGCGCAGGGCGTGTACTTCGCGGGGGTTGTCGCTGCTGGCCAGGCCCGGCACGTTGAAACCGAGCAGCAGGCTGGGCAGCTGGGTCTTGACCCGCAGGGTCAGGCGTCGCTCGCCGAGCGCGGGCAGCTCCAGCGGCGCCTTGGCGGTCGGCAGCGGGCGGGCCGGGATGGCGGCGAAATGGCGCTCGGTCAGGGTCTTCACCTCGTCGGCGGTGACGTCGCCGACCACCACCAGGGTGGCGTTGTTGGGGCTGTACCAGTCCTTGTGCCAGGCACGCAGGTCGTCCACCGTCATGCGCTCGAGGTCACTCATCCAGCCGATGGTCGGGTTGCGATAGCCGGTGGCCGGGTAGGCAGCGGTCTTGAAACGCTCGAAGGCCAGCGAGGAGGGGTTGTCCTCGGTGCGCAGGCGGCGCTCCTCCTTGATCACCTCGATCTCGCGGCTGAACTCGTCGGCCGGCAGGGCCAGGCTGGCCAGGCGGTCGGCCTCCATTTCCAGGGCGACTTCCAGGCGATCGCGGGCCAGCACCTGATAGTAGGCGGTGTAGTCGTCGCTGGTGAAGGCATTCTCCTCGGCGCCCAGTTCGCGCAGGATGCGCGACGATTCGCCGGGGCCGAGACGGGCGCTGCCCTTGAACATCATGTGCTCGAGGGCGTGCGACAGGCCGGTGAAGCCGGGGCGCTCGTAGCTGGAGCCGATCTTGTACCACAGCTGGGAGACCACCACCGGCGCGCGGTGGTCCTCGCGCACGATCACGGTCAGGCCGTTGTCCAGGCGGAACTCGTGGGTGGGCTGGCCGCTGGCGGCCAGGGCGCTCAGCGGCAGGCAGAGAGCGCTCAGCAACAGGCTGGCGACGCGGCGCGCGAATGCATTCATCAATAGTGCCTTTTCAGACTGCCGGCCGGTTTTGGCGCCGGCGGGCGAGGAGGTGCTAGGATACCCAACCGATTTCCTGGCGGCCACGTCGGTGCGCAGCCGCCCACTTGAGATGCAAGCCGTCCATGTTTGGTTCCAAAGACGACAAGAAGACTCCGGATAGCGGAGAAAAGAAAGGCCTGTTCGGCTGGTTCCGCAAGAAGGGCCCGGCGCAGGTCGAAGAGCAAGCGGCCGCCGCCGAGCCGGTACCTGCTGCTGCGTCCGAGACGCCGGAGGGGGTGGCCGAGCCGGTCGCCGCCGCAGCGCCCGCGGCCGTGCAGGCCGAGCCGCAAGCGCCCGCGGTGGTCGCGCCGTCGGTCATCGAGCCCGAGCCCGCTCCGCAGCCGGTTGTCGAGCCGCTCGCCGCCGCCGCTGCCCTTGAATCCCCAGTCCCCGCGCCCGCCGCTCCTGAACCCACGGCCCCCGAATCCGCCGCGCCGCCCGCCCCGGTCGCCGCCGAGGCGCCGGCCAAGCCGGGCTTCTTCGCCCGTTTGCGCGCCGGCCTGGCCAAGACCAGCGCCAGCCTCGGCGAGGGCATGGCCAGCCTGTTCCTCGGCAAGAAGGCCATCGACGACGATCTGCTCGACGAGTTGGAAACCCGCCTGCTGACCGCCGACGTCGGCGTCGAGGCGACCAACGCGATCATCCAGAGCCTGACCAAGCGCGTGGCGCGCAAGGAGCTGACCGACAGCGATGCGCTGTACAAGGCGCTGCAGGAGGAGCTGGCGGCCATCCTGCGTCCGGTCGAGCAGCCACTGGTCATCGACAGCGGCCGCAAGCCCTACGTGATCCTCGTGGTCGGCGTGAACGGCGCCGGCAAGACCACCACCATCGGCAAGCTGGCCAAGAAGCTGCAGGACGAGGGCAAGAAGGTCATGCTCGCCGCCGGCGACACCTTCCGTGCCGCCGCCGTCGAGCAGCTGCAGGTGTGGGGCGAGCGCAACAGAATTCCGGTGATCGCCCAGCACACCGGTGCCGACTCCGCCTCGGTGATCTTCGATGCGGTGCAGGCCGCCCAGGCCCGCGGCATCGACGTGCTGATCGCCGACACCGCCGGACGCCTGCACACCAAGGACAACCTGATGGAGGAGCTGAAGAAGGTCCGCCGGGTGATCGGCAAGCTCGACGACAGCGCGCCGCACGAGACCCTGCTGGTGCTGGATGCCGGCACCGGGCAGAACGCCCTCAGCCAGGCGCGGCTGTTCCACCAGGCGGTCAACCTCAGCGGCCTGGCGCTGACCAAGCTGGACGGCACCGCCAAGGGCGGGGTGATCTTCGCCCTGGCCAAGCAGATGCAGATGCCGATCCGCTACATCGGCGTCGGCGAGGGTATCGACGATCTGCGTCCGTTCGAGGCCGATGCCTTCGTGAGGGCGCTGTTTGCGGGACAGGAGCAGGCATGATCCAGTTCGAGCAGGTAGGCAAGCGCTATTCCAACGGCCATGTCGGCCTGCACGAGCTGAGTTTCCGTGCCCGGCGCGGCGAGTTCCTGTTCGTCACCGGCCATTCCGGGGCGGGCAAGAGCACCCTGCTGCGCCTGCTGCTGGCGCTGGAGCGTCCGACCAGCGGCAAGCTGCTGCTGGCCGGCCAGGACATCGGCTCGATCCGCAGCTCGGAAATTCCCTTTCTGCGCCGGCAGATCGGCGTGGTGTTCCAGAACCACCACCTGCTGTTCGACCGCAGCGTGTTCGACAACGTCGCCCTGCCGCTGCAGATCCTCGGTCTGCCGCGTGAGGAAATCCGCCAGCGGGTGGACACCGCGCTGGAGCGGGTATCGCTCCAGGAGATGGGCGAGCTGCTGCCGAGCGACCTGTCCAGCGGCCAGCAGCAGCGCGTCGGCATCGCCCGCGCAGTGGTGCACCAGCCGGCCCTGCTGCTGGCCGACGAGCCGACCGGCAACCTCGATCCGCGCCTGGCCGCCGAGATCATGGGCGTCTTCGAGGACATCAACCGCTTGGGGACGACCGTGCTGATCGCCAGTCATGACCTTGCCCTGATCGCGCGCATGCGCCATCGCCTGCTGACCCTGCAACGTGGTCGCCTGATCGGCGACGGGGAGGCGGCCTGATGAGCGCGACCAAGCAGTTGCCGCGCGGCGCCGAGGAAGGCGCGCCGGAGCAGCGTCAGCGCCACCTGCAGGAGGACGAGGCCAGCGACTGGAGCGGCCTGCTGCGCGCCTACCTGGACAGCCATCGCGCCAGCCTGGTCGACAGCCTGCGCCGCCTGGCGGGCCAACCGTTCGGCAGCTTTCTCACCTGTCTGGTGATGGGCATCGCCCTGTCGCTGCCGATGGGCCTGGCCCTGCTGCTCGACAGCGTCGAGCGCCTCGGCGGCTCCTGGCAGCGCGCCGCGCAGATCTCGGTGTTCCTCAAGCTCGAGGTGGCCGACGTCGAGGGCCAGTCCCTGCGCGAGCAGATCGCCGGCATGGAGGAGGTGCTGGCCGCCGAGTGGGTCAGTCGCGAGCAGGCCTTGAGCGAGCTGCAGCAGCATTCGGGTCTCGGCGACGCGCTCAAGGAACTGCCGGAGAATCCCCTGCCGGCGGTGGTGCTGGTCACCCCGCAGGAAATCGACAAGGCCGCCCTGGCTGCCCTGCGCGAGCGTCTCGCGGTGCTGCCCGGCGTGGAGCAGGCGCAGCTCGACCTGCTGTGGGTCGAGCGCCTCGGCGCCATCCTCAAGCTCGGCGAGCGCTTCATCTTCGGCCTGGCGGTGGTGCTGATCCTCGCTCTGCTGCTGGTGATCGGCAACACCATCCGCCTGCACATCGAGAACCGCCGCGCCGAGATCGAAGTGATCAAGCTGGTCGGCGGCACCGACGGCTACGTGCGCCGGCCGTTCCTGTATACCGGGGCATTCTACGGCATCGGCGCCGGTCTACTGGCCTGGGGGCTGCTGGAGTACGGCCTGGGCTGGCTGAACGAATCCGTGGTGGGTCTGGCCGGGCTGTACGACAGCCAGTTCGCCCTCGGTGGCGTGCCGGCCGAGGATGGCCTGTCGCTGCTGGTCGGTGCCGTGCTGCTGGGCTGGGTCGGCGCCTGGCTGGCGGTCGCCCGGCACCTGCGTCAGCTCGAGCCGCAGTAGTAACTATTTGATTTTATTGGTTTTTTTGAAGTGTAAGGGAACTTTTCGTGGGTGTTCCCCGTCTTATTGGCACAGTGCTATAGTCATGAGCTGATTAGGTACCTTGGAGGATGTCCATGTCCACGTCTCTGCAACCTGTATATGCTCTGGCTCCCGGCGCCAACCTGGAGGCCTACGTGCATTCGGTCAACAGCATCCCGCTGTTGTCGGCCGAGCAGGAGCGCGAGCTGGCCGGGCGTCTGTACTACGCGCAGGACCTCGAGGCCGCCCGGCAGATGGTGCTCGCGCACCTGCGCTTCGTGGTGCACATCGCCCGCAGCTACTCCGGTTACGGCCTGGCCCAGGCCGATCTGATCCAGGAAGGCAACGTCGGCCTGATGAAGGCGGTCAAGCGCTTCAACCCGGAAATGGGTGTGCGCCTGGTGTCGTTCGCCGTGCACTGGATCCGCGCCGAGATCCACGAATTCATCCTGCGTAACTGGCGCATCGTCAAGGTCGCCACCACCAAGGCACAGCGCAAGCTGTTCTTCAACCTGCGCAGCCAGAAGAAGCGCCTGGCCTGGCTGAACAACGACGAGGTCAACGCCGTCGCGCAGACGCTGGGCGTCGAAGCCCGCGAAGTGCGCGAGATGGAAAGCCGTCTCACCGGTCAGGACATGGCCTTCGATCCGGCCAGCGATGCCGACGACGACTCGGCCTTCCAGTCGCCGGCGCACTATCTGGAAGACAACCGCTACGATCCGGCGCGCCAGCTGGAAGAGGCCGACTGGAGCGACAGCGCCAACGCCAGCCTGCACGACGCCCTGGAAGGCCTCGACGAGCGCAGCCGCGACATTCTCCAGCAGCGCTGGCTGAGCGAGGAGAAGGCCACCCTGCACGAGTTGGCCGCCAAGTACGGCGTCTCCGCCGAGCGCATCCGCCAGCTGGAAAAGAACGCCATGGGCAAGCTCAAGGGCCGTCTGCTGGCCTGACCAGCAGCGGCTTCGGCGCACAAAAAAACCGCATCCCTGGCTGCGGTTTTTTTGTGCCTGGTGTTCCTGCCGCGTCTAGAGGCGCCTGAGGTAGTGGCTGCCGCCCAGCTGCCACATCTGCTGGCGAATCCAGTTGGCCCGACGGCTGACGTAGGCCCCCGGCCGGCCGGCGCTCCACACGCGCGGGTTGGGCAGTACGGCGGCGAGCAGGCTGGCCTGCTGGCGCGACAGGTAGGGCGCGCCCTTGCCGAAATGGTGGCGGGCTGCGGCCTCGGCGCCGAACACGCCGTTGCCCCACTCGACCGTGTTCAGGTACACCTCGAGGATGCGCTGCTTCGGCCACAGGGTCTCGATCAGCAGGGTGAACCAGGCTTCCAGACCCTTGCGCAGCCAGCTGCGCCCGGACCAGAGGAACAGGTTCTTGGCCACCTGCTGGCTGAGGGTGCTGGCGCCGCGCAGATTGCCGCCGCGCTCGTTGTGGGCCAGGGCGGCGCGGATCGCGGCGACATCGAAGCCCCAGTGCTCGGCGAACTTCTGGTCCTCGGCGGCGATCACCGCCACCTTGAGATCGTCCGGCAGCTCCTGCCAGGGGCGCCAGTCGCGCTGCAGGTCGATCGGCTCGCCGTCCAGCCAGGACTCGAGCTTGCGCTCGACCATCAGTGCGCTGCCCGGCGGCGGCAGCCAGCGCAGGGCCAGCACCAGCAGAGCACTGGCCAGCAGGGCGCCGAGCAGCAGGCGTGCGGCAAGGGCGGGCAGGCGACGGAGAGGAGGGCGGCGCATGGCGAACCGGGTATCGAAACGGGCCGCCAGTATACCGGTCTGCTCGGCGTGGCTGCCGGCAGGCCGTCGTGTTTCTGGGTTTGCCAGCGCCGGCGCGCGGGGCGATCATGCGCCGCTCCATCTCCATGCAGGGATCTGCCCATGCCACGTCTGTTCGTCCTGCTCGCCGCGCTCTACGGTTTCACCGGCGTGGCCCTCGGCGCCTTCGCCGCCCACGGCCTGCGTGGCCGCCTGAGCCCCGAATACCTGGCGGTGTTCCACACCGGCGTGCTCTACCAGTTGGTCCACGCCTTGGCCCTGCTCGGCGTCGGCGTGCTGGCGCTGCGCTGGCATTCGCGCCTGCTGGGCGCGGCCGGCAGCCTGTTCGCCGTCGGCATCCTGCTGTTTTCCGGCAGCCTGTACCTGCTGACCCTGAGCGGCGTGGGCAAGCTGGGCATGGTTACCCCGCTGGGCGGCACCTGCTTCCTCGCCGGCTGGCTGTGCCTGGGGATCGGCGCCTGGAGCGCCCAGGCGCGCCACCACTAGGCCGTCGGGCCGCTGTCTTGGTCATCCTCCGTGATCGGCGCTAGAATGCCGGCTTTCCCTGTGTTTGCGAGCGGATACCCATGCACATTCAGCTGAATGGCGAAGCCCTCGACCTGCCCGACGGTCTGTCCGTCGCCGACCTGCTGGAGCGGCTCGAGCTGACCGGCAAGCGTGTGGCGGTCGAACTCAATCTCGATATCGTGCCGCGCAGCCAGCATGCCGCGACCCGCCTCGGTGAGGGCGACCGCATCGAGGTAGTGCATGCGATCGGCGGCGGCTAGTCGGCTGTCACCCGTACCGTCGTCCATTACCCGTTCCCGCCCGCCCGTATGGAGCCTTCCATGACCCAGTCTTCCCGCACCGACAAGCCGCTGGTCCTTGCCGGCCGCACCTACCACTCGCGTCTGCTGGTCGGCACCGGCAAGTACAAGGATCTCGACGAGACCCGCCTGGCCATCGAGGCCTCCGGCGCGGAGATCGTCACCGTCGCCGTGCGTCGCACCAACATCGGCCAGAACCCCGGCGAGCCCAACCTGCTCGACGTGATTTCGCCGGACAAGTACACCATCCTGCCCAACACCGCCGGCTGCTACGACGCGGTGGAAGCGGTGCGCACCTGCCGCCTGGCCCGCGAACTGCTCGACGGCCACAAGCTGGTCAAGCTGGAAGTGCTGGCCGACCAGAAGACCCTGTTTCCCAACGTGATCGAGACCCTCAAGGCCGCCGAGACCCTGGTCAAGGACGGCTTCGACGTGATGGTCTACACCAGCGACGACCCGATCATCGCCCGCCAGTTGGCCGAGATCGGCTGCATCGCGGTTATGCCGCTGGCCGGTCTGATCGGCACCGGCCTGGGCATCTGCAACCCGTACAACCTGCGCATCATCCTCGAGGAAGCCAAGGTGCCGGTGCTGGTGGATGCCGGCGTGGGCACCGCCTCGGATGCCGCCATCGCCATGGAGCTGGGCTGCGAGGCGGTGCTGATGAACAGCGCCATCGCCCACGCCCAGAACCCGATAGTGATGGCCGAGGCGATGAAGCACGCCATCGTCGCCGGGCGCCTGGCCTACCTGGCCGGACGCATGCCCAAGAAGCTGTATGCCAGCGCCTCGTCGCCGCTGGAAGGGCTGATCCGCTAAGCGATGTTTACATGGGCAGGCCCCGGCGCTGCCCCGACTTCAGCACAGCGAGTCCTGTCCGCGAGGGCAGGGCTCGTTTGTCTTTACAGCGAAAGTGTTCATGACTGACGAAATCCAACAAGCGCCGCAAGCTGCCGGCGAAGTGCGCCGCCTGCGCACCATCAAGAGCTTCGTGATGCGTGCCGGGCGGGTGACCGAGGGCCAGCAGCGCGGCCTCGACCAGGGTTGGCCGAAGTTCGGCCTGGAACTGGAGGACGGCCTGCGTGACTTCGACCAGGTCTTCGGCCGCAGCGCGCCGCGTACCTTCGAGATCGGCTTCGGCATGGGCCACTCGACCCTGGAGATGGCCGCTGCCGCCCCCGAGCAGGACTTCATCGGCGTCGAGGTGCACAAGCCGGGCGTCGGTGCCCTGCTCAGCGGCGCCCTGGCGCAGAACCTCGGCAACATCCGCGTGTACAGCTGCGACGCGCTGGACGTGCTGCGCCAGTGCGTGGCCGACGCCAGCCTGGATCGCGTGCTGCTGTTCTTCCCCGATCCCTGGCACAAGGCCAAGCACAACAAGCGGCGCATCGTGCAGCCGGCGTTCGCCGAGCTGGTGCGCCAGAAGCTCAAGATCGGTGGCGTGCTGCACATGGCCACCGACTGGCAACCCTACGCCGAGCACATGCTGGAAGTGATGAGTGCGGCGCCCGGCTACTGCAACCTGGCCGAGGACGGCGCCTACGTGCCGCGTCCCGAGGAGCGCCCGGTGACCAAGTTCGAGCGCCGCGGCGAGCGCCTCGGCCATGGCGTGTGGGATCTGAAGTTCCAACGCGTGGAGTGAGGCGCTGCTGATGCGACAAAGCCGGGCATTGCCCGGCTTTGTCGTTTCTGGCGGTCGCTCAGCGCCGCTCGGCGATCACGCCGATGCCGATGAACACCAACAGCAGCGCCGGCGCCAGGGTGTAGTTGTTCAGCTGCGCCAGGCCCTTGGCCAGCCAGGGGGTGGCATGCACGATGACCATGCCGTAGCCGATGGCGCAGAGCAGGATGAACAGCAGGGTGCGGAACACGAAGTTCAGGCTGCCAACCTGGCGCTGCAGCCAGGCGTTGAGCCGCGGGCCGAACAGCACCAGCAGCGCGGCGACCACCGCCAGGGCGATCTCGTCGAGATGGCTGCGGCACCAGCGCGACAGGGTGACGAACAGGTCGAGTAGCAGATCCATGCGGACTCCTGACTAGTACGGGAAGGCTCGGGCCAGTTTACCCGGTGCGACGTGACGGGCCTGCCACGCCGCACACGCTTAGGGCAGAAAGTGCTGCAGCAGGTCGTTGAGGAACAGCTGGCCGCGCGCGGTTGGCCTGAGCACCTGAGGATCGGCATCCAACAGGCCGGCCTGGCGCGCTAGGGCGCAGGCCTCGGCGATACTGGCCAGCGGCAGGCCGGTGCGCTGCTCGAACAGCGCGGCCGGCACCCCCTCGGTCAGGCGCAGGGCGTTCATCATGAACTCGAACGGCAGCTCGGCTGCCTCCAGCAGGCGTTCGCCGGCCTGGAACTGTTTGTCCGGGTCGAGGTAGTCCCTGGGCAGGCGGGTCTTCCAACTGCGGCGGATCTGCCCGTTCGGGGCGCTGAGCTTGGCGTGGGCACCGGCGCCGATGCCAAGGAAGTCGCCAAAGCTCCAGTAGTTGAGGTTGTGCCGGGCGCGGCGGTTGTCGCGCGCATAGGCCGAGGTCTCGTACTGGGCGAAGCCCTCGCTGGCCAGCAGCGCCTGGCCGGCCTCCTGGATGTCCCAGAGGATGTCGTCCTCGGGAACCTCCGGTGGCTGGCTCCAGAACACCGTGTTCGGCTCCAGGGTCAGCTGGTACCAAGACAGGTGGGTCGGCTCCAGAGCGATGGCCTGACGCAGGTCGGCCAGCGCGCCGGCGACGTCTTGGCCGGGCAGGCCGTGCATCAGGTCGAGGTTGAAGTTGTCGAAGCCGGCCGCGCGCGCCATCCCGGCGGCGCGGATCGCCTCATCACCGTCGTGGATGCGTCCCAGCGCCTTGAGCTGTTCGCTCTGGAAGCTCTGCACGCCGATCGACAGGCGATTGATGCCGAGCCGGCGGTAGTCGACGAACTTGGCCTGCTCGAAGGTGCCGGGGTTGGCCTCGAGGGTGATCTCGATGTCGTGGGCGAAGCCCAGGCGCCGCTCGACGCCGCGGAGCAGGCGGTCGAGAGCGCGCGCCGAGAACAGGCTGGGCGTGCCGCCGCCGAAGAAGATCGACCCCAGCTCGCGGCCATGGGCGGCGGGCAGGTCGGCGTCGAGGTCGGCGAGCAGGGCGTCGACGTAGGCTTCTTCCGGCAGTTCCGGGCCGGCGGCGTGGGAGTTGAAGTCGCAGTACGGGCATTTGCGCACGCACCACGGGATGTGGATGTACAGCGCCAGCGGCGGCAGCTGGAACTGCCCGGCCGGCGACACGCGAGGCGTGCCGCCATGGTCGCTCACGCCGCTCAAGCGAGGCTCAGCCGCTGCTTGAGCAGGGCCATGGCCCGCGCGCGGTGGCTCAGCTGATTCTTCTCGGCCGGCGCCAGCTCGGCGCTGGCGCACTCGCGCTCGGGTACCCAGAACAGCGGGTCGTAGCCGAAGCCGCCCTCGCCGCGGGCCTTGTGGAGGATGCGGCCGTGCCACAGGCCCTCGCAGATGATCGGCAGCGGATCGTCGGCGTGCTGCACCAGGGCCAGGGCGCAGACGAACTGGGCGCCGCGCTCGGCGTCCGGCACGTCCTGCAGTGCCTCCAGCAACTTGGCGTTGTTGGCCGCATCGCCGAGACCGTCGGCGTAGCGCGCCGAGCGGATGCCCGGAGCGCCGCCGAGGGCGTCCACGGCCAGGCCCGAATCGTCGGCCAGCGCCGGCAGGCCGGACACCCGTGCGGCGTGGCGGGCCTTGAGGATGGCGTTCTCGACGAAGCTCAGGCCGGTTTCCTCCGGCTCGTGGCTGCTGAACTCGGCCACCGAGCGCACGCGCACGGCGTCGCCCAGCATGGCCTGCAGTTCCTTGAGCTTGCCGGCGTTGTGGCTGGCCAGTACCAGTTCGGTCAGGGCTTTCATTCGTCGGGGAATACTTCCTGGTTGAAGGTGAGGCTGTGGGTGGCGCTGCCTTCCTGCACCTTGAGGTCGAAGGTCAGCACCTCGCGGTCGTTCATGCTGAACTGCGCCAGGTGATAGACCGCCTGGGTGTCACCCTCGCCTTCGCTGACGCGCTGGAAGTTCAGCGTCTTGCTCTGGCCGAGGAGGTTCTTCACCGAGCCGCTGACGACGGCGGCGGATACCGCCTTGCCGGCGCGCATCACCGCGACGTTGACCACGCCCTGGGTCTTGCTGCGGGTCAGGCCGGAGGCGGCGGCGATGTCCGGCTGCAGGAAGCTGGAGTTGAATACGTTGTAGTGCACCTCGAGGTCGCCGAAACGTTGCAGGCGTTCAGCGGCGGCCGGCAGGGCCAGGCTCAGGGTCAGCAGGAGGAGGGCTAGGCGACGCATGGTGGATCTCCTTGGTCAGCGGGTGACTCGGTAGATACCGATCTCACCCAACAGATTAGGCCACAGGCGGGTGAGTGCATGCAGCCGGTGGTCGCGGTCCACCGCCAGGCGATCGAGCACGCGCAGGCGCTGTTCGCGGCACAGTGCCTCGAAGTCGCGGAAGGTGCAGAAGTGGATGTTCGGCGTGTTGTACCAGGTGTAGGGCAGGAAGTCCGAGCGTGGCATCTCGCCGCGACGCGTCAGGTACCAGCGACAGCGCCAGTGGGCGAAGTTGGGGAAGGTGATGATGCAGGTCTTGCCGACCCGCAGCATGTCGCGCAGCAGGCGGTCGGGGTAGTGCACCGCCTGCAGGGTCTGGGTCATCACCACCACGTCGAAGCTGTCGTCGCCGAAGTGGTCGAGACCGAGGTCCAGATCCTGCTCGATGACGTTGACCCCGTGGTCCAGGCACAGGGCGATCTTGTCCGGATCGCGCTCCAGGCCGTAGCCGTGCACCTGCTTGTGCTCGCGCAGCCAGGCCAGCAGCTCGCCATTGCCGCAGCCGAGGTCGAGGACCCGGCTGCCGGCGGGGATCCATTCCTGAATGATTTCCAGATCGGCACGCATGTCGGACAGGCTTCCTTACACGGCAATACGGTTCATGTAGCGACCAAAGCCCTGCAGGTAGCGCGGGCTGGGGATGAGGAAGGCGTCGTGGCCGTGGGCCGACTCGATTTCCAGGTAGCTGACGTTCTTCTTCGCCGCCACCAGGGCGTCGACGATCTCCCGCGAGCGCGCCGGCGAGAAGCGCCAGTCGGTGGAGAAGGAGATCACGCAGAAGTCGGCCTTGGCCGGTTCGAGGGTGCGCACCAGGTCGCCGTCATGGGCGGCGGCCGGGTCGAAGTAGTCCAGCGCCTTGGTCATCAGCAGGTAGGTATTGGCGTCGAAGCGCCCGGAGAACTCCTCGCCCTGGTAGCGCAGGTAGCTCTCGACCTGGAACTCGACGCTGTGGAAGTCGTAGTTGAGCTGGTCGGTCTTCAGTTCGCGGCCGAATTTCTCGCCCATGGCGTCGTCGGACAGGTAGGTGATGTGGCCGACCATGCGCGCCAGCATCAGACCGCGCCTGGGGATGGTGCCCTGCTCCTGGAAGTGGCCGCCGTGAAAGTCCGGATCGGTGAGGATCGCCTGGCGCGCCACCTCGTTGAAGGCGATGTTCTGCGCCGACAGCTTGGGCGCCGAGGCGATCACCAGGCAATGGCGGATGCGTTCGGGGTAGCTGATGCTCCACTGCATGGCCTGCATGCCGCCCAGACTGCCGCCGACCACCGCGGCCCACTGGGCGATGCCGAGGGCGTCGGCCAGGCGTGCCTGGCTGTGCACCCAGTCTTCCACGGTCAGCACCGGGAAGTCGGCGCCGTAGGCGCGGCCGGTTTCCGGGTTGCGGCTGCCGGGTCCGGTGGAGCCGTTGCAGCCGCCGAGGTTGTTGAGGCTGACGACGAAGAACTTGCGGGTGTCGATCGGCTTGCCGGGGCCGATGCAGCTGTCCCACCAGCCCGGCTTGCGGTCGTCGGGGCTGTGGTAGCCGGCGGCGTGGTGGTGGCCGGAGAGGGCATGGCAGATCAGCACGGCATTGCTGCGCTCGGCGTTGAGCGTGCCGTAGGTTTCGTAGACCAGCTCGTAGTCGGCCAGCTGGCGGCCGCAGGCCAGCGGGAGGGGGTCCTTGAAGTGCAGTACCTGGGGACTGACCAGGCCGACGGAATCTTCGGCGAAGACGGTGGGCATCGACCCTGCTCTCGAAAAATGAAGTGCGCCAGTCTAAAGAGCGCTGCCCCCAGGGGCAAGGGCGCGGCCCCGCAAGCTCAGCGCCCGGCCGCGAGTTCCGCGGCCAACTCCGCCGGCAGCTTCTGCGGCGCGTGGATGCGCACGCGCTTCTGCCGGTTGAGTTCGCCGCTTTCCAGGCTGACCTGACTCTTGGCCACGCCGAAGGCCTTGCCGAGGAAGGCCAGCAGGTGGGCGTTGGCCTTGCCCTCCACCGGCGGCGCGGTGAGGCGGATCTTCAGGCGCTCGCCATGCAGCCCGGCGAACTCGTCCTTGCTGGCCTTGGGCTGCAGGTGGCAGGCGAGGATCAGGTCCTCGCCGTCCCAGCGGAACCAGCTCATCAGAGGAACGGGCTGAGCAGCTGGGGCATGTGGCTCATGGCGGCGAGGTTCTTGATCACCAGCATGTCCACCAGGTTCAACGCGATGAAGGCGAAGATCGGCGAGATGTCCAGGCCGCCGAGGTTCGGCAGGATGCGCCGGATCGGCATCAGCAGCGGCTCGCAGAGCTGGTTGACCAGCTGGGCACCGGGGTTGTGGCTGTGCGGGGCGACCCAGGAGAGGATCACGCTGGCGATCAGGGCGAAGAAGAAGATCTTCACGAACAGCGCGGTGACGCCGATCACCGACCAGACCAGCAGTTGCGGCAGCAGGGCGCCGAAGCCGTAGCCCATCAGCAGCAGGGTGAGGATCATCAGCAGCAGCTGGACCAGCAGCGCCAGCACCAGGGAGGCCAGGTCGAGGCCGCCGAAGCCGGGAATCACCTTGCGCAGCGGGTTGAGCAGCGGCTTGGTGGCCTTGACCGCGAACTGGCTGAGCGGATTGTAGAAGTCGGCACGCACCAGCTGGAGGATGAAGCGCAGCAGGACGATCAGCAGGTACAGGCTGCCGAGGGTCTGCAATACGTAGACGGCGGCAGTGTTGAGTCCGTTCATCGGGGCTCCTTATTGACCGAGCTGCTCGGCCAGTTCGGCCGAGCGGTGGGCGGCAGCCTGCAGGGCCTGGTCGACCAGCACCTCGAAGCCACCGGCCTGGAAGGCCTTGATCGCCGCCTCGGTGGTGCCGTTGGGTGAAGTCACCCGGCGGCGCAGTTCGGCCGGATCGAAGTCGCTGACCAGCGCCATGCGCGCCGCGCCGAAGGCGGTCTGGCGGGCCAGCAGGCTGGCGGTTTCGGCGGGCAGGCCGAGGCGCTCGCCGGCGGCGGTCATCGCCTCCATGAGCAGGAAGAAGTAGGCCGGACCGCTGCCGGACACTGCGGTCACCGCGTCGATCTGCTGCTCCTCGTCCAGCCACAGCACCAGGCCGACCGCATCCAGCAGGGCCTCGGCCTGCTCGCGCTGGGCCGCGCTGGTGCGCGCGTTGGCGTACAGGCCGCTGGCGCCTTCATGGAGCAGCGCCGGGGTGTTGGGCATGCAGCGCACGATGGCCTGCTCGCCGAGCCAGCGCTCGAGGCTGGCGCAGGGGATGCCGGCGGCGATGGAGACGATCAGCACGCCGGCCGGCAGCGCCGGAGCGAGGGCCAGGCAGACCTCCTTCATCACCTGCGGCTTGACCGCCAGCACCACGATGTCGGCGCCGGCCGCGGCGGCGGCGTTGTCCTCGAAGACGGCGATGCCGTGCTCTCCGGCGATGCGCTGGCGCTGCTCGGCCTGTGGTTCGCTGGCGGTGATGCGCTCGGCGGGCACGCTGCGGGCGATCAGGCCGCCGATCAGGCTGGTGGCCATGTTGCCGGCGCCGATGAAGGCAATACGCGGATGGGTCATGGGGCAAATTCCTTTCTGGTCGGGGAGTCGCCGCCTCAGCGGACGGAACTCTCGGAGGATTTCTGAGGGTAGTCGCGGGCGCCGAACAGCGCGCTGCCGATGCGCACCCAGCTGGCGCCCTCGGCGATGGCCGCTTCGAGGTCGTCGCTCATGCCCATCGACAGGGTGTCGAGTTCCAGCGGCAGGCTGTCCTTGAGCTGACGCAGGCGGGCGAAGGCGGCGCGCTGGGCGGCGACGTCCGGGGTCGGTTCGGGGATGGCCATCAGCCCGCGCAGGCGCAGATGCGGCAGGGCGGCCACCGCGGCGGCCAGCGCCGGCAGCTCCGCGGGTTCGCAGCCGGACTTGCTGGCCTCGCCGCTGACGTTGACCTGCAGGCAGATGTTCAGGGGTTCGAGGTGCGCGGGGCGTTGGGCGGACAGACGCTCGGCGATCTTCAGGCGATCCACCGAGTGCACCCAGGCGAAGTGCTCGGCCAGCGGTTTGGTCTTGTTCGACTGGATCGGGCCGATGAAATGCCAGACCAGGTCCAGGCCGGCCAGTTCGGCCTGCTTGGCCAGGGCTTCCTGCAGGTAGTTCTCGCCGAAGTCGCGCTGGCCGCAGGCGCGGGCGTCGCGCAGGGCATCCGCCGGCTTGCTCTTGCTCACCGCCAGCAGCTGTACCGTTTGCGGATCGCGTCCGGATGCTTGCGCCGCCTCACGGATGCGCGTTCGGACCTTTGCAATATTGTCGTGGATCGTGGACATTTACTTCCGCTTCCTGCCCGGCCGCTGGCTGTCGCAGCATTCTACCCGCTTGTTTGTGATTGGGGACCCCCATGGATATTACCGAGCTGCTGGCCTTCAGCGCCAAGCAGGGCGCATCGGACCTGCACCTCTCCGCCGGTCTGCCGCCGATGATCCGCGTCGATGGCGACGTGCGCCGCATCAACCTGCCGCCGATGGAGCACAAGCAGGTGCATGCGCTGATCTACGACATCATGAACGACAAGCAGCGCAAGGACTTCGAGGAGTTCCTCGAGACCGACTTCTCCTTCGAGGTGCCCGGCGTGGCGCGCTTCCGGGTCAACGCGTTCAACCAGAACCGCGGTTCCGGCGCGGTGTTCCGGACCATTCCCTCGCGCGTGCTGAGCATGGAAGACCTCGGCATGGGCGAGGTGTTCAAGAAGATTTCCGATGTGCCGCGCGGCCTGGTACTGGTCACCGGGCCGACCGGCTCGGGCAAGTCGACCACCCTGGCGGCGATGATCGACTACATCAACAGCAACAAGTACCACCACATCCTCACCATCGAGGACCCGATCGAATTCGTCCACGAGTCGAAGAAGTGCCTGGTCAACCAGCGCGAGGTGCACCGCGACACCCTCGGCTTCTCCGAGGCGCTGCGCTCGGCCCTGCGTGAAGACCCGGACATCATCCTGGTCGGCGAGATGCGCGACCTGGAAACCATCCGCCTGGCGCTGACCGCCGCGGAAACCGGTCACCTGGTGTTCGGCACCCTGCACACCACCTCGGCAGCGAAGACCATCGACCGGGTGGTCGACGTGTTCCCCGCCGAGGAGAAGTCCATGGTCCGCTCCATGCTCTCCGAGTCGCTGCAGGCGGTGATCTCGCAGACCCTGCTGAAGAAGACCGGCGGTGGCCGGGTGGCGGCCCACGAGATCATGATCGGCACCCCGGCGATCCGCAACCTGATCCGCGAGGACAAGGTGGCGCAGATGTATTCGGCGATCCAGACCGGCGGTGCGCTGGGCATGCAGACCCTCGACGCCTGCCTGAAGACCCTGCTCAGCAAGGGCCTGGTCAGTCGCGAGGCGGCCAAGGAAAAGGCCAAGGCGCCGGAAAGCCTGTAACCGTTCGGCCAGGCGGCCCGGTCGGGCGCCTGGCTGCCAACGCTGCCTGGGCAGCGGGAAGAATCAAGGGAAAACCATGGAATTCGAGAAACTGCTGCGCCTGATGATCGAGAAGGGCGGCTCCGACCTGTTCATCACCGCCGGGGTGCCGCCGTCGATGAAGGTCAACGGACGCATCCTGCCGGTGACCAAGAACCCGATGTCCCCCGAGCAGACCCGCGAGACCGTGCTGTCGGTGATGAACGAGCAGCAGCGCCGCGAACTGGCCGAGACCCACGAGTGCAACTTCGCCATCAGCGCGCGCGGCGTCGGTCGCTTCCGGGTCAGCGCCTTCTACCAGCGCAATCTGGTGGGCATGGTGCTGCGCCGCATCGAGACCAACATCCCGACCATCGAGGAGCTCAAGCTGCCCGAGGTGCTCAAGCAGCTGTCGATGAGCAAGCGCGGCCTGGTGCTGTTCGTCGGCGGTACCGGTGCGGGCAAGTCGACCTCGCTGGCGGCGATGATCGGCGAGCGCAACCGGAACTCCCAGGGCCACATCATCACCATCGAGGACCCCATCGAGTTCATCCACCAGCACCAGGGCTGCATCGTCACCCAGCGTGAGGTGGGCATCGATACCGAGTCGTTCGAGGTGGCGCTGAAGAACACCCTGCGCCAGGCGCCGGACGTGATCATGATCGGCGAGGTGCGCACCCGCGAGACCATGGACTACGCGGTGGCCTTCGCCGAGACCGGCCATCTGTGCCTGGCCACCCTGCACGCCAACAACGCCAACCAGGCGCTGGACCGCATCATCCACTTCTTTCCGGCGGACCGCCACGAGCAGGCGTGGATGGATCTGTCGCTCAACCTCAAGGCCATCGTCGCCCAGCAGCTGGTGCCGACTCCGGACGGCAAGGGTCGTCGGGTGGTGATCGAGGTGCTGATCAACACCCCATTGGCGGCCGACCTGATCCGCAAGGGCGAGGTGCACGAGCTGAAGAACCTGATGAAGCGCTCCACCGAACAGGGCATGCAAACCTTCGACCAGGCGCTGTACCATCTGTACAGCAATGGCGAGATCACCTACGAGGATGCGCTGGCCCATGCCGACTCGGCCAACGACCTGCGCCTGATGATCAAGCTCGGTTCGGAAACCGACGCCGAGCACCTCGGCAGCCTGACCCAGAGCCTGAGCCTCGAGCGCAACGAAGAGGATCATCCGGGGCTGCGCCGCCGCTGAGGGGAACGCCTGGCCGTGCAGTCGGTCGAAGCGGGTGGCAGCCTTGGCTGTCACCCTTGATTCTTTCCAGGAGGCGGCATGACGACATTGACTCGGGATACCCACAGCAAGCTGATCGGCTACCTGTTGTGGATCTTCGGCTTTCTCGGCGCGCACCGCTTCTACTACGGGCGTCCGGTGACCGGCACCATCTGGTTCTTCACCCTCGGCCTGCTCGGCATCGGCTGGCTGATCGACCTGTTCCTGATCCCCGGCATGGACCGCGAGGCCGACATGCGCTTCCATAGCGGGCGCACCAGCTACAACGTGGCGTGGATCCTGCTGACCTTTCTCGGCGTGTTCGGCGTGCACCGCATGTACATGGGCAAATGGATCACCGGCATCCTCTACCTGTGCACCGGTGGTTTCTTCCTGGTCGGCGTGCTCTATGACTTCTGGACCCTCAACGACCAGATCTCGGTACGCAATGCCTGGCGTTTCTGACCCGGACCCGCAACGACAAGGCCCGCCATTTGGCGGGCCTTGTCGTTTACACGGAGCCGATCAGGCCTGGTGGCTGATCCGCCCGCCGAGCAGGGTATAGCGTACCGCGCCCGGCAGGCAGTGGCCGAGGAACGGGCTGTTGCCGCCGCGCGACAGCCAGCGCTCGCCGGCCAGGGTCTGCGCCTGGGCATCGAACAGCACCAGGTCGGCATTCTGGCCGACGGCCAGCTGGCCGGCCGGCAAGCGCAGGGCCGTGGCCGGGCCGCAGGTCAGGCGTGCCAGCAGGGTCGGCAGGTCGAGCAGGCCGTCCTCGACCAGGCTCAGGGCCAGCGGCAGCAGCAGCTCGACGCTGCTGATGCCCGGCTCGGTGGCGCCGAACGGCGCCAGCTTGGCATCCGCCTCGTGGGGCTGGTGGTGGCTGGCGATGGCCTGCACCACGCCGCTCTGCACCGCCGCGCGCAGGGCGTCACGATCGCCGCGCGAGCGCAGCGGCGGTTGCACGTGGTACAGGCTGGAGAAGCCGGCCAGCGCCTCGTCGGTGAGGATCAGCTGGTACAGCGCGACGTCGGCGCTCACCGGCAGGCCGCGGGCCTGGGCGGCGGCGATCATCTCCACGCCGCGGGCGCTGGTCAGCTGGCTGAAGTGGGCGCGTACGCCGCTCTGCTCGACCAGCAGCAGGTTGCGCGCCAGGGCCACGGTTTCCGCGGTTTCCGGAATGCCCGGCAGGCCGAGGAAGCTGGCGGTCGGACCCTCGTGGGCCAGGCCGCCTTCGGCGAGGTCCGGGTCTTGGGAGTGGAACACCACGGTGAGGTCGAAGGTGGCGGCGTATTCCAGGGCGCGGCGCAGCACGCGGCTGTTGGCCATCGGCGCCAGACCGTTGGCGAAGGCGACGCAGCCGGCGTCGCGCAGGGCCACCAGCTCGGCCAGCTGCTCGCCGTCGAGGCCCTTGCTCAGCGCGCCGATGGGGAACACGCGGGCATGGCCGGCGGCCGCGGCGCGGTCGAGGATCAGTTCGGCGACCGCGGTGGTGTCCAGCACCGGCTTGGTCTGCGGCGGGCAGCACAGGCTGGTGACACCGCCGGCGGCGGCGGCGCGGGTTTCGCTGGCGATGCTGCCCTTGCGGGTGTAGCCCGGCTCGCGCAGGCTCACCGCCAGGTCGACCAGGCCGGGAGCGGCGATCAGGCCGTGGGCGGCGATCTGCTGCTCGGCGTCGAAGTCGGCCGGAGCCGCGCCGAGGGCGGCGATGCGCCCGCCGTCGATGTGGATGTCGCCGATCTGGTCGAGGCCGCTGGCCGGGTCGATCAGGCGGGCGCCGTGGATGCTGAGTTTCACTGGGCGTCTCCCTGTTCGAGCTGGCGCTGGGTCTGCTGGCCGCTCATGGCCATGGACAGCACGGCCATGCGGATGGCGATGCCGTAGGTTACCTGGTTGAGGATCACCGACTGGGGGCCGTCGGCCACCGCCGATTCGATTTCCACGCCGCGGTTGATCGGCCCGGGGTGCATGACGATGGCATCCGGCTTGGCCAGCGCCAGGCGCTGCTCGGTGAGGCCGTAGAGGCGGTAGAACTCGCCTTCGCTGGGCAGCAGGCCACCCTGCATGCGCTCGCGCTGCAGGCGCAGCATGATCACCACGTCGACATCCTTGAGGCCTTCGGCCAGGTCGGTGTAGGCGCGCACGCCATACTGCTCGACGCCGACCGGCAGCAGCGACTTCGGCGCGATGACGCGGATGTCCGGGCAGCCTAGGGTCTTCAGCGCCAGCATGTTGGAGCGCGCCACCCGCGAGTGCAGGATGTCGCCGACGATGGCCACCGAGAGGTTCTCGAAGCTGCCCTTGTGGCGGCGGATGGTCAGCATGTCGAGCATGCCCTGGGTGGGGTGGGCGTGGCGGCCGTCGCCGCCGTTGATCACCGCCACATGCGGGCAGACGTGCTCGGCGATGAAGTGTGCGGCACCGGAGTCGGCATGGCGCACGACGAACATGTCGGCGGCCATCGCCTCGAGGTTGCGCAGGGTGTCGGTCAGTGTCTCGCCCTTGCTGGTCGAGGAGGTCGACACGTTGAGGGTGATCACGTCGGCGGACAGGCGCTTGGCCGCCAACTCGAAGGTGGTGCGGGTGCGCGTGGAGTTCTCGAAGAACACGTTGCACACGGTCTTGCCGCGCAGCAGCGGCACCTTCTTCACGGCACGCGCACCGACTTCGAGGAAGGAGTCGGCGGTGTCGAGGATCTCGGTGAGCAGCTCGCGGGGCAGGCCGTCGAGCGACAGGAAGTGGCGCAGCTGGCCCTGGTCGTTGAGCTGCAATGGGCGCTTGGCGTCGGTTGGCGTCATCGCGGAAATTCTCAGTGGGAGGCGGCGAGGGTCTGCAGCTCGAGGCCGAGCGGTGCGGGACCGTGCAATTTTACCCGCTGGTCGGGGGCCAGCGACAGGGTGGCGCCGAGCACGTCGGCACGGATCGGCAGTTCGCGGGCGTCGAGGTCGAGCAGGCAGACCAGGGTCACGCTGGCCGGGCGGCCATAGTCGAACAGCGCGTTGAGGGCGGCGCGCACGGTGCGCCCGCTCATCAGCACGTCGTCGATCAGCACCAGGTGCTGACCCTCGACCTCGAACGGCAGTTCGGAGGGGCGCACCTGCGGGTGCAGGCCGTGCTGGCTGAAGTCGTCGCGATAGAAGGATACGTTGAGAACGCCCAGCGGTGCATCGCGCTGGCCAAGCTGCTCGAGCAGGGCGCTGGCCACCCACACGCCGCCGGTATGGATGCCGATGAAGCGGGGATCGTGGATGCCGCGGCGGGCGAGGTGGGCGCGCAGGTCGGCGGCCATCTGCGCCAGCAGGGCGGCGGGGTCGGGCAGGGTCATGGGCACTCCTCGGACAGTCAAAGCGGGTGGGCGGGTTGCTGCTCGAGCCAGCCCTGCAGCAGCAGGGCGGCGGCCAGCGCATCCACCGGGCGTTCACGATAGCCGCCGCGCTGGCCCTGGGCCAGGCGCTGGCCCTTGGCCTCGTAGGTGGTCAGGCGCTCGTCGTGGGTGAACACCGGCAAGTTGAAGCGGCCGTTGAGGCGGCGGGCGAACTTCTCGGCGCGCGCGCTCATCTCGCTGGGCGTGCCGTCCATGTTCAGCGGCAGGCCGACGACGATGGCGTCCGGTTGCCACTCCTGGATCAGCTTCTCGATCTGTATCCAGTCGGGCACGCCGTTCTGCGCCTTGAGCACGCACAGCTCGCGGGCCTGGCCGGTGATCGCCTGGCCGACGGCGACGCCGATCTGCTTGCTGCCGTAGTCGAAGCCGAGGAGCAGGCGCGGCGCACTCATGCGTGGCCGGCCTGGCTGGTCAGCAGGCTGAGATCGATGCCCAGCGGGGCGGCGGCGCGCTGCAGGCGCTGTTCGACGTCGACGTCGAACAGCACGGCCGGGTCGGCCGGGCAGGTCAGCCAGGCATTGTCGATCAGCTCGGCCTCCAGCTGGCCGGCCTCCCAGCCGGCGTAGCCGAGGGCGATCAGGTGGCGTGGCGGGCCGCTGCCGTCGGCGATCGCCAGCAGCACGTCCTGGGAGGTGGACAGCGCCAGCTCGCCGAGTTCGAGAGTGGCCTGGTAGCTCCACTCGCGTGGATGCAGGACGAAACCGCGGTCGGTGTGCACCGGACCGCCGGCGTAGATCGGCAGCTGGCGGCAGCGCTCGTCCGGCTCGGCTTCCGGCTGCAGCTGCTCGAGCACGTCGGCCAGACTGAGGCCGCTGCTGCGGTTGATCACCAGGCCCATGGCGCCGTGCTGGTTGTGCTCGACCAGATAGATCACCGTGTGGGCGAAATTGGGGTCGGCCATGTGCGGCATGGCGATCAGGAAATGATGCTTGAGGTAGCTGGGGGTTGTGCTTTTCATGAGCCCTAGTTTCGGCTGTGGCGGCGGTCACCGCAAGGGTGGCGCAGCGACCGTGCCCCGCCGGGGTGCACTGGGCTCAGAAGCTGCCCAGGCGGTCGCCGCGTTCGAAGCGCCAGGTGCGGATGATTTCCAGCACGTCGACATCGCTGAGGTCGCCGCTGAACGGCGCGAACGGTGCCGACAGGCGCACGATGCGCAGGGCGGCCTGGTCGAGGATGGTGTGGCCGGAGGACTCGAGGACCTGGACCTCGCGCAGGGTGCCGTCGCGATTGATCGAAACCAGCAGGCGCAGGCTGCCGTAGAGACGCTCGCGGCGTGCGGCATCGGGATAGTTCAGGTTGCCGACCCGCTCGACCTTGCGCCGCCACTCCTCCTTGTACCAGGCGCCCTTGTCGCGCATGGTCGAGGCGGCGTTGAGGCGGTGGATGCGCGGACGCTTGGCGTACAGCTGCTGTTCGTGGCTGAGCTGTGCCTCGAGGCTGGCGATCTCGGCGGACAGTTGACTGCTGTCGAACTCCGGAGCCGCTTGGGTCGGCTGCGGCGGGCGCGGCGCCGGTGCCTTGGTGCTGGTCTTGTCGGGTTGCGCTGCACGGCTGGCGACGGCGGCACGGGTTGGCTGCGGCGGCGGGCTGGCCTTCGGTCGGGCTGGCGGTTCGACGCGGCGGATCTCGCTGTCCTGGAAGGGCGCCAGCTCGGTGGTCTTCGGCGTCGCCTTGTGCTCCAGGCTGCCGCTGCCCTGCTGGTCATGCTGGGCGAGGAAGTCGGCCTGCTTCGGCGCTTCGGCACTCTTGAAGCTGGCGAGGGTGACGTCGAGCGTCTTGCTCACCATGTTCGGTTCGGGCAGGGCGAAGCTGACCCCGAGCAGCAGGGCCAGATGCACGGCTGCGGTGAGGAACAGGGTGAAACCCAGGCGATCCGCCGGGCGCACGCCGGCGGAGGGGGGTATGGCGGTTTGGACGGCTGCGTTCATCGGTTGGCGCACGGCAGAGAATCGGCGCAGTCTGCCGCCGGCTCAGGCAAAAGTCCATGAAGCACTCCGCGCCTTGACGCTTTGCCTGGCTCAGTTCCGGCGTTCGGCAAGTTTGCCGGCAATCGTCTCCATCAATTGGCCGGCGATGTCGGTGTTGAAGGCAGCATCGATCTCGCGGATGCAGGTCGGGCTGGTCACGTTGATCTCGGTGAGGTGCTCGCCGATCACGTCGAGACCGACGAACAGCAGGCCCTTCTCGCGCAGGGTCGGGCCGACTTGGGCGGCGATCCAGCGGTCGCGCTCGCTCAGTGGCCGGGCTTCGCCGCGGCCGCCGGCGGCGAGGTTGCCGCGGGTTTCGCCGTGCGCCGGGATGCGCGCCAGGCAGTAGGGCACCGGCTCGCCGTCGATCATCAGGATGCGCTTGTCGCCGTCCTTGATTGCCGGCAGGTAGCGCTGGGCCATGATCTGCCGGGTGCCGTGATTGGTCAGGGTCTCGAGGATCACCGACAGGTTGGGGTCGCCGTGGCGGTGGTGGAAGATCGAGGAGCCGCCCATGCCGTCCAGGGGTTTGAGAATGATGTCACGCTGTTCGGCGGCGAACTCGCGCAGAATGTCGACCCGCCGGCTCACCAGGGTCGGCGGCGTGCAGTGCGGAAACTGCGTGGCGAACAGCTTCTCGTTGCAGTCACGCAGGCTCTGCGGGCGGTTCACCACCAGCAGCCCCTCGCGCTCGGCCTGCTCGAGCAGGTGGGTGCAATAGAGGAACTCGTTGTCGAAGGGCGGATCCTTGCGCATCAGGACCACATCCAGCTCGTGCAGTGCCAGGTCCTGTTCGTCATCAAGATGGAACCAGTGCTTGGGATCATGGAAGACCTGCAGCGAACGCCCGCGGGCGCGGACCTGGCCGTCGCGCAGGTAGAGGTCGTGCTGCTCCATGTAGTACAGCGACCAGCCGCGGGCCTGGGCGGCCAGCAGCATGGCCAGCGAGCTGTCCTTCTTGAAGGCAATGCGACCGATGGGGTCCATGATGATGCCCAGGCGAACGCTCATAGGGGAAATCCTCCACAACGAAACCACGGCTTGGCAGCCGTACAAAGCGATTAGCGGTCGCCCAAGGTGGCCGCGAGTTTGTTTTGAGTCAAGGAAAAACCTTGCGCATCCGGGGTTTATGGCTTGCCGCCGGAGAGTGTGCTAAAAAGCCCCGACGATCAGGTTGCAGCCCGTGGGTGGCCGCGCCGCAAGCGTTGGGTGATGGACAATAACGACTCACCGAGGCAATGGTAGGGCAGACATGGAACAACATTCCGATAGCTTGAAAGTCATGGTGATCGACGATTCGAAAACGATTCGTCGTACCGCCGAAACGCTGCTGAAGAAAGTGGGTTGTGACGTCATCACAGCTGTCGACGGCTTCGATGCCTTGGCCAAGATTGCCGATTCGCATCCGAGCATCATCTTCGTCGACATCATGATGCCGCGCCTGGACGGCTACCAAACCTGCGCCCTGATCAAGAATAATAGTGCGTTCAAATCTACGCCGGTGATCATGCTGTCCTCCAAGGACGGTCTGTTCGACAAGGCCAAGGGGCGCATCGTCGGCTCCGACCAGTATCTGACCAAGCCCTTCAGCAAGGAAGAACTGCTCGGCGCCATCAAGACGCACGTTCCAGGCTTTGTGCCGGTGGAGCAAGCAACCACCTGACGTCCGGCCGTCCGGCTGCCGACGCGTGCCTTTATTGGGGGATTTCATGGCTCGAATTCTGATTGTTGATGACTCGCCAACCGAGATGTACAAGCTGACCGCCATGCTCGAAAAGCATGGTCATCAGATTCTCAAGGCGGAAAACGGTGCCGACGGCGTTGCCCTGGCGCGCCAGGAAAAGCCCGATGTGGTGCTGATGGATGTGGTCATGCCGGGGCTCAACGGCTTCCAGGCCACCCGCCAGCTGACCAAGGATCCGGAAACCGGTCACATTCCGGTGATCATTGTCACCACCAAGGATCAGGAAACCGATAAGGTCTGGGGCAAGCGCCAAGGCGCTCGCGACTACCTGACCAAGCCGATCGATGAAGAAACCCTGTTGAAGACCATCAGCGCCGTCCAGGCCGGCTGAGCGTTGGAGCGGGCGCGATAATCCTAACCAGAAGGCCAGGGCCGGCATGTCCGATGTCATCACACCTTTCCAGCGACTGCTCGAAATCGATCAGCTTTGTCGGCGCTATTCTGCGGGTTTGCCAGCCCGGCAGGAGGTAGCGCAGAGCTGGAGTGGCATCGGCTTTCGCATGGGCTCGCGACTGTTCGTCGCGCCCATGGGCGAGGTCAGCGAAGTCCTCCACGAGCCCCGTTACACCCTGCTGCCCGGCGTCAAGGGCTGGGTCAAGGGGGTGGCCAACGTGCGCGGGCGGCTGCTGCCGATCATGGACCTGTGTGGTTTTCTGGGGGGCGAACTGTCCCCGTTGCGCAAGCAGCGGCGGGTGCTGGTAGTCGAGCACGACAAGGTCTTTGCCGGCCTGGTGGTCGACGAAGTGTTCGGCATGCAGCACTTTTCCGTGGAAGCCTTCGCCGAGCAGCTGCCACCGCTCGAAGCCTCCATTCAGCCTCTCATTCATGGCGTTTTCCTGCGCGAGCGACCCTGGCTGGTATTCAGCCCGCACGCGCTGGCCAGGGAGCAGGCATTCCTCGATGTAGCCGTATAACTAGATCTACTGGCCGGGACGCTGTTGCCGTCCTGTGGTGTTACTTGGGAACAGTTTAGTGTGGTAGGTCCAGGCGGGGGCCAGACGATGAAAAAACTTAACGCGGGCAATTTGTTCACCGGCATGAGCAGCAGCCGATTGATCGGCGGGCTGTTTGCCGTCCTGATCGTTTCCGTGGTGTTGCTGTTTGCCAACTTCGCATACCTCAACCAGCAGGCCGAGCATGACAAGCAGTACATCGGCCATGCCGGCGAGCTGCGCCTGCTGTCGCAGGGTATCGCGAAGAACGCCATCGAGGCGGCGGCGGGCAAGTCCGAGGCGTTCGCTCTGCTGAGCAGCGAGCGTGAGGATTTCCAGCTGCGCTGGAACTGGCTGACCGAAGGCAACGCGGAGACCGGCCTGCCGGCCAGCCCGGAGGCGGTATCGGCGAGCATGGCCGTCCTGGGCGACGAGTGGACGCGTCTGCGCAGTAGTGCCGACGCCATTCTGGCCAGCCAGCAGACCGTGCTTTCGCTGCACCAGGTGGCCGAGACCCTGGCCGAAACCATTCCCCAGCTGCAGGCCGAATACGAGGAAGTGGTAGACATCCTCCTCGAGAACGGTGCCTCGGCCGACCAGGTCGCCGTGGCCCAGCGCCAGACCCTGCTCGCCGAACGTATCCTCGCGGCAGTGAACAAGGTACTGGCCGGTGCCGAAGACTCGGTGCAGGCCGCCGACAGCTTCGGCCGCGACGCCAGCCTGTTCGGCCGCGTCCTGAAGGGCATGCTCGAAGGCAACCCGGCGATGTCGATCTCCAAGGTGACCGACGCCGAGGCCATCAGCCGTCTGAGCGAAATCTCCGAGCTGTTCTCCTTCGTTTCCGGTTCGGTGGACGAGATTCTGGAAACCTCGCCGCAGCTGTTCCAGGTGCGCGAGTCCGCCAACAACATCTTCGGCGTGTCGCAGAAGGTGCTGGAGCAAACCACCCAGCTGAGCACCGACTTCGAAAACCTGGCCGACGGCCGCGCCTTCAACACCCTGGCCGGTTACCTGCTGGGTCTGCTGGCTCTGGCCTCGATCATGCTGATGGCGCTGGTCCTGGTGCGTGATACCCGTGGTCGCCTGGCCGAAACCGCCGAGAAAAACGACCGCAACCAGACCGCGATTCTGCGTCTGCTCGACGAGATCGGCGACCTCGCCGACGGTGACCTGACCGTACAGGCCACGGTAACCGAGGACTTCACCGGTGCCATCGCCGACTCGATCAACTACTCCATCGACCAGCTGCGCGACCTGGTAGAGACCATCAACCAGACCGCCGTGCAGGTGGCGGGCGCCGCCCAGGAAACCCAGGCCACCGCCATGCACCTGGCCGAGGCTTCCGAGCACCAGGCCCAGGAGATTGCCGGTGCCTCCGCGGCAATCAACGAAATGGCCGTGTCAATCGACCAGGTATCGGCCAATGCCGCCGAATCCACCGCGGTAGCGGAACGTTCGGTAGCCATCGCCAACAAGGGCAACGAGGTGGTACAGAACACCATCGCCGGCATGGACAACATCCGCGAGCAGATCCAGGACACCTCCAAGCGGATCAAGCGCCTCGGTGAATCGTCCCAGGAGATCGGTGACATCGTTAGCCTGATCAACGACATTGCCGACCAGACCAACATCCTGGCACTGAACGCGGCGATCCAGGCCTCCATGGCCGGTGACGCCGGCCGCGGCTTCGCCGTGGTAGCGGACGAGGTACAGCGCCTTGCAGAACGTTCCTCGGCGGCGACCAAGCAGATCGAGGCACTGGTGAAGACCATTCAGACCGACACCAACGAGGCGGTTATCTCGATGGAGCAGACCACCACCGAGGTGGTGCGTGGTGCCCGTCTGGCGCAGGACGCCGGTGTGGCCCTGGAAGAGATCGAGAAGGTATCGCGCAGCCTCGCCGCGCTGATCCAGAACATCTCCAACGCCGCCCGCCAGCAATCCTCCTCGGCCGGTCATATCTCCAACACCATGTACGTGATTCAGGAGATCACCACCCAGACCTCGTCCGGTACCACCGCGACGGCGCGCAGCATCGGCACCCTGGCCAAGATGGCCAGCGACATGCGCAAGTCGGTATCCGGTTTCACCCTGCCCGAAGAGCGCGAGCAGGCCTGAGGCCATGGAGCGCGGCAGCCTGAAAGGGCTGCCGCCGGACGAGCATCCACGAGGGGCGCGGCATGCAGCCAAGCGCGGTCTGGGCGATGAAGCCGCTGCCCGATATCACGGCAGCGGAATTCCGCGCCTGGCAGGAATTGCTGGAAACGCGTAGCGGCATCGTGCTCAACGAGCAGCGCCGCGCGTTTCTGCAGACCATTCTGGCGACTCGTCTGCGCGAGCTGGAGCTGGGCAGCTATGCCAGCTACTACCAGCAGGTGACCGCCGGGCCGCGTGGCGCCGTCGAGTGGTCGCACCTGATGGACCACCTGACCGTGCAGGAAACCCGCTTCTTCCGCCATCCGGCGTCGTTCGAGCATCTTGCCGGCTACCTGCGCGGGCGGCTGCTGGCGAGCCCGGATGAGCGTGCCTGGCAGTTGTGGAGCGTCGGTTGTTCCACCGGCGAGGAGGTCTATTCGCTGGCGCTGCTGGCTGCCGAGGTGCAGCGCGAGGCTGGGCTGGATGGGCGTTTCGGCGTCACTGGTACCGATCTCAGTCTCAGCGCCCTGGAGCGTGCCAGAGCCGCCTGCTACAACCCGCGGCGGGTGGGTGAGCTGGCGCCGGAGCTGCTCGAACGCTATTTCCAGACGCAGGACGATGGCCGCCTCACGGTGTGCGATGCCCTGCGTGAGCGAGTCTGTTTTTCCCGTCTGAATGTGCTCGATCTGGCGCGTGCGCCGCAGCGCGGCATGGACGTCATTTTCTGTCAGAACCTGCTGATCTACTTCCGACGCTGGCGCCGGCGCGAGATTCTCTCGCGCCTGGTCGAGCGTCTGGCGCCTGGCGGGCTGCTGGTGATCGGAGTCGGCGAAGTGGCCGACTGGAGTCACCCGCAGCTGCAGCCGGTCGCCGATGAGCAGGTGCTGGCTTTTACCCGAAAGGGGTAACCATGATCAATGTTTGGAGTCGCTATGGGTGATCGGCACGACTATGTCGCCCTGGAGTGGGTCAAGGGCGAAATCGCGGAGACCCTGAAGCAGGCCCGCCAGGCCCTTGAGGCATTCGTCGAAAGCCCGCAGGACCTGACGCGCCTGCGGTTTTGCCTGAACTACATCCATCAGGTGCAGGGCACCCTGCAGATGGTCGAGTTCTACGGCGCCGCCCTGCTGGCCGAAGAAATGGAGCAGCTGCTCCAGGCGTTGATCGAAGGACGCGCCAGCACCCAGGGCGATGGCTTGCCGGTGCTGATGCAGGCGATCCTGCAGCTGCCGGTCTATCTCGAGCGGATCCAGAGCGCGCGCCGCGATCTGCCGCTGGTGGTGCTGCCGCTGCTCAATGACCTGCGTGCCGCGCGCAGCGAAAGTCTGCTGTCGGAAACCAGCCTGTTCGCCCCCGACCTGTCGGTACGCCCGGCGGCTCTGCCACAGGCCACCCTCGAGCGTCTGGAACGCGCCGGTCTGCCGGCGCTGCTGCGCAAGCTGCGGCAGATGCTGCAGGTGGCGCTGGTCGGCTACATGCGCAACCAGGAGCCGGCAACCCAGCTGACCTACCTGGCCAAGGTGTTCGCCAAGCTGGAAAGCCTGTGCACCGCTGCGCCGATCACCCCCCTGTGGTCGGTGGCCGCCGGCGTGGTCGAGGGCCTGAGCGGTGACAGCATCCCGGCCAGCAACACGGTGCGCACCCTGTTGCGCGAGGTCGACCGCGAGCTCAAGCGCCTGGTCGACGAGGGCGTTGCCGCGCTCAATCAGCCGGCCCCCGACCAGCTGCTGAAGAACCTGCTGTTCTACGTGGCCAAGAGTCCGAGCGAGGACGGCCGCATTGCCGAACTGAAGACGCGCTTCCAGCTGGCCGAGGCGATGCCCGACAGCCGGGTGGTGGACGAGGAGCGGGCCCGCATGGCCGGCCCCGATCGCGACGCCATGCGCTCGGTGGTCGGTGCCCTGTGCGAGGAGCTGGTGCGGGTCAAGGACAGCCTGGACCTGTTCGTGCGCAGCGATCGCCGCCAGTTGACCGACCTCGGCGTCCTGCAGGCGCCGCTCAAGCAGATTGCCGACACCCTGGGCGTGCTCGGCTTCGGCCCGCAACGCAAGGTGATTGCCGATCAGCTGGACATGATCGGTCACCTGATCGGCGGGCAGCAGCAGCCCAATGACGCGGTGCTGATGGATGTCGCCGGGGCCCTGCTGTTCGTCGAGGCGACCCTGTCCGGCATGGTCGGTCCGGCGGAAGGCGAGCGGGCGGAAGACAACCTGCTGCCGACCACCGACGTGGGGCAGATCCACCAGCTGGTGATCAAGGAAGCGCGCAACGGGCTCGAGCAGTCCAAGGACGCGATCATCGAGTTCATCGGCTCGCAGTGGAACCACGAGCATCTGGCCCGCGTGCCGGAGTTGCTGACCCAGGTGCGCGGCGGTCTCGGCATCATCCCGCTGCCCCGCGCGGCGGCGCTGCTGGACGCCTGCTGCCGCTACATCCGCGAGCAGTTGCTGGTGCGTCAGACGGTGCCCAGCTGGCAGAGCCTGGATACCCTGGCCGATGCCATCACCAGCGTCGAATACTACCTCGAGCGGATTGCCGAAGATCATGCCAGCCAGGGCGACCTGATCCTCGATGTCGCCGAGGAAAGCCTGGCGGCGCTGGGCTATGGCCTGAAGCCGACGCGCTCGATTCTCGATGTGCCGAGCGAGGTGCTGGTGACGGCCGAGCCGGCGAGCCCGACGGTTGTCGCGCCGGTTCCGGCGCTGGAGCTGATCGCGCCGGCGCCAAGCGTCGAACAGCGCGATACGCACTCCTTCGATGCGGCGGACGAGACCGCCCGTCTGTCGATGCCGGCTGCCGAGGCCGTACCTGCCGAGCAGTCCGACGTCGTGCCCGAGGCGGTTGCCGAAGCCGAGCTGCCGGCCGAGCCACCACTCGCTCCGCTCGAGGCCGTCGCGGCCCCGCTCGCCAGCGCAGCCGAAGCCGAAGCCGAAGCCGAGCCTGCGGTCGTGCTGACCCTGGCCGAAGTGATGGCCAGCCCGGTGGCGGCGATCAATCCGCCGGCCCAGGATGCGCCCCCCCAGCTGTTGCCGCCGCCGGCCGACGAAGAGCCGGTGGACGAAGACTTGCAGGAGGTGTTCGTCGAGGAAGCCGGCGAGGTGCTCGAGACCCTCAACGAATACCTGCCGCAGTGGTCCGCCGATACCGGCAACCGCGAGGCGCTCACCGAAGTACGCCGGGCCTTCCACACCCTCAAGGGCAGTGGCCGCATGGTCCGTGCCCTGGTGGTTGGCGAGCTGGCCTGGTCGATCGAGAACATGCTCAACCGGGTCATTGATCGCAGCATCCAGGCTGACGCGCCGCTGCTGCAGTTGATCCGCGAGGTGGTCGACCTCCTGCCGGCGCTGGTCGAGGAGTATGCCGGCAAGACCCAGCGCCAGCGCGACGATGTCGACCAGCTGGCGGCGGCGGCCCACGCGCTGTCCAACGGGCAGCCGTTGCCGCGCGCCGCCATGGCCGAACCGGCACTGCCGCCGGTGGCTGCCCCCGTGGCCGACAACGCCAACTGCAACGACGATGAGCTGCTCGATCCGCAGCTGCTGGAGGTCTTCTGCACCGAAGCCGAAGCGCATCTCGAGGCGCTGGCGCACTTCCTCGCCGCCTGCGATCGCGAGCTGCCACAGCCGGTCACCGACGAACTGCAGCGCGCCCTGCACACCCTCAAGGGCAGCGCCTACATGGCCGGCATCCTGCCGATCGCCGAAGTGGCGGCGCCCCTGGAGAAGCTGGCCAAGGAGTTCAAGACCAATCTGATTCCCTTCGGTCTGGCTGCCGCCGAACTTCTGCGCGATGCCGAAAGGATGCTGCAGCACGGCCTGCAGCAGCTCGGTCGCGCGCCTCTGGCCAGTCTGCCCGATAGCGCGGCCTTGCTGGAGAGGGTGCAGCAGTTGCATCAGGAGCAGCTGGATGCCGCCGAAGCCAGCTGGCGCAACCACGACAACCGCGATCCCAAGCTGATCAGCCAGTTCCTCGCCGACGGCATGGATATCCTGCTGGACGCCGACGACCTGCTGGCGCGCTGGCGCCTGCATCCGGCCGCGCACGTGGAGCTGGATGCCCTGCGTGACGAACTGGCCACTCTGGCCCACGGCGCACGACAGGCCGACCTGCCGCAGGTCGACCTGCTCTGTGCCGCTCTGCTGGCTACCTACAACGCGGTGGGCGAAACGCGCCTGGCCGTTGACGAGGCCTTCTTCCGCGAAGCCGAGGCCGCCCACGAAGCGCTGATCGGCATGATGGATCAGGTGGCCGCCGGTCTCGAGGTGAGCTCGCAGCCGGAGCGTGTGCAGGCCCTCTACCAGCTGCTGAGCAATGCCGCGGCGAAGGCGGAAGCGGAAGCCCGTGCAGCCGCAGAGGCCAGGGCGGAAGCCGAAGCCCGTGCAGCCGCAGAGGCCAGGGCGGAAACCGAGGCCCGCGCAGCCGCGGAGGCCAGGGCGGAAGCCGAAGCCCATGCAGCCGCAGAGGCCAGGGCGGAAGCCGAGGCCCGCGCAGCCGAAGAGGCCAGGGCGGAAGCCGAAGCCAGGGCTGCCGCAGAAGCTGAACTGGCGTTCGTATTCGATGCCGAACCCGGGCTTGAGTCCGAGGTGGAGCCAGCCGCTTTCGAAATCATCGAAGCCGTCGAGACTGTCGCGCCGCTCCCCGATATCCCGGCTACGCCGGTGGCAACGTTCGAGCAGGCTGTCGGCGAGGATGCACCCGATGCGGAAATGGTCGAGATATTCCTCGAGGAAGCCAGTGACATCCTCGACAGTGCCGCCGAAGCCCTCGAGCACTGGCTGGCCGAGCCGCAGGCGCGCTCGTCTCTGGCCTCGCTGCAGCGCGACCTGCACACCCTCAAGGGGGGGGCACGGATGGCCGGCGTGCGTGCCATCGGCGATCTGGCCCATGAGCTGGAGTCGATCTACGAGGGCCTGACCGATGGCCGCTTTGCCATGGCGGCGGCCTTTGCCAGCCTGCTGCATGAAGGCCACGATCTGCTGGCCCGTCAGGTGGAGGAGTTGCAGCTGGGGCTGCCACTGACCGCCGCAGGCGTCCTTCTCGAGCAGATGCGTGCGCTGCGCCAGGGGAATGCGCCGGAGTTGCCTGCGCCAGCCATCCAGCCAGATCCTGAAGCCGAAGCCGAAGCCGAAGCCGAAGCCGAAGCCGAAGCCGAAGCCG
>NZ_FNZE01000004.1:0-207807 GCF_900109175.1 Pseudomonas linyingensis | reverse complement strand
GAAGCCGAAGCCGAAGCCGAAGCCGAAGCCGAAGCCGAAGCCGAAGCCGCGCCCGAGACTGCCGCAAACGCTTGGCCGGAGTTGTTGCTCGACGCGCCGGATGCACCGTTGCAGGTCCCGTCGGCACCAGTCGCCGCTGCCACATTCAACACGCCGACCCCAGCGCCGCAGGCCCAGGGTTACGCGCCCCAGGCGGCGATGGCGGACAGCCTAGTGGCCGAGCGCGATCCCGAGCTGGTGGAGATCTTCCTCGAGGAAGGCTTCGACATCCTCGAGTCGGCAGGCGAGGCCCTGCAGCGCTGGCTCGAGGCCGGTGCCAAGGGGCCGGGCCTAGATGCCCTGCAGCGCGATCTGCACACCCTCAAGGGGGGCGCGCGGATGGCCGAGATCGGCGAAATCGGCGATCTGGCCCATGAACTGGAATATCTCTACGAAGGTCTTGGCGACGGCCGGCTACAGGCTGAAAACTCACTGTTCGGTGTGCTGCACGACTGCCACGATCGTCTGGCAATGATGCTCGAGGCCCTGCGCAGCGGTGACGCGCTGCCTGACGGTGCGCAGCAGATCGAGTTGATCCGTCGTTTCCGCCAGCAGGCTCAGCTCGGCACTGATGCCCGCCAGATTGAGGCCTTCGCTGCCACCGAGCCCGCCGCAGAGGCCGAGCCGGTTGCAGACATTGCAGAACAAGCACCGGCACCCACCGCGCCGTCGCAGGCTCCAGCGGCCGATCTGGAGCATCAGGGCGCCTACATGACCCCTGCGCTCAGCGATAGCGAAGTGCTGTCGATCTTCCTCGACGAGGCCGGCGACCAGCTGGAGGCCCTGGAAGGGGCGCTGGGGCGCTGGGAAAGCAGTGCTGCGGTACCGCTGGATGATCTGCGCAGTCTGCTGTACACCCTCAAGGGCGGAGCCCAGCTGGCGCGCCAGCAGCCGCTGGTGGAGTTGAGCCAGAGCCTGGAAGAGAGCCTGCTGGAAGCCGGCGACGAGAGTGCACGCAATGCCCTGCTGCCGGTGCTGCAGGCCGGCTACGAAGGACTGATGGCGGGCGTCGAGCAACTGCGCGCGCTGTTGCCGGCAACCGCGGCGCCCGCCGATGCCGGCCCGCTCAGCCTGGCGTCGACTCCGCGGGTGCAGGTCGAGCCGCTGGTGCAGCGCATCCTGCCGCTCTCGGCCGTGGCGCCGCACAAGGTGCTGCCGTTCGTCCAGCGTGCCCAGCAGATGGCCGCCGAGGCTGCCGCACAGCGTGCTCCGCAGGAGCTGGTCAAGGTGCCGGCCGAACTGCTCGAGGCGCTGGTCAACCTCGCCGGTGAGACCTCGATCTTCCGCGGCCGCATCGAGCAGCAGGTCAACGATACCGCGTTCACCCTCGGCGAGATGGAAGCGACCATCGAGCGGGTGCGCGACCAGCTGCGCCGTCTGGATATCGAGACCCAGGCGCAGATCCTCTCGCGCTACCAGGCGGTGAACGAACGCGCCGGCTACGAAGACTTCGACCTGCTGGAAATGGATCGCTACTCGCAGCTGCAGCAACTGTCGCGCGCGCTGTTCGAGTCTGCCTCCGACCTGCTCGACCTCAAGGAAACCCTGACCGCGCGCAACCGTGACGCGGAAACCCTGCTGCTGCAGCAGGCGCGGGTCAACACCGAGCTGCAGGAAGGTCTGATGCGCACCCGCATGGTGCCGTTCGACCGCCTGGTGCCGCGCCTGCGCCGCATCGTGCGCCAGGTCGCCGGTGAGCTGGGCAAGCAGGTCGAGCTGGTGGTGCAGAACGCCGAAGGCGAGATGGACCGCAGCGTGCTGGAAGGCATGGTGGCGCCGCTGGAGCACATGCTGCGCAATGCCGTCGACCACGGTATCGAAGCCATCGAGGCGCGGCGTGCCGCCGGCAAGCCGGATCTCGGCACCATCCGCCTGAGCCTGAGCCGCGAGGGCGGCGACATCCTGCTGACCCTGGCCGACGACGGTGCCGGGGTGAACATCGCGGCGGTGCGCAGGAAGGCCGTCGAGCGCGGCCTGATGGCTGCCGATGCCGGGTTGTCGGACTACGAGGTGCTGCAGTTCATCCTCGAGGCCGGCTTCTCCACGGCGGCCCAGGTCACCCAGATCTCCGGGCGTGGCGTCGGCATGGACGTGGTGGCCTCCGGGGTCAAGCAGTTGGGCGGCAGCGTCAGCATCGATTCGGTCAGCGGGCAGGGGACGCGCTTCCTGGTGCGTCTGCCGTTCACCGTGTCGGTCAACCGCGCGCTGATGGTGCTATCCGGCGAGGACCTCTACGCCATTCCGCTGAACACCGTCGAAGGTATCGTGCGCATCTCGCCGTTCGAGCTGGAAGGCTACTACCAGCCGGATGCGCCGCGCTTCGAGTATGCCGGTCAGCAGTACGAGGTGAAGTACCTTGGCGAGCTGCTCAACAACGGCCAGCGGCCCAAACTGACCGGGCAGAGCTTGCCGCTGCCGGTGGTGCTGGTGCGCTCCGCCGAATACGCCACGGCAGTGCAGGTGGACAGCCTGGCCGGTTCGCGCGAGATCGTAGTGAAGAGCCTCGGCGCGCAGTTCTCGGCGGTGCATGGCATCTCCGGCGCGACCATCCTCGGCGATGGCCGGGTGGTGGTGATTCTCGACCTGCTGGCCACTCTGCGTGCGCGCCAGGCCCAGCAGCTGCCGCGGCATGCCGGCTCCGCCCGTCCGGGTGCCGAGAGCGTCGACAAGCAGCGCCCGCCGCTGGTCATGGTGGTCGACGATTCGGTCACCGTGCGCAAGGTGACCACGCGCCTGCTGGAACGCAACGGCATGGACGTGGTGACCGCCAAGGACGGCATCGACGCCATCGCCCAGCTGCAGGAGGTGCTGCCGGACGTGATGCTGCTGGACATCGAGATGCCGCGCATGGACGGCTTCGAGGTGGCCACCCTGGTGCGTCACGACGAGCGCCTCAAGGATCTGCCGATCATCATGATCACTTCGCGAACCGGTGAGAAACACCGTGAACGTGCGCTGGCCATCGGCGTCAACCAGTACCTCGGCAAGCCCTATCAGGAAGCGTTGCTGCTGGAGCACATCAACCAGCAACTGGTGCAACGTCATGACTGAGCGCAGCAGCGGCCGCGTTGCGGTCATCGCCGATACTTCGCTGCAGCGCCATGTGCTGCAGCAGGCCCTGCTCGCCAACGGCTATCAGGTGCTGCTCAACAGTGACCCACAGCGCCTGGATGAGGAGCAGTTGCGGGCCTGCACGCCGGACCTGTGGCTGGTCGACCTGGCCCAGCTGGAGGACTCGCCGCTGATCGACCTGCTGCTCGATCAAGCCACGGCGCCGGTGCTGTTCGGCGAGGGGCAGGCCCCCGAGCGCAGCTCCGAACACTACCCGCGCTGGGAGCGGCGTCTGGTCGGCAAGCTCAAACGTCTGGTCGGCGATCCGGCCCGGGCGGTCGGCCCGAGCCTGGAGATGCTGCTCAACCAGGCCCAGCGTCCGGCCCGCCTCAATCTGCCGGACTCGCTGAGCAGTTCCGGGCTGGCGATTGGCCAGCCGGCCCGCGAGGTCTGGCTGCTGGCCGCTTCGCTGGGTGGTCCGGAGGCGGTCAAGGAGTTTCTCGATGCCCTGCCCGGCGGCCTGCCGCTGGGCCTGGTCTATGCCCAGCACATCGATGCCTCGTTCGAGCAGCGCCTGCCGCAGGCCGTCGGGCGCCACAGCCAGTGGCCGGTGAACCTGGCCCGCGATGGCGACTGGGTGCGTTGCGGCGAAGTGGTGGTGGCGCCGATCAGCCAGGAACTGGCGTTTGCCGAGGATGGGCGCATGCAGCTGCATGCCCGTCCCTGGCCGGAGCCCTACAGTCCGTCGATCGACCAGATGATGCTCAACCTCGCCCAGCAGTTCCCGTCCTGCTGCGGGGTCATCGCCTTCAGCGGCATGGGCAGCGACGGCAGTGCCGCCGCCGCCTACGTGCGTCGCCAGGGGGGGCTGATCTGGACCCAGCAGGCCGACAGTTGCGCCTGCCCGAGCATGCCCGACAGCCTGCGCGAGGGTGGCTACAGCAGTTTCAGCGCGTCGCCGCGCGAGCTGGCCGAAGCGCTGGTGGCGCGGTTGGCCGAGCAGTACGACCAGTGATCCGCGCCGCCGTTATCAGGAGTCAGCCATGAGCCAAGCCCCCGTTGCCGGCCAATCGCCGCAAACCCTCAACAGCCTGTTGCTGCCGCTGACCGACCGCAGCCTGCTGCTGCCCAGTGTGGCATTGGCCGAGCTGATCAACCAGCGCCCGGTCGAGCCGCGGCCCGGCACGCCCGACTGGTATCTGGGCGACATCGTCTGGCGCGACCTGCGTCTGCCGCTGCTGTCCTTTGAGACTGCCTCGAATGGCGCCGTGCCAGCGGCTCCCAGCGCGGGCGCCCGCGTCGCGGTGATCAACGCCATCGGTGGTCGGCCGCACCTGAAGTTCTACGCCCTGCTGGTGCAGGGCATCCCGCGCCCGCAGAAGCTCGACACTGGCCTGGCGCCGGCCGGTGCGCCGCTGGCGGCGCTCGAGCTGGACTCGGCGCTGGTCGAGGGTACTGTGGCGCGGATTCCCGACCTGGTGGCGCTGGAGCAGAAGCTGGCGGACATCGGCCTGATCTGAGCTGTGCCTACCGTCAACGAACAGGCCCGTGCAAGCGGGCCTGTTCGTTTGTGCGGACAGCGATCAGAAGTCGCCCCACAGCTGCTGGGCCACGCTGAGCGCCACCACCGGAGCGGTTTCGGTGCGTAGCACGCGCGGGCCGAGGCGGGCGGGGTGATAGCCGGCTTGCTGCGCCAGCTGCACCTCCGCATCGCTCAGTCCGCCTTCCGGGCCGATCAGGAAGGCCAGCGAGGCCGGGCGGGCATGGCTGGCTAGCGGTTCGGCGACCGGGTGCAGCACCAGCTTCAGGTCGGCGGCGGTCTGCGCCAGCCAGTCATCCAGGCCGAGCGATGGGTTGATCGTCGGCACCCGCGAGCGGCCGCACTGCTCGCAGGCGCTGATGGCGATCTGCCGCCAGTGGGCCAGGCGCTTGTCGGCGCGCTCGTCCTTCAGGCGCACTTCGCAGCGCTCGCTGACCAGCGGGGTGATCTCGGCCACGCCCAGTTCGGTGGCCTTCTGGATCGCCCAGTCCATGCGCTCGCCCCGCGACAGGCCCTGGCCCAGGTGGATGCGCAGCGGCGATTCGGTCTGGCCGGCGAACTGCTCGCGCAGCTCCACCTGCACACTTTTCTTGCCCACCTCGACCAGCTCGCCGACGAACTCCTGGCCGCTGCCGTCGAACAGCTGCACGGCATCGCCGACGGCGAGGCGCAGGACGCGGCCGATGTAGTGGGCCTGGGCTTCCGGCAGCGGGTGCTGGCCGAGGGAGAGGGGGAGGTCGACAAAGAAACGGGATAGGCGCATGGGACGTGTGTGGCAGGCAGCAAGGGGAAGGCGGCAAGCTTAACCGCTGATTGCGCACAGCAGTAGGGGGCCGGCGCATTGCGGCTGCGCAGCGGGCAGGCGGGTTGCGGATGAGGCCGAGACCCCCGCCACCCGCCCAGCCGCTGTGCGCTCAGCTGGGTAGCTATCCCGGATCGCGGAACTCGGCCGGCGCGCCGGCCGGCACCGCCACGCTGACCCGCGCGCGGGTGGCCAGGTCGATACCCTCGGTGGCCACCTCGGCGAGGAAGTCGATCTGCTCGGGGGTGATCACGTAGGGCGGCAGGAAATACACCACGCTGCCCAGCGGGCGCAGCAGGGCGCCGCGGCCCAGGGCATGCTGGTATACCGCCAGGCCGCGGCGCTGCTGCCACGGGTAGGCGGTCTTGCTGGCCTTGTCTTCGACCATCTCGATGGCCACGGCCATGCCGGTCTGGCGAACCTCGGCGACGTGCGGGTGGTCCTGCAGATGCGCGGTGGCGCTGGCCATGCGCGCGCTGAGGGCCTTGTTCCGCTCGATGACGTTGTCCTCGGCGAAGATGTCGAGGGTCGCCAGGGCGGCGGCGCAGGCCAGCGGGTTGCCGGTGTAGGTGTGCGAGTGGAGGAAGGCGCGCAGGGTTGCATAGTCGGCGTAGAACGCCTGGTAGACGGTGTCGGTAGTCAGCACCGCGGCCATCGGCAGGTAGCCGCCGGTCAGCGCTTTGGACAGGCAGAGGAAGTCCGGGGTGATACCGGCCTGCTCGCAGGCGAACAGCGTGCCGGTGCGGCCGAAGCCGACGGCGATCTCGTCGGCGATCAGATGCACGCCATGGCGGTCGCAGGCCTCGCGCAGCAAAGTGAGGTAGATGGGATGGTACATGCGCATGCCGCCGGCCCCCTGGATCAGCGGCTCGACGATCACCGCGGCGATCTCGCCGTGATGCTCGGCCAGGGTCTGCTCCATGTGGGCGAACATGGTCTGCGAATGCTCCTCCCAGCTGACCCCTTCGGGGCGGTGGTAGCAGTCCGGGCTGGGCACCTTGAAGGTGTCCAGCAGCAGCGGCTTGTAGGTGTCGGTGAACAGCGCCACGTCGCCCACCGACATGGCCGCGACGGTTTCGCCGTGATAGCTGTTGGTCAGGGTGACGAAGCGCTTCTTGCCCTCGTGGCCGCAGTTGCGCCAGTAGTGGAAGCTCATCTTCAGCGCCACCTCGATGCCCGAGGAGCCGTTGTCGGCGTAGAACACCCGGTCGAGCCCCGGCGGGGTGATCGCCACCAGGCGCTCGGACAGCTCGATCACCGGCTGATGGCTGAAGCCGGCGAGCATCACGTGCTCGAGCTGGTCGACCTGGGCCTTGATGCGGGCGCCGATGCGCGGATTGGCGTGGCCGAACACGTTGACCCACCAGGAGCTGACCGCATCGAGGTAGCGCTTGCCGTCGAAGTCCTCCAGCCAGACGCCTTCGCCGCGGCGGATCGGGATCAGTGGCAGCTGCTCGTGATCCTTCATCTGCGTGCAGGGGTGCCAGAGCACGGCAAGGTCGCGCTCCATCCATTGCTGGTTGCGGCTCATCGGCGGCGCTCCTCGGCTGGGTTGGGCAGGGCGCACAGTGTAGCCGCTGGCGCCCTGCGCTGGGCAGTCCGGGTCGTGTGCCGACGCTCCGAGGCCGGCTGGTGAGCCTGCTTAACAATCAACATTTTGAATTCTTATCACCGAGAATTTCCGCTTTAAATCGATGGGTTTGTTGTTAGTCTTGCCTCCACGGTTTTAACGGGAACTCTTCTCATGCACTGGCGCAATTCCGCCCGGCGTTACGGGCTGTTCAGCATTCTCCTGCACTGGGGCTCGGCCCTGGCAGTGTTCGGTCTGTTCGGCCTCGGCCTGTGGATGGTCGGCTTGGACTACTACAGCAGCTGGTATCGCCGCGCTCCCGACCTGCACAAGAGCATCGGTATCCTGCTGCTGCTCGCCACGCTGCTGCGCCTGCTCTGGCGCTTCGCCAGCCCGCCGCCGCCGGCGCTGTCCAGCTACAGCGCGCTGACCCGCAAGGGTGCCGCACTGATGCACGGCCTGCTGTACCTCGGCCTGTTCGCCCTGATGTTCTCCGGCTACCTGATCTCCACCGCCGACGGCCGTGGCATCGAGGTATTCGGCTGGTTCACGGTGCCGGCGACGCTGAGCGGCATCGATGGCCAGGAAGACATCGCCGGCGTCGTCCACCTGTGGCTGGCCTGGGGGCTGATCGGCATGGCTGCGCTGCACGCGCTGGCCGCGCTCAAACACCATTTCATCGACCGCGACGCGACCCTGAGCCAGATGCTCGGCCGCGAGCGCGACTGACCCTGCAACTGAAACGGAGTCCAAACATGCTGAAAAAATCCCTGCTGGTGCTGAGCCTCGGTTCCCTGCTGTTCGGTGCCCAGGCCATGGCCGCCGAATACAAGATCGACAAGGAAGGCCAGCATGCCTTCGTCAACTTCAAGATCAGCCACCTCGGCTACAGCTGGCTGTACGGCACCTTCAAGGACTTCGACGGTGCCTTCAGCTTCGACGCCGCCAAGCCGGAGGAGAGCAAGGTGCAGGTCGAGCTGAAGACCACCAGCGTCGACTCCAACCATGCCGAGCGCGACAAGCACCTGCGCAGCGCCGATTTCCTCAACGTCGCCAAGCACCCGACCGCGACCTTCGCCTCCACCGGCGTGAAGTCCACCGGCGAGGGCACCGCCGACATCAGCGGCAACCTGACCCTCAACGGCGTGACCAAGCCGGTGGTGATCGCCGCCAAGTTCATCGGCGAAGGCCAGGACCCGTGGGGCGGCTACCGCGCCGGCTTCGAGGGTAGCACCAAGCTCAAGCTGAAGGACTTCGCCATCCAGAAGGACCTCGGCCCGGCCTCCTCGGAAGTCGAGCTGATCATCTCGGTGGAAGGCGTGCGTCAGTAAGCTTCGCTGCGCCAGCCGAACGCCGCCTCTCGGGGCGGCGTTCGCGTTTCTGCTGGCTGGACGCCGCAGGGCGCCTTCTGCAGACTCGGTACCTGTCCTTGCCTGGATTGCCCGTGTGAACGACATCCTGCTCCGCTACCGCTTCCGCCTGCTGCTGGTCGCCAGTGTCCTGCTGACCCTGGTGATGGGCTGGCCCGCACCGCCGCTGTGGCTGGAGTGGGGCTGCCTGCTCGGCCTGGTGCTGGCCGGGATCAACACCCTGCGCCACAAGCGCCTGTTCCAGCAGCTGGCGTTGTGGATCGGAGGGGTCAACCTGCTGCTGCTTGGCCTCGACCAACTGATCGTGCTGCCGCAGGCGCTGAGCGATGGTCTGGGTCTGATCGCCTTCTATCTGCTGCTCTGCGCCACCCTGTTCCACCGGGTCACCGGCGAGCGGCCGGTGACCAAGGAGCTGCTCTACGGTCTGTGCGCGCTGTACCTGCAGCTGGGCATGGCCTTTGCTTTCGCCTTTCAGGTGGTCAGTGGTCTGGTGCCGGGAGCGTTCAACAGCGTCGACAAGCTGCTGCTGGATGATTTCGTCTACTACAGCCTGGCGACCCTGACCACGGTCGGCTATGGCGACATCCACGCCATTGCGCCGGCGGCACGCCTGCTGGCCGGCGCCGAGGCGGTGATGGGGGTGATGTTCATCGCCCTGCTGGTGGCGCGCAGCCTGGCGTTGATGCACGAGGAGGACGAGGAGGAGCTGTAGCCCTCGGCCACGCAGACAGCAAAACGCCGACCCTGGGGTCGGCGTTTTGCGTTGCGGCTGCTGCTTACTTGTTGCGGGTGAGCAGGGCCGGCTTCTCGCTGCGTGCGCGGTTTTCCTGCTCGAGCTGCTCGAGCTGCTCGGCGGTCGGCAGGCGGTCGCTGCGCGACGGCTTGTGGACGATTACCGGCTGGGTGTCGCGAGGGCTGCGCACGGCTGCCGGTTCGCGCAGGGCCGGCTCGCGCAGCAGGCTGTCGCGCGAGCGCTGGCCGATGTCACGTGGTGCACGGCTCTTGCCGCCGGTGTTGTTCTGCCGTCCGCCGCCCGGCTTGCCGGTATTGCTGCGCGGGGCTGCCGCGGCCGGGCGTGCGCCTCCTGCGGTGGCCGGCTTGCCGGCGCTGGCGCCAGTACCCGTAGCGGCGCCTGCCGGACGGCGGCCGCGGCTCTGGTTCTTGCCCTGGTAGGGGCTGACGTACTCGACGCTGTTGCCGAAGTTGTCGTACTCGTCGTCGAGGAAGGCTTCCGGGTCGCGGTCGGGACGGGTCGGCAGCGGCAGCTCACCGGGGGCCAGCTGGATGGCCGCCGGCTTGGGGCCGCGGCGCTCGCTGCGGCCCTGCTCCTGACCCTGGCCGCCACGACGATTGCGTGACTTGTCGCCAGTCTGCTCGGCGGCGCCGGCGCTGCGCGCGGGGCGCTCGCCGCGGGGCTTGCTGGCGCTCTGCTCGCTGCGTGCGGGCTGGGCGGCCTTGTCGCCCTTGGGCTTGTCGCTGCGTTCGGCGCGCGGACGCTCCTTGCGCTCGTTGGGCAGGTCCTTGCGACCACGGCCGTGGGCCGGGCGCGGCGGACGATCGTCGCTCTCGCTCGGGCCGCTGTCGACCACCTGGCTGGGGTCGAAGCCCAGCATGTCGCCTTCGGGAATGCGCTGCTTGGTCAGGCGCTCGATGGCCTTGAGCAGCTTGTCCTCGTCCGGGGAGACCAGCGAGACCGCCTCGCCGCTGCGCCCGGCACGGCCGGTACGACCGATGCGGTGGACGTAGTCTTCCTCGACGTTGGGCAGCTCGTAGTTGACCACGTGGGGCAGCTGGTCGATGTCCAGGCCACGGGCGGCGATGTCAGTCGCCACCAGGATGCGCACTTCATTGGCCTTGAAGTCGGCCAGTGCCTTGGTGCGCGCGTTCTGGCTCTTGTTGCCATGGATCGCGGCGGCCGGCAGGCCCTGCTTGCACAGGTACTCGGCCAGGCGGTTGGCGCCGTGCTTGGTGCGGGTGAACACCAGCACCTGCTCCCAGGCGCCGACGGTCACCAGGTGGGCGAGCAGGGCGCGCTTCTGGGTAGCGCCGATGCGGAACATGCGCTGCTCGATGCGCTCCACCGTGGTGTTCGGCGGGGTGACCTCGATGCGCTCGGGGTTGTGCAGCAGCTTGCCGGCCAGGTCGGTGATGTCCTTGGAGAAGGTCGCCGAGAACAGCAGGTTCTGCCGCTTGTTCGGCAGCTTGGCGAGCACCTTCTTCACGTCATGGATGAAACCCATGTCGAGCATGCGGTCGGCTTCGTCGAGGACGAGGATTTCCACGTGACCGAGGTCGATGGCCTTCTGGTTGGCCAGGTCGAGCAGACGGCCGGGGCAGGCGACCAGCACGTCGACGCCCTTGGATAGCGCCTGGACCTGCGGGTTCATGCCGACGCCACCGAAGATGCAGGCGCTTTTCAGCGGTACATCGCGGGCGTACAGCTTGAAGCTGTCGTGCACCTGGGCGGCCAGCTCGCGGGTCGGAGTCAGTACCAGTACGCGCGGCTGGCGCGGGGCATGGCGGTGTTCGCGGTCGGGATGGCCGCCCGGAAACAGCAGTTCGAGCACCGGCAGGGCGAAGCCGCCGGTCTTGCCGGTGCCAGTCTGCGCGGCGACCATCAGGTCGCGGCCCTGCAGGACGGCGGGAATGGCGCGTTGCTGCACCGGGGTCGGCTGGGTGTAGCCGGCGGCCTCGACGGCGCGAGCCAGGGCCTCGGAGAGACCGAGGGAAGTAAAGGACATGCGGGGTTCCTGTTTCATGTCGGCAACCCGCCGACTCGGGGGGGATCGGCCCGGCAGTTGGCCGGTGGATCCCGCGCGCATCATCATCGGCTGCGAACAGGGCGCAGGTCAGACCTGCGCCCCCGCCCGACGGCCACCGCCCTGCGCTGGGTGGTGGTCTGGACGGAGGTCCGTAGCATTGTGAGCCGTAAGGCTCGACCTCAGCGTGGCAGCTTGAGGTTGTTCCAGATCGCCAGGCTTGGTTCGGCCTGGTTCAGGGTGTAGAAGTGCAGGCCCGGGGCACCGCCGGCGAGGAGCTTCTCGCACATCTCGGTCACCACCTGTTCGCCGAAGGCCTGGATGCTCTCCAGGTCGTCGCCGTAGGCTTCCAGCTGCTTGCGAATCCAGCGCGGCAGCTCGGCGCCGCAGGCGTCGGAGAAGCGGGCCAGCTTGCTGTAGTTGGTGATCGGCATGATACCCGGGACGATCGGGATTTTGACACCCAGTTTGCGTACGCGTTCCACAAAATAGAAGTAGCAGTCGGCGTTGAAGAAGTACTGGGTGATCGCGCTGTCGGCACCGGCTTGGGCCTTGCGCACGAAGTTGAGCACATCATCCTCGAAACTGCGCGCCTGCGGGTGCACTTCCGGATAGGCGGCGACCTCGATGTGGAAGTGGTCGCCGGTTTCGCTGCGGATGAACTCCACCAGCTCGTTGGCGTAGCGCAGCTCGCCGCTGGCCATGCCCATGCCCGAAGGCAGGTCGCCGCGCAGGGCGACGATGCGCTTGATGCCGGCGTCCTTGTAGGTGTCGAGCAGCTGGCGCAGTTCGGTCTTGCTGTCGCCGACGCAGGACAGGTGCGGTGCGGTGGGCACCTTCACCACGCCGTCCAGCTGCAGCACGGTGTGCAGGGTGCGGTCGCGGGTCGAGCCACCGGCGCCGTAGGTGCAGGAGAAGAAGTCGGGGTTGTAGCCGGCCAACTGGCGGGCCACGGTCATGAGTTTTTCGTGCCCGGCTTCGGTCTTGGTGGGGAAGAACTCGAAGCTGTAGCGGCGTTCCTGGGACATAGATGAGGTCCTTGAGCGTAGGGTGGGCTGGCCGCAGCGCGGCGCAACCCGCCAGGGATGCCGGTGGCATCCCCATTGCCGGCCGGACGGCCGGTCGGTGGGTTGCGGCCTGCGGCCGAACCCACCCTACGGAGTCGTATCAGTAACGATAGCTGTCCGGCTTGAACGGGCCGGAGGCAGCGACGCCGATGTACTCGGCCTGCTTGGCGGTCAGGCGGGTGACCACGCCACCGAAGCCCTTGACCATTTCCAGCGCCACTTCCTCGTCGAGCTTCTTGGGCAGCAGTTCGACGCTGATGCGCGCGGCCTTGTCGGCGGCCGGCAGATCGGCGAAGCGCGCGCCGTACAGGTGGATCTGCGCCAGCACCTGATTGGCGAAGGAGCCGTCCATGATCCGGCTCGGGTGGCCGGTGGCGTTGCCCAGGTTCACCAGGCGGCCTTCGGACAGCAGGATCAGGTAGTCGTCGTTGTGCGGATCGAAACCGTCCTTGCCGGTGCGGTGGATCTTGTGCACCTGCGGCTTGACCTCTTCCCAGGCCCAGTTGGCGCGCATGAAGGCAGTGTCGATCTCGTTGTCGAAGTGGCCGATGTTGCACACCACGGCGCGCTTCTTCAGTGCCTTGAGCATGCCGGCGTCGCAGACGTTGACGTTGCCGGTGGTGGTGACGATCAGGTCGATCTTGCCCAGCAGCGCCTTGTCGATGCTCGCTTCGCTGCCGTCGTTGTCACCGTTCAGGTACGGGGAAACCAGCTCGAAGCCGTCCATGCACGCCTGCATGGCGCAGATCGGGTCGATCTCGCTGACCTTGACGATCATGCCTTCCTGGCGCAGCGACTGCGCCGAGCCCTTGCCCACGTCGCCGTAGCCGATCACCAGCGCCTGCTTGCCGGACAGCAGGTGGTCGGTGCCGCGCTTGATGGCGTCGTTGAGGCTGTGACGGCAGCCATACTTGTTGTCGTTCTTGCTCTTGGTCACCGCGTCGTTGACGTTGATCGCCGGGACTTTCAGGCTGCCGGCCTTGAGCATGTCGAGCAGGCGGTGCACGCCGGTGGTGGTTTCCTCGGTCACGCCGTGGATCTTGTCCAGCATCGCCGGGTAGCGCTCGTGGAGGATCTGGGTCAGGTCACCGCCGTCGTCCAGCACCATGTTGGCTTCCCACGGCTGGCCGTCCTTGAGGATGGTCTGCTCGATGCACCATTCGTACTCTTCCTCGGTCTCGCCCTTCCAGGCGAATACCGGGATGCCGGCGGCGGCGATGGCCGCGGCAGCCTGATCCTGGGTGGAGAAGATGTTGCAGGACGACCAGCGCACTTCGGCGCCGAGGGCGACCAGGGTCTCGATCAGCACCGCGGTCTGGATGGTCATGTGGATGCAGCCGAGGATCTTGGCGCCGGCCAGCGGCTGTTCGCTGGCGTACTTGCGGCGCAGGCCCATCAGGGCCGGCATCTCGGATTCGGCGATGATGATCTCGCGGCGGCCCCAGTCCGCCAGGGCAATGTCGGCAACCTTGTAATCGGCAAAAGCAGCGCTCATGCGTATCTCCATTCGTGATTGGCGAATGGGCGCCGTTGAAGTCAGGAACGGCTGCGTAGTGCATGCCGTGGCGACAGCCCGTCCGAGCCTGACAGGTGGCCGGTGCGACGACCGGCAATGACCTGCTGCAGCGCCCCTCGGACGGGAGGCGGGTGCGGCCGTGGGCCGCAAAGCCCGACGATTATAGCGGTGCGTGGCGCGGCGCCCAAGTTTTCCGTGCGCGCCGCGCCCGGCTGTGGCTGCGAGCGGCGTGCGGCAACCCGTCCCGCCCGGCGGACTTGGCCCGCGTCGGCGATGCGCGGATACTGTCGCGCGTTTCCGCCCCCGACCCGCGAGTTGCCATGATTGCCCGAACCCTGTTGTTGCTGACCCTGTGCGGCCTGACCCTGACTGCCTGCGACCGCGTCGACCCCAACTCGCCGCTGGGCCAGCGCAAGGCCCTGTTCAAGCAGATGCTCAATACCAGCGAGGATCTGGGCGGCATGCTGCGCGGGCGCATCGGCTTCGACGAGCAGCGCTTTGCCGAGGGCGCGGTCAAGCTCGACCAGCTGTCGCGCCAGCCCTGGCAGCACTTCCCGCAGGTGCGCGAGGAGAACAGCAGCGCCCGCGACGAGGTCTGGCAGCGTCAGGAGCGCTTCGACCAACTGGCCCGCGACCTCGAGGCGAGCACCGCCGCGCTGGTCGCCGCCAGCGCCCAGACGCCGCTCAAGACCGCCGCCCTGGCCGCGCCGGTCGACCGCGTGGAGAAGGCCTGCAAGGCCTGCCACGAGGAATTCCGCGTCTACTAAAATCCCGCCACGCCGGTGCTCTGCAGCTGGCGGCGCAGCGCACCCACCTCGGGGTGGGCGAAGAACGCCTGCAGCTGCCGGGCCTGACGCACGCTGGCGCCGGCGGCCTGCCAGTCCGCCTCGCTGCGCATCGCCAGGCTCTGCCAGTCGACGGCCAGCCGGGCATTGCCGCTGGACGGCAGGCCGAGCGCCCTGAGCCAGCGCTCGAACGGTCTCTGCCGGGCCGCCTGCAGGCTGCGCCACACCGTCGCCGCGCGCTGCGCGCCGAAGCCGGGCAGCGCGCCCAGCTGCGCCTCGTCCAGGCTCAGCCAGTCGAGCAGGCCGCGCAGCTGGCCGCTGTCCTGCAGCGTCTGCCAGGTGCCCGGGCCGATGCCGTCCAGCGCCAGTCCCTGGCGGCCGCTGAGCCAGACCAGGCGGGCATGGAACTGCCCGGCGCAACCGGCTTCCTGCGCCTGCCAGCAGCTCAGCGGGTGATGGCGCGCCGGGTCCGGTACGGCCAGCGCCGCACGTTCGTCCGTCTGCCAGACCACGCCATCCAGGCGCGGGATGGTGAGGCCGGCCAGGCGCACCGCGACCTGGTCGCCGGGGCGGATGTCCAGCGCCCGCCAGCGCGCCAGCGAGCCGACGCTGACCCGGGCGATGCGCCGGCCCTCCAGCCGCTGCGGCTCGAGATGCAGCAGCGGGGTGATCCGCCCGCGGCGGCCGATGCGGAACTCCACGGCGCGCACCGCAGCCAGCGCCTGCTCGGCCGGATACTTCCAGGCCACCGCCCAGTGCGGCGGCACCGCCTGCCAGCGCTCGGCCGGCGGCCGCTGACCGTGGCGGATGACCAGGCCGTCGCTGGCGAACGGCAACGGCTGGCGATACCAGTGCTCGCGCCAGCGGGCGATGTCGTCGGCATGGGCGACCGCATGGGTGAACTCCGGGCTGTCGAAACCCAGCCGGCGCAGACCGCCCAGGCGCTCGGCCATCTCCGCCGGGCCGTCCGGCCAGTCCCAGACGAACAGGCCGATGCGTCTGCCTTCCTCCGCGCTCAGCGTCTGACGGGCCAGCAGGCCTGCGACCTTGCCGCGCGCCCCAACGCCGCCGGCCTCGGCCTGCACGTGGCCGTGCAGGCGCCAGTACAGCTCGCCCTGCAGCACCTGGCGGCCGGGGCCGCTGGCCAGCGTGGCGGGAATGGCGGCGATCCGCCGGGCGTTGGCCGTCCAGTCCTGGCCGTGGCGGCCGTCGCCGCGGCTAATCGCCTGCGCCAGCACGCCATCCTGATAGACCAGGCTGACCGCCACGCCGTCGACCTTGGGCTGCACCCACAGGTCGCCTTGTCCGGCGATCCAGGCCTCCATGGCGGCGACATCGTCGAGCTTGGCCAGGCCGGTGTGCGCCACCGGATGTTCGACGGGACCGGCGGCCGCCGCCAGGGCATCCGGCACGCGGGCGGCGGTCGGAAAGCAGCGGCTCCACGCGGCGAGACGGGCGCGCGCCTGATCGTAGAGCGCGTCGTCGACCAGCGACTGGCCGTCGCGGTGATAGGCGCTGTCCCACCGGGTGATTTGGGTGGCGAGGGTGTGCAGTTCGCGCTCGGCACGCTCGGGCGACCAGTCCGGGCAGGCGTCGGCCAGGCAGGCGGTGCAGTGCAGCAGAAGGGGCAGGGCCAGGGCGGCGCCGTGCAGCGCGCGCAGGAGGCGGCGAGGCATTAGGTGAGCGTCCTTGCTCGAGGGAGACCGGAGCTTAGGGGGATTGCCGCGCTGGGCGCGTGATGGCCGTCACAGGCGTGGCAATTGCGCCGGCTGCCGGGATGCTTCGCGCAGGCAAAAAAAGACCCGGCAGAGCCGGGTCAAACGCCTTTCAAGCCAAAACGCACGCTGGAATCAGCTCATCCCCAGCCAGTTGGGCAGCGCCAGCGAGACCGCCGGGATGTAGGTGATGATCACCAGGAAACCGATCAGCATCATCAGCCACGGCATGGCGGCGCGGATCACCGCGCTGACCGGCATGCCAGTGACCGCCGAGGTGACGAACAGGTTGAGGCCGACCGGCGGGGTGATCAGGCCGATCTCCATGTTCACCACCATGATGATGCCGAGGTGGATCGGATCGATGCCCAGCTGCACGGCGATCGGGAACAGGATCGGCGCGAGGATCAGGATGATCGCCGAGGGCTCCATGAAGGCGCCGGCGACCAGCAGCACGATGTTCACCACCAGCAGGAACATCCACGGCGACAGGCCCATGTCGATCACCCAGGAGGTGATGGTCTGCGGGATCTGCTCGGTGGTCAGCACGTGGGCGAACAGCATGGCGTTGGCGATGATGAACATCAGCATGATGCTCAGCTTGCCCGACTCGAGGATCACCTTCGGGCACTCGCGCAGGCTCATGTCCTTGTAGACGAACAGGGCGACGAAGCCGGAGTACACCGCCGCCACGGCGGCCGCCTCGGTGGGGGTGAACATGCCCGAGTAGATGCCGCCGAGGATGATCACCATCAGCAGCAGGCCCCAGATCGCCTTGCGCGCGGCGGACAGCCACTCGCGCACGGAGGCGCGTGGCAGGGCCGGCAAGTTCTTCTTCACCGCGATGATGTAGATCGCCGTCATCAGCACCACGCCGAGCAGGATGCCCGGCACCACGCCGGCCATGAACAGCTTGCCGACCGAGGTCTCGGTGGCCGCGGCGTACACCACCATCACCACCGAGGGCGGGATGAGGATGCCCAGGGTGCCGGCGTTGCAGACGATGCCGGCGCCGAACGCCTGCGGGTAGCCGGAGCGCACCATCCCGGCGATGGCGATCGAGCCGACCGCGGCCACGGTGGCCGGCGAGGAGCCGGACAGGGCGGCGAACAGCATGCAGGCGAACACCGCGCCGATCGCCAGGCCGCCACGGATGTGGCCGACGCAGGCGTTGGCGAAGTCGATCAGCCGGCGCGCCACGCCGCCGGTGGTCATGAAGGCGCCGGCGAGCAGGAAGAACGGGATGGCCAGCAGGGTGTAGTGCTCGGAGGTCTCGAACAGCTTGATCGCCAGCGAGCGCACCGAGTCCGGGCTGAACAGCATGATGGTGACCGAGCCGGCCAGGCCGAGCGACACGGCGATCGGCACGCCGATGAACATCAGCACGAACAGGGCGAGGAACAGGAACAGGATGGTCATTTGTTCAGCTCCTCATGGTCGGTCAGCTTCATGACCTCGGCGGCCTCGTCGGCCAGGCCCAGGCCGGTCTGCTGGTTCTTGAGGATGCGCACGAAGATCTCCAGGAAGCGGATAAACACCATGGCGAAGCCGACCGGCACGATCAGGCCGATGTGCCACTGCTGGACGCCGAAGTGGCCGAGATCCTCGGCGCCGATGGCGGCGGTGAACAGGGTCTGCATCCACTCGAAGCTGCCCACCGCGAGCAGGCCGGCGTAGGCCAGGCAGGCGGTGCAGGCGATCAGGCCGATGACGCGCTGCACCGGCTTGCTGGCCAGCTTGACCAGTGCGTCGACGCCGATGTGGCCGGCGGTGCGCACGCCGTAGGCCAGGCCGAAGAAGATCAGCCAGGCGAACAGCGCCTTGGTCAGCGCGTTGCTCCAGGTCATCGCCTGGGCCAGATCGAGAATGGCGTCGCCGATGGCGAAGAAGAAGTCGCTGGCGCCCTCGAAGCGGTCGCCCAGGCTGTAGAACAGCGTGTACAGGTTGTTGAGGATGACGTAGACGAACGTCACCAGGGTCATGGCCGTCAGCAGAAAGACGATGAAGCCTTCCTCGAAACGATCCCAGACCAGGCGCAAGGCGTTCATGGCAGGTATCTCCGCTGGAAAGAGCGTCGGGGCGGGCGGCGGGCAGCTCTGTGGCTGTCGGCGGCGCCCGCCCCGCGGGCGAACCAATCGCTTGGCTGAAGCTTAGTCGGCAGCGTTGGCGGCTTCGGCGGCCTTGATCAGATCGGCGCCGATCTCGCCTTCGAACTTCTTCCACACCGGCTTCATCGCGTCACGCCACTTGGCGCGTTGCTCGTCGGTCAGGGTGATGATCTCGGTGGTCTTGGCGTCGAGGATGCGCTGCTTGTCGCCCTGGTTGAGGGCCTCGGCCTGCTTGTTCACCTCGACACTGACCTCGTCCATGATCTTGCGCAGCTCGCTACGCACGTCTTCCGGCAGGCCGTTCCAGAACTTGGAGTTGGTGATCACCATGTAGTCGAGCAGACCGTGGTTGGACTCGGTGATGTACTTCTGCACCTCGTGCATCTTCTGCGAGTAGATGTTCGAGTAGGGGTTCTCGGCGCCGTTGACCACGCCGGTCTGCAGGCCCTGGTAGACCTCGGCGAAGCTCATCTTGCGCGGGTTGGCGCGCACCGCCTTGAACTGCTCCTCGAGCACCTGCGAGGCCTGCACGCGGAACTTCAGGCCGCGGGCGTCCTTGGGCTCGTACAGCGGCTTGTTGGCCGACAGTTGCTTGAGGCCGTTGTGCCAGTAGCCCAGGCCGGTGATGCCCTTGTCTTCCATCGAGGTCAGCAGACCCTGGCCGGCGGGGCTGGCCTGGAAGCGGTCGACCGCGGCCATGTCGTCGAACAGGAACGGCAGGTCGAAGATCTGCACGCCCTTGGAGTAGTGCTCGAACTTGGCCAGCGACGGGGCAATGATGTGTACGTCGCCGAGCAGCAGCGCTTCCATTTCCTTGCCGTCACCGAACAGCGAGGAGTTCGGGTAGACCTCGACCTTGACCTTGCCGGCCAGGCGCTCCTCCGCGAGCTGCTTGAACAGCAGGGCACCCTGGCCCTTGGGGGTGTGCTCGGCCACCACGTGGGAGAACTTGATCACGATCGGCTCGGCGGCCTGGGCCAGGCCGGCGATGGTGAGCGAGAGGGCACAGGCGAGTGCCTTGGCAGTCAGCTTGAACATGCGGGTACATCCTCGTTGTTGTGATTGCGCTGCTTGAACGGCGTCACCCGGGCGTCGACCTGTCCGCAGCGGACGACCGGCGGAGGGGGGAAGCCGGCCTTGCGCTGCGGACAGGTCGAGCGCGGGATACCTTGAGCTTAGCAACCGCTATGCCAGCAGCCGGGAATGTGATGCGCCGCGCACCCGCAGGCGACCGCCAAGGCCTCTGGCGCGGGCCTTGCAGGGGTGGCTGCGACTTTGGTCTAGGGGCTGGTCGAGGTGGCATGGCGAACGCCGGAGAGGCGTTCGCGGCAGGCGGGCTGGCGGAATTCCGCCAGGTCAGTCGAGGTCGTCGTGCGGATTTCCGCCAGCCTCGCCGAGGCTCAGGCCGTGCTTGCGCAGCTTGTCGTGCAGGGTCTTGCGCGGCACGCCGAGCGCCTCGGCCAGGCTGCGCAACGAGCCGTGACCGCGGGCCAGCTCGGCGGCGATCAGGCTGCGCTCGAAGGCCTCGACCCGCGCCGCCAGGTTGTCGTCGCTCGGCAGCGCGATCATCGCTTCGCCAAGGCCCAGGTCGAGGCCCAGCGCGAAGCGTTCGGCGGCGTTCTGCAGTTCGCGCACGTTGCCCGGCCAGGCGTGGGTGAGCAGGGCGGCGCGCTGGCTGGCGTCCGCCTCGCGCAGCGGCAGGCCGTGCCGGCCGGCCGCCGCCTCGCTGAAGTGGCGGAACAGCAGCAGCACGTCGTCGCCGCGCTCGCGCAGCGGAGGGATGCGCAGCGGCGCGACGTTGAGCCGGTAGTACAGGTCGGCGCGGAAGCGGCCCTGGTCGGCGGCCAGGCGCAGGTCCTCCTTGGTCGCCGCGATCACCCGGATGTCCAGCGGGATCAGCTGGTTGGAGCCGAGGCGCTCGACCGCGCGTTCCTGCAACAGGCGCAGCAGCTTGACCTGCACGTCGAGGCTCATGCTCTCGATCTCGTCGAGGAACAGGGTGCCGCCGTTGGCGAACTCGAACTTGCCAATGCGCCGCTTGCTGGCGCCGGTGAAGGCGCCGGCCTCATGGCCGAACAGCTCGCTCTCCACCACCGACTCGGCCAGCGCGCCGGCGTTGATCGCCACGAACGGGCCGTCGCGGCGCGCCGACAGGTCGTGCAGGGCGCGCGCCACCACCTCCTTGCCGCTGCCGGTCTCGCCGAGGATCAGCACGTCGGCATTGGTGCGCGCCAGCGCGGCGACCTGCTGGCGCAGGCGCGCGATGCCCGGCGACAGGCCGATCAGGCGACCCTCCAGGGCGTCGCGGCCGGACAGGGTCTGGCGCAGCTGGCGGTTCTCCAGCACCAGGCGTCGCATGGCCAGGGCGCGACGCACGCCGTCGAGCAGGGTGTCGCTGGGGAAGGGCTTTTCCAGGAAATCCCAGGCGCCGGCGCGCATCGCCTGCACCGCCAGCGGCACGTCGCCGTGGCCGGTGATCAGGATCACCGGCAGCTCGCCATCGCGGTCGTGCACTTGGCCGAGCAGCTGCAGGCCGTCGAGGCCGGGCATGCGGATGTCGCTGACCACCACCCCCGGCCAGTCCGCCGGCAGGGCCACGGCCACGCCGCGGGCGTCGCCCAGCGCCTGCACGCGCAGACCGGCCAGATCGAGGGTCTGGCTCAGCGCCTGGCGCAGGTGCGGGTCGTCGTCGATCAGCAGCACTTCGGTTTCGGCGGCGACGATGGTCATGGGCAATCCTCCGGGGACTGGGTGCCGATGCCGGTGGCGGCCGGCAGCAGGTTGAGGGTGACCAGCGCGCCGCCTTGCGGGTGGTTGGCCAGCAGCAGCTCGCCGCCGAGGGCGTGGGTCAGCGTGTCGCAGATGGCCAGGCCGAGGCCGAGGCCGCGGGCGGTGGTCTTGGTGGTGAAGAACGGCTCGCGGGCGCGCGCCAGCGCCTCGGCGGTGAAGCCCGGGCCGTTGTCGCGCAGGCTCAGGCTGATGCGCCCGTCGGCGAGGGGCTGTGCGCTGATCCACAGGCGCCGCGGCGGCGCCTTCTCGCTCAGGGCGTCGAAGGCGTTGGCCAGCAGGTTGCCGAGCACTTGGCGCAGGCGCGTCTCGCCGGCCTGCACCCACAGGGTGGCCTCCGGCAGGTCGCGCAGCAGCTCCACCTGCAGGGCCCGGCGCTGGCTGGCCAGCAGGGCCAGGGCATCGTCCAGCGCCGGCTGCAGGGCCACGCTTTCCGGCGCCTTGCGGTCGCGGCGGGCGAAGGCCTTGAGATGACTGATGATCGAGGCCATGCGCGCGGTCAGCTCGCTGATCAGCCTGAGGTTGCCGCGGGCGTCGTCGACGCGGCCGTGGTCGAGCAGCACGCCGGCGTTGTCGGCGTAGCTGCGGATCGCCGCCAGCGGCTGGTTGAGTTCGTGGCTGATGCTCGCGCTCATGGTGCCCAGTGCGGAGAGCTTGCCGGCCTGGACCACTTCGTCCTGGGCGCGCACCAGCTCCTGCTGGGCCTGCTCGCGTTCGAGTACCTCCCGCTTGAGACGCTCGGTCAGCGCGACCAGGTCCTCGGTGCGCTCGGCGACGCGCTGCTCCAGCTCCTGGCGGGCGCGGGCGTCGAGGGCCAGGCGTTCGAGCAGGTGGCGGCGGCGCTGCAGCAGCACGGCGAGCAGCAGCAGGATCGCCAGCAGGGTCGCCGCGGCGATCGCCATCACGCTCTGCACCGGGCGCTCGACCAGGCTGCGCGGGGCGAGGATGCTCGCCGTCCAGCCGGTTTCGGCGAGCAGTTGGCTCTGCCGCAGCCAGTCCTGGTCGCTGAGTGCCAGCGGCTGCGGCTGCTGGGTCGGGTAGGGCAGGTTGGCGGCGATCTCGGCGCGCTCGGCGCCGCTCAGTTCGCGGGTGGCGCGAAAGCGCCACTCCGGGCGCGAGGTGAGGATCACCACGCCCTGGGCGTCGGTCACCAGCAGCTGCTCGGGGGTCGAGCCGAGCAGGGTCTCGGTGTGGTCGAGGTCGACCTTGACCACCAGCACGCCGAGTACTTCGTGGCCGTCGCGCACCGCGGTGGCGAAGTAGTAGCCGCGCTTGCCGGAGGTGGTGCCGAGGCCGAAGAACTGCGCGGGACGCCCGGCCAGCGCCTCGCGGAAGTACGGGCGGAAGGCGAAGTTGCGCCCGACGAAGGCGTCGTATTCGCTCCAGTTGGATGCCGCCAGGGTCAGGCCGGCCGGGTTCATCAGGTAGATCACGTCGGCGCCGCTCTGCCGGCGAACCCGCTCGAGCAGTTGGTTGGCGGCGTTGACGCTGTCGGCGTCCTCCGCCGCGCGCAGGGCGCCGCGCAGCGCCGGTAGGTCGCCCATGATGTGCGGCAGCGCCTCGTAGCGGCGCAGGGTGCCGCGCAGGTTGGCGACGTACAGCTCGAGGGTCTGCGCGCTCTGCTCGGCGACCCGTTCGCGGTAGTAACGCGTGGCCAGGTGCTCGATCGGCCACAGCAGCGAGGCCAGCAGCAGGGCGAGCAGGACCAGGGTGCGCCAGCGCGGGCGGCGGAACGGGTTGAGCGAGAAGGTCATGACGGCGGTCGGCAGGGAGTCTGCCGGCATTATGGGGCGCTCAGGCCGGGCCGGCCAGACAGGCCGCCAGCGCGCTGCGCCAGTCCGGCATCGCCACCCCCCAGTCGCGGGCCAGCGCGCTGCAGTCCAGGCGTGAGTCGGTCGGCCGCGCCACCGCGCTCGGATAGTCGGCGGCGGCGACCGGCAGCAGGCGCGCGCAGGTCTCGCCGTGGCCGCGCAGGTCGGCGGCGATCGCCTGGGCGAGGTCGTACCAGCTGGCGCCGCCGCTGCAGCTGGCGTGGTACAGCCCGGCCGGGCCGGGATTGCCGGCGGCGATGCGCGCCACCAGCGCCGTCGAGGCCGCGGCGAGGGCCGCACAGCTGGTCGGATTGCCGAGCTGGTCGGCGACCACGCGCACCTCGGCGCGCTCGCGCAGCAGGCGCTGCATGGTGAGCAGGAAGTTGTGGCCGTGGCGGCTGTACAGCCAGCTGCTACGCAGGATCAGGTGCGGCCCGCCGGCCGCAGCGATGGCCTGTTCGCCGCTCAGCTTGCTGTGCCCGTAGACATTCAGCGGTGCGCAGGCGTCGGTTTCCCGGTATGGCCGACCGAGGCGGCCGTCGAAGACGTAGTCGGTGGAGTAGTGCAGCAGCCAGGCGCCCAGCGCGGCGGCCTCCTCGGCCATCACGGCGGGAGCCTCGGCGTTGAGGGCGAAGGCTGCCGCCGGCTCGCGCTCGGCCTGCTCCACCGCGGTGTACGCCGCGGCGTTGACCACCAACTGCGGCCGCTCGCGACGCAGGCACTGGCGCAGCGCGGCCCGGTCGTGCAGGTCCAGCTCGGCGCGGGTCAGCGCCTGCAGATCGCCGCAACTGGCCAGCAGCGGGGCGAGGCTGTGGCCGAGCTGGCCGTGGGCGCCGAGCAGCAGGATCTTCATCAGTCGAATACCTCGGCGTCGTCCAGGTCCGCGCCCTGGGCGTCGCGGGGGGAGAGCAGCTGATGCCCGCGGTGGCGCACCAGCGCCGAGCCGATGAAACCGGCACCGCCGGTGAGCAGGATGCGCATGGAGTTGCTCCGCAGGTCATTTCCGGTAACGGCGCCGGGCTGGCCCCGCTACGCGCTGCGGGCGAAGATGGCCGCCCGAATCGCTCCGACAAGGATATCCGATGCCGCCGATCTCCGCCGTGGAGGCCCGATGCTGACCCTCGATCTCGGCCCGCTGGCGCTGCCGGTGCGCTCCTTGCTGTTGCTGCTGGCCTTCGCGCTCGCCTGGGGCTGCGGCTGGTGGGTGGGGCGGCGGCGCGCGACCGATCCCGAACCGGCGCTGTTCGCCATGCTGCTCGGCGGTCTCGTGCTGGCGCGGCTGGCCTTTGTCGCTCACTACGCCGGCGACTACGCGGCCGCGCCCTGGCAGACGCTGGACATCCGCGACGGCGGCTTCCTGCCGTTGCCCGGTCTGCTCGGCGCGCTGCTGGTCGGCCTCGGCTACGCCTGGCGTCGCCCGCTGCTGCGTCGTCCGCTGGCGCTCGGCCTGCTGGCCGGTGGCCTGCTCTGGGGCCTCGGCAGCTTTGCCCTGCAGCAGTTCGAGCGCGGCAGCCGCCTGCCCGAGCTGGTCCTCCACGACCTCGCCGGCCGCCCGGTGCAACTGGCCGGCCTGGTCGGCCAGCCGCTGGTGGTCAACCTGTGGGCCACGTGGTGCCCGCCGTGCCGGCGCGAGATGCCGGTGCTGCTGGCTGCTCGGCAGAGCGAGCCGGAGATGCGCTTCCTGTTGGTCAACCAGGGCGAAGGCGCCGCCGAGGTGGTGCGCTTTCTTGCCCACCAGGGCATGGACACTCACGACGTGCTGCTCGACGGCGCCAGCCGCCTCGGCCAGCACACCGGCTCGCGCACCCTGCCGACCACCCTGTTCTACGCCGCCGACGGCCAGTTGCGCCACCGCCACCTGGGCGAGCTGTCCACGGCGAGCCTGAAACATGCCCTGGAATTTGTGCGGGCCGAGCCGCGGAGTGATGCAAATCCCTGAGGATTCAGGCATTTCCGGGTTTACTCCGGCGCGCCAATCGCTATAATCCCGAGCCATTGCCGGTATAGCTCAGCTGGTAGAGCAACTGACTTGTAATCAGTAGGTCCCGGGTTCGACTCCTGGTGCCGGCACCATCAGACTTCAGACAAAGGCTCACCTTCGGGTGGGCCTTTGTCGTTTCTGGCCTCCCGCTTTCGGCCCAAGTACGAGCGGGTTTCGCCGCAGGAACGCACAAGGAGGTTGGATGTTCGCGGTAACGATCGTTCTGGTACTGCTGCTGGCGCTGGTGGCCAGCACCTTCGTCGCCCGGCTGCTGCCGTGGAAACTTCCCCTGCCGCTGCTGCAGATCCTCATCGGCGCCGGGCTGTCGGAGGTGATCGGCTTCGATATCGAGTTCGAGCCGCATCTGTTCCTGCTGCTGTTCATCCCGCCGCTGCTGTTCCTCGATGGCTGGCGCATCCCCAAGGGCGCGTTGTTCCAGAACTGGCGCCCGATCCTGACCATGGCCATCGGCCTGGTGGTGTTCACCGTGGCGGCGATGGGCTACTTCATCCACTGGCTGCTGCCGGCGGTGCCGCTGGCGGTGGCCTTCGCCCTGGCGGCGATCCTGTCGCCGACCGACCCGGTGGCGGTGGGGGCGATGACCGCCGACTCGCCGCTGCCCTCGCGACTGATGCACATCCTCGAAGGCGAGTCGCTGCTCAACGACGCCACCGGCCTGGTCTGCTTCAGCTTCGCCGTGGCCGCGGTGCTGACCGGCTCCTTCTCGCTGGCGCAGGCCTCGCTGAGCTTCGTGGTGGTCGCCGGCGGCGGTGTGCTCACCGGCCTGGGGGTGACCTGGGCGATCGGCCGGCTCAACCGGGTGCTGGTCGCGCGCGCCGGCGAGGAGCCGGGTATCCAGATCCTGATCAGCCTGCTGATCCCGTTCGCCGCCTACCTGGCCGGCGAGCACCTGCACGTGTCGGGCATCCTCGCCGCGGCGGTCGCCGGCGTCGCCATGCACTACGTCGAGCTGTCCGGCCCGGCGCTGGCGGTGACCCGCACCCAGCGCAGCGCGGTCTGGGACACCGTGCAGATCGCCCTCAACGGCGGCATCTTCCTGCTGCTGGGCGCCCAGTTGCCGACCATGATCGACGCGCTGCCGGCGGTGGCTGGCGGGATCGGCGCGGCGAGCCCGTGGCACCTGCTCGGCTACGCCGGCGCGCTGACCCTGGCGCTGGGTGCGCTGCGGTTCACCTGGGTATGGCTGTACCATTTCGTCGCCTCCGTCCCGGCCCGCCTGCGCGGCGAGCGTCACGTCATGCCGCACGTCCGCCTGCTGGCGATCAAGGCCACCGCGGGGGTGCGCGGGGCGATCACCCTGGCCGGCATCCTCACCCTGCCGCTGGCGCTGCAGGACAGCACGCCGTTCCCGGCGCGGGAGGCGGTGATCCTGCTGGCGATGGGGGTGATCATCTTCTCCCTGCTGATCGCCAGCGTCGGCCTGCCGCTGCTCACCCGCGGCCTGAAGGTGGATCTGCAGCACGCCGCCCACGAGGATGGCGAGGCGGTGGCGCGGATTTCCGCCACCGAGGCGGCGATGCGCCGGATCGAGGAGATCGTGGCGGAGGCCGCGGCCGCGAGCGGTGGTGCCTCCGCCTACGACGAGGCCGGCCTGCAGGTGCTCGACCTGTACCGCCGGCGGCTCGACTACGGCGATCACGGTGGCGAGGACCTGGACAGCCTGCTGGCGCTGATGCAGGCCGAGCGCGATCTGCGCCTGCAGGCGCTGGCGGCGGAGCGCGAGCAACTGTTCCGCCTGCGGCGCAGTCGCAGCATCGACTGCAATGTACTGCGCAAGCTGGTGCACGAGATCGACCTGCTGGAGATCAGCCTGAGCGATGCACCGGGGCACGGCTAGCTGTATTCCAGAGGGGGGCTGCACGTGCGGGCGGACTTTTCCCCGGATCTTCCGAGGGGCGCGCGACCAGGTGCCCCGTCCCTTTCCCGTTTCGTCAGCGGCCTTTTCGTCTCGGCGAGGCGAACTCAGGCTCCCGCCGTCATTGCCTGGTAGCGCGCCACCGCTTCCTCGAGATTGTTGAACACCCGCTCGGCACCCAGTGCCTGCCCCAGCGGTGAGTTCATCAGCATCGCCTGCACGACCGGATTCGGTCCGACTATCCAGAGCATCACGCCCTTCTCGCGCGGCCGCTGCTCCGCCTCGATGGGCATCTTGAGGGCGGTGTACTCCAGATCGAAGGCCGCGCAGAGGTCGAGCGCCACCACGCGTGCGCCGGTTTCGGCGACCAGCGGGCGGAACACGTTGCTGCCGGGCTTGCGGCCGAGCACGTGCACCGGGGATCGGAAACCTGGTGGGCGAGGGCCAGCTGCGAGACGATGATTGCCACCAGGAGGATGCCTCGTCTGCATGCCGCGTCGCCGTGCCGGGCGGCGTGGCGTGAATGTCCCGGCGATAAGGCGGAAAGGATGGCATTGCCTGGAGCCGCCGTCCGTCGCTGGGGCCCCCTGCCGATAGCTGGTTTATGCCTCGTCAGTCGCCACACAACGCCTATGCTTTTCAAACCGCGACAGTTCACGGTGGCGATGGGCCAGGCCCTGCGTTTCGCCCTGCTTTGCGCGCTCAGGAGAAGCGACATGTGTATCGATCGCCGTTTCAGCGCCGTCCTGCTCGCGGTGCTGGCCATGCTCGGCAGCCCCGACCAGGGCGCCCCTTTCGCCCAGGAGGCGCCGGGCACCCCGGCCGCCGCTCCGCCCGCAGCGCCGGCGCCGGCCGAGGCCGTGTTCCGCGACGAGGAACTCGACCAGATGATGGCGCCGATCGCCTTGTATCCCGACTCTCTGTTGGCCCAGGTACTGATGGCGGCGACCTACCCGGGCAACGTCGCCGACGCCGTGGCCTGGTCCAAGGCCCATCCGGACGCCAGCGGCGACGACGCCGTGCGCCAGGTGGCCGACCAGCCCTGGGATCCCAGCGTGCAGTCGTTGGTCGCCTTCCCGGCGCTGCTGGTCACCCTCGGCCAGGACCCGGCCTGGGTGCAGCGGGTCGGCGATGCCTTCCTCGCCCAGCCGAGCGACGTGATGGACTCGGTGCAGCGCCTGCGGCGCCAGGCGCAGGCCGCCGGCAACCTCGAGTCCAACGAGCAGCAGACGGTCACCGTGCAGAGTGCGGCAGAGGGGGGGGCCACCACCGTGGTGCAGGCGCCGCCGGCCGAGCAGACCATCATCATCGAGCCGGCCGACCCGCAGGTGATCTACGTGCCAAGCTACAACCCCAGCGTGGTCTACGGCAGCTGGCCGTATCCGTCCTACCCGCCGGCGTACTACCCGCCGCCGCCCGGCTACTACTTCGGCTCAGCGCTGGTCGCCGGCTTGGGCTTCGCCGCTGGCGTGGCGATCATCGACTCGATCTGGGGCGACTGCGACTGGGGGGGCGGCGACATCGACATCGACGTCAACAAGTACAACAACATCAACAGCAACCGGAAGATCGACGCCAGCCAGAGAAACTGGCAGCACAACGCGGTGAACCGCGACGGCGTGCCCTATCGGGACAGCGCCAGCCGCGAGCGCTACAGCCAGCGCCTGCCCGGCAGCGAGCAGCGCGAGGCCCTGCGTGGCCGCGAGCCAGCGCGCATGGCCGAGCGCGAGCGGGCCAGCCAGACCCTGAGCCAGCGCGGCATCCAGGCGCCGGCCACCAGCAACCGCGAGGCGCGCGAGCGGGCCCAGGTCGCCGACCGCGAGATGCGCAGCCAGGCCCAGCAGCGCGAGCGCGGGCAGGCCGCCGATCGGGGGGGGCGCAGCCAGCCGGAGCGGATCGGCCAGCGCAGCCAGGCCGGCGCCCAGCCGCGCCAGCGCACGCAGAACAGCACGCAGGCCCGCCAGCAGGCGCGCCAGCAGTACGCCAGTAGCCCAAGCACGCGTAACAACGCCTTCGCCGGCGCGCGCGAGCCGTCGCGCTCCAGCGCCGTCGCCAGCCGTGGCGAGACCAGCCGGGCCTCGGCCAGCCGGCCGCGGGCGGAGCGCGCCAGCCGCCCGGTGCAGCGCTCGGCACCCAGCAGACCTTCCCGCGGTGGCGGTGGCGGCGGCTTCCGGCGTTGAGACAAGGAGACTTCCCATGCATCCGCTCTTGCGTATCTGCCTGCCGGCGCTGCTGGCACTGTTGACCTGGGAGGCGCGCGCCCAGCAAGCCTTCGCTACCCCCACCGTTGCCGTCGATGCGCTGATCGCCGCGCTGGGCACCGAGCATGCCGATCCCCAGCGCATGGCCGCGCTGCTCGGCGACGACTGGCAAACCTACATCCCCACCGATGACATCGAGCGCAAGGATGTCGATGCCTTCCTCGCTCTCTACCGGGAGAAGCATGCGGTCCAGTCCGTCGGGCAGGGCCGGTCGCGCCTGGTGGTCGGCAACACGCCCTGGACCTTCCCCCTGCCGCTGGTCCAGGGCCAGGACGGCTGGAGTTTTGATGCCAAGGCCGGTGGCGAGGAGATCCGTGCGCGGCGCATCGGCCGCAACGAGCTGGCCACCATAGAGGCGGTGCGCGCCTACCACGACGCACAGATGGACTACGCCGAGGTCGACCACGACGGCGACGGGGTGCTCGAGTACGCGCAGAAGTTCATGAGCAGCGACGGCCAGTACGACGGGTTGTACTGGCCCGACGAGCCGGGCATCGAGGCGAGCCCGCTCGGCCCGCTGTTCGGCGACGAGCTGCCGGACGGCGAGTGGCACGGCTACCGCTACCGCATCCTCGACGCCCAGGGCCCATCGGCGCCGGGCGGCGCCTACGGCTACAAGCTCGGCGACAACATGAGCCGCGGCTTCGCCCTGATCGCCTGGCCGGCCGAGTACGCCGACAGCGGGGTAATGAGCTTCATGATCAGCCACGATGGCCAGGTGTTCGAGAAGGACATGGGGCCGGACAGCGAACAGCAGGCCGTGGCGATGCCCCGTTTCGACCCGGACAGCAGCTGGCGTGAGGTCGAGGAACCGGCGACGCCGTGAGCGCCGTGATCCCCGTGGTCGGCTAGAATCTCCGCCCCTCATTCCGACTCGCGCCTAGCCGTCCGCCGCCGGTTGTCGTTTCCGCCGAGATAACGCATGCCTGACCACGACCACGACCACGCGGCGCCGAACACCTCCCGCGCCGACTACCATCGCACCCACCAGGCCCGTGCGCAGGCCGAGGCCGAACGCCTGCTGGCCGCGCGCGGGCGCCTCGGCGTGCGCTGGCTGGCTTGGGTGGCGGGTGAGCTGTACGCGCTCAGCCCGCCGCAGTTCGCCAGCATGGTGCGCCGCGAGTTGCAGCGGTTGCAGGAGGGCGGCTAGTCGCCGCAGCCCTCGCACAGGTCGCGCAGCAGGCGCGCGTCGAGCAGGGCGTGGTGGGGGATGTCCTCGCTGGGCAGCTGGCCGAGCGGGTCGTCGACCTGGCGGCAGCCCCGCACGTTGGCCGGCAGGCCGAGCGGTTCGAGCAGGCCGAGCAGCAGCGGCCAGTCCCAGGCCAGCGCATCACCGACGACTTCCACCGCGCCGAGGCCGGCGAGGAAGGCATGCAGCGCCTGGCGAGCCTCGCGGCTGGGCAGGCCATGGCGCGCAAGGTCGAGCTGCGGCAGGACGTGCTCGTGGACGAACTCCGAGCAGTCGTCTGCGCACCAGCCGTCGCTGAGTTCGACATAGAACTCGGCGCCGCCGGCATCGACCAGGGCCAGGGAGATCAGCTGCCGGTCGAGGCTGAGCTGGGTGAATTCGGTGTCGAGGTAGATCGCGCGCATGGGGCTCCTCGTGGCGTCCGTGCAGAAAGGGGGAGAGCGGGGCGCTGCCCCTCATTCTGGATCGCGTCCGGCGCGCCCGCCACCCTCAGCGCATCAGCTCATCCACCAGCAGCCACAGCGCGGTGGCGGCCAGCAGGCCGGCCATGCCCAGGTTGAACAGGCGCAGCGCCCAGTCCTGCTGCAGCCAGTGGCGCAGGCGCTCGCCGCCCCATGCCCACACCGCGATGCACGGCAGGTTGACCAGCAGCGCCAGCAGCGCCATGGCCGCGGCGGCCGGCAGCTGGCCGCCCTGCGGCATGAACAGCACGCAGGCGTTGAGCACCATCACCCAGGCCTTGGGATTGATCCACTGGAACAGCGCGGCGGCGACGAAGCCCATCGGTCGTGCCGTCTCGCTGCGGCCCGGCGCGGCGGCGCGGGCCAGCTTCAGCGACAGCCACAGCAGGTAGGCGCAGCCGGCGGCGGCCAGCAGCGGGCGCACCTCGCCGAGCCAGTCGGCCACCGAAGCGAACAGCGCGGCGCACAGCAGCAGCTGCAGGGAGCAGCCGAAGGCGATGCCGAGCATGTGCGGCAGGGTGCGGCGGAAGCCGAAGTTCACCCCCGAGGTGGTGAGCATGATGTTGTTGGGGCCGGGGGTGATCGACATCACTCCCATGTAGCTGGCCAGGGCGAGGGCTTCGAACATGGCAGGCTCCTGCAGTTGATCCATGGCAGTCCATGCTAGGCAGTGGCGGCAAATGGTGACAGACTCACAAAACCACTTTTGTCATGGTTACAGATTGAATGGTTAGTCAACTGTCACCATCGCATGTCCATCCCGCTGTCACCGGTGAACCGCCATGAATGCACCCGTCCGCTACCGCCTGCTGGCCGACGAACTGGCCGCGGCCATCGACCGCGGCAGTCTGCCGGCCGGCGTCCGCCTGCCGTCGGTGCGGGCCTGTGCCGCCCAGCATGAGCTGAGCCTCAACACCGTCACCGCTGCCTACCGCCTGCTCGAGGATCGCGGCCTGATAGAGGCGCGCCCACAGTCCGGCTACTACGTGCGCAGCAGCCTGCCACCGCTGCAGCGGCCGCTGCGCGAGCGGCCGTCCGGGGTGCGCCCGGCGGGGGCGATGGACGACCTGATGGCGATGGTGCTGCAGAGCCAGCAGCGTGCCGACCATGTCGACCTGGCGCTGGCCTGCCCGCGCGGCGAGGCGTTCTATCCGGGCGCCAAGCTGGCGCGGCTGACCGCCAGCCTGCTGCGCCGCCAGCCGCAGCTGGTCGGTCGCTACGCCCTGCCGCCGGGCTCGCTGCGCCTGCGCGAGCAGATCGCCCGGCGCGCCGCGCTGCTCGGCATGACCCTGGCGGCCGACGACATCCTGCTCACCCACGGCGCCATGGAGGCGCTGCAGCTGGCGCTGCGCGCGGTGACCCGCGCCGGCGACACCGTGGGCGTGGAGTCGCCGAGCTACTTCAACCTCTACCCGCTCTTGGCCAGCCTCGGCCTCAAGGTGCTGGAGATCCCCACCCACCCGCAGCACGGCCTGGCGCTGGACGCGCTGGAGCTGCTGCTGGAGGAGAAGCGCCTGGCGGCCATCGTCGCCATGCCCACGGTGCACAACCCGCTGGGCTGCAGCATGCCGCTGGCGGCCAAGCAGCGCCTGGCCGAGCTGGTCAACCAGCACCGGGTGCCGCTCATCGAGGATGCCCTGTACGCCGAGCTGCAGTTCGCCGAACCGCTGCAGCCGACGGTCAAGGCCTTCGACCGCGACGGTTGGGTGATGACCTGCGCCAGCTACACCAAGACCCTGGCGCCGGACTACCGCATCGGCTGGCTGGAGGCCGGGCGCTTTCGCGACGCGGTGCGTCAGCTGAAGTTCAGCTCCAGCGTCGCCGAGTCGGTGCTGTTGGCCGAGACGGTCGGCCTGTTCCTCGAGAGCGGCGGCTACGATCACCACCTGCGTGCCCTGCGCCGGCGCTACGCGGCGCAGGTGGATGCGATGCGCGGGCTGATCGCCCGCCACTTCCCGGCCGGCACCCGCGCCACCCAGCCGGTGGGTGGTTTCCTGCTGTGGCTGGAGTTGCCGGAAACGGTGGACAGCCTCGAGCTGTTCCACGCCGCGCTGGCCGAGCGCATCGTCATCATTCCTGGCCAGCTGTATTCCAACGGCGCGCGGTTTCGCCACTGCCTGCGCCTGTCCTGCTGCCAGGAGCTGGACGAGCGGGTCAGCGCTGCGCTGCGCCGCCTCGGCGAGTTGGCCACGGCGCTGGCCGACACTGCGCCGCCACCCGCGGCCGGGGATTGAGCGGCGGGCGTGCGGGCGAGGGGGTTAGAGGCTGCCCTCGATGTCGCTGCAGACGCTACTCATCCTGAGGTATTCGAGGGTGCGCAGCTGGCCGGTGGAATCCTCGTAGCTCATCTGTGCCGACACCACGCGGCAGGGCGCGTACAGCTCGTCCGGTTCGGTGATGGCCACCACCTTGTCGATGTCCAGGGGCATGCCGTAGACGTATTCCTCCACCGGGGGCTCGGCCGCCAGGGCGATGCTCGAGCAGGCGGCCAGGGTCAGCAGGACGTATTTGATGTTCATGGGTACCTCAACGATCCGACAGAAAACCTCCCTACCCAGGCGAGCCAGCGGTCCCGTGCAGCTTACAGCGTCACGCCTTGGTCAAATTCTAGTCAGTTTGCGGATACGGAAAGGCCGCCGGCGTGGTCGGTGGCCAATCGATAGGAAGTAGCGGCAGGGCTACTGATTGCCGGATTTTCTGAGGGAGAGGCGTCAGCGCCTCAACTCGGCGGCGTCGCCCGCTTCGTCGGGGGCGGTGCGCCGTCCGGCGTGCCGAAGCGGCAGCGGGCCACTCGGTTGTCGAGCAGGTTGCTGCCGCGCGGCAGGCAGCGCTCGAGGTCCTTGGGCGCGGACGCTCTGGCCGGCGCTGTGGCTTTCTGGGCGGCTGTCGCTGGCGGTGCGCCGTCTGCGGTGCCGAAGCGGCAGCGCGCCACCCGGTTGTCGAGCAGGTTGCTGCCGCGCGGCAGACAGCTCGCCAGCTCTTTCGGGGCCGCGGCCTTGGCCGTTGGTGGCGCCGCCTTCGGCTTGGCGACCGGCGGAGGTGGTGGCGGGGCGGGCTCCGGCTCCGCCGCGCTGCCGGCCTGGGTTACCGGCGGCGCTTCGACGGTCGCTGGCGGCGGGCTCGGGCGCTCGCGCTGTAGGATCAGCGCCAGGGCCAGACCGAGGCCGAGCAACAGGGCGGGCAGGATGATCAGCTGTCGGGCGCGGCGAGGCGAGCCGGCGTGCAGCCGGTCGTCCTCGCGGTTCATGGCCGCACCTCGACGCTCGGAGGGAGAAGGGGGCGGGCCAGCCACGCTGGCCGGTCGGGGACGATGGACATGCAAACCTCGGCAAGCCGACAGGAAATATCCTTACCGGGCCCAGCCGACGATCCCCTGTACCGCCCAAGGCGCAAGGCCTCCTTGCAAGTCTAGCCAGTGCTCCTGAACACACGGCGCAGGTGGTCAACTCATGGGAAGTAGCGGCGGCGCTGCTGATAACCGTTGTTGCTGAGGCGTCAGGCAGCCTGGCTGACCCCCGGGAAGCGCGCGCGGAACTCCTCCGGCATCGGCGCCACCTTGCCTGCCTGGTAGTCGAAGAACACGAAGCCGTTCTTGGCCAGCGCCACCAGGGTGCCGTCGGCCGGACGGCTGACGCGGAAGGTGATGTCGCCGCCGTACTTGTTGAAGTCCATCACGCCGATCTCGAATAGCAGAACGTCGCGCTCGTGGGCCTCGGCCTTGTACAGGGTGGCGAGGTCGGTGACCACGATGCCGAAACCCTCGGCATTGCCGCCGCCGTCGATGCCGTGCTCAAACAGGAAGCGCGAGCGCGCCTCGGAGAGCATGGAGATCAGCGCGTCGTTGCCCAGATGCTGGCCGGCGTTGATGTCGGTGCTGCGCACGGTCATGCGCGTGGTGAAGCGGAAGGCATCTTCGGGCAGTTCGAGCTGCAGGCGGGCCATGGGCGATCCTCGCAGGAATGGGCGTGCGCCGAGTCTAATCGGCGCCGCCCGTCGCCGTCATGTCGGCACCCGCCACAGGTACCAGGCCGCCACCGTGCGCCACGGGCTGTACGCCGTGCCGATGCGCGCCAGCTCGCGCGGCGTCGGCAGCTGGTCCAGGCCCTTGAGGCGGCGATAGCCGCTGCGCACGCCGAAGTCGTCGACCGGCAGCACGTCGAGGCGCTCGAGGGTGAAGATCAGCAGCATCTCCACCGTCCAGCGGCCGATGCCGCGCAGGCTGACCAGACGCTCGATCAACGCCTCGTCGTCCAGCGCCGCGGCCTCCTCGCGATCCGGCACCAGGCCGCTCAGCGCGCCGGCGGCGATGCCCTGAAGGGTCTCCACCTTGCGCGCCGACAGGCCGGTGCCGCGCAGGGCGTCGAAGTCGCTGGCCAGCAGCTGCGCGGGGCTGGGGAAGGGCGTGTCCGGGTACAGGGCGAGCATCCGGGCGAGGATGCTCTCGGCCGCACGGGCGTGCAGCTGCTGGTAGGCCACCGCACGCACCAGCGCCTCGTACGGCTCGCGCGCCGGCCGGGGCTCCAGGGTGCAGGGGCCGACCTGGGCGACCAGGCGCGCCCAGTCGGCATCGAGCGCCGCCAGGTGGGCGCTGGCGGCGCGGTAGTCGGGGGTGGTGCTGCTCGGCATGGGCAAGTCATCCAGGAGGTGGGCAGCGGCGGCCGACGGCTGGCGGGATGCGGCCGCGGCCTGTCGCAGGTACAGTCATCTTTACCCAGAGATCCCGCGAAAGGAACGTCCGATGAGCAGCGCCCGCAAGATGCCCCCACCTGGCCGGCCGACCATGCCGATCCGCTTTGCCCTCGGCCAGTGTGCGCTGGGTGCGCTGCTGGTGGCGCACAGCGGGAGCGGGCTGTGCGCCATCCTCCTCGGCGACCGGCCCGAGGCGCTGCGCGACGAGCTCCGCCAGCGCTTCCCGCAGGCCGAGCTGATCGACGGCGCTGCCGACGCCGAACGCCTGTTGGCGCAGGTGGCCGGCTTCGTCGAGGCGCCGTGGATCGGTCTCGACCTGCCGCTGGACCTGCACGGCACCGCCTTCCAGCAGCGCGTCTGGCAGGCCCTGCGCGCCATCCCGGCCGGCAGCACGCTCAGCTACGCCGAACTGGCCGCACGCATCGGCGCGCCGAAAGCGGTGCGCGCGGTGGCCGGTGCCTGCGCGGCCAATGCCCTGGCGGTGGCGATCCCCTGCCACCGCGTGCTGCGCAGCGACGGTGGCCTGTCCGGCTACCGCTGGGGCGTGGCGCGCAAGCGCGCGCTGCTGGAGCGCGAGGGGCGGGAGTAACCGTTCACTCGCCCGCCGCCACGCTGCGCCGCCAGGTCGCCGGCGGCAGGCCGACCAGGCGCTTGAAGGCGCGCGAGAAGGCGGCTTCCGACTCGTAGCCGACCTCCTGGGCGATGGCGGCGACGGTGCGGTTGCTCTCGCGCAGCAGGCGCGAGCCGACCTGGATGCGCCACTGGGTGAGGTAGTGCATCGGCGGCTGGGCTAGGAACTGCAGGAAACGCTCGTGCAGCGCCGAGCGCGACAGGCCGACGGCATGGCTGAGTTCGTCCATGCTCCACGGGTGCGCGGGCGACTCGTGCAGCAGGGCCAGGGCGTGGCCGACGTAACGGTCGCGCAGGCCGGCCAGCCAGCCGGTGGCGTCCTCGGGCAGGCTGTCGAGGTAGCGCCGCGCGGTGTCGACGAACATCATCTCCGCCAGCCGCTCCAGCACCGCCTCGGCACCGGGGCCACGCTCTTCCGACTCGCGTGCCGCCTGGTCGATGACCCGGGTGATCCAGCCGCCGGCGCGCGCGGCCGGCAGGTGCAGCAGGCGCGGCAGGGCGGTGATCAGCGGGTTGAAGGGGCGCAGGTCGCAGCCGAGGAAGCCGCACACCAGCACGGTATCGGCCTCCTCGACGGGTAGCGGCGAGCCGGGCTCGCGCACGCCGTGGTGGAAGGCGATGGGCATCGGCTTGGGCAGGTGGCGGGTGGCGAACACCCATTCGGCGCCGATGCGCTGCGGCGCGAGGCCCGGGGCGCTGGAGATCACGTGGGCATCGCCGTGGGGGAACATCACGATGTCGCCGGTTTCCAGGCGTACCGGCGGCAGCCCGCTGACCGCTGCCCAGCCGCTGCCGCGGGCGACCAGGTGGAACTCCATGACGTGCTCGGCGCCGGGCAGCACAGCCGCGGCGATCTCCCGCGCCGGCGGGGCTTCGGCCGCCCAGTCATCCCAGTTGCTCACGTAGTAGAACACCGCGCCGCGCAGGCGCACGGCGCGCAGCAGATCCGACAGCGTATCCCGACTCATGGCCTGGCTCCCGGCCGGCGGCGCCGGCGTGCAGGGGGCAGCGTCCCTTCAAGGGCGCGCGCAATCGCGGACGCGCGGACAAGTTTCCCGGACGCCCAGTGAAGCACCGATCCGGCCGCGGCGGAACAATGGACTCGTCGGGATGCCCTCATCCCGCCCAGTCCACAGAGGAGAACGACCATGAACACAGCCACCGCAGGCTGCCCGGCCAGCGTCGTCGCAGTCAGCCCGCAAGCCGACCTCGCCGCCATCAAGGCCCGCCAGCAGGCCACCTGGGCCAGCGGCGACTTCGCCGTCATCGGCACCACCCTGCAGATCGTCGGCGAGTTGCTGGCCGAGGCCGTCGACCTGCGTGCCGGCGAGCGCGTGCTCGACGTGGCCGCCGGCAATGGCAACGCCACCCTGGCCGCGGCGCGCCGCTTCGCCGAGGTGACCTCGACCGACTACGTGCCGCACCTGCTCGACAAGGCCGCCGCCCGCGCCCGCGCCGAAGGCCTGGCGGTGGAGTTCCAGGTTGCCGATGCCGAGAACCTGCCGTTTGCCGATGGCAGCTTCGACGTGGCGCTGTCCACCTTCGGCGTGATGTTCGCCCCCGACCAGCCGCGCACAGCCGCCGAGCTGCTGCGCGTGGTGCGCCATGGCGGGCGCATCGGCCTGGCCAACTGGACCCCGGAGGGTTTCATCGGCGAGCTGTTCCGAGTGATCGGCGCCCATGTGCCGCCGCCGGCCGGCCTGCGCTCGCCGCTGCGCTGGGGCGACGAGGCCGCCCTGGTCGAACTGTTCGGCCCGCAGGCTGCGGACATTCGCTGCACGCGCAAGCTGTTCAACTTCCGCTATCGCTCCGCGGCGCACTGGATCGAGATCTTTCGAACCTACTACGGCCCCACCCACAAGGCCTTCGCCGCCCTCGACGCGGCCGGCCAGGCGGCGCTGCATGCCGACCTCGAGCGCCTGCTGGCGGCGCGCAACGTCGGCGGCGCCGACTCGCTGGTGGTGCCGGGGGAATATCTGGAGGTGGTGATTACCCGGAGGTAGGGGCAGAGCTGAGTGGCTTTGGGCTAGACCCGGAAGCCACTCACCGCCAGCGGCTCAGCCGTCCCGCCTACCAGCGCCGGTCGCTGTAGTAGTAATGGTCGCGGTGATGGCGGCGGTGGTGGTGGTCATGGCGATGGGCGCGGCGATAGCGCTCGTGGCGGTAGCGGGGGGCGTCGCGGTAGATCGGCGCGGGCCGGTAGTGGCGGTCGCGGTAGACCGGGCGCGGTTCGTAGTAGTACGCCGGCGCCCGATGGACTTCGACGTAGCGGTCGTGGCGGTAGTAGCCATCGCGGTCGGAGGCGTGCGCCGGGGACTGGATGAACAGCGCCACTCCGGCGAGCAGGGCGATGACGAGGACAAGACGCGAAAGCATGATCGGGGCTCCTAGGGTGCCGGTAGTGCCGGCCACTTCCTAGGACCACCGCGGCGGCGGAAATTTCAGTCCGGCGCTGTAAAACTTTGTGTCGGCGCGATCGCCGCGGTTGAGAGAGGACCGTGGCGTTGCGCCGGCGCCGATGGCTGGTCGCTGCTGCTTTCAGCCGACGATCACTGCCCCGGCGGCGCGCTGCACGCCAGCAGCTGCTGTTCGTCGGCCGCCAGGCGCGCCGGCAGGCGCTCGCGGAGGAACTCGACCCAGGTGCGGATTTTGGCGTCCAGGTACTGGCGCGACGGGTAGAGCGCGAAGACCCCCAGCGGATACAGGGTGTGCCCGGGCAGTACGCGCACCAGGCTGCCATCCAGCAGGCTGGGCAGCGCCGAGTACACCGGTAGCGCGCCGATGCCCATGCCGGCCCGCAGCGCCACGGCCATGGCGTCGACGGTGTTGACCTGGAAGTGGGTGTGCTCGACGGTGACCAGCTCCTCGCCGGCGGGGCCGTCGAGCAGCCACTGGTCGAGGCTCATCACCGGATAGACCAGGCGCAGGCAGCGGTGCTGGAGCAGGTCGCCGGGCCGGGCGGGGACGCCGTGCCTGGCGAGGTAGCCGGGCGCGGCGCACAGCACGCTGTAGGTGGTGCCCAACTGCTTGGAGATGAAGCCGGAGTCGGGCAGTTCGCGGGCGGTGATCACCGAGACGTCGTAGCCCTCGTCGAGGATGTCGGTAGTGCGGTTGGCCAGGGTCAGGTCGAAGCTGACCTCGGGGTAGGTCTCGCTGTAGTCGGCGGCCGCCTGGATCAGGTAGTGGTGGCCGATGCCGGTCATGGCGTGGACCTTGAGGTTGCCGGCCGGGCGCGCGTGGGCGTCGCTGGCCTCGGCCTCGGCTTCCTCGATGTAGCCGAGGATCTGCTGGCAGCGCAGCAGGTAGCGCTGGCCAGCCTCGGTCAGGGCGATGCGTCTTGTGGTGCGGTGCAGCAGGCGCGCGCGCAGGTGGGTTTCCAGGGTGGCGACGGCGCGCGAGATGTAGGAGGTGGTCAGATCCAGGCGCGCGGCGGCGGCGGTGAAGCTGCCGGTCTCCGCCACGCAGACGAAGGCACGCATGTTGAAGAGAATGTCCATGGGTCGCCTTTCGGGAGGGATGGGGGCGGGGCTGCGGGGACATCCTTGGTCGTGCGGCGGGGCCGACTGCATGGCGGCTCCCGGCGGCGCCGATTCTGTCACGAAGCCTGCCAGGGATTATGACCTGTCAGTACACAATCCATCATCCAATCGTGCGCTTATCCTCGCTTGCGGCGGGTCCTAGAATCGCCACTCCTCTCGGCCTCCCGCCGCCCTTCCAGGATCCGCTGCAGTGCCCGCCATCGTTCGGCCCGGTCTGTTTCTCGCCAGTCTGCTGGTTACCCTCTGTTCTTCCCTGTCCGGCTGCATCGCCAGCGGTGGCCTCGACCCGCAGGCGGAGCTGGCCGACAACGGCGAATTGCCCACCGACGCGGCCATTCGCCACGCCGCCCAGAGCGCCGAGTGGCCGCGCGCACAGTGGTGGCAGGCCTACGGAGATGCGCAGCTGAACGCCTGGGTCGAGCGCGCGCTGGCCGGCAGTCCCGGCCTGGCCATGGCGGCGGCGCGGGTGCGCCGGGCCCAGGCGCTGGCCGGGGTGGCCGCCGCGGCGCAGGCGCCGCAACTCGGCCTGCAGGCCAGCGTGCAGCGCAAGCGCTGGCCGGACGACAACTTCTACGGCCCCGGCCCGCTGGCGCGCACCAGCAGCTGGAACAACAGCGCCGCCTTCGGCCTGAGCTACGACCTCGACCTGTGGGGCCGCCTGCACAGCCAGCGTGAGCGCGCCTTGAGCCTGGCGCGGGTCGCCGCCACCGAGGAGCGCGCCGCGGCGCTGGAGCTGCAGGGCAGCGTGGTGCGCGTCTATATCCAGCTGGCCCGCCAGTACGCCGAGCGGGACATCGCCCGAGCCGAGCTCGAGCAGCGCGAGGAACTGCTGGCGCTGGCCCGCGAACGCCGGCGCATTGGCCTGGGCACCGAACTGGAGGTCGCCGCGGCCGAAGCGCCGCTGCCCGAGGCGCAGCGCCAGCTCGACCTGGCCGACGAGGCCATCGCCCTGACCGGCAACCAGCTGGCGGCGCTGGCCGGTGCCGGGCCGGGCGCCGCTGCTGAACTGCAGCGCCCGCAGCTGAGGCTGCACGCTGCGCCGCGCCTGCCCAGCCGCTTGCCGCTGGAGCTGCTCGGCCGGCGCCCGGACGTGGTCGCCAGCCGCTGGCAGGTGGCGGCTGCGGCGCGCGGCATCGAGGTGGCCAGGGCCGACTTCTATCCCAACATCGACCTGCTCGGCAGCCTCGGTTCGGCGGCGACCCAGGGTGGCGGGCTGGACTGGCTGCGCCACGACAAGCTGACCTGGGGGATCGGCCCGGCGCTCAGCCTGCCGATCTTCGACGGCGGCGCGCGGCGCAGCCGGCTGGGCGCCGAGGCGGCCGGCTACGACCTGGCGGTCGAGCAGTACAGGCAGACCCTGGTGCAGGCGCTGCAGGGCGTCTCCGACCTGCTGATTCGCCTGCATTCGCTGCACGAGCAGCAGGCTTTTGCCGCCAGTGCCTTGGCCACCGCCGAGCGGCGCGTGGCGCTGGCGCAGGAGGCCCACCAGCGCGGGCTGAGCGATGCCCGCGAGCTGCTCGTTGCGCAGGGCCGGGTGTTCGCCGCGCAGCGCCTGCAGCAACAGGTGCTCGCCGAGCAGCTGGCCGCCCAGGCCGGGCTGTGGGTGGCCCTCGGCGGCGGCGTGCTGGCGGCGGACAGCGCGCCGGCGGACGCCGAGCTGCAGGCGCGCGAGGTCCGCCTGCAGTTGCCGGGCCGGCCGTGAGGAGCGCGCCATGACCACTTCGAGCGTGCCCGCGCTGCCCGGCGCCTTGCGCCGCGGTCTGGACGAGTGGGCGCAGAGCGAGGGACCGATCTGGGCGTTCATCTTCAAGGCCCTGCTCGGCGCCTGCGTCGCCCTGTGGCTGGCCTACCGCCTGGAGCTGCCGCAGGCCGGCACGGTGCTGGCCACGGTGTTCATCGTCATGCAGCCGGAGAGCGGCCAGGTGCTGGCCAAGAGCTTCTACCGCATCCTCGGCACCCTGCTGGGCCTGGCGGTGACGGTGCCGCTGCTCGCCCTGTTCGCCCAGGAGCGGGTGCTGTTCTTGCTCTGCCTGGCGCTGTGGATCGGCCTGTGCACCGCCGGCGCGGCGCGCTACCGCGACTTTCGCGGCTACGGCTGCGTGCTGGCCGGCTACACCGCGGCGCTGATCGGCCTGCCGGCCATCGCCGACCCCGAAAGCGCCTTCATGCAGGCGCTGTGGCGGGTGCTGGAGATCAGCCTGGGCATCCTCTGCTCGGGGCTGGTCAGCGCGCTGATCCTGCCGCAGAACAGCAGCGCCAGCCTGCGTCGTCTGCTGGCCACGCGCTTTCGCGACTTCGCCGGGTTTGCCGCCGCGGCGCTGGGCGGCCAGCTCGACGTGGCGCGTCTGGAGCAGCTCAACGCGCGCTTCGCCGGCGAGGCGGTGGCGCTCGACAACTTGCGCAACGCCAGCGCCTTCGAGGACCCGTATTTCCGCATGCGCAGCGGCCGCCTGGGCCGCCTCAACCACGAGTTCATGGTGCTTTCCACCCGCTTCCACGGCCTGCACCAGCTGCTGCAGCGCCTGCAGGGCGAGGCCGGCGCGCAGGTGCGCGCGGCGCTGGAACCGTGCCTGGCCGGCGTCGGCGCGCTGCTGGCGCCGCTCGGCCAGCACCTGTGCAGCGAGGCCGACGCCGAGGTGCTGGCGCAGCGCCTGGAGGGCAGCCGGTGCGAGCTGATGGAGCAGATCCGCGCGGCCCGCCGGCAGCTGGTCGCGCTGCATCCGGGCGACCAGCAGCTGCTCGATTTCAACACCGCCGCCGAGCAGCTGTATCGCTTCACCGGCGACCTGCACGACTACGCGCTGACCCACGCCTCGCTGCTGGTCCACCGGCATGCCCGCGAGCAGTGGCAGGACAGCTTCACCCCGCGCGCCAACGGCCTGGCCGCGGCGGTGACCGGGATGCGCAGCGCGCTGCTGGTGCTCGGCCTCGGCGCCTTCTGGATCGCCACCGCCTGGCCCAGCGGCGGCACCTGCGTGCTCACCGCGGCGATGGTCGCCGGGCTGGTGGCCGGTGCGCCCAGCCCCCGCCAGCAGGCGCTCAAGCTGCTGATTGGCGCGCTGGGCAGCGCCGTGCTTGGCGGCCTGCTGCAGTTCTGGGTGCTGCCCTGGTTGGAAGGCTTCGCCCTGCTGTGCTGCGCCCTGGCGCCGGTGTTCGCCCTCGGCGCCTGGCTGCTGGCGCGCAGCGCCACCGCCGGCTACGGCACCGGCCTGATGCTGTGGTTCTGCATCATCGCCCTGCCGGCCAACCTGCCGCCCTACGACTTCCAGCGCCTGCTCAACGAATACCTGGCGGCGCTGCTGGCGATCGGCCTGACCACCCTGAGCCTGGCGCTGATCCTGCCGCCCGACCGGCCCTGGCTGTGGCGCCGGCTGGAACACGACCTGCGCATGCGCGTGGTGTTCGCCGTCAGCGGCCGGCTCAAGGGCCTGGTCGCCGGCTTCGAGAGCGGCACCCGCGACCTGCTGACCCAGGCCCAGGTCAGCGCAGTCGGCCGCCCTGAGGTGCAGCGCCGCCTGCTGCGCTGGATGTTCGCGGTGCTGGAGATCGGCCAGGCGGTGATCGAGCTGCGCCAGGAGCAGGCGCGCCTGCCGGCCGAGCCCTGCTACGCCGCGGGCATGCCCTGGCAGGCCGATATCCGCGCCCTCGGCCGCGCGCTGGTGCGCCTGTTCATCCAGCCCGACGCGGGCAACCGCCAGCGCGCCCTGGCCGCGGTCGAGCAGGCCATCGCCACCGTGCGGCAGACCCCGGAGAACCGCCCGCCGCAGTTCGACCGCTCGCCGCTGCGCCGGGTGCTCAGCCAGCTGCACTTCATCCGCAGCTCGCTGCTCGACCCCCATTCGCCGCTGGCCGCCGGGAGCGCCACTGATGCCCCGTGAGATCGCCCTGTTCGGCGTCTACCTGCCGAACCTGACCCTGCTGTTCGTCATCACCCTGGCCGTCGGCTGGGGCATCGACCGCCTGGTGGCGTGGAGCGGCCTGTACCGCCACGCCTGGCACCCGACCCTGCTGCGCGCCAGCCTGTTCACCTGCCTGTACGGCGTCCTGATGCTGTACGTCTACCACTGATTCCGCCGCGAACGAGCCTGGATATGCCCTGGAAAAGAGTCATCAGCGTCGTCTTCACCCTGCTGGTCTTCGCCGCCGCCGTGTTGCTGGTGCGCACCCTCTGGCTGCACTACATGGACTCGGCGTGGACCCGCGACGGCCGGGTGCGCGCCGAGGTGGTCAACATCGCGGCCGACGTCGCCGGCCTGGTGGTCGAGGTGGCGGTGCACGACAACCAGACGGTGAGCAAGGGCGACCTGCTGCTGCGCATCGACCCCGCGCACTACCGCACCGCCGTGCGCCAGGCCGAGGCGCGGGTGGCAGCGCGCCAGGCCGAACTGAAGATGCGCGAGGACAATGCGGCGCGGCGCGCCGACATCAGCGAGCGGGTGGTGTCGCGGGAGAGCCGCAGCGACGCCGGCCAGCTGGCCGCCGCCGCGCGCGCCGACCTGCTCGAGGCGCAGGCGCAGCTCGACGAGGCGCGCCTCAGGCTCAGGCGCACCGAGGTGCGCGCGCCGGTGGACGGCTACGTCACCAACCTCAACCTGTTCGTGGGCGACTTCGCCGAGCGCGGCGAGCCGGCGCTGGCGCTGGTCGACCGCCATTCCTTCTACGTCTACGGCTACTTCGAGGAAACCCGTCTGCCGCTGATCCGCGTCGGCGACAAGGCCGAGATGCGCCTGATGAGCGGCGAGCGGCTGAGCGGGCGGGTCGACAGCCTGGCGCGCGGCATCTACGACCGCGACAACCCGGAAAGCCGCGAGCTGACCGCCGACGTCAACCCGACCTTCAACTGGGTGCGCCTGGCCCAGCGCGTGCCGGTGCGCATCCACCTCGACGCACTGCCCGAGGGGCTGGAGCTGGCGGCGGGGATGACCTGCACGGTGATCATCACCCCGCCGAGCGGCGCGGCGCGGGCGGTGCCGCTGCGCTGGTAGGGCGCGCGGCCGGGCTCAGCGGCGGTGGTCGTGACGGTAGTAGTCGCGGTGGTAGGGGCGGCCGTAGGGGCGGTGGTGGTAATGGCGCGGGTAGTAGCGCGGCCCGTAGTAGTAGCGTGGGGCCGGGTAGTAATAGCGCGGTGGCGGGTAGTAGTAATGGGGCGGGTAGTACGCCGGCGGGCCGATCTGGATGCTCAGCGGCGGCGCGTCGATATGGACGCCGGGGACGCCGATGATGACTCGGGTATCGCCGGCCCTGGCTGGCATCGGCTCGAACAGGGCTAGACAGGTCAGCAGGCCGCTGGCGAGGACAAGGCGCGCGAACATGGTCGAAGCTCCTCAAGTGTCCGGGATTGCCGGTCACCTGATTCGACCGCGGCGCAGAGGGAAAGTCCTGCCGCGCCGATGGATGGTGCCGCGCCGGCGGGGGCCTCAGCCATCGGCCGGCGGGCCGGCCAGCGGCGCCGGGGTCGGCTCGATCCCCTGCTCGCGGGCGGCGTTCTCCTGGGCTGCCAGCGCGCGCTGGAAGCCGGCGCGGCTCTGCAGGCGCTGCCAGTAGGCGCGCACCGCTGGCGGGAACTGCGCCTCCAGCCCCTGGTAGGCGGCGAGCATCAGCGCGTAGCCGACCGAGATGTCGGCGGCGGTGAAGCGCCCGGCGCACAGGTGCTCGCCGTGCTGCAGGGCGGCGTCGACACCGCGCAGGCGGCCGAGGAACCAGCGGGTGTAGTCCTCGACCACCTGCGGCTGGCGGCGCTCCTGCGGCTCGAAGCGTCCGTAGCGCAGCAGTAGGGTCTGCGGGAAGGTCAGGGTGGCCTCGCCGAAGTGCAGCCAGTTCAGCCAGGCGCCGAAGTCCGCCTCGTCGACCGCGACGTTCAGCGGCGTCGGCCCGTGGCGGCGCGCCAGGTATTCGCAGATGGCAGCCGACTCGGTCATCAGCAGCTCGCCGTCGCGGAACGCCGGCACGGTGCCGAGCGGATTGATCTCCAGGTATTCGCGCGCCAGCGCCCGCGGCGGGAAGGGCAGCATCTTCAGCTGGTAGGCCAGGCCCAGCTCCTCCAGCATCCACAGCGGGCGGAAGGAGCGGGCGCTCAGGCAGTGATAGAGGGTGATCATCGTGGGCCTTCCGTGTACGGGGTGGGTTTTCCGTTCAGCCTTCCTGCTGGTAGCTGTCGATCACTTCCTGGGCGGCGCGGAAGGCCTCCATGGCCGCCGGCACGCCGGCGTACACCGCGCAGTGCAGCAGCGCCTCGCGGATTTCCTCCACAGTGCAGCCGTTGTTCAGCGCGCCGCGTACGTGGCCCTTGAGTTCCTGCGGGCATTTCAGCGCGGTGAGGGCGGCGAGGGTGATCAGGCTGCGGGTCTTGCGCGGCAGGCCCTCGCGGGTCCACACCCCGCCCCAGGCGTGGGCGTTGACGAACTCCTGCAGCGGCGCGGTGAACTCGGTGGCGTTGCCCAGGGCGCGGTCGACGAAGGCGTCGCCCATCACCTCGCGGCGGACCTTGAGGCCCTGCTCGTGGCTGTCGGTCATCGGGGATTTCCTGAAGAGAGAGTGCGCCTGCAGGCAGGCGCCGGGGAGGGTTACTCGGCGGCCGTTTTCTTGCTGGCGCTATCCGCGAGGGCCGTGCGGCAGCGCTCCTCGGCGGTATCCAGCTCCAGCTGCATCTGCTGGATGTCGAGGAGCTGCTGTTCCAGCTGCGCGCGGCGCTCGGCGATCATGCCGAGCATGATGTTGAGCTGCTTCTGGTTGCCGGTCTGCGGGTCGTACAGTTCGATCAGGGTCTTGCACTCGGCCAGCGACAGGCCGAGGCGCTTGCCGCGCAGGATCAGCTTGAGCGCCACCCGGTCCTTGGGGCTGTAGATGCGTTCCTGGCCGCGGCGCTGCGGCGTGAGCATGCCCTGCTCCTCGTAGAAGCGGATGGTGCGGGTGGTCACGTCCAGTTCCTGGGCGAGGTCGGAGATGCTGTAGGTCTGCTTCGCCATGGGGGATTCCAGATTCGTCGGCGTGCGCGCCCGGCGTCGTGTGGGCGCCGGGATCGGTGCGTTCATGAGTGTTCGATGGACAAGGCTACACCCTGGCCATCGCCGATGCACCGGGTCGCGCGGAACGACCGGAAGGAGGAAGGCGTGTGCGGCGCGGCTCGGGCGCCTGCGCCGCGAGCAGCAGGGAGGACGACGTCGGGCATATTGTTGTTCTCGTTGGGCGTCGTGGAGGGAGTAGAGGCAGTGGGGTAGGGTGGGAAACTCGCGCAGCGATTTCCCACCATCGCCAGGCGGACACGGCGGCGCCGTTGTCCACCCTGCCCGGGTTCAGCGCTGGATCGGGCAGCCGGTGGCGGCCTGCAGTTCGTCGAAGCTGACGCCTTCGGCCAGCTCGACCAGCTTCAGGCCCTGCTCGCTGACGTCCAGCACGGCGAGATCGGTGATGATCCGGTCGACCACGCCGACGCCGGTCAGCGGCAGCTCGCAGCGTTCGAGGATCTTGTGCGCGCCGCCCTTGGCGGTGTGCTCCATCAGCACCACCACGCGCTTGACGCCGGCGACCAGGTCCATGGCGCCGCCCATGCCCTTGACCATCTTGCCGGGGATCATCCAGTTGGCCAGGTCGCCCTGGGCCGACACCTGCATGGCGCCGAGGATCGACAGGTTGATGTGGCCGCCGCGGATCATCGCGAAGCTCGCCGCGCTGTCGAAGAAGCTGCTGCCGGGCAGGGTGGTGATGGTCTGCTTGCCGGCGTTGATCAGGTCCGGGTCGACCTCGTCCTCTCTCGGGAACGGGCCGATGCCGAGCAGGCCGTTCTCGCTCTGCAGCCAGACGTCCATGCCGTCTGGGATGTAGTTGGCCACCAGGGTCGGCAGGCCGATGCCGAGGTTGACGTAGAAGCCGTCCTGCAGCTCCTGGGCGGCGCGCTGCGCCATCTGTTCACGGGTCCAGGCCATGGTCAGGCGCTCCCTGTTTTTGAGTTGGAAAGCGTGCGTTGTTCGATGCGTTTCTCGGGGTTCGGGTTGACCACGATGCGTTGCACGTAGATGCCCGGCAGGTGGATCTGGTCGGCGTCCAGCGCACCGGTCTCGACCAGTTCCTCGACCTCGACCACGCAGACCTTGCCGGCCATCGCCGCCAGCGGGTTGAAGTTGCGCGCGGTCTTGTTGAACACGAGGTTGCCGGCCTGGTCGGCCTTCCAGGCCTTGACCAGCGCCACGTCGGCGCGCAGCGAGCGCTCCATCACGTACCACTCGCCGTCGAACTGGCGGGTTTCCTTGCCTTCGGCGACCAGGGTGCCGTAGCCGGTCTTGGTGAAGAACGCCGGGATGCCGGCACCGCCGGCGCGCAGCTTCTCGGCCAGGGTGCCCTGCGGGGTGAATTCCAGCTCCAGCTCGCCGGCCAGGTACTGGCGCTCGAACTCCTTGTTCTCGCCGACGTAGGAAGAAATCATCTTCCTGATCTGTCGGGTCTCCAGCAGCAGGCCGAGGCCGAAACCGTCGACGCCGGCGTTGTTGCTGATGGCAGTGAGGTTCTGGCGGCCGGAATCGCGCAGGGCGGCGATCAGCGCCTCGGGGATGCCGCACAGGCCGAAGCCGCCGACGGCGATGGTCATGCCGTCCTGCACCAGCCCGTCGAGGGCGGCGTGGGCGTTGGGGTAGAGCTTGTTCATGGGTGTGCCTCTCTTGTTGTTCCGTTCGTGGCGCCGGGTGTTGCTGCCGCTCTCTGTGGGAGGCCCGACCTCGGGGCGAAGCTCTGGTTGCCTGTGGCGGACCTGTGGTCCGCATCGCCGCGAGGTCGCGCCTCCTACAAAAAAGTGCGCTGCTAGGCGCTGCGCCAGGCGCGGGCCACGCGCGAGCCGTTGTCGCGGCCGAGCACGCTGCAGATGCGCTCGCCGGCCTGGATCAGCGCCTCCAGCTCGATGCCGGTGTGGATGCCCAGGCCGTCGAGCAGATACAGCACGTCCTCGCTGGCCACGTTGCCGCTGGCGCCCTTGGCGTAGGGGCAACCGCCGAGGCCGGCGACCGAGCTGTCGAACACGTGGATGCCTTCCAAGAGGCTGGCGTAGATGTTCGCCAGCGCCTGGCCGTAGGTGTCGTGGAAGTGCCCGGCCAGCTTGTCGCGCGGGATGTCGCGGCCGACCGTCTCGAACAGGGCGCGGGTCTTGCCGGCGGTGCCGGTGCCGATGGTGTCGCCCAGCGAGATCTCGTAGCAGCCCATGTCGAACAGCTGGTTGGCCACATGGGCCACCTGCTGTGCCGGGACCTCGCCCTCGTAGGGGCAGCCGAGCACGCAGGACACGTAGCCGCGCACGCGGACGCCCTGCTCGCGGGCGGCGTCCATCAGCGGCACGAAGCGCTGCAGGCTCTCGGCGATCGAGCAGTTGATGTTCTTCTGCGAGAAGGCCTCGCTGGCGGCGGCGAACACCGCCACCTCCTGCACGCCGGCGAGCATCGCCGCCTCGAAGCCCTGCAGGTTGGGGGTCAGCGCGGCGTAGGTGACGCCGGGCTTCTGCTGGATCTGCGCGAACACCTCGGCGGAGCCGGCCATCTGCGGCACCCACTTCGGCGACACGAAGCTGCCGACCTCGATGTATTCCAGGCCGGCGGCGGTCAGGTCGTCAACCAGGCGCACCTTGTCGGCCACGCTGATCGGCTGTTTCTCGTTCTGCAGTCCGTCGCGCGGGCCGACTTCGACCAGGCGGACGTGCTGGGGCAGGGGCATGATGTGTCCTCGAGGCATGTGCGTGGTGCTCCTGTGCGTGAATGGCAGGTCTCTACTGTAGGGGCGAATTCATTCGTCTTTGCACCATACATGGCGAATGAATTCTCCCCTACAGGGCTGGTTCCTGGATTCAGGCCTCCTCCAGCTCCACCAGTGCGGTGCCTTCGCTGACCATCTCGCCCTCGCTGCAGTACAGGCCCTTGACCACCCCGGCCTGCGGCGCGCGGATGCTGTGTTCCATCTTCATCGCCTCCAGCACCACCAGCGCGGTGCCGGCCTCGACGTGCTGGCCGGCTTCGACCAGCACGCGGACGATGCTGCCGTTCATCGGCGCGGTCAGCCCGCCGTGGTGGGCGTGGCTGGCCTCGGCCTCGGCGATCGGATCGACGCGCTGCACGCTGCGCAGTTCGCCGGCCCACTGCAGGTACAGGCTGTCGCCGCGGCGGATCGCCAGGTGCTGGCGGCGCAGGCCGTCCTGCTCGACCACCAGTTGCTCGTCGACCAGCTGCGCCCTGGGTGAGCTGCCCGCACGCAGCCGCACGCTCTGCTGGGCGTCGCCGCAACGCAGGGTCAGGTCGGTTTCCCCGGGCAGGCCGGCGCGCCAGCCGCTGCGCGCGCTCCACGGCGAGTGCGGGTCGTCGCCGCGCACGCGTTCGGCCTCGCTGTGCACGAAGGCCTCGCCGGCCAGTTGCCAGAACACCTCCGGCAGGGCGCCGACCGGTGGCAGCAGCTGCGCCTGGTGGCGCGGGATGAAGCCGGTATCCAGTTCGGCGGCGGCGAAGGCCGGGTGGGCCAGCACGCGGTGCAGGAAGGCCAGGTTGGTCTTCACCCCGCCCACGGCGGTCTCGGCGAGCATGGCCAGCAGGCGCTGGCGCGCCTCCTCGCGGTTCTCGCCCCAGGCGATCAGCTTGCCGAGCATCGGGTCGTAGAACGGCGACACCGTGTCGCCCTCGGCCACCCCACTGTCGACCCGGCGGCCCGGGCCGGCGGCCGGTTCGCGGTACAGCGCCAGGGTGCCGGTGGCCGGCAGGAAGTCGTTGTCCGGGTCCTCGGCGTACAGGCGCACCTCGATGGCGTGGCCGATCAGCGGCACCTCGTCCTGGCTGATCGGCAGCGCCTCGCCGCGGGCGACGCGGATCTGCCAGGCGACCAAGTCGAGGCCGGTGATCGCCTCGGTGACTGGATGTTCCACCTGCAGGCGGGTGTTCATCTCCATGAAGAAGAATTCGCCGCGCGCATCGAGGAGGAATTCCACGGTGCCGGCGCCGACGTAGCCGATGGCCTTGGCCGCCTTCACCGCTGCCTCGCCCATGGCGCGGCGCAATTCGGGGGACAGGCCGGGGGCCGGGGCTTCCTCGACCACCTTCTGGTGGCGGCGCTGGATCGAGCAGTCGCGTTCGTTGAGGTACAGGCAGTTGCCGTGGCTGTCGGCGAACACCTGGATCTCCACATGGCGCGGCTTGAGCACGTACTTCTCGACCAGCATGCGCGAGTCGCCGAACGAGGATTTCGCCTCGCGCTGCGCCGAGGCCAGCGCCTCGGCCAGCTCGCTTTCGCGCTCGACCACCTTCATGCCCTTGCCGCCGCCGCCGGCGGTGGCCTTGAGCAGCACCGGATAGCCAATCACCTCGGCGGCGGTGCGGAAAGTCTCGTAGTCCTGGGCCTCGCCGTGGTAGCCGGGCACCAGTGGCACGCCGGCGGTTTCCATCAGCGCTTTGGCCGCCGACTTGCTGCCCATGGCGTCGATGGCGCTGGCCGGCGGGCCGAGGAAGATCAGCCCGGCCGCCTCGATGGCGCGGGCGAAGCCGGCGTTCTCGGAGAGGAAGCCGTAGCCGGGGTGGATGGCCTGGGCGCCGCTGGCCTTGGCCGCGGCGATCAGCTTGTCGACCAGCAGGTAGCTGTCGGCCGGCTTGGCGCCGCCCAGATCGACGCGGATGTCGGCCTCGCGGGCGTGGCGGGCGTCGGCGTCGATGGCGCTGTGCACGGCCACGGTGGTCAGGCCGAGGGCCTTGGCGGTGCGCATCACCCGGCAGGCGATCTCGCCGCGGTTGGCCACCAGCAGGGTGTCGATGTGTCGGCTCATGGTTGGCTCTCCTGCCAGGCGGGGGTGCGTTTGTCGAGGAAGGCGTTGAGCCCTTCCTGGCCTTCGGCGCTGACGCGCAGGGTGGCGATGGCCTGTTCGGTGAACTGGCGCAGCTCGTCGTCGAGCTGCGCCGGGCCGACCTCGACCAGCAGGTGCTTGCAGGCCTTGAGCGCCTGCGGACTGTTCAGGCGCAGGTTGGCGACCCACTGCTCGAGCGCGGCGTCCAGCTCGCTGGCCGGATAGCACTCGGCGAGCAGGCCCAGTTCGCGGGCGCGCTGGCCGTCGAAGCGCTCGGCGGTGAGGGCGTAGCGGCGGGTGGCGCGCTCGCCGATGGCCTTGACCACGAACGGGCTGATCACCGCCGGGGCCAGGCCGATGCGCACTTCCGACAGGCAGAACAGCGCGTCGGTCGCGCCGATGGCCATGTCGCAGCAGGCGATCAGGCCCAGCGCGCCGCCGAAGGCCGCGCCCTGCACCACGGCCAGGGTCGGCTGCGGCAGGTGGTAGAGACGGTGCATCAGCTCGCCCAGTTCGTGAGCGTCATTGAGGTTGGCGGCGTAGTCGAGCTTGGCCGACTGCTGCATCCAGGCGAGATCCGCGCCGGCGGAGAAGTGCTTGCCGCGCCCGCGCAGGACCAGCAGGCGGATCGCCGGGTCGGCCTGCACCGCGGCCAGCGCGGCGTTCAGCTCGCGGATCACCTCGGCGTTGAAGGCGTTGTTCTTGTCGGCACGGTTCAGCCACAGGGTGGCGACGCCGTGCGGATCGCGTTCGAGTTGTACGGTGGTGAAGTCGGTCATGTCGGCTCCAGGGCATCTGTTGGCGCTCCCTCTCCCCGTGGGGAGAGGGTTGGGGTGAGGGGCGGCGGTGCCGGCTGCCCTCACCCCCGGCCCCTCTCCCGCTGGCGGGAGAGGGGAGCAGGGCTTACATGCGGAACACGCCGAAGCTGGTCGGCTCGATGGGCGCGTTGAGCGTGGCGGACAGCGCCAGGGCGAGCACCTCGCGGGTCTGCGCCGGGTCGATCACGCCGTCGTCCCACAGCCGCGCGCTGGAGTAGTACGGATGCCCCTGGCGCTCGTACTGCTCGAGGATCGGCTGGCGGATCGCCTCCTCTTCCTCGGCGGAGAACTGCTGGCCGCTGCGCTCGACCTGCTCGCGCTTGACCTGGGTGAGCACGCCGGCGGCCTGGGCGGCGCCCATCACGCCGATCCGCGCGTTCGGCCACATCCACAGGAAGCGCGGGTCGTAGGCGCGCCCGCACATGCCGTAGTTGCCGGCGCCGAAGCTGCCGCCGATGATCACGGTGAACTTCGGCACCTTGGCGCAGGCCACCGCGGTGACCAGCTTGGCGCCGTGCTTGGCGATGCCGCCGGCCTCGTACTTCTGGCCGACCATGAAGCCGGTGATGTTCTGCAGGAACAGCAGCGGGATGCCGCGCTGGCAGGCCAGCTCGATGAAGTGTGCGCCCTTCTGCGCCGCCTCGGCGAACAGGATGCCGTTGTTGGCGAGGATGGCGATCGGGTAGCCGTGCAGGCGGGCGAAGCCGCACACCAGTGTGGTGCCGAACAGCGCCTTGAACTCGTCGAATTCGCTGCCGTCGACCAGCCGGGAGATCACCTCGCGCACGTCGAACGGCTGCTTGGCGTCGGCCGGGATCACCCCGTACAGCTCATCAGCGGCGTACAGCGGCGCGCGTGGCGCGCTGGCCTGCACCTCGCCGAGCTTGCGCCAGTTGAGGTTGGCCACGCAGCGGCGGGCGATGGCCAGCGCGTGGGCGTCGTTCTCGGCGTAGTGGTCGGCAACCCCGGAGGTCTTGCAGTGCACGTCGGCGCCGCCCAGCTCCTCGGCGGTGACCACCTCGCCGGTGGCGGCCTTCACCAGCGGCGGGCCGGCGAGGAAGATGGTCGCCTGGTTGCGCACCATGATGGTCTCGTCGGCCATCGCCGGCACGTAGGCGCCGCCGGCGGTGCACGAGCCCATCACCACGGCGATCTGCGGGATGCCCTGGGCGCTCATGTTGGCCTGGTTGAAGAAGATCCGCCCGAAGTGCTCGCGGTCGGGGAACACCTCGTCCTGGCGCGGCAGGTTGGCGCCGCCGGAGTCGACCAGGTAGATGCACGGCAGGCGGTTCTGCTGGGCGATGCTCTGCGCGCGGAGGTGCTTTTTCACCGTCAGCGGGTAGTAGCTGCCGCCCTTCACGGTGGCGTCGTTGGCGACGATCATGCACTCGACGCCCTCGACCCGGCCGATGCCGGCGACCACGCCGGCGGCCGGCACGTCCTCGCCGTACACCTCGAAGGCGGCCAGCGCGGAGAGTTCGAGGAAGGCCGAGCCGGGGTCGAGCAGGGCATTGATGCGCTCGCGCACCAGCAGCTTGCCGCGGGCGGTGTGGCGCTGCTGGGCGGCGACGCCGCCGCCCTCGCTGATGCGGCCGAGCAGGGCGCGCAGGTTGTTGACCTGCTCGCGCATCGCCGCGCTGTTGGCGGCGAACTCCGGCGAACGGGTGTTGATCTGGGTGTGCAGGATGGCCATCGGGCGCTCCTCGGGCTGTTCGCTATCCCCCCTCTCCCGCGTGCGGGAGAGGGGCCGGGGGAGAGGGGGGCGTTGACTCAGCACCTCTCCCTGACCCTCTCCCCGGAGGGGAGAGGGGATGGTCCGCGCGGCTTCAGCGCGTCTCGTTGAACAGCTCGCGGCCGATCAGCATGCGGCGGATCTCGCTGGTGCCGGCGCCGATCTCGTAGAGCTTGGCGTCGCGCAGCAGACGCCCGGTGGGGAACTCGTTGATGTAGCCGTTGCCGCCGAGGATCTGGATCGCCTGCAGGGCCATCTGGGTGGCGTTCTCGGCCGTATAGAGGATCACCCCGGCGGCGTCCTTGCGGGTGGTCTCGCCGCGGTCGCAGGCCTGCGCCACGGTGTACAGGTAGGCCCGGCTAGCGTTGAGCTGGGTGTACATGTCGGCGACCTTGCCCTGGATGAACTGGAACTCGCCGATGCTCTGGCCGAACTGCTTGCGGTCGTGGATGTAGGGCACCACCACGTCCAGGCAGGACTGCATGATGCCGACCGGGCCACCGGCGAGCACCACGCGCTCGTAGTCGAGGCCGCTCATCAGCACCTTCACGCCGCCGTTGAGCTGGCCGAGGATGTTTTCCTCCGGCACCTCGACGTCGTCGAAGAACAGCTCGCAGGTGTTGGAGCCGCGCATGCCCAGCTTGTCGAACTTGTTGCCGCGGCTGAAGCCCTTCCAGTCGCGCTCGACGATGAACGCGGTGATGCCGTGCGCGCCCTTGTCGATGTCGGTCTTGGCGTAGATCACGTAGGTGTTGGCGTCCGGACCGTTGGTGATCCAGGTCTTGCTGCCGTTGAGGACGAAGCGGTCGCCCTTCTTGTCGGCGCGCAGCTTCATGGAGACCACGTCGGAACCGGCATTCGGCTCGCTCATCGCCAAGGCGCCGACGTGCTCGCCGCTGATCAGCTTGGGCAGGTATTTGGCCTTCTGCGCGGCAGTGCCGTTGCGGTTGATCTGGTTGACGCACAGGTTGGAGTGGGCGCCGTAGGACAGGCCGACCGACGCCGAGGCGCGGCTGATTTCCTCGATGGCCACCACGTGGGCCAGGTAGCCCATGCCGGCGCCGCCGTACTCCTCGGAAACGGTGATGCCCAGCAGGCCCATCTCACCGAATTTCTTCCACATGTCGGCGGGGAACAGGTTGTCGTGGTCGATGGCGGCGGCGCGCGGCGCCAGCTCGCTGGTCACGAAGGCACGCACCTGGTCGCGCAGCATGTCGACGGTTTCACCAAGGGCGAAGTTGAGGCTGGAGTACGTCATGGAACCACCTTTGTCTGTCTTGTAGTTGTGCGGTTTGCGGAGTAGTACGGTAGGTCGCTGCGCGAGTCCGGCCCCTGGAGCGCTGCTCCCGGAGCCCCCATTCCAGCTTAGCGTTCGGCTCTGCGGAGTGGGTTGTCAGTCGATCACCTTTACGTTAACGTAAACAAACCCTGCAGCAACGTCAACTCCTGACGGTTGCTGTGGAACAGCAAGACTCAGAAGCAGCAAACCTCATAACAAACATAAGACTGAGGCATTCCATGAATCTTCCGAGCTACACCTGCGGACCGCAGGAGAAACCGCTGCTGGCCATGACCATCGGTGCAGCCTTCGATCAGACGGTATCCCGCTTTGCCGAACGCGAAGCGCTGGTGGTGCGCGAGCAGGGCCTGCGTTACACCTGGGCCGAGCTGGCCGAAGCGGTCGACCGCTGCGCGCGGGCCTTCATCGCCATCGGCCTGCAGCCGGGCGAGCGTCTGGGCATCTGGTCGCCGAACCGCGCCGAGTGGTGCATCGCCCAGTTCGCCAGCGCCAAGGTCGGCGTGATCCTGGTCAACATCAATCCAGCCTACCGCCTCAACGAACTCGAGTACGCGCTCAAGCAGTCCGGCTGTCGCTGGCTGATCTGCGCCGACACCTTCAAGACCTCCGACTACCACGCCATGCTCGGCGAGCTGCTGCCGGAGCTGGCCACCAGCGCCACCGGCGCCCTGCACAGCCACATGCTGCCGGAGCTGCGCGGGGTGATCAGCCTCGGTCGACAGCCGGCCGACGGCATGCTCGGCTGGCAGCAGCTGCAGGCGCTGGCCGAGCAGGTCGGCCCCGAGCAGCTGCGCCAGTGCGGCGAGCAGCTGCAGTTCGACGAGCCGATCAACATCCAGTACACCTCCGGCACCACCGGCTTCCCCAAGGGCGCCACCCTCAGCCACTACAACATCCTCAACAACGGCTACATGGTCGGCGAGAGCCTCGGCCTCACCGAGCACGACCGCCTGGTCATCCCGGTGCCGCTGTACCACTGCTTCGGCATGGTGATGGGCAACCTCGGCTGCCTGACCCACGGCAGCACGATGATCTACCCGAGCGCCGCCTTCGAGCCGCTGGCCGCCCTGCAGGCGGTGGCCGAGGAGCGCGCCACCGCACTGTACGGCGTGCCGACCATGTTCATCGCCATGCTCGACCACCCCGAGCGCGCCGGCATGGACCTGTCCAGCCTGCGCACCGGGATCATGGCCGGCGCCACCTGCCCGATCGAGGTGATGAAGCGGGTGATCGCCGAGATGCACATGAGCGAGGTGCAGATCGCCTACGGGATGACCGAGACCAGCCCGGTGTCGACCCAGACCGGCCCTTCCGATGACCTGGAGCGCCGCGTCACCAGCGTCGGCCGCACCCAGCCGCACCTGGAGAGCAAGATCGTCGACGAGCACGGCCATGTCGTGCCACGCGGGCAGATCGGCGAGCTGTGCACCCGCGGCTACAGCGTGATGCTCGGCTACTGGAACAACCCGGAAGCGACCCGCGAGGCCATCGACGGCGCGCGCTGGATGCACACCGGCGACCTGGCGACCATGGACGAGGAGGGCTACGTCAAGATCGTCGGGCGCAACAAAGACATGATCATCCGCGGCGGCGAGAACGTGTATCCGCGCGAGATCGAGGAATTCCTCTTCACCCACGAGGCGGTGGCCGACGTGCAGGTGATCGGCGTGCCGGACAGCAAGTACGGCGAGGAGGTCGTCGCCTGGGTCAAGCTGCATCCTGGGCACACGGTCGAGGCCGAGGCGCTGCGCGAGTTCTGCAAGGGGCGCATCGCCCACTTCAAGATTCCGCGGCACATCAAGTTCGTCAACGAGTTCCCGATGACCATCAGCGGCAAGGTGCAGAAGTTCCGCATGCGCGAGGTCAGCGTGGCGGAGCTGGGGATTGGCCAGCACTGAAGCGGCGCGCAACGAGCGTTCCCGCACTGGGTGGGAACGCCGCACGGTGCCCGCGCAGGAGCGTGGGTGCCTTCAGGCATAAAATGAGGAGTCGTTCATGACCGCCCCGATCAGCCGTTTCCCCGTACCCGAATCGCTCGACGCCCTGCCGGCCGACCTGCGCGAGCGCATCCTTGCCGTGCAGGACCGCGCCGGCTTCATTCCCAACGTGTTCCTCATGCTGGCGCACCGCCCCGAGGAGTTCCGCCCCTTCTTCGCCTGGCACGACGCGCTGATGGAGCGTGAATCCGACAGCCTGACCCTGGCCGAGAAGGAAATGATCGTGGTCGCCACCAGCGCGCGCCACGGCTGCCTGTACTGCGTGGTGGCGCACGGTGCGGTGCTGCGCATCTACAGCAAGCAGCCGCACCTGGCCGACCAGCTGGCGATCAACCACCGCAGCGCCGCCATCGGCGAGCGCCAGCGGCTGATGATCGACTTCGCCATGCACCTCAGCTTCGACCACGGCGTGCTCGACGACGCCTGGCAGGCGCGCCTGGAAAGCGTCGGTTTCAGCCTCAACGACATCTGGGACATCGGCGCCGTGGCTGCCTTTTTCAGCCTGTCCAACCGCCTGGTGTCGCTGGCCGGCACCCCGCCGAACGACGAGTTCTACCTGATGGGCCGCGTTCCACGCGAACCGCGTACCTGATCACAATGCACTGCACTAAAGACGTACGAACGGTGCTTGCCGCGCGCGTCGGGATGCTGTTAACGTTTACGTAAAGGCCAGTGACGGCCAGCGCCATAACCAACAAAAACAATCAAGGTTAGAGGGCACCCCATGGCACCAGAGTTTGTGCTGGAAACACGCGGCCTGACCAAGGAGTTCCGCGGTTTCACCGCGGTCGATTCGGTCGACCTGCGCGTGCAGCAAGGTCACATCCACGCGCTGATCGGTCCCAACGGGGCCGGCAAGACCACCGTGTTCAACCTGCTCACCAAGTTCCTCACCCCGACCCGCGGGGAGATCCTCTACTTCGGCAAGCCGATCACCGCGATGAAGTCCAACGAGATCGCCCGTCTCGGCCTGGTGCGCTCGTTTCAGATATCCGCAGTGTTCGGCCACATGAGCGTGCGCGACAACGTGCGCGTGGCGCTGCAGCGCCAGCAGGGCAACTCCTTCCACTTCTGGAAATCGGCACGCTGCCTGGACGAGCTGAACGAGCGCGCCGACCAGCTGCTCGCCGAAGTCGACCTGCTTGGGTTCGCCGACACCTTGACCATCGAGCTGCCCTACGGCCGCAAGCGCGCCCTCGAACTGGCCACCACCCTGGCCCTGGATCCCAAGGTGCTGCTGCTCGACGAGCCGACCCAGGGCATGGGCCACGAGGACGTCGACATGGTGGTCGGCCTGGTGCGTCGCGCCGCGGTCGGTCGCACCGTGGTCATGGTCGAGCACAACCTCAGCGTGGTCAGCCGCCTGTGCGACCGCATCACCGTGCTGGCGCGCGGCGCGATCCTCGCCGAGGGCGATTACGCCGCGATGTCGGCCCACCCGCAGGTGCGCGAGGCCTATCTGGGCAGCGAAGCTGCCGCACTCGAGGAGGCCCACGCATGACCGGCCTGCACACCACCCCGGACTTCGAACAGCTGCGCATCAGCGACCTGCACGCCTTCTACGGCGAGTCGCACATCCTCCACGGCATCGACCTGCTGGTGCGCCGCGGCGAGCTGGTGACCCTGCTCGGTCGCAACGGCGCCGGGCGCACCACCACCCTGCGCGCGATCATGAACCTGGTCGGCCGGCGCACCGGTTCGATCATGATCAACGGCAACGAGACCATCGGCGTCGCCGCCCACCTGATCCCGCGCCTGGGCGTTGGCTATTGCCCGGAGGAGCGCGGCATCTTCGCCAGCCTCAACGTCGAGGAAAACCTGCTGCTGCCGCCCACCGTGCGCAGCGGCGGCATGGACCTCGACGAGATCTACGAGATGTTCCCCAACCTCTACGAGCGCCGCTTCAGCCAGGGCACCCGGCTGTCCGGTGGCGAGCAGCAGATGCTGGCCATGGCGCGCATCCTGCGTACCGGCGCCAACCTGCTGCTGCTCGACGAGATCACCGAGGGCCTCGCCCCGGTGATCGTGCAGAAGCTCGGCCAGGTGTTGCTCAAGCTCAAGGAAAAAGGCCTGACCATCGTCCTGGTCGAACAGAACTTCCGCTTCGCTGCGCCGCTGGCCGACCGTCACTACCTGATGGAGCACGGCCAGATCGTCGAGGAGATCGCCGCCGGCGAGCTGTCGGCGAAGCAGGAGCTGCTCAACACCGCTCTCGGCGTCTGAACCCCGTAATACCCCTCGCGATCCGCCTGGCGCCTTGGCGCCGGGGGCTCCCGTCGGTCTGCACGTCTGCATCTCTGTTCAACAAAAAACAATAACCATGCACAGTGGGTGAATAAATGAAAGCGTTCCAGAAGACTGCAAGTGCCATCCTCGCCTCCACCCTGATCGCCAGCGCCGCCCAGGCCGCGCAGATCAGCGACGACGAAATCCGCATCGGCTATCTCGCCGACATGTCCGGCACCTACCGCGACCTCGCCGGCCCGGGCGGCCTGGAGGCGCTGAAGATGGCGGCGGAGGATTTCGGCGGCACGGTCGACGGCAAGAAGATCGTCATCTTCAACGCCGACGACCTCAACAAGCCGGACGTCGGCGCCAACACCGTGCGTCAGTGGGTCGACGAGCGCAACGTCGACATGGTGACCGGTCTGGTCGCCTCCTCGGTGGTGCTGGCCGCTACCAAGGTGGTCGAGCAGGCCGACAAGCTGGCGCTGATCTCCGGCGCGGCGTCCTCGGGGATCACCAACGAGTTCTGCTCGCCCAACCACATCCACTGGACCTACGACACCTACGCGCTGGCCAACGGCACCGCCAAGGCCGTGCTCGGTGCGGGTGGCAAGAGCTGGTACATGCTGACCGCCGACTACGCCTTCGGCCATGCCATGGAAGCCGACATCACCAAGGTGGTGGAAGGCGGCGGCGGCAGCGTGGTCGGCAAGGTTCGCCACCCGTTCCCGAGCAGCGACTTCTCCTCCTACGTGCTGCAGGCCCAGGGTTCCGGTGCCGAGGTGATCGCCCTGGCCAACGCCGGTGCCGACACCGTCAACGCGCTGAAGACCGCCAGCCAGTTCGGCGTCACCCAGTCCGGGCAGAAGCTGGCCGGCATGGTGGTGTTCCTCAACGATATCCACGCCATGGGCCTGGATGTGACCCAGGGCCTGATGCTGACCACCGGCTGGTACTGGGACATGAACGACGAGACCCGTGCCTGGGCCAAGCGCTACCACGAGCGCGTCGGCAGCATGCCGACCATGGCTCAGGCGGGGGTGTACTCGGCCACCATGCACTACCTGAACGCGGTCAAGGCCACCGGCAGCGACGACACCACCACCGTGCGCGCCAAGATGGCGGCCACCCCGATCAACGACATGTTCGCCAAGGGCGGCCAGATTCGCGAGGACGGCCGCATGGTCCACGACATGTACCTGGTGCAGGTGAAGACCCCGGCCGAGTCCAAGGGCGAGTGGGACCTGTACAAGATCGTCAGCACCATCCCCGGCGAGCAGGCCTTCCGCCCGCTGGCCGAGAGCCAGTGCAAGCTGGTCAAGGATCAGGTGGCCAAGCACTGATCGACCGCCGGCTCCCGCGCGCCTGAGCGCGCGGGAGCGAGCCATCCACCCGGCCCGCGCGGCCGGGTGTCGCGGACTTCCTCTGGGTGGTGACTCATGACTCTCCTGTTCGGTATTCCCCTGAGCGTACTGCTCGGCCAGCTGCTGCTCGGCCTGATCAACGGCGCCTTCTATGCACTGCTCAGCCTGGGCCTGGCGATCATCTTCGGCCTGCTGCGCATCATCAACTTCGCCCATGGTGCCCAGTACATGCTCGGTGCCTTCGCCGCCTGGCTCGGCTTGAGCTATCTGGGCGTCAACTACTGGGTCGCGCTGCTGCTGGCGCCGCTGCTGGTCGGTGCCATCGGCATGGCCATCGAGCGCCACCTGCTGCGGCGCATCGCCGGCGAGGACCACCTCTACGGCCTGCTGCTGACCTTCGGCCTGGCGCTGATCGTCGAGGGCAGCTTCGTCAAGCTGTTCGGCGTGTCCGGCGCCTCCTACCCGATGCCCGAGCTGCTCAAGGGCGGCTACAACCTCGGCTTCATGTTCCTGCCCACCTACCGCGCCTGGGTGGTGGTGGCCGCGCTGGTGGTGTGCATCGCCACCTGGTACATGATCGAGCGCACCCGTCTGGGTTCCTACCTGCGCGCCGGCACCGAGAACCCCAAGCTGATGCAGGCCTTCGGCATCAACGTGCCGCTGCTGATCACCCTGACCTACGGCTACGGCGCCGCCCTGGCGGCCTTCGCCGGCGTGCTCGCCGCGCCGATCTATCCGGTCAGCCCGACCATGGGCGCCAACCTGCTGATCGTGGTGTTCGCCGTGGTGGTGATCGGCGGCATGGGTTCGATCATGGGCGCCATCGTCACCGGTCTGGCCATGGGCCTGATCGAGGGCCTGACCAAGGTGTTCTATCCGGAAGCGGCCAACACCGTGGTGTTCCTGGTGATGGTAATCGTGCTGCTGGTTCGTCCTGCGGGACTGTTCGGGAAGGAGGCATGAGCATGTCGAGTCTGGAAAACATTCAGGCGGCTGCGGCCGTGCACCCCAAGGTCGAACAGCAACGCCAGCGCGCGGCGCTGCTGCGCAAGCGCGGCTTCTACCTGGCGCTGCTCGGCGTCGCGCTGGTCGCCCCGCTGGCGGTGTACCCGGTGTTCCTGATGAAGCTGCTGTGCTTCGCGCTATTCGCCTGCGCCTTCAACCTGCTGCTGGGCTTCGCCGGACTGCTGTCGTTCGGCCACGCGGCGTTCCTCGCCAGCGGTGGCTACGTCACCGGCTACCTGCTCAGCCAGTACTCGGGGCTGTCCACCGAGCTGGGCATCCTCGCCGGCACGACGGCCTCCGGGCTGCTCGGGCTGGGCTTCGGCCTCTTGGCGATCCGCCGCCAGGGCATCTACTTCGCGATGATCACCCTGGCGCTGGCCCAGCTGGTGTTCTTCATGTTCGTGCAGGCGCCGTTCACCGGCGGCGAGAACGGTCTGCAGGGCGTGCCGCGCGGCCACCTGTTCGGTCTGTTCGACCTGTCGAGCAACCTGGCGATGTACTACTTCGTGCTGGCGGTGTTCGTGTTCGGCTTCGCGGTGATCCAGCGCACCATCCACTCGCCCTACGGCCAGGTGCTCAAGGCGATCCGCGACAACGAGCCGCGGGCCATCTCGCTGGGCTACAACGTCGACGCCCACAAGCTGCTGGCCTTCGTCATCTCGGCGACCCTCACCGGCCTGGCCGGGGCGACCAAGACCGTGGTGTTCCAGCTGGCCTCGCTGACCGACGCCCACTGGCACATGTCCGGCGAGGTGATCCTGATGACCCTGCTCGGCGGCGTCGGCACCGTGCTCGGCCCGCTGGTCGGTGCCGGGGTGGTGGTGACCCTGCAGAGCTACCTGTCCAACGGCCCGCTGGGCGACTGGGTGCATGTGATTCTCGGCGTGATCTTCGTGCTCTGCGTGCTGCTGTTCCGCGCCGGCATCGTCGGCTGGCTGCAGAAGCTGATCAGCCGCAACTTCAAGTGAGAAGAGGTAACCGATGAAGATCCTCGTGGCTGTGAAACGCGTGGTCGACTACAACGTCAAGGTCCGGGTCAAGGCCGACCAGAGCGGCGTCGAGCTGGCCAACGTCAAGATGGCGCTCAATCCGTTCTGCGAGATCGCCGTGGAAGAGGCGGTGCGCCTCAAGGAAAAGGGCATCGCCAGCGAGATCGTGGTGGTCTCGGTCGGCCCGGCGACCGCCCAGGAGCAGCTGCGCACCGCGCTGGCCCTCGGCGCCGACCGCGCCATCCTGGTCGAGTCCAGTGATGAGCTGAGTTCCCTGGCGGTGGCCAGGCTGCTCAAGGCGGTGGTCGACCGCGAGCAGCCGCAGCTGGTGATCCTCGGCAAGCAGGCCATCGACAGCGACAACAACCAGACCGGGCAGATGCTCGCCGCGCTCTGCGGCTTCGCCCAGGGCACCTTCGCCTCCAAGGTGGAAGTGGCCGGCGACAGCGTCAACGTCACCCGCGAGATCGACGGCGGCCTGCAGACCGTGGCCCTCAAGCTGCCGGCCATCGTCACCACCGACCTGCGCCTCAACGAGCCGCGCTACGCCTCCCTGCCCAACATCATGAAGGCCAAGAAGAAGCCGCTCGACCTGCTCACTCCCGCGGCGCTGGGTGTGTCCACCGCCTCGACGCTGAAGACCCTCAAGGTCGAGGCGCCGGCCGCGCGCAGCGCCGGGATCAAGGTCAAGTCGGTGGCCGAACTGGTCGAGAAACTGAAGAACGAAGCGAAGGTGATCTGATGGCCATTCTCGTCATTGCCGAACACGACAACGCCGCCCTGGCGGCGGCCACCCTGAATACCGTGGCGGCCGCTGCGCAGATCGGCGGCGACATCCACCTGCTGGTCGCCGGCGCCAACTGCGCCGCGGTGGCCGAGGCCGCCGCCCAGGTCGCCGGGGTGAGCACGGTGCTGGTCGCCGATCACCCCGCGCTGGCCCACCAGCTGGCGGAGAACCTCGCGCCGCTGGTCAGCGCGCTGGGCAGGAGTTACAGCCACGTGCTGGCGCCGGCCACCACCGCCGGCAAGAACCTGCTGCCGCGCGTCGCTGCCCTGCTCGACGTCGAGCAGATCTCCGAGATCGTCAAGGTCATCGACGCCGACACCTTCCAGCGGCCGATCTACGCCGGCAACGCCATCGCCACCGTGCAGTCCAGCGCGGCGATCAAGGTGATCAGCGTGCGCGGCACCGGCTTCGACGCCGTGGCCGCCGAGGGCGGCAACGCCGCCATCGAGACGCTGACGGGTGCCGAGGATTTGGGCCTGTCGGCCTTCGTCGGCGAGGAGCTGGCCAAGTCCGAGCGTCCGGAACTGACCGCGGCGAAGGTCATCGTCTCCGGCGGCCGCGGCATGCAGAACGGCGACAACTTCGCGCTGCTCTACGGCGTGGCCGACCAGCTCGGCGCCGCGGTGGGCGCTTCGCGCGCGGCGGTGGACGCCGGCTTCGTACCCAACGACATGCAGGTCGGCCAGACCGGCAAGATAGTCGCACCGCAGCTGTACATCGCCGTCGGCATCTCCGGCGCTATCCAGCACCTGGCCGGCATGAAGGATTCCAAGGTGATCGTGGCGATCAACAAGGACGAGGAGGCGCCGATCTTCCAGGTCGCCGACTACGGCCTGGTCGCCGACCTGTTCGAGGCGGTGCCCGAACTGGGGCGCGCGCTCTGACCCCGGCCGTGCCGGCCGCCAGGCGGCGGCCGGCAACGCGCCAGCGCCCTCCCGCGAGAGGCTTCCTATACTGAGGTCCGTCACAGGAAGTCAGCGAGGGGGGAAGGCCATTGGATATTCCGCACCAGCGCCAGGCCTACACCGGGCACATCGTCCTGCTCGGCTTCGGCTGCATCGGCCAGGGCGTGCTGCCGCTGCTGCTGCGCCACCTCGACCTCAAGCCTGCGCAGATCGAGATCCTCGCCGCCGACGCCGCGGGCCTCGACCAGGCCGCACAGGCCGGCATCCGTCATCGGACGGTGTGCCTCACCGCCAGCAACTACCGCGCGGAGCTTGCGCCGCGGCTCGGGCCGGGCGACTTCCTGCTCAACCTGTCGGTCGACGTCAGCAGCATCGCCCTGGTCGAGCTGTGCCGCGAGCGCGGCGCGCTGTACCTGGACGCCTGCATCGAGCCCTGGGCCGGTGGCTACGTGGATCGCCACCTGCCGGCGGCGCAGCGGAGCAACTACGCCCTGCGCGAGGCGGCACTGGCGCTGCGCCGCCCGGACGACCCCGGGCCGACCGCGGTGCTGGCCCATGGCGCCAACCCGGGGCTGGTCTCGCACCTGCTGAAGATGGCGCTGCTCGAACTGGCAGCCGGCCATGGCGCGCCGCAGCCGGTGCCAGCCAGCCGTGGCGAGTGGGCGCGCCTGGCGCAGCGCCTCGGCGTGCGCGTCATCCACATCGCCGAGCGCGACTGGCAGGTGGATCGCCAGCGCAAGGTGCCGGACGAGTTCGTCAACACCTGGTCGGTGCCGGGCTTCGTCAGCGAGGCGCTGCAGCCGGTCGAGCTGGGCTGGGGCAGCCACGAGCGGCACTTCCCGGCCGACGGTCGCGGCCACGGCTACGGCAGTCGCGCGGCGATCTATCTGGAGCGGCCGGGGGCGGCCACCCGGGTGCGCAGCTGGACGCCGCTGGCCGGCCCGCAGCACGCCTTCCTGATCACTCATGGCGAGGCGATCTCCATCGCCGACTACTTCACCCTGGGCGCGAGCGAACAGCCCGAGTACCGACCGACCGTGTTGTATGCCTACCACCCCTGCGACGACACCGTGCTGTCGCTGGACGAGCTGGCCGGCCGCAACTGGCGGCTGCAGCCGCGCTGCCGCCTGCTGCGCGACGGTCTGCTCAGCGGCGTCGACGAACTGGGCGTGCTGCTGATGGGCCACGACGGCGGTGCCTACTGGTACGGCTCGCGGCTGTCGGTCGAGCAGGCGCGGGCGCTGTGCCCGGCCAACAGCCCGACCAGCCTGCAGGTGACGGCGGCGGTGCTTGCCGGGATGCTCTGGACGATGCGCAATCCGGCGTGCGGGGTGGTCGAGCCGGACGAGCTGCCCTTCGCCGAGATCCTCGACTTCTGCCGGCCCTACCTCGGCGAGCTGCTCGGCGTGTACAGCGACTGGACCCCGCTCGAGGGCCGCGGCCGGCTGTTCGACGAGGATCTCGACGCCGACGATCCCTGGCAGTTCAAGAATTTCCGCGTGCTGTAGGGCCTTGCCAACTCGCAGGGAGGTCAACGGCGCAGCCTTGGCCATCGTCGGTGCTGGGCAATCGCCGCGCGAGTTGCCCTACGGATTCATCTGATCGCTGACGATGCTGCCGTCCACCAGCTGGATGGTGCGCGCGCAGCTGGCCGACAGACGCGGGTCGTGGGTGACCACCAGCACCGCGCAGCCGAACTCGCGGTTGAAGCGGCGGAACAGTTCGAACACGCCTTCCGCAGTCTTGGTATCCAGGTTGCCGGTGGGTTCGTCGGCCAGCAGCAGCGCCGGCTGGGTGACCAGGGCGCGGGCGATGGCCACTCGCTGCTGCTGGCCGCCGGAAATCTGGTTGGCCTTCTTCTGCGCGAAATCGGCGAGGCCGACCGCGTCCAGCAGCTCCCGGGCGCGCTCGATGTCGGTCGGCGTCGGCTTGCCGTGGCGGATCATCAGCGGCATCAGCACGTTGTCCAGCACGCTGAACGCCGGAATCAGGTGGTGGAACTGGAACACGAAGCCGATCACCTGGTTGCGCAGATGGGTGCGCTGTTCGTCGTCCATCGCCCGGGTCGGCTGGCCGAGCAGGTACAGCTCGCCGGCGCTGGGCGAGTCGAGCAGGCCGATGACGTTGAGCAGGGTGCTCTTGCCCGAGCCGGACGGGCCGATCAGCGCCGCCAGTTCGCCGCGCACCAGACGCAGGTCGAGCGCGTGCAGCACCTCCAGCTCCAGCGGCGTGCCGGGGTTGTAGGTCTTGCGCAGGCGCTCCAGACGAAGCACTTCCTCGCCATCGGTGAAGCCATGGGTCAACTCAGACATAACGGATCGCCACCGCCGGATCGAGACGGGCCGCGCGCCGCGCCGGCGCCGCGGCGGCCAGCACGCCGGTGACGGTCGCCACCGCCATGGCCACGGGAATCAGCGTCGGGTCGGTGGGGATGAAGAACAGCCCCGGGCCGAAGATGTTGAACACCTGGACCAGCGACCAGCCGACCAGTCCGCCGAGGCCCGAGCCGGCCAGGCCGAGCAGGCCGCCCTGGAGCAGGAACACGCGCAGGATCTGCCCGCGCGGGCTGCCCATGGCGCGCAGGATGCCGATCTCGCGGGTGCGCTGGACCACGCTCACCGCCAGCACGCTGGCGATGCCGAAGGCCACTGACAGGCCGACGAACAGGCGGATCATCTGCGTGGTCATGGTCTGCGAGCGCAGCGCGTTGAGCAGCTGGCCGTTGGTGGCCATCCAGCTTTCCGCCTGCAGGCCGGTGAGGCGCGCCAGGCGGGCGGCGATGGTTTCGGCCTCGAAGATGTCGCGCACCGTGGTGTCGATCACCGTCACCCCGCCGGGCAGGTCGAGCAGGGTCTGGGTCTGCTTGAGGTCGAGGTAGACGTAGCGCGAATCCAGCTCGCGCACGCCCAGCTCGAAGATGCCGGCGATATCGACGATCGTCTCGCGGCCCTCGCCGGCGTCCAGGCGCAGCTTGTCACCGATGCCGAGGCCCAGGTCGTCGGCCAGCTCCTTGCCGATCACCGCGTGCCCGGCGCCGACCGTGAAGTGCCCGGCGATCAGGTCCTCGGCGATCGGGATGATGCGCTGGTAGCGCACGGGGTCGATGCCCATCAGCGCCACCGAGGCGCGCGCCACGCCGCGGCGGGCAATGGCCGGGCCGCTGATCAGCGGCGACACGGCGAGCAGCTGAGTTTGGCCGTCGAGGGCGTCGCGCACGTCCTGCCAGTTGCTGATCGAGCGCAGGCGCTGGGCGCGCGGGTTTTCCAGGATCAGCGCCAGCGCGCCGTCGGCCGCCGGCAGCACGCGGTTGACCTCGTCCAGTGGCAGGATGCGGATGTGCGCCTGGGTGCCGAGGGTGCGCTCGATGACGTTGGCCTGCAGGCCGGTGATCAGTGCGGTAATGAAGACGATCACCGCCGAACCGACGCCGATGCCGACGATGATCAGCAGGGTCTGCATGCGGTTGTCGGCGAGAAAGCGCAGGGCGATCTTCCACTCGGTCCACAGCGAGTCGAGCAGGTGCACCGGCTTACTCCGTCACGCCGGCGGGCAGCGCCTGCAGGGCGAGGCGCACGCGCTGGCCGGGCTCGGCGTCGGCGACCAGCACCTGGTCGCCCTCGCTCAGACCGTCGAGCACCTCGCTGAGCGCGGTGCTGCGCAGACCGAGCCGCACGCTCACCGCCTCCACGCGGTTGTCCTGCACGCGCAGCACCTCGGCGCGTTCGCCGGCGATCCGCCGCAGGGCATCGTTGGCGATCACCAGGGCGCGCTCGCGGCGTGCGGTGTCGATGTTCACCGATACGGTCATGCCCTGGCGCAGGAAATCGGCCGGCTCGATGAGGTCCAGGTGCACGTCCACGGTGCCGCGGGCGGTATCCACCGCCGGGGCGATATAGCTGACGCGGGCCGCCAGCACCCGCCCGGGCCAGGCGTCGGCGACGATGCGCGCGCTCTGCCCGAGGGCCACCGGGGCGAGGTTCTTCTCGTCAAGCGGCAGGAGAATCTCGCGGCTGCCGGCGCGGGCGATCTCCAGCAGGGTGTCGCCGGGACGCACCAGATCGCCCGGCTCGACATTGCGCGTCTGCACGGTGCCGGCGACCTGGGCATGAATGCGGGTCTTGGCCAGGGTGGCGCGGGCCTGCTCCAGGCGCTGGCGCAGCACCTGTTCCTCGCTGCCGTCGCTGGCCAGCGCGGCGGCGGCCAGTTCGGCGCGCGCGCGGGCCTCGCGGGCGCTCACTTCGGCGCGGCGCGCCTGCTCGCGGGCCTCGGCGGAGAGCAGCTGGCGGGCGAACAGCGCCTCTCGGCGCTGGCGTTCGCGGCTGGCCTGGTCGAGATTGCTCTGCGCTTCACGCAGCGCCGCCAGCGCCTGCGGCCGGCTGGAGTCGGTCAGCTGGCGCAGCGCCGCCTCGGCTTCGCGCAGGCGGGCCTGTTGTTCGTCGTCGTGCAGCTCCAGCAGCAGGTCGCCCGGCTGGACTAGATCGCCCTCGCGCACACGGCGGGTCTTGATCACCCCGGTCAGCTCGCTGCCGATGCGCGCCAGCGACTGGCTGCTCACCTCGCCGCTGGCCACCACGCGCTGCACCAGCGGACGCAGCTCCAGCTGATAGGCGGGCAGCAGCGGGCCTTGCCAGTGGCGCCAGGCGAACCACGCCAGCAGCATCAGCGGCAGGAGGACAAGGAAGAGGGCAGGGCGAAGACGCAAGGCGGCAGGCGACACGAATCACTCCCTGACAGGGTCGGTGTGGAGGGCCGCCAGTGTGCGAGAAAAGCGCGTGCCAGGCTACCGGCCGAGCGTCGCAGGGGCGGCGGCGCCCGGCGCCCGGCGCTGCGGGTCGGCGCCGGGGCAGCGGTCGTGCAGGTCGAGACCGCGCGGGTCTCAGTCCTTCTGCAGCCAGGTGCTGACGAACTTCTCGCCGTGTTCGGCTTTCCAGGCCTTGAGCGTCTTGTTGTTGCCGCTCTTGGTTTGCAGCACTTCGCCGGTGATCGGGTTGGTCCAGATCTGCGTCTTGCGCACGCGCCGGCCAACTTCGAGTTCGGCAATCTGGATCGGCTGCGGGTCGAGAATGTCGACGATGTTCTGCAGCTTGAAGCCGTATTCCTTCAGCAGCGATTTGAGCTTGTCTTCAAACTCGATTTCGCGCTCGAGTTCTTTGTCATGCTTGAGCGATTCCAGGCGCGCCAGTTGTTCCCTGAGGGCCTGTTCGGCCTTGCGGAATTCCAACAGTTTGGACATCAAATTTCTCCGGGTGGATAGGGGAGGTCTGCAATAAGAAGAATATCCGGGTACGCGAAATCCGCGCACTCCTTGCGCCTATTTTCGCCACGGATTAAGGGGAAGTCTGAAAAACCACTTGTCGTCGCTCCCGCACAGGCGGAAGCCCAGCTGCCACGGGCCTTCTGGATTCCCGCCTGGGCGGGAATGACTACTTCCTCAGAGTTTCCTGAGGTGATGCTTTTTATAGAGACTGTTGCCGGCCGTCAATAGAAGGAGCGGGTAGCGGCCAACACCTATTCCCCTTCTCGCCGCAATGGGCGAGGGAGAATAGGCGCATTCAGCGAAATGTCAGTGCGACATCAGTGCAGGCAGCACTGCTTGAACTTCTTGCCGCTGCCGCACGGGCACGGATCGTTGCGGCCGGTCTTCGGTGCCTTGGGCTTTTCCGCCTCGGTCATCCAGAAATCGCGAATGGCGAAGACCAGATCCGGCAGGCTTTCACGCATCTCTTCGCGCTCCTCCTCGGTGACTTCCTCTTCGCCTTCCAGCGAATAGGCTCCGCTGAGCAGCATGAACGGCAGCAGCAGTTCCGGCTGCGCCTCCTGCAGGGTTGCCCAGTCCTTCTCGCGCAGCTCGACGCCGCGCATGTAGCCGTAGCACCACTCGTCGACCACCACTTCCTCGCTGCCGTCCTCCTCGCTGATCTCGTAGATCGGCGCGAAGCTTTCCGGGTCCTCGAACAGGCTGTTGGCCAGCGCGTTCATGTGGCGCATCAGCAGGTCGGTTAGCTTCTGCAGTTCGGCTTCCGACTCGAACTTCGGCAGCTTGCCGCGCCACAGCGCCGGCAGCCATTCCGACGGCGAAATCGGGTTGAGCCCGGTCAGCACCGCGGTGAGAAAGCCGTCCAGCTCGGAAATGCTGAACACGCAGTCCACTTCCTGGCTGTCCTTGGCATGGTCCTGCTCGACCTTTTCCGAGTAGCTGAACAGCAGCTCGTTCAGTTCATCGATTTCCGCTTCGTCGAGCGGCTTTTCGTGCTCTTGCATGGAATTGTTCCTGGTCATTCTGGTTGGCGCGCATGTTAACAGGAGCGCCGCTGGCCCAGCGGGAAAACCAGCTGGGTGGCGAGGGGTTTCAGTGCCACTGGTCGACACCGCGGCCGGGGGCGGCGGTCGCTCGGCGAGTTACTTCTTTTCGTCGATCAGCGACTTCAGATTGGCGAACGGATTGTGCTTCACCTGCGGCGACTTCTCGCCGGGAATCACCGCGCTGCCGTTTTCGCCGTTGTAGATCGAATACTTGGAATGCTCGTGGTCATGGCAGTACAGGCACAACAACTCCCAGTTACTGCCATCGGCCGGATTGTTGTCGTGATTGTGGTCGATATGGTGGACCGTCAGCTGGCTCAGGTTGGAATAGGCGAATTCCCGCGCGCAGCGTCCGCAGACCCACGGATACATCTTCAGGGCCTTGTCCCGATACCCCGACTCGCGCTGCCTGTAGCTGGCGCTGCTACCTGTTCTGTCCGACATGGTGATACTCGCACTTTCGATCATTGGATAAGGCCGCGCCAAACTGCGCCGCCGCTGGTGGCGAGTGTTGGCCATGTTCGCCGGCCAGGCAAGAGGGACGCGCCGGACTGCAGTTGTGCATGGCTTCCAGGTTGGCCGTCTGCATCCGCTGGAGCGCGGTGCTGAGGGCGCTGCTGGTGGGGATCAGGGGGCTGGCGGAGTGATAGCATGGCCGCTCGATGGGAGTGCAGCAGGGCAAGGACGTGACGCGTGAACGATAAGTGGGACCCTTCCGAGCACCGCAGCGCCAGCGCCGTCAGCGCGCCGGCACGCCTGGTCACTGGCGGCGAAGCCGATCATTTCCTGCCGCACCTGTGCGCAGCGATCAACGCCGCCAGCGAAATCGACATGGCGGTGGCCTTCGTCAAAAGCACCGGTCTGCGCCTGCTGTTGCCGGACTTGCTGGGCGCGTTGACGCGCAGCGACGAGATCTCTGCGGCACTGGGGCCGGCGCGGTTGCGCATCATCACCAGCGATTATCTCGACATCACCGATCCCGACGCGCTGCGCCGCTTGATGCTGCTGCAAGAGCAGGGCGCCGAGGTGCGCGTCTATGAAAGCGCCGGCAGCAGCTTCCATATCAAGGCTTACCTGTTCGCCGCTGTGGATCAGCACGGCCCGTTACGCGGCCAGGCCTTTATCGGCTCCAGCAATATCAGCCGTCAGGCGCTGCAGGATGGCCTGGAGTGGAACTACCGCATCGACTATCCGGGCGATGCGGGTTTTCTCGAGGCGCGCCGGCGTTTCGACGAGTTGTTCGCCCACCCGCGGGCCAGGCCGCTGTCCGATGCCTGGATCGACGCCTACGAAGCGCGGCGCATCCCGCCGCCACGGGCGATTGCGCCGGGGAGTCAGGAGCAAGAGCCGACACCGCAGCCGAGCGCCATCCAGGTCGAGGCGCTGCAGGCCCTGCTGCGCAGTCGTGCCGAGGGCTACCGCCGCGGCCTGGTGGTACTCGCCACCGGTCTGGGCAAGACCTGGCTGGCCGCCTTCGATGCCGAGCAGTTCGGCGCGCGGCGGGTGCTGTTCGTCGCTCATCGCGAGGAGATCCTCAATCAGGCGGCGGAAACCTTCCTGCGCATTCGGCCGACCGCGCGGGTTGGTTTTTATCGGGGCCAGCAGCGCGATAGCCAGGTGGATGTGCTGTGCGCTTCGGTGCAGACCCTGGGCCGCGTCGCCCATCTCGAACGCTTCGTACCGCAGCACTTCGATTACGTGGTGATCGATGAATTTCACCATGCCGCCGCGCCGACCTATCACCGCCTGCTCAACCACTTTGCGCCGAGCTTCCTGCTCGGCCTGACCGCCACGCCGGATCGTACCGACCAGTCGGATATTCTTTCCCTGTGCGACGGCAACCTGGTATTCACTCGCGACTTGTTCACCGGCATCCACAGCCAGTTGCTCGCGCCGTTCCACTATTACGGGGTGTTCGACGATAGCGTGGATTACGCGGAAATCCCCTGGCGCAACGGCCGTTTCGACCCCGCGCAGCTGAGCAGCAAATTGGCGACCCTGAGTCGTGCCCGCCATGCTTTGAAAATCTGGCGCAGCCACGCGCAGAGCAAGACGCTGGCGTTCTGTGTATCGATTCGGCATGCCGAGTTCATGGCCGAGTATTTCCAGCAGCAGGGGGTCCGGGCCGCTGCGGTATATGCCGCGTCGCCCTTGTCGCGTGGCGAAGCGCTGGAGCAATTGGCTGACGGTCGGCTACAAACGATCTTTTCGGTGGACCTGTTCAACGAAGGCGTCGACCTGCCGGCCATCGATACGGTGATGATGCTGCGCCCGACCGAATCGAAAATCCTCTTTTTGCAGCAACTGGGTCGAGGCTTGCGTAAGGCCCAGGGTAAAGAGCAGTTGGTGGTGCTCGACTTTATCGGCAACCACCAGAGCTTCCTGCACAAGCCGCAGGCGTTGATGGGTCGCAGCATGAATCATCGGCAATTGGCCGACTATGCGCGTGCGGCCGAAGATCATCGCCTGGAATTGCCGGACGGCTGTTTCATCTATTACGACCTGCAGTTGATCGACTTCCTCAAGGCCCTGGATGGTGAGGGCGTGCAGAAGGATTACCAGGCGCTGCGTGAAGGGCTGGGGCGGCGGCCGAGCCTGACCGAGTTCTATCGCTTCGGCGCCAGCTTGCCCGAGATGCGCAAGCAGTTCGGTTCCTGGTTCGCGCTGGTCGAGGCGATGGGCGATCTGACTGCAAGCGAATGCGAGGTGCTGAGCGCCCAGCACGTGCTCCTGGCGGAAGTTGAGGTGCGCAAAGTCGCCGGCAGCCTTGAGATCCTCTTGCTGGAGGCTTTCCAGGAGCTGGACGGCTGGCGCGTGGCGCCGTCCTTGAGCGCCTTGGCCGCGCGCGGCTGGCAGACGCTGCAGCGCCGCCGCTCGTTGCTGGCGGATCTGCCAGCAGTGTTGCGTCAGGGGAATAGCGGTGTGGATGCGCCATGGCAGCGTCACTGGCTAGACCATCCCGTCGCCGCCTGGACGGGCGGTCCGCGCAAACCCGGCGAGCGGGTATTTTTCCGTATCGACGGCGAAGCGCTGCGCCCCACGCGGGCGGTGGCCGAGGCGCAGGCGCCCGTATTGGCCGAGTTACTGCAGGAGCTGCTGGACTACCGCCTGGCAGCCTACGTGGTGCCTGAGAAACCCGGGGATCCGCCAGTCCCAATTGAGCGCCCTGGCACCGAATTGCCGTTCTTCCCCAACCTGAAAATTGCCTGCGGCCACTTCAAGACCGGCACGGCCGATTGCGAGGAGTACCGATTCCTCGGCGAAGGGCATGGCCGTCTCGATCCCGCCCGCCACTTCATCGCCCGCGCCTCGGGCAACTCGATGAATGGCGGCAAAAATCCCATCAATGATGGCGACTACCTGCTGCTGGAGCAGATCAACCCGAGCAGTGCGGGCTCCATCACCGGCTCGATCATGGCCATAGAGCGCCAGGACGGTGCCGGTGACAACCAATACCTGCTACGGGTCATCCTCAAGGAGCGCGACGGCAGCTACGTGCTGCGCGCCAACAACCCCGACTACGCCGATATGCCGGTGACCGAAGAGTTGCGCGAGCAACTGCGCACTTTTGCCCGCCTCAGGGCAGTGCTCGATCCGCTGGAAATGGCGGTGGGGCAACGGCTGATGCGCGAGGAGATTCCGCCGTTGTTCGGCGTGGAGTTCAATACTGGCAGTTGGAATGTCGGGCACGTGTTCCTGGCCGAGGCTAAGTCCCACGTATTGCTGGTGACCCTGAACAAGCAGGGCAAGGCCGAAGAGCACCGTTATCTGGATCACTGGATCGACGAGCGCACCTTTCACTGGCAAAGCCAAAATTCGACTACGCCCGATAATAAGCGTGGCCGGGAAATCATCGAGCATGAAAAGCGCGGGCTGAGCGTGCACTTGTTTGTCCGTGAGGATCGCAAGCAAGCAGGCAAGGCCGCACCTTTCACCTATCACGGCCCGGTTCGTTACCGCTGCCATAGCGGCAGTGCGCCGATGAGCGTGGAGTTTGAGTTGCTCAACTGAACTATGTGAGTCGTTGTAATCAGCAGGGAGGCGGCAATATGCGCAAGAATTTATGGCCGGCAGATCACGTCAAGCTGGCGTTGCATCTGTATTGCCAACTGCCCTTCGGCCGTCTGGATCAGCGAACTCCGGAAGTGATCGAGCTGGCCGGGCTGATTGGTCGCTCACCGGGGGCGGTGGCGTACAAGCTGAGCAATTTGGCCAGCCTCGATCCGGTGATTACCGCCAGCGGGCGCAAGGGGCTGACAGGGGCTTCCAACCTGGATAAAGCCATCTGGGCGCAGTTCCATGCCGACTGGGAAGGTCTGGCGCTGGAGTGCTCCGGCCTGCTCGCCGCCTTGCGCAGTGAACACAACATGCCGGCTGACGACCTGGAGCGGGACGAGGCCGGCGACGGGTTGGCGCTTGCCGACTTCACCGGCGCCACCCGCCAGGTGCTGGTCGAACAGCGCATCAAGCAGCAGTTCTTCCGCCGCGCGGTGCTCGGTAGTTATCGCGGGCGCTGCTGCATGTCCGGTTTGAGCGAGCCGCGGCTGCTGCTGGCCAGCCATATCGTGCCCTGGAGTGCGGACCAGGCGAATCGCCTGAACCCGGCCAATGGCCTGTGTCTGTCGGCCTTGCACGACCGGGCGTTCGATCAGGGGCTGATTACCCTTGAGGACGACTTCACCATCACGCTCTCCGAGCAGTTGCGCCAGCGCGGCGAGCCCTTCGCCCGCGAGGTGTTCTGGCCGCTGGCCGGCCGGCAGATCGAGTTGCCCGAGCGCTTCATGCCCAGCGTCGAGTTCCTCGCCTGGCATCGGCAGCAGGTGTTTGTCGGTTGAATCTATGGCTTATGGCGCAACGCCGGGCTGAACCGGAGCATGTCGAGCAGGGCATCCACCAGGGCTCCGGCTTCGCGGTCGAGGGGGTAGCTGTCGGGACGCAGCAGCCAGTTGTTGATCAGGCCGTGGATGTAGGCGTGCACGGCGATGGCTGCGCGGCGAAGGTCGAGGTCGGCGGGCAGCTGGCCACGCTGCACGGCATGGCGCAGGGACAGGGCGATGTCCTGGTCGATATCGTCGCCGGTGGCCTGCAGATGCTGGCGCAGGTCGGCCTGCTCGCCGGCCAGTTCGCACTTGTGGTGGAGGATTTCGCTGACCCGGCGCTGCTGTGGGTCTTCCACCACCTTGCACAGGAAGTGGCTGAGGATGCTGCGCATCTGGCCCAGCGGGTCGGGTTCCTCGGGATCGCGGGCGGCGGCGCAGACGACCTTGTTGGCGTCATGCTGGCGGTTGAACATTGCATGGAAAATGTCGGTCTTGCTGGTGAAGTGCCAGTACAGGGCGCCGCGCGACACGCCGGCATCGGCGGCGATGTCGGCCATGGTGGTGTGGGCCACGCCCTTGGCGGCGAACACGCGTTCGGCGCTGTCGAGGATCTGCTGGCGGGTGATTTCGGCTTCTTCTTTTGTTCTGCGGGCCATCGGGATTCTCATGCGCCGGTCGGGGCGGTTTGGTAATGCTGAGCGAAAATTGTAACAGTCGCGCGCTTGCAAACAGTCGCGAATGTAAGTATATTGGCAAGTCTTGGAGATTCAACCTCTCCCCCACTCATTCCCTTGCTTGTGCACACGAATTCGAGGCTTTCCGATGAATAGCGCATCCGCACGCGCGGCGCTGGGTCTTGTCGCCCTGTCGTCGCTCCTGTTGCTGGCCGGCTGTGGCAAAGAGGACGCGGCCGGGCCGCAGGCTCGCCCCGCCCCGCAGGTGGGGGTGGTGACCCTCGAGGCCCAGCCGTTCACCCTGACCACCGAGCTGCCGGGCCGTACCGCGGCCTATCGGGTGGCCGAGGTGCGTCCGCAGGTCGACGGCATCGTGCAGAAGCGTCTGTTCAAGGAAGGCAGCGAGGTCAAGGCTGGCCAGCAGCTGTACCAGATCGATCCGGCGATCTATCAGGCGACCCTGAAGAGTGCCGAGGCCAGCGTGCTGTCCAGCCGTTCGCTGGCCGAGCGCTACAAGGTGCTGGTCGCCGACCAGGCGGTCAGCCGTCAGCAGTACGACGAGGCGCGCGCGGCACAGCTGCAGGCCGAGGCGGCGCTGGAGAAGGCGCGCATCGACGTGCGCTACACCAAGGTGCTGGCGCCGATCAGCGGGCGCGTCGGTCGCTCGGCGGTGACCGAGGGCGCGCTGGTGAACAACGGGCAGAGCCAGGCGCTGGCGCAGATCCAGCAGCTCGATCCGATCTATGTGGACGTGACCCAGTCGGCCAGCGAGCTGCTGCGCCTGCGTCGCGAACTGGCCAGCGGCCAGCTGGAGCAGATCGGCGGCGCGGCGAAGGTGAACCTGACCCTGGCCGATGGCAGCACCTACGCCCATGCCGGGCGTCTGGAGTTCTCCGAGGTGTCGGTGGACCAGGGCACCGGCTCGGTGGTGCTGCGCGCGGTGTTCCCCAACCCGGAGCAGGTGCTGCTGCCGGGGATGTTCGTCCAGGCGCAGCTGCAGACCGGCGGCAAGGCGGCGGCGATCCTCGCTCCGCAGCAGGGCGTGGCACGCAACGCCAAGGGCGAGGCCACCGCGATGGTGGTCAACGCCGACAACAAGGTGGAGCCGCGGGTCCTCAAGGCCGAGCGTACTGCCGGCAGCTTCTGGCTGGTCAGCGAGGGCCTGCAGCCGGGTGACCGGCTGATCACCGAGGGCCTGCAGTTCATCAAGCCGGGCGTCGAGGTACAGGTCAAGCCGGCGAGCAATGTGCCGGCACTGTCGGGTGCCACCGTGGCCCAGCCGACTGAACAGAAGCCTGCCCAGCAGCCGGCTCAGAGCCGTTAAGGGAGCGCTGTCATGTCGAGATTCTTTATCGACCGGCCCATCTTCGCCTGGGTGATCGCCCTGGTGATCATGCTGGCCGGTGGTCTGTCGATCCTCAAGTTGCCGATCAACCAGTACCCGAGCATCGCCCCGCCCGCGGTGGGCATTTCCGTGCGCTATCCGGGCGCCTCGGCGCAGACGGTGCAGGACACCGTGGTGCAGGTGATCGAACAGCAGCTCAACGGGATCGACGGCCTGCGCTACATCGCCTCGGAGAGCAACTCCGACGGCAGCATGACCATCACCGCCACCTTCAACCAGGGCACCGATCCGGACATCGCCCAGGTGCAGGTGCAGAACAAGCTGCAGCTGGCCACCCCGCTGCTGCCGCAGGAAGTGCAGCAGCAGGGCATCCGGGTGACCAAGGCGGTGCGCAACTTCCTGCTGGTGATCGGCCTGGTTTCCGAAGACGGCAGCATGGACCGCAACGACCTGGCCGACTACATCGTTTCCAACATCCAGGATCCGCTGTCGCGGACCCCGGGAGTGGGCGACTTCCAGGTGTTCGGCGCCCAGTACGCCATGCGCATCTGGCTGGATCCGGCGAAGCTGAACAACTACGCGCTGACCCCGGTGGATGTGAAGAGCGCCATCCAGGCGCAGAACGTGCAGATCTCCTCCGGCCAGCTCGGCGGCCTGCCGGCCTCGCCGGGCCAGCAGCTGACCGCCACCATCATCGGCAAGACCCGCCTGCAGACCCCCGAGCAGTTCCGCGACATCCTCCTCAAGGTCAATGCCGACGGCTCGCAGGTGCGCCTCAAGGACGTCGCCCGCGTCGAGCTGGGCGGCGAGAACTACAGCATCAGCGCCGAGTACAACGGCCTGCCGGCCACCGGCATCGCGGTCAAGCTGGCCACCGGCGCCAACGCGCTGGATACCGTGGCGGCGGTGCGCCAGACCCTGGCCGATCTGGAGCCGTTCTTCCCGCCGGGGATGAAGGCGGTCTATCCGTACGACACCACGCCGGTGATCTCGGCGTCGATCATGGGCGTGGTGATGACCCTGTTCGAGGCCATCGCCCTGGTGTTCCTGGTGATGTACCTGTTCCTGCAGAACTTCCGCGCCACGCTGATCCCGACCCTGGCGGTGCCGGTGGTGCTGCTCGGCACCTTCGGCATCCTCGCGGCCTTCGGCTTCAGCATCAACACCCTGACCATGTTCGCCATGATCCTGGCCATCGGCCTGCTGGTGGACGACGCCATCGTGGTGGTGGAGAACGTCGAGCGGGTGATGAGCGAGGAGGGGCTGTCGCCACTGGAGGCCACCCGCAAGTCGATGGGGCAGATCCAGGGCGCGCTGGTCGGCATCGGCCTGGTGCTGTCGGCGGTGTTCGTGCCGATGGCATTCTTCCCCGGCTCCACCGGGGTGATCTACCAGCAGTTCTCGATCACCATCGTCTCGGCCATGGTGCTGTCGGTGTTGGTGGCGCTGATCTTCACCCCGGCACTGTGCGCGACCCTGCTCAAGCCGATCGCCAAGGGCGAGCATCACCACAAGGGCGGCTTCTTCGGCTGGTTCAACCGCAACTTCCAGCGCGGCGTCGACGGCTACGAGCGCGGCGTCAAGGCGGTGCTCAAGCGCAAGGCACCCTACCTGCTGATGTACCTGGTGATCGTCGCCATCATGGCGTGGATGTTCACCAAGATCCCCACCACCTTCCTTCCCGAGGAAGACCAGGGCGTGCTGTTCACCCAGGTGCAGACCCCGGCCGGCTCCAGCGCCGAGCGTACCTACGAGGTGGTTCGCCAGATGCGCGAGTACCTGCTCGAGGAGGAGGGCGACGTGGTCAGCTCGGTGTTCACCGTCAACGGCTTCAACTTCGCCGGTCGCGGGCAGAGTTCGGCCATGGCGTTCATCAACCTCAAGCCGTGGAGCGAGCGCAGCGAGCCGGGACAGGGTGTGTTCGAGCTGGCGCAGCGTGCCCAGCAGCGCTTCTTCGGCTTCCGCGATGCGCTGGTGTTCGCCTTCGCCCCGCCGGCGGTGATGGAACTGGGCAACGCCACCGGCTTCAACGTGTTCATCCAGGACCGTGCCGGCGTCGGCCACCAGGTGCTGACCGCAGCGCGCGACCAGTTCCTCCAGCTGGCCGGGCAGAATCCCAAGCTGGCCGGGGTGCGCGCCAACGGATTGCGTGACGAGGCGCAGTACCAGCTGCTGATCGACGACGAGAAGGCGCGCGCCCAAGGCGTGGCGCTGTCCGAGATCGACCAGACCCTGTCGATTGCCTGGGGTGGCAGCTACGTCAACGACTTCATCGACCGCGGTCGGGTGAAGAAGGTCTACCTGCAGGGAGATGCCGACGCGCGGATGGACCCCGAGGATCTCGACAAGTGGTTCGTGCGCAACGCCGAGGGCCAGATGGTGCCGTTCAGCGCCTTCGCCAGTGGCCAGTGGATTTATGGTCCGCCCAAGCTGTCGCGCTACAACGGCGTGCCGGCGATGGAGGTGCTGGGCGCCGCGGCGCCGGGCTACAGCTCGGGTGAGGCGATGATCGAGGTCGAGAAACTCGCCGCCGAGCTGCCGCCGGGGGTGGGCATTGCCTGGACCGGGCTGTCCTACGAGGAGCGTCTGGCCGGCGGCCAGGCGCCGGCGCTGTATGCGCTGTCGCTGCTGGTGGTGTTTCTCTGCCTGGCGGCGCTGTACGAGAGCTGGTCGATTCCGTTCTCGGTGATGCTGGTGGTGCCGCTGGGGATCATCGGCGCGCTGCTGGCCACCTACGGGCGCGGGCTGTCCAACGACGTGTACTTCCAGATCGGCCTGCTCACCACCATCGGCCTGTCGGCGCGCAACGCGATCCTCATCGTCGAGTTCGCCAAGTCGCTGCATGCGCAGGGCATGAGCCTGGTCGACGCCGCGGCACAGGCCTGCCGCATGCGTCTGCGACCAATCGTGATGACCTCGCTGGCGTTCATCCTCGGCGTGGTGCCGCTGGCCATTTCCAGCGGCGCCGGCGCCGGCAGCAAGCACGCCATCGGCACCGGGGTGATCGGCGGCATGCTCTCCGCGCTGGTGCTGGCGATCTTCTGGATCCCGCTGTTCTACGTGCTGGTCTGCTCGCTGACCGAACGCAAACGCAAGCCGGCAGTGCAGGCCGAGAAGGAGTCCGCGCAGTGAACAAGTCGATCCTGACCCTGAGCATCGTCCTGGCGCTGGGCGGCTGCTCGCTGATCCCCGACTACCAGCGCCCGCAAGCACCGGTGGCTGATGCCTGGCCGGTGGGCGCGGCCTACCGCGAGGCCGGCACGCCGGCGGCGGCGCTGCCCGAGTGGCGCAGCTTCTTCCGCGATCCGGCGCTGCAGCGGCTGATCGAGCAGGCGCTGGACAACAATCGCGACCTGCGCGTGGCCGCGCTCAACGTCGAGGCCTACCAGGCGCTGTACCGCATCCAGCGCGCCGAGCTGTTCCCGCAGGTCGACGCCAATGCCAGCGGCACCCGCCAGCGTCTGCCGGCCGACCTGACGCGTACCGGCCAGGCCGAAACCAATGGCGAATACGGCGCCAGCCTCGGCGTCAGCGCCTGGGAGCTGGACCTGTTCGGCCGCCTGCGCAGCCTGAACCAGGCGGCCATGGAGCAGTACTTCGCCACCGCGCAGGCGCAGCGCGCCACGCAGATCAGCCTGGTGGCCAGCGTAGCCAACGCCTGGCTGACCCTGCAGGCCGACCGCGAGCTGCTCACGCTGAGCGAGGAAACCCTCAAGACCTACGCGCAGAGCCATGCGCTGACCCAGCGCAGCTTCGACGTCGGCGTGGCTTCGGCGCTGGAGCTGCAGCAGTCACGCACCGCGGTGGAGGGCGCGCGGGTCAGCGTCGCCCAGTACACCCGCCTGGTCGCCCAGGACGGCAACGCCCTGCAGCTGCTGCTCGGCAGCGGCGTGCCGGCCGACCTGCCGGCAGCGCAGGCGCTGGATCAGGCCGTGCTCGCCGAGCTGCCGGTGGGGTTGCCCTCCGAGCTGCTGCAGCGCCGCCCGGACATCCTCCAGGCCGAGCATGCGCTCAAGGCGGCCAACGCCGATATCGGCGCGGCGCGCGCGGCGTTCTTCCCCAGCATCAGCCTGACCGCCAAGGCCGGCACCACCAGCACCGAGCTGTCCGGGTTGTTCAAGGGCGGCAGCGGTACCTGGCTGTTCCAGCCGCAGATCAACCTGCCGATCTTCACCGCCGGCAGCCTCAAGGCCAATCTCGACTACGCCAAGCTGCAGAAGGACATCCAGGTGGCGCAGTACGAGCAGGCCATCCAGATCGCGTTCAGCGAGGTCGCCGACGGGCTGGCCGCGCGCGGCACCTACCACCAGCAGCTCGCGGCGCAGCGCGATCTGGTCGAGGCCAGCTCCGAGTACTACCGCCTGGCCGAGACCCGCTACCGCACCGGCGTCGACAGCCAGCTGACCCTGCTCGACGCCCAGCGCCAGCTGTTCGTCAGCCGCCAGCGGCTGATCGATACCCGCCTGGCCCAGCTGGGCGGCGAGATCAGCCTGTTCAAGGCGCTGGGTGGCGGGGTGGAGTGACGCCGAACGGTGATGGCGGCCACACCTTGCGTGGCCGCCTGATCGGCAGGCGCGTGGCGCCGCTGGAGTAGCGAAGGCGCCCCTTGCGGGCGCCTTTTGCGTTTCTGACGGTTAGTCGCGCTCGGCCAGCAGCAACAGGTTGCGCGGGGTCAGGCGGTAGTCGCAGAAGGTGCCGAGGCGCACCGCATAGCCCTGTTCTTCGAGATACAGGGCGCGATCGAGCAGCAGCCACACTTCCAGCGGGCGGCGGAACAGGCCGCGCACCAGTTCCAGATTGCGCACCTCGGCCAGGCGCTGCCAGCCGGCGGCTTCCAGCGCGGCCCAGTTCCGTTCGCCCGGCTCGGGCAATCCCTTCAGCGCGGCCAGATCGCGGCACCAGTCGGCGAACGGCTTGTGCAGCCAGGCCGGCGGCAGCGAGGGAGTCGGCAGGTAGGCGTCCACCCCGCGCAGCTCCCGCTGCAGGCTGTCGAAGGCCAAGCGGCGGGCCATCGAGTGGTCGCGCTGGCGGCGCACCCGGTTGCCGGCGGTGACGGTTTCCTGCAGCGGCAGGCCGAGGTCATCGCGGCCCAGGTGCAGCGTCGAGGCCTGGGCGGCCTGCGACAGCGGGGCATAGCGTTCTGCGTCGATGCGGTTGTAGCAGCACGGCGCCACCGCCAGCTGGCGGCAGCCGCTGCGGCTGGCCAGCTGCAGGAGGCGCATGTGCAGCGCGCCGCAGGCGTGCAGGGCCACCGGGGTGTGCTCGCCGAGCAGGCAGCCTTCGGCGCTGGCGTCCAGCACGTCCTGCTCGAGGTGCCGGGCGTCCAGCGCCAGGCGCCGGCTCAGGCGCTGGCCGTCGGCGACCAGCGCGGCATCGTATTCCAGGCAGGTCAGCGGCGTACCGGCATGGGCCAGGCGGCGGCCGAGGTGGCCCTTGCCGGCGCACCAGTCGAGCCAGTGGCGGACCGGCTGGCGGAAGTCCAGGCTGGCGGCGAAGGCGTCGATCTGCTGCCACTTGCGCCCCGGCACGTCGACGCTGAACGACGCCGGCAGGCTGGCCAGCGCGCTGGCCGGCAGCGGGCCGACCGCGGCCAGCTCGGCGCTGCGGGCGGCCAGCTCGGCAAAGGGCGCCGGAGCGTCCCGCAGCTGTTCGGGATGGTTGTGCACCGCCTCGGCCTGCTCCAGGCTGCGGCCGCGCAGCCAGCCGGCCAGTGCGGGGTGAGCGGCCTCCCAGCCCAACGTGCGCTGGACGAACGGCTTTTCGCGCCACAGCGCCTGGTGCGCGAGCAGGAAGGCATCCAGCACGGCAAAGCGCTGGCCCAGCAGGGGGCCATGGAGAATGTCGGGCACGGCCAGCCTCAGCGCGCCCGCGCCGCGTCCACCCGCAGCCAGCGCTCGATGCCGCGGAAGATCCAGGTCAGGGCGATGGTGATGATCAGGTAGAGCACCCCGGCGAAGACGAAGAAGAACATCTGCTCGTAGGTGCGCGCGCTGATGGTCTTGGCCATGCCCATGATGTCGTAGAGGGTCACGGTGTAGACCACCGCGCTGGCCTTGAGCATCAGGATCACTTCGTTGGTGTAGGCCGGCAGGCCGATGCGCGCGGCGCGCGGCAGGATGATGTGCCACAGCGCCTGGCGTCTGGACATGCCCAGCGCGCGGGCCGCCTCCACCTCGCCGACCGGCACGGCGTGGATCGCCCCGCGCATGATCTCGGCGATGTAGGCCGCGGTGTGCAGAGTCATGGTCAGCAGTGCGCACCAGTACGGGTCGCGCAGGAACGGCCATAGCACGCTCTGACGCACTGCCGGGAACTGGGCCAGGCCGTAGTAGACGATGAACAGCTGCAGCAGCAGCGGCGTGCCGCGGAAGAAGAAGATGTACGCCGAGGGCAGCGCGCGCACGTACCAGTGCCGCGAGGCGCGACTGATGCCCAGGGGCAGGGCGACGATCAGCCCGGCGACCACGGCGATCGCCACCAGCTCGAGGGTCAGGGCGACGCCGTCGAGCATCTTCGGGGTCCATTTGACCAGCAGTTCCCAGCCGCTCATAGCTCATTCCTCGCGATGCCGCGGCCGGCGCGCTTTTCCAGCTGATGCAGGACCAGCATGACGATCACGGTAAGGCCGAGGTAGATGGCCGCGGCGCTCATGTAGAAGGTGAAGGGCGCCTTGGTGGCGTTGGAGGCGACGCTCGCCTTGCGCATGATTTCCTCCAGCGAGATCAGCGACACCAGCGCGGTGTCCTTGAGCAGGATCATGTACAGGTTGCCAAGGCCGGGCAGGGCGGTGCGCCACAGCTGCGGCAGGGTGATGCGCCAGAAGATCCACAGGCCCGACAGGCCGAGCGCCTGGCCCGCCTCGTGCTGGCCCTTGGGAATGGCCAGCAGCGCGCCGCGGAACACCTCGCTGGCGTAGGCGCCGAAGCATAGGCCCAGCGCCAGGGTGCCGGCGGCGAACGGATTGAGGGCCAGTTCGGGGTAGCCCAACAGCGCGCCGAAGGCATTGAGGCCGCTCACCGTGCCGTAGTAGATCATCAGCACCCAGAGGGTTTCCGGCACGCCGCGCACCAAGGTGGTATAGCCACCACCGAGCAGGCGCAATGCCAGGTGCCCCGAGGTCTTGGCGAGGGCGCCGAGCAGGCCGAGGACAAGCCCGACGCTGACGGCAGCGACGGACAGTTTGATGGTCATCCAGGTGCCGGCGGCCAGCGCCGGCCCGAAGCCTTGAAGGTCAGGAATCATGGTTTGTCGGCAGCGCGCCGCCGGGACGACGCGCCGCTACCGGCTCAGTAGATGCTGAAGGGGAAGTACTTGTCGTTGATCTGCTGGTAGGTGCCGTCCTCGACGATCGCCTTGAGGGCGCCGTTGAGCTTCTCGCGCAGGGCGTCGTCGCCTTTGCGTACGGCGATGCCGATCTTGTCGTCGTCGTACACCGGCTCGCCCTTGAATTCGAAGTCCTTGCCGGCGTCGCTCTTCAGCCACTCCCAGTTGACCAGCTTATCGGCCAGCACGCCGTCCACCCGACCGGAGGCGAGGTCGAGGTAGGCGTTCTCCTGGGTGTCGTAGAGCTTCACCTCGACCACGTCGCCGAGGTTGTCCTCCAGCCAGGTGCCGGCGATGGTGGCGCGCTGGGCGCCGATCACCTTGCCCTCCAGGCTGACCTCGTCGGTCTTGAAGTCGACCGACTTGGGCGCGATGAACTGCAGCTTGTTGGTGTAGTAGGGATCGGTGAAGTCCACCGCCTGCTTGCGCTCGTCGGTGATCGACATGGAGGCGGCGATGAAGTCGAACTTCTTGGCATTCAGTGCGGGGATGATGCCGTCCCAGTCGGAGGTGACGATCTCGCACTCGGCCTGCATCTTCACGCACAGGGCCTTGGCGATCTCGACGTCGAAGCCGACCACGTTGCCGCTGGCGTCGATCTGGTTGAAGGGCGGGTAGGCGCCTTCGGTGCCGATGCGCAGCTTGTCGGCGGCCAGCGCCGGGGTGGCGAAGACCAGGGCTGCGGCAAAGGCCAGCAGCGAGTTGCGGATTTTCATGGGTAGGGCTCCTTGAGTGGCTTTCCGTCGCCCGGCCGCGGCGCAGGCGCGTCGGCCGAGTTGTTATTTGAGGCTAGACATGAACTGACGGCAGCGCTCCGAGGCCGGGTTGCCGAACACCTGGTCCGGCGGCCCCTGCTCCTCGACCAGGCCCTGGTGGAGGAACACCACTTCGCTGGACACCTGGCGGGCGAAATTCATCTCGTGGGTGACCAGCAGCATGGTGCGGCCCTCTTCGGCCAGCGCGCGGATCACGTTGAGCACTTCCTGGACCATCTCCGGGTCGAGGGCCGAGGTCGGCTCGTCGAACAGGATGACCTTGGGCTCCATGCACAGGGTGCGGGCGATGGCCGCGCGCTGCTGCTGGCCGCCGGACAGCTGGGTCGGATAGCTGTGGCGCTTGTCGGCGATGCCGACCTTGGCCAGCAACGCCTCGGCGCGCTCGGTGGCCTCTACCTTGCTCAGGCCCAGCACGCGGCGCGGCGCCTCGATGATGTTGTCGAGGATGCTCATGTGCGGCCACAGGTTGAAGTTCTGGAACACGAAGCCCAGCTGGCTGCGCAGGCGGTTGATCTGTCGGTTGTCGGCGGCGACCAGCGCGCCGTCCTTGCCCGGCTTGAGCTTGAGCTCCTCGCCGGCGACGAAGATCTGCCCCTGGTACGGGCTCTCCAGCAGGTTGATGCAGCGCAGGAAGGTCGACTTGCCGGAACCGGAGGAACCGAGGATGGAAATGACGTCGCCGTCGCGGGCGGTCAGCGAGATGCCCTTGAGTACCTCGAGATCGCCGTAGCGCTTGTGCAGGTTGCGGATTTCCAGCGCCGGAGTGGCTGCGGCCATGGGGGTATTCCTGATGTTGTTATCCGGATCAAGCTAGCACAGCGGCCCTCGGCATCGCCATGGGGCGCCGGGGCCGGCTGCTGCGGTTTGTTGTGGCGTCTGTCGCGGGCTCAGCGCCGCTCCAGCAGCACGCCGCTTTCCATGTGGTGGGTCCAGGGGAACTGGTCGAACAGGGCGCAGCGCACGATCTTGTGGGTGTCGTTGAGCTGGGCGAGGTTGGCGGCCAGGGTCTCCGGGTTGCAGGAGATGTACAGAATGCGCTCGAAGCGGCGGGTCAGCTCGCAGGTGTCCGGGTCCATGCCGGCGCGCGGCGGGTCGACGAACACGCTGCCGAACTGGTAGCCCTTGAGGTCGATGCCGGCCAGGCGGCGGAACGGGCGCACCTCGTTGAGCGCCTGGGTCAGCTCCTCGGCGGACAGGCGCACCAGCTCGATATTGTCGATGCCGTTGCCTTCCAGGTTGGCCAGCGCGGCGTTGACCGAGCTCTTGCTGATCTCGGTGGCCAGCACCTTGCGCACGCGGGTGGACAGCGGCAGGGTGAAGTTGCCGTTGCCGCAGTACAGCTCGAGCAGGTCGTCGTCGCGCTCGCCGAGCACCTCGACGGCCCAGTTGAGCATCTTCTGGCAGATGATGCCGTTGGGCTGGGTGAAGGCGCCCTCCGGCTGGCGGTAGCGGAAGCGGCGTCCGGCCACCAGCAGCTCTTCCTCGGCATAGTCCTTGCCGATGACGATGCGTTTGCCGCGTGAACGGCCGATCAGGCTGACGCCCAGCGCGGCGGCAACGCGCTCGGCGGCCACCCGCCAGGCGTCGTCGAGCGGACGGTGGTAGCACAGGGTGATCAGCGCATCGCCGGCCAGGGTGGTGAGGAATTCGACCTGGAACAGCTTGAAGCCGATCACCGGGTCGGCCCAGGCGGCCTTGAGGCGGGGCATCAGCTCATTGATGCGCTGGCTGGCGACCGGGAAGTCCTCGAGCAGGATCGGCGTGTGCTTGTCGCCGGCGGCGAACATGGCGTAGTGGCGATCCTCGCCTTCGCGCCACAGGCGGAACTCGGCGCGCAGGCGGTAGTGCTCGCCGGGCGAGTCGAACACCTCCGGCTCGGGGGCGTCGAACGGCGCCAGCAGGGTCTGCAGGCGGGCCTTCTTCTCGGCAAGCTGGGCGGCGTACGGGGTCGGATCAAGCTGGGGCATCGGTCGCTCGTGGGAGTGCAGGGCGAACGCGGTCGCCATCAATCGGAATAGCCGGGCGGGGGCCCGGAACAGCAGGCGCGCATCATACCAGCGGCGGCCGGCTGATGAAATTTTGCCCAGTGGCGGAGCTGTCGCTGCGCTCTTGTGGGAGGCCCGACCTCGGGGCGATGTGTTTGACCTTGGGGCGGGCCTGCGATCCGCATCGCCGCGAGGGCGCGCCTCCCACAGGGAGCGGGAGACGCTGCGGTTCGTTCGGCGCGCTCAGCCCTTGCGCGCCTTGAGAATGACGAACTTGGGCGTCGCCGCCACCTGCTCGACCTCGCGGAACAGGCGCTTGAGCTTGGCGTGGTAGCCGAGGTGGCGGTTGCCGACGATCCACAGTTCGCCGCCGTGGCGCAGGGCGGCATGCGCCTGCTTGAACATGCGCCAGGCGAGGAAGTCGCCGACCACCTGCTGCTGGTGGAACGGCGGGTTGCACAGCACCACGTCCAGCGAGTCGGCCGGCTGGCCGGCCAGGCCGTCGGCGGCGCGCAGCTCCACCGGGCGCTCGCCCAGCGCCGCGCGCCAGTTCGCTTCCGCAGACTGGATGGCCATGAACGACTCGTCGAGCAGCAGGTACTGCGCGTGGGGGTTGTCCAGTGCGCTGACGATGGCCAGCACGCCGTTGCCGCAGCCCAGGTCCGCCACCCGCGCCTCGCCCAGGCCCACCGGCAGGTGCGGCAGGAAGGCGCGGGTGCCGATGTCCAGGCCCTCGCGGCAGAACACGTTGGCGTGGTTGACCAGCTGCAGCGGCGGGCTGTCCAGCTGGTAGCGGGTCGGGTAGGGCGACTGCGGGGCCGGCTTGTCCTCGGGGGGGGCGCTGAGCAGGCGCGCCTTCTTCACCGCCAGCGAGGCCTGCACCGGACCGACGTACCGCTCGAGCAGCTCGCCGGCGGCGCGCGGCAGGTGCTTGACCATGCCGGCGGCGATCACCCGCGCGCCGGGGGCGAGCTGGCCGTGCAGGCGGATCAGCTGTTCCTCGAGCAGTGCCAGGGTCTTCGGCACGCGGATCAGCACCACGTCGAACGGCCCTTCTGCGCACGCATTGGCCGGCACGAACCGCACGGCGTCCGCCGCCAGGCCGTTGCGCGCCAGGTTCTTGTGCAGCGCCAGGGCGCCGAGGAACGAGTCGCCGCTGCTGACCACCGTGGCATGGGGCGCCAGGGCGCAGGCCAGGGCGCCGAAGCCGTCGTTGAGCAGCAGCACGCGGCTGCCCGCGGCGAGGCCCTGCTGGTGCAGGTGCTCGAGCAGGTATTCGTCGGCGGCGTCGAAGGCCTGCAGCGGGTCGTGGCGCTGCTCGGGCTGGCGCAGCAGGTCGAGGCTGGCGAAGGGGGTGACGAACTGGGGCATGGGTGGGCGATTTGCGCTATATGAAGGAGGCCCTGCCGCAGCACCGGCCGCGGCAGCAGAGGGAGGCCAGTATGACGGTCAGCGAGGAGAAGTTCACCCGCCAGCGCCTGCTCGAGGTGTGGCGCTGGTCGCCGAGCCTGTTCAGCCTGCGTTGCACGCGCGATCCGGGTTTTCGTTTCCGTGCCGGCCAGTTCGCCCGCCTCGGCGTGCGCAAGGCCAGCGGCTGCATCGCCTGGCGCGCCTATTCGATGGTCTCTGCACCCCACGACGAGTTCCTCGAGTTCTTCTCCATCGTGGTACCGGACGGCGAGTTCACCAGCGAGCTGAAGCAGCTGGCGGTGGGCGACGAGCTGCTGGTGGAGCGCCAGGCCTACGGCTATCTCACCGTCGAGCGCTTCCCCGACGGCCGCGACCTGTGGCTGCTGGCCAGCGGTACCGGCGTCGCGCCCTTCCTGTCGATCCTCCAGGATCTCGAGGTGTGGCAGCGTTTCGAGCGCGTCGTGCTGGCCTACAGCGTGCGCACGGCCGCCGAGTTGGCCTATCAGCCGTTGATCGTCGAGCTGGGCCGGCGCGAGTGGCTGGAGGGGGTGGCAGACAAGCTCGTCTACCTGCCGGTGGTGACCCGCGAACAGGTGCCCGGTTGCCTGCATGCGCGCATCACCGCGCTGCTCGACAGCGGCGAGCTGGAGCGCGCTGCCGGGCTGACGCTCGATCCCGAGCATTCGCGGCTGATGCTCTGCGGCAACCCGGCGATGGTCGAGGAGCTGCACGAGCGCCTGAAACTGCGCGGCATGCAGCTCAGTCTGAGCCGGCGGCCGGGGCAGCTAGCGGTGGAGAACTACTGGTGATGCGTCGTCCCGTCATAAAACTGGTTACGTTTTTTCATGAAACCGATACACGACAGGCCTTATCATCGCCGGCCTGTTCCCTGTTGATGGTTGTCGATGGACAGCGATAGTTGTCAGCCGCCCGTGGCCTTTGCCCCGCGTGCGGCCTTCCCCCCTGCCTTGCCTGCTGCGCGGCGCGCTTCCTGCGTGGCTGCCTTCCCTGTATCCGCCCGTCTTCGGCACGCCGGCCATCTGGCCGTTGGCGTGCGGCTGCGCGTGCGTTGCATCCCTGAGAGAGTCTGACTGTTATGGAATGGATCGCCGATCCGACGGCCTGGATGGGGTTGCTGACCCTGATCGTCCTGGAAATCGTGCTGGGCATCGACAACCTGGTGTTCATCGCCATCCTTGCCGACAAGCTGCCGCCCGAGCAGCGCGACCGCGCGCGGCTGATCGGTCTGGGGCTGGCGCTGCTGATGCGCCTGGGCCTGCTGGCCAGCATGGCCTGGCTGGTGACCCTGACCAGCCCGCTGTTCGAGGTGCTCGGCCAGAGTTTCTCCGGACGCGACCTGATCATGCTGTTCGGCGGCGTGTTCCTGCTGTTCAAGGCCACCATGGAGCTGCACGAGCGCCTCGAGGGCCACGCTCAGCACAGCGCTGGCAGCCGCACCTACGCGCAGTTCTGGCCGGTGGTGGCGCAGATCGTGGTGCTCGATGCGGTGTTCTCGCTGGATGCGGTGATCACCGCGGTGGGCATGGTCGAGCAGCTGTCGGTGATGATGATCGCGGTGATGATCTCCATCGGCCTGATGATGGTGGCGAGCAAGCCGCTGACCGCCTTCGTCAACGCGCGGCCGACGGTGATCATGCTGTGTCTGGGCTTCTTGATGATGATCGGTTTCAGCCTGACCGCCGAGGGCTTTGGCTTCCACATTCCCAAGGGCTACCTGTACGCGGCCATCGGCTTCTCGATCCTCATCGAGGTGTTCAACCAGCTGGCGCGCTTTCGCCGCAAGCGCAGCCTGCAGGGCGAGCGCAGCCACCGCGAGCGCACCGCCCATGCGGTGCTGCGCCTGCTCGGTGGCAAGGTGCAGCCCGACGAGGTCGGCGAGGAGATCGCCGACATGCTCGACGGTGCCGCCGCCGGCGAGAGCGAGCTGTTCGACCGTCGCGAACGGGTGATGATCAGCGGCGTGCTGCACCTGGCCGAGCGCTCGATCCGCACGGCGATGACCGAGCGCCACGAGGTCGACCATGTCGATCTGGACGCTGCGCCGGAGCAGATCCAGCGGGTCCTGCTCGAGTCGCCGCACTCGCGGCTGCTGGTGCTGCGCGGCGGCGCGGTGGACGAGCCGCTGGGCTACGTGCACAAGAAGGAGCTGTTCAAGGAGCTGCTGCGCGGCGCGCAGCCGCACATCGAGGATCTGCTGCGCGCGCCGCTCAACCTGCCGGACAGCTGCTCGGTGCTCAACGCCCTCGAGCAGATGCGCCAGGCCTCGACCCACGTGGCCTTCGTGGTCAACGAGTTTGGCGAGTTCCAGGGCCTGCTGACCCTCACCGACATCCTCGAGGCGATCGCCGGCGAATTGCCGGATGCCAGCGAGGTGGAAGGGCCGGACATCGAGTCCTGCGCCGAGGGCTACAAGGTCAGCGGCGCGCTCAACCTCAGCCTGCTGCGCGAGCGGCTGGGCTTCCAGGCGCGGCCGACCGACGACTACCAGACCCTCGCCGGCCTGACCCTGAGCCTGCTCGACCGCCTGCCGGTGATCGGCGATGCCCTGGAGTTCGCCGGCTGGCAGCTGCGGGTGATCGAGGTCAAGGAGCGCAGGGTGAGCCGCCTGCTGCTCAAGCCGCCGGCCCAGATGGCGTGAAAACTGCTGCGCTTGCTCATGCTGCGTTGCAACGGAGCGAAGCGGAGTAACAGCCGGAGGCTGGCCCGCAGGGCGAGCGCAGCGAGTCAATCGGCTTCGGAATGCTCATTTGCAGCCAGCAAACTCCGCTTCCTCAGCCGATTTCGCGGGGCCGCCGAGGCCTTGCCTGACCTGCGCTCGCGACGTTTTCACACCATCTGGGGGTATGGCTCAACAAGGCCGGAAACGACAACGGCGCCCGAGGGGCGCCGTTGTGCGTTGTGCTGCTGGCCTACTTGTTCTGCTGCGCCCTGAGCAGGTCGCGGATTTCGCTGAGCAGCTCCTGATCTTTGGTGGGCGCCGGTGGTGCGGCCGGGGCGGCTTCCTCCTCGCGCTTGAGCTTGTTGATCACCTTGATGCCCATGAAGATGGCGAAGGCGATGATCACGAAGTCGATGATGGTCTGGATGAACTTGCCGTAGGCCAGCAGCACCGCCGGCGCTTCGCCTTCGGCGGCCTTGAGGGTGACGGCCAGGTCGGAGAAGTCCACCCCGCCGATGATGATGCCCAGTGGCGGCATGATCACGTCGCCGACCAGCGACGAGACGATCTTACCGAAGGCCGCGCCGATGATGATGCCGACGGCCATGTCGATCATGTTGCCCTTGACGGCGAAGGTCTTGAATTCCTGCAGAATGCTCATGGGACGCTCCCTGTGGTTGCGACTGGCCGGTCAGTGTAACCGGCCCGGGCGATTGGACAGATGCGCGGCGTGGCGGTTCAGCCGCCATTGGCCTTGCGCAGGCGCTCGGCAATCTGGTCCTTGAGCTGGACCCGTTCGTTCTTCAGGGCTTGCAGGGTGAGGTCGTCGAGGGCCTCGCGGCCGTCCTCCACCGCGTAGATGCGCTTGTCCAAGGTCTCGTAATGCAGGGCCATCTGGGCGAACTGGCCGTCACTGGCGTGCAGCTCGCGCAAGGCCTGGTGGTATTCCGGAAATTCGCGGTTCAGCGGATGGTGTTCGAGGGGCATGGCGATCACTCCCGAGAGGACTGTCCCAATCATCCTAGCTCACCGGGCGCCGGCGTCACGGCGAGCGACGGGCGGGGCGGGGCGCTATCATCGGGGCTTTTCCGCCCGAGGAGTTCTCCATGGCCAAGGCCAAGCGCATCTACGGCTGCACCGAGTGCGGCGCGACCTTCCCCAAATGGGCCGGCCAGTGCGGCGAGTGCGGCGCCTGGAACACCTTGGTGGAAACCGTGCTGGAGAGTTCGGCGACGCCCGCCGGACGCGGTGGCTGGGCCGGGCAGCAGGCCAACGTCAAGACCCTGGCCGAGGTCAGCGTCGAGGAGACGCCGCGCTTCTCCACCGCCTCCAGCGAGCTGGACCGCGTGCTCGGCGGCGGCCTGGTCGACGGCTCGGTAGTGCTGATCGGCGGCGACCCGGGCATCGGCAAGTCGACCATCCTGCTGCAGACCCTGTGCAGCCTGGCCCAGCGCATGCCGGCGCTGTACGTCACCGGCGAGGAGTCGCAGCAGCAGGTGGCCATGCGCGCGCGGCGCCTGGGTCTGCCGGAGGACAAGCTCAAGGTGATGACCGAGACCTGCATCGAAACCATCATCGCCACCGCCCGCCACGAGCAGCCGCGGGTGATGGTGATCGACTCGATCCAGACCATCTTCACCGAGCAGCTGCAGTCGGCGCCCGGAGGCGTCGCCCAAGTGCGCGAGAGCGCGGCGCTGCTGGTGCGCTTCGCCAAGCAGAGCGGCACGGCGATCTTCCTGGTCGGCCATGTCACCAAGGAGGGCGCGCTGGCAGGTCCCCGGGTGCTCGAGCACATGGTCGACACCGTGCTGTATTTCGAGGGTGAGTCGGACGGCCGCCTGCGCCTGCTGCGCGCGGTGAAGAACCGCTTCGGTGCGATCAACGAGCTGGGCGTGTTCGCCATGACCGACCGCGGCCTCAAGGAAGTCAGCAACCCTTCGGCGATCTTCCTCACCCGCGCCCAGGAGGAGGTGCCGGGCAGCGTGGTGATGGCCACCTGGGAGGGCTCGCGGCCGATGCTGGTGGAGGTGCAGGCGCTGGTCGACACCAGCCACATGGCCAACCCGCGTCGCGTCACCTTAGGGCTAGACCCCAACCGCCTGGCCATGCTGCTGGCCGTGCTGCACCGCCACGGCAGCATCCCCACCTACGACCAGGACGTGTTCCTCAACGTGGTCGGCGGGGTCAAGGTGCTGGAGACCGCTTCGGATCTGGCGTTGCTCGCCGCAGTGATGTCCAGCCTGCGCAACAAGCCGCTGCCCCACGACCTGCTGGTGTTCGGCGAGATCGGCCTGTCCGGCGAGATCCGCCCGGTGCCCAGCGGCCAGGAGCGCCTCAAGGAGGCCGCCAAGCACGGCTTCAAGCGCGCCATCGTGCCCAAGGGCAACGCGCCCAAGGAGGCACCGCCGGGTCTGAGCGTGGTCGCAGTAACTCGCCTGGAGCAGGCGCTGGATGCGTTGTTCGAGTAGCGACTGTGTCTTAGCCGTGCACCAAGGCGCTGAGTTCGCGCTCCAGGAGGTCGCTGCTGCCCAGGTTCAGCTCGATGAGTCGGCGCAGGTGGGTGATCGAATCGAGATCGATTTCTCGGCAGTAGAAGCCGAGCATGTCGTCATTCTCGTGGGCCAGCGCCACCGTCATAAGCACCTCGACATTCGGGCCGAGCTGGAGGCTGGCGTGGATCGCAGTATTGGCCTGCGTTTCCCAGCCGGCTGGGCGGTTGACCAGCAGGCCCTTGAGGGACAGGTCGTGCAGTTTGACCGTCCAGCGCTGCAGGCCCTGCAACAACTCGATGTCGGCATCGAAGGGTATGCGCTGGAAGCGGCGGCGCTCGCGGGACTGGTCAGGCATGGAGATACTCCGTTGTTATTTTGGGAACTGTAAACCAAGCCGGGCACGACTCGTTGCCGAAGGTCATCCTGCGCGTCGGGCAACTGATCGTGGCGGAAGGAATGCGGGTTGGCCTCGGCGCTGATCCGGGGAGGGACAATAAAGAAACCCGGCCGAGGCCGGGTTTCTTCAGTGCAGCGCGTGAGCCTTAGTTGCCGTACACCGGCAGCTTGGCGCAGACGGCCTTGACCTTCTCGCGCACGGCGTCGATCACCGACTCGTCGCCCATGTTCTGCAGGATGTCGCAGATCCAGCCGGCCAGCTCGCGGCACTCGGTCTCGCCGAAGCCGCGGGTGGTCACGGCCGGGGTGCCGATGCGCAGGCCGGAGGTGACGAACGGCGAGCGCGGGTCGTTCGGCACGGCGTTCTTGTTGACGGTGATGAAGGCGCGGCCCAGGGCGGCGTCCGCGTCCTTGCCGGTGATGTCCTGCTTGATCAGCGAGAGCAGGAACAGGTGGTTCTGGGTGCCGCCGGAAACCACGTCGAAGCCGCGCTCGACGAACACTTCGGCCATGGCCTGGGCGTTCTTCACCACCTGCTGCTGGTAGGCCTTGAATTCGGGGCTCAGCGCTTCCTTGAAGCACACCGCCTTGGCGGCGATCACGTGCATCAGCGGGCCGCCCTGGCCGCCCGGGAACACGGCGGAGTTCAGCTTCTTCTCGATCTCTTCGTTGGCCTTGGCGAGGATCAGGCCGCCGCGCGGACCGCGCAGGGTCTTGTGGGTGGTGGTGGTGACCACGTCGGCGAACGGTACCGGGTTCGGGTAGACGCCGGCGGCGACCAGACCGGCCACGTGGGCCATGTCGACGAACAGGTAGGCACCGACCTTGTCGGCGATCTCGCGGAAGCGTGGGAAGTCCAGCACCTGCGAGTAGGCGGAGAAGCCGGCGATGATCATCTTCGGCTGGTGCTCGACGGCCAGGCGCTCGACCTCGTCGTAGTCGATCAGGCCGGTCTCCGGATTGAGGCCGTACTGCACGGCGTTGTAGATCTTGCCGGAGAAGTTGACGCTGGCGCCGTGGGTCAGGTGACCGCCGTGGGCCAGGCTCATGCCCAGCACGGTGTCGCCCGGCTTGACCAGCGCCTGGAATACCGCGCTGTTGGCCTGGCTGCCGGCGTGCGGCTGGACGTTGGCGTAGTCGGCGCCGAACAGCTCCTTGGCGCGGTCGATGGCCAGCTGCTCGACGATGTCGACGTACTCGCAGCCGCCGTAGTAGCGCTTGTGCGGGTAGCCTTCGGCGTACTTGTTGGTCAGCACGCTGCCCTGGGCTTCCATCACCGCCGGGCTGGTGTAGTTCTCCGAGGCGATCAGCTCGATGTGCTCTTCCTGGCGCTGGGCTTCTTGCTCCATGGCGGCAAACAGGTCGGCGTCATAACGGGCGAGGGTCAAATCACGGCTGAACATGGCGGTCCTCTGGGGAGCAGGGCGAATAAGGGGGGAATCAAGCGCGATATTCTACCCGAATGCTGCGGCACTGGCACATGAATGGCGATCAAGCGGCGGACAAGCGGCCCTCATCTGCTGCGTCGCGCGACAGGCGCTCCGCCAGTCCCCGCGGTTTGCCCTGCATGGCGCATTTCGGGTAGCTTTGCGCCACGCGCGCGAGGCGCCGGCAGGCCAAGCCATTGGCCGCCGCAGTCGCCGCCTCGCCCATCCGTATCGTCAACCACTCAGGTTCGTCATGGCTCAATACGTTTTCACCATGCATCGGCTCGGCAAGGTCGTGCCGCCGAAGCGCCAGATTCTCAAGGACATCTCCCTGTCGTTCTTCCCCGGCGCGAAGATCGGCGTGCTCGGCCTGAACGGCTCGGGCAAGTCGACCCTGCTGCGCATCATGGCCGGCGTGGACACCGAGTTCGAGGGTGAAGCCCGGCCGATGCCGGGGATCAAGATCGGCTACCTGCCCCAGGAGCCGCAGCTCGATCCGGAAAAGACCGTGCGTGACATCGTCGAGGAGGCGGTGGGCGAGGTGAAGGACGCCCAGGCCCGCCTGGACGCCGTGTACGCCGCCTACGCCGAGCCGGACGCCGACTTCGACGCCTTGGCCGCCGAGCAGGCCAAGCTGGAGGCGATCCTGCAGGCTTCCGACGGCCACAACCTCGAGCGCCAGCTGGAAGTCGCCGCCGACGCCCTGCGCCTGCCGGCCTGGGACGCCAGGATCGAGCACCTCTCCGGTGGCGAGAAGCGCCGCGTGGCGCTGTGCCGCCTGCTGTTGTCGGCTCCCGACATGCTGCTGCTGGACGAACCGACCAACCACCTGGACGCCGACTCGGTGGCCTGGCTGGAGCGCTTCCTCCACGACTTCCCCGGCACCGTGGTGGCGATCACCCACGACCGCTACTTCCTCGACAACGTCGCCGGCTGGATTCTCGAGCTCGACCGCGGCCAGGGCATCCCCTTCGAGGGCAACTACTCGCAGTGGCTGGAATCCAAGGCCGCCCGTCTGGCCCAGGAGTCCAAGCAGGAAGCCTCCCACGCCAAGGCCATGAAGGCCGAGCTGGAATGGGTGCGCCAGGGCGCCAAGGCCCGCCAGGCCAAGTCCAAGGCGCGTCTGCAGCGCTTCGAGGAAATGCAGTCGCAGGAATTCCAGAAGCGCAGCGAGACCAACGAGATCTACATCCCGGCCGGTCCGCGCCTGGGCGACAAGGTCATCGAGTTCAACGGCGTGTGCAAGGGCTACGGCGACCGCCAGCTGATCGACGATCTGAGCTTCAGCCTGCCCAAGGGCGCCATCGTCGGGGTGATCGGCGGCAACGGCGCGGGCAAGTCGACCCTGTTCCGCATGATCCTCGGTCGTGAACAGCCGGATTCCGGGACCATCGACATCGGCGAGAGCGTGCAGATCGCCAGCGTCGACCAGAGCCGCGAAAACCTCGACGGCAGCAAGACCGTGTGGGAGCAGGTCTCCGACGGCTTCGACATGATCAAGGTGGGCAACTACGAGGTGCCCTCGCGTGGCTACGTCGGCCGCTTCAACTTCAAGGGTGGCGACCAGCAGAAGTTCGTCAAGGACCTCTCCGGCGGTGAGCGCGGTCGCCTGCACCTGGCGCTGACCCTCAAGCAGGGCGGCAACGTGCTGCTGCTCGACGAACCGTCCAACGACCTCGACGTGGAAACCCTGCGTGCCCTGGAAGAGGCGCTGCTCGACTTCCCCGGCGCGGCCATCGTGATCTCCCACGATCGCTGGTTCCTCGACCGCATCGCCACCCACATCCTCTCCTACGAGGACGACGCCAAGGTGTACTTCTTCGAAGGCAACTACACCGAGTTCGAGGCCGACCGCAAGAAGCGCCTCGGCGACGCGGCCGCCCAGCCGCACCGGGTGCGCTACAAGAAGCTGGCCTGATCGGTTGGCGGCATGAAAGAACGGAGCCCTCGGGCTCCGTTTTTTTATCGCCGCGTGTTCGGGGCTGCGAGTGGCTCAGGCCAGCGCCTCGTGCAGGTGGCGCAGCGAGCTGGTGAAGGTCTCCACCCGGTTGCGGCCGGCATGCTTGGCGCGGTACAGCGCCTCGTCGGCATGGCTGGCCAGCGCCTTGGCCTCCTGTTCGCCGTGCAGTTCGGCGATGCCGCAGCTGAACGAGCAGCTCAGGTCCTGCGGCTGGGCCGGGAAGTGGATCTCGGCAAAGCGCCGGCGGATGTCGTCGAGCACCCGTGCGGCGGTGGCGGCGTCGGTGTCCGGCAGGACCACGGCGAACTCCTCGCCGCCGTAGCGACCGATATGGTCGCTCTTGCGCAGGCGCTGCTTGAGGAACAGCGCCAGGCTCTTGATCACCCGGTCGCCCATCGGATGGCCGTAGCGGTCGTTGACCTGCTTGAAGTGGTCGATGTCGAGCATGGCGAAGGACAGCGGCTGCTGGTCGCGGCGCGCCCGCACGCGGGCATCCTCGAGCAGCTGGAGGATGTGGGTGTGGTTGTACAGCCCGGTGAGGCTGTCGCGCACCATGCGCGCCTTGAGGTTGCGCGCGCGTGCCGCGCGGTTGCGCACGGTGGCGATCAGGTGGCGCGCCTGGATCGGCTTGGTCAGGAAGTCGTCGCCGCCCTCGCCCATGGCGTCGAGCTGCTTGTCTATGTCGTCCTCGGCGGACAGGTAGATGATCGGCACGCTGACGTAGCGCTCGTGGTGGCGGATCACCTTGGCCAGCTCGGTGCCCAGGCACTCGGGCATGTACATGTCGAGGATGATCAGGTCGGGCTGGAAGTCGCCGAGCGCGGCCATCACCTGGATCGGGTCGGTGAGGCTGCGAGTGATGATCCCGGCGCTGTTGAGCATGCGTTCGGTGAAGGTGGTCTGCGCCCGCGAGTCGTCGACGATCAGCACCTTGTAGGGTTCGGTCTGGGTGAGGCGGGTCAGGTCCTCGAGACGCTCGAGCAGGGTCGAGGCATCCAGGCTGCCGCTGAAGAAGTCCTCGCCGCCGGCGCGCACCGCGGCCAGGCGCGTGCGGGTATCGGCCTCCTGCTCGCTGAAGAACAGCACTGGCAGCTTGTGCTCGAGGCCCTGCTGGGCCTCTTCGGCCAGTTGCAGGCCGCCGCCGTTGCCGGCGAAGTCGACTTCCATGACGATGGCGGCGGGGTGGCGCTGGCGCAGCGCCTTGCGGAAGGCTTCGGCGCTGTCCAGCGGCAGCGCGGTGAAGCCGAAGAACTCCAGCTGACGGGCCAGGCGCTCGCTGCGCTCGCCATCCAGCAGGGCCAGGTAGATCGGCTTGCGCAGCAGGCTGAGGATGCCCGGGTCGCTGCCATCGCCCTGGCGCAGGCCGCTGCGCGCCAGACGCTGCATCAGGCTGTCGAGCTCGCCGATCAGCGCGCTGTTGAGGCGCCCGCGGTTGGCCTCGACGGCCTGCAGACATTGCTCGATGGCACTGGCCAACTGGGCGTGGAGCGGTTGCTGGAAGCGCTCGGCGCACTGGCCGAGGCGCTGGTTGGCTGCCAGCAGTTCGTCCCGGTAGACGCTGCTCCAGGCGCTGTGCTGCAGGCGCTGCCAGAGTTCCAGCACCTGGCGGGCTTGGTGGAGCACCCGCTGGGCGAAATGCTGCTTGAGGCGATCACTGCTGAGCTCTGCATGCTCGGTCATGTTGCCGGTTCCCTGGCTTGTTTGCGGCAGAGGGACGTACTGGCTGCAAGCTGTCGCCCATCCCTAGTGAGTAAACGCATGAGTATAGCTGCCGTTTGTTGCGTCTGTGCGCCTAACGGCAACGGTCGATTCTGCGCCTCGGCTGCCGACGATTAGTTGATCGACGTCACTGCAAAGCGGTCAGAAGCAACCAGACTGTAAAGCACTATCGACTGCCGGAGTGCTCGAGATGACCGCCATTGCCGATCCCCGTACCGTCCTCGACGCCCTGGCGGCCGAGTACACCCAGCGCGCCGAGGCGATTCGCCGCAATCTGCTCAGCCCGCATTCGTCGAGCTTCCCGGAGCAGGCCGTGGAGCGGCAGAACGATGATGTGCTGCGCTCCCTGCTGGCCGAGGCCGAGCGCGGTCTGCAGGAAGTGGCGCATGCCCGCGCGCGTCTGGCCGAGGGGCGCTACGGCATCTGCACCGCTTGTGGCGCGACCATTGCGCCGGCGCGCCTGGCCGCGCTGCCGGCGGCCGAGCTGTGCGTGGACTGCGCCGCGCACTCCTGACGCGGCGGTCGGCCGCTACGGGCGTTGCGGGATGATTTCGAGAATATCGATCAGGCAATCGCCCGCCGGGCGCCGCCAGACCACCTCGTCGCCGGGGGCGGCGCCGAGCAGCGCGCGGCCCAGTGGCGAGTTCCAGTTGATCTTGCCCGCGGCGGCATCGGCTTCATCCTCGCCGACCAGCTGCACCTCGTGCTCGTGGCCGCGGGCATCGGCGAAGGCCACCCGGCTGCCGATCTGTACTTGGTCGCGCGAGGTCGCCGGCGGCACCAGCTGCGCACTGCGGACCCGCTGGCGCAGGTAGCGCAGGTCGCGCTCGAGTTCCGCCAGGCGCTGCTTGTCCGCCTGTTCGCCGCGCGCCTGTTCCGCGCCCAGCGCCTGGGTGCTCGCCGCCAGCCGCTCCTGCAGCTGCTGCAGGCCATGGGCGGTGACATAGTTGGGCTGGGTGTCGATGCGCCGCTCGATCGGCGGGTCGGTCTGGTCGGCAGCCCGATCCTCATTGACGAATGCTCGGCTCATGGCGGCGGCTCCTGCGGCGGCGTGCACACACTCTCGAGTGTCGCGCGCCGGGCGACGGCGGCCAACCACCGCGCGACGAATGCGTCGTTGTGGCGCGGGGCGGCTGGGCGTCGCCGGTGTTTGCGGCGGCGCATCACGCCGCCCCCGGCCGATCCTTGTCAATCGGGGGCGATGGGTCAACAATCGGCTGCAGTCCGGCCCGGGCGCGCCACTGTCGACAGTGGCGTGCCCGGGCCGCAGCAGCGCGGCGCCCAGCCTGCCGCGCACGCCTGTCACCTTTGCGGAACCCCTTGATGGCCGACTTCCAACAATCCCTTCGCCTGCAGCCCGAACAGCTCGGCAGCCAGTTCAGCCCCGAACTCCTGACTTTCGCCAGTACCGACGAGCTGGAGCCGTTTCGCGGCGTGCTCGGCCAGGAGCGCGCGGTCGCCGCCCTGCAGTTCGGCGTGGCCATGCCGCGCCCCGGTTACAACGTGTTCGTCATGGGCGAGCCGGGCACCGGGCGCTTCTCCTTCGTGCGCCGCTATCTCAAGGCCGAGGCCAAGCGCCAGGCCACCCCGAGCGACTGGCTGTACGTCAACAATTTCGACGAGCCGCGCGAGCCGCGCGCCCTGGAGCTGACTTCCGGCAGTGCGCAGACGCTGATGGCCGACGTCGATCAGCTGATCGACAACCTGCTGGCGACCTTTCCGGCGGTATTCGAGACGCCGACCTTCCAGCAGAAGAAGAGTGCCATCGACCGCGCTTTCAACCAGCGTTACGACCGTGCCCTGGACGTGATCGAGAAGCTGGCGCTGGAGAAGGACGTCGCCCTGTATCGCGACAGCACCAACATCGCCTTCACGCCGATGAAGGACGGCAAGGCGCTGGACGAGGCGGACTTCGCCCAGCTGCCGGAGGCCGAACGCGAGCGCTTCCACGACGACATCGCCAGCCTCGAGGAGAGCCTCAACGAGGAGCTGGTCGGCCTGCCGCAGTGGAAGCGCGAGTCGAGCAACCAGCTGCGCCAGCTCAACGAGGAAACCATCACCCTGGCTCTGGAGCCGTTGCTGGCGCCGCTGTCGCAGAAGTACGCGGAAAATGCCGGAGTCTGTGCCTGGCTGCAGGGCATGCAGGTCAACCTGCTGAAGACCGTGGTCGACCAACTGGTCGAGGACACCCGCCCGGATGCGCAGAAACGCCAGGGCCTGGTGGAGTATTACAGCCCCAGTCTGGTGGTCGGCCATGCCCACGATGGCGGTGCGCCAGTGGTGTTCGAGTCGCACCCGACCTACGACAACCTGTTCGGCCGCATCGAGTACAGCTCCGACCAGGGCGCGCTGTACACCAGCTACCGCCAGCTGCGCCCGGGCGCGCTGCACCGCGCCAACGGCGGCTTCCTGATTCTCGAGGCGGAGAAGCTGCTGTCCGAGCCGTTCGTCTGGGATGCGCTCAAGCGCGCCCTGCACTCGCGCCAGCTGAAGATGGAGTCGCCGCTGGCCGAACTGGGCCGCCTGGCCACCGTCACCCTGACCCCGCAGGTGCTGCCGCTGCAGGTCAAGGTGGTGATCGTCGGCGCGCGACAGATCTACTACGCGCTGCAGGAGCTGGACCCGGACTTCCAGGAGATGTTCCGCGTGCTGGCCGACTTCGAGGAGGACATCGCCCTTAGCGAGGACAGCCTCGAGCAGTTCGCCCAGCTGCTGAAGACGCGCACCTCCGAGGAGGGCATGGCGCCGCTGACCAACGACGCCGTGGCGCGTCTGGCGACCTACAGCGCCCGTCTAGCCGAGCACCAGGGGCGTCTGTCGGCACGCATCGGCGACCTGTTCCAGCTGGTCAGCGAGGCCGACTTCATGCGCCAGCTGGCCGGCGCCGCGCTGACCGACATCGGCCACATCGAGCGTGCGCTGAAGGCCAAGGCCACCCGCACCGGCCGGGTGTCGGCGCGCATCCTCGACGACATGCTGGCCGGGGTGATCCTCATCGATACCGCCGGCGCGGCGATGGGCAAGTGCAACGGCCTGACCGTGCTGGAGGTCGGCGACTCGGCGTTCGGCGTGCCGGCGCGGATTTCCGCCACCGTCTATCCGGGCAGCTCGGGGATCGTCGACATCGAGCGCGAGGTCAGCCTCGGCCAGCCGATCCACTCCAAGGGGGTGATGATCCTCACCGGCTACCTGGGCAGCCGCTATGCCCAGGAGTTCCCACTGGAGATCTCGGCGAGCATCGCCCTCGAGCAGTCCTACGGCTACGTCGACGGCGACAGCGCCTCGCTCGGCGAGGTGTGCACGCTGATCTCGGCGCTGTCGCGCACCCCGCTCAAGCAGTGCTTCGCCATCACCGGCTCGATCAACCAGTTCGGCGAGGTACAGGCGGTCGGTGGGGTCAACGAGAAGATCGAGGGCTTCTTCCGCCTCTGCGAGGCGCGCGGTCTGTCCGGCGAGCAGGGGGTGATCATCCCCCACGCCAATATCTGCAACCTGATGCTCGACGAGCGGGTGATCCAGGCGGTACGTACCGGGTTGTTCAACGTCTACGCCGTGCGCACGGTGGACGAGGCGCTGAGCCTGCTGGTTGGCGAGCCGGCCGGCGCCGCCGACGAGTGCGGCGTGTTCCCCGAGGGAAGCGTGAATGCGCGGGTGGTCGAGCGCCTGCGCGAGATTGCCGAGATCGACAGCGACGACGAGGACGACGAGGAGGAGGGCGCGGACAAGGCGGACAAGGCCGCGGCCACCGCGGCTGCTGTCGAGTCGGACCGGCCAGCCCGCAAGGCCCGCCGCCTGCGGCGCTGAGCCCGGCGTCGGGCGGTTCGACGGAGGGGAGGGCATGCCGTGTGCGGCTGGCGATTTTTTGTCCAGTCAGCCGCGGGCGGCATGCCATGGCCGTCCGGTTGATCTGCCCCCGCGCCATGCACAAGGTTATCCACAGAACGCGGGGATAACCGGCGCCTTTCCAGATGGCCGCCACAGGACTAGGATCAATACAGGTCCCTGCGAGGAGCGTGGCCATGTTGCGTCAATTCTGTCTGACCCGGCAGAGTCCGGGAATCGTCACTCGCATCGAGTGTGCCATCCGCCCGCTGGCTGGTGAGCAGGGCTTGTGGACACTGCTGTGTGCCGCCGGTCTGAGCGCCACCCAGCCTTCGGCGATCAAGGCGCAAGGCCCGTTCCACGGGCCTGCCGAGGCCGAAGGAGTGCTCGAGGAGATCATCGAGAACCTGCAGTGCCAGGGCTACCGGCCGGTCGACGAACCGTCGATCTGGTGTCTGCATCTGCAGGCGGAGCTGCGCCGGCAGAACGCCGGGCGTGGTCATCCACCGCGGGGCTTCAGTCTGCTGTCATGACCCTGCATCGGCGCCGCCATCGTCTGCATGGCTGCGCCTGTGCCAGGAGTGCAGCGTTCTGGCGCCATTCATTCAGGTTTCGTCCACACAGTTATCCACAGGTTGTCCGGCAGCTGCAGCTGCCGGAGTAGAGGTGTGCCCGCTATACTGGGTGCCCCCTTGTTCACTGCTGTGCCTCTCTCATGGAACGATTCATCGAAAACACCATGTATGCCTCGCGCTGGCTGCTGGCGCCGATCTATCTCGGGCTGTCGCTGGCCCTGCTGGCGTTGGCCCTAAAGTTCTTCCAGGAAATCTTCCATGTCCTGCCCCATGTGTTCGAACTGGCCGAGGCCGAGCTGATCCTGGTGCTGCTGTCCCTGATCGACATGGCGCTGGTCGGCGGCCTGCTGGTGATGGTGATGATTTCCGGCTACGAGAACTTCGTCTCCCAGCTCGACATCGACGAGGGCAAGGAGAAGCTCGACTGGCTGGGCAAGATGGATTCCGGCTCGCTGAAGATGAAGGTGGCCGCCTCGATCGTGGCGATCTCCTCGATCCACCTACTGCGCATGTTCATGGACGCGCAGAAGATCCCCAACGACAAATTGATGTGGTACGTGATCATCCACATGACCTTCGTTGCCTCGGCCTTTGCCATGGCCTATGTGGACAAGCTGACCAAGCACTGATCCCGCACCCCGCGTTGTCTTGCACCGCCCGTCTTGCCTCCGGCAGACGGGCGGTGGCGTTTTCGCCTTGCGGAGGATTGATATTGTACAAATACTGTACCTGCTGCATTGTTTGTATAGATTGGCGGCCGAGGTGATTGCCATGAACCTGCACGACCTTTCCTCCCACGCCCTTGCCGGTCGCATCGACGGCCTCGACCTGATCTCCCTGGAGGGCGGCATCTACGTCCTCGAGGCGCAGATGGACGGCCGCCCGCACAGCCTGGTCGACGAGCACGGGCGCGTCTGGCACCTGCGCTCGGTGGAGCACGCCCGCGATCTGCTGCAGGAGGTGCCACTGCTGCCGTTCCACCTGGTCCACCACTCGCCCTACGACGAGATGTGCGGCCTGGCCGAGGGGCGTCGCGAACCGTTGCGCGTGCCGATCGGCATGCGTTCGCAGTGGTGACGGAGGCTGTGTCGGCGCCTGCACCTGCGCCGGCATCCCGAGACGGAGAGCGTCGAGCTGTGAGTGACGGATCATGAGTATTGGCGCCCTGCGCCTGGTCCTCGGCGATCAGTTGTGCTTCGACCTGGCCGCGCTGGACGGCCTCGACCCGCTGCGCGACCGCGTGCTGCTCGCCGAGGTGGCCGAGGAGGCCGGTCATGTGCCGCACCATCCGCAGAAGCTCGCCTTCCTGTTCAGCGCCATGCGCCACTTCGCCCAGGCGCTGCGCGAGCGCGGCGTGGCGGTGGACTACGTGACCCTCGACGATCCGGACAACAGCGGCTCGCTGGCCGGCGAGCTGGCGCGTTGCGCCGCCCGGCATCGGCCCGAGAGCATCCATGTCACCGAGGCCGGCGACTGGCGGGTCGAGCAGGCGCTCAAGGCCAGCGGCCTGCCGATTGTCTGGCACGCCGACCGACGCTTTCTCTGCTCGCGGGCCGAGTTCGCCCGCTGGGCGCGCGGCAGGAAGCAGCTGCGCATGGAGTTCTTCTATCGCGAGATGCGCCGCCAGAGCGGCCTGCTGCTGCACCCGGACGGCACGCCCGAGGGCGGCGCCTGGAACTTCGACGCCGACAACCGCAAGGCGCTGCCCAAGGGGCTGCGCGGCCCGCTGGCGGTGCGCTTCGCCCCGGACGCCATCACCCACGAGGTGCTGGCGCTGGTGGCCGAGCGCTTCGCCCACCACTACGGGCGCCTCGACGGCTTCGACTACCCGGTGACCCATGCCGAGGCGCAGGCGCTGTGGCAGCACTTCCTCGATTTCGGTCTGGCCGCCTTCGGCGACTACCAGGACGCCATGGCCAGCGGCGAGCCGTTCCTGTTCCATGCGCGGATCAGCGCCGCACTCAACGTCGGCCTGCTCGACGTGCGCCGGTTGTGCGCCGACGTGGAGACGGCCTACCGCGAGGGGCGGGTGGCGCTGAACTCCGCCGAGGGCTTCATCCGCCAGCTGATCGGCTGGCGCGAGTACGTGCGTGGCATCTACTGGCTGCAGATGCCCGACTACGCGCAACGCAACGCCTTCGGCAACACGCGGGCGCTGCCGGCGTTCTACTGGAGCGGGCAGACGCGGATGAACTGCATGCGTCAGGCCATCGGCCAGACCCTCGAGCATGCCTACGCCCACCACATCCAGCGGCTGATGGTCACCGGCAACTTCGCCCTGCTCGCCGGAATCGCGCCGCCGGCGCTGTGCGACTGGTATCTGGCGGTATACATGGACGCCTTCGACTGGGTGGAACTGCCCAACGTGCTGGGCATGGTGCTACACGCCGACGGCGGCTACCTGGGCTCCAAGCCCTACTGTGCCAGCGGCCAGTACATCAAGCGCATGTCGGACTACTGCCAGGGCTGCGCGTACAAGGTGAGCGAAAGCGCCACGGAGGACGCCTGCCCGTTCAACGCGCTGTACTGGCACTTCCTGCTTCGCCACCGCGAGCGGCTGAAGGGCAATCCGCGGATGGGCATGGTCTACAAGAACCTGGCGCGCATGGACGAGGCGAAACGCCAGGCGCTGTGGCGGCGCGGCGAGGCGCTGCTGGCGCGGCTGGATGCCGGGGAGGCGTTGTGAGGAAGAAGGCCGATCTGCCGGTGAAACACTGCGCGGTGTGCGGCCTGCCGTTCGCCTGGCGCAGGAAGTGGGCGCGCTGCTGGGACGAGGTGCGCTACTGCTCGGAGCGCTGCCGGCGCGGGCGGGCCGGCGCACGCTGACTGCAGGGGCGAGCTTGCTCGCGATGCTCCGCTTTAAACCTGCCGCCTGATCGCCAGCAGGCTGGATCCTGCAGAGGCCGGCCTTGGCGGCCCCGGCCGGGCGGTGCCTGTGCTAGTCTGGCCGGCCATTTTTTCCGCCTCAGTGGAGTTCCCATGTCCCAACTCGACCTTTCCACCGACGAAGCCCGCGTCAGCTACGGCATCGGCCGCCAGCTCGGTGGTCAGCTGCGTGACAACCCGCCGCCCGGCGCCAGCCTGGAAGCCATCCTCGCCGGTCTGTCTGACGCCTACAACAACGCCGACAGCCGCGTGCCGGACGAGGCGATGAACGCCAGCTTCCAAGTGATCCGCGAGCGCATGCAGGCGGAGCAGGCCGCCAAGGCCGAGCAGGCTGCCCAGGCCGGGCGCGACTACCTGGTCGAAAACGCCAAGCGCGAAGGCGTCACCGTGCTGGCCTCCGGCCTGCAGTTCGAAGTGCTGGTGGCGGGCGAAGGCGCCAAGCCGAGCGCCGAGGACCAGGTGCGCACCCACTACCACGGCACCCTGATCGACGGCACCGTGTTCGACAGCTCCTACGAGCGTGGCCAGCCGGCGGAGTTCCCGGTCGGCGGCGTGATCCCGGGCTGGGTCGAGGCCCTGCAGCTGATGAACGCCGGCAGCAAGTGGCGCCTGCACGTGCCGAGCGAGCTGGCCTACGGTGCCCAGTCCGTCGGCAGCATCCCGGCGCACAGCGTGCTGGTATTCGACGTCGAGCTGCTGGACATCCTGTAATACGCGTTTTCCCGCGCCCTGGGGGCGCGGGAAACGAAAACGCCCGTCGCGGCCAGGCCGGACGGGCGTTTTGCTGTTCGGGAAAAACTTAGTGGGTGCGGGCGACGGCGAACTCGGTCAGCTCCACCAGCGCATCGCGGTACTCGCTGGCCGGCAGGGCGTCCAGGCAGGCGATGGCGCGGGCGGCGTGCTCGCGAGCCTGGCGGGCTGTGTAGTCGAGGGCGCCGGAGGCTTCCACGGCGGCGAGGATGGCGTCGAGATTCTCGATGCCGCCCTGCTGGATGGCCTGGCGCACCAGCGCGGCTTGTTCCGGGGTACCTTCGCGCATGGCGTAGATCAGCGGCAGGGTGGGCTTGCCCTCGGCCAGGTCGTCGCCGACGTTCTTGCCCAGGGTGGCGGCGTCGCCGCGGTAGTCGAGCAGGTCGTCGACCAGCTGGAAGGCGATGCCCAGGGCGTCGCCGAAGCTGCGCAGGGCTTCGGCCTGGGCGGCGCTGGCGCCGGCCAGCAGGGCGGCGCTGTGGGTGGAGGCCTCGAACAGCATCGCGGTCTTGCCGCGGATGACCTCCATATAGATCTCTTCGGTGGTGCTGGCGTCGCGGATCTTCGACAGCTGCAGCACCTCGCCCTCGGCGATCACCCGGGTGGCGTTGGCCAGCACCTGCATCACCGGCAGCTCACCGAGTTCGACCAGCATCTCGAAGGAGCGTGCATAGAGGAAGTCGCCGACCAGCACGCTGGGCGCGTTGCCCCACAGGGCGTTGGCGGTGGAGCGGCCGCGGCGCATGCCGGACTTGTCGACCACGTCGTCATGCAGCAGGGTGGCGGTGTGCAGGAACTCGATGGTGGCAGCCAGCAGGTTGAGGCGCTCGCCGCGGGCAGCGAGGGCATTGCCAGCGAGGAGGACCAGCAGCGGGCGCAGGCGCTTGCCGCCGGCGGAGGTGATGTAGTCGCCGATCTTCTCCACCAGGGGAACGCGCGAGGCGAGTTGGCGGCGGATGATGCCGTCGACGGCGGTGAAATCGTCCGCCACCACGCGGTAAAAGGCCTGGGGTTGCATCAGCTGTCACGGCTCCTCTGAGGTTGCGCGGCATGCTAGGTGGCGGGTCTGGCACTGTCAAGGCGAGCCGGGGGCGCACTTGCCTGCTCGCGCGGCTTTGCGTACAATCCTCGGCCCGAACTTCCCTGGCACTCCCTGCCTTACGCAATTGCATCGACGACCTTGTTCCAGCGTCATGCAGCCATGCTGGCCAATAACTCCTTCACTAAAGCGCCAGGTGAGCAGGTCTAACGGAGACATTCCATGTACGCAGTAATTGTTACCGGCGGCAAGCAGTACAAAGTCGCTGAAGGCGAATACCTCAAGATTGAAAAGCTCGACGTAGCCACCGGCGAAAGCGTTGCTTTCGACAAGGTTCTGCTGGTCGCCAATGGCGATGACGTGCAGATCGGCGCGCCGGTTGTGGCTGGTGCCAAAGTCACCGCCGAAGTGATCGCCCAAGGCCGTCACGACAAGGTGACCATCATCAAGTTCCGTCGCCGCAAGCACCACATGAAGCGTCAGGGCCACCGTCAGTGGTTCACTGAAATCAAGATCACCGGCATTCAGGCCTGATCCCTTTTTCTGGAGATATTGACTCATGGCACACAAAAAAGCTGGCGGTTCTACCCGCAACGGCCGCGACTCAGAAGCTAAACGCCTTGGCGTGAAGATGTACGGCAGCCAGGCTGCAGTAGCCGGCAACATCCTCGTGCGTCAGCGCGGCACCAAGTTCCACGCCGGTGTCGGCGTCGGCATGGGCAAGGACCACACCCTGTTCGCCAAGGTGAACGGCGTGGTGAAGTTCGAGACCAAGGGTGCCTTCGGTCGCAAATACGTGAGCATCGTGGCCAACTGATCACGTGCTTGCTGAAAGAGCCCTGTCTGCTGACAGGGCTTTTTTGTTTGTACATCCCTTGCTCTAATAACCCGCCCAGGGCGGGAGGCGTTACCCATGAAATTCGTCGATGAAGTGTCCATCCATGTGCAGGCCGGTGACGGTGGCAACGGCTGCATGAGTTTTCGCCGCGAAAAATTCGTGCCCAATGGTGGTCCGGATGGCGGCGACGGCGGTGACGGCGGCTCGATCTGGCTCGAAGCCGACAGCAACCTCAACACCCTGGTGGATTACCGCTACACCCGCCGTTTCAATGCCCAGCGCGGGCAGAACGGTGGCAGCAAGGATTGCACCGGGAGCAAGGGTGAAGACATGACCCTGCCGGTGCCGGTCGGCACCACGGTGATCGATGCCGGCACCCAGGAAATCATCGGCGACCTGACCAAGTCCGGGCAGCGTCTGCTGGTGGCCCATGGCGGCTGGCACGGCCTGGGCAACACCCGCTTCAAGTCGAGCACCAACCGCGCACCGCGGCAGACCAGCCACGGCAAGCCGGGCGAGGCGCGCGATCTCAAGCTGGAGCTCAAGGTGCTGGCCGACGTCGGCCTGCTGGGCATGCCCAATGCCGGCAAGAGCACCCTGATCCGCGCGGTGTCCGCCGCTAAACCGAAGGTCGCCGACTACCCGTTCACCACCCTGGTGCCGAATCTCGGCGTGGTCAGCGTAGGCCGCCTGAAGAGCTTCGTGATCGCCGACATTCCCGGCCTGATCGAAGGCGCTGCCGAAGGCGCTGGCTTGGGCATCCGCTTCCTCAAGCACCTGGCGCGTACCCGCCTGCTGCTGCACCTCGTCGACATGGCGCCGCTGGACGAGTCCGATCCGGCCGAAGCCGCCGCGGCGATCATCAACGAACTGGGCCGCTTCAGCCCGGCGTTGACCCAGCGCGACCGCTGGCTGGTGCTCAACAAGGCCGACCAGCTGCTCGACGACGAGCGCGAAGAGCGCATGCGCGAGGTGATCGCGCGCCTGGACTGGAAGGGCCCGGTCTACGTGATCTCCGCGCTGGAGCGCGAAGGTACCGACAAGCTGTGCGGCGACATCATGAACTACATCGACGAGCGCACCCAGCGGATTGCCGAGGAACCGGCGTTCGCGGAGGCCGTCGCCGCGCTGGACCAGCAGATCGAGGACGAGGCGCGTGCCCGCCTGCAGGAGCTCGACGATGCCCGCGCGCTGCGCCGTGCCGGGGTCAAGAGCGCCGAGGCGGTGGAAGACGATGAGGATGACTTCGACGACGAGGACGACGGCGACGGGCCGGAAATCTTCTACGTCCGCTGACGTCCGTGTGAGGCGGGGCCGCCCGGCGGCCCCGGATCAAGCCTGATTGCAAGGTTGCAGAACATGCGTGAGAAGGTGAGCAAGGCCCGTCGCTGGGTGGTGAAGATTGGCAGTGCGCTGCTGACCGCCGACGGCCGTGGCCTCGACCGCGACGCCATGGCGGTGTGGGTCGAACAGATGGTGGCGCTGCGCCGGGCCGGCGTGGAGCTGGTGCTGGTGTCCTCCGGGGCGGTGGCGGCAGGGATGAGCCGGCTGGGCTGGAATGCCCGGCCGAGTACAATTCACCAGCTGCAGGCCGCTGCCGCGGTGGGCCAGATGGGCCTGATCCAGGCTTGGGAGTCGAGCTTCGCCGAGCACCAGCTGCAGACCGCCCAGGTGCTGCTGACCCACGACGATCTCTCCGACCGCAAGCGTTACCTCAATGCCCGTAGCACCCTGCGTACCCTGGTCGATCTCGGCGTGATTCCGGTGATCAACGAGAACGACACGGTGGTCACCGACGAGATCCGCTTCGGCGACAACGACACCCTGGCCGCGCTGGTGGCCAACCTGGTGGAAGCCGACCTGCTGGTGATCCTCACCGACCGCGACGGCATGTTCGACGCCGACCCGCGGCACAATCCCGATGCCCAGCTGATCTTCGAAGCGCGTGCCGACGATCCGGCGCTCGACGCCGTGGCCGGCGGCACCGGCGGCGCGCTGGGCCGCGGCGGCATGCAGACCAAGCTGCGCGCGGCGCGTCTGGCCGCCCGTTCCGGGGCCAACACCATCATCATTGGCGGGCGCATCGAGCGCGTGCTCGATCGCCTCAAGGGCGGCGAGCGCCTCGGCACCCTGCTGACCCCCGAGCGCGGCCGGCATGCCGCGCGCAAGCAGTGGCTGGCCGGCCACCTGCAGACCCGCGGCAGCCTGGAGCTGGATGCCGGCGCCGTGCGCGCCCTGCTCGAGCAGCGCAAGAGCCTGCTGCCGGTCGGCGTCACCGCGGTGGACGGCAACTTCCGCCGAGGCGAGATGGTGGTCTGCCTCGGCCCGGACGGCCGCGAGGTGGCTCGCGGCCTGGTCAACTACAGCGCCGCCGATGCCCAGCGGATCATCGGCCTGAGTACCGAAGCTATCGAGCAGGAGCTCGGCTACATCGACGAGCCGGAGCTGGTGCACCGCGACAACCTGGTACTGGTATGAGGATGACCATGCGCAAGCTGCTCAAGCCGCTGGCTGCCGCCCTGGCGCTGGTCGCCGGCGCTGCCCAGGCCGAGACCATCGGCGAAGTGTCCACCGTGTTCAAGCTGCTCGGCCCCAACCACAAGATCGTCGTCGAGGCGTTCGACGATCCCAAGGTAGACGGGGTGACCTGCTACTTGTCACGGGCCAAGACCGGCGGCATCAAGGGCGGCCTGGGCCTGGCCGAGGACCGCGCCGAGGCGTCGATCGCCTGCCGCCAGGTCGGCCCGATCCGCTTCCGCGAGCAGCTGGAAGACGGCGAGGAGGTGTTCAAGGAACGCACCTCGCTGGTGTTCAAGAGCATGCAGGTGGTGCGGTTCTTCGACCAGAAGCGCAACACGCTGGTGTACATGGTCTACAGCGACCGCATCATCGAAGGCAGCCCGCAGAACTCGGTCACCGCCATTCCGATCCTGGCCTGGCCGCAGGCAGCGAACTGACTGCGAGAGCCGCAGGGTAGGTTAGCCGCGTAGCGGCATAACACGCGCTACAGAGACAGCAGAACAAAAAGCCGGTCGGGTTGCCCCGACCGGCTTTTTGTTTGCCTGAGTTATGCCTCAGAAGCCGACGTTCTGCGCCACCGCCAGCAGCGGCTGCGGATACACGCCGAGCAGCAGGGTCAGGCCGGCCACCACCAGCAGCATGATGCCGCCGGCACGCTGGGCCCAGTGCAGCGGCGCGTCGCGGCGCTGCAGGCTGGGTTCGACGAGGAACAGGGTGACCATCACCCGCAGGTAGTAGAACACCGCGATGGCGCTGCCGAGGATCAGTGCGCCGAGCAGCCACCACTGCTGGCTTTCGACGCCGGCGGCGACCACGTAGAACTTGCCGATGAAGCCGGCGGTCAGCGGAATGCCGGCCAGCGACAGCATCATGGTGGCCAGCACCGCGGTCAGGTACGGACGGCGCCAGAACAGGCCGCGATACTCGAACAGCGCGTCGCAGTCGCGGCCCTGGTAGGGCGTCGACATCAGGGTGATCACCCCGAAGGCGCCCAGGCTGGTCAGCACGTAGGTGAACAGGTAGACGCCGATGGCCTCGCTGGCGATGCCCTTGCTGGCGATCAGCGCAATCAGCAGGTAGCCGAAGTGGGCGATCGACGAGTAGCCGAGCAGGCGCTTGAGGTTGTTCTGCAGCAGCGCCAGCAGGTTGCCGACCAGGATCGAGGCGACCGCCAGCAGGCTCAGCAGATGCCCCGGCCAGCCGTCGGCGAAGGCCGGCGAGATCTGGTACAGGCGCAGCAGCACGGCGAACACGGCGACCTTGCTGGCGGTGGCAAGGAACGCCGCCACCGGCGCCGGGGCGCCTTCGTAGACGTCAGGGGTCCACAGGTGGAAGGGCACCAGCGACAGCTTGAAGGCCAGGCCGACCAGCATCATGCCGACGCCGATCTGCACCAGCTGGGCCGGCGCGCCGGCGGCCAGCGAGGCGCCGATGGCGGCGAAGCTCAGGCTGCCGGACTCGGCGTACAGCAGGGCCATGCCGAACAACAGGAAGGCGCTGCCTGCGGCGGAGAGCACCATGTACTTGATGCCGGCTTCCAGCGAGCGGCGGTTGAAGAAGGCGTAGGCGATCAGTCCGTAGGTCGGCACCGACAGCAGTTCCAGGCCGATGAACAGGCCGGCCAGGTGCTGGGCGCTGACCAGCACGATGCCGCCGGCACAGGCCAGCAGCATCAGCAGGTACAGCTCCTCGCGGTTGCCCGGATAGCCCTTGCCCGACGCGCCGCCCAGATAGGCGTGGGTCAGGGTCAGGCAGGCCAGGGTCGCGGCGATGATCAGCGCGCTGTAGTAGGCGGCGAAGCTGTCGATGCGCAGCAGCGGGGTGACTTCCAGCGGCGTCACGCCGAGGGCCGGGATGATCGCCAGCAGGGCCAGATTGAGGCCGAGCACCGAGAGCAGGAAGGTCTGCCCGTGGTGGCGCTTCCAGGCGATCGCCAGCATGACGACCACCGCGGTGGCGCCGGTGACCAGCAGCGGCAGCAGGGCGGTCAGGTGTTGAGTGGTGAATTCCATAGCGCTACTTACCGGGCCGATTCAAGTTGGGAGAGGGCAGCGCCCAGCCATTGCTGCACGCCCTGCATGCTGGCGGCCGAGGTGTCGAGCACCGGCTGCGGATAGACGCCGAGCAGGATTAGCAGCACCGCCAAGCCCAGCACCATGGCCAGCTCGCGGGAGTCCAGGCCGGTCAGGGCGCTGTCGGCCTTGGCCGGGCCGAAGTAGGCGCGGTGGATCATGCACAGGGCGTACACCGAGCCCAGCACCAGGCCGCTGGTGGCCAGCACGGCGATCCACGGCTGGCTCTGGAAGGTGCCGAGCAGGACGAGGATCTCGCCGACGAAGTTGCCGGTGCCGGGCAGGCCCAGCGCCGCGGCGGCGAAGAACAGGCTGATCGCCGGCAGCCACGGCATGCGCCCCCACAGGCCGCCCATGGCACGGAAGTCACGGGTGTGCAGGCGCTCGTAGAGCTGGCCGCTGAGGATGAACAGCGCGGCGGCGGACAGGCCGTGGGCGAGCATCTGCACCACCGCGCCCTGCAGCGCCAGCAGGCTGCCGGAGTAGATGGCGATCAGGATGAAGCCCATGTGCGACACGCTGGAGTAGGCGATCAGGCGCTTGATGTCGGTCTGCGCGAAGGCCGCCAGGGCGCCGTAGACGATGGCGAACACGCCGAGGCCCATGGCGATCGGCGCGAACTCCGCCGAGGCGTTGGGGAACAGCGGCAGGCAGAAGCGAATCATGCCGTACGCGGCGGTCTTCAGCAGGATGCCGGCCAGGTCCACGGAGCCGGCGGTCGGCGCTTGGGCGTGGGCGTCCGGCAGCCAGGAGTGCACCGGCACCACCGGGAACTTCACCGCGAAGGCGATGAAGAAGCCGAGCATCAGCAGGTACTCGGTGCCCGGCGCCAGTTCGGTCTGCAGCAGGTCGGCGTAGTTGAAGGTCAGCACGCCGCTCTGTTCGAAGTGGACGAACACCAGGGCGAGGATCGCCACCAGCATGATCAGGCCGCTGGCCTGGGTGTAGATGAAGAACTTGGTGGCCGCGTTGATGCGGCTCTTGCCGGTGCTGCCGCTGTGACCCCAGAGCGCGATGAGGAAGTACATCGGCACCAGCATCACTTCCCAGAAGAAGAAGAACAGGAACAGGTCGACGGCGAGGAACACGCCGACCACGCCACTGAGGATCCACAGCAGGTTGAGGTGGAAGAAGCCGACGCGCTTCTGGATCTCGTTCCACGAGCAGACCACCGAGAGCACGCCGAGCAGGCCGGTGAGCACCACCATCAGCACCGACAGGCCGTCCAGGGCCAGATGGATGCTGATGCCGAAGCGCGCGATCCACGGGGTCTGGAACTCGTAGGCCCAGGCCGGTGCGGCGCCCGGCGCGGGCGCCAGGCTGAAGTCGGCGGAGCCCCACAGCCACAGGCCGAGGCCGAGCAGCAGGGTCATGCTCAGCAGGGCGATCCAGCGGGTCAGGACGGCGCCGAAGCGCTCGCCCTGCCAGCAGAGCAGGCCGCCGATGAAGGGAATCAGGATTAGCCAGGGCAGAATCATGACGGGCCGTTTTCCTTAATTCAGAAGCAGGAGGGTGGCGAGCACGAGCACGGCCCCGCCGACGATGGAGGTGGCGTACCAGCGCAGGTTGCCGGTCTGGCTCTGGCGCAGGGCGAGATGGCCGCCGCGGGCGAGCAGCGGCAGCAGGCCGATACTGATGTCGATGGGGTCGTGGCCGAGCAGGCGGCAGATCAGCAGGTAGGGGCGCACGAACAGCTTGTCGTACAGCCAGTCGAAGCCCCAGGCGGCGAACCACCAGGCCGACAGGAAACGCCCCGGCGCGCTCTGCGCCACCGCGGTTGCGAAGCGGCGCTGGCCGAGGAACAGCAGCGCGGCCAGTACGATGCCGGCGATGGCGATGACCCCGGAGGCCAGCTCCAGGCTGTGCTTGGCATCGCCGCCGGCATGGCCGACGCTTTCCGGCAGCACACCGGCCAGCGGCGGGGTGATCAGTGCGCCGACCACGGTGGACAGCACGATCAGCACGCCCAGCGGCAGGTTGTGGGCGAGGCCGTGGCCGGCATGCGCCGCAGTCTTCGCCTCGCCGTGGAAGGCGATGAAGATCAGCCGGAAGGTGTAGATCGAGGTCAGGAAGGCACCCGCCAGGCCGGCGTAGAGCAGGCCGCTGTGACCGCTGGCAAAGGCTTCCCAGAGGATCTCGTCCTTGGAGTAGAAGCCGGCGGTGATCAGCGGCAGGGCGGCCAGCGCCGCGCCGCCGACGATGAAGCTGGCGTAGGCCAGCGGCAGCTTCTTCCACAGGCCGCCCATCCTGAAGATGTTCTGCTCGTGGTGGCAGGCGTGGATCACGCTGCCGGAGGCGAGGAACAGCAGGGCCTTGAAGAAGGCATGGGTCATCAGGTGGAAGATCGCCGCGTCCCAGGCGCCCACGCCGAGGGCGAGGAACATGTAGCCGATCTGGCTCATGGTCGAGTAGGCGAGGATGCGCTTGATGTCGGTCTGCACCAGCGCGGCGAAGCCGGCCAGCACCAGGGTCACGCCGCCGACGATGCCGACCAGCTCGAGGATTTCCGGGGTCAGCAGGAACAGGCCGTGGGTGCGGGCGATCAGGTACACGCCGGCGGTGACCATGGTCGCCGCGTGGATCAGCGCCGAGACCGGGGTCGGGCCGGCCATGGCGTCGGCCAGCCAGGTCTGCAGCGGCAGCTGGGCGGACTTGCCGACCGCGCCACCGAGCAGCATCAGGGTGGCCAGCCACAGCCAGGTGTCGCCGGCGACGTACTTCTGCGGCGCCAGCACCAGCAGCTCCTGGATGTTCAGCGTGCCCAGATTCAGCAGCAGGATGAACAGGCCGATGGCCATGAATACGTCGCCGATGCGGGTGACGATGAAGGCCTTGAGCGCGGCGTTGCCGTTGGGCACGTGCTTGAAGTAGAAGCCGATCAGCAGGTACGAGCACAGACCCACGCCTTCCCAACCGAAGTAGAGGAACAGCAGGTTGTCGCCCAGCACCAGGAACAGCATGCTGGCGATGAACAGGTTGGTGTAGGCGAAGAAGCGCGAGTAGCCCTCCTCGCCGCGCATGTACCAGCTGGCGAACAGGTGGATCAGAAAGCCCACGCCGGTGACCACGCCGAGCATGGTCAGCGACAGGCCGTCCAGATACAGGGTGAAGCTCGGCGCGAAGCCGGCGACGTTCATCCACTGCCACAGCAGCTGGGTGTACACGCCGCCCTCCGGCGGCGCGACGTTGAACTGCCAGATGATCCAGGCGGCGGTCAGCGCCGACAGGCCCACCGAGCCGACGCCGATCAGCGCGGCCAGGTTCTCGGACAGACGGCCGCGGGAGAAGGCCAGCAGCAGCCAGCCGAGCAGCGGAAACAGACAGGTGAGAAATAGTAGGTTCATCCGCGCATCTCGCTGGCAGCGTCGATATCGAGGGTATTGAAGCGGCGATACAGCTGCAGCAGGATCGCCAGGCCGATACTGGCCTCGGCGGCGGCCAGGGTGATCACCAGAATGAACAGGATCTGGCCGTCAGCCTGGATCCAGCGGCTGCCGGCGACCACGAAGGCCAGCGCGCAGGCGTTCATCATCACTTCCAGGCTCATCAGCACGAACAGGATGTTGCGCCGCACCATCAGGCCGACCAGGCCGAGGCTGAACAGCACGGCGGCCAGAGCCAGGCCGTGCTCCATGGGAATCGCATTCATGCGGTGGGCTCCTTGGCTTCGTGGCGGCCGAGGTGGTAGGCGGCGACCAGCGCTGCCAGCAGCAGCATGGAGGCCAGCTCCACCGCCAGCAGGTAGGGACCGTACAGCTGGGTGCCGACGGCCTTGGCGTCGACGGTCTGCAGGCCGATGCCCGCGTCGCCGGGGTTGCCCAGCAGCACGTACAGCAGCAGGGCCAGCAGCGCGCCCGAGAGCAGGCCGGGGCCGATCCACACGCCGGGTTTCAGCCACTGGCGTTCCTGGTCGGCGGTGGCCGGGCCGAGGTTGAGCATCATCACCACGAACACGAACAGCACCATGATGGCGCCGGCGTAGACAATGATCTCCAGCACGCCGGCGAAGGGCGCGCCGAGGGCGAAGAAGGTCATCGACACGGCGAGCAGCGAGACCACCAGGTAGAGCAGGGCATGCACCGGGTTGGTGTGGGTGATCACCCGCAGGGTGGCTGCCACGGCCACTCCGGCGGCGAAATAGAAGGCGAATTCCATTTTTTCCGTCCTTTAAGGCAGCAGGCCTTTCACGTTGATCGGCTCGGCCTCGTCCTGCGCGGCGCCTTTCGGCTTGCCGGCGATGGCCATGCCGGCGACGCGGTAGAAGTTGTAGTCCGGGTTCTTGCCCGGCCCCGAGATCAACAGGTCTTCCTTCTCGTAGACCAGGTCCTGGCGCTTGTACTCGGCCATCTCGAAGTCCGGGGTGAGCTGGATCGCGGTGGTCGGGCAGGCTTCCTCGCACATGCCGCAGAAGATGCAGCGCGAGAAGTTGATGCGGAAGAACTCCGGATACCAGCGGCCGTCGTCCTTCTCGGCCTTCTGCAGCGAAATGCAGCCGACCGGGCAGGCCACCGCGCACAGGTTGCAGGCCACGCAGCGCTCCTCGCCGTCGGGGTCGCGGGTCAGTACGATGCGTCCGCGGTAGCGCGGCGGCAGGTATACGGGTTCCTCGGGGTACTGCAGGGTGTCGCGCTTGCGGAAGGCGTGGGAGAACACCATCACCAGGCTGCGCAGCTGGGTCCAGGTGCCGTGCAGCACCTCGCCGATGTATTTGAACATGGGTGTTTCTCCTTACTGGGCAGCCAGCACCAGGGCGCCGGTCACCAGCAGGTTGAGCAGGGTCAGCGGCAGGCAGAACTTCCAGCCGAAGGACATCATCTGGTCATAGCGCGGGCGCGGGATGGAGGCGCGCAGCAGGATGAACAGCATGATGAAGAAGCAGGTCTTCAGGGCGAACCAGACGAACGACAGCTGCGGCAGGATGCCGAACGGGCCGTGCCAGCCGCCGAAGAACAGGGTCACCAGCAGCGCCGAGATCAGCACGATGCCGATGTACTCGCCGACGAAGAACATGCCCCACTTCATCCCCGCGTACTCGATGTGATAGCCGTCGGCCAGCTCCTGCTCGGCCTCCGGCTGGTCGAACGGGTGGCGGTGGGTCACCGCCACACCGGCGATGAAGAAGGTGCAGAAGCCGAGGAACTGCGGAATGATGAACCACAGGTTCTGCGCCTGGTAGTCGACGATGTCGCGCATGTTGAACGAGCCGACCTGGGCGACGATGCCCATCAGCGACAGGCCGAGGAACACCTCGTAGGACAGCGTCTGCGCCGAGGCGCGCAGGGCGCCGAGCAGGGCGAACTTGTTGTTGCTCGACCAGCCGGCGAACAGCACCGCGTAGACGGTCAGGCCGGCCATGGCGAAGAAGAACAGCAGGCCGATGTTGAGGTCGGCGACGCCCCAGGTCTCGGTGATCGGGATCACCGCGAAGGCGATCAGCAGCGCACTCATGGCCACGACCGGCGCCAGGGTGAAGATCAGCCGGTCGGCGAACGGCGGCGTCCAGTCCTCCTTGAAGAACATCTTCAGCATGTCGGCGGCGATCTGGAACATGCCGAACGGGCCGACCCGGTTGGGACCGTAGCGGTCCTGCCAGAGGGCGAGCAGGCGGCGCTCGACGAAGCTGAGCAGGGCGCCGCAGACCACCACGGCGAGGAGGATGACGATGGCCTTGAGCACGCCGACGATCACGGCGATCACTTCCGGTGTGAACCAGCTCATTGCGCCACCTCCTGCAGGGCTTCGGCGAACAGGTCGCCGACCAGCGGCGGGATGCCGTCGAAGCCGGCGGGCAGGCCGAGCAGGCCGTCGGCCAGCTCGTCGATCACCTTGAGCGGCAGGCGCAGCTCGCGACCGCCGACCTTCAGGCTGAGCAGGGCGCCGTCCTTGAGATTCAGGCGCGCGGCGGCGTCGCTGCCGAGGGCTGCGTAGGCGGCCTGGATGCGTTTCTGCAGCGGCGCGGCGCGCGACGAGGTCTCGTCGCTGCCGAACAGGTGGTGCAGGGCGACCACCTGCCAGCGGCCGACGGCGCCGAGCGTGGCGGCCGGCACGGCGAACCAGTCGAGGCGATCGGCCGGGGCGTCGAACAGGCGCACGCCCGGGTCGCCGGCGCGCAGGTGGCCGCCGACCTCGTCCTGGAACTTGTTCCAGGCTTGCGGCGAGTTCCAGCCCGGCGACCAGGCGAAGGGGATCTGCTGCCGGTCTTCGACGCTGCCGGAGTAGCCTTCCATGGAGAAGGCGAAGGCGCTGTCCGGGTCCTGCGGCTGGCGCGGCTCGTGCACGCTGAGGTTGGCGCGCATCGAGGTGCGGCCGCTGTAGCGCAGCGGTTCGCGGGCCAGCTTGAGGCCCTTGATGCGGAAGGCGGCGGTCGGCGCGGCGTCGACGATGCCGGCTAGCTCCGGCTGCACGGCGGCGCAGGCGGCGGTGACCTGATCGAGCTGGGTCCAGTCGACTTGCTGGCCCTGCAGGGTGCTGTGCAGCGCGTGCAGCCAGCGCCAGCCCTCGCGCACCAGGATCTCGGCGTCGTAGTAGCTCGGCTCGAACACCTGGAAGAAGCGCTGGGCGCGGCCTTCCTGGCTGACCAGGGTGCCGTCGCCTTCGGCGAAGCTGGCGGCCGGCAGCACCAGATCGGCGCGGGCGCTGGTGGCGGTGTGCTGGTGATCGGCGACGATCAGCACCTTGGCCTTCGCCAGTGCGGCGTCCACCTTGTCGGCGGCGGCGCGGCGGTAGAGATCGTTCTCCAGCACCAGCACGGCATCGGCCTGACCGGAAATCAGGGCGTCCAGCGCGGCGTCCATCGACTCGCCACCCAGCAGGGCCAGGCCCAGGCTGTTGGCTTCGGCGACGACCAGACTGATGCCGGCATTCTTCTCGCGGTTCTTCAGCGCCTTGGCGATGTTGCCGGCCGCCTCGATCAGTGCCTGGGAGCCCAGCGAGGCGCCGGCGACGATCAGCGGACGCTGGCCGGCCAGCAGGGCGGCGGCGATGCGCGCGGCGAGGGCGGCGGCTTCGGCGTCGAGGCCGGCCACTGCCGGGGCGCTCGGGTCGATGGCGTGGGCCACGGCGCAGCCGAGGCGGGCCAGGTCGTCCGGGGCGGCGTGCACGCATTCCTCGGCGACGTCATCGAGGCGGGTGGCGGTGACGCTGGCGATGAACAGCGGATTCAGCGCCTTCTGGGCGACGTTCTGCACCGCCAGCTGGTGCCACTCGGGGATCTTCGCCGCGGCGGCGATCTCGGTGGCCTTGCCCTTGGTCGCCTGGCGCAGGGCCAGGGCGATGCGCGGCGCGGTCTGGGTGAGGTCCTCGCCGAGCACGAACACCGCGTCGAACTCTTCCAGCTCGCGCAGCGACGGGGTCGGCAGCGGGCCGTTGTCCAGCAGCTGGCGGATCAGGCGCAGGTTTTCCAGCTCGCTCGCGGCGATGCCGCTGTAGAAGTTCGCGGCGCCGACCAGTTCGCGCAGGGCGAAGTTGCTTTCCAGGCTGGCGCGCGGCGAGCCGATGCCGATCACCTGGCGACCCTTGAGCAGTTCGGCGGCCTTATCCAGCGCGGCGTCGATGCCGAGCTTGGCGCTGCCCTGCTGGCCATTGGCGAGCAGCGGCTGGCGCGGACGGTCGGTGCGGTTGACGTAGCCGTAGCCGAAGCGGCCGCGGTCGCAGAGGAAGTAGTGGTTCACCGAGCCGTTGAAGCGGTTCTCGATGCGCCGCAGCTCGCCGTAGCGCTCGCCGGGGCTGGTGTTGCAGCCGACGCTGCACTGCTGGCAGATGCTCGGGGCGAACTGCATGTCCCACTTGCGGTTGTAGCGCTCGGAGTGGGTCTTGTCGGTGAACACGCCGGTCGGGCAGACCTCGACCAGGTTGCCGGAGAACTCGCTCTCCAGCACGCCATCCTCGACGCGGCCGAAGTAGACGTTGTCGTGGGCACCGTAGACGCCCAGATCTTCGCCGCCGGCGTAGTCCTTGTAGTAGCGCACGCAGCGGTAGCAGGCGATGCAGCGGTTCATCTCGTGGGCGATGAACGGGCCGAGATCCTGGTTCTGGTGGGTACGCTTGGTGAAGCGGTAGCGGCGCTTGTTGTGGCCGGTCATCACCGTCATGTCCTGCAGGTGGCAGTGACCGCCTTCCTCGCACACCGGGCAGTCGTGCGGATGGTTGGTCATCAGCCATTCGACGACGCTTTCGCGAAAGCGCCTGGCTTCCTCGTCGTCGATGGAGATCCAGGACTTGTCGGTGGCGGGCGTCATGCAGGACATGACGATGCGCCCGCGGGTGTCGTTCTCGTCGTTGTACTGCTTCACCGCACACTGGCGGCAGGCGCCGACGCTGCCCAGCGCCGGGTGCCAGCAGAAGTAGGGAATGTCGAGGCCGAGGGACAGACAGGCCTGCAACAGGTTGTCTGCGCCATCGACTTCGAACGACTTGCCGTCTACGTGGATAGTGGCCATGGTTCAGGTTTCTTCTTTGCCCGCTCGCGCGGACTGGCTAATGGAATTCCGTGGTGCCGCGCGCCTTCTGGCGCGCGATGCCGGGGCGGGGAAATGCGCTGGCGCACATTGCGCGTCGCAACGTCCCGCCTGCCGGCTTGCATTCTTTGCCGGCGCCTCAGGCGCCGGCCATCTGTACCGCGTCGCTGCGCGGCGCACTGCCCGGCGCCACGCCGGCCTCGAACTCGGCGCGAAAGTACTTGATCGCACTGCCCAGCGGCTCCACCGCACCCGGTGCGTGGGCGCAGAAGGTCTTGCCCGGGCCGAGGAAGTCGACCAGGCCGAGGAGGATCTCGATGTCCTCTGCGCTGCCCTGGCCGCGCTCCAGCGCACGCAGGGTCTTCACGCTCCACGGCAGGCCGTCGCGGCACGGGGTGCACCAGCCGCACGACTCGCGGGCGAAGAACTCCTCCATGTTGCGCAGCAGCGACACCATGTTGACGGTGTGGTCGATGGCCAGGGCCAGGCCGGTGCCCATGCGGGTGCCGACGTGTGCGATGCCGGCGCTGTGCATCTGCGCCGACAGGTGCTCGGGGAGCAGGAAGCCGGTGCCGGCCCCGCCGGGCTGCCAGCACTTGAGTTGGTAGCCGTCCTGCATGCCGCCGGCATAGTCCTCGAACAGCTCGGCGGCGCTGATGCCGAACGGCAGCTCCCACAGGCCGGGATTCTTCACCTTGCCGGAGAAGCCCATCAGCTTGGTGCCGTGGTCGGTGCTGCCGGCGCGGGCCAGCGAGTGGTACCACTTGACGCCGTTGTTGATGATCGCCGGCACGTTGCACAGCGACTCGACGTTGTTGACGCAGGTCGGCTTGCCCCACACGCCGACCGCGGCGGGGAACGGCGGCTTGGCCCGCGGGTTGGCGCGGCGACCTTCCAGCGAGTTGATCAGCGCGGTTTCCTCGCCGCAGATGTAGCGCCCGGCGCCGGTATGCACGAACAGCTCGAAGTCGAAGCCCGAGCCGAGGATGTTCTTGCCGAGCAGGCCGGCGGCCTTGGCTTCCTCGATGGCGCGGTTGAGGTTGGCGGCGGCGTCGACGTACTCGCCGCGCAGGAAGATGTAGCCGCGGTAGGCCTTGAGCGCCCGCGCGCTGATCAGCATGCCCTCGATCAGCAGGTGCGGCTGCTGCTCCATCAGCATGCGGTCCTTCCAGGTGTTGGGCTCCATCTCGTCCGCGTTGCACAGCAGGTAGCGGGTCTTGATCGACTCGTCGGCCGGCATCAGGCTCCACTTCACCCCGGTGGGGAAGCCGGCGCCGCCGCGGCCCTTGAGCCCGGATTCCTTGACCTCGTGGACGATCTCGGCCTCGGCCATGTCCCTGAGCGCCTTGCGCGCGGCGCTGTAGCCGTCCTTGCGCTGGTACTCGTCGAGCCACACCGGCTGGGCGTCGTCGCGCAGGCGCCAGGTCAGCGGGTGGCTTTCCGGCGTGCGGGCGATGCGGTTGGCCGGGCCGACGGAGGTGAGGGTCTTGGCGGTCATGGGTACGCCTCCAGCAGTTGGCCGACGGCAGCGGCGCTGACGTTGCCGAAGGTGTCGTCGTCGATCATCAGCGCCGGGGCCTTGTCGCAGTTGCCCAGACAGCACACCGGCAGCAGGGTGAAGCGGCCATCGCTGCTGGTCTGGCCGGGAGCGATACTGAGCTGCTGCTGGATGGCGCCGAGCACCGACTCGTGGCCGCCGATGAAGCAGGTCATGCTGTCGCAGACGCGGATGATGTGGCGACCGACCGGCTGGCGGAAGATCTGGCTATAGAAGGTGGCCACGCCCTCGACGTCGCTGGCCGGGATGCCGAGCACCGCGGCGATGGCGTGGATGGCGCCGTCCGGCACCCAGCCGCGCTGCTTCTGGACGATCTTCAGCGCTTCGATACTTGCGGCGCGCGGGTCCTCGTAGTGGTGCATCTCGTGCTCGATGGCCGAGCGCTCGGTCTCGCTGAGGGCGAAACGGTCGGTCTGGATCAGGTTCTGCGAAGAAACAGGGGTCTGGCTCATATCAGCGGTCCACGTCAGCCATCACGAAGTCGATACTGCCCAGATAGGCAATCAGGTCCGGCACCATGCTGCCGCGGATCACCGCGGGGATCTGCTGCAGGTGGGCGAAGCTGGGGGTGCGGATCCGCGTGCGGTAGCTCATGGTGCTGCCGTCGCTGGTCAGGTAGTAGCTGTTGATGCCCTTGGTCGCCTCGATCATCTGGAAGCTCTCGTTGGCCGGCATCACCGGGCCCCAGGACACCTGCAGGAAGTGGGTGATCAGGGTCTCGATGTGCTGCAGCGTGCGTTCCTTCGGCGGCGGCGTGGTCAGCGGGTGGTCGGCCTTGTACGGGCCTTCCGGCATGTTGCGCAGGCACTGGTCGATGATGCGGATGCTCTGACGCATCTCCTCCACGCGCACCAGGCAGCGGTCGTAGGCGTCGCCGCTGTGGGCCAGCGGCACCTCGAACTCGAAGTTCTCGTAGCCGGAGTACGGCCGCGCCTTGCGCAGGTCGAAGTCGAGACCGGTGGCGCGCAGGCCGGCGCCGGTGACGCCCCACTCCAGCGCTTCCTTGGTGTTGTATTGGGCCACGCCCTTGGTGCGGCCGATCAGGATGCTGTTCTTCAGCGCGGCCTTCTCGTACTCGTCGAGGCGCTTGGGCAGCCAGTCGACGAACTCCTTGACCAGGCGGTCCCAGCCGCGCGGCAGGTCGTGGGCGACGCCGCCGATGCGGTACCAGGCCGGGTGCAGGCGGAAGCCGGTGATCGCCTCGATAACCTGGTAGGCGCGCTGGCGGTCGGTGAAGGTGAAGAACACCGGCGTCATGGCACCGACGTCCTGGATGTAGGTGCCGAGGAACAGCAGGTGGCTGGTGATGCGGAAGAACTCGGCGAGCATCACGCGGATGAAATCGACCCGGTCGGGCACCTTGATGCCGGCGAGCTTCTCGACCGCCAGCACGTAGGGCAGGTTGTTCATCACCCCGCCGAGGTAGTCGATGCGGTCGGTGTAGGGGATGAAACTGTGCCAGCTCTGCCGCTCGGCCATCTTCTCGGCGCCGCGGTGGTGGTAGCCGATCTCCGGCACGCAGTCGACGATCTCCTCGCCGTCCAGCTGCAGGATGATGCGGAAGGCGCCGTGGGCGGACGGGTGGTTGGGGCCGAGGTTGAGGAACATGTAGTCCTCGTGCTCGCTGCCGCGCTTCATGCCCCAGTCCTCCGGCTTGAAGCGCAGGGCTTCCTGCTCGAGGTCCTGCTTGGCGGCGGACAGGCTGAACGGATCGAACTCGGTGGCGCGCGCCGGGTAGTCCTTGCGCAGCGGATGACCTTCCCAGGTCGGCGGCATCAGCAGGCGAGTCAGGTGCGGGTGGCCGGCGAAGGTGATGCCGTAGAGGTCCCAGACCTCGCGCTCGTACCAGTTGGCGTTGGGCCAGATGCCGGTGGCGGTCGGCACATTGAGGTCGCCTTCGCGCAGGGCGACCTTGATCATCACGTCGCTGTTCCGCTCGATCGACAGCAGGTGGTAGAACACGCTGAAATCGGCGGCGGGCAGGCCGCGGCGCTGGGTGCGCAGGCGCTCGTCGACGCCGTGCAGGTCGTAGAGCATCACGTAGGGCTTGCTCACCTGGCGCAGGAAGCTCAGCACCTCGATCAGGCGCGCGCGCGGCACCCACAGCACGGGCATGCCGGTGCGGGTGGGCTGGAGAGTAAAGGTGTCGGCGCCAAAGCGCGCCTGGAGTTCAACGACGATATCCTGGTCATCGGCCTGGTACGGCGGGATGGCCAGAGCGGTGTCTGCAGTCATGATTCTCGATCGCTCGGTCAACGGATGGGCGCGCCCGCGTCTGGCGGGCAGGGGCTCACACTTCGTCGGGGCTGCGCAGGTTGGTCACCTGGATGCGCTGTTCACGGCGTACGTCGCGCTGCGCCGGCATGTCGGCACGGTAGACGCCCTGGTCGCCAACCACCCAGGACAGCGGACGACGCTCCTCGCCGATGGAGTCCTGGAGGAGCATCAGCGCCTGCAGGAACGCCTCGGGGCGGGGCGGACAACCGGGAACATAGACGTCGACGGGAAGGAACTTGTCCACCCCCTGGACGACCGAGTAGATGTCGTACATGCCGCCAGAGTTGGCGCATGCACCCATGGAAATCACCCACTTGGGCTCCAGCATCTGCTCGTACAGGCGCTGGATGACCGGGGCCATCTTGATGAAGCAGGTGCCGGCCACCACCATGAAGTCGGCCTGGCGCGGTGAGGCGCGGATCACCTCGGCGCCGAAGCGGGCGATGTCATGGGGTGCGGTGAACGCGGTGGTCATCTCCACGTAGCAGCAGGACAGGCCGAAGTTGTACGGCCACAGAGAGTTCTTGCGCCCCCAGTTGACGGCCTTGTGCAGGACGTCTTCCAGCTTGCCCATGAAGATGTTCTTGTGGATCTCGTCCGCTAGCAGGGGATCGGAAACGGTCTCCCGCTGGCCGATCGGATACTGGTCATTGACCGCATCCGGATCGATCCGGGTAAGTTCATATCGCATTGCCAAAGCCTCATTGTTTCAGCTTCGCCTGCCGCTTGCGGCGTGCTTCGGGCGCCCAGTCGAGCGCGCCGATACGCCAAAGGTAGACAAGACCCGCCAACAGAATTGCTATGAATACGGTAGCTTCGATGAGGCCCGCCCAGCCGCTTTCGCGGATGGAGACGGCCCAGGCAAAGAGGAAGAGGGCTTCGACGTCGAAGATCACGAAGAGCATCGCGACCAGATAGAATTTGGCGGAGAGGCGCAGGCGGGCGCTGCCGGTGGGCACCACGCCGGCTTCGAACGGCTCGTTCTTGCTGCGCCCCCAGGCGCGGCTGCCGAGCAGACTGGAGACGCCGAGCATGAAGGCGATCAGACCGAAGACGCCGAGCAGGAAGACGGCGAAACTCCAGTTGTGGGCAAGCAGGGCGCTTGATTCGGTCATGCCGGAAACTCTCCAAAAGCGGGAGGTGCGTGCTGCAGGCTGCTGTTGTGCGGGTGACGTCCGGTTGATTGCGTCACTTTGTCGCGGCCTGAAACAAAGTGACGCAATTCTATGCTTGTGCACTGCGGAAGTAAATTTGTCCATTGGGATTATCTTTTTCATCAGGGGGAACAATCACGCGCGGGCGGGCAACCGCCGGAGGACGAGGGTTTGCGCTTTCCCCTGGGCAAAAAAAGACCCCGCCGAGGCGGGGTCGAATGTGCCGTAGCACGACCTTGATGGGGCAGCGAGGCGCGGCCTCGCTGGTTTCTGGCACGCAGCGTGCTCAGAGGGTTTTCGCGCGGGTGACCCGGTCGACCAGATAGACCAGGCCGTGGTAGTCGATGCCGCCGTGCTGCGACAGGCCGATCTCGCAGGTGCGGCTGGTGGAGATGCCTTCGCCGCACTGCTGCACCGCTTCCTGCAGCGAGCGCAGCGCGTGGGCGTTGAGTTCCGGAACGTTGAAGCCCTTGTCGCCGGCGAAGCCGCAGCAGTGGATGCCTTCCGGTATGACCACGGTCTGCGTGCAACGTTGCACGACGTCGATCAGTCCCTGCGCCTCGCCCAGGTGCTGGGTGCTGCAGGTGACATGCACCGCCACCGGCTCGGCCTGCGGGCTGAACTCCAGGCGCTCGAGCAGATGCTCGCGGATGAACTTCACCGGGTCGTAGACCTCGAGCCGCTCATCCTGCAGGTCCTGCACCAGACGCAGGGTGCACGGGCTGGTGTCGCAGTAGATCGGGTCGAGCCCACCGCGGCTGGCCTTGACCAGCGCGGCGATCAGCTCGCGGCGCTTGGTCTCGGCCTGCTCGGGATAGCCCTTGGAGGCGAACGGCTGGCCGCAGCACAGGTTGTCCAGCTCGGCGGGGAACACCACCTGATAGCCGGCCTTCTCCAGCAGCGCACGGGTCTTGTCGATCAGCGGCACCTGCTCGGCATCGGCGAACGCCGGGCCCATGGCGCGCGATACGCAGGCGGCCAGGTAGACCACCCGCGGCTTATCCGTTTGCTGCGGCGCGGCCGGCAAGTGCAGGCGCACCGGCTGCGGCATCACCGCCGTCCACTGCGGCAGGCGTTCGCCGGACAGGCGGCGCAGCCCGGCGCTGAGCGCGGCCAGGCGCGGTGCGCCGAGCAGCTTGCGCGCGGTGTCGGCGGCGGCCAGGGTCAGGCGGGTGCCCTTCAGCGCGGCGGCGAAGTGGCCGGCCAGCCAGTCGGCGGCGCCGGCATGCCCGGCTTCCCGGGCGCGCAGCTTGCGCACCAGATCCCCGGTGTTGATCCCCACCGGACAGCGCTGGGCGCACAGGCCGGTGGCGGCGCAGGTGTCGAGGCCGTGGTAGTGGTAGGCCTGCTCCAGCTCCGTGGTGTCGATGCCGGCGCGCTTCTTCGCCTGGATGTCGCGCCAGATGACGATGCGCTGGCGCGGGGTAAGGGTCAGGCCGTTCGACGGGCACACCGGCTCGCAGAAGCCGCACTCGATGCACTTGTCGACGATCTCGTCGGCGGCCGGCAGCGGCTTGAGGTTCTTCAGGTGGATCTCGGGGTCTGCGGAGAGCACCACGTCGGGGTTGAGGATGCCGCGCGGGTCGAGCAGGCGCTTGATCTTCCACATCAGCTGGTAGGCTTCCGTGCCCCACTCCAGCTCGACGAACGGCGCCATGTTGCGCCCGGTGCCGTGCTCGGCCTTCAGCGCGCCGCCGAACTCCACCGCCACCAGCTGCGCCACCTCGCCCATGAACGCCTCGTAGCGGGCCACCTGGGCCGGGTCGTCGAAGCCCTGGGTGAACACGAAGTGCAGGTTGCCCTCCAGCGCGTGGCCGAACAGGATTGCCTCGTCGTAGTGGTGACGATCGAGCAGCTCGAGCAGGCGGTTGACGCCCTCGGCCAGACGCTCGACCGGGAAGGTGACGTCCTCGATGATCACCGTGGTGCCGGTGTGGCGCACCGCGCCGACCGCCGGGAAGGTGTCCTTGCGGATCTTCCACAGCTGGTTGTAGACCGCCGGGTCCTCGCTGAAGTCGACCTGCTTCTCCACCGGGAACTCGGCGATGGAGGCCATGATCCGCTCGATCTGCTCGTGCAGCAAGCTCTGGCTGGCCGCGCGCGACTCGATCAGCAGCGCACAGGCGCCGGCGGACAGCTCCCGTACCCAGCACGGCATGCCCTGCATGTTCTCCACCGAGCGCAGGCTGCGGCGGTCGAGCAACTCGACAGCGGACACCGGCTGCTGCTTGAGCAGCGGCACGGCGCGGCAGCAGTTCTCCACGTCGGGGAAGACGATCAGCGCGCTGGCCTTGTGCGGGTAGTCGGGCACGGTGTCGTAGGTCACCGCGCTGATGAAGCCCAACGTGCCTTCCGAGCCGACCATCAGGTGGTTGAGTATATCCAGCGGCTGATCGAAGTCGACCAGCGCGTTGAGCGAGAAACCGGTGGTGTTCTTCAGCCGGTACTTGTGGCGGATCTTGTCGGCCAGCGCGCTGTTGGCGCGGGTCTGCCGGCCCAGCTCGGCCAGCTCGGCGAGCAGTGCGCCGTGGCTTTGCCGGAAGGCGGCGACGCTCATCGGGTCCTCGCTGTCGACCACGCTGCCGTCGGCCAGCACCAGGCGCAGGCCGGCCAGGGTCTTGTAGCTGTTCTGCGCGGTGCCGCAGCACATGCCGCTGGAGTTGTTGGCGACGATGCCGCCGATCTTCGCCGCGTTGATCGACGCCGGGTCGGGGCCGATCTTGCGCTGGAACGGCGCCAGCACGGCGTTGGCCTGGGCACCGATCACCCCCGGTTGCAGACGGATCTGCGCGCCGTTGGCGCGGATGTCGCGACCGTTCCAGTGGTCGCCGAGGACGATCAGCACCGAGTCGCTGATCGCCTGGCCGGACAGGCTGGTGCCGGCGGCGCGGAAGGTCACCGCCACCTGCTGGGCGTGGGCCAGCTTGAGCAGTTCGACCACCTCGGCTTCCGACTCGACGCGCAGCACCAGCTTCGGTATCAGTCGGTAGAAGCTGGCGTCGGTGCCGAAGGCCAGGGTCGACAGCGGGTCGTCGAAGCGCCGCTCGCGGGGGATCAGGCGCTCGACGGCGGCGAGGAAGGCAGCGGGCAGGCTCATGGAAGGCTCCGGCAATCACGGTTCTTGCAGGAGCCAACGGGCTCCTGCAGTGGAGGCAGTGGCGTCAGGCGCCCAGTTCGCGCACCAGCGAGTCGCGGCTGATCTCGCCGATCGTGCGGGCACCGGTCAGGGTCATGGCCACGCGCATTTCCTTGTCGATCAGTTCCAGCAGGTTGCGTACTCCGGCGCCGCCCGCGGCCGCCAGCGCGTAGACGAAGGCGCGACCGAGCATCACGCTGTCGGCGCCGAGGGCGAGCATGCGCACCACGTCCAGACCCGTACGGATGCCCGAGTCGGCGAGGATCTTCAGCTCACCCTTCACCGCGTCGGCGATCGCCGGCAGGGCGCGGGCGCTGGACAGCACGCCGTCGAGCTGGCGGCCGCCGTGGTTGGAGACGACGATGCCGTCGGCGCCGAACTTCACAGCATCCTTGGCGTCTTCCGGATCGAGGATGCCCTTGATGACCATCGGGCCGTCCCAGAAGTCGCGGATCCACTCGAGATCCTTCCAGGAGATCGACGGGTCGAAGTTGTTGGCCAGCCAGCCGATGTAGTCCTCAAGGCCGGTGGGGTTGCCACGGTAGGCGGAGATGTTGCCCAGGTCGTGGGGCTTGCCGAGCAGGCCGACATCCAGCGCCCAGTGCGGGTGGGTGACCGCCTGCAGGTAGCGGCGCATGGCGGCGTTGGGGCCGCTCATGCCGGAATGGGCGTCGCGGTAGCGGGCGCCGGGCACCGGCATGTCGACGGTGAACACCAGGGTGGTGACGCCGGCGGCCTTGGCGCGCTCCAGGGCGTTCTTCATGAAGCCGCGGTCCTTGAGCACGTAGAGCTGGAACCACATCGGCCGGTCGATGGCCGGCGCCACTTCCTCGATCGGGCAGACCGAGACGGTGGACAGGGTGAAGGGGATGCCCTTGGCCGCCGCCGCCCGGGCCGCCTGTACTTCGCCGCGGCGCGCGTACATGCCGGTCAGGCCGACCGGGGCGAGGACCACCGGCAGGGCCAGCTTCTCGCCGAACAGCTCGGTTTCCAGACTCAGCTCGGACATGTCCCTCAGCACCCGCTGGCGCAGGGCGATGTCGGCCAGATCCTCGGTATTGCGTCTGAGGGTGTGCTCGGCATAGGCGCCGCCGTCGATGTAGTGGAACAGGAACGGCGGCAGGCGGCGCTGGGCGGCGGCGCGGTAGTCGGTAGAGGCGGAGATGATCATGCGACGGCTCCCAATAGGTTCGCAGGGACATCGCCCCGGCCGGGCCGGGGCGATGTCGGGCTTTGGCTTAGCCGGCCACCAGCGGGTCGCTGACGCCGAAAACGTAGATTGCCAGCATGGCGATCACGCCAGTGAGCAGGATGTAGTAGAAGGTCGGCCACACGGTCTTGCGCAGGGTGGTGCCCTCGCGGCCGAGCAGGCCGACGGTGGCGGAGGCCGCCACCACGTTGTGGATCGCCACCATGTTGCCGGCGGCGGCACCGATGGCCTGCACGGCGACGATCAGCGCGCCGGAGATGCCCAGGCTCTCGGCCACGCCGAACTGGAACTGACTGAGCATCATGTTGCTCACCGTGTTGGAGCCGGCGATGAAGGCACCGAGGGCGCCGACGCTGGGCGCCAGCAGCGGGTAGATGCTGCCGACGCTGTCTGCCACCCACTGCGCCATGGCGATCGGCATGCTCGGCAGCGCGCTGGCATTGACCCCGGAGTTGATCAGGATGCGCACCATCGGCACGGTGAACAGCAGTACGAAGCCGGCGCCGAGCAGTACCTTGCTCGACTCGCCGACCGCGGTGCCCAGGTCACGCAGCTTCATGCCATGCAGGAAGAAGGTGGCGATGACCACGGCGACCAGGATGCCGCCGGGCAGGTACAGCGGCATGAAGTCGGCCTTGATGCCGGTTTCGCCGAGCAGGTCGGGGAACACCAGAACCACCGACTTGAGGGCGGCGCCGACCTCCGGGAACACCCGGCTGATCACCAGCAGCAGGCCGACCAGCACGTAGGGCAGCCAGGCGCGCAGGGTGCCCATCGGTTTGGCGGTCAGCTGGTCGAGCTTCATTTCCACACTGCCCAGCCACTCGCTCGGCCACTCCTTGGCATCAGCGAAGTCCCAGGTGCTCTTGGGTATCAGGAAGCCGAAATGGGCGGCGGTGGTGACAATGGCCAGACCAATCAGTCCGCCGGCCAGCGAGGGGAACTCGGGGCCGAGGAACACGCCGGTGGCGGCGTAGGGCAGGGTGAAGGCCAGGCCAGCGAAGATGGCGAACGGCAGCACTTCGAAGCCGGCCTTCCAGCTCTTCTCCTTGCCGAAGAAGCGGGTCAGCATCAGCACCATGATCAGCGGCATCACGGTGCCGACGGTGGCGTGGATGATCGCCACGTTGCTGGTGATCAGCTGCAGGAATGCGTCCCAGCTGGAGCCCTGCTCGACCAGGCGGGCGCCGAGCGTGGCGGTGTCCAGGCCGCTGTTGACGCCGATGATGATCGGCGTGCCGACCGCACCGAAGGAGACCGGGGTGCTCTGCACCAGCATGCCGAGCATCACCGCGGCCAGCGCCGGGAAGCCGATGGCCACCAGCAGCGGTGCGGCGATGGCGGCCGGGGTGCCGAAGCCGGAGGCCCCCTCGATGAAGCAGCCGAACAGCCAGGCGATGATGATCGCCTGGATGCGCCGGTCGGGACTGATGGTGGCGAAACCGGCGCGGATCGCGGTGATGCCGCCGGAGTGCTTGAGGGTGTTGAGCAGCAGGATGGCGCCGAAGATGATCCACAGCACGCCGATGGTGATGATCAGGCCCTGCACGGTGGAGGCGAGCACCCGATTGAGGCTCATCTCCCACACGTACAGGCCGATGCCGGCGGTGAGCAGGTAGACCAGCGGCATGGCGCGCTTGGCGGGCCAGCGCAGGCCGACCAGCAGGATGGCGGCGAGCAGGATCGGGGAAAACGCGAGTAGCGCGAGAATGCCGGGTTGCATGACGATGACCTCGGGATCAGTGGCGCGCGACGCGCGGGCAGGAAGGATGGCTACGGCGGGTGGGACGGGGGAGCGGAGCGGGCATAGCGAGACCTCGTCGGCCGGTTATTGGATTTGTTGCTGTCAATTGGTAATACCAATTTACAGTCGGCGCAGGAAAGGGTAAAAGTCGGCCGTGGGGCTGTCAATCCGTCCCCCTACGACTTTCGTCGTGAGGTGCTGCGCTGTAAGGTTCCCGGTCGCGGCGTTAGGCTTGCTGGCCGCGCGCCCTGGCAAGGGCTGCAGTGGTCAAACCAGTGGAGAGATGAACAATGGGATTCGGTCCGGTTCGGCAGCGCCGTCTGTCGGATGACATCGTCGAGCGCCTCGAGGCGATGATCCTCGAGGGTTCGCTCAAGGCCGGCGAGCGCCTGCCGGCCGAGCGCGTGCTGGCCGAGCAGTTCGGCGTGTCGCGCCCCTCGCTGCGCGAGGCGATCCAGAAACTGGCGGCGCGCGGTCTGCTGGTCAGCCGCCAGGGGGGCGGCACCTTTGTCGCCGAGACGCTGGGCTCGACCTTCAGCGATCCGTTGCTGCACCTGCTGGAAAACAGCGTCGAGGCGCAGCGCGACCTGCTCGAGTTCCGCCACACCCTGGAGGGCGCCTGCGCGTTCTATGCCGCCCAGCGCGCCACGCCGGTGGATCACACGCGCCTGCGTGAGGCGTTCGAGGAGCTGCAGCGCTGCTATGCGGCGTCAGTGCCGGGCGGTGGCGCCGAGGAGGGGCTGGCCGATGCGCGCTTCCATCTGGCGATTGCCGAGGCCAGTCACAACGCGGTGCTGCTGCACACCATCAAGGGGCTGTTCGACCTGCTCAAACGCAACGTGGTGACCAACATCGGCGGCATGTACGCGCAGCGCACAGAAACCCGCGACATGCTGATGCGCCAGCATCAGGAGCTGTTCGAGGCGATCGTCGCGGGGCGCGCCGAGGAGGCGCGGGCAATTTCCAACCGGCACATCCACTACGTGCAGGAGGTGTTGTCCGAGGTGCAGCAGGAGGCGCGCCGCGAGGCGCGTTCGCGGCGGCGGCAGAGCGTGCAGGAGGGGTGAGCTGAAGGGCGCGCCGGCAACGGGTGCCGGCCCCAGGGGCTGGTGGCTTACTCGTCCTTGCCCTTGCTGCGCACGGCGCGCTGGATCTCGCGGTTGGAGTCGCGCTCCTTCTCCACGGCGCGCTTGTCGTACTCCTTCTTGCCCTTGCCCAGGGCAATTTCGCACTTGACCAGGTGCTTCTTCCAGTACAGCGCCAGGGCCACGCAGGCGAAGCCCTTCTGCTGGACCGCGCTGTGCAGCTTGTCCAGTTCCTTGGCGTGCAGCAGCAGCTTGCGAGTGCGCGTCGGGTCGGCGATGACGTGGGTGCTGGCGGCGTTCAGCGGGGTGATGTGGCTGCCGAGCAGCCAGGCCTCGCCATCCTTGAGCAGCACGTAGCTGTCGGTGAGCTGGCCCTTGCCGGCGCGCAGACTCTTGATTTCCCAGCCGGCCAGGGCGATGCCGGCCTCGAGGCGCTGCTCGATGTAGTAATCGTGCAGCGCCTTCTTGTTCAGCGCGATGGTTCCGGCGGGATGTTTTTTCTGTTTAGCCATAGGCTGCGCATTATAGGGATTTGCCCTGCGCCGCGCCATGCGTGTCGGTGCTCGGTGTGGCGCTTGAGCGGTTGCGGCGAATTTCGGACAATGTGCGGACATTTTCCGGCGAGCCTCCTGCATGAGCACGCGAATTCAACGCTCGGCCCTGTTGCCGTATCCGGCGCAGGCGCTCTACGACCTGGTCAACGATGTGGCCAGCTACCCGCAGTTCCTGCCCTGGTGTTCGGCCGCCGAGGTGCTGGAGAGCAGCCCCGCGCAGATGCGCGCGACCCTCAAGGTGGGCAAGGCGGGGATCAGCCAGCAGTTCACCACCTGCAACACCTTGGTGCCGGGCGAGAAGATCGAGATGAAGCTGGAGCAGGGGCCGTTCCGCTCCCTGCACGGCGTCTGGACTTTCCAGGCGTTGAACGAGACTGCCTGCAAGATCACCCTCGACCTGTCCTTCGAGTATTCCGGTGCGCTGGTCAAGGCGACCCTCGGGCCGTTGTTCAACCAGGCGGCGACCACCATGGTCGACGCCTTCTGCCAAAGGGCCAAGCAACTGTATGGATAAGCCGGACACCATCGCCGTCGAGGTGGTCTACGCCCTCGCCGACAAGCAGAAACTGCTGCGCCTGAGCGTGCCCTACGGTACCAGCATGCGCGAGGCGGCCGAGCGCTCGGGGATCGCCGGGCTGTTTCCCGATCTGGATCTGGCCACGGCGCCGATGGGCATCTTCGGCAAGGCGGTGGCCAAGCCCGAGGAGCGGGTGCTGGAGGAGGGCGAGCGGGTGGAGATTTACCGGCCGCTGATCGCCGATCCCAAGGAGGCGCGCAAGCAGCGCGCGGCCAAGGTCGCCAAGGTCAAGGCGGAAGGCGAGGAGTAGACGCGGCGGCGCTCTGTCTTGCGCAGCGTGCCGGCGCGAAAATGACAAAGCCCGAGTCGATGCTCGGGCTTTGTCCTATACGACGGCGGATGCTTACTCGGCGGTTTCGGACTCGAGCTCCAGCGATTCCGGCGTAGGCACCGGGGCGGTTTCGGCCTCGTCGACGTCCTGCTGGATCTGTTCCAGCAGCGAGCCGGGGGCGGGCGCGGGTTCCGCGACGGCCGGGGCCGGGGTGCTGGCTGCTTTCGCGGGGCTGGCTTCTTCCAGCTGGGTGGCGGCGCTGCTGCCGCGGATGGCTTCGTCGCGGCTCTGGCCGGGGATGAAGTCGCCGGACAGGCCGACCAGCTGGTCGTTGCCGTCGAACACCAGGCTGATGCGCTCCTGCTGGCGCGCACCGCCGCCGGGCTGCAGGCTGTACAGGTAATCCCAGCGATTGGCGTGGAAGGTGTCGGTGATCAGCGGATTGCCCATGATAAACCGTACCTGACGTCGGGTCATTCCGGGACGCAACTGGTCTATCATGTCCTGAGAAACCACGTTGCCCTGCTGGATGTCGATCTTGTAGACCCCCGGAAACGAACAGCCGGCGAGTGCTACGAGTCCCATAAAGGTGAGGCCGGTCAGCATGAGCTTGGCTTTTTGCATCGGTGGGTCTCTTCCACTATCTTGGCAGGCAACAGAACCGGGATCATACCCGCATTGAGGGAGGCTGCGAAGCGCTCCCCCACGAGAAAGCTGAACATGGTTGAAAACAACGAGTTGCGCAAAGTCGGGCTGAAGGTCACGTTGCCCCGGGTAAAGATTCTGCAGATGCTGGATTCTGCCGAGCAGCGGCACATGAGCGCCGAGGATGTCTACAAGGCGCTGATGGACGCCGGCGAGGATGTCGGGCTGGCGACCGTGTACCGGGTGCTGACCCAGTTCGAGGCGGCCGGTCTGGTGGAGCGGCACAACTTCGATGGCGGCCACGCGGTCTTCGAGCTGTCCGATGGTGCGCACCACGACCACATGATCAATGTCGATAGCGGCGAGGTGATCGAGTTCATCGATCCGCAAATCGAGAAGCTGCAGCGCGAGATCGCCGCCCAGCACGGCTACGATCTGGTCGACCACAACCTGGTGCTCTACGTGCGTCCGAAGTCCTGAGCGGGACTGTAGGTCAAACAAAAAGGCGACCTTGCGGTCGCCTTTTTTCGTGGTGCGGCGGTTGGCTGGGGGTCAGGCTGGGGTGCTGCCGATCATCTGCCGGGCATGCGCCAGGGAGACCTCGGTGAGGTCGAGGCCGCCGAGCATGCGGGCGACCTCCTCGATGCGCTGAGCGTGGCTGAGGCGGGCCACCGCGGTGCGGGTTTCGTCGCTGCCGCGCTGCTTGTGCACGAACAGGTGCTGGTGGCCCTGAGCGGCGACCTGCGGCAGGTGGGTAACGGTGATCACTTGGCCGCGTTCGCCGAGGCAGCGCAACAGCTGGCCGACCACCTCGGCGGTGGGGCCGCCGATGCCGACGTCGACCTCGTCGAACACCAGGGTCGGGACGCGCGAGGTCTGTGCGGTGATCACCTGGATCGCCAGGCTGATGCGTGACAGCTCGCCGCCAGAGGCGACCCTGGCCAGGCCCTTGAGCGGCTGGCCGGGGTTGGCGCTGACCTGGAACTCCACCTGCTCCTGTCCCTGGGGTTGCGGCTCCTCGCCGGCGACCGGCTGCAGGTCGATGGCGAAGCGCCCGCCGGGCATGCCCAGGCGCTGCATCTCGGTCTCCACCGCCGCGGCCAGGCGTGCGGCGGCGGCGCGGCGCAGCTGGGTCAGTTCGTCGGCCTTGTCGCGGTAGTGGCGGGCATAGGCTTCCAGCTCCTCGCCCAGGCGCTCGACGGCGCTGTCGTCGGCGTGCAGCGCCTGCAGCTCCTGGCGCAGCTGCTCCTGCAGGGCACCCAGCTCCCCCGGCTGGATGCGGTGCTTGCGCGCCAGGCTGTAGATGCTGTCCAGACGCTCCTCGATCTGCTGCTGGCGCTGCGGGTCGGCTTCGAAGTGGTCGATGAAGCGGTTGAGGCCGCTCACCGCCTCCTCGACCTGGATCTGTGCGCTGGCCAGCAGGCCGACGGCCTCGTCGAGGGCGGCCGGCTGGCCGCTGCCGGCGCTCAGGCGGTGGATGCTGCTGCCCAGGGCGGCGAGCACGTTGCCGCTGTCGCTTTCGCTGCACAGCTCGAGTACCTGGCGGCAGGCGTCGAGCAGGGCGCCGGCGTTGCTCAGGGTCTTGTGCTGTTGTTCCAGTTCGTCCAGCTCGCTGGCGCCGAGGGCCAGATTGTCCAGTTCCTCGAGCTGGTAGCTGAGCAGCTGCTGGCGGGCGCGCTGCTCGTCGCCGTTCTGCGCCAGGCGCTGCAGCTCGCTGCGGGTCTGCCGCCAGCGCTGGGCGGCCAGCTGCACCTGGCGGGCCAGCTCGCTGGCGCCGGCATAGGCGTCGAGCAGGCGGCGGTGGGTGTCGGGCTTGAGCAGCGACTGGTGCTCGTGCTGGCTGTGGATGTCGATCAGCCGCTCGCCGAGGCTCTTCAGGTCGCCGAGCGGGCAGGGGGTGCCGTTGATGTAGGCGCGCGAGCGCCCCTCGCGGGTGATCACCCGGCGCAGGATGCATGGGCCGTCGCCCTCCAGGTCGCGCTCGGCCAGCCACTGCTGGGCTTCGGGGATGTCGGCGAGGTCGAAGCTGGCGAGGATGTCGGCCTTGTCGGCGCCGGGACGCACCACGCCGCTGTCGGCGCGATCGCCGAGGGCCAGGCCGAGGGCGTCGAGCATGATCGACTTGCCGGCGCCGGTTTCGCCGGTGATGACGCTCATGCCGGCGCACAGCTCGAGATCGAGCTGCTCGACGATGGCGTAGTTGCGGATCGACAGGTGCACGAGCATGGCGTGGCCCTCGCGGTTCGTTGGTCTGTGTATTTGTACAGTATGTGTGAATTTATACAGTAGTCCATCCGGCGTCGGCAATCCCCCCTTGAAGCTGGCGCATGCGCCCCCATATAGGCGGCTGAATCAAGGGCCGCTGCGCCCGACCGTTGTTTTCAAGGAGACATCCATGGCTGACGAACACAAGCTTGATCCGCAGAATCCCGAAGCCGAGGCACCGGGCGCGGCGGAAGCCGCCGCCGGCGACGATCTGGCGCAGCGCGTGCAGGCGCTCGAGGAGCAGCTGGCGGAAGCCCGGGATCAGGCCCTGCGTGCGGCTGCCGAACTGCACAACGTGCGCCGTCGCGCCGAGCAGGACGTGGAGAAGGCGCACAAGTTCGCCCTGGAAAAATTCGCCGCCGACCTGCTGATGGTGGTTGACAGTCTGGAGCGCGGTCTCGAGCTGTCCGATCCGGCCGACGAGGCGATCCGCCCGATGCGTGAAGGCATGGAGCTGACCCTCAAGGCGTTCCACGATACCCTCAAGCGCTACCAGGTCGAGGCGCTCGATCCTCACGGCGAGCCGTTCAACCCCGAGCAGCACCAGGCCATGGCCATGCAGGCCAGCCCCGGCGTGGAGCCGGGCAGCGTGCTCAAGGTGTTCCAGAAGGGCTACCTGCTCAACGGTCGCCTGCTGCGCCCCGCCATGGTGGTGGTGAGCAAGGCCGAGTGAAGTGAATTGCCGGGAATGCCCTTGAAAGCTGTCGGGGCATCCCCATCTGTAGTGCCAAGTATCCAGTCATCCGGGCGGCAGCCAGAAGCGTCGCCCCGAGTCAAAGTTTCCGGAGAGTGAAATGGGCAAAATCATCGGTATCGACCTGGGCACCACCAACTCCTGCGTGTCCGTTCTGGAGAACGGCGTGGCCAAGGTCATCGAGAACGCCGAAGGCGGTCGTACCACCCCGTCGATCATCGCCTACAGCAACGATGGCGAGATCCTGGTCGGCCAGTCGGCCAAGCGCCAGGCGGTGACCAACCCGCACAACACCCTGTACGCGGTGAAGCGTCTGATCGGTCGTCGCTTCGAAGAAGACGTGGTGCAGAAAGATATCCAGATGGTGCCGTACAAGATCGCCAAGGCCGACAACGGTGACGCCTGGGTCGAGGTCAACGGCCAGAAGATGGCGCCGCCGCAGATCTCCGCGGAAATCCTCAAGAAGATGAAGAAGACCGCCGAAGACTATCTCGGCGAGACGGTCACCGAAGCGGTGATCACCGTGCCGGCCTACTTCAACGACAGCCAGCGCCAGGCCACCAAGGACGCCGGCCGCATCGCCGGTCTCGACGTCAAGCGCATCATCAACGAGCCGACCGCCGCGGCGCTGGCCTACGGCATGGACAAGGCCAAGGGCGACCACACCATCATCGTCTATGACCTGGGCGGCGGCACCTTCGACGTGTCGGTGATCGAGATCGCCGAAGTCGACGGCGAGCACCAGTTCGAGGTGCTGGCCACCAACGGCGACACCTTCCTGGGTGGCGAGGACTTCGACATCCGCCTGATCGACTACCTCGTCGACGAGTTCAAGAAAGAAAGCGGCATGAACCTCAAGGGCGACCCGCTGGCCATGCAGCGCCTGAAGGAAGCGGCGGAGAAGGCCAAGATCGAGCTGTCCTCCAGCCAGCAGACTGACGTCAACCTGCCGTACATCACCGCCGACGCCACCGGGCCGAAGCACCTCAACGTGAAGATTTCCCGCGCCAAGCTGGAAGCGCTGGTCGAGGATCTGGTGCAGCGCACCATCGAGCCGTGCCGCATCGCCCTCAAGGACGCCGGCATCGACGTGGCCAAGATCGACGACGTGATCCTGGTCGGCGGCCAGACCCGCATGCCGCTGGTGCAGCAGAAGGTCGCCGAATTCTTCGGCAAGGAAGCGCGCAAGGACGTCAACCCGGACGAAGCCGTGGCCATGGGTGCCGCCATCCAGGGCGCCGTACTGGCCGGCGACGTCAAGGACGTGCTGCTGCTCGACGTCTCCCCGCTGACCTTGGGCATCGAGACCCTGGGTGGCGTGATGACCGCGCTGATCGAGAAGAACACCACCATCCCGACCAAGAAGTCGCAGGTGTTCTCCACCGCGGACGACAACCAGAACGCGGTGACCATCCACGTGCTGCAGGGCGAGCGCAAGCAGGCCGGGCAGAACAAGTCGCTGGGCCGCTTCGACCTGGCCGACATTCCGCCGGCGCCGCGCGGCGTGCCGCAGATCGAGGTCACCTTCGACATCGACGCCAACGGCATCCTGCACGTGTCCGCCAAGGACAAGGCCACCGGCAAGCAGCAGTCCATCGTGATCAAGGCCAACTCCGGCCTGTCCGAGGAAGAGATCCAGCAGATGGTCCGCGACGCCGAGGCCAACGCCGAGGAAGACCGCAAGTTCGAGGAGCTGGTGGTTGCACGCAACCAGGGTGACCAGCTGGTGCACGCCACCCGCAAGATGGTCACCGAGGCCGGCGACAAGGCCGCCGCCGAGGAGAAGGCTGCCATCGAGACCGCGCTGGGCGAGCTGGAAGCGGCCGTCAAGGGCGACGACAAGGCGGCCATCGAGGCCAAGATCGAGGCCCTGTCCCAGGTGACCGCGCCGCTGGCGCAGAAGATGTACGCCGAGCAGGCGCAGGACGCCACCCAGGCCGGCGGCCAGCAGGACAAGGCGGCCGGCGACGACGTGGTCGATGCCGAGTTCGAGGAAGTCAAGGAAGGCAAGGACAACAAGTAAGCGTCACGCTTGCTTCCGCCCTGACCCGCTGCAGTCCGTCTGTAGCGGGTCCTGACCGCCGCGCGGGAGCTTGCTCCCGCGTCGGCGTGTCTGGGGAAGACGAAATCGGAGTGCATGAGATCCATGGCAAAACGTGACTATTACGAGGTGCTCGGTGTCGAGCGCGGCGCCAGCGAGGCGGAGCTGAAGAAGGCCTACCGTCGCCTGGCCATGAAGTACCACCCGGACCGCAATCCCGACGACAAGGCGGCCGAGGAGAAATTCAAGGAGGCCAACGAGGCCTACGAGGTGCTCTCCGACGCCAGCAAGCGCTCGGCCTACGACCAGTACGGGCATGCCGGGGTCGACCCGAGCATGGGCGGTGGCGGCGGTTTCGGTGCCGGCAACGCCAACTTCTCCGACATCTTCGGCGACGTGTTCAGCGACTTCTTCGGCGGTGGCGGTCGCGGCGGCCAGCGTGGCGGTCCGCAGCGCGGCAGCGATCTGCGCTACACCCTCGAGCTGGATCTGGAAGAGGCGGTGCGCGGCACCACGGTGACCATTCGAGTGCCGACCCTGGTGGCGTGCAAGCCCTGCGAGGGCAGTGGCGCCAAGAAGGGCAGTGCGCCGGTCGCCTGTACCACCTGCGGCGGCATCGGCCAGGTGCGCATGCAGCAGGGCTTCTTCTCGGTGCAGCAGACCTGCCCGCGCTGCCATGGCAGCGGCAAGATGATCTCCGACCCGTGCGGCAGCTGCCACGGTCAGGGCCGCGTGGAAGAGCACAAGACCCTGTCGGTCAAGGTGCCGGCTGGCGTCGATACCGGCGATCGCATCCGTCTGACCGGCGAGGGCGAGGCGGGCACCCAGGGTGGTCCGGCCGGTGACCTGTACGTCGTGGTCAATGTGCGCGAACATGCGATCTTCCAGCGCGACGGCAAGCACCTGTACTGCGAGGTGCCGATCAGCTTCGCCGACGCGGCGCTGGGCGGCGAGCTGGAAGTGCCGACCCTCGACGGTCGGGTCAAGCTGAAGATCCCCGAGGCGACCCAGACCGGCAAGCTGTTCCGTCTGCGCGGCAAGGGCGTGGCGCCGGTGCGCGGCGGCGGTGCGGGCGACCTGATGTGCCGGGTGGTGGTGGAGACGCCGGTCAATCTCGACAAGCGCCAGCGCGAGCTGCTCGAGGAGTTTCGCAGCAGCCTGCAGGGCGACAGTTCGCATTCGCCCAAGGCCAGCGGCTGGTTCGAAGGCGTGAAGCGCTTCTTCGACGATCTTTAACCGAACAGGGCGGCGGGTCGGCGTGTGCCGCCCGCACCCCGGAGCAGAGTTATGCGACGTATTGCAGTGATGGGCGCCGCCGGGCGCATGGGCAAGACCCTCATCGAAGCGGTCCAGCAGGCGCCGGGCGCCACGCTGAGCGCTGCGGTGGATCGCCCGGACAGCAGTCTGGTCGGCGCCGATGCTGGCGAACTGGCCGGGGTGGGGCGTCTCGGCGTGGTCCTGGCCGGTGAGCTGGCCCAGGTGCTCGACGACTTCGACGTGCTGATCGACTTCACCCATCCGAGCGTGACCCTGAACAACCTGGCCGTCTGCCGCGCGGCCGGCAAGGCCATGGTCATCGGCACCACCGGCTTCACCGCCGAGGAGAAGCAGCTGCTGGCCGAGGCGGCCCGGGAAATCCCCATCGTGTTCGCCGCCAACTTCAGCGTTGGCGTCAACCTGTGCCTCAAGCTGCTGGATACCGCGGCGCGGGTGTTGGGCGACGAGGTCGACATCGAGATCATCGAGGCCCACCATCGTCACAAGGTCGATGCGCCGTCCGGCACCGCCCTGCGCATGGGCGAGGTGGTGGCCAATGCCCTGGGGCGCGACCTGCACAAGGTGGCGGTCTACGGTCGCGAAGGCCAGACCGGCGCGCGGGCGCGGGAAACCATCGGTTTCGCCACCGTGCGCGCCGGCGACGTGGTTGGCGACCATACCGTGCTGTTCGCCGCCGACGGCGAGCGGGTGGAGATCACCCACAAGGCTTCCAGCCGGATGACCTTCGCCAAGGGTGCGGTGCGTTCCGCGTTGTGGCTGCAAGGCCGTGCGCCGGCGCTGTACGACATGCAGGATGTGCTGGAGCTGCGCTGAGGCGTGCCGGCGGAAAGGTCCGGTCTGCACTGGAAGAGTGCGGTCGCTGTCGCCGGTGGGCGGTAGACCTTTCCGCTGGACGATTTTTGCTCTAAAATTCAGCTTTAGTGCGTCCACTACGAGCATGCAGACAACATGGAAAAAAGCGGGGTGATGTGGTTCTCACGTCATTCCGCTTTTTTGCAACCTGAATTTGCATGAAACGGCTCTATTTACGGGAGGTCTTCTTGACTAAGCCAGCCATACTCGCGCTTGCCGACGGCAGCATTTTCCGCGGTGAAGCCATCGGTGCCGACGGGCAGAGCGTCGGCGAGGTGGTATTCAATACCGCCATGACCGGCTATCAGGAAATTCTCACCGATCCTTCCTACTGCCAGCAGATCGTCACCCTGACCTATCCGCATATCGGCAACACCGGCACCACGCCGGAAGACGCCGAGTCCAACCGCGTGTGGGCTGCCGGTCTGGTGATCCGCGACCTGCCGCTGGTCTCCAGCAGCTGGCGCGACAAGCAGCCACTGGACGAATACCTGAAGGCCAACAACGTGGTGGCCATCGCCGGTATCGACACCCGCCGCCTGACCCGCATCCTGCGCGAAAAGGGTTCGCAGAACGGCTGCATCCTCGCCGGCGACGACGCCAGCGAAGAAAAGGCCCTGGAACTGGCGCGCAGCTTCCCCGGCCTCAAGGGCATGGACCTGGCCAAGGTGGTCAGCTGCAGCGAGTCCTACGAGTGGAACTCCAGTGTGTGGAGCCTCGAGACCGACAGCCATGTCGACATTCCGGCCGGCGAGCAGCCCTACCACGTGGTGGCCTACGACTTCGGCGTCAAGCTGAACATCCTGCGCATGCTGGTGGCGCGTGGCTGCCGGGTGACCGTGGTGCCGGCGCAGACCCCGGCCAGCGAAGCGCTGGCGCTGAAGCCGGACGGCGTGTTCCTGTCCAACGGTCCGGGCGATCCCGAGCCGTGCGACTACGCCATCCAGGCGATCAAGGACGTGCTGGAGACCGAGATTCCGGTATTCGGCATCTGCCTCGGCCACCAGCTGCTGGCCCTGGCCTCCGGCGCCAGGACCATGAAGATGGGCCACGGCCACCACGGCGCCAACCACCCGGTACAGGACCTCGACACCGGCGTGGTGATGATCACCAGCCAGAACCACGGCTTCTGCGCGGACGAGACCAGCCTGCCGGGCAACCTGCGCGCCACCCACAAATCGCTGTTCGACGGCACTCTGCAGGGCATCGAGCGCACCGACAAGGTCGCCTTCAGCTTCCAGGGTCACCCGGAAGCCAGCCCGGGCCCGCACGACGTGGCCCCGCTGTTCGATCGCTTCATCGCCGAGATGGCCAAGCGTCGCTAAGCCTGCCGACAGATCAACGGATTCGTGTGAGAGACCATGCCAAAACGTACAGACATTAAAAGCATCCTGATCCTCGGTGCCGGCCCCATCGTCATCGGCCAGGCGTGCGAGTTCGACTATTCCGGCGCCCAGGCCTGCAAGGCCCTGCGCGAGGAAGGCTTCCGCGTCATCCTGGTGAACTCCAACCCGGCCACCATCATGACCGACCCGGCCATGGCCGACGCCACCTACATCGAGCCGATCAAGTGGCAGACCGTGGCCAAGATCATCGAGAAGGAGCGTCCCGACGCCCTGCTGCCGACCATGGGCGGCCAGACCGCGCTGAACTGCGCGCTGGACCTGGAAAAGCACGGCGTGCTGGCCAAGTTCGGCGTCGAGATGATCGGTGCCAACGCCGACACCATCGACAAGGCCGAGGACCGCTCGCGCTTCGACAAGGCCATGCGCGACATCGGCCTGGCCTGCCCGCGCTCCGGCATCGCCCACAACATGGACGAAGCCTACGGCGTGCTCGACAAGGTCGGCTTCCCGTGCATCATTCGCCCGTCGTTCACCATGGGCGGCACCGGCGGCGGCATCGCCTACAACCGTGAAGAGTTCGAGGAAATCTGCACCCGCGGTCTCGACCTGTCGCCGACCAGCGAGCTGCTGATCGACGAGTCGCTGATCGGCTGGAAGGAATACGAGATGGAGGTGGTCCGCGACAAGAAGGACAACTGCATCATCGTCTGCGCCATCGAGAACTTCGATCCGATGGGTGTGCACACCGGCGACTCGATCACCGTCGCTCCGGCACAGACCCTGACCGACAAGGAATACCAGATCATGCGCAACGCCTCCCTGGCGGTGCTGCGCGAGATCGGCGTGGAAACCGGCGGCTCCAACGTGCAGTTCGGCATCAACCCGGCCGACGGGCGCATGGTGGTGATCGAGATGAACCCGCGCGTGTCGCGTTCCTCGGCACTGGCCTCCAAGGCCACCGGTTTCCCGATCGCCAAGATCGCCGCCAAGCTGGCGGTCGGTTACACCCTCGACGAGCTGTCCAACGACATCACCGGCGGCCGCACCCCGGCGTCCTTCGAGCCGGCGATCGACTACGTGGTCACCAAGATCCCGCGCTTCGCCTTCGAGAAGTTCCCCAAGGCCGACGCTCGCCTGACCACCCAGATGAAGTCGGTCGGCGAAGTGATGGCGATCGGCCGCACCTTCCAGGAATCGGTACAGAAGGCCCTGCGCGGTCTGGAAGTCGGTGTCGCCGGCTTCGATCCCAAGCTCGACCTGGCCAGCCCCGAGGCGCAGAGCATCCTGCGCCGCGAGCTGACCGTGCCGGGCGCCGATCGCATCTGGTACGTGGCCGACGCCTTCCGCGCCGGCATGAGCTGCGACGACATCTACGCGCTGACCAAGATCGACCACTGGTTCCTGGTGCAGATCGAGGACCTGATCAAGGACGAGGAGTACGTCAAGACCCTCGGCCTGTCCAGCATCGACCGCGACCTGATGTGGAAACTCAAGCGCAAGGGCTTCTCCGATGCGCGCCTGGCCAAGCTGCTCGGCATCACCGAGAAGAACCTGCGCAGCCATCGCCACAAGCTGAAAGTGCTGCCGGTGTACAAGCGCGTCGACACCTGCGCCGCCGAGTTCGCCACCGACACCGCCTACATGTACTCGACCTACGAGGAAGAGTGCGAGGCCAACCCGTCGACCCGCGACAAGATCATGGTTCTCGGCGGTGGCCCGAACCGCATCGGCCAGGGCATCGAGTTCGACTACTGCTGCGTGCACGCCGCGCTGGCCATGCGTGAAGACGGCTACGAGACCATCATGGTCAACTGCAACCCGGAAACCGTCTCCACCGACTACGACACTTCCGACCGCCTGTACTTCGAGCCGGTGACCCTGGAGGACGTGCTGGAGATCGTCCGCGTCGAGCAGCCCAAGGGCGTGATCGTCCAGTACGGCGGCCAGACCCCGCTGAAGATCTGCCGCGCCCTCGAAGAGGCTGGCGTGCCGATCATCGGCACCAGCCCGGACGCCATCGACCGCGCCGAAGACCGCGAGCGCTTCCAGCAGATGGTCCAGCGCCTCAACCTGCGCCAGCCGCAGAACGCCACCGCGCGCAGCGAGGACGAGGCCCTGGCCGCGTCCAAGGTCATCGGCTATCCGCTGGTGGTGCGTCCGTCCTACGTGCTCGGCGGCCGGGCGATGGAAATCGTCTACGAAGAGGAAGAACTCAAGCGCTACATGCGCGAAGCGGTGAAGGTGTCCAACGACAGCCCGGTACTGCTCGACCACTTCCTCAACTGCGCCATCGAGGTCGACATCGACGCGGTGTGCGACGGCGAGACCGTGGTGATCGGTGCGATCATGCAGCACATCGAGCAGGCCGGCGTGCACTCCGGTGACTCCGCCTGTTCGCTGCCGCCGTACTCGCTGCCGGCGCACATCCAGGACGAGATTCGCGAGCAGGTCAAGAAGATGGCCCTGGAGCTCGGCGTGGTCGGTCTGATGAACGTGCAGATGGCCGTGCAGGGCGAGGACATCTACGTCATCGAGGTCAACCCGCGCGCCTCGCGTACCGTGCCGTTCGTCTCCAAGTGCATCGGCACCTCGCTGGCCAAGATCGCCGCCCGCGTGATGGCCGGCAAGACCCTGGCGGAAGTCGGTCTCACCAAGGAAATCATCCCACCGTTCTTCAGCGTCAAGGAAGCGGTGTTCCCGTTCGCCAAGTTCCCCGGTGTCGACCCGATCCTCGGCCCGGAGATGAAGTCCACCGGCGAGGTGATGGGTGTGGGTGACAGCTTCGCCGAGGCCTTCGCCAAGGCCCAGTTGGGCGCCAGCGAGATCCTGCCGACCGGTGGCACCGCGTTCATCAGCGTGCGCGAGGACGACAAGCGTTTCGTCGCCCAGGTCGCCCGCGACCTGATCGACCTCGGTTTCGATGTGGTGGCCACCGCCGGTACCGCCAAGCTGATCGAGGCCGCCGGTCTGCCGGTGCGTCGCGTCAACAAGGTCACCGAGGGTCGCCCGCACGTGGTCGACATGATCAAGAACGACGAAGTCAGCCTGATCATCAACACCACCGAAGGCCGTCAGTCGATCGCCGACTCCTTCTCGATCCGCCGCAACGCCCTGCAGCACAAGATCTGCATCACCACCACCATCGCCGGTGGTCAGGCAATCTGTGAAGCGCTGAAGTTCGGCCCCGAGAAGACCGTGCGCCGTCTGCAGGATCTGCATGCAGGTATCAAGGCATGACCAAGTACCCGATGACTGTCCAGGGCGCTCGCGCCCTGGAGGAAGAACTGGCCCATCTGACCAAGGTCGTGCGTCCGAAGCTCAGTCAGGACATCGGTACCGCACGGGAGCTGGGCGATCTCAAGGAGAATGCCGAGTATCACGCTGCCCGCGAGCAGCAGGGCATGGTCGAGGCGCGTATCCGTGACATCGAGGGTCGCCTGCAGCACGCGGTGATCATCGACGTCACCACCATCGCGCATACCGGCAAGGTGATCTTCGGCACCACCGTGGAAATCGCCAACTGCGAGACCGACGAGAGCGTGACCTACCAGATCGTCGGCGAGGACGAAGCCGACATCAAGGCCGGCAAGATCTCCGTCGGCTCGCCGATCGCCCGCGCCCTGGTGGGCAAGGAAGAGGGTGATGTGGTCGTGGTGCAGACCCCGAGCGGCAAGGTCGAATACGAGATTGTCGAGGTTCGCCATCTCTGAGTCGGCCCCCCCTCGTCCGCCGCTGCGTGCCGGCGCCATCAGCTGGCGCCTGGCCCAGACCTTCTGGGTGGGTGGTCTGTGGCTGCTGTACTTCGTGCTGCTGCCGGCGCTGGAGCATTACGGCCTGGCGCCGCTGCTGCTCGAGGATATTTCCGCCAGCCTGATCCCGCTGCTGCTGGGCTTCGCCGGCTTCTGCGTGTTGCTGCAGAAGCTGGTGCTCATGCAGTTGCGGGGTCTGCGCAGCCTGTGGGCGGATTTCCGCGGTCAGCTGCTGCTGGCCGTCCTGCTGCTGGTGGTGGGATTCTTTGCCGGCCCCTGGCTGGGGTTCGCGGGTGCCAGCTGGCAGCTGTTCTGCTACATGGCCGTGGCGGCCTGCGGGTTGGTGCTGGTGCTGCAGCCGGTACCCGGCGAGCACTGAAGAGGCGGGCGATGCCGCGAGGCCATCGCCCGTGTCTGCCGCCTCAGATCTGGTGGCGGACGATGTTCGACAGCTGACGGTTCTGCTTGGCGGCCTTGCGATAGACCAGCGCCATCTTGCCGATGATCTGCACCAGCTCGCTGCGCGACTGCTGGCACAGCTCGTCGATCAGGGCGCGGCGGTCGTCGCGTTCGGTGATGGCGAACTTGACCTTGATCAGCTCGTGATCGTTGAGGGCGCGGTCCAGTTCGGCCAGCACGCCTTCGGTCAAACCGTTTTCCGCCACGATCAATACCGGATTCAGATGGTGGCCGATAGATTTGTATTGTTTCTTCTGCTCGTTGTTGAGCGGCATAATCCGACCTCTGCGTCTGATCCTGTTAAAAGCGGCGGCTAGTGTACCCGAGTGACCGGGAGCCGCACAGATGAGGTATCCCGTGGCCCGTTCCAAGACCAGCCAGCGTTGGCTGAAAGAGCATTTCGACGATCCCTACGTGAAGATGGCGCAGAAGGACGGCTACCGTTCGCGCGCCAGCTACAAACTGCTGGAAATCCAGGAGAAGGACCGCATCCTGCGGCCGGGCATGACCGTGGTCGACCTCGGCGCGGCGCCGGGCGGCTGGTCGCAGGTCACCAGTCGGGTGATCGGCGACAAGGGGCGCCTGATCGCCTCGGACATCCTGGCGATGGACAGCATTGCCGATGTCACCTTCATCCAGGGCGACTTCACCGACGATGTGGTGTTCGCGCAGATCCTCGAGGCGATCGGCGAGCATCCGGTCGACCTTGTGATTTCCGACATGGCCCCCAATATGAGTGGCGTACGCTCGGCCGACCAGCCGCGCGCCATGTACCTGTGCGAGCTGGCCCTGGATCTGGCCACTCGCGTGCTGCGTCCGGGCGGCGACTTCCTGATCAAGATCTTCCAGGGCGAAGGCTTCGACGCCTACCACAAGCAGGTGCGCGAGCTGTTCGACAAGGTGCAGATGCGCAAGCCGCTGTCCTCGCGGGACCGCTCGCGCGAGCAGTATCTGCTCGCACGCGGATTCCGTGGCGCCTAGACTGCAGCTTGACCGACCCGGGCCGGTACGGCCGGGTCAAATGACGTTACAACCCGATCTGCCAGCAATCGGGTGGCTGTAGTAAGTTAGGTCGGTAAAGATCCGGCCGTCATGTGAAGCGGTTTCCAGGCGAGGCCGGTCAGCGAGGGTAGTCAATTGAACGACATGGCAAAGAACCTGATCCTGTGGCTGATCATCGCAGCCGTGCTGGTAACGGTGATGAACAACTTCTCCACTCCGAACGAGCCGCAGTCGCTCAACTATTCGGAGTTCATCCAGGAGGTCAAGGACGGCAAGGTCGAGCGTGTGACCGTTGACGGTTACATCATCACCGGCCGCCGTGTCGACGGCGAACCCTTCCGTACCGTGCGCCCGGCGATCCAGGACAACGGTCTGATCGGCGACCTGATCGACAGCAAGGTGGTGATCGAGGGCAAGCAGCCCGAGCAGCAGAGCATCTGGAGCCAGTTGCTGGTGGCGAGCTTCCCGATCCTGGTGATCATCGCGGTGTTCATGTTCTTCATGCGCCAGATGCAGGGCGGTGGCGGTGGTCGCGGCGGGCCGATGAGCTTCGGCAAGAGCAAGGCGCGTCTGCTCTCCGAGGATCAGGTGAAGACCACCCTGGCTGACGTCGCCGGCTGCGACGAGGCCAAGGAAGAGGTCGGTGAACTGGTCGACTTCCTGCGCGATCCGGGCAAATTCCAGCGCCTCGGCGGGCATATCCCGCGCGGCGTGCTGATGGTCGGCCCGCCCGGCACCGGCAAGACCTTGCTGGCCAAGGCCATCGCCGGCGAGGCCAAGGTGCCGTTCTTCACCATTTCCGGCTCCGACTTCGTCGAGATGTTCGTCGGCGTCGGTGCCTCGCGCGTGCGCGACATGTTCGAGCAGGCCAAGAAGCATGCGCCGTGCATCATCTTCATCGACGAGATCGACGCGGTCGGTCGTCATCGTGGCGCCGGTCTCGGCGGCGGGCATGACGAGCGCGAGCAGACCCTCAACCAGTTGCTGGTGGAGATGGACGGCTTCGAGATGAATGACGGCATCATCGTCATCGCTGCTACCAACCGCCCGGACGTGCTCGACCCGGCGCTGCTGCGCCCGGGGCGCTTCGATCGCCAGGTGGTAGTCGGCCTGCCGGACGTGCGTGGTCGCGAGCAGATCCTCAAGGTGCACATGCGCAAGGTGCCGCTGGGCGACGACGTCGAGCCTTCGGTAATCGCTCGCGGCACCCCCGGTTTCTCCGGTGCCGACCTGGCCAACCTGGTCAACGAGGCCTCGCTGTTCGCCGCGCGCAACGGCAAACGCATCGTCGAGATGAAGGAGTTCGAGCTGGCCAAGGACAAGATCATGATGGGCGCCGAGCGCCGCTCCATGGTCATGACCGAGGACGAGAAGCTGATGACCGCCTACCACGAGTCCGGTCACGCCATCCTCGGCTGCCTGTTCCCCTCCGACCCGGTACACAAAGTCACCATCATCCCGCGCGGCCGTGCGCTGGGCGTGACCATCTCCCTGCCGGAGCGCGATCACCACGGTTACAGCCGCATCTGGCTGCACAACAAGCTGAAGATGATCTTCGGTGGGCGGATCGCCGAGGAAGTCATCTTCGGTCACGACAAGGTCACCAACGGCGCCACCGGCGACATCGGCCAGGCCACCCGCATCGCGCGCACCATGGTCACCCAGTGGGGCATGTCGGACAAGCTGGGCTTCCTGTCCTACGCCGATGAAGAGGAAGAGGTATTCCTCGGTCGCTCGTCCGGGCGTGGCAGCAGCGTGTCGGCGGAAACCGCCCGACTGATCGATGACGAAGTGCGTGCGGTGATCGACGGCAACTACGAGCAGGCCGAACAGGCCTTGCGCGACAACCTCGACAAGCTGCATGCCATGGCCCAAGCCCTGATGAAGTTCGAGACCATCGACGCCGAGCAGGTCGCCGACATCATGGATGGTCGCGAGCCGCGCGAGCCCAAGGGCTGGAACGACACCGGCAGCGGTTCCTCGGGCAGCAGTGCCCGGCCGCAGGCGGATGCCGAGCCGCGTGCCGACAAGCCGCTTGGCGGTCCGGCCGGAGAGCATTGATTTCCCGATGACTACGCGTGCCTTTCGCGACCGGCTGCCCTGTGGCAGTCGGTCGCTCGACTTGTCCCGTCCGCAGGTGATGGGGATTCTCAACGTCACCCCTGATTCCTTCTCCGACGGCGGCTGCTTCAATCACCTGGATGCCGCGCTGCGCCATGCCGAGGCGATGGTGCGTGCCGGCGCGACGCTGATCGACATCGGTGGTGAATCGACCCGCCCCGGCGCGCCGTCGGTCTCCGCGCAGGAGGAACTGGAGCGGGTCGCCCCGGCCGTCGAGGCGATTGCCCGCGAGCTGGACGTTATCATCTCGGTGGATACCTCCACCGCTGCGGTGATGCGCGAGTCGGCACGACTCGGTGCCGGGCTGATCAACGATGTTCGCTCCCTGCAGCGGCCCGGCGCCCTGCAGGCGGCAGCGGAAAGCGGCCTGCCGGTGTGCCTGATGCACATGCGCGGCGAGCCGGGCAACATGCAGGATGACCCGCAGTACCCGGACATCTACGCCGAGGTGCACGATTTCCTTGCCGAGCGCATGTCCGCCTGCGCACAGGCGGGCATACCCCGCGAGCGCATCGTGCTGGATCCGGGCTTCGGCTTTGCCAAGACCCAGGCGCATAACCTGCGGCTGTTTCGGCAGTTGGAACGACTGCACGAGTTCGGCTTGCCGCTGCTGGTTGGGGTATCGCGCAAGAGCATGATCGGTCGGGCACTGGATCGCCCGGTCGGTGAGCGGCTGTACGGCAGCCTGGCGCTGGCTGCGCTGGCGGTGGCCAAGGGCGCACAGATCGTGCGGGTGCACGACGTGGCCGAGACGGTGGATGTGGTTCGCATGATTGCCGCCGTGGAATGGGCGGATTGACAGCAGGATGATGGAATGAGCAGAAAATATTTTGGTACCGACGGTATTCGCGGACGGGTCGGCGAATTTCCGATCACCCCCGAGTTCATGCTCAGGCTGGGCTGGGCCGCCGGCATGGCGTTCCGTCGCCAGGGGCACTGCAAGGTACTGATCGGCAAGGACACGCGGATCTCCGGCTACATGTTCGAGTCGGCCCTGCAGGCCGGGCTGATTGCCGCGGGCGCTGACGTGATGCTGCTCGGTCCGATGCCTACCCCGGCGGTGGCCTACCTGACCCGCACCTTCCATGCCGATGCCGGGATCGTCATCAGTGCCTCGCACAATCCGCACGACGACAACGGCATCAAGTTCTTCTCCGGCAAGGGAACCAAGCTGCCGGACGAGGTCGAGCTGATGATCGAGGAGCTGCTCGATGCGCCGATGGGCGTGGTCGAGTCGGCGCAGCTGGGCAAGGCGGCGCGGATCAACGACGCGGCCGGCCGCTACATCGAGTTCTGCAAGAGCAGCGTGCCGACCAGCACCGATTTCGCCGGCCTCAAGCTGGTGCTCGACTGCGCCCATGGCGCCACCTACAAGGTGGCGCCCAGCGTATTCCGCGAGCTGGGCGCCGAGGTGGCGGTGATCGCCGCGCAGCCGGACGGTCTCAACATCAACGCCGGGGTCGGCTCCACCCACGTGGAGGCGCTGCAGAAAGCGGTGCTCGAGCAGGGTGCCGACATGGGTATCGCCTTCGACGGCGACGGCGACCGGGTGCTGATGGTCGACCATACCGGCGCCGTGGTCGATGGCGACGAGCTGCTTTACATCATTGCCACCGATCTCCAGGAGCGCGATCGTCTGCCCGAAGGGACCGGCGTGGTCGGCACCCTGATGAGCAATCTGGGCCTGGAGTTGGCCCTGGCGGCGCGCAACATCCCCTTCGTGCGCGCCAAGGTCGGCGACCGCTACGTGATGGCCGAGATGCTCGAACGTGGCTGGGTGCTGGGTGGCGAGAATTCCGGGCACATCGTCTGCAAGCAGCATGTCACCACCGGCGATGCGATCATCGCCGCGCTGCAGGTGCTACTGGCCCTGCGCCGTCGCGAGCAGAGTCTGGCCGAGGCGCGCCACGGCCTGCACAAGTGCCCGCAGGTGCTGATCAACGTGCGCTTCGGTGGTGGTCAGGATCCGGTGGCGCACCCGCAGGTGCAGGAGGCCTGCGCGCGGGTGACCGAGCAGATGGCCGGGCGTGGTCGCGTGCTGCTGCGCAAGTCGGGTACCGAGCCGCTGGTGCGGGTGATGGTCGAAGGCGATGAGGAAGCCGTCGTGCGTGCGCACGCGGAAACCCTGGCTGCGCTGGTGAAAGAGCTATGTGCTTGATTTCGCTTGCCAGTTCCTCGGCGCTTGAGTAACATCTGCGCCCACTTTGCACGACGAGGTTTAGCATGCGCCGCCCCCTGGTCGCTGGTAACTGGAAGATGCATGGCACCACTGCCAGCGTCTCCGAGCTGATCAAAGGTTTGCGTTTGCTGGCTCTGCCGGGCGGCGTGGATGTGGCGGTAATGCCGCCATGCCTCTACATCAGTCAGGCGATTGCCGGACTGGCAGGTAAGAATGTTGCGGTTGGTGCACAGGACTGTGCGGTCGAGCCGATGCAGGGTGCGCTGACTGGCGAGATTGCCGCCAGTCAGCTGGCTGATGCCGGTTGCCGCTATGTGCTGGTTGGTCATTCCGAGCGTCGGCTGTTGCTGGGCGAGGGTGATGGCGTGATCAGTCGCAAGTTTGCTGCTGCACAGTCCTGCGGGTTGATTCCGGTGCTGTGTGTGGGTGAAACCCGTGAGCAGTACGAAGCCGGCGAGACAGTCGCGGTGGTCATGCGGCAGATCGGTGCGGTGATCGAGGCGCTCGGTGTGGGGGCTTTCGCGAAAGCGGTGATTGCCTATGAGCCGGTCTGGGCCATCGGTACCGGGCTCACGGCGACGCCGAAGCAGGCTCAGCAGGTGCATGGCGCGATTCGTGCCCAGCTGGCGGCAGAGAATGCCGTGGTGGCTGAGGGTGTAAGAATTCTTTATGGCGGCAGTGTCAAGGCCGCCAGTGCGGCCGAGTTGTTCGGCATGCCGGATATCGATGGGGGGCTGATAGGTGGTGCCTCCCTCAATGCGGACGAGTTCGGTGCGATCTGTCGTGCCGCAGGAAGCTGAAGATGCTCGAGACTGTGATCATTGTGGTGCATCTGCTGGTGGCGCTGGGCCTGGTTGCCTTGGTGTTGCTGCAGCAGGGCAAGGGTGCTGATGCCGGTGCGTCCTTCGGTGCTGGTGCTTCGGGTACCGTGTTCGGTAGTCAGGGTTCTGCTACGTTCCTGAGTCGTTTTACTGCTACACTTGCTGCCGTTTTTTTTGCTACCAGCCTCGGTTTGGCCTTTTTTGCCAAAGACAAAGCTGATATGCTTAAACAAGATGGATTGCCGGATCCGGCAGTACTAGAAGTTCCAAGCAAGCCCGCTACAGAAGATGTGCCGGTGCTTGAAGCGCAAAAGCCGGCTTCTTCGGATGTGCCGTCAGGTACTGAGCAGAAGCAGTAACAGGCGGTTTGCGTTAAAGAGTTTGCCGAGGTGGTGGAATTGGTAGACACGCTACCTTGAGGTGGTAGTGGCCATAGGCTGTAGGGGTTCGAGTCCCCTCCTCGGTACCATACAAGAAGGCCCGCGCAATGCGGGCCTTGTTGTTTCTGGAAGGTCATGGTTGACCATTCGGGAGCAAGTCTGTATAGTTTTCCAACTCAGACGCGGGGTGGAGCAGTCTGGTAGCTCGTCGGGCTCATAACCCGAAGGTCGTAGGTTCAAATCCTGCCCCCGCAACCAGTTTTACAAAAAAAGCCCCTTTTTAGGGGCTTTTTGCTAGTTGGAAGATTTGTGCCACTTTTAAATGTCAGGAGTGGTTACCTACGGGATGGGCGTTTCGCCCATTTTTTGTTTGTACAGCATGCGGAGGCGACCAGGTGTCGAGCAAGCTAGAACAGTTGCAGGCCTTGCTGGCCCCGGTGGTCGAGGCTCTCGGCTACCAGTGCTGGGGCGTCGAATTCATTTCTCAAGGCCGGCATTCCCTGCTGCGGGTCTATATCGATCTTCCCGACGGCGTTCTGATCGAAGACTGCGAAAAAGTCAGTCGGCAGATCAGTGGCGTGCTGGATGTCGAGGATCCGATCAGCGGTGAGTACACCCTGGAGGTTTCTTCTCCCGGGATGGATCGCCCGCTGTTTACCCTCGAGCAGTTCGCTGCCCACGTGGGCGAGCAGGTGAAGATCCGGCTGCGCTCGCCCTACGAGGGACGACGCAATTTCCAGGGCTTGCTGCGTGGCGTGGAAGAGCAGGATGTGGTCGTTCAGGTAGACGAGCATGAATACCTGCTGCCGGTCGATTCGATCGACAAAGCCAACATCATTCCCCGTTTTGACTGAGGCGCGGATCCGGCGGGTCCCAATGGATTGCGAAAGGCGAGGCGTACGATGAGCAAAGAAGTACTGCTGGTAGTAGAGTCGGTGTCCAATGAAAAGGGCGTACCGGCCAGCGTGATTTTCGAAGCGCTGGAGTTGGCTCTGGCCACTGCCACCAAAAAGCGTTTCGAGGACGAGGTCGAACTGCGTGTTTCGATCAATCGTCAGACTGGTAATTATGAAACCTTCCGCTGCTGGACCGTGGTCGACGAAGACGACCTGGAGAATCCGGCGGCCGAGCTGACCCTCGCCGAGGCGCAGGAGAAGCAGGCTGACGCCAAGCTGGGTGACGTGGTCGAGGAAAAGATCGACTCCATCGAATTCGGTCGCATCGCGGCGCAGACCGCCAAACAGGTGATCGTGCAGAAGGTCCGCGAGGCCGAGCGCGCCCAGGTGGTCGATGCCTATCGCGAGCGCGTCGGCGAGATCATCTCCGGCACGGTGAAGAAGGCTACCCGAGACAGCGTGATCGTCGATCTGGGCAACAACGCCGAGGCGCTGCTGGCCCGCGAGCACATCATTCCCCGCGAGTCCTTCCGCGTCGGTGCGCGCATGCGCGCCCTGCTCAAGGAGATCCGCAGCGAGAACCGTGGTCCGCAGCTGATTCTGTCGCGCACCGCGCCGGAAATGATCATCGAGCTGTTTCGCATCGAGGTTCCGGAGATCGCCGAGGGGCTGATCGAGATCATGGCCGCTGCCCGCGATCCGGGCTCGCGCGCCAAGATCGCCGTACGTTCCAAGGACAAGCGCATCGACCCGCAGGGCGCCTGCATCGGCATGCGCGGTTCGCGCGTGCAGGCCGTGTCCGGCGAACTCGGTGGCGAGCGCGTGGATATCGTGCTGTGGGACGACAATCCTGCGCAGTTCGTGATCAACGCGATGTCCCCTGCCGAGGTGGCGGCGATCATCGTCGATGAAGACACTCACACCATGGACATCGCCGTGGCTGCCGACAACCTGGCTCAGGCCATCGGCCGCAGCGGGCAGAACGTGCGTCTGGCCAGCCAGCTGACCGGCTGGACCCTCAACGTGATGACCGAGGCCGATATCCAAGCCAAGCAGCAAGCCGAGACCGGCGACATCCTGCAGCGGTTCGTCGACGAGCTGGGGGTGGACGAGGAGCTGGCCGAGGTGTTGGTGGAAGAAGGCTTCACCACCCTGGAAGAGATTGCCTACGTGCCCATGGAGGAGATGCTCAGCATCGAGGGCTTTGATGAAGAGATCGTCAATGAGCTGCGTGCCCGGGCCAAGGACCGTCTCCTGACCAAGGCGATCGCCACTGAAGAGAAGCTCGCGGACATCCATCCGGCAGACGATCTGCTGGAACTGGACGGCATGACCAAGGAGCTGGCTGTCGAGCTGGCCCTGCGTGGCGTGCCGACCCGCGAAGACCTGGCCGAGCAGTCGATTGACGACCTGCTCGAGATCGACGGCATGACTGAAGAACGTGCCGGCAAGCTGATCATGGCCGCCCGAGCCCATTGGTTCGAGTAAGTGGTCGCGGCCTGAGGAGAGAAGTGCATGACGCAAGTCACGGTGAAAGAACTGGCCCTGGTGGTCGATACACCGGTAGAGCGCCTGCTGCAGCAAATGCGTGAGGCAGGTCTGCCGCACAACCGCGCCGAGCAAGTAGTGACCGATGAAGAGAAGCAGAAACTATTGGCGCATTTGAAGAGCAGCCACGGTGAGAAGCTGGAAGAACCCAGCAAGATCACCCTGAAGCGCAAGACCACCAGCACCCTGCGGGTTGCTGGCAGCAAGACCATCAGCGTCGAAGTACGCAAGAAGAAAACCTTCGTCAAGCAGGAGCCGGCGGAAGTCGCCGCCGAGCAGAAGCGCGAGCAGGACGAGAAGCGCGCGGCCGAAGCGGCGGCGCGTCCGGCGCCTGAAGCCAAGCCCGAAGCCCGGCCCGAGGCGGCAGCACCGGCACCGCGCCGTGGCGCCGATGCCGAAGAGGCGCGGATTCGCGCCGTGGCTGCCCGTCAGGCCAGCGCCGCCCAGGTGGCCGCTGCCGTCGCCGCTCCGGTGGCTGTGGAAGCGGGTCAGCCGGGTGCCGCCGAGCGTGCCCGTGACGAAGCCCGTCGTGCGGCACCCAAGCGCAACGAGGATGACGAGCGCCGCGAGCGCAAGCAGGCCCAGCCGCGTCCGTCGCTGAAGGAAAAGGCGCCGACGCCGCGTGTCGCTCCGCGCAGCACCGAGGAAGAGAGCGATCGCTTCCGTCGTGGCGGCCGTGGCGGCAAGAGCAAGCTGAAGAAGCGCAACCAGCACGGCTTCCAGAGCCCGAGCGGTCCGATCATCCGCGAAGTGAACATCGGCGAGACCATCACCGTGGCCGAGCTGGCCGCGCAGATGTCGGTGAAAGGCGCCGAGGTGGTCAAGTTCATGTTCAAGATGGGCACCCCGGTGACCATCAACCAGGTGCTCGACCAGGAAACCGCGCAACTGGTGGCCGAAGAGCTGGGCCACAAGGTCACGCTGGTCAGCGAGAACGCCCTGGAAGAGCAACTGGCCGAATCCCTCAAGTTCGAGGGCGAGGCCGAGTCGCGCGCGCCGGTGGTCACCGTCATGGGGCACGTCGACCATGGCAAGACCTCGCTGCTCGACTACATTCGCCGCACCAAGGTGGCGACCGGTGAAGCGGGTGGCATCACCCAGCACATCGGCGCCTACCACGTGGAAACCGACCGCGGCATGGTCACCTTCCTCGACACCCCCGGCCACGCCGCGTTCACCGCGATGCGTGCCCGTGGTGCCAAGGCGACCGACATCGTCATCCTGGTGGTGGCGGCCGACGACGGCGTGATGCCGCAGACCGAGGAAGCCATCCAGCACGCCAAGGCGGCGGGTGTGCCGATCGTCGTGGCGGTCAACAAGATCGACAAGCCGGGCGCCGATCTCGACCGGATCAAGCATGATCTGGCTGCGCGTGAAGTGATCCCGGAAGAGTGGGGCGGTACCACCCAGTTCATCCCGGTTTCGGCCAAGGTCGGCACCGGTATCGACGAACTGCTGGAGGCCGTGCTGCTGCAGGCCGAAGTCCTCGAGCTGACGGCCACGCCGAGCGCTCCGGGCCGTGGCGTGGTGATCGAATCGCGTCTGGACAAGGGCCGCGGCCCGGTGGCTACCGTGCTGGTGCAGAACGGTACCCTGCGTCAGGGCGACATCGTCCTCGCCGGCGTCAACTATGGCCGCGTGCGCGCCATGCTTGACGAGAACGGCCAGCCGATCAAGGAAGCCGGTCCGTCGATTCCGGTCGAGATCCTCGGCCTGGACGGCACTCCGGATGCGGGTGACGACCTGACCGTGCTCGCCGACGAGAAGAAGGCGCGCGAAGTCGCCCTGTTCCGTCAGGGCAAGTTCCGCGAGGTCAAGCTGGCCCGCGCGCATGCCGGCAAGCTGGAAAACATCTTCGAGACCATGGGTCAGGAAGAGAAGAAGACCCTCAACATCGTCCTCAAGTCCGACGTGCGTGGTTCGCTGGAAGCCCTGCAGGGCTCGCTGGCCGGTCTGGGCAACGAGGAAGTGCAGGTGCGTGTGGTCGGCGGCGGTGTCGGTGGCATCACCGAAAGCGACGCCAACCTGGCGCTGGCCTCCAATGCGGTGATCTTCGGCTTCAACGTGCGTGCCGACGCCGGCGCGCGCAAGATCGTCGAGCAGGAAGGTCTGGACCTGCGCTACTACAACGTCATCTACGACATCATCGAGGACGTCAAGAAGGCGCTCACCGGTATGCTCGGCAGCGACGTGCGGGAGAACATCCTCGGTATCGCTGAAGTGCGTGACGTCTTCCGTTCGCCGAAGTTCGGCGCGGTTGCCGGCTGCATGGTGGTGGAAGGCAACGTCCATCGCAACCGTCCGATCCGTGTGCTGCGTGACGACGTGGTGGTCTTCGAAGGCGAGCTGGAATCCCTGCGCCGCTTCAAGGACGACGTCGCCGAAGTCCGCGCCGGCATGGAATGCGGCATCGCGGTGAAGAGCTACAACGACGTACGCGTCGGCGACAAGATCGAAGTGTTCGAGAAGGTCCAGGTGGCTCGCAGCCTCTAAGCGTCAGCGAGTGCTGCAAACACAAGCCGGAGGCTCCGCTAGGAGGCTTCCGGCTTGCGCTTTTCAGCTTCAGGCTTTTTTTCCACGGATAACTGTCATGGCCAAAGAATACAGCCGTACCCAGCGTATCGGTGACCAGATGCAGCGCGAGCTGGCTCAGCTGATCCAGCGCGAGATCAAGGATCCGCGCCTGGGTCTGGTGACCCTGACCGGCACCGAAGTCAGCCGCGATCTGTCCCATGCCAAGGTGTTCTTCACCATCATGGGGCAGGACGACGACGATCAGAAGATCGCCCTCAACCAGAGCATTCTCAAGGATGCCGCCGGTTACCTGCGCATGCTGCTCGGACGCTCGCTCAAGCTGCGTACCGTGCCGCAACTGCATTTCCTCTACGACGAGAGCGTGCGCCGCGGCGCCCATCTGTCGGCGCTGATCGAGCGTGCGGTGGCCGAGGATCGTCACCAGCACGACGACCCGGAAGCAGGCAAGGAGTAAGGCGTGGCCCAGGTGAAACGAATCCGCCGCGCGGTCAGCGGCATCCTGATCCTCGACAAGCCGCACGGCTTCAGTTCCAACGCCGCGCTGCAGAAGGTGCGCTGGCTGCTCAATGCCGAGAAGGCCGGGCATACCGGCAGCCTCGACCCGCTGGCGACCGGCGTGCTGCCGCTGTGCTTCGGCGAGGCGACCAAGTTCTCCCAGTACCTGCTGGATGCCGAGAAGGGCTACGCCACGGTCATGCACCTGGGCGTCACCACCAGCACCGGCGATGCCGAGGGCGAGGTGCTCGAGCGTCGCGAGGTGACCGTCGGTCGGGAACAGCTGGAAGCCCTGCTGCCGCGTTTCCGCGGTCCGATCCAGCAGGTGCCGCCGATGTACTCGGCGCTCAAGCGCGATGGCCAGCCGCTGTACAAGCTGGCGCGTGCCGGCGAGGTGGTGGAGCGCGAGGCGCGTTCTGTTACTATTGAGCGCCTTGAGCTGACCCGTTTCGAGCCGCCGTTTGCCGATCTGTCGGTAACCTGCAGCAAGGGCACCTACATTCGTACCCTGGTCGAGGATCTCGGTCAGGCGCTGGGCTGCGGGGCGCATGTCGCCGAACTGCGCCGCACCCAGGCCGGGCCGTTCAGCCTGGAGCAGGCGGTTAGCCTGGACACGCTGTTACAGGCGCACGAGGAAGGTGGGGCCGAGGCCCTCGACCGCTTCCTGCTGCCGGTGGACAGCGGCCTGGAGCACTGGCCGGTGCTGCAGCTGTCGGAGCACAGTGCCTATTACTGGCTGCACGGGCAGCCGGTGCGAGCCCCCGAGGCGCCGAAGTTCGGCATGCTGCGGGTGCAGGATCACGAGGGTCGTTTCATCGGTATCGGTGAAGCGACCGACGACGGGCGCATTGCGCCGCGTCGACTGATTCGGTCCTGAGGACCGAACGAGGGTGGCTGTCAGCAGGCACGGTCATACCTCCATTATGAAAACGGGGAAATTCCCCGGCCTGTTACCTCAGAGGAAAGCCCACCATGGCACTGAGCGTTCAAGATAAAGCCCAGATCGTTAGCGAGTACCAGCAAGCTGAAGGCGATACCGGTTCTCCGGAAGTGCAGGTTGCCCTGCTGACCGCCAACATCAACAAGCTGCAGGGTCACTTCAAGGCCAACGCCAAGGACCACCACAGCCGTCGTGGTCTGATCCGCATGGTCAACCAGCGCCGCAAGCTGCTGGACTACCTGAAGGGCAAGGACGCAACTCGTTACAGCGCGCTGATCGCGCGTCTGGGTCTGCGTCGCTAAGACGTAGCTGAGCTGGAAGCCGGGAGCTGGGAGTTCGAAGTTGAAAGTAAGGGCGATGCCCTCTTGCAGCTTCGGGCTTCCAGCTTTTGACTTTCCGAAGGGGTGATCCGGGTCCGACTCCCGCCATCCCACCGATTTCCCCAAAGGCAACACAGAGAAGGAAAACACCGTGAATCCGGTTATCAAGAAATTCCAGTTCGGTCAGACGACCTTCACCCTCGAAACGGGCCGCATCGCCCGTCAGGCCAGCGGCGCCGTGCTGGTAAGCACCGACGACGTCAGCGTGCTGGTCACCGTGGTCGGCGCCAAGCAGGCCGATCCGGGCAAGGGCTTCTTCCCGCTGTCCGTGCACTACCAGGAAAAGACCTACGCCGCCGGCCGCATCCCGGGTGGCTTCTTCAAGCGTGAAGGCCGTCCGAGCGAGAAGGAAACCCTGACCTCGCGCCTGATCGACCGCCCGATCCGCCCGCTGTTCCCCGAAGGCTTCATGAACGAAGTGCAGGTCGTCTGCACCGTCGTGTCGACCAACAAGAAGTCCGATCCGGACGTCGCCGCGATGATCGGCACCTCGGCCGCCCTGGCCGTTTCCGGCATTCCGTTCGACGGCCCGATCGGCGCCGCTCGCGTCGGCTACCACGACGAGCTGGGCTACATCCTCAACCCGACCTACGAGCAGCTGCAGAACTCGCGTCTGGACATGGTGGTGGCCGGTACCGAAGACGCCGTGCTGATGGTCGAATCGCAGGCCGAAGAGCTGACCGAAGACCAGATGCTGGGCGCCGTGCTGTTCGCCCACGAGGAATTCCAGAGCGCCGTCCGCGCGATCAAGGAATTCGCTGCCGAAGCCGGCAAGCCGCGCTGGGACTGGCAGGCTCCGCAGGCCAACACCGCGCTGATCGAAGTGGTCAAGGCCGAGTTCGGCGAGGCGATCTCCAACGCCTACACCATCACCATCAAGCAGCAGCGCTACGCCGCCCTCGATGCCCTGCGCGAGCAGGTAATCGCCAAGTTCGTCGGTGAAGGCGAAGGCCAGTTCCCGGCCGGCGCGGTCAAGGAAGTCTTCGGTCTGCTCGAATACCGCATCGTGCGCGAGAATATCGTCAACGGCAAACCGCGCATCGACGGTCGCGACACCCGCACCGTGCGCCCGCTGGCCATCGAAGTCGGCGTGCTGGGCAAGACCCACGGCTCGGCGCTGTTCACCCGCGGCGAAACCCAGGCCCTGGTCGTGGCCACCCTCGGCACCGCCCGTGACGCCCAGCTGCTGGACACCCTGGAAGGCGAGCGCAAGGACGCCTTCATGCTGCACTACAACTTCCCGCCCTTCTCGGTCGGCGAGTGCGGCCGCATGGGCAGCCCGGGCCGTCGCGAAATCGGTCACGGCCGTCTGGCCCGTCGTGGCGTCGCCGCCATGCTGCCGACCCAGGCCGAATTCCCCTACACCATCCGCGTGGTGTCGGAGATCACCGAGTCCAACGGTTCCAGCTCGATGGCTTCCGTCTGTGGCGCCTCGCTGGCGCTGATGGACGCCGGTGTACCGGTCAAGGCGCCGGTGGCCGGTATCGCCATGGGTCTGGTCAAGGAAGGCGACAAGTTCGCCGTACTGACCGACATCCTCGGTGACGAAGACCACCTCGGTGACATGGACTTCAAGGTGGCCGGTACCGACAAGGGCGTCACCGCCCTGCAGATGGACATCAAGATCCAGGGCATCACCGAAGAGATCATGGAGATCGCGCTGAACCAGGCTTTGGAAGCGCGTCTGAACATCCTCGGTCAGATGAACCAGATCATCGCCAAGCCGCGCGCCGAACTGTCGGAAAACGCGCCGACCATGATCCAGATGAAGATCGACTCGGACAAGATCCGCGACGTGATCGGCAAGGGTGGCGCCACCATCCGCGGCATCTGCGAAGAGACCAAGGCCTCGATCGACATCGAAGACGACGGCAGCGTGAAGATCTACGGCGAGACCAAGGAAGCCGCCGAGGCTGCCCGTCAGCGCGTGCTGGGCATCACTGCCGAAGCCGAGATCGGCAAGATCTACGTCGGCAAGGTCGAGCGCATCGTCGACTTCGGTGCCTTCGTCAACATCCTGCCGGGCAAGGACGGCCTGGTGCACATCTCGCAGCTCAGCGACAAGCGCATCGAGAAGGTCACCGACGTGCTCAAGGAAGGCGAAGAGGTCAAGGTGCTGGTGCTGGACGTGGACAACCGCGGCCGCATCAAGCTGTCGATCAAGGACGTGGCGGCGGCGGAAGCCTCCGGCGTCTGATCGCCCCTGATCGCGTGACAAAAAAGGCCCTTCGGGGCCTTTTTTGTTGTTCGCGATTCGGCTCGGTATTGGTGTTAACGCTGGCGCTGGCTGTCGATCTCGGTCAGGCGGTTGCCTTCGAAGCGCAGGAAGTAGTACATGCCGCTGCGCGGGCCGTAGACCCACTCGTCGATGCGCACTTCCTCGTAGTTGCCCCAATAGTCGCCGCGCTGACGGTAGCCGATGACTTCGCGGCTATTCGGTTCGCCGCACTTGTCCAGCACTTCGCTGGCGTGGTCGCCGGTGCTGATCAACGCGCTGGAGCAGCGCAGGGTGGCCGCGCTGAGCGGGGCACTCAGGGCCACCAGCAGCAGGCAGAGGAACGCTTTCACGACAGAACCCTCTCGGCGGGGAAGGTGCCGGCGCGCGGGTGGCCGGCAGGGGTAATGATTGGACCCGCGTGACGGTCAGTCTACTCGCTGTCCAGATGCAGGGGCACGGCGATGCGCTGCTCGTCTGCGCCGGCGGGGGCACTGCCGACTTCCAGCAGATAGATGCGCTCGTCGGCCAGCTGGCCCTGTTCGACCAGCCAAGCCTTGATCGCCCGGGCGCGGTCCTGGGCCAGCTGGCGCAGCAGCGGCTGACTCTGCGCCCAGGAGTCGAGCACCGCCTGCTGCAGGCGCGCAGCCCGCTCGGGCTTCTTCAGTTCGCGCCATTCGCCTGGCGGCTGCTGCTTGAGGCGGGCGCGGTAGATGCCTTCGAGCAGGGTCGCCTGCATGTCCTCCGGCACCTCGAGCGCACTCGCGTCGGCCGGCACCTTATCGCCGCGACGCTGCAGGATGCGGTACCAGATCTCCCGATATTCGCGCTGCAGGCGCTGTTCGGCCAACAGCGGGCCGTCGGCCGTTTGCTGGCTCATGCCCTCCACCTCCAGGCGCAGCGCCGGGCGCTGCTGCAGGGCCTTGGCCAGTGTGGCCAGGTTGCCACGGGCCCGTTCGTCCAGTGCGCTGGAGCCGGCGGCGAAGGACACGCTGTCGAGGGATTCCTCGCCGCCGTCGACCAGCCCGGCGATCAGCTTGAACGGTGCCTGCACCGCGCGCAGGATCAGGTTGCGTAAGGTCTGCCAGACGATCGGCACGACGCTGAACTCGGGGTTGTTCAGATCGCCCTGCACCGGCAAGGCGATGTCGATATTACCCTGGGTGTCCTTGAGCAGCGCAACCGCCAGGCGCACTGGCAGGTCGGTGGCGCTGGGGCTGTCGACTCGCTCGCCGAGTTGCAGGTCTTCCAGCAGCACCTTGTTGTCGGCGTTCAGCTGGCCCTTCTCGATGCGGTAGTGCAGGTCGAGGTTGAGACGCCCCTTGCGGATCTTGTAGCCGGCGAACTTGCCAGCGTACGGCGTCAGGGTGGTCAGTTCCACGCGTTTGAAGCTGGTGGCGATGTCGAGCTGCTCCAGGGGCGAGAAGGGGGTCAGACGGCCCTTGATGGTCACCGGTGCGTAGCGGTCGACCTTGCCGCGGACATCCACGCTGGCTGGCTTGGCGGACTGGTTGTCGAGGGTGCCGATGCTGCCGTTGAGTTGCTGCAGGGCGGTGGCGAAGTCGGGGGTCAGCGAGAAGTCGGCGAAGTGGGCCGAGCCGTCGTTGATCTCCACGCCGCCAACCCGCACATGCAGCGGCTTGCCCGGCGGCGCAGGCTGGGCCTGGGGCGGCTGGGCGATCAGCAGCTCCTTGACGTTGGTGCTGAGGTCCTCGTTGATGATGAAGCGGGCGTAGGGCTGTTGCAGGCGCACCTTGCCGATCTGCAGCTGTTCGCCATGGCGGTAGTCGAGCTCGTCGAGGTGGATTTTCTGCCAGCGCACGAAGTCGCGTCCCTTGAGGGTATCGAGGGTGTGCAACTGGCTGACCTCGACGTGACCGTTGACCGTGAAGGCCAGCGGGGCGAGGCTCTGCAGGTCGACGGCCAGCTCGCTGCCGAGCAAGCCGCTGCGCAGCTCCAGGTGGATGAACGGGCTGACATAGGACTGCGCCAGGCGCAGGTCGATGTCGCGGGCGACTACCTTGAGCTGGCTGCCCAGCGGTTTGAGGCGCACCTCGCCACTGGTCTCGAGGCGGCCCTGCTGGCCGATGCCGCTGGCCAGCTTGAGGCTGAAGGGCTGCTCGCCAGCGTTGCTGAAGCCCTGCAGGTCGAGATCCAGCGGGCCGACGTCCAGCGCAACCAGCGGCCGGGGGACGCGATCCTCGAGATGGGCACGGTAGCCGCGCAGTTGCACAGCATGGACTAGCACCTGCCAGGGGCGGATGCTGGAGGAGGTGGCCATCTGGACGGATGACGCCGCTGGTGCGCCGGCGGCGGGCGTGGTGGCCGGTTCCTGGGGCGTGCTGTCCTGCGCTGCCGGGGCGCTGCGGACGGTCTGGGCCAGGTGCTCAGCCGCCTGTGCGGGACCAGCGGGGGTGGCTGCTTTCCTCTCGCCACCGTCAGACGGCGGTTTTGCGGCCTCGGCGCTGGCTGCGCGATGTTGCTGCAGCGCGGCCAACTGGCGATTGAGCAGCGCCTGCCAGTCGAGGCGACCATCGGCCTCGCGCGCGGCCCGGGTTTCCAGGCCCTGACTGTGCAGTTGACCGATGACCAGCCGGCGCTCCGCCAGGTTCAGCGAGCTGTCGGCGATCGCCAGGCTGGCCAGGGAGAGCTGCGGTTGCTCGCTGAGTCCGTGCAGTTTCACGGCGCTCAGCTGCAGCTGGCCGCCGTCCAGTTCGAGCTGCGGGCCCGGGGTGAGTTCCAGGCGCTTGGTGGCGACCTGCAGGCGGTCCAGGTCGAGCAGCGGCCTGCCGTCGGCCTCGAGCAGTTGCAGGCTGTTCAGCTGCAACTGGCTGTTGCTCAGCTGCAGGTGCAGGCCCTCCGCCAACTCCAGGCGGTAGTCGCTGGCCAGGCTGGCCATGCCCTGCGCCAGCTGCAGCGGCAGCAGTCGGCGCAGGTAGGGCCACCAGGTGGTGAGATTGATGGCGGTGATGCTCAGCTGGCCTTCGGCGCGCAGCGGCTGCACGCCCAGGCGGCCTTGCAGGTCGATGTCCGCCCCGCTCGAGCCGCTGGCCTTGAGGATGAACTCGCCGTTGTCCTGTGCGCGGGTGCCGAAGTGCTGCAGTTCGAGGTCGAGGGCTTGGTAACGGAGTTCGACCGGCGGCTGCGGGCGCTCGTCGAGCAGATGCAGGCTGCCGCCGCTCAGCGTGAGGCGATCAACATGGAGGGGGAAGGGTTCGCCGGCGGGCTGTGCCGGTTCCTCGCGCGCGGCCGGCAACTTGAACAGTTGCAGCAGGTTGAACGGTCGGTCCACGGCGAACAGCAATTGGACATGGGGCCGCTCCAGCTGCAGCTCTAGCAGGTGCAGCGCTCCCTGCCACAGGCTGTCGATCTGCAGGTTGGCATGCAGACGGACAAAGGCCAGCTGTTCGGCGCCGGGTTCGCCGAGGCGCAGGTTGTGCAGGGTCAGTTCGAGGCTGAACGGATTGAGTTCGATGTGCTCGAGGCTGGCCGGTACGGTGGCGTATTCGGCCAGCTTCTGGTTGGCCAGCTTGAGGCCTGCCCACGGCAGCAGATAGAAACCGAACAAGGCATACAGCAGCGGAATGATTACCAGAGCGGCGAGGCCGCGTTTCAATCCTTTGGACATGGTAAGCCGCTTCGGTCAATGCGTGAAGTGTCTTGGAGTATGGCATGTCCCGCCGGTTCCGAATGTGGCGGGCTCCGCCAGTTCGACAGGGGCGAGCGTGACTGGGGGATGGCGTGCCGGTGCGGGCGGGAGATATCCCGCCCGCACCGGGATCAGAGGTGCAGGATCAGGGTCTTGAGCGGGTGGCGGCCATCGCTGGAGGGGAAGTCGGCGGCCGGTGGCAGCACCTCGACCTCGCGCACCGGCCGCCCGCTCTTGCTGGCGCAGCGCAGCACCTGGTCGCGCCATTCGTCCAGCTCGACCCTGGCCAGGTTGTTGCAACACACCAGCGTGCCGCCCTCGGCGGTGGCCAGCAGGGCCGGCTTGAGCAGGCTCTGGTAGTCGCGCAGCAGGTCGACGGTGCCGAAGGCGCTGCGCGCCCAGGCCGGCGGATCGAGGAACACCAAGTCGAACTGCTCGGCGGCCAGGCGTGGATAGTCCGGCAGGCGCTGGCCGTGGCGCCGGGCGACCGGCAGGCCGGCGAGCTGGCGGATGGCCGGGAAGTAGTCGGAGGCGATGAAGCGCATGGCCGGCAATTCGGGGTTGAGGCTGGCGTTCTCGCGGCCGACTGCCAGATTGCCCTCGGCGAAGTCGAGGTTGGTGACCGCGCGGGCCCCGCCGGCTGCGGCGCAAAGACCGACGCCGCAGGTGTAGGCGAACAGGTTGAGCACCGACTTGCCGGCGCTATGGCGCTTGACCCAGCCACGGGCGTTGCGCAGGTCGAGGAACAGCAGCGGATCCTGGCCGGCATGGCGCGCGCGCACCCGGTAGTTGAGCCCCCATTCGTGACCGACCAGGTCGGCCAGCGCCTCGGCTCCGGCCTGGAACACCGGGTCGCTGCGGTCGATGCGCGAGTTGCCCTGCGAGCGGTCGTTGTACACCGGCAGCAGCGGGGTGGCGAAGGCCTGCTGGCAGGTCTCCAGCAGTTCCAGCAGGGCGTCGCGCTCGAGCGGTTGATGGAAGCTCTGCACCAGCAACTGCGCGCCGTAGCGGTCGATGGTCAGGCCGGGGGCACCTTCCTGGCTGCCGTGGAACAGTCGGTAGCAGTCGGTGCCCTGCGTGTGCAGTTCGGCGAGCAGGGTCTGGCGGGCGTCGAGGGCGGCGCGCAGCGCCTGGTTCAAGGCGGACATGCGCGTCTCCTCTGAGTATCGGGTGCCTATTCTAGCAGCGGCCCGCACGCCCGCCTGCGGGTTTTTCCGTGGCCTGGCTTCACTGGTTCAGGCGGGCGGCGATCAGCTGCTCGACCACCGACGGGTCGGCCAGGGTCGAGAGGTCGCCGAGGTTGTCCAGTTCGTTGCAGGCGATCTTGCGCAGGATGCGCCGCATGATCTTGCCCGAGCGGGTCTTCGGCAGGCCGGGTGCCCACTGGATCAGTTCGGGACGGGCGAAGCTGCCGATTTCCCGGGCCACCAGTTCGGACAGCTCCTGTCTGAGCGCCTCGCTGGGCTGGGCGTCGTGCATCAGGCTGACGAACGCGTACACGCCCTGACCCTTGAGGTCGTGGGGATAGCCGACCACCGCGGCTTCGGCCACCGCGTCGTGCAGCACCAGGGCACTTTCCACCTCGGCGCTGCCCAGGCGGTGGCCGGAGACGTTGAGCACGTCGTCGACCCGGCCGGTGATCCAGTAGTAGCCGTCCTCGTCGCGGCGTGCGCCGTCGCCGGTGAAGTAGTAGCCGGGGTAGGGTTTGAAGTAGGTGTCGAGCATGCGCTGGTGGTCGCCGTAGACGCTGCGGATCTGGCTCGGCCAGCTGGCCTTGATCGCCAGCAGGCCGGCGCCGGGGCCGTCGATCTCGTGGCCCTGTTCGTCGAGCAGCACCGGCTGCACGCCGAAGAACGGCAGGGTCGCCGAGCCGGGCTTGAGCAGGGTGGCGCCGGGCAGCGGGCTGATCATGATCGCCCCGGTTTCGGTCTGCCACCAGGTGTCGACGATCGGGCAGCGGCTGTCACCGACCACATGGTAGTACCACTCCCAGGCTTCCGGGTTGATCGGCTCGCCGACCGAGCCGAGCAGACGCAGGCTGGCCCGCGAGGTGCGCTGTACCGGCGCGTCGCCTTCGCGCATCAGCGCGCGGAGGGCGGTCGGCGCGGTGTAGAAGATGTTCACCTGGTGCTTGTCGACCACCTGCCAGGGTCGCGAGGCATCGGGGTAGCTGGGCACGCCCTCGAACATCAGGGTGATCGCGCCATTGGCCAGCGGGCCGTAGACGCCGTAGCTGTGGCCGGTGATCCAGCCGATGTCGGCGGTGCACCAGAAGACTTCGCCATCCTGGTAGTCGAACACGTACTTGTGGCTCATGGCGGCGGCGAGCAGGTAGCCGCCGCTGCAGTGCAGCACGCCCTTGGGCTTGCCGGTGCTGCCCGAAGTGTAGAGGATGAACAGCGGGTCTTCGGCGTCCATCGGTTCGGCGGGGCAGTCGGCGTCGACCTGACCGACGAGTTCATGGTACCAGTGGTCGCGGCCCGCCTCCCAGAGGATGCCGTCGTGGCTGCGGGCGACCACGATCACCTGGGCGACCCGCGGGCATTCGCGCAGCGCCTGGTCGACGTTGGCCTTCAGCGCGATGTGCTTGCCGCCGCGCACGCCGGCATCGGCGGTGATCACCAGGCGACAGTCGGCGTCGAGGATGCGGTCGCGCAGGGCATCCGGGGCGAAGCCGCCGAATACCACCGAGTGCACGGCGCCGATGCGTGCGCAGGCGAGCATGGCACAGGCGGCTTCGGGGATCATCGGCAGGTAGATGCACACCCGGTCGCCCTTGTTCACGCCCAGCTGCTTGAGCGCATTGGCCAGGCGGCAGACCTGCTCGTGCAGCTCGCGGTAGCTGAGGTGCCGGGACTCGGCGGGATCGTCGCCCTCCCAGATGATCGCGGTCTGTTCGCCGCGCCGGGCCAGGTGGCGGTCGAGGCAGTTGTAGGCGACGTTCAGCTGGCCGCCCTTGAACCAACTGGCCTGCCCCTGGCTCAGGTCGCCATGGTGCACGCTGCGCCAGGGTTTGAACCAGTCGAGGAACAGGCGCGCCTGTTCGGCCCAGAACAGCTCCGGTTGCTCGATGGATTGCCGGTACAGCCGCTGGTAGTCGTCGGCATGCACGGCGGCATGCCGGTAGGCGGCTGCCGCGACAGGGTGGGGACGGATCTCGAACATGGCGGCGATCCTGCGTGGTCGTGCGCGATGTTCTTTAGCGTGGACCCGGATGAGGGGGCTTTCAAGTGACGGCCCGCCACCGGTCGGGCGGGCCGCAGGCGCGGGGGTCAGCCGCGATGACGGGCGCGGAAGAACTCGATCAGGCCCTGGGTCGAACCATCCTTGGCCGGTCCCGGCTCCTGGCCGGTGAGGTGGCCGTAGACGTTCTTGCCCAGTTCCTTGCCCAGTTCGACGCCCCACTGATCGAAGGCATTGATGCCCCAGATCACGCTCTGCACGAACACCTTGTGCTCGTAGAGGGCGATCAGCGCGCCGAGGCGCTGCGGGCTGACGCGCTCGAGCACCAGGGTGTTGCTCGGCCGGTTGCCGGGGATCGCCTTGTGCGGCGCCAGGCGCTGCACCTCCTCTTCGGCCAGACCCTGGGCGCGCAGCTCGGCCTCGGCCTCGGCACGGGTCTTGCCGCACATCAGCGCCTGGCTCTGCGACAGGCAGTTGGCGTACAGCCACTGGTGGTGGTCGGCCAGCGGGTTGTAGCTGGTCACAGGGACGATGAAGTCGGCGGGAATCAGCTGGGTGCCCTGGTGCAGCAGCTGGTGGTAGGCGTGCTGGCCGTTGCAGCCGACGCCGCCCCAGATCACCGGTCCGGTGCCGCAGCTGACCGGGCTGCCGTCCTGGCGCACGCGCTTGCCGTTGGATTCCATGTCCAGCTGCTGCAGGTGCTGGTTGAAATTGCGCAGGTGGTGGTCGTAGGGCAGGATCGCGTGGCTGTGGGAGTCCCAGAAGTCGCCGTACCAAACGCCCAGCAGGCCGAGCAGCACCGGCATGTTCTCCGCGAACGGTGCGCTGAGGAAGTGCTGGTCCATCTCGTAGGCGCCGGACAGCAGTTCCTTGAAGTTGCCCATGCCGATGGCCAGGGCGATCGGCAGGCCGATGGCCGACCACAGCGAGTAGCGCCCACCCACCCAGTCCCACATCGGGAAGATGTTTTCTTCGGCGATGCCGAACGCCACGGCAGCCTGGCGATTGCTCGACACGGCGATGAAGTGGCGGTGCAGGTCGCTCTCGCGGGCCCCCTGGGCGAGCACCCAGCGGCGCGCGGCCTGGGCGTTCTTCAGCGTCTCGAGGGTGCCGAATGACTTCGAGGAGACGATGAACAGGGTGGTTTCCGCGCACAGCTCGGCGGTCAGCTCGTGGAACTCGCTGCCGTCGATATTGGCCAGGTAGTGGCAGCGTACGCCGCGCTGGGCGAACGGCAGCAGCGCCTCGGAAACCAGCTGCGGGCCGAGGAAGGAGCCACCGATGCCGATGTTGACCACGTCGGTGATCGGCTTCTCGGAGAAGCCGCGCCACAGGCCATTGTGGATGCGCTGCACCAGTTCGGTCATCTGAGCGAGCACGCGGTGCACCTGGGGCATCACGTCGACGCCATCGACCAGGACCCGATCGCCGATCGGCCGGCGCAGAGCGGTATGCAGCGCCGGCCGATTTTCCGAGGCATTCAGCGGGGCGCCGGCGAACAGCTGCTCGATGGCCTGGCGCAGGTTCATCTGTTCGGCCAGCTCGACCAGCAGCTGCTGGCTGCGCGCGTCGATCAGGTTCTTCGAATAGTCGAGAAACAGCCCGCCGCTGTTCAGCGAGTAGCGCTGGAAGCGTTGCGGGTCGGCGGCGAAGGCCTCGCGCAGGCTGAACGCCTGCATCTGTTCGCGCTGGGTGCGCAGCGCCTGCCAGGCCGGTTGTTGGGTGGCATCCAGCGGCTTGAGGTAGTGGTGCATCGACTGATCCGGTGTCTGGGCGTGGGAGGTGGAAACCGACAAGCCCGGAACGGGTCCGGGCTTGTCGGTGCTGCACGTCGGGCGGTCAGGCGACCTGTACGGGGATCGCGTGACTGGTGTGGCTGAGCGCGTTGCCTGGGGTGAAATACAGCATGTGCGGCTTGTGCTGGGCCAACTCGGCTTCGCTGTAGTGGGCGAACGCGCAGACGATCACCCGATGGCCGACGTCCGCCTTGTGCGCAGCGGCGCCGTTCACCGAGATCATCTTCGAGCCTTCCTCGGCGCGAATGGCGTAGGTGGTGAAGCGCTCGCCGTTGTCGATGTTGTAGATCTGGATCTGCTCGTATTCGCGGATGCCGGCCAGATCCAGCCATTCGCCATCGATGGCACAGGAGCCTTCGTAGTCCAGTACGGAATGGGTCACTTCGGCGCGGTGCAGCTTGGCTTTGAGCATGATGCTATGCATGGCGGGTTCCTCGTCAGGCCGTGGCGTCGAGATCCACGAACAGGTTGTCGATCAGCCGGGGAGCACCGAGGCGGGCTGCGGCCAGAATCACCAGCTGGCGATCGGCCGGTGTGGCCGGGCGCAGGGTGAGCGGATTGCGGATTTCCAGGTAGTCCGGCACGAAACCGGCGGCACTCAGCCGGGTCCGGGCGTCGTCGAGCAGCGTGGCATGGTCGCTCTCGCCGTGTTGCAGGGCGGCAGCGATGTCGCTGAGGGTCTGGTACAGCTGCGGCGCGATGGCGCGCTGTTCCTCGTTGAGGTAGCCGTTGCGCGAGGACAGCGCGAGGCCGTCGGCGGCACGCACGGTGGGCTCGCCGATGATCTGGATCGGCAGGTTGAGATCGCGCACCAGCTTGCGGATCACCGCCAGCTGCTGGAAGTCCTTCTCGCCGAAGATTGCCAGGTCGGGCTGAACCATGTGGAACAGCTTGGTCACCACCGTGGCCACGCCGTCGAAATGGCCGGGACGGCTGCCGCCGCACAGCCCCTCGGAGACGCCCGGGACGCTGACCAGGGTCTGCCCGGCCATACCGTCGGGGTACATTTCCTCGACGGTCGGCGCGAACAGCAGCTGGCAGCCGGCTTCGAGGAGTTTTTCCTGGTCGGCGGCGAGGGTGCGCGGGTAGCTGTCGAGGTCTTCGCCGGCGCCGAACTGCAGCGGGTTGACGAAGATGCTGGCAACCACGAAGTCGCAGCGCTGGGTGGCCTTGGTCACCAGGGCGGCATGCCCGGCATGCAGGTTGCCCATGGTCGGCACCAGGCCGATACGTTTGCCTTCGCTGCGCGCACGGGCGACGGCGGCGCGCAGTTCGCGAACGGTCTTGACGGTGATCATGCGGAGAAACCGTGTTCTGGGGCGGGGAATTGGGCGTTCTTGACGGCCTGGGTATAGGCGCTCAAGGCATCCTGGATGCTGGCCTGGCCAGTCATGAAATTGCGCACGAATTTCGCCGGACGCGGGTTGAGGCCGAGCATGTCGTGCAGCACCAGTACCTGGCCGTCGGTGTCGACGCCGGCACCGATGCCGATCACCGGAATGCGTACTGAACGGCTGATCTCGGCGGCCAGGGCGCTGGGCACGCATTCGAGCAGGAGCATGGCTGCTCCGGCCTGCTCGAGGGCGAGCGCGGCCTCGCGCATCTCGCGGGCGCGGGCCTCGTCGCGGCCCTGCACCTTGTAGCCGCCGAAGACATTGACCGACTGCGGGGTGAGGCCCAGGTGCACGCAGGCCGGGATGCCGTTCTCGGCCAGGCGACGCACGGTCTCGCCCAGCCAGGCACCGCCTTCGAGCTTGACCATGTGCGCGCCGGTGCGCATCAGCGCGGCGCTGCTGTCCAGCGCCTGTTCGAGGGTGGCGTAGCTCATGAACGGCAGGTCGGTGAGGATCAGCGCGCCCTGGTTGCCGCGCTTGACGCAGGCGGTGTGGTAGGCCATGTCGGCCACGCTGACCGGCAGGGTGCTGTCGTGGCCCTGCAGGACATTGCCGAGCGAATCGCCGATCAGCAGCACCTCGACGCCGGCCGCGCAGGCGGCGGCGGCGAAGGTCGCGTCGTAGCAGGTCAACATGACGATCTTCTCGCCGTTCTGCTTGAGACCGCGCAGAGTGGTGAGGGTGACATCAGCCATCAAGAAATCCTCGTTGGCGCACCGAAAGCGGGCGCGGGCAAACGGTGCCTATAGTCCCGATGGGGGGCGGTGAAGTCAATGCGCGCTGTTACCCGTTCACCCGACCGTTACCGCCGGCCTGTCACCGCCGTCAAGGCGCTCGAGGCCTTCGAACGGGCAGTTGGCCAACAGCGTCTGTAGCGGTTGGCCGTCGGGCAGCACGAGATCCGCGGCGATCTCAGCCAGCGGATAGAGCACGAAGGCCCGCGCATGCATATGGTAGTGCGGCAGGGTCAGGCGCTCCTCGTCCAGTTGCAGGTCGCCGAACAGCAGGATGTCCAGGTCGAGGGTGCGCGGCCCCCAGCGCTCGGCCTTGCGCTCGCGACCTTGCTCGCGTTCGATGGCCTGCAGCGCGTCGAGCAGTTCGAGCGGGGTCAGCGCGCAGTCGAGTGCCGCCACGGCGTTGACATAGCGCGGCTGGTCGGGCGGGCCGAGCGGGTCGCTGGCGTACAGCGAGGACACCGCGACCAGCTGGCAGCGCGGCAGCTTGCCGATGGCGGCCAGGGCCGCCTGCAACTGCTGCACCGGCTCGGCCAGGTTGCTGCCCAGGCCGATATAGACGCGTGGCATGGCGCGGTTATTCCTGTGACTGGCCGGTCGGCGCGCGCTTGCGCGGGTTGCGCCGGCGCTTGCGCGGCGCCTTGGCGCCGTCGGGGCTGCTGCTCAGCTCGCGGATCATGTTGCGCCGCTCGCTGTCGCTGACTTCCTGGTAGCGGGTCCACCAGTCGCCGAGGTCGCCGGTTTCTTCGCCGGCGCTTTCGCGCAGCAGCAGGAAGTCGTAGCCGGCGCGGAAGCGCGGGTTCTCCAGCAGCAGGTCGGCGCGGCGGCCCTGGCGGCGCGGCAGACGTTCCTGCATGTCCCAGATCTCGCGCAGCGGCAGGGAGAAGCGCTTGGGTATCGCGGTGCGTCGGCACTGCTCGCCGATCACCTCGTGGGCGGCTTCCTGCAGGGCCGGAATGGCCGGCATGCCGCTGGCCTGCAGAGCGGCGGCGCGGGCGGGCAGCGCCGGCCAGAGCAGCGCCGCGAACAGGAACGCCGGGGTGACTGGCTTGCCGAGGCGGATACGCTCGTCGGTATTGGCCAGCGCCTGGCGGATCAGGCTGCCGACGTACTCGGGCTCGCGCTTGAGGGCGGCGGCGCTGGCCGGGAACAGCGGCGCGAACAGGCCATACTCGCAGAGCAGGTCGAAGGTGCGCTCGCCCTGGCCGGCAAGAAACAGCTTAAGAACCTCGTCGAACAGGCGCGAGGCGGGTATGTCGTTGAGCAGGTGGGCCAGCTGGCGGATCGGTGCGGCGCTGTGCTTCTCGATGTCGAAGCCGAGCTTGGCGGCGAAACGCACCGCGCGCAGCATGCGCACCGGGTCTTCCTGATAGCGCTGGGTGGGATCGCCGATCAGGCGCACCAGACGGTTGCGGATGTCGTGCATGCCGTGGGCGTAGTCGAGGATGCGCTCGCTGGCCGGATCGTAGTACAGCGCGTTGATGGTGAAGTCGCGGCGCTGGGCGTCGTCTTCCTGGCTGCCATAGACGTTGTCGCGCAGGATGCGTCCGCTTTCGTTGCGCGCCGCCAGGTGGCTGTCCTCGTCGTCCTCGCCCTGCGGGTGATTGGTACGGAAGGTGGCGACCTCGATGATCTCGCGGCCGAAGTGGACATGCACCAGCTTGAAGCGCCGGCCGATCACCCGGGCGTTGCGGAATTCGTTGCGCACCTGTTCGGGCGTGGCGCTGGTGGCCACGTCGAAGTCCTTGGGCTCGACCCCCAGCAGCAGGTCGCGCACGCAGCCGCCGACCAGGTAGGCCTGGTAGCCGGCCCTCTGCAGGCGGTCGACCACGCCGACGGCATTGCGGCTGATCTGTTCGTGGTGCAGCGGGTGCTGGCTGCTGCCGAGAACTTCCGGCGTCGTGCGGACGCCGCGCGCGCGGCGCAGAGGGGAGCGGATGGACTGGAACAGCTTTTTCAGCATGGGCTACTGGTTACCGGATAGGGAGGGAGCAGGATCGGCCCCGCGTAATGGAGGCGAATTCTAGCACTGGCCGGCAGCGATGGTGAACGCGGGAGGGGCAAACGGGAAGGTGGTCGCGCATGGGCAGGGCTGGCTGGTGCGCAAAGCACAAGGGGGAGCCTAGGCTCCCCCTTCAAGTCAGGTCGTGCTTTGTTCTTCTTGTGGCCACAGGCTTGTTGTTTTTGTTGGTTGCCCGCCCGGACTGCTTGGTCCGGTCATAGTCCCAAGCTGGGACTCAAGAACAAACGGATTACTTTGGACGCTGATGTTGCCACTCCCCTTGCGGGGTCAACCGGTTTCGGACTCTGCCTCGGGGCAGTTTTATTGTTCTCGTTCCGGTCGATGGAAAACCCGTCGGGCACTTCCTCTCCAAAAGAATCAGTTTGCTGCGCCTCCACCCTGTTGTTCTTGTTGTGTTGGAGCCGTTACGTCTTGTTTTTGTTGTGTTGGATCAGCGTTGTTGTTTTTGTTGTGCGATTACTAAAGCAGGTGCCATGCCAACTTTTGAAAATCCTTTAGAATCAATGGCTTGTGTTTTTGTTGAGCTGCCGGCAGGGTGAAAAAAAACCGGGTTCCCGTTACCGATGAACCCGGTTGCTGTTACGTGCTGGAGGCGGGGTAACACCTCAGGAGTCGGCCGAGGCCCCCGACTTGCGCCGCGGGATGCCCAGGCGCTGACGGCGCTCCCACAGGCATTTGCGACTGATGCCGAGCTTGCGGGCCAGCTCGGTTTCGGTCATGTGGTCCTGGTGCTCGAGAACGAAGTGCTGGAAGTAGTCCTCCAGCGACAGGTTCTCCGCCGGTTCGCTGGCGCTGCTGGCGGAGGGCAGGGGATGCAGTTCGTCGACGAAGTTGTCCAGCAGGTCGTCCAGCTCGACATCGATGCCCAGCAGGTCGAGCGGGATGCTCGGGCTCTCGCAGAGGATCACCGCCCGCTCGATGGCGTTCTCCAGCTCGCGCACGTTGCCCGGCCAGTTGTAGTGGCGGATCGCCTTGAGCGCCTCGGTGGAGAACTGCAGCGGCTCGCGGCCCATGCGCGCACACTGGCGGGCCAGGAACACCCGGGCGATCTCCAGCACGTCGTCCTCGCGCTCGCGCAACGCCGGCAGGCGCAGCGAGATGACGTGCAGGCGGTAGTAGAGGTCCTCGCGGAACTGGCCGTTCTTGGCCAGGTTCTTCAGGTCTCGGTGGGTCGCGGCGATCAGGCGCACGTCGACCTTCTGCGACTGCACCGCGCCGACCCGGCGGATCTCGCCTTCCTGGAGGACGCGCAGCAGGCGCGCTTGGGCCTCCAGCGGCAGCTCGCCGATCTCGTCGAGGAACAGGGTGCCGCCGTCGGCGGCCTCGACCAGGCCGGCCCGTCCGGCGGTGGCGCCGGTGAAGGCGCCCTTCTCGTGGCCGAACAGCTCCGACTCGATCAGGGTTTCCGGGATCGCCGCGCAGTTCACCGAGATCAACGGCGCCTTGGCGCGCTTCGACAGGTTGTGCAGGGCGCGCGCCACCAGCTCCTTGCCGGTGCCGGACTCGCCCTGGATCAGTACGGTGGAATCGGTCGGCGCGACCTTGCGGATCTTGCCGTAGAGGTCCTGCATGGCCGCACAGTTGCCGATGATGCCAATCTCGCCACCCGCGTCGGCCGGCGCCTCGCCGCGCTCGGCCGCCGAACTGGCGCTCGCCGGCTCGGCGCTGCGGGCCTGCTGACGCTCGCGCAGGATGCGTGCCACGGCCTGGAGCATCTCGTCGTGGTCGAAGGGCTTGGCGATGTAGTCGATCGCGCCGAGCTTCATCGAGTCGACCGCCGAGCGCAGGCTGGCGTAGCTGGTCATGATCAGCACCGGCGTGCCGCCGGCCAGGCCGATCAGCTCGGTACCCGGGGCGCCGGGCAGGCGCAGGTCGCTGAGCACCAGGTCGAAGCTGGGGATGCTGTAGCGTTCCTGGGCCTCCTGCACCGAACCGGCTTCGCTGACCTGGTACTGGTTGCGCTCGAGCAGGCGGCGCAATGCGGAGCGGATGATGGTTTCGTCTTCGACGATAAGAATATGTGGCATGTCTGTTCAGCTCTCGCGGCGTGCTCGGAAGCGGCTGGAAACTGTCTGCGCCGGTCTCTGCGGACGGCTTCGCGGGGGCGCCTGGCGGGGGCGGCGGGCTGACCGCCCGGTTGCACCTCGCCGGAGCGGTACGCTTGCAGTATCCATCGGCTTCACGGGTTTTCGGGGGCCGTCGGGCCGCCATAGCGCGGCAGGGTGATCCGAATGCGCGTGCCAAGCTGGCGCTGTGGATCTGCCGGGCTGTCGATGGTTATCAGTCCATAATGCTCCTCGACGATCGAATAGACCAGTGCGAGGCCCAGGCCGGTCCCTTTGCCGGGGTCTTTGGTGGTGAAGAAGGGTTCGAACAGGCGGTCGACGATCGACTTGGGAATCCCCGAGCCCTCGTCCTCGACCATCAGTTCGATGGTCTGCTCGCTGGCCTCGGTGCGCACGCGGATGGCGCCGCCGGCGGGCGAGGCGTCGCGGGCGTTGGACAGCAGGTTGATCAGCACCTGGGCCAGGCGCTGCGGGTCGCCCTCGACCCAATGCTGCGGGTCGCAGAGGTTGAAGTACTGCACGTCGTAGTCGCGATTGAGCGACAGCAGGCTGATCGCCTCGCGAGCCACTTCGGCCAGGCACACCGGCTCGCTGGCCTGCTGGCGGCCGCCGGCGTGGGCGAAGCTCATCAGCGACTGGACGATGCGGGTGATGCGTTTGGTCTGTTCGATGATCTGCTGGCTGGTCTCGATGATCTCGGCATCGCCCTCGCGCTCCTCGCGCAGGTTCTGCGCCAGACAGGCGATGCCGGTGACCGGGTTGCCGATTTCGTGGGCGACCCCGGCGGCCAGGCGGCCGATCGAGGCCAGGCGCTCGGAGTGGATTAGGCGGTCCTCGAGCAACTGGGTTTCGGTGAGATCCTCGACCAGCAGTACCAGGCCGCTGTTGCCGGGGGCCAGCGGCTCGTCGATGGCCGCCTTGTGCAGGTTGAGCCAGCGGATCTGGCCATCGAGGGCCAGACGCTGCTTGTGCAGGTGCTCGTCGGGGGCGTCGATGAAGGTGCTCAGCAGCTCGCGCCACGGCTCGGACAGCGTGTCCAGGCGCGAACCGACCACGCGCTGCGCCTCGATGCCGGTGAGCTCCTCCATGGCCCGGTTCCACTTGAGGATTTCCCGGTCCTTGGCCAGCGAGCAGACGCCCATCGGCAGCTCCTGCAGGGTCTGCCGGTGGTAGCGGCGCAGGGCGTCGAGCTCGGCGGCCAGGCCGGTCAGGCGCGACTGGTAATCCTCCAGGCGGCTCTCGATGAAGTGGATGTCCTCGGTGACGTAGCTTTCGCTGGCCGACTTGTAGGGCAGGAAGTTCTCGACGATGTCCTGGGCCACGCTCGGCCCCATCAGTCCGGACAGGTTGGCCTCGAGGCGGTCGCGCAGGCGGCGCAGGGCGTAGGGGCGCTGTTCGTCGAAGGGCAGCTGCAGGTCGCGCAGCGCCTGCTCCACCTCGCGCTGCGCAGTGCGCGCGCCGAGCGGCTTGGCCAGTTCGGCGGCGAACTCCTGCGGCGAGGTGGCGACCAGGTCGCGGCGCTGCGGACGGCGCACGTTGTCCACCGCGCAGGCCTCGGCGGCGCTCTGCTCCTCGCTGCTGGGCTCGGTGAACAGCGACACCAGGGTGAACGCCAGCACGTTGGCGGCCAGCGAGGCGATCGCGGCCAGGTGCCAGCTGGTGTCGTCGAGCACGTAGACCAGGTCCAGCAACGGCAGATAGAAGCCCGGTACCTCGCCGATCAGCGGCAGCAGCATGGTCAGCAGCCAGACGCTGGCGCCGGCGATCAGGCCGGCGATGAAGCCGCGGCGGTTGGCGGTCGGCCAGTACAGCACCGACAGCGCGCCGGGGAGGAACTGCAGGGTGGCGACGAAGGACACGGTGCCCAGGTGCGAGAGGTTCTGGCCCGAGGTGATCAACTGGTAGAAGCCGTAGCTGGCGGCGATGATCGCGACGATCAGGCCGCGGCGGGTCCACTTCAGCCAGCGGTAGATGTTGCCCTCGGCCGGCGGCTGGTACAGCGGCAGCACCAGGTGGTTGAGCACCATGCCCGACAGGGCGAGGGTGACCACGATGACCAGGCCGCTGGCGGCGGACAGGCCGCCGACATAGGCGGCGAGCACCAGCCAGGGATTCTCCACGGCCAGGCCGATGCCGAGGGTGAAGTATTGCGGCTCGGTGGCGACGCCGAGGCGCAGGCCGGCCCACAGGATCGGCGGCACCGCCAGGCTCATCAGCAGCAGGAACAGTGGCAGCGCCCAGCTGGCGGTGATCAGTCCGCGCGGGTTGAGGTTCTCGGTGAAGGCCATGTGGTACATGTGCGGCATGACGATGGCCGAGGCGAAGAACACCAGCAACAGGGTGCGCCAGGGACCTTCCTGCAGCGGCGTGTGCAGGGTGGTCAGCGCGGTCTGGTTCTGCAGCAGCCACTGCTCGAGGCCGTCCAGGCCGCCGAACACGGCGAACAGTGCATACAGGCCGATGGCGGCCATGGCGCACAGCTTGACCAGCGACTCGAAGGCGATGGCCAGCACCAGCCCCTCGTGCCGCTCGCGGGTGGCGATATGGCGGGCGCCGAACAGGATGGTGAACAGGGTGAGCAGCGTGCAGAAACCCAGCGCCACCAGCTCGCGGATCGGCTCGCCGGTGATGATGCCGACGGTATCGGCCATCGACTGGATCTGCAGGGCGAGCAGCGGCAGCACGGCGATCAGCATGAACACCGTGGTCAGGGTGCCGGCCCAGGTGCTGCGAAAGCGAAAGGCGAACAGGTCGGCCAGCGAGGCCAGCTGGTAGGTGCGGGTCAGGCGCAGGATCGGGTGCAGCAGCACCGGGGCCAGCAGGAAGGCGCCGGAAAGGCCCAGGTAGATGGCCAGGAAGCCGTAGCCATACTGGTAGGCGAGGTCCACGGCGCCGTAGAACGCCCAGGCGCTGGCATACACGCCCAGCGACAGGGTGTAGATCAGCGGGTGGCGCACCAGCGAGCGAAGCACTCCGCCGCGCTCGGTCAGCCAGGCGATGCCGAACAGCACCAGCAGGTAGATGGCGCTGATCAGCAGCAGGTGGGTCAGGTTAAAGCTCGTCGGCATCGCGCTGGCTCTGGAGGATGAAGGTAACGACGATCAGGATCAGCCAGAGCAGGTAGGGTCGGTACCAGGCGCCGTTGGGGTCGATCCACCAGTCCATGATGGCCGGGGAGAACAGGTAGATCCCCACCACCAGGAGCAGGACCAGCCGGTAGATATACATGGGATGCCTCGTCGTTGAATGACCGGATGGTAACGGAGGCGGCGGCGAAGCAGAAGCATGCGGTAACACAGCGCCGTTTGCGCTGTTACCGCACCTCGGCTTCGGCCAGGCTCGGCTGGCGCAGGATGGCGGCGGGGTTCCAGTGGCGCACGCCCCAGCTGAGCACCTCGCGAGCGTTACCTTGTGCCAGCTCGGCGGGCGGCTGCTGGCCGAGGGCGCGCAGCGCACGGGTCAGCAGGGCGGGTGCCTGGTCGGCCGGCAGCGGCGGCGAGCGGTAGGACTTGCCCAGCTTGTGGCCGTCCGGCTGCAGCAGCAGGGGGATGTGCAGGTAGCGCGGCTGCGGCAGGCCGAACAGCTCCTGCAGGTACAGCTGGCGCGGGGTGGAGTCGAGCAGGTCGGCGCCGCGCACGATGTCGGTGACGCCCTGCCAGGCGTCGTCGAGCACCACCGCCAGCTGGTAGGCGTACAGGCCGTCGCGGCGGCGGATGATGAAGTCGCCGACCTCGCGGGCCAGGTTCTGGGCGAACTCGCCCTGCACGCGGTCGGCGAAGCGGTACTCGGCGTCCGGCACGCGCAGGCGGATGGCGGCATCCGTCAGCGCTCGCCGGGCGTCACGGCAGGTGCCGGGGTAGATCGGCTGGCCTTCGAGCTGCTTGCGCGAGCAGGTGCAGGCGTAGGCTAGGTCGCGGGCCAGCAACTGGTCCAGCGCGGCGGCGTAGGCATCGTGACGGGCGCTCTGCCGTTCCACCGCGCCGTCCCACTCGAAGCCGTAGGTTTCCAAGGTGCGCAGGATGGCGTCCTGGGCGCCGGGGACTTCCCGCGGGGGGTCGAGGTCCTCCATGCGCAGCAGCCAGCGACCGCCGACAGCGCGGGCGTCGAGATAGGAGGCGAGGGCGGCGACCAGCGAGCCGAAGTGCAGGTAGCCGCTTGGCGTGGGGGCGAAGCGGCCGGTGTAGGCGGGGGATGTGCTCATCGGCAGGCGTTCGGCAGGCGAGGCGTGACTGGGGATGTGCGTGGGCAGCGCCTGCCGTGCCGGCGGGTCGCAGAAACAGCACGGGGCGCCGTGGCGCCCCGTCGCGGGTCAGGAACCCAGCTGCTTTTCCTTGATTTCGGCAAGGGTCTTGCAGTCGATGCACAGGGTAGCGGTCGGCCGCGCCTCGAGGCGGCGGATGCCGATCTCGACGCCGCAGGAGTCGCACCAGCCGTACTCGTTGTCCTCGATCAGCTGCAGGGTTTCGTCGATCTTCTTGATCAGCTTGCGCTCGCGATCGCGGGTGCGCAGTTCCAGGCTGAACTCCTCTTCCTGGCTGGCGCGGTCGGCCGGATCGGGGAAGTTGGCGGCCTCGTCCTGCATGTGGTGCACGGTGCGGTCGACTTCCTCCATCAATTCCAGCTTCCACTGGTTGAGGATACCGGTGAAGTGGGCGCGCATCTTGTCGCCCATGTACTCCTCGCCCTTGGTTTCCTGGTAGGGCTCGAAGGCGCGGATCTTTGTGCTTTTGTCTTGGGTCTTGGTCGGCATGATATGTCCGCCTCTCACGTTCGCTAATCCCGTACGCAGGTTGTGTCCATCTACGGCAGTCTAGCCGGGTCTGCGTTTGCAAGCGGGCGAACCTACCAGAATCCCCAGGCGGACGCCAGCCCGGCGCTCGCGGTGTCTGCCATGCTGGGCGACAGTTGGCTAGAATCCCCCTTTGCCCGATCCCGGAGGGCCGCATGGCTCCGCTCTTCAGCGCGCGCAGTCGCGCCATCGAACCCTTTCACGTCATGGCCCTGCTGGGCCGTGCCCACGAGCTGCAGGCCGCCGGCCACGACGTCATCCACCTGGAAATCGGCGAGCCGGATTTCGCCACCGCCGAGCCCATCGTGCGTGCCGGTCAGGCCGCCCTGGCGGCCGGGCACACCCGCTATACCGCCGCGCGCGGCTTGCCGGCGCTGCGCGAGGCGCTGGCCGGCTTTTATGCCCAGCGCTACGGCGTGAGCATAGACCCCGAGCGCATCCTCATCACCCCCGGCGGCAGTGGCGCCTTGCTGCTGGCCAGCGCCCTGTTGGTGGATCCGGGCAAGCACTGGCTGCTCGCCGATCCCGGCTACCCGTGCAACCGCCACTTCCTGCGCCTGGTCGAGGGCGATGCGCAGCTGGTGCCGGTAGGGCCGGAGTCGAACTACCAGCTGACTCCCGAACTGGTCGAGCGCCACTGGAACCCGGACAGCGTCGGCGCGTTGCTGGCCTCGCCGGCCAATCCCACCGGCAGCGTGCTCAGCCGCGAGCAGCTGGCGGGGTTGTCCGGCGCTCTTCGCGCGCGCGGCGGCCAGCTGCTGGTGGACGAGATCTACCACGGGCTGACCTATGGGCTGGATGCGCCCAGCGTGCTGGAGGTGGACGACGAGGCCTATGTGCTCAACAGCTTCTCCAAGTATTTCGGCATGACCGGCTGGCGGCTGGGCTGGCTGGTGGCGCCGGAGAACGCCGTGCCGTCGCTGGAAAAGCTGGCGCAGAACCTCTACATCAGTGCGCCGACCATGGCCCAGCATGCCGCGCTGGCCTGCTTCCAGCCGGACACCCTGGCGATACTTGAGGCGCGCCGCGCCGAGTTCGCCCGCCGCCGTGACTACCTGCTGCCGGCCCTGCGCGAGCTGGGCTTCCGCATCGCCGTCGAGCCGCAGGGCGCCTTCTATCTGTACGCCGACATCTCGGCCTTTGGCGGCGATGCCTACGCCTTCTGCCGGCATTTCCTCGAGACCGAGCACGTCGCCATCACCCCGGGGCTGGACTTCGGTCGCTTCCAGGCCAACTGCCATGTGCGCTTCGCCTATACCCAGAGCCTGCCGCGCTTGGAGCAGGCGGTCGAGCGCATCGCCCGCGGCCTGAAGAGCTGGAATCCCGATGCAGTTTGATCCGCCGCTGGAGGAGGGCCGCCTGCTGCGCCGCTACAAGCGCTTTCTGGCCGACATCGAGACCCTGCAGGGCGAGGCGCTGACCATCCACTGCCCGAATACCGGTTCGATGCACAACTGCATGGCCGAGGGCGGGCGCGTCTGGTTCAGTCGCTCGAGCGACCCGAAGCGCAAGCTGCCGGGGACCTGGGAGCTCAGCGAGACGCCGCAGGGGCGCCTGGCCTGCGTCAACACCGCACGGGCCAATGCCCTGGTGGAGGAGGCATTGCGCGCCGGGACGATCGCCGAGCTGGCCGGATTCGACGGGCTCCGGCGTGAGGTGCGCTACGGCGAGGAAAACAGCCGGGTGGACTTCTGTCTCGACTTTGCCGGCGCAGCGGCCTTTGTCGAGGTCAAGAGCGTCACCCTGGGTTTCGACGCCACGCCGGTGGCAGCCTTCCCCGACGCGCGCACCGAGCGCGGCAGCAAGCACCTGCGCGAGCTGGCCATACTGGCGCGGCAGGGCATTCGCGCGGTACAGCTGTACTGCGTGAACCTGGCTGGCATCGAGGCGGTGCGCCCGGCGGCGGAGATCGACCCGCGCTACGCCGCAGCCCTGCGCGAGGCGGTGGCCGCTGGGGTGGAAGTGCTGGCCTACGGCGCCGAGCTGTCGCCCGCGGGAATCCGCTTGAAGCGCCGCCTGGAGGTCATCCTGTAGGGCGCGCGTTGCGCAGCGTTGCTCATGGGGTCTCCAGCGCTGCGCGCCGAGCGCCTACACCGCGATCCAGATGCCGTCGTCCTGCTCGCGGCAGGGCAGGGCCTCGAGGCTTTCCCCGGCGCAGGGGCCCGCCACGCATTCGCCGGATTCGATGAGGAACAGCGCGCCGTGGGTGGCGCACTGGATCAGGCTGGCGCTGTCGTCGAGGAACTGGTCGGGCTGCCATTCCAGCGGGATGCCGCGATGCGGGCAGCGGTTGCGGTAGGCGTAGACGCGCCCTTCGCGGCGCACCAGCAGCAGGCTGCTGCCGGCGATGACGAAGCCGCGACTGCTGCCCTCGGCCAGATGGTTGCTGTTGCACAGGCGCTGCATGCGGGTCTCCCGGAAATCGACCGATTATCCGCGCGGCTCGGCGCGCCTGCCAAGCCGGCGGGCTGGCCGTGGCCGCCATGGCCTCTTATGCTGCTGCGCTGTTGCCCCTGGAAGAGCCACTCCCGTGACGAGTACTCCCGCTTCTGGCCGTGCGCTGATCCCGGCACTGCTGCTCCTGCTGGCGCTGGCCTTCTGGCTGGCCCTGGCGCTCGGTCCGCTCAGCCTGCCGCTGGGCGACAGCCTGCGCGCGCTGCTGCGTCTGGCCGGTCTGCCGCTGGAGGGCGGCGATCTGGCGCAGGCCGAGCTGATCATCGGCCAGATCCGCCTGCCGCGGGCGCTGCTCGCCCTGGTGGTGGGCGCGGTGCTGGCGCTGTGCGGGGTGGCCATGCAGGGGCTGTTCCGCAACCCGCTGGCCGATCCGGGGCTGGTGGGGGTGTCCAGCGGTGCGGCGCTGGGCGCGGCGCTGGCGATTGTCGGCGGCGCCCTGCTCGGCGGCCCGCCGGCCTGGCTGGTGCCCTGGCTGCTGTCGGCCTGCGCCTTCGCCGGCGGTCTCGGGGTGACCGCGCTGGTCTACCGGCTGGGCCGGCGCGACGGCCAGACCAGCGTGGCGACCATGTTGCTGGCCGGCATCGCCCTGAGTGCGCTGGCCGGCGCCGGCATCGGTCTGTTCAGCTACCTGGCCGACGATGCCACCCTGCGCACCCTGACCTTCTGGAACCTCGGCAGCCTCAACGGCGCCAGTTATGCGCGGCTGTGGCCGCTGCTGCTGGTCGGCTGTGGCGTGGCGCTGTGGTTGCCGCGGCGGGCCACGGCCCTGAATGCGCTGCTGCTCGGCGAGTCGGAGGCGCGCCATCTCGGCTTCGAGGTCGAACGGCTGAAGCGCGAGTTGGTACTGTGCACCGCGCTGGGAGTCGGCGCTGCGGTGGCGGCGGCCGGGATGATCGGCTTCGTCGGTCTGGTGGTGCCGCACCTGGTACGCCTGCTCACCGGGCCGGATCACCGCCGGCTGCTGCCGGCCGCCGCGCTGGCCGGGGCGAGCCTGCTGTTGCTCGCCGACCTGGCTGCGCGCCTGCTGCTGGCGCCGGCGGAGCTGCCGATCGGCACGCTGACCGCGTTGCTCGGTGCGCCCTTCTTTCTCTACCTGTTGCTGCGGGAGCGCTTCTGATGCTGCGTGCCGAGCAACTGGCGGTCCGCCGTGGTTCCTGCACGGTGCTGGCGGATATCGACCTGACCCTGCAACCCGGCGAGGTATTCGGCGTGCTCGGCCCCAACGGGGCCGGCAAGAGCACCCTGCTCGGCGCGCTCAGCGGCGAACTGCTGCCGGCGCACGGGCGGGTGTTGCTGGACGGCCGTGACCTGGCCGCCTGGCCGGGGCGCGAGCGGGCGTGTCGCCTGGCGGTGCTGCCGCAGAGTTCGACCCTGGGTTTCGCCTTTCGCGTCGAGCAGGTGGTGGCCATGGGCCGCCTGCCGCATGCCAGCGGCCAGCAGCACGATGGGGAGATCGTCGCCGAGGCGCTGGCCGCGGCGGATGCCAGCCATCTGGCCGGGCGCAGTTATCTGGCGCTGTCCGGTGGCGAACGCCAGCGCGTGCACCTGGCGCGCATCCTTGCCCAGTTGTGGCCGGGGGCTGCGGGCCAGGTATTGCTGCTGGACGAGCCGACCTCGATGCTCGATCCGCTGCACCAGCACAGCATCCTGCAGGTCGTGGAGGCACTGGCGGCGCGCGGCGTGGCGGTGCTGGTGATCCTCCACGACCTCAACCTGGCGGCGCGCTATTGCGATCGCCTGCTGCTGCTCCAGCGCGGGCGGGTGCATGCGCTCGGCTCTCCCGAGCAGGTGTTGCAGTGCGCGCCGCTGCGGGCAGTATTCGGTCTCGAGGTGCTGGTGCAACGTCACCCCGAACGTGGCCATCCCCTGATCATCGCGCGCTGAGGAGAACCGTCGATGCGCATCCTGCTGTTCTGTTGTCTGGCCCTGCTGGCCGCCTGCCACAGCCTGCCGCCATTGCCGGCCTGGCAGAGTCCCGAGGGCCGCACCCATGCCGACCTCGGCGTGATCCGTGACCTGCGCACGGACGAGCGGCTGACCCCGGCGCAGTTGGTCGAACGCCTGGCGGGCGCCGAGCGGCTGCTGATCGGCGAGCAGCATGACAATCCGGATCATCACGCCCTGCAGTTGTGGCTGCTGCAGGCACTGGGGCAGCAGCGCGCGCCGGGAAGTCTGCTGCTGGAGATGCTCGAGCCCGGCCAGCAGGCGCGGGTCGACGCGGTGCGCGGGGCGGCCATGCGCGGAGACTGGCCAGCCGACCTGCCGCAGGCGTTGGCCTGGCAGCGGGGTTGGGACTGGCAGCAGTACGCCGGCCTGGTCCGTTACTCTCTGGCGCAGCCGGAGCCACTGCTGGCGGCCAACCTCGACCGCGCCGAAGTAGTCCAGATCTACCGCTCCCTGCCGGTATTGCGCGGGGAGGCCGCCACGGCGCCTGCCGTGCGCGCGCAGCTGCTCGAGCAGATCCGCGAAGCGCACTGCGGCCAGCTGCCGGAAAGCCAACTGCCGGCGATGCTCTCCGTGCAGCAGCAGCGCGACCGGCGCATGGCCGAACGTTTGCTGGCAGCGCCGATGCCGGCGATCTTGCTGGCCGGGGCCTTTCATGTGCGCCGCGATCTGGGTGTGCCGTTGCATCTGGCCGACCTGGGGGCTGCCGGGGGACTGCAGGTGCTGCAGTTGGCCGAGGTAGGCAGGCCGGTCGCGGCGACCCAGGCCGACTTCGTCTGGTACACGCCGGCCCAGCCGGTGCGAGACTATTGTGCCGGTCTGGGTGGCTGAGTCGGCCGCACCGCGCGTCAAGAAAGCGTGGTCGCAGGCGGGGGCTTCGCCGATATTTCGGGCCGCAATTAATGCGCGAGCGGCCAGTGCGGGACATGAGTAATCGGCCACACTTAGCCTAGGAGGTGAAGCCCATGGCCAATCACACGCTGCGGGCGCAGCGCCTGGTGGCGCTGTTCATGCTGGGCTGCCTGCTGTTCAGCTATCCCTTGCTGGCACTGTTCGACAGTGACGACCGGGTGTTCGGCATTCCGTTGCTGTTCGCCTACCTGTTCGCCGCCTGGGCGCTGCTGATCGTCCTGATGATGCTGGTCATCGAGCGCTCGAACCGATGAGGGAGCACTGTGCATGCAGCTCGGTGGACTGATCCTGCTGACCTCCTGCGCCTACCTGGGCATCCTCTTCGCCATCGCCTACTGGGGCGACAAGCGCGCCGACGCCGGCCGTTCGATCATCGCCAACCCCTACATCTACGCGCTGTCGATGGCGGTGTATGCCACCTCATGGACCTTCTACGGCAGCGTCGGCCGGGCGGCGGCCAGCGGCGTCGGCTTCCTGCCGATCTACCTCGGCCCGACCCTGATGGCGGCGCTGTTCTGGCTGGTGCTGCGCAAGATGATCCGCATCAGCAAGGCCAACCGCATCACCTCGATCGCCGACTTTATCGCCGCCCGCTACGGCAAGAGCGCGCTGCTCGGCGGCCTGGTGACGCTGATCGCGGTGATCGGGGTGATCCCCTATATCGCCCTGCAACTGAAGGCGGTCTCCAGCAGTTTCCTGATCCTCTGGCAGTACCCGGAAATCCTCATGCCCAACCAGGGCCAGGCGCTCGGCCCGTTGCAGGACACCGCGCTGTATGTGGCGCTGTTGCTGGCGCTGTTCACCATCGTCTTCGGCACCCGCCACCTGGATGCCACCGAGCGTCACGAAGGCATGGTGGCGGCCATCGCCTTCGAATCGCTGGTCAAGCTGCTGGCCTTCCTGGCGGTGGGCATCTTCGTCACCTTCGGCCTCTACCACGGCTTCGCCGACCTGTTCGCCCAGGCCGCGCGGCTGCCCGACATCGATCGCCTGCTGACCCTCGGCGGCCCCGCCGGCACCTACGGCTCCTGGGCTTCGCTGATCTTCCTGTCGATGCTGTCGATCCTCTTCCTGCCGCGCCAGTTCCAGATCAGCGTGGTGGAGAACGTCAACGAGAACCACCTGGCCAAGGCCATCTGGCTGTTCCCGCTGTACCTGCTGGCGATCAACGTATTCGTTCTGCCGATCACCTTCGCCGGGCTGATGCAGTTTCCCGCCGGCACGGTGGACGCCGACGCCTTCGTCCTCACCCTGCCGATGGCCCACAGCCAGGAGGCGCTGGCGCTGCTGGTGTTCGTCGGTGGGCTGTCGGCCGCCACCGGCATGGTCATCGTCGAGACCATCGCGCTGTCGACGATGATCTGCAACGACCTGGTGATGCCCCTGCTGTTGCGCTGGAAGGCCTTCGGCCTGGCCCAGCGCCACGATCTTTCGGGGCTGCTGCTGGGCATTCGTCGCGGCGCCATCCTGCTGCTGATGCTGCTCGGCTACCTGTACTACCGCGCGGCCGGCGAGGCCTATGCGCTGGTGTCGATCGGCCTGGTGTCGTTCGCCGCGGTGGCGCAGTTCGCCCCGGCCATGCTCGGTGGCATGTACTGGAAGCAGGGCACCCGCGCCGGCGCCCTGAGTGGCCTGTCGCTGGGCTTCCTGCTGTGGGCCTACACCCTGTTGCTGCCGGCGTTCGCCAAGTCCGGCTGGCTGCCGTTGAGCTTCATCGAGCAGGGGCCGCTGGCGATCGCCTGGCTCAAGCCGCTAGCGCTGTTCGGCCTGACCGGGCTGGACGAGATCGGCCACTCGCTGTTCTGGAGCCTGCTGGGCAACCTCGGCGCCTATGTCGGGGTGTCGCTGTTCGGCCGCCAGAGCAGCCGCGAACATGCCCAGGCGCTGCTGTTCGTCGATGCCTTCAAGGTTGCCGGGCGCGGCTCCAGCCTGTGGCGCGGCAGCGCCTCGGTCAGCGAGGTGATCGCCCTGGTCGGCCGCTTCCTCGGCCCGGCGCGCGCCGCCGAGGCCTTCGCCGGCTACGCCGCGCAACTTGGCCTGGCCTCCAGTGCCGAGCTGGTGCCGGATGCCGACCTGGTGCACTTCGCCGAGCAGCAACTGGCCGGCGCCATCGGCACCGCCTCGGCGCGGGTGATGCTGGCCTCGGTGGTGCAGGAGGAGCCGCTGGGCATGGACGAGGTGCTCGGCATCCTCGACGAAGCCTCGCAGGTGCTGGCCTACAGCCGGCGCCTGGAGCAGCAGTCGCACGAACTGGAGGCGGCCACCGGCGAACTGCGTGCGGCCAACGCGCGGCTGCAGGAGCTCGACCGCTTGAAGGACGACTTCATCTCCACCGTGACCCACGAGCTGCGCACGCCGCTGACCTCGATCCGCGCCTTCTCCGAGATCCTCAACGACAATCCGGAGCTGGAGCCGGCGCAGCGCGCACGTTTCATCGCCATCATCGTCAAGGAGAGCGAGCGCCTGACGCGGATGATCAACCAGGTGCTGGACCTGGCCAAGCTCGAGTCGGGCCGCGCCGAGTGGCACAGCGCCGCGCTCGACCTGACGGAGGTGATCGAGGACGCGGTGGCCACCACCAGCCAGCTGCTGCAGGAGCAGGGCGTGCAGCTCAGCCTCGACCTGCCGGCTCAGGTGCCGCCGGTGCTGGCCGATCGCGACCGTCTGCTGCAGGTGCTGCTCAACCTGATTTCCAACGCGGCGAAGTTCTGCGCCCGCCAGGCCGGACGCATCGACATTGCCGTGCAGGTGCTGCCCGAGGCGCTGCAGGTGGCGGTACGCGATAACGGTGACGGCATCGATCTGGCCGACCAGCAGACCATCTTCGAGAAATTCCGCCAGGTCGGCGACAATCTCACCGAGAAACCCCAGGGCACCGGCCTCGGCCTGCCGATCAGCCGGCAGATCATCGAGCATTTCGGCGGCCGACTGTGGGTGCAGAGCGCCCGTGGGCAGGGCGCGACCTTTTCCTTTACCCTGCCCTTAGGGGCGCCGACACCTGCCGCCGAACGCTTCTCGGGCCGCGAAACGGAGAACAGAGCATGAGCAAGAGCGTATTGATCGCCGACGACGAGCCGAACATCGTCATTTCCCTGGAGTTTCTGCTCGAACAGGCCGGCTACCGGATCCGCGTCGCCCACGATGGCCAGGAAGCGCTGGAGGCGATCCAGCGCCAGCCGCCCGACCTGGTCCTGCTCGACGTGATGATGCCGAACCTGAGCGGCTACGACCTGTGCCAGAAGATCCGCGAGAACCCGGCCTGGCAGCACATGCGCATCGTGATGCTGACTGCCAAGGGCCGCGAGGTGGAGGTCAGCAAGGGCCTGGCGTTGGGCGCCGATGCCTACATCACCAAGCCCTTCTCGACCCAAGAGCTGCTGGCGCAGGTGCGCGACCTGCTGGCGGATCGCTAGCCGATGCGCCCCTGGCTCGCTTTTGCGTTGCGACTCGCTGGCCTCTGCGCGCTGGCCGGTGGGCTGCTGGGCTTGGTCGGGCTGCTGCTCTGGCTCGACCTGACGGTGGTCGAGCGCGACCTGTTGCAGGCCATGCTGGTCGGCCGCGGCGCGCTGCTGGTCTTGCTCGGCCTGCTGCTCCTGGCCGTACTCGGCGCGCTGCTGCAGCTCTGGCACTCGGCCTACCCGGCGGCGGCCAAACGCCTGGAAGAGGAGGTCGGGATCATTCACCGGGTCAATCCGCAGCATCGGGTGGCCATCGGCGGTGCCAAGCCGATGCGCCGCCTGGGGCACGCGCTGAATGACTTCGCCGCGGCCTACGACGCGCAGCGCCAGGACGTCGAGGGGCGCATCGCGCAGACCAACGCGCGCCTGGAGCAGGAGAAGAACCGCCTCGCCGCGCTGATGTCCGAACTCGCCCAGAGCGTGCTGGTGTGCAATGTCGAGGGCCGCATCCTGCTCTACAACCCGCAGGCCAGCCAGTTGCTGGAAGGCCGGGAGGCCGGTGCAGTGGGCCTGGGTCGTTCGCTGTTCGGCATCCTCGACCAGCGCCTGATCAGCCATGGCCTGGAGACGTTGCGCCAGGGCCTGGAACAGGGCGCCAGCCCGGTGGCGCATTTCGTTACCGCGCACGCGACTCAGCTGCTGCGCGCACGCATGGTCCCGGTGCTGGGGCAGCCGGGCGAATTGATCGGCTTCGTGCTGATTCTCGAAGACGTCACCCAGAGCGTGGAGTTGGCCAGCCGCCGCGAGCACCTGCTGCGCCAGCTCACCGAAGGCAGTCGCGCGGCCCTGGGGAATATCCGCGCGGCGGCAGAGACCCTGCAGCAATACCCGGAAATGGATGCCACGCACCGCCAACGCTTCGGCGAGGTCATCCGCGACGAGGCCGAGCGCCTGTCCCTGAGCCTGGAACAGGGCCTGGCGCGCCACGGCGACCAACCCGGCGGCCAATGGCCGTTGGAGGAGATGCTGGCCACCGATCTGCTCTGCGCCCTGCAACGCAACTTCAGCACCACCCTGGGCCTGAGCGTGCGCTGCCAGGACAGTGGCGAGCCGCTCTGGTTGAGCCTGGACAGCTATTCCCTGGTGCAGGCGCTGACCCAGGTGATGGATGCCCTGGCCGTCGCCTGCGCCATCCATGCGGTCGACCTGAAGCTTTCCACCGTCGGGCGCTTCGCCCGCCTGGCGCTGTGCTGGGCCGGCGAGCCGCTCGAGCCGGGCCTGCTGCACCAGTGGGAGGAGCGAGCGTTGAGCTTGGGGGGCACCGACCCGGCGGGCTGCACCCTCAAGGATCTGCTCGAGCGCCACGGCGGCGAACTCTGGAGTCAGGCCGACCGCGGCAGCGGGCACAACTGCCTCTGCCTGCAATTGCCGATCACCTTGCCGCACCCCGCCGCTCCGGCGCCGGTCCTGCAGGGACGGCCGGTGTATTACGACTTCGACCTGTTCAGCCAGCCGGGGCAGACCCCCGAACTCGACGAGCGGCCGCTGCGCGAGTTGGCTTACACGGTGTTCGACACCGAGACCACCGGTCTGGCGCCCTCCGAGGGCGACGAGATCATCTCGATCGGCGCGGTGCGCATCGTCAACGCGCGCCTGCTCAAGCAGGAGTGCTTCGAGCAGTTGGTCGATCCGCGCCGGTCGATACCGCGCGCCTCGCAGCAGGTGCACGGGCTGTCGCCGCAGATGCTCGCCGGGCAGCCGACTATCGAGCGGGTGTTGCCACTGTTCCAGCGCTTCGCCGAGGATACGGTGCTGGTCGCGCACAACGCCGCCTTCGACATGCGTTTCCTCCAGCTCAAGGAGGCGCAGACCGGGATCCGCTTCATCCAACCGGTGCTCGACACCCTGCTGCTGTCGGCCCTGGTGCATCCCGGGCATGCGCCCGATGAGCATCGCCTGGAGCAGATCGCCGCCCGCCTCGGGGTGAGCGTGATCGGCCGGCACACCGCGCTGGGCGATGCCATGGTCACCGGCGAGGTGTTCCTCAAGCTGATCCCCCTGCTCGCCGAGCGTGGCATCCACACCCTCAGGCAGGCCCGCGAGGCTTCACGAAAGACCTGCTACTCGAAGCTGGAGTATTAGCGGGCGGTAGCAGGACGAAGCGCACTGCAGTTCGGACAGGCAAAAAAAGACCCGGCAAGAGCCGGGTCAAAACCGTGATTAGCCTGATGAGGAGATAAACCGAGGAAACGACAACCCCGTTTATCGACCAGTCTCGCGACCAGTTGTGCTTATGATAATCAATCTCATTTAAGAGTCAAGTGCATTTATCGCGCCCGATGTAATGCGTTGCGATTTCCATGGGCATGAAAAAAGGCGACGGGAACGCGTCCGGTCGCCTTGGGATTAGTCGCGGCTGGCTCAGGCGTCGCGGTCGCTGCGCAGTTGGGTGACTTCCTGGTTGAGCAGATGGATGCGCCGGGCCAGGCTTTCGATCAGGCTGTGGGCGATGCGCGGGTTGCTGTGCATCAGGCTGATGAACTGCTCCTTGGGGATCACCATCACGGTGCAGGGCTCGCTGGCGATCACCGTGGCGCTACGCTGCTCGCCGGTGAACACCGCCATGGCGCCGAAGATCTCGTCCTTCTGCACGTCGCCGACGCGGTGGCCGTCGACGAAGGCTTCGGCATGGCCCTCGACGATGATGAACACGTTGTCCGCCTCGTCGCCCTGGTGGATCAGTTCCTCGCCGGCGGCGTAGTGCTGGAAGCCGGTGCTGGGGCGCAGGTCGGGCTGGCGCAGGCGGGCAAGCGCATCGGAGAGCAGAGCGATCTGGCCGACCAGGTACTGGGTGAACAGCTCCTGGCGCCGGCTATCGGCGTGGATGTAGGCGAGCACTGCATTGCGCGAATAGGGGCGCAGGCGCACCGGGTCTTCGCAGCTGTAGCGGCGGGCGGGCAGGTCGAGCCCCTGGCGCAGGCCGAGCAGGTCGCCCTCGCAGAGGAGGAATACCGGACGCTCATCCACCCAGGCCTGCAGCAGGCCGCTTTCGATGACATACAGCTGGTTGTCCGCCAGCTCGATCTCGACATCCTGCTGGTTGGCGATCTCCAGCGTCGGTCCCGCCGGCTCTAGCCCCTCCAGCAATTGATTGGGCAGGCTCTGCAGGTGGTTGATCAGTTGATCGGCATAGGCCGGTTGCTCGCCGGTCAGGTACATGGGCGCGATTCCTTGAGGGGGGCAGGTCGAACGGTGGCGCCAGGCGCTCGCAGACAATAGGGCTTTTGCCGTGTCAGGTAAATTGACCGCTGCGGAGGTTGTGAGCTAGCTCTTGTTGCGTGGTTCCTGGGGAGGGAGCTGGGCCAGCAGGCTGGCCTTGTGTTCGTGGCTCAGCTCGCTCCAGTGCTGGTCGAGCAGGGCGCCTTCGATCGAGTAGAGCAGTACCCGTGAGGCATTGAAGCCGCGGGCCAGGACCGCCCGGTAGGCCGCGACCGCGCCACGCCGGCGCAGCTCGCTGGCACTGTGGATGCCGACGGCATGCAGCCAGAGGGTGGAAGTCTTGCCGAGGTTCTTCAGCTGCAGCAGTTCATCGTTCATCCCGCTCCCCCTTGCCCTTGCGCCGGAGTCTGTCCGGCGCGCGGATACGCTTGCCGATCACGCCTAGCAAGCAAGTCTAGTTGGCGCCGGGAAGCCCGCGACTACCGTCAGTCGTGGGCTGCAGGGGAGGGGAAGCGTCAGAAACCAGGCAGGTGACTGCGGATGCGTTCGATCAGGCTGTCGAGGCTGGCTGCTTCGTGGGTGGCGATGCGACCGCTGTGGCTCTGCTCGACGTCGCTCAGCGGCTCGCGGCCGGCCTCTTGGGCGCGGATGACTTCCAGGGTGGCGTCGGACGGATCGCGCCCCTCGGCCTGGCGCTCGGCCAGCCAGGCGACGATGACGGCTTCCGGGGCTTGGCAGTCGAGGATCAGGAAGGGCACGCCGGTCTGCTCGGCCACGGCATGCGCGGCCTGGCGCTGGGCCTGCTTGAGGTAGGTGGCGTCCAGCACCACCGGGAAGCCGGCCAGGAGGATGGCGGCAGCCTGCTGGTGCAGGTGGCTGTAGGTGGCCTGGGTCGCGGCACTGGAGTACAGCTCGGCCTCGTCGGCGGTCGGGAACAGGCGCTTGCGCTCGACGTCCGAGCGCAAGCGGATGGCGCCGAAGGCTTCCACCAGGCGCATGGCGACATGGCTCTTGCCGACCGCGGAAACACCGTGGGTGATGGCCAGGAAGCGTGTCGGGATGGCGCTGTAGCTTTCCGCCAGCGCGGCATAGTTGCGGTACTGGCGCAGGATCACCACGCGCTCGACCGGGTCCTGCTCCTGGGCCAGGCGGAACAGGCTTATCTTGGCGCGGACCATGGCGCGGTAGGCCTTGTAGAACGGCAGCAGGGTCAGCCCCTGGTAGTCGCCGGTCAGCTCCAGGTAGGCATTGATGAAGCGCCGCGACAGCGACTTGAGGCCGCGATCCTCGAGATCCATGGCGAGGAAGGCGGCGTCGCTGACTACGTCGATCAGGCGGAAAGGTTCGTTGAACTCGATGCAGTCGAACAGTAGGACATGGTCGTCCAGCAGGGTGACGTTGGCCAGGTGGATGTCGCCGTGGCACTCGCGGATGAAGCCATCGCCCTTGCGTTGGTCGAGCAGCGGCTGCAGGCGGGTGAAGGTATCCTCGGCCCAGGCCTCGAGGTGCTCGAGCTGGGTCAGGTCGGCGGCATCTTCGAGCAGCGGACGGATCTGCTCGAAGTTCTGGCGCACCGGAGCCATCACCGCCTCGGCGCTGCCCAGTACGTGTTCGATGGGGACGCGCTTGGCCTCGGCGTGCAGGTCGGCGATTTCCCGGGCCAGCGCGTCGATGTGCGCGGGCATCAGCTCGCCTCGGGCCAGCACGTTGGACAGCAGGCCGCTCTGTGGAAATTGGCGCATCTTCAGTACGTGGTCGAGGACCGGTCCGTTGCCGCCGAGCTGCGGAGCCTCGAGGCTGCCGGTCACCGGCAGGACCTCCAGGTAGATATCCGGGGCGGTGCGCTGGTTGAGGCGCAGTTCCTCGTGGCAGAAGTGCTCGCGGGCCTCGCGGCTGCTGAAGTCGAGAAAGCCGAAGTTCACCGGCTTCTTCAGCTTGTAGGCGTACTGGCCGGTGAGCAGGACCCAGGAGATATGCGTCTCGATGACTTCGAAGCCCTCCACCGGGTGGGGGTACAGGGCGGGGTTCTGCAGGGCTTCGATCAGGGACTGAGTCACAGGCGATCCTTTTCATCGGGAACTTGTCTAAGGCCTCATTATGGCGACTGCGTTCCGCCATGCAAACCGTCGGGCGTGCCGTCCGCCTTGTGCTAACTGCGTATAATGCCGAACATGACAAGATCCCGTACCCCCGCTCCCCGCAATTCCCGTTCACGCAAAAAGTCGGCACGCGCTTCCCGGCCCTGGTTGGGCTGGCTGGTCAAACTGGGCCTGGTCGGCCTGGTGCTGTTCGCCGGCCTGATGGTCTATCTCGATGCCGTGGTCCAAGAGAAGTTCTCCGGCAAGCGCTGGACGGTGCCGGCCAAGGTCTACGCCCGTCCACTGGAGTTGTTCGCCGGTCTCAAGCTGACGCGCGAGGACTTTCTCACCGAGCTGCAGGCGCTCGGCTATCGGCGTACGCCGAAGGTCCAGGGCCCCGGCGAGCTGCTGGTGAGTGGCAATCAGGTTGAGCTGCACACCCGTGGTTTCCAGTTCTATGACGGTGCGGAACAGGCGCAGCGGTTGCGCGTGCGCTTCTCCGGCAACCAGGTGGCGGGACTCAGCCAGGCGGGTGGTGGCGCGCTGGCGGTGGCGCGGCTGGAGCCGCTGCTGATCGGCGGGCTGTATCCGGCGCACAACGAGGATCGCATCCTGATCCAGCTGGATCAGGTGCCGCCGTACCTGCTGGAGACCCTGGTCGCGGTCGAGGATCGCGAGTTCTACAACCATTTCGGGGTGTCGCCCAAGTCGATCGCCCGTGCCATGTGGGTCAACACCACTTCCGGTGCGCTGGTGCAGGGTGGTAGCACCCTGACCCAGCAGCTGGTGAAGAACTTCTTCCTGACCAACGAGCGCAGCCTGACCCGCAAGGGCACCGAGGCGCTGATGGCGGTGCTGCTGGAACTGCACTATGACAAGCCGCAGATTCTCGAAGCCTACCTCAATGAGGTGTTCCTCGGTCAGGATGGCCAGCGCGCGATCCACGGCTTCGGTCTGGCCAGCCAGTACTTCTTCGGGCAGCCGCTGGGCGAGCTGCGCCTGCATCAGGTCGCGCTGCTGGTGGGGATGGTCAAGGGACCGTCCTACTACAACCCGCGGCGCTACCCGGAGCGTGCGCTGGAGCGGCGCAACCTGGTGCTGGATCTGCTCGCCGAGCTGGGCGTGGCGAGTGCCGAGGAGGTGGCGCGGGCCAAGCAGGCACCGCTGGAGGTCAGCAGCCGCGGCAGTCTGGCCAATACCTCGTACCCGGCCTTCCTCGACATGGTCAAGCGTCAGCTGCGTCAGGACTACCGCGACGAAGACCTGACCGAGGAGGGGCTGCGGGTCTTCACCAGCCTCGATCCGATCCTGCAGCGCAAGGCCGAAACGGCCATGGCCGACACCCTCAAACGCCTGGGCGGGCGCAAGGGCGTCGACGAGGTCGAAGCGGCGATGGTGGTGACTAACCCGCAGACCGGCGAGGTGCAGGCGCTGCTCGGCAGTCGCCAGCCGCGCTTTGCCGGCTTCAACCGAGCATTGGATGCGCAGCGGCCGATCGGCTCGCTGATCAAGCCGGCGATCTACCTGACCGCGCTGGAGCGGCCGAGTCAATACACCCTGACCAGCTGGCTGGAGGACGAGCCGTTCTCGATCAAGGGCGCCGACGGTCAGATATGGCAGCCGAAGAACTACGATCGCCAGGCCCATGGCACGATCTTCCTCTATCAGGGGCTGGCGCAGTCCTACAACCTGTCGACCGCCAAGCTCGGCCTCGAACTGGGCGTGCCCGATGTGCTAAAGACCGTCGCGCGGCTGGGCGTCGAACAGGACTGGCCGGCCTACCCGTCGATGCTGCTGGGGGCCGGCGCGCTCAGCCCGATGCAGGTGGCGACCATGTACCAGACCCTGGCCAACGGCGGATTCAGCACGCCGTTGCGGGGAATCCGCAGTGTACTGACCGCCATCGGCGAGCCGCTCAAGGGCTATCCCTACGAGGTGCAGCAGCGCTTTGATCCGGGTGCCATTCATCTGGTCCAGGAGGCCATGCGCCGGGTGATGCGCGAGGGTACGGCGCGTTCGGTATACAACCAGTTGCCGTCCTCGCTGACCCTGGCCGGCAAGACCGGCACCAGCAACGATTCGCGTGACAGCTGGTTCGCCGGTTTCGGCCAGGATCTGCTGGCGGTGGTATGGATGGGCCGCGACGACAATGGCAAGACCCCGCTGACCGGGGCGAGCGGCGCGCTGCAGGTGTGGACCGGCTTCATGCGCACGGCCGCGCCCGCTCCGCTGGACAGGACCCCGCCGGACAACGTGACCCTGGCCTGGATCGATCCCTACAGTGGGCGGGGGGCCGATCAGAGCTGCGTGGGTGCGCTACAGATGCCGTATATTCGAGGCAGCGAGCCGCCGCCCGGCACGCCCTGTGGAGTTCCGCAGCAGTTGCAGGAGCCCGTCGAGCAGGTCATGGACTGGGTGCGCGGCTGGCTGGAGCAGTGATGGCACTCAGGCACATAACTGTTAGTCGAACAGTGGTGGGTGTGGCTTGTCGCGGGATGGTTATGGGTAATTCATGGCAAGGGGGCTGGATGTGAACAAGGGTTGGTTGGTGCCGATGGCACTGTTGCTGCTGGCAGGCTGTGCGACGCCGGTTCAGCGTGGATCGATTCCGGTGGTGGAGGCGGGCCGGCCGGTGGGTGCCGGAGGCGTAGCGGTGACTCGCGCGCCCGCGACACAGCCGCAGGCGGCGCCACGGCCGCAGCCGCAGGACTCCGGGGTGGTGGTCATGGTCCCGCAGGGCGCGGCCTCGGCGCCTATCCAGACGTTCCCGGCAGCCACCTCGGGCGCGCCGATCAGCACCGGGAGTACCTTCGGCAGCGCGCCGCCGGCAGGCTCCAGCTCGGTCACCCTGGCAGCCGATGAGCGGCTCGATGGGCCGGTGCTGGCGCTGTTGACCTCGGCGCAGCAGATGGAGCGCAGCGGCAATCTCGCCGGGGCATCGGCCAGCCTGGAGCGAGCGCAGCGCATTGCCCCACGTGAGCCGCAGGTGCTCTACCGTCTGGCCGAGGTGCGTCTGGCGCAGGGCGATCCGGTCCAGGCCGAACAACTGGCTCGCCGCGGACTGACCTACGCCGGCGGGCGGCCGGCGCTGCAGGCCAGCCTGTGGGAGCTGATTGCTCGGTCGCGCGAGCAGCAGGGCGATGCCGCGGGCGCCGCACAGGCACGCCAGCGTGCCAAGGTTCAGCTCTGATGGATGCGCGCCTGCCGGCCCTGGCTGATCAGCTGCTGCTGATCGAGCGCGAGTTGCGCCTGCTTGGCTGGTGGGCGGGGGTTGCGCCCACGGTGGAGCGCTTGGCCAGCGCCGAGCCGTTCTGCGTCGACACCCTAGCCTTCGAGGAGTGGCTGCAGTGGGTGTTTCTGCCGCGCATGAAGGAGATCATCGAGCGGGGAGAGGGCTTGCCGCTGGCCTGCTCAATCCGGCCGATGGCTGAGATGGCCTGGGCCGTGGAGGGCGCCAGGGTGGCGGTCTTGCTGGAGTTGCTGGAAGAATTCGATCGCCTGATCAATACGGCCGCCTGAGGGCGGCCGTGGGTTCATCAGTCGGCTAGCTGGGCTATGGGCTATTGGCAGTGCTCGCCGATGGCCTTTTCCGCCTCGGCGATCTTGGCCTGGCGCTCGTCTTCGCTGACGCGGCGCATCTCGCCATTCACCTCCATGCGCAGGCGCGGGTTGTTGCGCAGTTGGGCCAGGGTGGTGCGCACGTTCACGCAGTAGTCGGCACGCTCCTTTTCCTTCGCGGCGACTTCCTTGCGCACGCGGGCGTCGATATCCGCCTGGGTCGGATCGCTGTCCTGTGCTGGCGTAGCCGGCGTCGCAACCGCGGGCGGGCTGGGGGGCTGCTGGGCGGGTGGGACCAGGGCGGCCTGGCCGGCCTGTGGCGGCTGCGCGGTGAAGTGGGTGATGCCCTGCGCGTCGACCCACTTGTAGATCTGTCCGGCGCAGGCCGCACTGGCGCAACCAAGCAGCAGGCTGGCGAGGAGGAGGGTGCGACGCATGCTGAATCCTTGTCGTGAAGGGAAAAGTCCGCGCAACTATACCCAAAAGTGCTGCTCGGGCATTCTGCGCTGGGTCACAGCTGGGCAGGCTCCAGCAGTCAACTTCGGCTTGACTTGCCAGCGGCTAATCCGAACAATCTGCGATCCGCTGTGGTGAGTCTGACTGTTTCCGGCTCCTCGGCAGACCATGAGGTGCACACCCGCGCCGCCCAAGCCAGGCCCTGTCACGCGTTACCTCGCGCCGGGGTGGGAGTTTTCCGTAACAGCAGGAGTGCTCCCGATACTCGCTAAGTCAGCAGCTGACGTCGCCGGCGACTACCATCGCCCATGCTCTGCCTGGCAGTTAACCGAACTTCGGTCGCCCCTCCGAGGGTGTTTCTCAGGCGTTCTAGAGGTGAAACGTGGAGCTTTTATCAGGCGCTGAAATGGTCGTCCGCTTCCTGCGCGACGAAGGCGTGAAGTACATCTACGGGTACCCGGGTGGTGCCCTTCTGCATATCTACGATGCCCTGTTCAAGGAAAAGGCGATCGAGCACATCCTCGTCCGCCACGAACAGGCCGCGACCCATATGGCCGATGGCTACGCGCGTGCGACCGGCAAGGCCGGTGTGGTGCTGGTGACTTCGGGGCCGGGTGCGACCAATGCCATCACCGGCATTGCCACCGCCTATATGGATTCGATCCCCATGGTGGTGCTGTCCGGCCAGGTGCCGAGCACCATGGTCGGTACCGATGCCTTCCAGGAAACCGACATGGTCGGCATTTCCCGGCCGATCGTGAAGCACAGCTTCATCATCAAGCATCCGTCGGAAATCCCCGAAGTACTGAAGAAGGCTTTCTATATCGCCGAGTCCGGCCGCCCCGGTCCGGTGGTGGTGGACATCCCCAAGGACATGACCAACCCGGGCGACAAGTTCGAGTACGTCTATCCGAAGAAGGTCAAGCTGCGCTCCTACGGCCCGGCCGTGCGTGGCCACTCCGGGCAGATCCGCAAGGCGGCGGAAATGCTGTTGGCCGCCAAGCGCCCGATCGTCTACTCCGGCGGCGGCGTGATCATGGGCAATGCGGCTGCGCCGCTGACCGAGCTGGCGCGCCTGCTCAACCTGCCAGTGACCAATACCCTGATGGGGCTCGGTGGCTATCCGGGCAGCGACCGGCAATTCCTCGGCATGCTCGGCATGCACGGCAGCTACACCGCCAACCTGACCATGCACCATGCCGATGTGATTCTGGCCGTGGGTGCGCGCTTCGATGACCGGGTGATCAACGGTGCGCCGAAGTTCTGCCCGAACGCGAAGATCATCCACATCGACATCGACCCGGCCTCGATCTCCAAGACCATCAAGGCCGACGTGCCGATCGTTGGTCCGGTGGACAGCGTGCTGACCGAGATGGTGGCGATCCTCAAGGAAATCGGCGAGAAGCCGAGCCCGGAAGCGCTGGCCAGTTGGTGGAAGCAGATCGAGGAGTGGCGCGGCCATCGCGGTCTGTTCCCCTACGAGAAGGGCGACGGCAGCATCATCAAGCCGCAGACCGTGATCGAGACGCTGTGCGAGGTCACCCGTGGCGATGCCTTCGTCAGTTCCGACGTCGGCCAGCATCAGATGTTCGCGGCGCAGTACTACAAGTTCGACAAGCCCAACCGCTGGCTCAACTCCGGCGGTCTCGGCACGATGGGCTTCGGTCTGCCGGGCGCCATGGGCGCCAAGCTGAACTTCCCGGAGGCCGACGTGGCCTGCGTCACCGGCGAGGGCAGCATCCAGATGAACATCCAGGAGCTGTCGACCTGCCTGCAGTACGACCTGCCGGTGAAGATCGTCAATCTGAACAATGGCTCGCTGGGCATGGTGCGCCAGTGGCAGGATATGGTGTACAGCGGCCGTCACTCGCACTCCTACATGGAGTCGCTGCCTGACTTCATCAAGCTGGCGGAAGCCTATGGTCACGTCGGGATGCGTATCACCGAGCTCAAGGACCTCAAGCCGATGATGGAAGAGGCCTTCGCGCTGAAGGATCGCCTGGTGTTCCTGGATATCCAGGTGGATGCCACCGAGCACGTATACCCGATGCAGATCAAAGATGGCTCCATGCGCGACATGTGGCTGAGCAAGACGGAGCGCACCTGATCATGCGGCACATCATTTCCCTGCTCCTGGAAAACGAGCCCGGCGCGCTGTCGCGTGTGGTGGGTCTGTTCTCCCAGCGCAACTACAACATCGAAAGCCTGACCGTGGCCCCGACCGAGGATCCGACCCTGTCGCGTCTGACGCTGACCACCATCGGTCAGGACGAGGTGATCGAGCAGATCACCAAGAACCTCAACAAGCTGATCGAAGTGGTCAAGCTGGTGAACCTGTCGGAAAGCGCGCACATCGAACGCGAGCTGATGCTGGTCAAGGTCAAGGCCACCGGCGCGCAGCGTGCCGAGATCAAGCGTACCGCCGACATCTTCCGCGGCCAGATCGTGGATGTCACCAGCAGCGTGTATACCGTACAGCTGGCCGGCACCAGCGACAAACTCGACAGTTTCATCCAGGCCATCGGCACAGCCTCGGTCCTGGAAGTGGTTCGCAGCGGTGTCACCGGCATCGCTCGTGGCGACAAGACACTAAGCATCTGATTTTGAACAGGCCCGCTGGGCCGCACTGCACTGAGGGTTTTCCATGCACGTTTCCTACGACAAAGACTGCGATCTGTCGATCATCCAGGGCAAGAAGGTTGCCATCATCGGTTACGGCTCCCAGGGTCATGCCCATGCCTGCAACCTGAAGGATTCCGGCGTTGACGTGACCGTTGGTCTGCGCGCTGGCTCGGCCAGCGTGGCCAAGGCTCAGGCCCACGGCCTGAAGGTGGCTGAGGTTGCCGAAGCCGTTGCCGCGGCTGACCTGGTGATGATCCTGACTCCGGACGAGTTCCAGGGTCGCCTGTACAAGGACGAGATCGAGCCGAACCTGAAGAAGGGTGCGACCCTGGCCTTCGCTCACGGCTTCTCGATCCATTACAACCAGGTAGTGCCGCGCGCCGACCTCGACGTGATCATGATCGCGCCGAAGGCCCCGGGCCACACCGTGCGCTCCGAGTTCGTGCGTGGCGGCGGCATCCCCGACCTGATCGCCATCTATCAGGACGCCTCCGGCAATGCCAAGAATGTTGCCCTGTCCTACGCCAGCGGCGTGGGCGGCGGCCGTACCGGCATCATCGAAACCACCTTCAAGGACGAGACTGAAACCGACCTGTTCGGCGAGCAGGCCGTGCTGTGCGGTGGTTGCGTCGAGCTGGTCAAGGCCGGTTTCGAAACCCTGGTCGAGGCTGGCTATGCGCCGGAAATGGCCTACTTCGAGTGCCTGCACGAGCTGAAGCTGATCGTCGATCTGATGTTCGAAGGCGGCATCGCCAACATGAACTACTCGATCTCCAACAACGCCGAGTACGGTGAGTACGTCACCGGTCCGGAAGTGATCAACGCCGAGTCCCGTGCTGCCATGCGCAATGCCCTGAAGCGCATCCAGAATGGCGAGTACGCCAAGATGTTCATCAGCGAGGGTGCCACCAACTACCCGTCGATGACCGCCTACCGTCGCAACAACGCTGCCCATGGCATCGAAGTGGTCGGCGAGAAGCTGCGCGCCATGATGCCGTGGATCGCTGCGAACAAGATCGTCGACAAGACCAAGAACTAAGGTCTTCGGCGATGAAGAGACGCGGCTACGGCCGCGTTTTTTCTGCCTGTCATTCTGCTATAAAGCCCTAGGTGGCCGGCCTGTGGCGAGAGTGGTTCCGGTCAATCGAAACGTCATTGCGAACAAGGTGTGTACCCATGAGCGAACAACCCGGTGAGCCTAACAAGGCGCCCGAAAGCGACAGCCTGCTGCCGATCGATGAGCATGTCGAGGAAGGGCAGGACGCCGAGGGGCGCAAAGTCAGGCATCGTGGTGTCTATCTGCTGCCCAACCTGTTCACCACGGCCAATCTGTTTGCCGGCTTCTTTTCAATCGTCAGTGCCATGAATGGCAAGTACGAGATTGCCGCGATCACCATCTTCGTGGCCATGGTGCTGGACGGTCTCGACGGGCGTGTGGCGCGCATGACCAATACCCAGAGCGCTTTTGGTGCCGAGTACGACTCGTTGTCGGACATGGTTGCCTTCGGCCTGGCGCCCGCGCTGCTGGCCTACAAGTGGGCACTGTCCGGCCTGGGCAATGTCGGTCTGACCGTTGCCTTCATCTATGCGGCCTGCGCCGCCTTGCGTCTGGCCCGATTCAATACCCAGATCGGCAAGGTCGACAAGCGCTACTTCATCGGTCTGGCCAGTCCGGCCGCTGCCGGTGTGGTGGCCGGTACGGTGTGGGCGCTGAAGGATTTCGGTGTCGATGGTGTGGACATGCCTGTGCTGGTGGTGCTGCTGTTCGCCCTGTTGGTTGCCGCAGCTGGCGCCCTGATGGTCAGCAACATCAAGTACCACAGCTTCAAGGACTTCGACATGAAGGGGCGAGTGCCCTTCGTAGCCATTCTGGTGGTGGTCCTGGTGTTTGCGGTGATTTTCAGCGACCCGCCGCGGATCTTGCTGCTGATCTTCCTCGCATATGCCGCTTCCGGGCCGATCCAGCGCCTGCTGCAGGTGCGTCGCCGCAAGCAGGTCGAGTGATTGCGAAGTTTGTTGCGAGGAGGTGTTGACAGCGTTTTTTAAGGCTGTATTATTCGCCTCCTCGCTGCAGCGGCCTCCGGGTTACGGCAGCGAGAGAGTTACGCAAGTGGTTGAGTAGAAAAGAAAATTTCGAAAAACGCTTGACAGAATGCAAGGCTGCTGTAGAATTCGCGGCCTCGGTTGAGACGAAAGACTTGATCGAAACGCTCTTTAACAAGTTGAATCAAGCAATTCGTGTGGGTGCTTGTGAGATAAGACTGACAGTCGCAAGATTATCAGCATCACAAGTAGTCTCGTGAATTCATGAGTTTATTTGCGATTGCTGAGCCAAGTTTAGGGTTTTCTCAAAACCCGCAATGATGTGAACTGAAGAGTTTGATCATGGCTCAGATT